>CABQNT010000001.1:0-327500 GCA_902465605.1 uncultured Prevotella sp.
TGGTGTTATCCAATACCTTTTGCTGGTTGTAAGTCGAGTTCTTGAGGGATGACTAATTAGGAGTCTCTAATTGATAGTTTACGAGTTTTGAAGTTGACGAGTGGACTTGTTATTTGTAGCGATAAGCAATAGCTAATTTAATAGATAATGATTTGAAAAATCATTACATACTTTCAGATAATTCCTCTACAAATAATGATAAAAATACGTTTTAAAAGCAAGTTTGCAATCAACAGAGAATCAATTAGTTACCAAACAGTAAATTAAAAGGTGCTTAATTGGGCTTCAAAAGGGCGTTAGTTAGGCCTCAAAAGGGCACCTATTGCAAGTTAATTAGGCATCTTTTAGAAGCTAAAAGAGCATGTATTGGTTTTGAGTTGTCGGAAAATTATTTACAAGTATCGGTAGTGTGCGAGTAAACTGTTTGTAGAAGATGCTGATGTTATTACAATCTCAGCTGTATGCGGAGTAGTAATTCACGTCCACGTAAAGGTAGGAATGTGTTGAAAGTATTGATACCTGTATTCTGCGTAATACTGTAAGATTTGCTGTTTAATAGGTTTGTCCCAGATACTCCCAGCTCCCACACATTATTAATTTTGTAGTTGAAGTCTCCATCTAATAGGCTACATGTATGGTAATGTCCATCCATAACTTCGTTTGTCAGATTATAAAACTTCATTTTTAGTTCCAACTTCTTTGTAGGGAAGAGGTAAAGAGCTGCATTGGTTGTATAGGACGAAAGAACATCCAACTTCATGATACTACTCTGTTCCCAGTAATATTTAGCTGTAAAAGCGGCTGATAGGCGCAGCCAAGATATCTTTTGGAAACTTGTGGTGAGCGTTCCTGAAGCGTGATGAGAATGGTTATTGACCATAACACCTGATTGTGAAACAAGATAAGAATCTCTGTTATATGTCGCATCAAACTTTAAGGAAACGCCTATGGGGATGAAAGTCTTATCCAACATAGCATTTATAGCAATGTTATGCCGGTGGTTACTGCCTCTTACCCACTTCATAATCGTCATTGAATCGTTGTACTCATAGTTGCAATAAGCCTCGCTTCTTGTATCAGAGTAGGTAAGTGAAAGGTTTGCAAAGAGCATCGTTGCGAGATTACGATAGCGGAAATGGAGCGAAGTGTATAGGTGGGTAGACTTATAAATGTCATTTCCTGTAACCTGTATGTTTCTGTATCCCTCTCTTAAAGGCTTCAAAGCATAGAAATCAAGAGAGTTGTCATCTGTAGAGATTGAGGAAGATAGGTTTACTGTCAGTTTGCTCGTCAGTACTTGTTGTAATGTCAAGTAGGGTTTGAATGCTATGAAGTAGCGTGCAGACAGTTTGTTGTTCTTCTCTGAAAGGCTGATTCTTGTCCATTCAATAGGAAGTCCAAAGCTAACATAGCTTTGCTTTGTATATTTCCATGTGTAGCCTGGTTCACCTTGTAGTTTGAATGTACGATGATAGATATCACCTTGATAATTGTACGAGTTATTCCTGTAATAAGCTCGTAAAGATATGTCCAAATCATTTCCGAGTGTAGGGATTGAAGTTGTGAGACTGTTTCTGGTCATAGTTGACCGTGTTGCAAAGCATTCTGTAACATTATAGAGTGGTATGGAATCAGAGGCAGTTGATAGTTCTTCCCTACGGTCAGTGTATCTAAGGAGCGAGTGGATTTGCAGCATACTTTTCCCTAATTTGAAGGAAGAAGACAGATAGTTCTTGATATAAGACGGTTTTATACGTATCTGTTCAGTAATTCCAATACCATTCGTGACTACTTGATTTTCGGTTGTCTGTCGTCCAAAGGAGTATTTAAGTTCGTCAGAAAAGAATCTATGCGTGCTATTTTCTTCGTATTTCAGTGTTGGTACGATGCGAAATATGCGTTGCTTCATCCATTCTGACGTTTCCAACATGATAGGAGTAAGTCCTCCATAATAGTTTGTAGTCGACTGATTATATCCAGCATGATCCTCATAAAGAAGAATGTTACTGCGTAGTGTTATGTCTTTCGATAGTGTAATGATATTATTAAAACCTGCGCTATAAGACTTGTTCTGTAAGTATCGCTCTTGTGGGAGAGCCTCTTGGCTTACGTCTTCTTGCAGAACACCCTGTGGAAGTGGCTCGTATGCATCGAGATTATAGACATCAATGTGTTCTTTAGTTTCCTTAGAAAGGTCTTTTCCCGTGTTACTCATCTTGGCAGAAACAAGTGTTTGCGAATGTTTCATCACCTGTGTGAGAAACAGCTGATTGTCCCAAACAGTGGGTTTGACGCCTAAGCTACCAGTAATCTCCCCAAAAGGACGAGCCTTGTGGTTCTTGTCAAGGCGGATATTTAATGCTGCTGATTCTGATGGTTTGCGTCCTTGCATCATCTTAACAGGTTGATGATTCTCCAAAACTTCGACATTACGCACCGCATTAATAGGCATATTGCGGGTTGCTTGAGTATAGTTGTTGCCCATCATGTCCTGTCCTTCAATATAAAACCGATTGATTGCACGACCTTGATAAGACACTGAACCGTTTTCAGAAACCTTGATTCCCGGTAGTTTTTTGAGTACATCCTCTAAATGACGGTCACCCTTCTGCAGAAAAGAACCAACATTGTAGACCAGTGTGTCACCTTGTTTTCTTATGGGAGATAGTTTTACGACGACTTCTTTTAGTTCCACCGGCTTGGAAGACAGTAGGATAATAGCTGGCTGATTTGTAGTCTGATGGATGTCAGCTACGTTTATTTTCCGTTTACTGTAACCAATGAGTGTGAACATTAGTACATCCTCATGGTGTGCTGTGAGGCTGAGGTTGCCCCTTCCGTCAGCAATCTTATAGCTTAGCATCTTGCCCTTTGGGCTTACTATGCGGCACATTACGTCAGATAATGGTTGGAGGCTGGCAGAGTCCCTGACCTCAATCGTCAGCTGTACCAGCGCTTCCTTCTGCTGTGCAAAAAGGGTGAAAGAGGTGGTAAGGAGGTAGAATAAAAGAAGTATCCGTCGCAAGATGTTATTCTAATTCTATCGGATTGTAAGGCTTTGCATTCACTGTTGCTGCAACATCAGCCGATACGGTAATGCTTCCATCTCCTGTTAAGGCTTTTATAGGGTCGGCACAATAGTTCTTATACATTTGTCTGACAGTCTTTCGGGTACTCTTCGTCACAGCACTTTTGTCGTACATGTAGGTCGGAGTATAGCTCTTTACCTTCTGTAATCCTGTCAAGGTGAAAATGAAGTTGTTCTGTGTGTCCTGCACTTTAAAGATGAGTCCAGGTAATCCATAGAACTTATAAGGTCCGTATGGCAACTCTACATCAGGTGCATACCAAGCTATGTAATCACGCCCAAAGAGCCTTGTCTTTGCCTTCTGACACTGATATCCGGCAATAGTACTGTCTCCTTGCAGTAATTCCCACTTCAGTTGAGGAGTATCTTCTTCATATTGATACCTTTGAAGTCCTCCTGCCTTGCATTGAATAAACTCTTTTTTAGTCTCTCTATTCAGCAGGATGAGTTCGCGTAAGCCTATGCTTTTCAATGCTCCGATAAGTTTAGGACCCGATGAAGTTGCCTGAGATTCCCCTCTTGCAATTGACGCGGAGATAGAGTCGAAGGTAAGTTGTCCATAGTCAATGAACATATTGTGTTGCGTACCGATTCTTAGAATTGTTACTGCCGTACGTTTTGCATCAGGATACTTTGCGTCTTTTGCATACTTGTATTCATAGGTTATCTGATATTGTGCAGATTCATATTGCACCGTTTTTGTCGAATCCCATCGCCCTTCTAATTTCGAGAAGTCCAGTGTTTGGGCAGATAGACAAGTCGTGCTGACGAGAAGAATAAGTAAGATTATGTTTTTCTTCATATTGGTAAGTACTAAATTTGAATATTTCAAGATCAAATTCTAGTGATGAGTATGTTTTTATGGTTGGTTCTATAAATTCCTTTGTTTTTTTCATTAGAACAAATTTTAGACTTCTTCTTGAAGGACTACAAAAGTATGTACACATAAAAAGTAGTATAAAAAACTGTAGATAAATGAAAAATATAGAGGGCTGACTATACTCGTAATTAAGGATAGTAGCAAATCGGTAATTATAGAACCAACCTTTGTAGGTCTGTTTTACGGATTATCCACAGAGAGTTTCTTCTATCAACATTACTTGTTCCATTACTTGCTCCATTGACCCTCTACTTGTATCAATGTGAGCGGTTTTCCCACAAGAAGTGTGTACTTCAACGATGTTTTTTGCTGATGCTGGTGATATTGCTAATGCAAGCAATGCCACTAAAAAAAATTTCTTCATACTTTTAAATGTTTAGAGTTAATAAATTGTTGTTAGATTTATGTGATTTATTCACTGTATTTTCACTGTACAGCTGCAATGTGTTTAATCTTTATAATTTACTTGATTATTTGCTTTCAAATATATATATTGAGAATGAATATTGCAAATTATTTTTCATTTTTTTATATTGTTTGGTAATCGTTTGCGTAAAAGGTGGCTATTCAGTGGTAGTGACCTATTACTAATTTTAAGCGGGTAATTGTCAAGTCTATTTCTATTTTTCACACTTTAATGATTAATATTATCGTTTGCTAAAACTTAAACAACATATTCCTTATACTGAATCTCTTTTCAATAGATAGTATTGTGTTGTCTTTGTAAAAGTAAGCCTCCTAACCAAATAAGATTTGTTTTCTTATGGTAGTATAGTTCTTTTTAAACCATAAATTACCCGTACACCAGTAATATATTACAAGGGTGTTAGCCCTCCGCACCATTGGTGCTTACCGCTAACACCACACGTGCTGGGCAACAACACATCGGTATAGGTTGGAAAATAAAATCCTGATTGTACTTAAAGATAATATATAAGGGACAAATGATAAACTTGTATATGGGAAGTATTCACTGATAAGACTAATTTATTAATTACAGTGGTATTTCTTTATTTCATGACGTAACACATTTAGAATGCCATTTTTTTGCACAACCATTCGACTTTTGCCATATTTTTCGTATATTTGCATAACAGCCTAAAGCGTGAAATGTAGGTAGCTGTTGTCGCTACTCATGTTTTAGGCACCTAAAACAGAGGAATATGAAGCGGAAAAAATTGTTTATCGTGTCGAATCGTTTGCCCGTGAAGGCAAAGGAAACTAGTGAAGGACATTTTGAATTTGAACGTAGTGAAGGCGGCTTGGCAACGGGCTTGAACTCATTGCAAACATCCTATGAACAGCATTGGATAGGATGGCCGGGCGTTTGTTTGAAGCGGAAGGCCGATGAAAAGAAAATCAAGGAAGAGTTGGAGCAATTCAATTATCACCCGGTGTTCTTGAGTGCAACCCAATACAATAATTATTATGAGGGGTACAGCAACAGTACCATCTGGCCGCTGTGCCACTATTTCTACGAGTTCTCCAAGTACCGTAGAGGTTTTTGGCAGGCCTATCAGGACGTGAACAGACTGTTCTGCAAGGAGGTGCTCAAACATATTGATGACGATAGCATGATATGGGTGCAGGATTACCAGCTGATGTTGTTGCCTGGGATGTTGCGTGATGGGAAGGCATCGTTGAAGATAGGCTATTTTCATCATATTCCGTTCCCCTCATACGAGTTATTTAGGGTGTTGCCCGAACGTCGTAACTTGTTGAGAGGACTGCTGGGTGCCGATTTCATTGCTTTCCATACCCACGACTACATGCGACATTTCATCAGTGCCGTGGAGCGTACCTTGCATCTTGAATTCAAGTTGAACGAGGTCATGGTAGACGGACGTGCTGTGCATGTGGATGCCTTACCAATGGGCATCAACTACGAGTTGTATCATGATGCTCCAAAGAAGCGCCCTGTGAAGGATGCCATAAAACGTATGAAGAGTCAGTTTGGTAAACACAAAATCATTTTATCCGTAGACCGATTGGATTACAGTAAGGGCATCTTGCATCGGCTGGTGGGCTTTGAAACGTTCTTGGAAAAGCATCCTGAGTATCAAAATAAGGTGACGTTGGCCATGATTATTGTGCCCTCGCGCGACAAAGTGAGCAGTTATGCTGAGATGAAACGGCGCATTGATGAGCGCATTGGTGCCATCAATGGCAAATATGCAGGCATCGGTTGGACACCAGTATGTTATTACTATCACCCTTTTCCTTTCGAAGATTTGGTGGCGATGTACAAGTTGGCTGATGTCGCTTTGGTCACTCCGCTGCGTGATGGTATGAATTTGGTGGCTAAGGAGTATGTCGCAACGAAAGACAATGACCTTGGTGTATTGATATTGAGCGAGATGGCTGGTGCGTCTTCAGAACTTTCGGATGCCATCCAAATCAACCCAAATGATACCGACCAGATTAGCATGGCCATCTGCGAGGCGCTGGAAATGCCTGAAGAGGAGCAGAAAGAACGACTGCAGAACATGCAAGACATTGTTGGTAAGCAGAGCGTTAAGAAATGGGCAGGCGACTTTGTAGATGCGTGGAAAGAAGTTATTGAGCGCAATGAAACGCTCATGAAGAAATATATCTCTAAGAAAGTATTCTCGGACATCAAGCAAAAGTACAATGCCAGCAAACATAGACTTATCATGTTGGACTATGACGGTACATTGGCTGCTTTCCGTAGAGATCCTGAAAAAGCATCTCCCACCACCGAGGTGAAGAACATGTTGCGGAAACTGTGTGATGACGAACGCAATACGGTGGTCATCAACAGTGGTCGCGATCACCGTACACTTGATAAGTGGTTGGGCGACTTGCCGCTGTCGTTTGCGGCCGAGCATGGTGCGTTCTATAAGGAAAACGGCGTGTGGCACGAGAATGTGGAGCCACAGGCATGGGACGAACGACTCATGAACATCCTTCGAGAATTTGAGGACAAAACACCTAACTCGCGTCTGGAAGTTAAAGCTACGGCCGTGGCATGGCATTATCGTAAGGTGGACAATTGGATAGGGATGTTTAGGGCGCAACAGTTGATGCATGCCTTGATACCTATATGCTCTCAAAATAACCTCCAGATTATGCGAGGCAACAAGATTGTGGAGGTAAAGCCTACCGAATATTCAAAAGGCTCGGAAGTACAACGTATCTTGAATCAACGTTCTTATGATTTCATCTTAGCCATTGGTGATGACGTGACCGATGAGGACATGTTCAGAGCTTTGCCAGAAAAAGCGGTGACCATCAAGGTGGGTTATGCTTGTGATGATGCCCGTTATAATCTGTTGGGACAGAAAGATGTACTGCCTTTCTTGAACAATTTGCTGTCGTGAACATGAGGCTTGTGCTGAGCAAGGCTTTGATTAACTCATCTATAAAAAGCAGTCAATGCTTGGTTTAAAACTAATTTGACTGTCGAAACATTATCTAAAACAAACTGACAACCAATCAAAATATGAAATTAAACTACGGCGTGATAGGCAACAGTTGTACGGCGGCATTGGTCTCTGACCGTGCCTCGATAGACTGGCTTTGTATGCCTAATTTTGACTCTCCTTCGGTCTTTGCATCTTTGTTGGATCAAGAAAAGGGAGGGTCGTTTGGCTTTGAAGTAGGAGAAGAGTACGAAGTGACACAGGCCTATATACCGCATACCAATATATTGTCGACGACATTCACCTCGGAAGAAGGTGCTTTCGCTGTCGTTGATTTCATGCCTTGTTACCGAAAGGATCATAGTGATGAAAACTACAACCCGGCTGAGGTGTACCGGTATATCCGGCTACTCAGCGGGCATCCAAAGTTTGCAGTCAACTATCAACCGCGTCCTGACTATGCCCGTGGTAAGACCATCTATAACATGACGGAGCAATATATCGAATCAATGTCGTCATCCAACAGCAAAGACCGACAGTATCTGTATTCTTCCCTCCCGTTGCAGGATGTCTTGGATGGAGTTGTTTTCGAACTTGAAAAAGATGAATTCTTCTTGTTGGCATCCAATGAGAAGGTGGTTAAGATAGATCTTGAACGGGAGAAGATGGATTATTGTCGTACGTTGGTCTATTGGTTGAACTGGTCAAACATGACAAAAAAGTTCACTCACTATAACGATGTCATCGAGCGAAGTTTCTTAACCCTAAAACTGTTGTCCTTTTACAATGGTGCCGTGCTGGCGGCTTTGACCACCAGCCTGCCCGAAACGCCTGGAGAAGTGCGCAATTGGGATTACCGCTTTTGTTGGCTGAGGGACGCATCAATGACCATTGAGACGCACATCAACCTGGGACATACCCGTTCTGCAAAGCGCTTCATGCGGTTCGTGGAGTCTACCTTCGTGGGCAATCATAACGGTTTTCAAATCATGTATGGCATCAGGGGAGAGCGCGACTTGGTGGAAGAACATCTGGACCACTTCTCCGGATACCTCAATTCAAAGCCCGTGCGAATCGGTAACGCGGCCTATCATCAGAAGCAAAACGACTCATTTGGCTACCTCATGAATCTGATTTACCAGTATTTCAGTCTGATTCCCGGTTCATTAGACGATGTGGAGAATCTCTGGGACATGGTGAAGAATATCATGCGAACTGTCATAGACGACTGGCGTAAACCCGATAAGGGTATCTGGGAGATTCGTGGCGAGGCTCAGCACTTTGTTTCTTCAAAGGTAATGTGCTGGGTGGCATTGGATCGTGGGGTGCGAATTGCCTCGCTCTTGGAGAAGTACGACTACGCAAAACGCTGGCGTGAAGAGGCCGATAAGGTGAAAGAAGACGTGTGGACGAACGGCTGGAATGAGCAGTTGCAGAGCTTTACGCAAGCATATGGTAGCACCTCGCTCGACTCTTCATTGCTGCTCATGGAGCATTATGGCTTTATTGATGCCGACGACATCTACTTCCATAAAACGGTAAAAGCCATCAAGAAGGCACTCTTCCACAATGGCTTGATGTACCGATACAACGTGGAAGACGATTTCGGACAGCCCAAGTCGGCCTTTACCATCTGCACGTTTTGGTTGATTCGGGCTTTGTTCGTCACGGGTGAGAAGGAGGAAGCTCGCAGCTTGTTCGACGAGTTGCTCACTTATTCGAACCATCTTGGGCTGTTCAGCGAGGATCTGGATTTTGAAACCAAAGAGCAACTTGGTAATTTTCCGCAGGCTTACTCACATTTAGCGCTGATTAACACCGCACTGCTTTTTACCGAAGAAGTGAAAAGCATGCACCTATAGTATAAACTTTAAAAACGAAAAACGAGATGAAACGAATGACAATGTACGCCGTGGGTATGGCTCTGATGGGCCTCTCACTGGTTTCATGTAGCACCAGTTCTGGAGAAAAGCAAAATACAGTTGCCGTCATGGGGACGGGAACCGTATGGGCGCGGCCCGACATGGCGCAGATTAACGTCAGCTTCGCCCATACGGCATCAACCACCCAAGAAGCAAAGAAGCTGGCCGATCAGACGCTGAAAGCAATAACCAAAATCTTGCAGGAGGAGAAAATTGACATTAAAAACCTGAAGACAACCGCCCTCAGTTATCAAGCTGACTATGAGTACAGAAACGGTCGGCGTGTACTCTTGGGACAGAGCGCACAGCAAAACGTCGAGATTACCGTCAGGAATATTGTCAAAGATGGTGGACGCCTTTCTACGTTGTTGGATAAGTTGGCAGCCACCAGCAACGTGGAACTCAATGAAATCAGCTTTGACATCGACCAGAAAACAGATTTGTTCAAGAAAAGTCGGGAACTGGCTTATCGCAAAGCGCATGAAAAGGCCGAACAGTATGCGGTATTATGTGGCAGGAAGTTGGGCAAGGTGGTTACCATTGTAGAAAACGGCGGAGGCGAAGTTTCGTCCGCCTTGTTGAGTAATCGTGCAAAAGCTGAGTACAGCGCTAACGACATGGCGACAGTTCCAACCGGCCAAAACGAAATCAGCACAGATGTACAGGTGGTCTTCTCGTTGAAATAGGGAGGTGACTTGTGAATAGAAAGAAAAGAAAACAGCTTGCGCAAAAAATAAATAAAAAAGAATGCAAATTAAAAAAAATAGTATATTTGCAAAGAAAATGTTTACAAACACTTGATTGCGGCGGCGGTTTTCTTCCATGTGTTTATCTTTTATAAAGAAAGGAATGGTTAGGAAGAACCTTCCAAACAATAAAATGAAAGTGAGGCCTATATGAAAAAGCACATTTTTATGTATTTATTAGCGGTGGTAACCCTCTTATGTGGATGTACGCAAGAACAAATGGATTCGCTTCCTACAAGCGATTTAAATCAGGCGGCTAATTCCCAAGGAGATCTTTCGAACATGGTCGTATTAGTAGTCAATCGGCTTACGTCCTCCAATGAGCAGGTAGGGTATGTTATGTATGATACCCAAGAAAACAAATATTCATCATTGACGGAGGATGAATACGATTTGCTTTGGACTTGCGCAAACATTGTTGCAAACGATGATGCTGACACGCAAACACGTGGTGGCGCAGCTTCTCCGAGGTGGAACAGCGCGGGACAAGGTAGTAGTGCTTTGGACGCCATCAATATAGCTAATAATTTAAAGTCAAGAATCCCAAAAGGACATAATTTCGAAATCAAAGTGGTATATGCTTCAGATAAAAAACACTTTACCGTTTATTGGCGCCTGATTTAGACAACATGAATGATGTCAATTGGAAAAAAATGAATCTACCAACTTGACTCTTTCATTTAAGGGCAATATTGTTTCAACAACGAATGAAAGCCAATGAAAGCGAATCAACTAAACAAGATAATGAACGCAAGCGTTCTGCGGATGAAGTAAATATGTCGACATAAACATAAACATGTTGTGCGTCTTTGTCAAATTCACTTTCATTCGGAGAACGCCAGCGTTCATTAATTCAGACAGTCTGATTCACTTTCATTGATTTTATTTGTTGTTGAAACAAAAGAGCATGATAGAATTTGACAGCAAACGACCTTTTCTATGTGAAAGATCCGTGTGGAATGAGAATAAAATGTAATCTAAAAACTTGGCTGTTTGATAAATAAGTCGTAATTTTGCACCCGCATTTGGTGGCGTGATGTCACCATGCAACATAATAAACTATAAACAATTAAAAAGAACAACATGATTATCGTACCAGTAAAAGATGGTGAAAACATCGAAAGGGCTCTTAAAAAATTCAAGAGAAAATTCGATAAAACCGGTGTGTCTAAAGAGTTGCGTGCTCGTCAGCAGTACAACAAGCCGTCGGTTTTGAAGCGCCTGAAGATGGAACGTGCCATCTACATACAGAAGTTGCGCGACGCAGAAGAGTAAAATCTTCTAAAAAATTTGGTAGTTTAAATTAATTTCCTTATTTTCGTTGCAAAATCTGATGCTGCTCTCTTTGAGAGGACATACATTCTTTCGAGAGAATGAAGCTTCAGATGCAATACTTCAACGGAAGGCGTCATGATAGAAGATTTTTTGAACTACCTGAGATTTGAGAAAAATCGATCAGAGCTTACAGCTAAAAGCTACGGCGATGACCTGAGAGCCTTTGAACGCTATTTTCAAGGCTTAGGGGATCAAATCACATGGGAGTCGGTAGACTCGGATATCATCCGCGGTTGGATGGAGGATATGATGGATCGTGGGAACAGTGCCACTTCAATTTGTAGAAGATTGAGTGCATTGCGTTCTCTCTATCGCTATTCCCTTTCTCGAGGCTTGGTTCAGGTCAATCCCACCCTGCGTATAGAACGTCCCAAGATGGGTAAACCCTTACCGCAGTTTTTGAAAGAATCAGAAATGGATGAGCTGCTGGATGCCAGCACATGGGATACCAGCTATCAAGATGCGCTCGCGCGTACCATTATTATTACCTTTTATGAAACAGGCATGCGGTTGGCGGAACTGATAGGGTTGGATGATGTTTCAGTAGACTTTGTCAACCGGCAGTTTAAAGTCCTGGGAAAAAGGAATAAACAGCGACTGGTCCCATTCGGTGATGAATTGTATCAAGTTCTTCAGGAGTATTTGAATCAGCGTAACGAACAAATTGTGCGAAAGTCGAAGGCCTTCTTTTTGAGCAGAAACGGTGTACGGATGAACCATAACCAAGTAAGGTATCTTGTGAAGAAGCATCTGTCACTGGTTAGCACGTTGAAGAAACGTACACCCCACGTGCTTAGACACACCTTTGCAACCACGATGCTTAACAATGGGGCAGGGCTTGAGAACGTGCAAAAGTTGCTAGGACATGAAAGTCTGGAGACAACCGAAATCTATACGCATACGACGTTTGAGCAGTTGAAAAAAGTCTATGAGAAGGCTCATCCCAGAGCTTAACCTTTTTAAAAATAACAGGAGGTATTATGGAAATTAAAATTCAGTCAATTCATTTTGACACTACCGAGAAATTGGAAGCCTTTATAGAAAAAAAAGTAGGCAAGTTAGAAAAAACATTGGAAGATATTCAGAAAGTAGAGGTGCAACTGAAATTAATCAAGCCAGCAACTGCATTGAATAAGCAGACAGCCATAACGGTAGCCGTTCCTGGCAGTACATTGTTTGTGGAGAAAACTTGTGATACATTTGAAGAGGGTATTGACCTCTGTGTAGATGCTATGCGCGTTCAAATCTCCAAATACAAAGAAAAAATGCGGGCGCATTAAAAAAAAATCAAAAAAGCTTTGGCGATTAAAAAATAATCCCTATCTTTGCAGCCGTTTTACAACACGTCATAAGCGAGTGGTTTGACGGCTGCATAGAATCGCCTCTTTAGCTCAGTTGGCCAGAGCACGTGATTTGTAATCTCGGGGTCGTTGGTTCGAATCCGACAAGAGGCTCTCCAACAAAAGGAAGTACGAGTTGTAAAAACAAAAAAGGGTAGTTACCAGAGTGGCCAAATGGGGCAGACTGTAAATCTGCTGTCTTTCGACTTCGGTGGTTCGAATCCATCACTACCCACTTCAGTAGAAGTTTTTGCGGAAATAGCTCAGTTGATAGAGCACTAGCCTTCCAAGCTGGGGGTCGCGGGTTTGAGCCCCGTTTTCCGCTCTCACTGCTGTAATAGCTCAGTGGTAGAGCACTTCCTTGGTAAGGAAGAGGTCCTGAGTTCAACTCTCAGTTACAGCTCTACTTCGGTTCTATTTTATAGATCCTTTGTAGAAAAACAGAAAAAACTTTTGACTATTCATTTATATAAATAAAAAAGAAAAGCTATGGCTAAAGAAGAATTCAAACGTACCAAACCGCACGTTAACATTGGTACAATTGGTCACGTTGACCACGGTAAGACTACTTTGACAGCTGCCATCTCTAAAACTCTTCATGACAAGGGTTTCGGTGGTGAGGATGTAAAGTCGTTTGACCAAATTGACAATGCTCCTGAGGAGAAAGAGCGTGGTATCACCATCAACTCTTCACACATCGAGTATGAAACTGCTAAACGTCACTACGCACACGTAGACTGTCCGGGTCACGCCGACTATGTAAAGAACATGGTTACTGGTGCTGCTCAGATGGATGGTTCTATCCTTGTAGTTGCCGCTACTGATGGTCCTATGCCTCAGACACGTGAACACGTGCTTTTGGCTCGTCAGGTAAACGTTCCTCGTTTGGTTGTCTTCATGAACAAGTGTGACTTGGTAGAAGACGAAGAGATGCTTGAACTCGTTGAAATGGAGTTGCGCGAACTTCTTGAGCAATACGAATTCGAAGAGGATACTCCAATCGTTCGTGGTTCTGCACTGGGTGCATTGAATGGTGTTGACAAGTGGGTTGACAGCGTGATGACGTTGATGGACACTGTTGACGAGTGGATTCAAGAGCCAGAGCGTGACCTTGACAAACCTTTCTTGATGCCAGTAGAGGACGTGTTCTCTATCACTGGTCGTGGTACTGTTGTAACAGGACGTATTGAGACTGGTAAGGTAAAGGTTGGCGACGAGATTCAGTTGCTTGGTCTTGGCGAGGATAAGAAGTCTGTTGTAACAGGCGTTGAAATGTTCCGTAAGATTCTTTCTGAAGGTGAAGCAGGTGATAACGTAGGACTTTTGCTCCGCGGTATCGATAAGGATGAGGTAAAACGTGGTATGGTTGTTGTACACCCAGGTGCCATCACTCCTCACGATCACTTCAAGGCTTCCATATATGTATTGAAGAAGGAAGAGGGTGGACGTCACACTCCATTCGGAAATAAGTATCGTCCTCAGTTCTATCTCCGTACAATGGACTGTACAGGTGAAATCACTCTGCCAGAAGGCGTAGAGATGGTAATGCCTGGTGACAACGTAGAGATAGAGGTTACCTTGATTTACAAGGTTGCGTTGAACGAAGGTCTTCGTTTCGCTATCCGTGAGGGCGGTCGTACCGTAGGTTCTGGTCAGATCACACAGATTCTTGACGACGTAAAGTAAATTGACCACAAGCGAGTAAGGCATACCTTTTCTCGTTTATCATACAAAGTTCCCGCAATGCGGTTGCGGGGACTTCTTTTACGGGTTTAGCTCAGTTGGTAGAGCACTGGTCTCCAAAACCAGGTGTCGAGAGTTCGAGTCTTTCAACCCGTGCTAAAAAGAAAATCATATGTTTAAGAAGATTGAAAGTTTTTTCAAGAATGTAGTAAATTACTGCAAAGCTTGCTATGATGAACTTGCGCATAAAACTACTTGGCCTACAAGCCGGGAATTAACTCACAGTGCAGTGGTTGTATTATCTGCTTCCCTAGTCATTGCACTGATTGTGTTCTGTATGGACTGGTGCTTCCAGCACTTGATGGGCATTGTTTATCCAGGTTAAATCATTAGGATATGGCAGAAACAAAAAAAAATTGGTATGTACTGCGTGCTGTAAGTGGAAAAGAAGCCAAGTTGAAAGAATACATCGAAGCTGAAATCAAACACAACACGTTGTTACAACAGCATGTCTCTCAGGTTTTGATACCGATGGAGAAACTTGCAACCTTGCGTAATGGCAAGAGAGTTGAAAAGGAGAAGATCAGTCTCCCGGGATACATTTTTGTTGAAGCTTCCCTCGTGGGTGATGTGGCACATACTTTGCGTTTCATGCCCAACTGCTTGGGATTCCTAGGAGGTTTAGATAATCCATCGCCTGTTCCCCAGTCTGAAATCAATCGTATGCTTGGCGAAGCCGAAGATACCGAAATAATGAACGGGATTGAAGTTCCTTATGAGGTTGATGAGGTTGTCAAGGTAACCGATGGACCTTTTAGTGGATTCAGTGGCGTCATCGAAGAGGTGAATGCCGAGAAACATAAACTGAAGGTCTTGGTCAAGATTTTTGGACGTAAGACTCCGTTGGAACTAAGTTTTATGCAAGTTGAAAAAGAGGCTTAACGCAGTTACGGGCGTTAGGTTATCTTTCGTATATATTAAATTAAATATTAACAAAAATGGCTAAAGAAGTAGCTGGATTAATCAAATTACAGATTAAAGGTGGTGCTGCGAATCCTTCTCCACCAGTAGGACCTGCTTTGGGTTCTAAGGGTATCAATATCATGGGATTCTGCAAGGAGTTCAACGCCAGAACCCAGGATAAGGTAGGGAAAATTATTCCTGTTATTATCACTTACTATACTGACAAGTCATTCGATTTTGTTCTCAAAACTCCTCCTGCAGCTGTACAGCTCAAGGAGATGGCAAAATTAAAGACAGCCTCAGCTCAGCCTAATCGCCAGAAGGTAGCTTCCGTTACTTGGGATCAAGTACGTACTATCGCTGAAGATAAGATGGCCGATTTGAACTGCTTTACTGTTGAGAGTGCAATGAGACTTGTTGCAGGTACTGCACGTAGTATGGGTATTACTGTAAAAGGGGAATTCCCTGGAAATAATTAAAACTTCAATTAGAAATGAGTAAACTGACAAAAAATCAGAAATCAGTAGCTGAGAAGGTTGAAGCAGGGAAGGCATACACATTGAAAGAAGCTTCAGAATTGGTGAAGGAAATTACCACCACCAAGTTTGATGCATCTCTGGATATTGATGTTCGCTTAGGCGTAGACCCACGAAAGGCTAACCAGATGGTGCGAGGTGTTGTTACACTTCCACACGGAACTGGTAAGGTTACTCGTGTTCTCTGCCTCTGTACTCCTGATCAGGAAGCAGCTGCCAAGGAAGCAGGTGCCGACTATGTTGGTCTGGATGAGTATATCGAAAAGATCAAAGGTGGATGGACAGATGTAGATGTAATCATTACAATGCCATCATGCATGGGAAAAGTAGGTCCTTTGGGTCGTGTGCTCGGACCTCGTGGCTTGATGCCTAACCCTAAAAGTGGTACGGTAACGATGGATGTTGCTAAGGCAGTTTCAGAAATCAAGAAGGGTAAGATAGACTTTAAAGTTGACAAGGCTGGTATTATACATACCTCCATTGGCAAAGTGAGCATGTCAGCAGAGCAAATCTATGGCAATGCAAAAGAGTTTATCTCTACGGTTATCAAATTGAAACCGACTGCTGCAAAAGGTACGTACATCAAGAGTATCTTTATTTCCAGCACTATGAGTAAGGGTATCAAGATTGATCCTAAATCAGTTGAATAACTCTAAAAGTTTTGTAAAATGAAAAAGGAAGTAAAAGATACTATAATCGTTGAACTAGGTGAGAAGCTTAAGGAGTTTCCACATTTCTATCTTGTAGACCTTACAGGATTGAATGCTGGAGCTACCAGTGCACTTCGTCGCAAATGCTTCAAGAACGAGATCAAGATGGTTGTTGTGAAGAATACGCTTCTGCGGAAAGCTTTCGACGCATCTGATGTTGACTATGAACCTTTGTACGATAGTTTGAAAGGCAGCACCGCTGTGATGTTCACACAGACAGCCAATGTGCCTGCTAAACTACTGAAGGAATATCAAAAGGAAGGAATTCCTGCCCTCAAAGCTGCTTATGCTGAAGAAAGTATCTATGTAGGTGCTGATAAATTAGCTGAGCTGGCTGCTCTCAAGAGCAAGAACGAAGTTATCGCAGAGATTGTGGCACTGCTGCAATCGCCCGCAAAGAACGTTGTTTCTGCTCTCCAATCGGGTGCAAACACCATTCATGGCGTGCTGAAGACATTAGGCGAGCGTCCTGAATAATCAACGATGCTCATTCATGGATGACATCAACAGTAAATAATTAGATAAAAAATAAATTAAATTTTTAGAATAAAATGGCAGATATTAAAGCTATTGCTGAAGAATTGGTAAATTTGACAGTTAAGGAAGTTAATGAGTTGGCAACAGTCCTCAAGGACGAGTATGGTATTGAGCCCGCTGCTGCAGCTGTTGCTGTAGCTGCTGGTCCTGCTGCTGGTGCAGCTGAAGCAGCTGAAGAGAAGACATCTTTTGATGTTGTCTTGACAGAGGTTGGCGCTACTAAGCTTCAGGTTGTAAAGGCTGTGAAGGAAGCTTGTGGCCTTGGCTTGAAGGAAGCAAAGGACTTGGTAGACGGCGCTCCTGCTACCATCAAAGAAGGCTTGTCTAAGGACGAAGCTGAGAGCTTGAAGAAGGCTATCGAAGCAGCCGGTGCTAAGGCAGAACTCAAGTAAGCTTAAATATTTGGTACTGTATAGCCTTAGAGGTAATACGGTGCCAATTACTTTTATTACGAATGTGGTTAGGATTTGCTCAGTAAGCATGTCCTAACCATTTTGTGTCTTAAGATGACAAAATCCTAATTGGCTCACGGGAATGTTATCCCAATCATAAAATATATGGCTACAAAAATCATTGATAACAGAATTAATTTTGCAAGCGTGCATAATCCGGTTCCATTTCCGGATTTTCTCGATGTGCAATTAAAGTCCTTCAAGGATTTCTTACAGTTGGAAACCCCACCTGAGGAACGCAAGAATGACGGTTTGTATAAGGTGTTCGCCGAGAACTTCCCTATCACCGATACGCGTAATAATTTCGTTCTCGAGTTCTTGGATTACTTTATCGATCCTCCTAGATATTCCATTGAAGAATGTCTGGAGCGTGGATTGACCTATAGTGTGCCCTTGAAGGCGAAGATGAAACTTTATTGTACAGATCCCGATCATGAAGATTTTGGTACCTTTATCCAGGACGTGTTCTTGGGTACCATTCCATACATGACGGATAATGGTACTTTTGTTATCAATGGTGCAGAGCGTGTTGTTGTTTCTCAGCTGCATCGCTCACCCGGTGTCTTCTTCGGCCAAGGTGTTCATGCCAATGGTACGATGCTGTACTCTGCCCGAATCATTCCGTTCAAAGGTTCGTGGATTGAGTTCGCAACAGACATTAATAATGTGATGTATGCCTACATTGATCGTAAGAAGAAACTGCCCGTTACCACTTTGTTGCGTGCCATAGGTTATCAGTCGGATAAAGACATTCTTCAAATCTTTGATCTTGCTGAAGAAGTAAAGGTGAATAAGAAGAACATGAAGGCAGCTGTTGGACGACGTCTGGCTGCACGTGTTCTGAAGAGCTGGAATGAAGACTTTGTGGATGAGGATACCGGATCCGTGGTGTCCATTGAGCGCAATGAGGTTATCATGGAACGCGAAACTGAAATCACTGCTGAGAATGTCCAAGACATCTTGGATAGTGGTGCTTCGACCCTCCTGTTACATAAGGATTCTGAGATGGCTAACAAGTTTGCCATCATCTTCAATACGCTGTCGAAGGATCCTTCCAACTCAGAAAAAGAGGCGGTTACCTATATTTATCGTCAATTGCGTAATGCCGACCCGGTAGATGACGCCAGTGCCAGAGAGGTATTTAATAACTTGTTCTTCTCTGACAAGCGTTATGACTTGGGAGAAGTAGGCCGCTATCGTATCAATAAGAAATTGGGCCTGGATACCGACATGGATATCCGTGTGTTGACCAAAGATGATATCATTGCGATCATCAAATATTTGATTCAGTTGGTTAACTCTAACGCGACGGTGGATGACATTGACCACTTGTCTAACCGACGCGTTCGTACAGTTGGTGAGCAATTATCCAATCAGTTCTCTATTGGGTTGGCCCGTATGAGTAGGACCATTCGTGAACGCATGAACGTGCGTGACAACGAAGTCTTTACGCCTACTGATTTGATCAATGCCAAGACCATCACTAGCGTAATCAACTCGTTCTTTGGAACCAACCCATTGTCACAGTTCATGGATCAAACCAATCCATTGGCTGAGGTCACTCACAAGCGTCGTTTGTCAGCGTTAGGCCCTGGTGGACTTTCACGTGAACGTGCAGGTTTCGAGGTGCGTGACGTACACTATACACACTATGGTCGTTTGTGTCCTATTGAAAGTCCTGAAGGACCAAACATTGGCTTGATTTCTTCACTTTGCGTGTATGCTAAGATCAACGACATGGGCTTCATTGTTACTCCTTATCGAAAAGTTAAGGATACAAAAGTAGACATGAACAATGATCATATTGTGTTCATGACTGCAGAGGAAGAGGAAGATTTGCTTGTTGGACAGGGAAATGCTCCGTTGCGTAAAGATGGTTCGTTCATTCGTGACTATGTTAAATGCCGTCAAGATGCCGACTACCCAGTAGTAGATCCTGACGAAGTTGCCTTGATGGATGTTTCTCCACAGCAGATTGCTTCTGTTTCTGCTGCGCTGATTCCTTTCTTGGAGCATGACGATGGTCACCGCGCGTTGATGGGGTGTAACATGATGCGTCAGGCCGTACCTTTGCTTCACAATGATGCACCTATCGTAGGAACAGGATTGGAGAAGCAGGTGTGTGAAAACTCTCGTACGATGATTACTGCCGAAGGTGATGGCGTGATAGAATATGTTGATGCTACAACCATTCGTATCTTATATGACCGCACCGAGGAAGAAGAGTTTGTAAGTTTCGAACCAGCCTTGAAGGAATATCGTATTCCCAAGTTCCGTCGTACCAATCAAAATATGACCATCGACTTGCGGCCTATTTGTGTGAAAGGTCAACGTGTGAAGGATGGCGACATCTTAACTGAGGGCTACGCAACTGAAAACGGTGAGTTGGCGCTCGGTCGTAATATGTTGGTGGCTTACATGCCATGGAAGGGATACAACTATGAGGATGCTGTGGTAATTTCCGAACGTGTCGTTCGTGATGACGTGTTGACATCTGTCCACGTTGATGAGTATTCTCTTGATGTCCGCGAAACAAAACGAGGCATGGAAGAGTTTACCAACGACATCCCTAATGTTAGTGAAGAAGCAACCAAGGATCTTGATGAAAATGGTGTCATCAGGGTAGGTGCACGTGTGGAGCCAGGTGATATCTTAATTGGTAAGATTTCACCTAAGGGCGAGAGCGATCCTTCTCCTGAAGAGAAATTGCTTCGTGCTATCTTTGGTGACAAAGCCGGAGACGTGAAGGATTCTTCTTTGAAGGCCAATCCATCTTTGAGTGGTGTCGTGATTGACAAAAAACTCTTTACGCGTGCCATCAAGACACGTGAGACCAAGAAGCGTGATAAACTGATTCTTGCGAAAATTGACGAAGAGTACGAAGCCAAGAATACAGACTTGAAGGATATTCTGGTAGACAAGTTGTTGACTTTGACAGAGAGCAAGAAGTCGCAAGGTGTGAAAGATTATACGGGTGCCGAGATTATTACAAAGGGAAGCAATTTTACAGCTGCCGCTTTGAAGAATCTGGAGTATGACGGAATTCAGTCTAACGATTGGACGGACGATGAGCATACCAATGGCCTCATCCAGACGTTGATACTCAATTATATCCGAAAATACAAGTTGCTTGATGCTGAATTGAAGCGTCGTAAGTTTGCCATCTCTATCGGTGACGAACTCCCAACAGGCGTTTTGCAGATGGCAAAGGTATACATCGCTAAGAAACGTAAGATTAGTGTGGGTGATAAACTCGCAGGACGCCATGGTAACAAGGGTATCGTGTCTAAGATTGTCCGTGTAGAGGATATGCCATTCTTGGAAGACGGTCGTCCAGTTGACTTGGTGCTGAACCCATTGGGTGTGCCTTCTCGTATGAACCTGGGACAGATATTCGAAGCTATCCTTGGTGCTGCCGGTCGCAAGCTGGGTGTTAAGTTTGCTACACCTATTTTCGATGGTGCTAAATTGGATGATTTATCAGAATGGACAGACAAAGCCGGATTGCCTCACTTGTGTTCTACTCATCTGTATGATGGAGAAACTGGAAAGAGGTTTGACCAGCCTGCAACGGTGGGCGTCACCTATTTCTTGAAGCTTGGACACATGGTTGAGGATAAAATGCACGCACGCTCCATCGGTCCTTACTCTTTGATTACCCAACAGCCACTTGGTGGTAAAGCACAGTTCGGTGGACAACGTTTTGGTGAGATGGAGGTGTGGGCTCTTGAAGCTTTCGGAGCCAGTCATGTGTTACAAGAGATTCTCACCATCAAGTCAGACGACACTGTTGGGCGCAGCAAGGCGTACGAGGCCATCGTCAAGGGCGATTCCATGCCAACACCTGGTATTCCAGAATCGTTGAATGTGCTTCTCCATGAATTGCGTGGACTCGGATTGAGCGTGAAACTCGATTAGTAATGAATAGATTGTTTTCACACAATAAAGATAAAGAACATGGCTTTTAAGAAAGATACAAAAGTAAAAAATAATTTTACGAAGATAACCATCAGCTTGGCTTCTCCTGAAGAGATTCTGGAGAATTCATACGGTGAGGTGACTAAACCAGAAACCATCAATTACCGTACGTACAAGCCCGAACGGGATGGCTTATTCTGTGAACGCATCTTTGGTCCTACAAAAGACTACGAGTGCGCTTGTGGTAAGTACAAGCGTATTCGTTACAAGGGAATTGTCTGCGACCGTTGTGGTGTTGAGGTCACAGAAAAGAAAGTACGTCGCGAGCGTTCCGGACATATTGAATTGGTGGTGCCTGTAGCGCATATATGGTACTTCCGCTCCTTACCTAACAAGATTGGTTACTTGCTAGGTATGCCAACCAAGAAACTTGATTCGGTGATTTACTACGAAAAATATGTAGTAATCAAACCAGGACTCATGGAAGGACGTAAAGATGCTGATGGGGCCGAAGTCAATGGATCACATGTCATGGATTTACTGACGGAAGACGAATATTTAGACATCATCGACAATCAACTGGATCCAAACAATGATCGCTTGGAGGACACGGATCCCAATAAGTTTATTGCCAAGATGGGTGCCGAAGCAGTCTATGATTTGCTGGCCAATCTGGATTTGGATTCTATCTCGTACGAGTTGCGCGACCGTGCCAACAACGACTCGAGCCAACAGCGCAAGACAGAAGCCTTGAAGCGTTTGCAGGTTGTTGAAGCCTTCCGTACCAGTACGGATATCAATCGCCCCGAGTGGATGATTCTGAAGATTGTTCCAGTGATTCCACCTGAGCTGCGTCCGCTCGTTCCATTGGATGGAGGCCGTTTCGCTACATCCGACTTGAATGATCTCTACCGTCGCGTCATTATTCGTAACAACCGTCTGAAACGCTTGATGGAAATCAAAGCGCCTGAGGTTATTCTGCGTAATGAGAAGCGTATGCTCCAAGAGGCAGTCGACTCCTTGTTCGACAACTCACGCAAGAGCAGTGCAGTGAAGAGCGAGAGCAATCGTCCATTGAAGTCGTTGTCTGACTCTCTGAAAGGTAAGGCAGGACGTTTCCGTCAAAACCTCTTGGGTAAACGTGTTGACTATTCAGCTCGTTCGGTAATTGTCGTTGGACCAGAATTGAAGATGGGAGAGTGTGGCTTGCCTAAGTTGATGGCTGCCGAGCTCTACAAGCCCTTCATCATCCGCAAACTCATCGAACGCGGTATCGTCAAGACGGTGAAGAGTGCCAAGAAGATAGTCGACCGTCGTGAGCCTGTCATTTGGGACATCTTGGAGAACGTGATGAAGGGTCATCCGGTGCTTTTGAACCGTGCCCCTACACTTCACCGATTGGGTATCCAGGCTTTCCAGCCTAAGCTGATCGAGGGCAAGGCTATTCAGCTGCATCCTTTGGCTTGTACTGCCTTCAATGCCGACTTTGATGGTGACCAGATGGCCGTTCACCTTCCTTTGAGTAATGAGGCTGTTCTTGAAGCACAGATTTTGATGCTCCAGAGCCACAATATCTTGAACCCAGCCAATGGTGCTCCTATCACCGTTCCTTCTCAGGACATGGTGCTGGGCTTGTATTATGTAACCAAGATTCGCCCAGGAGCCAAGGGCGCTGGCCTTACTTTCTATGGTCCTGAAGAAGCCATCATCGCCTATAATGAAGGACGATGCGACTTACATGCCCCTGTGAAAGTGATTGTAAAAGATTTGATCAACGGACAGCTGGAAGACCGCATGGTCGACACGTCAGTGGGTCGCGTCATTGTCAATGGCATCATCCCGGATGAAGTGGGCTATTTCAATGACATCATTTCTAAGAAGACCCTGCGCGGTATCATTTCGGATGTTATCAAGGTCGTAGGTATGGCTCGCGCATGTGAGTTCTTGGATGGAATCAAGAATTTGGGTTATCGAATGGCTTACTTGGCAGGTCTATCCTTCAACTTGGATGATATCATCATTCCTGAAGAAAAGGCAACTATTGTGAAGAAAGGGCAGGACGAGGTAAATCAAATCAAGTCCAATTACGAGATGGGATTCATCACCGATACCGAACGTTACAATCAGGTCATCGATGCATGGACGCATGTTAACAATGAGTTGGGTGACGTCCTCATGAAGGTGATGACCGAGAACGACCAGGGATTCAATGCCGTGTACATGATGCTCGATTCTGGAGCCCGTGGTTCTAAAGATCAGATTAAGCAGCTCTCTGGTATGCGTGGTTTGATGGCCAAACCTCAGAAAGCAGGAGCTGAAGGACAACAGATTATCGAGAACCCTATTCTTTCTAACTTCAAGGAAGGTATGTCTGTGCTCGAGTACTTTATCTCTTCACACGGTGCCCGCAAGGGTCTTGCCGATACGGCTATGAAGACTGCCGACGCTGGTTATTTGACACGTCGTTTGGTAGACGTTTCTCACGATGTCATCATCACCGAAGAAGATTGTGGTACTTTGCGTGGACTGGTCTGCACAGCCCTGAAGAGTGGGGATGAGATTATTTCGACGCTTTACGAACGTATCTTGGGACGTGTTTCTGTGCATGATATCATTCACCCGACAACAGGCGAACTGATTGTAGCAGCTGGTGAGGAAATCACAGAGGACAAAGCTCGACAGATTGACGATTCTCCTATTGAGAGTGTTGAAATTCGTTCGGTGCTCACTTGTGAGAGCAAGCGTGGGGTCTGCAAGAAGTGTTATGGACGTAACCTTGCAACAGCCCGCATGGTTCAAAAGGGCGAGGCCGTTGGTGTTATCGCAGCCCAAGCCATTGGTGAGCCGGGTACGCAGCTTACCCTTCGTACCTTCCACGCTGGTGGTGTGGCTGGTAACGCGGCTGCAAATGCCAGCATCGTGGCAAAGAACGACTGCAAGATTGAGTTTGAAGAACTGCGTACCGTACCATTCGTTGAGAGTGACGGCGAGAAGGATGTTGAATGTATGAAAGTGGTGAGCCGTTTGGCTGAAATCCGTTTCATCGATCCCAATACCGACATCGTATTAAGTACACTGAATGTGCCTTATGGCAGCTCACTCTATTACAAACATGGTGACAAGGTGCAAAAAGGAAGCCTCATTGCTAAGTGGGATCCTTTCAACGCATTGATTGTTTCAGAATATTCTGGTACCTTGAAGTTTAATGGCGTTGTCGCTGGTAAGACCTACCATGCTGAAACTGACGAGACAACGGGTCTGACCGAAAAGATCATCAGTGACTCCAAGGATAAGTCATTGGTGCCTACCTGTGACATCATCGACAAGAATGGAGAAGTGTTGGGAACCTATAACTTCCCTGTAGGTGGACACGTTGTCGTTGACGATGGAGCAACCATCAAGTCGGGTCAAACCTTGGTGAAGATACCGCGTGCCGTGGGTGGTGCTGGTGATATCACTGGTGGTCTTCCGCGTGTTACCGAGTTGTTTGAGGCTCGTAACCCATCCAACCCCGCTGTGGTTTCTGAAATCGATGGAGAGGTAACCATGGGCAAGGTGAAGCGAGGCAACCGAGAAATCATCGTAACCTCAAGAACTGGTGAGCAAAAGAAGTATCTTGTTTCATTGAGCAAACAGATTCTTGTTCAGGAACACGATGCCGTTCGTGCTGGTACGCCGTTGTCAGATGGTGTCATCACACCCGATGATATTTTGGCCATCAAAGGCCCTACCGCCGTACAAGAGTACATTGTAAACGAGGTACAAGACGTATATCGTTTGCAAGGAGTGAAAATCAATGACAAGCACTTCGAAATCATTGTTCGCCAGATGATGCGTAAGGTTCAAATCAACGAGCCGGGAGATACTACATTCTTGGAGCAAGAACTGGTAGACAAACTCGACTTTGCCGAGGAGAATGATCGCATCTGGGGTAAGAAGGTGGTTACCAAGGCTGGTGACAGCGAGGTGTTGAAAGTAGGACAGATTGTGACAGCGCGCAAGCTCCGTGATGAAAATTCGGCCTTGAAACGTCGTGATTTGCGACCCGTAGAGGTTCGTGATGCTCTTCCTGCTACGTCCACTCAGATACTTCAGGGTATCACTCGTGCCGCATTGCAAACCAAGAGCTTCATGAGTGCTGCTTCGTTCCAGGAAACGACAAAGGTTCTCAACGAGGCTGCTATCCGTGCGAAAGTAGACCATCTGGAGGGAATGAAGGAGAACGTGATTTGCGGTCACCTGATACCTGCCGGAACAGGACTTCGCCAATGGGAGAAACTCATTGTAGGATCGAAAGAAGAGTACGAGCGTATCGAAGCAAATCGCAAGAATGTACTCGACTTTTCAGAATAACCACTAGTAGAAAACAAACAAGTGGCTGCCTCGTGGCAGCCGCTTGCATGATCAGAAACCGGCTGCAGGCCTTGAAACTTGCAGCCGGTTTTTGAGTTTATAGCGATTCGAAACGTTTTTGTTGCCTGTTGTCACATGCGTCAATATTTCCAGATCATTCGTTGTTGCACCAATGTGCAAAAAGGTTTGTTAGCAATGCTTTAAACCCAAATCGGTCATTAGAAAATTTTGCTTTCATTTTGTCTTGAAATAGAATGAAAGATGCATATTGTGTTAGTATATAGATGCTATAACGATGGAACAGCCTGCTATAATGTAACTTTTTGCACGAAAAATCTCTAATGACCGATTTGGGTTAAATGCACTTTCCCAATTACTATGCTATTGCCTGTCAAAGTCATTGAGTTTGGTGGTCAAAGTCATTGAGTTTGGCAGTCAATGTCAATGCTTTTAAACGCTGAGGTCTGTTTGCCCCAACAGCAACGCTTCCGCCACGACCAGTACCATCAGTGCTTGTTCGTCATATTTGTTGGCAAGAGAGCGAAGAGCACACAATACTTTTGTGATATGATATTCAACGGTCTTCACGGAGACACCAAGTTTCTCTGCTATTTCCCGGTTCAGCAAATCCTCCTCGCGGCTCATCTTGAATATCATTTTTGATTGCTCGGGCAGGGAGTCAAGAACCTCATGAATTTGCCGGTGCAACTCCTCATATACCAGTTCTTCTTCCGCATTGTGGTGAAAGATCAAGCTATACAACTGCTCTGACCCCTGTTGCTGGGGTAGTTCGTCAAACGAGTACTGGTTAGCCACCATTTGGTGTCGCAGAAAATTGAGGCACGCGTTCCTCACCATTGTGTAAAGGAGTGAGGAGATGGAGATGTGGGTCAGCTTTTGTCGGCTTTCCCATAGCTTTACAAAACAGTCTTGTAAGATGTCGTTCAAGTCGTCCGGCTGATGGATGAAGCGAAGGGCATAGGCCTTCAGTCTGGGCTGATAGGTCTTGAAGATAAATTCGAACGCTTCGGCTTTTCCTAACCTCAAGTCATCGAACAATTCAGCGGAATTCATTGTATATCTTACCATTTCGCACGAACGTATAGCACAAAGATAGAAAATGTCTGCATAAATAGCAAACGAATCTGAAAAATAAAGTGCAATTTACTTGAAGTTTTGTTTAGGGTAAAGCGATAGTTCGGTGTTATATATATAAAGACTATTGAAAAAACAGACATGCAAAATACAGACAACCAATTGGCAGAGCTGGCCCGAGGCTTCTTTGAGGGCACGCTTTCCAATGACGAAGAGCAGATGCTTTTTGGCATTCTCCAAGAGAATGAGGAGCAGCGCGCTCGCTTTGATGCGATGGAACAGGCGTGGAACGCAACCCATGTCCCATCAGCAGAAGTTGAGCAAGAATGGCGAAGGGTTTGGTGCCGTATTCAAGGCAGAAGTCCTATCCGCATGAGGTCACGCAAGATACATCTTCGCCGTAAGCTTGCTGCCGCAGCTGTAGCTTTGGTTCTGGTGTCGTCACTCGTTACTTACTTTTTCAGCAGCCATCACTCTGGGCCAGAGGCTTATTACACCTGCATAGCACCACTTGGCGGCAAGGCCGAGGTGGTGTTACCCGATGGGTCGCGCGTGTGGCTCAACGCAGGGTCAGACTTACGCTATCCTGCTTCGTTCGGTGTTGACAGCCGTATGGTTGAACTCAACGGCGAGGCTTATTTTGAGGTGGCTAAGCATGCGGGATCCAAGTTCACGGTAAACACCAAGGGATATGACGTGATTGTCCATGGAACCAAGTTCAATATATCAGCCTATGACGACGATGCCTCTGTTACGACAACCCTGTTAGAGGGAAGTGTGCAGGTGAGCCTCGACAATGAGCGTGTCATGATGGTTCCAGGAGAGAAGGTTACACTGAACCAGGTGTCAGGAGAACTGATCAAGACCAAAGCGTCGACCAAAGCTAATGCCTGGATTCATGGCAATACCGAGTACGAGAGCATTACCCTGGCCAATCTGGTTAAAGTGCTTTCGCGCAGGTTCAATATGAACATCACCGTACAGTCGACCTCCTTGCGTGATGAGCGGCTGGCCATCTCGCTGAATAACGGCGAGGATTTTGACGGTATCATGCGAGGATTGCAGAGAATCATACCTATACGAGTTGTCAGACAGGGGAAGAATGTGCAAATCCTCGAACGTTAGTGCGCGTTTTTCCCATGTGATGACTGCGTCAACATGAACAAAAAACCATACATTATTTAATAAATTTATCTCTAATCTAACAGAAAAGTAAACAACAACCATGAGAGGAAAATACCTTTATTATTCGCTTCTTGCCGTGTTCCTTCTGTGTCCTGTCAGAGCCCTTTCCCAGACAGTCACGAAGGTGTTTAGTAAAACTCCACTGAAGACCGTTCTGAAAGAGGTGGAAAAACAAACCCGGATGTCTGTCATCTACAAGGTAAAGGAAGTAGATGCCAACAAGAAAATCTCAGCGTCATTCAAGAATGAGCCAGTTAACAAGGTGCTTGACAAAGTGCTTGACCCGTCATTAACGTATACGATAGAGAATAAGATGATTACCATCTATCGCCGCGGCACACGTCCGCAGGGAGGGACCACGGTGACCAATAGTGTGGGACAACCGCGCAAAATCCATGGAACCGTTGTAGACGCCAGCGGTGAGCCGCTCATCGGTGTGACGGTCAGGATAAGAAACTCGAAAGAGGGAGTGGTGACCGATATTGACGGAAACTACTCTCTTACTACAAAAGAGACGGCTCCCACATTGGAGTTCTCGTACATAGGCTATGCTCCGCAGACATTGGTGGCCACCGGCGCAACGCTGAATGTCACCCTGAGCGAGGAGAGCAGTACGCTTAACGAGGTGGTGGTTACCGCCATGGGTATTCAGCGTAAGGAGAAATCGCTGACCTATGCTACTCAACAGGTAAAGGCAGAAGACTTGATGCGTGTACAAGACCCCAACGCAGTGAACTCTTTGGAAGGTAAAGTGTCGGGCGTAGTCATCACGCCAAGTGCCGGTGGAGCCGGTGGTGCGTCCAAGATTATCCTCCGCGGTAACAAGTCGGTGTTGGGAAACAGCTCTCCACTCATTGTATTGGACGGAGTTCCGATGAGCAATGGTACGCGTGGGCAAATCAATGGTTCGAACATCGAGTATTCAGGTGTTTCTGAAGGTGCTGACCCCTTGTCCATGATCAACCCTGACGATATTGAGTCGATGAACGTACTGAAGGGTGCCAATGCTGCCGCTCTCTACGGTTCGGCAGCTGCTAACGGTGTAGTGATGATTACGACAAAGAAAGGAAAGGAAGGAAAGCTATCTGTTAGTGTTACTTCTAATATTACTTTCGACACGCCGCTGCTTACGCCAGCGATACAAAACGTATATGGTGCACGCATCAAATCAGCTGGTGGACTTGATATTGGTAGCTGGGGAGACAAGGTGGCTAACCGCCCTGCAGACCAGTTAACCTTGCAATCGACCTTTGACTCGTCGGCACCTTTTGCCCCAGGTTTCGTCAATACCGTTCATCTGCGTAATGCTGCCAAGAACGACTTGGACGACTTCTACCGCACGGGTACCACGATTAACAACTCGGTATCGTTTTCAGGAGGTACAGAGAAGATACAGAGTTACTTCTCTTTCTCTAACTCGCACGCCAACGGTATGCTGGTTAGTAACTCATACAACCGTAATACGGTGAATTTCCGACAGTCGTACAACTTCCTCAAACGACTACACATCAATACTGCTATCAACTATATCCAGACCATTACCAACAACCGTCCTGGTGGTGGTACGGTGATGAACCCAGTGTACCACATGTACACAGCACCACGCAACTTGGATATGGACTACTATCGCAACCATTACTATCGTGAAAATGGTACGTGGATGGCGAAGAACGTGCCTGCATACGTACAGAAAAACGGTAGCATGTACGAATTTACCAACATTGATTTGACATTCAATGGGCCGATGCAAGACTGGGCATACTTGGAGAAGAGCCAGAACAACCCTTACTGGCTTACCCGCATGAATAATACCAAGCAGCGCACCGACCGTGTGTTTGGAACGGTGAGTGGTAAGATTGACATTTATGATGGTTTGGATTTCCAGGCACGTCTTAGCATTGACCACACCAAGTACGACAACGATGGAAAACGATACGCTACCACCTTCACCCCCGGAGGTATTGAACCTTATGGTATCTATTCAAAGACGTTGGATCGTACTTCGGAAATTTATACTGACTACTTGCTGTCTTACAACAAGACATTTGAAGACACATGGAGTGTGTCGGCAACAGCAGGATGGGTGGCTCACCTTATCAAGACCAAGTTCCAGAATACTTATACCACTGCAACGCCGAAGGATGGCAACAAGATAAGATTTTCCAAACTCGTGAACTATTTTGAGACCGATGCTGCCACAGCAGGTGAAACACGTGCTTCGGTAAGCACCAACTGGGATAAGGCTGCCCTGTTCACTGCTCAAATTGGTTGGAAAGATATGGTTTACTTTGATGCCTCCTATCGTCAGGACTGGTATCGTGCCTTCAGACAGTTTAAGAATCGCGGCACTTCCGAAAGCTATGGTTACTTTGGCTTTGGTGCCAATGCCATTGTTAGCTCTATGGTCAAGCTGCCCGAGGTGATTTCTTACTTGAAATATCGTGCTTCTTATTCAGAGGTAGGTAACTCTATTCCTAACAAGGTACTGGCGAGATCATCGCGTGACACGTTCACTGGTGCCGTTCCGCCGTCACCATACTCATCATTCAAGAATCCTAAACCAGAGAAAACTCGCTCATTCGAGACTGGTATAGAGTCGTCATGGTTCGGCAGTCGTCTCGACTTCGACTTCACGTTCTACCATGCCCTCTCTACCGATCAATATATGGAGGGAGCCAATGCTTCTGGAAAAATTGAGCCGATGAACTCTGGAAAGATTAGAAACATGGGTGTAGAAGCAACCCTTGGTTATAACTTCCGCTTTGGTAAAGACTGGCGTTGGAAGACTTCTTACAACCTGTCGTACAACGATAACGAAATCATGGAAACCACTTACAACCCTGATGGCACCGAGAAGTTGGTGTTCCAGGATGTAGCTGAGGTGCGTGTGCGATATAAGAAGGGTGGATCGATTGGTGATATGTATGTAACCGACTACAAGCGCAATGCCGACGGAACACTCGTTACGACGAAAGACGGAAGACTGAGCTTTGAGTCTGAGGCTTCTAAAAAATACACGGTATATGCCGGCAACATGAACTCTAAGTGGCAAATGGGTTGGAGCAACACCCTTAGTTATAAGAACTTCCAGTTGTTCTTCCTCATCAATGGTCGCATTGGTGGTAAGGTGATTTCGCTCACCGAGTCGTACCTTGACAACTTAGGATTGTCACAGCGTACCGCAGATGCACGCTTGTATGCCGAGCAAAACAACTTGACAGCCAATGGACAACTGGCAATGCCCCTGCCCGATGGTAGTGGTCGACTGGTTCCTATTGAGAGTTATTACACAAGTATCGGTGGTGTGAAGAAGAGTCCATTGGAGTATATCTATGATGCCACTAACTTCCGCTTGCGCGAGTTGTCTATGGGCTATACGTTCCAAAATCTCTTTAAGAGCAATGCAAGCCTCAACGTGTCGTTCATTGCACGCAACCTATTCTTCTTGTACAAGGATTCACCCGTTGACCCCGATGTATCTTTGTCAACTGGTAACGGATTAGGTGCGTTCGAGATGTTCAACATGCCTTCTTCACGCTCGTATGGATTATCAATGAAACTAACATTCTAAACAATCGTTCAAACAATGAAAAGAATACAATATATTGCAATAGCAGCACTTGCTACAGGGTTCATGACCCTGCAATCGTGCTTGGACTTTGATGAGCCGACTGATGATTTCCGCCCAAATGACATCACTATTGATGAGGGTGACATCGTGGGTGAGGCAGATTCTGTAAATCTCATCAACTATAAAGCGTTGTACACAGAGGAGCAAGTAGATGCAGCAGCCAAGAGCTTGGATAAGTACTTAGGTATGCTGAAAGTAGCCCAATACTGTATGCGAGGTGGAAAGGAAGGACAATATCCTGTTTCACATGCTTACCAGCGTATTTATACGTTGCCCGATGTGTACGCACAATATGGTGTTGTTCCCCATTCTGACTTCGCTTTTGCCAGTGAATTGATATCTTCCTATCATGCCAGTCAAGACTGGATTACTGGGCCAAATGGTCAGTTTACAGGAGCACGTACCAGTTTAACACCATTGCTCAACCATAAGTCTTGCGATTCAATACCTGAGGTGAAGGCGATTGCCTTGTTGTTGTACAACTATGCAGCGATTGAGAATGTAGACATGTATGGAACCATTCCTTACAATGACTTTAAGGCGAACAAGGTAGACCCACCTTTCAAGTACGATGACATGAAGACCATCTACACTGGTGCCGAAGCCAATATTGATACCATTGTTAATTGTCTGCGTTACTTTGACAGCAAGCCTGCTTGGTACCAAGCCAAGGTGAAGGACATTGTCAACAAGTTTAGTGAGGTGACGCATGATCAAAGAAATGGTGTAAAAAACATGGAAACATGGGTTCGCTTTGCCAATTCGCTGAAATTGCGGATGGCCATGCACATGGTCAAGGCAGAGCCACAGTTGGCACAAAAGTGGGCAGAGGAAGCAGTGAAGAGTGGAGTGATTGATGATTTGAAGTATGAAGTGGCACTCTTCCCCTCTATATACGGAGGTGTACATCCTTTGGTTGAGATTTCTGAAAGCTGGGCTGATATGCGCTTTAGTGCCTCGTTCGTTAGTTTGCTGAAGAGTTTGACACACCCTTATCGTTTCTCTCTTTGCATGAAAAACAGTGGAGATTTGAATAATGATCAAGGGGTCACCTTGCCTGCCGAATCAGACCAAGTAGGTATCCGCTCGGGCATACACACGGGCAAGGGACAGTCATATGGTTCTAACCAGTTTGTTGGCTTTAGCCGAGTTAACAAGTTTCTGATAGAGAAAGCGCCTTTGTACCTCTTTAAGTGGGCAGAAATCGACTTCCTGCGTGCCGAAGGGGCGCTGCGAGGATGGGACATGGGAGGAAAAGCCGAGCAGTTCTATACCCGTGCCATCGAAAACTCATCTTTCTTAGAGCCTGGATCTGAACTTTCCAATCAATTAAAATCCATACTCTCACAATATGCAAATGTGGAAGAGCCGGTTGCTTATACATATAAAGATCCTACTGGCTCATCGCCTGATATGGAAAGCGTGACGAAGATTGGCGTCAAATGGAATGAAGCGGACGACAAGGAAACGAAGTTGGAGAAAATCATCACGCAGAAATACATTGCACTCTTCCCCAACAGCATGGAAGCATGGGGCGAAATGCGACGCACTGGTTATCCCAAGATGTTCCCCGTTCTTAACGTTGAGGAAGGTGACGGCAGTCTGAAGCCTGGCGATTTGGTTCGGCGCATTCTCTTCCCCAATAGCGATGATGCTTCGTTGAAAGACATTCAGTCTACTGGACTGAAAGCCTTGGGTGGTCCCGACCAACAAGCTACGCGTGTATGGTGGGATGTGAAAGGAAAAGGAAACTTTTAACTAATAAACAATACGGTGACAGGGAACTACCGTCTGTTTGCTGAATAGGAGCAGACGGTTCCCCTAACCAACATTTTTATATTTATTAATTAACCAATAAAAACAACCAAATCTATGAAGAAAAGATTTTTACCCCTGATGCTTTTGGCTTGTTTGGCTGGACCTGCAAATGCGCAGTCTGGCATGTCGCCAACGGCAACATCCACGATTTATGACTTCGCTGGATTTAATGAGGTTACTCTCCTGAACCTTTTTGACAAGGCTTTGCAGAATGGTCGCAACTATCCTACCAAGGCTGAATTTGAGGCTGCAGGTATTCAAGCCTCTGACATTGCTTTTGTGCGTTCGCACGTCAAGCAACGTGCTATCTTGGATCGCAAAGACCGTTTGGTGAAAGACACCTACGAGAAACGTAACCTATTTATGAACATTCCGAGCGGTTCGGGTAAGGGCATCGGTGGCTATCCATCGTCCAACTTTGCCAATGATGTGTTCTCTATGTGGAACTACACCAACCTGTTTGGTTCTTGGAACCATGGCTTATTCCAGGCTCCAGGAGCATGGACCGATGCGGCACACAAGAATGGTACCGACATTATGAGTGGTATCAAGTTTTTTGAAAGCTGGACAGCAGGTTCAGGTGATGGAGCTTATGTAAGCTTTATCCAAACCAAAAACTCGGATGGCACCTACAAGTATGTTAAACCCATGCTCAACTGTCTGCTGTTCTTCGGGTTCGATGGTATCAACTACAACTGGGAAGACAACTCATACTCTAATTCTGATGTAACAGGTTTTCACAAGGCTTTGTACAAGGAAGCAGAGAAGATGGGCTTCAATAACTTCCACGCAGCTCTTTATACGCAAGGCTCCAGCTTGTCGGATGTGGCAGTTGACTATTTATATGGTACAAAAGCCACTGGTAAGACCTTCGATTTATTCCTCAACTACTCTGGAGGTGATTTCGCCGCCAGTGGTTATGAAAGCTCTGTAAAGGTTGCAGAGCAGGCTATGGGAACCGCAGAAGGCCTTTATGGAGGTGTTTGGATCGTAAATATGAATCGCAACTGGTTGGGATTGGTTGGAAAGACCACTCAAGATTGGTGGGGTGGAGGCGTTACCTTTACTCCTAACGAAACTGTTAAGCGAATAGGTATCTGCCTTTGGGGAGAGCATGGCGACAGCCGTTTCTGGAGTTACAACTCTGGTTCGGATGCGCTCAATGCACAGTACAACTACCAACGTTTGTTGGAGCGTGGCTTCTCTGGCGGTAACAGAAGTCCATTGAATCGTCCTGCTATTAAAAATACAGGACACGAGTGGGAAGGTGAGAACGCATTGAAGACATTCTGTGGTTTGGCTTCGTTCATTCCAGAGCGTTCAGCGATACAAGGCAATCTTCCTTTCCTGACACACTTCAACTTGGGTAATGGAGAGCGTTACAACTATAAAGGAAAGAAAACAGCTGGTACATGGTACAACATGGCGAACCAAGATGTAGTGCCTACTTATCGCTGGTTGGTTTATGGCGAAGGAACAGAAACCGTTTCAAATGCTTTGCAGCCAGAATTTACACACATTGACTCATATAACGGTGGCTCATGCTTATTGTTGAAAGGACAGTCTTCAGCATCAGGTGTTGATGTAGTTCTGTTTAGAACCGACCTTAATGTGAGTGCAGCTAATCCTATTGCCAAGGTAGCTTTGAAGACAAAACAAGCTGGCGAGTCTAACTTGTACCTGATTGTTAAGGTGAACAATCAGTGGAAAGAGGTGGCTGTTGGTGCTACTGACGACAAGACATGGCAAGAGAAAAAGGTGAATCTGCCTGTCAACATGGGCGACCGCATTACTCACATTGGTTTGCGCGCCAAGAACGTAACCGACAAGTACAATGTGTTGGTAGGTAAGCTCGAACTCAACGACGACGTGAAGGCTACACCTGCTAATGTGAAGAATCTCATGGTAGAGGTGAAAGAAGAGTCACAGAAGAGTCTTTCTGCAAAGCTGCATTGGGATGTAGATCATTCTACAGGTGAACGTTCAGCTTATGGTATGATTTACAACTGCGAGGCTAACATCGATCACTTCGAGATTATGTACAAGAATGGTAAAGACGGACGTGTTTCAGAAGTAGGTCGTACAACACAGTGGGGTACCTATATTCCTAACATTGTATTTACTGATGCTGCTAATGAAAAACCATTTATTGGCGTACGCTCTGTATCAACAGACTTGAAGACGTATTCACCCGTCGTATGGGTAGAGATTACGCGTGCCGACGCTTCTCAATTGCCAAAAGAAACAGTTGGTGGAACAGATACTTATGGAATTAGTAAGATTAATCCGAATGCTGAAGGATTCAAGACAGCTGTAGAACAAAGATTTTTGACAAGCGTTACAACTACTGGTGCCGTAAAAGACTTGAATTATACAGCTACCGAGTCGCCACGCGACAGCTCACAGTATGCAAACGCACGCGACCACAAGTTGATTGTCAAGCAAGGACAAGAGATTACGATGACCTTTAAGGCTCCCAATGAAAAAGACGGTTTGAAGTGGTGCTTTGCAGGTGGCTGGTTAGACTTAGACGGTAGTGGTACATTTAACTATCCTAAGGCTCCAAAAGACGATCCTATGGGTGAGCAGATTTTCTTTGCAGGAAAGATACGCGCGGCAACTCCTGAGATACAGGATCCGAACGGCTATACATTTAAGTTCACAGTTCCTCAAGATGCTCACGTAGGTACAAGTCGTTTGCGTATTGTGTTTGCTGATGCTTGGTTTGGTGGAACCTTCTTGCCAACTGGCTTGACTGCCAAAGGATTTACCATCGACTTTGATGTAGAGATTCAAGGTAAGAAAGACGGACAGCGTCAATATGTGGATACACAACATGATCAAGGTGTTGCCGACCAACCCGAAGGCTTGTCTGGAACAAGTGGCGTAGACAACACTGTATTTGCTGGTGGTGTTTCCAACGTGACAGTAAATGGTAATAACATCCTCTTTACCAATGTAGAGAAGGCTTGGATTTACACTGTTGACGGAAAGATGGTACAATATCTTACAAACCCAACATCAGTTAGCCGAAACGAGCTTCAAGAGGGTGTTTACCTTGTAAAGATGCAAAACAAGAATGTAATTAGAACTGAAAAGTTAGTGATTAAATAGTTCACATAGAACTTTAATCACATGAAATATAACCGTTAGGTAGTTGGTAGGACTTCAATGCGATGAGCGCAACAATATTGAGAGTTCCAATTACCTAACGGTTTTTTGTTAATCGTAAGCATCCAACATTGCCGCTTTTGTGTAGTTAAGTAGGAAGATAACACAAAGGCCGCAAATGTTGGATGCTTATGGTTTGACGCTATGGGTTGCCAGTTTCAGAGAGAATCCCTGATACAAAAACAGCCTACCAAATGTCCATTACACCCGAATCTTTGGTTTCATCAGATTTTAGTTATGGTGCAAGGGCGGTTCTATAAATTAGCTTTGACAGATCGTGAGACTATTTTTGAGATCAATTTGTTTGTGAGTGAAGGAGTATAGCGAGCTATACGACTGAACGAACAAGCAAATTGAACCAAAAAGAGTCCACAAGATGACAAAACGTAAAAAGACTGACATAAAAAACTTTACGGTGGTAATTTATAGAACCGCCCTCAAATAAACCTTGCGGTTCAATCAAGCACCGTGGAACAGCTATTCGACCTGAATGTCTTTGGTGAGCTCTGTGAACAACCACTCTTGCAACTTGTCGGCTCGTATCACCGAATTTTTATCCGAACAGAGCTTTACGTTCTCGTCATTAGAATATATTGCCATCCACCGCCGATTATTTGAAGACATCTATGAACAGGCGATAAGATAAGAGATTACAATATTCAAGAAGTGTTATGATACATCACCTTTTTGGCACATTATACAATAATATTTACTATATTTGCATATCATCTTATCTATATTTATGGAAAGTCCAACCAACAGAACAAAAGAAGTGTTGACCGAAAAAAGAAATTAAGCATAGATGGTTTACAAAAAAGCTGGGCGAGAGTTTTCGACAGAAAATTCTTACGTTTGCAATCGTCATCAGCCAGCCTTGAATTGCTATTCCAAATAACAGAGATCTTGCAGGTGAATCCAAAAGAATGGATTAATACTCCAGATGAATATTTTTTTCATTATGGCAAAACATAAAGAACAACATAAGAAATCAATTCGCTTCTTCAACGACCGGGAAGTACGTGCCGTATGGGATGAAGAGAACAGCAAGTGGTGGTTCTCAGTGCTTGATATTATAGCTGCCATCAACGAGCAAGATGATTACCAAAAGACGAGGAACTATTGGAAGTATCTTAAGACCAAACTGCGAAAGGAAGATAGTGAAGTGGTTAGTGCTACTAACCAGTTGAAGCTCGTAGCCCCTGATGGTAAATATCGATTGACAGACACACTTGATGCAGAGGGTGTAACCCTTTTGGCAAAGCATATCAATAATACCAAGGCTATGAACTTTCTTGACTGGTTCCTCTATAGTGATAACACGATTGACGGACAGAGTAAGAAAAAGGCTTATCAGCTTTTTGAAAGTGGTATCTTAAAGACCGTAGACCCAGGTACAATCAAATGTTTACAACAAATACACGCTTATCTCTTTGGTGGTCTTTACGACTTTGCTGGACAAATTCGCACAAAGAATATCTCCAAAGGTGGTTTCACTTTCGCTAATTGTATGCACTTCCCTGCTACGCTGCAAACGATTGAACGAATGCCAGAAACCACCTTTGATGAGATTATGGACAAATACGAGGAAATGAAAATTCGTGCAAATGAGTACCATGTGAACTCGTTCACTAATGGTCGAGTGCAGCCGAATTTATACAACGTAGCCCATCCTTTTATGGAGGGTAATGGCCGCAGCACTCGTATTTGGCTCGACCTCATGCTAAAGCGTTCTCTCAAGCGGTGTGTGGATTGGAGTCAAATAGACAAAAACGACTATCTAACCGCAATGCGTGAAAGTGTTTCTGATAGTACACACATCAAAGCTTTGGTACTGCCTGCACTCACCACTTAGATTGATGATCGAGAAATGTTTATGAAGGGAATTGACTATTCGTACTATTATGAACAGAACGATTAATCAATAGAATGAGAAGTAATCTGCTAAGGCATTGAGCTATTACATATAAGGAGGAGAGAAGGTAAAATAAAAAATACCAACAACTATATATGAAAAAAGAAGTAATTCAAGAACTCTACAACGATTTTGAAGCCGCAGCTGCGGAAGTAGAAGGAGTGGAGTGTTGGAGCGCACGTGAACTCCAAACTCTGTTAGGCTATTCTAAGTGGGAGAATTTTTCTAAAGTCATAGACAAAGCTAAAACAGCCTGCGACAAAGCAGGACAACAGATATCCGACCATTTTCCTGACGTCAAGAAAATGGTTAATCTCGGTTCTGGGTCAGAAAGAGAAATCAACGACATGCTATTAACTCGATACGCCTGTTATCTCATTGCTCAAAATGGAGACCCACGTAAGGAACAAATTGCTTTTGCACAAACCTATTTTGCCATACAAACGCGTAAAACCGAGCTAATAGAACAAAGATTACTGGAGATTGAACGCATCAAAGCTCGTACAAAACTACAAGAAACAGAAAAGCATCTTTCTGGAGTACTCTATGAAAGAGGTATCGACAATAAAGGTTTTGCAACAATCCGCTCTAAAGGAGATCAGGCTCTGTTTCGTTTGAATACGGCACAAATGAAAAGAAAGATGAGAGTACCAGTGAGCAGACCAATAGCCGACTTTTTGCCCACAATAAGTATCAAGGCGAAGGATTTTGCAGCAGAAATGACAAATGTCAATGTGCAACAAAAAGATTTATACGGAGAGGGTCAAATCAGCAAAGAACATATAGAGAACAATAAAGCAGTTCGGCAAATAATGATTCAACGAGGAATCATCCCCGAAAATCTCCCTCCCGCTGAGGATGTAAAAAAGGTTGAAAGGAGATTGGCGAGTGAGGAGAAAAAAGCACTGATCAACAAAACAAAAAAGAAATCATGATATATGAACAACATTTATCCTTCAACTTATCGTGACTGTGTGGATTGGAGCCAAATAGACAAAAAACGATTATCTCAATGCCATGCGTGAGAGTGTTGCAGACAGCACGCACATCAAAACCTTGGTACAACCTGCCCTCACCACCAAGATTGATGACCGAGAAATGTTTATGAAAGGAATTGATTATTCTTATTACTATGAACAAAATGAATAGTTGAAAATATGAATTGTAGTCATGTAATAATTTGGAAATAATTAAGTAAATCGATAATAAAACAATATGGCAAATAAGAATCTATCAAATGCGAAAAACGTAAAGAATGATGAGTTCTATACGCAATATACGGACATACAAAAAGAGATGAACGCATATTTAGATTACAATGCTAATGTCTTCAGAGAAAAGACCATCCTACTCCCTTGCGATGATCCAGAATGGAGTAACTTCACCAAGTTCTTTGCTCAGAATTTTGAGCGCTTCGGTTTGAAGAAACTCATTAGTACCAGCTATGCACCTAACAGCAAGAGATATAAGTACGGCTATCAGCCAAGCCTGTTTGAAACAGCTGATTCACAATTTAATCTTGAAAAGACACAAACACATGGTAAGATATTCGTTCTTGAAAGAGATAGGAGTGGGGATGGAAAAATAGATGTGGAAGATTTAGAATGGAAATATCTTGAGGGTGACGGTGACTTCCGCAGCCAAGAAGTAATAAGTTTAAGAGATGAGGCTGACATCATTATTACCAATCCTCCCTTTTCTCTCTTTCGTGAGTTCTTAGCATGGATTATGGAAGCGGATAAGCAATTTTCAATCATTGGAAATATGAATGCTATTACTTATAAAGAAGTATTTCCTCAGATCAAAGAAAATAGAATGTGGTTGGGTGCGACAGGTAATGGCAGAGATATGGTCTTCGCAGTACCTGAAGGGGCATCTATAAATGAGAAGGACAAAGAGAAAGCTGCAAGATTAGGCTATATTGGCAACTACACCCGACTGGGCAATTCCTGTTGGTTTACAAGTATCGAACATGGTCGTCGCCACCAGCCTCTTCCTCTTATGACGATGGATGAGAATATAAAATTCAGCAGACATAAGGAGATAAGAGAGCGCGGTTATCAACCATACGATAACTACGACGCCATCGAGGTCCCGTTTACCGATGCTATTCCTTCCGACTATTATGGAGTAATGGGGGTGCCTATTAGTTTTCTAGATAAATATTGTCCAGATCAGTTTGAGATTGTTAATGCAAATGATTACCGAAGAACGGATAAAGTACCAATTAAAGCGCATGGACTAATTAAAGACAAGGAAGCGATCATTACAACTTTTAACAAAAAAGATTTGGATATGTCATCTAAAATAATAAGAGAGAGAGAGAGAGAGAGAGAGAGAGAGAAGGACAACCTATGCACGCATATGCATCAAGAGAATTACTTGCGCCAGGAAGTGACGGATGGCACATCAATGGAAAACGAATCTATGCACGCATATTTATCAAGTTCGTATTATGACATGGTTGCACGTCCAGCAATAGAAGGAATAAAGATTTATCGGAGAATATTCATAATGACCAGAAGCGTATGGAAACAACTTTAAAACAATACACTGTACAAGAGCTGTGCAACGGCTTTGTGTATAATCAGGTGGAGGGAAAAGGCTTATTCGGACTGTCTGGTAAGCTCACCATTCAGCCTGAGTATCAGCGAAACTATATCTATGCTGACGGAAAACGGGACGTGGCCGTAATCGAATCGATATTGAGTTGCTACCCGTTGGGGCTGATTTATTTTAATAAGGTCGGTGATGAGCGGTATGAAGTGCTTGATGGACAGCAGCGCATCACGAGTATTGGACGATTCATCACCGAACGCTTTCCTATAAAGGACAAGAATGGGTTGGAGCAATATTTTACAGGATTATCCGCTGACAAGCAAGACCTTATCAACAATACCCGACTGCTCGTGTACGAATGTGAGGGCACAGAAACTGAGATAAAAGATTGGTTCCGAACAATTAATATTTATGGTGTCCCCTTGAATGATCAGGAACTGCGCAACGCCATTTATTCTGGACCCTTCGTTACATTGGCTAAGGAAAAATTCAGTAATAGTCAGAACTCTAATGTCCAAAAATGGAGTGCCTATATTTCCGGTTCCGTCAATCGACAAGACTTCTTGGAGCGAGCGCTGCAATGGGTGAGCAAAGACTGGGAGAAAAGCGGAAGCATAGATGCTTATATGTCGAAACACCGGCAGGACAACAATATCTTCGAGTTGGTGACTTATTTTAACAGTGTAATCGACTGGGTATCGGCAGTGTTTGATGATGTAGAGAAAGAGATGTGTGGATTGGAATGGGGAAGACTGTATGAAACTTATCACAAACAACCCTATAACCCCACAAAAGTGTCTAAAAAGGTACAAGAACTCTATGGCGATAGCTATGTGAAGAACCGAAAAGGTATATTCGAATATATCCTTGGGGGTTGCACAGATACCAAATTGCTCAATGTAAGAATCTTCGATGAAGCCACGAAGAAAAAAGTATATACAGAACAAACCAAAGCTGCCGAAACTAAAGGCGAATCAAACTGTCCTTATTGTGCCATAGGACACGATGCCAACAAGCATAAAATTTGGAAGCTGTCGGAAATGGATGCCGACCATGTAACAGCATGGAGCAAAGGGGGAGCAACGGACATCTATAACTGCCAGATGCTTTGCAAATCACATAATAGGGCAAAAGGAAATAAATAAAGTGTATGGAATTTATAAACGAACAGAACCGACAAGATGCAAAAAATATTAGTAATTCGAATGTGAATATAACTAATGGAGATATTACTTACAATAGTGGAGTAAGCTATGCAGATGTGCGAGAAATCTGTAAAGATGTATGTGCTCACGAAATTCAAAAGAATTCCCAAATTGCTTTAGAGACATCTAAAAAACGCTTGCAAGAATTCTCTGAAGAGTGTATTGACCGCATTGATTCTGAAGCAAAGGATCATATTGAGCAATTTAAAAATCCAGACATTCAATATTCTCTACGTAATGCTACTATACCATACCTAAGGACTGGAGATAAGGAACTTAAAGAAGATTTAATTAATATGTTCATTGACAGGTTAAAAGAAAATCAGCGGACAACTAAACAATCTGTCATAGATGAAGCAATAAATATCATTCCATCTTTATCTCAACCGTCAATTGCATTATTGTCAACAATTACTTATAGTGACCTAATCAGATATTGCTATCCCACGCTGGAAGAAGATTTTAATAAGCTTCCGAATATCTTCATTTACTTACAAAATATAACCAATTTAGAGATAGAACATTTAGTTCAGCAACGATGCGCTACAGGAGGACTTTCTGGAATAACATTTAATTTGCCTTTAGAAAGTATTTTTCAAAAGAATTATGATTTATATTTTAGAAAAAAAATGACAATCGATGATATAAATAGTTCATTTCACACTTTGCCTGCGCAACTAAACGGAATTAAATATTTCAGGCAAGATATAGAAGAACCTTCATTCATAAGGCATACATACACAGGAAGCAAATACTTAAAAAAGCAAATGCAGGAATACGGACAACAAACATACATTGAACTATATGAAAATTATCTGAAAGAAAATCCATGTATGAGTGATGATGAGATAAAGAATACTTTGATTACAAAGAACCATAATTGGGAGTATGCTTTTAAAGCTATGAATATGGAGGCGACTAAAGCTATTTCATTAACACCTGTTGGACGATATATAGGTTTAAGCTACTAACATCGAAAAGTTAACATTAATATTCCATTCAATCTATTTTATCCAAAATAATAATCTATGGTACAATTTATTAAAGAAAATGCTTTATGGCTCTGCCCCATTATTGTTGCTATAATAGGGGGACTTTTTTCCCTGATAAAGAAATCCAAAGGAAAAAGCAACAAACAAACAGTAAAGAATGTAAAGAATAGTAGTATTACGATTCACAATAATCAATAGTATTAAACTACCAATGGTTGATTTTAAGACTGATAACCTCCAAGATGTTTTCTAATCAATACTACTCAAGTTGAGGAAATATTTTTGTACCATACAAATATAAATTATTGATAATCAGTGTAGGATATATTCGAGGAGGAGAAGTAAGAACAAGACTAAACTAGACATTCTTGTTAAGACATTTCTAAAGATTTCATGTAATAGAATCATCATAACACTAACCATAAAATACAAACAATCATGGACAAAGATTTATTGAAAAAATTAACTGCCGAACCAGGAAAGAAGCACAAGGTGTCGGATTTCGACACGAACTACACGGCAGACCTGAACAAGAAAGAGGGTAAAAAACTATTGAAAGAAAACGTCAAGACGATGGCGGCTTTGCAAAACATGCTTTATGCACATAACCGGCATGCTGTGCTAATTATCTTTCAGGCTATGGATGCAGCGGGAAAAGACGGTACGATTAAACACGTTATGTCGGGCATCAACCCGCAGGGATGCCAGGTGTTTTCGTTCAAACAGCCCTCGGCTGTGGAACTCGACCACGGCTATCTGTGGCGCATCCAAAAGAATGTACCGGAACGGGGGCGCATCGGCATCTTCAACCGTTCGCACTATGAAGACGTGTTGGTGGGAAGAGTTCATCCGGAGATTATCCTCGGAGGACAAATTCCGGGGATGAAAAAAGTGGATGATGTCAATGAGGACTTTTGGGAAAAGCGATATCAACACATCAATGATTTCGAACGTTATTTGACGGAAACTGGTACGACCGTAATCAAATTCTTCCTCAATGTTTCGAAAGAAGAGCAAAAAGAGCGTTTTTTGAAGCGACTGAACAACAAAGAAAAGAATTGGAAATTTTCTGCCAGTGATGTTGAGGAGCGCCAACATTGGGACGACTATATGGACGCCTATAGCAAGATGCTCACCAAAACGTCAACCGATTATGCCCCCTGGTTCGTCATTCCGGCTGACCATAAATGGTTTATGCGTTACGCCGTCGGTGAAATTATCAGTCAGCACTTGGACAAGTTGAAGATGTATTATCCGCAACTTACCAAAGAGGAGACGGAAAATTTACAGGTATATCGCAGGCTTTTGGAGGAAGAGGGTAAAGCTGAAAAGAAGGATTGAATGCCAGCAAAACGTTGATATCCCTATGAAAAAGTAGCAAATAGTGAATTATTCATGACATTTTTAATAAATATTCGTAAAAATATACTGGTAATTCATTTGTTTTTATTATATTTGTATAGATAATTAACATAAAAGTCCTACTGCCACAATGGCTCGTAGACATCACCCTTTAACACATAATAATATGAAAGAAGAAGTGAAAAAGACTGCTGAAGAAGTGAAAGATAAGGCAGAAAAACAAGCGAATAAAGTAGAAAAGAAAGTAGAAAAAGCTGCAGACGACATCGCCAAGAAGGCCGACGATGCGAAAGATAAAGCTGAGAAGAAAGTGGAAAAGGCAGCAGAAAACATTGCCAAGAAGGCCGATGATGCGAAAGATAATGCTGAGAAGAAAGTAGAAAAGGCAGCAGAAAATATTGCCAAGAAGGCCGATGAAACGAAAGATAAAGCTGACAAGAAAGTAGAAAAGGCGACTGACGACATCGCCAAGAAGGCCGATGAAGCAAAAGAAAAGGCTGACAAAGCTATCGACAAAGCCAAGGACAAGATTGAAAAAGGAATTGATGACTTGGAGAAAAACGAGCATGTACAAGATGCTAAGAAAAAGATAGAAGAAGTGGTGAACGACCACAACAAAACCGAGTGCAAGAAAGAAACTGAAAAGAAAGTTGAGCAAGCAGCAAAAGACTTAAAAGAAAAAGCAAAAGAAACGGCTGACGATGTGAAGGATAAGGCCAAGGATGCCGTTGAAAACGCAAAAGAAAACACCAAGGACGCCGTTGAGAATTTGCGAGATAAAGCAAAAGATATCACTGAAACTGTGAAAGAAAAGACGGATGAGGTGGCCGACAAGCTGAAAGACAACGACAAAGTGCAAAACGCAGCTAAGTTCGTAAAAGAGAAGAGCGACGACGTTTCTCAGGCTGTTGACGAGGCTGCTGACAAGGTAGAACGCTCTGGCTTTTGGCAGAAACTGAAAGACATCTTTGGGTTTAAATAACCCGTAGGCGCGAATCATTCAATGATGGCAACATGCGTGACAGGACGCACGCGTTGTTGTGTTTTTTGACCAATTATTGCCTCAAAAACGGCACCTGTAAACTTTCAAACTAGAAAAAAACGATAGGCAAGCAGGCTGCAAGGTGGGGATGATTTGGCCAGGAAAAGCAAATTTTAGCGGTAAAGCATTGACTTTACCCGTTAAACAGCATCACTTTGGTTGACAATCTGCATGACTTTGCTGCGCAAAAGCATGCAGATATTATCCTTGATGCAATGCTTTTTCCTTTCAAAAAGCTTGCCATGCGGGGCCAAAATCGTGCTATAGACGCTTAAATCGCTATATATTAACGATATACAAACATGCCGAATTTTGGGCGTATTCACGGCAAGAGGCAGATTTGTTTGCAAATTCTTCAAGCATGAAGAGATAGATTGTCAAAAAATATTCATTTCAATTGGTCGGCATACAGTCATTCGCAACTACACCTTAGTTGCAAAGTTAGTAGGGAAGCACCAGTCGTGTTTCCCTATATTTTTCTCTTTAAAAAAGACATAGCGGTATGGATAGGCGAAACTCGTGAGGGCATGAGGACTCATGTTGCTATGCCATTTATCATTTTCTCCAGTTGTTGTACAGCCTCAGCCATTTCACTTGCAAAAGTTTCTGATGGCTGCAAAAAGGATTCACGTCCCCTTGCCAGCAGGGCATACAATTCTTTGTTCATGCCATCCACATACGAACTGATGGCATATTCAATATCTTCTTTCTGCCACTGCATGGTTGAATAACGATACACCTGCCACTTTTGATGGAAAAAACTATAAGCTGTTTCTATGCTGTCTTTGGGAATCATGAGGTGAGTTAATGAGTTTGTAAGTTGGTGAGTTTTTAAGTTTGTGAGTTGATAAGTTGGTAAGATGATGAGTTTTTGAGTTAATAAGTTGGTAAGATGGTGAGTTGATGCGTTATTTAGTTATTGAGTTAATGAGTTAAAAGTTTATGCATTAAGAACTTACTCTATCGACGCATAACGTACCGTTGATGCAACATCAACAACTACCAAACCCTATTCAGCTCGGCTGAATATTGAAATCCGCCAGCTGCCAGACGCTTTTCAAGATCAGCTCTATCAACATTGAAGTGATAACAGATTTGGTCGAGATTATCAAACTCCTCATCACGCAACAAAAAATTAATGGCGGACACCAACATCGGCGTATCATGTAATGGTAAATGATCCATGTTTCTTTCTCCTATCAATTAATGAATACAAGCAAAGTTACAACAGCTTGCACCCATGTTCCCTGCGACCAAGAGCCTCAAACGGGCATGTCTTTTAGGAAATACAAAGGTAATCAAAAAATTATCATCAATACTGATGTGCATCAAAAAACAAGCGATGGTCAAAATAAAGATGGAGCCAAAGGGGCTGCATCCAACATTTTTACTAATTTTGCAGCCAGTTTTCTTACAACTAATTCTTTAGTAACGCCTTCGAAGCAAGAAGGCAAGACGTTTTTTGTATTTATGAACATTTGGAAGAAATGTGTATTATGCTTGGCCGCCGTATTGTGTCTTGCGGCCTCAGCCCAAAAGCGGTTCACCATCAGCGGATATGTCAAGGACATCCACTCCAGTGAAACGCTCCTCGGGGCAACCATCCAAGACGCTGGCAGCCACATGGGGACCACGACCAACTCGTATGGATTCTACACGCTGACGCTCCCCGCCGGACAGGTTCGGGTGGACTATTCGTATGTAGGCTACGCACGCGTTCAGAAGTCATTTGTGCTGGACAAAGACACCGTCATCAACATCCAGCTCACACCATCGGCCAACCTGCCCGAGGTAGTGGTGTCATCGGCGAAAGATAATGCGGGAATCCTCGCCACCGGCATGGGCGTGACAGACATTGGTGTAAGCCAGATAGAGCACACGCCCTCACTGCTCGGTGAAACGGATGTCATCAGAACCATTCAGCTCATGCCTGGCGTTCAGCCGGGATCCGATGGCGGATCGGCTCTCTATGTCAGGGGAGGCAATGGTGACGAGAACCTGATTTTACTCGACGGCACGCCCATCTACAAAATTGACCACCTGTTTGGGTTCTTCTCAGTGTTCACACCAGAGGCTTTGAAGAAGGTCACTTTCTATAAAAGTTCCTACCCCGCACGCTACAACGGGCGATTGTCATCGGTCATTGACGTGAGGACGAAGGATGGTGACATGAACCACTTTCACGGAACAGCGTCGCTGGGTTTGCTCACCAGTAGGGTGCAGTTGGAAGGGCCTATCGTAAAGAATCGCACTTCGTTCAACTTCTCAGCGCGCACCACCTACATCAACTGGGTGTTGCAACCGTTCATGAAGAGCGACGAGAAGTTTGGCTATCAATTCTACGACCTTCACTTCAAGCTGAACCACCGCTTCTCGCATACAGACCGATTGTATCTGAGTGTGTACCGAGGACACGACATGTTGAAAGAAGACTACAAGGATCGCTACAGCTCATCCAGCTACGAAATCAATTCTGCCTACGGTGACGACATCAACTGGGGAAACACCATCGCCTCACTACGATGGAACCACATCTTCAGTAACAACCTCTTTGCCAACATCACGGCGGCCTATAACCATTACAACATGCACCTGGATAGCTACGATCACTCATGGCGTACCGATGTACTTGAGAAGAACAGTGCCAGCTACCGGTCGAAAATACGTGACTGGTCGGCAGCCATCGACTTTGATTACGAGCCGCTTCCCTCACATAGAATCAAGTTCGGGTCGTCCTACACCTATCATACCTTCAGCCCTGAGACCTCGGGAAGCAGCTTCACGGAAGAGGGAAAGGATGGAAAGGTCAACAGATCGGGCGGGTATTCCTCCCCCAGCAATCCCATCTACGCACACGAGGCCTTGGCTTATGCCGAGGACGACTGGCGGATTTTGCCATCACTTACCCTCAATGCCGGTGGGTCTGTATCGATGTTCCATGTCAGGAACAAGTCGTACTTCACGTTTCAACCGCGTGTTTCGCTGCGTTGGCAAGCTCTGTCCGACGTGGCATTAAAGGCATCGTACAGCGAGATGTCGCAATATATCCACCTGCTCACCTCGATGCCCATCGCCCTTCCCACCGACTTGTGGGTTCCTATCACCGACAACATCAAACCAGAGAGGTCGAGACAATATAGTGTTGGCGCCTACTACACAGGCTGGAAAGGATGGGAACTGTCGGCGGAAAGCTATTACAAGCAGCTCGACAATGTGCTGGAATACAAGGATGGCATGAGTTTTATGGGATTCTCGGGCAACTGGGAACGTCTGGTCAGCATGGGTGAGGGACGTTCAAAAGGCATCGAACTGATGTTGCGACGCACCACAGGACGCGCAACTGGCTGGCTGTCGTACACGCTTTCCAAGAGCGACCGCAAGTTCAGCGAGGACAGTGGCGTGAATGGTGGAGAGCGATTCCCCTTCACCTACGACAGGCGGCACAATGTGAATATGGTGGCAAACTGGAAGATGACCAAGCGCATTGACCTGGATGCGACATGGTCGTTCTACTCTGGAGCAACTGCAACGATATCCTTGCAGAGAGGATTTGAGATGACTCCCGAAAGCATCGGAGAGAGTAGTTATGTATCAAGTCGCAACAATTACAGGCTTCCACCTACGCACCTGCTCTGCTTAGGCATCAACTTCCGCAAGACACTGAAACGGGGCGTTGAGCGAACTTGGAACGTCAGCGTGTACAATGCCTATAATGCGATGAACCCGAACTTCATCCTTAGAAAGACTGACGAGTACGGAAGGGAAGTGCCAAACAAGCTGTCCAAATACACGTTGCTGCCCTGTCTGCCGTCGTTCACACTCACCTATAAATTCTAATGACAATGAACAGAATGAAAATTTACATATATTGTTGCCTCTCAGTCATGCTCTTCGGTTTGTCTGCATGCGAGAACGAGTTGGAACTTGACACGAAGACGGCCAGCAAGCAACTGTCGGTGAATGGATTCATCAATGCCGACAGCACCGTTAACAGACTGTTGGTGTCGTTCACGGGCATTGATCATCCTACAATTGTCACCGATGCCACTATCAAAGTATCGGTCAATGGAAACCTGCGCGAAACCGTTCATGAGCTTCCAGCGGGTTCGGAGCAATACATTATCCATGGTCGTTTCAACCCAGGTGACCATGTGCGCATCGAGGTATCTACACCTGACAACAACTATCAGGCATCTATAGAGGAGACAGTGCCGCAGCCCATTGACAAGATTGAACGCATCAGTACCGAGTTTGTCAAGGACGTAAGCTATGTGGACGAATATGAAATGGCGCGGGTAGACAACCTGCAAAAAATCAATCTCTCATTTCAAGACAATGGAAAGCAGGCCGATTATTACCGTCTGACGCTGGCAGGATACCAGACTATCATGAACACACAGTTTAACTACACGCTGCGAAGAAAAGAAGCTACCTACCGATATTTCGTCAACGACATGGGCAGTTCGTACATTGCGACGGGCGACCCAATTATCATGGAAGGCAGGGTATGCACACCTTCAACAGACATGGGCTTTGCCTCACCCAACAATGTGGTGAACCAAATGGGCGTCTTCAACGACCTTTTGTTCAACGGACAGGAATGTTCCATCAGCGTATATTCCAAACTATACCAATTCAATAGGATATCTGATCCAGAGATGAAGACATCGCTCGACCTGGTGGCAACCATCTCGTCGTACACACCAGCGGCCTATTACTATCTGAAAGCCATGAATCTGAAGAAGTCAACGTACTATGATGACTATAACGATTTGACCGGTCCCATCAAGATGCCATCCAATGTTAAGGGCGGAACAGGCCTGGTGGGATTCTATACTTCGACTTCAATACCAGTTCATGTCTACGGAATTGATCGATATCCGCACCTATACGAGTGATAGGATAGGAAGAAAAAACATGCAAAATGCCGTGTGTCAATAGCACTATTGGAGTATTGATACACGGCATTTTCGTAAGAATACACTTGTTATTCTACCAGTTTCTCGCACAACGTGCGTTGCAGCACGCGGGCATCAAGGACAGACATCTCGCTGCTCATTACGGCAAATGCCAGGTCGTGTCCGTTGCTTCCACGACAATATCCCGCCAGCGAACTGATGCCATAAGGATGAGAAAGGGTGCCGGTCTTGGCGTGTATCTTGCCCCTTGTCTTTGGTCCAGTCATCTCATGAGCCAACGAACCATCAACACCAGCTATCGCAAGGTTTTGCATAAGCATCGTGTGAATACTCTTATCCTTATAGCCATACACGAGAATCGCCGTCAATGCTTGAGGAGAAAGATGATTGTAAGTACACAAGCCACACCCATCGTGTACAACCAATGAGGTGTCGGTCATGCCGAGATCTTCCCTTAAAAACTTTCTAAGATATGCTACCCCTGTGGCTGTTGGGTCGGCTTGTGTATTAATTCGGTGGCCAATGGTATACAGCAGAGCGGTGGACTGCGTGTTGGAACTGTTCTTCCACATGCGCTTGACAATGCGATGGATGGGGGTACCGTATCTGTAAATAACCTTTGAACCAGCAGGCATCGCACCCAATACCACCTGACTGTCAGCGAAAGCGATACTTTGAGCGCGCATCACACTCTTCAAACTCTTCATCACTCGAGGCGCACCTTTGTAAAACAAACCGTATCGACTGAAAGATAAATCCCATGGATACCAATGCTCTTCGCTTTTCACAGGCTCCTGTATCACGAGATCAACATAAATCTTGCCATTCACCTTATTGATTCCTCTCTTCTTTGCTGCCTGCCCAAATCGCACAAGCTCCTGTTCGTTGAACTGTGGATCCAGGCTTCCCTTGAAGGTTAGGTCGCCCTGAAGGACACCATCAGACACCTTTCCTCGCTGATACAAGCCCGTAATATACAGATAGTCGCTGCCCAAAAGATGAAGTCCTGCCACGCCAGAAAGCAACTTCAAGCATGACGCCGAAGGCTGTGACAAGGTTTCTTGGTAGCCATACACGGGCTTATCCGCAGTAAGGTCGTACACATGAAAGGCAAACTTACCCTGCACCCTGGATTCTTGTGCGAATGCTGCCAAGCGCGAACGCAGGCTATCGTCAATCGCTATATCAAGTTTCTTTTCTTTTGATTCTTCCTGATGCTTATCACCACAAGCCACGAACAGCAGCACGATACCCATCAAAACCAACACCGGAGTTGGCGCAACCGTCATCGTTCTAAAGATTTTCCTCATAGGTTGCAAAGTTAATCATTTCTTTCCTAAACAACTTATCGTAAAGGAAAGAATGAAAACCGCCCAGGTACTCATCTACTCAAACGTGATTTCACCAAAGAAATCGGGACGATGGAAATCGGGTTTCTCGATGTTGATTGGGCTCCACGACAGGAAATGTGGCTTCTGCAGGGCGTCGCCACATTTGTAAAAGTTGGCGCGGATGGTCTTACCAGTCAGGGATTTGATGTCATGCATGAAGAAAGTCTTGAACGGTATGATGAAAGCCATCTGCCAATCATAAGGCCCTTTGAGTTCTTCAAAAGGTCGACGACCAAGCGATGACCAGCGATCAACCTGGTCCAATACCGTCTGAGGGGCTAACGTTCTGCCTTCTCTTCCTTTGCCACATCCCACCAAGATGGTTCCTCCACAATTGCATTCTATATTATAATAGGTGCCATCATCGGCAGGCTGTGAGAAAAACTCGCAACAAGAGTCTTCCCACACGCGCCCATTATCATGAGGAGCCGCCGCGCGAATGGAGTCCTCTTTCACACGAAAGTGCAAGAAGATAGCACGATCACTATAAGCAATTCGGAAGACTACCTGTGGCGTATAGGGATATTTCTCGGCCCAGTTGGCTTGATTAATGACATGATATTCTACCCCCTCCTCATCCATCATAGAAGGAATGATGGCTGCGGCATAAGGATGCTGCTTGAGTTTCTTAACTGTTAGTTTTTCCATGACAGATTTATTGATTCAGACAAGTACGGATGAAGGATACCATTTCGGGTTCATGAGCGCAAACACGGCGGAACAAACACAACTGATTCTGCGTGCGCACCAAATTATGCTTGTCGTAGTTAATCTTATAATAGGTATCACCATTGATGTAATCGGCCAGGAACCTCACGCACTGCATGTACGGAAAGAGCTTGGCGGCATACGGCAGATTCTCTATTTCGATGGGTTCCAAGAAGTCTTGAGCCGACTCGAGATAGCCTCTCGTGAACGCCTCGAAGATGTCCATCCGGAAGTCTATTTGGTCAAATTCTTTTGAATCTTCGGCAACGGTATTGGCCCCTGTGCGCAGGAAATCGCCGTAATCGGAGAACACGAAGCTGGGCATCACCGTATCCAAATCGATGACACACAGCACCTTTCCATCCTGGTCGAACATCATGTTGTTCACCTTGGTGTCACAATGACAGATGCGTTTCTTCAATTTTCCCTCGCGATACAGGCGTTCGGCCTTGCACATCTCCTCGGCATACTGCTCCAATTCGTCCAAGATGGGCTGCACCTCTGCCACTCTTCCCACCTTATCTTCGGCTACGGCCTCGCGCAATTGGCGCATGCGCAGTTCCATGTTGTGGAAATCGGGAATGGTTTCGCCCAACTGTTCAGGCACGTCTACCAGCATCGACTCGAAGTTTCCAAAGGCCTTACCGGCATGATAAGAGTATTCAGGATTGACGGTTTCATAGGTTTTGGCATCAGGAATGAACAAAGAGATCCGCCAATACAGGCCTTCATCATCCTTGTAATAAGTTTTTCCTTCAGTCGTTTGGACAAACCGAAGTACCTTTCTATCCAAGTCGTCCTCACCCTTTTCTTTCAGTTTTTGGCGGATATGCGTCGTCACCACCTCAATGTTGCGCTGCAACAGGTCTACATCCGTAAAAATGGCATCGTTGATGCGTTGCAACACATAATCAGGAGTGTCCTGACCTCGTGTCACCACTCGATAGGTATCGTTAATCAGACCATTGCCCAAAGGCAATATGCGGTCTACTGTCCCCACGGTTTCAAAGTGAGAAACAATCTGTTTAAGTTGTTCATTTTCCATGCATCTTGTTGTTTGATGGTTGATTTTTTCAATAGATACGGCGCATTTCAAGACCGCTCCATCGTCTCCTGTTCATGATCGTAATAGATACCGCAAAAATAAAGAATTATTCCCAAACGACAAAATACGAAGGTTAAGAAGATGCCTGTTGCATCTTATGAAGCCACTTGCCGCTGAACAATCGGTACAAGAAAATGCAACCCCGGAAGGCCAATTCAATAGCCATGGCTGTCCAAACGCCCGCCAATCCATACTGAGGAGCCTGTATGGCGGCCAAGGTAAGGCGCACGCACCACATGGACAGCAGGTTCATTATGGCAGGTTTGAGGGTATCACCAGCCCCAACGCACACACTGTAAACAACGATGGCAGCGGCAAAGAAGGGTTCGGCAAAGGCCTCGATGCGCAGGCTCTGGATGCCCAACACACGGATTTCCTCCACCGGTGTGAGCACACCAATCATCTCAGGAGCGAAGATGTACATCAGTATGCCCATGAAAGCCATGACGCCCATGCCCAGCCACACCGTCATGTGGGCGAAGCTCTTGCAGATGTCATACCGCCTGGCGCCCGCACTCTGTCCCACCAACGTGGTTGCTGCCTCACCAATACCGTATCCCGGCATGTAACAAAGGCTTTCGGCGGTGATGGCGAAAGTATTGGCTGCGATGGACACCTTACCCAAAGGTGCCACGATAATGGTGCTGACAATCTGTGCGCCACTCATCAGAATGGATTGTGCAGCCATCGGTGCACCTATCTTCAAGGCGTTTGTGACATAGTTTGACATCCATCTGAATGGGCCCTCGTCTTGCTTCAAAGCCAATATCTTGTTGCGGAAGATGGCGAAGTAAGCCTGCATCACCGAACCAATGAGATAGGCAGTTGCGGTTCCAAAAGCCGCTCCCAACACCCCTAAATGCAAGATGTAGATGAAAAAATAATTAAAACAAACGTCCATGATGCACATGCCCACACTCATCATACTGGGTATTTGCATGTTGCCCGAGCATTTGAGCATGGCCCCAGTGAGGTTGGCCAGTTGGATGAAAGGCATGGCTAAAGCAAAAACCAGGAAATAGAGCGAGGCATCATGTGCGATGTCTTCCGTTCCGCCCAGCCAGTAGGGTAGTGGTTGATAAATAAACAGTGCAATGACCGCAATAACCACACTTAACAGAAGACAACAGATGAGTCCATGCCTGAACACTTGTCGTGCTTTCACAAAGTCGTTGGCTCCGATAAAATGGGCTACCTGCACGGAGAAACCCATGGATGCCGAAGCGGTGATGCTACCCAACAACCAGGTAGTACTCTCTACCAAACCAATAGATGCTGACGGATTGGTTCCCAAATGTCCCACCATCGATGCATCGATGAAGAACATCAGTACGGTGGTGATTTGGGCAAGAATAGACGGAATACTCAACTGTACAATCAAGTTGAGTTTCTCACCATTCGTCATGACCCTACCCTCACGAATGCTGGCCAGCAGCGCATCTGTTTTGCTCGTTGAAAACATCTTGTTTAATTCTGTGATACAGATAGCGCAAGCCGAAGACAAAGGAAGTTTACTTGCTTTGTTGAGGCGCAGCCTATCTTCTGCAAAGATAGCGCAAGCCGAGTGCAAAGAAAGTTTACTTGCTTTGTTAAGGCGCAGCCTATCTTCTGCAAAGGTACGGATTATAATTTGTTTTGGGTGAGATTTTTCAGAAAATCCTTTACGATTACGTCCCATATATCAACACATCGTCCAGACAGGCGGAACGTGATGAATCACGTCCCTACATTGTTCAAAAAAATGACAATAAAATTGAACGTGTGAATGTGAAATCTAGAAAAAATCAATAGGCTTATGGTAGGCAAGCGGCCACCATTTGCAGTAAGAAATCCTCATTTTTGCGTCAAAACCATTAGTTTTACCCAATTAGTAGGGTCACTTTGCGATGTAATAGATACCATATTGAGGGGTAAAAGCATGCTTATTGAGCCTTTAGAGCAATGCTTTTGCGCATAAGGGCAGCGAAAACTTATTGAATAGTCCACAAATAATCCTCAATTTACTGACATTCAACAATTTACAAAACCATCTTATTTTTGGCGTAATTTCGACCAGGCCAGAGGTTGATGATTTAGAAGCAAACTACAGAAGGCCTGTTGTCAAGAATATTTCCACTACGCATCATTCTTTTCAGGTGCCATTGCCTGCTCAACTACAACATCGCAGGGGGCATTATCAAACGAGCAGATGGTGAAAACAAGACATAAAAAAAGCGATTCACCTCTTCAGTGTAATCGCTCCTTGTCATATTGATTTCTTTCTATAATCTCTCAAAAAGGGAAGTATTTTTTGTTTCTCTCACGCCCTCCCCCGGCGTAGCCAGTGCAGCATATTGCTGCGACTAGGCTTTTCATCCAATCCTAAACAATCTTTTACCAAACCTTCTCCAACGCGTATCGTGTGGTTGGAGCCTTTTACTATTGAAGATTTCTCCTTACTAACAACCTTAAACTTTACCTTAACTAACCCTATTTTCGTCTATCCTAAAACACTTTTACCTTGACTAAACCTATCTTCTGTCTATCCTAAATCTTATTTACCTTGACTAATACCTCTTCTGTGTCTATCCTAAAATCTCTTACCTAAACCAATACCTCTTCAATGTTATCCTCTGTCAAACTTTCTCTTTACCAACTAATACCTGATATCTTCATCTTTTACCTTTGGGTCTAATACCTATGATATCTCTCAAATTTTCAATTGAATCAATTTGTTTTCGAACGTCTCCCGACATCCTTTTTGTCTCATTGACGATGCAAAGATACTGCTGTTTCCGCACACAACCAAGAAACTGCAGGTGGTTTTTTACACAAAAACAGTGTTTCTTGATGTAAATCAAAATGAAATTGATATATCCATATAACAACAAAAGGCCAAGCAAATAAACCCTAAACTTCGTAGTTTTTCCTTCAAAAGTTCGCAAAACATTGACAACCAAGCTTCTTTATTCTGGTTGGGAGATGCGGTAACCCGCGGGCTGAAAGCCCAAAAGCCTATAGCCCAGGGCATCGCTCTGAGGTTGTGATGCGTTGAGGTAACTGCGTCCTGTAAGGACAAAAGCATTTGACTGACATTGTATTGCGCGTGCTTTTGCCCCTGCGGGGCGTACGTCTTGCAACACACTTACCCAAGGCGATGCCTTGGGCTATAGGCTTTTGGGCTTACAGCCCGTAACCACCTCGACCAACAGGCACATAGTAAAACGCCCAGAGACCGTATGCGTCTGAAACGAACTGGGTGAAGCAAAGATGAAGTCAGGTAATGGATGCTTGTATAAATAACAACAAAAGGCCAAGCAAGTCATCCGAATTCGAAAGACTTGCTTGGGCTTTTAAGCTGGCATTCAGTCTATTTCTTGATCCAAGAACCTGATGCCACACCTGCTCGGGTAGGAGCTTTAGGGCGATAATAGCCCGCCAAACCGATGTCGAAGATTAGCGTTGAATAGCCGGGGATTTCGCTTTTGGGAGCTTTCTCCGTACCATAGCCCAATTTATAAGGTATGTAAACCTCCCAACGGTCACCAACAGACATGTGCAACAGAGCCGTGGTAAAGCCGTCGACAAGTCCACTCACCGCAAATTTGGCAGGATTCATGGTCTGTGGATTGTACGCACCCGAATAGCTACGGTCGAACAAATAGCCTGCTGTATAGGTGGCTGAGGGGATGAGGCGGCCACGGTAGTTCACCATCACCGAATCGGTGTACAGCGGACTACCCGAGGTACTGTTGCCTCGTTCCAACACATGCACGATGATATAATTGTTCAAATCGGCATGAAAATTCTGTCCGTCGGTTGGCAACGACCAGTTGCGAATGATCATCCAGTTCTGGTCGCCCTTTGCAATCCGCTCTTGCGTAGCGGCATGAAGCTGTGTGAAATAGGTTTCGTTCTTATGTTGCCAATCGGCAAACTCTTCCACCTCGCCGCTGTCTTCGCTACACGATGCCATCGTGAAGACAGCCATCATGAGCAGAAGAAGGTAGCATATTGAATTTTTCTTCATTGTTGTTTCGTTCTAATTTGCCTACATAAGCCTTGGATGGCTTGCGGGCAGTGGGATTTATTGCATTTTTTTCAGCAAGCTGGTGATACTTACCTTTTCTTCTATCACCGAGCACAACTCGCTGATGTCCACGCGTTGCTGTTCCATGGTGTCACGATGGCGCAGCGTCACCTTATTGTCTTTCAGCGTGTCAAAGTCAACCGTCACGCAATAAGGTGTGCCAACCGCATCCTGACGGCGATAACGCTTACCGATAGAATCCTTCTCGTCGTAGCTCGTATTGAAGTGGAACTTGAGCAGGTCTACTATCTCACGCGCCTTCTCGGGCAAACCCTCCTTACGCACCAAAGGCATCACCGCACATTTTACAGGTGCCAAAGCTGCCGGCAAACGAAGCACAACACGCTTCTCACCGTTCTCTAATTCTTCTTCCTGATAGCTGTGGCACATCACGGAGAGGAACATGCGGTCTACGCCAATAGAGGTCTCGATGACGTAAGGCACATAGCTTTCGCTGGTTTCTGGGTCGAAATATTTCAGATTCTTGCCACTGTACTTCTCGTGTTGCGACAAGTCGAAGTTGGTACGCGAGTGTATGCCTTCCACCTCTTTGAATCCAAATGGCATCTTGAACTCGATGTCGGTGGCCGCATTGGCATAGTGGGCCAGCTTCTCATGGTCGTGGAAACGATAGTTTTCGGCGCCGAAGCCCAGTGCCTGGTGCCACGCCATGCGTGTCTGCTTCCATTGCTTGAACCACTCCAACTCGGTGCCGGGCTTCACGAAGAACTGCATCTCCATCTGCTCGAACTCGCGCATACGGAAAATAAACTGGCGCGCCACAATCTCGTTGCGGAAAGCCTTACCAATCTGTGCGATACCAAAAGGCAGCTTCATGCGCCCCGTTTTCTGCACGTTGAGATAGTTCACAAAGATGCCTTGCGCCGTCTCTGGTCGCAGATATATCTTATTGGTAGCGTCCGAGAGCGAACCCATTTCGGTGGAGAACATCAGGTTGAACTGGCGCACGTCGGTCCAGTTCTTGGTGCCACTGATGGGGTCTACGATGCCTTCATCCAGGATAATCTGTTTCAGTTCTGCCAAATCGGGACCTTGCATGGCCTGGGTGTAACGCTCGTGCAAGGCATCACGCTTGGCCTGATGGTCGAGCACACGCTGGTTGGTGGCCCTGAACTGTGCCTCATCGAAAGCATCACCAAACCGCTTGGCAGCCTTGGCTACCTCCTTATCGATTTTTTCTTCGTACTTAGCAATCTGATCCTCTATCAGCACATCGGCACGATAGCGCTTCTTCGAGTCGCGGTTGTCTATCAAAGGGTCGTTGAAAGCGTCCACGTGTCCACTGGCTTTCCAGATGGTGGGATGCATGAAGATGGCCGAATCGATGCCCACGATGTTGTCGTGCAGCAGCACCATGCTCTTCCACCAATATTCTTTGATGTTCTTTTTCAGCTCAACACCATTCTGTCCATAGTCGTAAACGGCTGCCAAACCATCGTATATATCACTGCTGGGGAACACAAAACCGTATTCCTTGCAGTGGCTCACAATCTTTTTGAAAACATCTTCCTGTGCCATATCTATTTCTATTTATGATTCTATAACGTCTGGCAAAGGTACTGATTATTTTCGAGTAAGCGGACATCTCGCCTGTAATTCTTTGTGTTTCGTGTCATTTTAAGCGGGATTTTTGCAATCATTTTGTATTTTTGTAAGCAAAAAGAATCGTCACATGCAAATACTCCTTTCGTGCGCCAAGGACATGACAGACACCGCTGCCGCCACGGACTTGGGTGCCACACAGCCCATCTTTCAGCGAGAAGCCGAGCAAACTGCCGTGCAACTCACGAGATACAGCACCGACGAGTTGGCTGAAATGTTGCACGTCAACCCAAAATTGGCGGCACTTAACAAATTGCGCTATGCTCGTTTCTTAGACCCCGGTCCTACTCTTCAGGCCGCACGGGCCTATCACGGCATCGCCTTCAAGAAGTTGGATGCCGCCACCATGACTGCCGAGCAAATGCTTTATGCCGAACGTCACTTATGGATTACCTCGTTTTTGTACGGATTGCTCCGCCCGCTCAATGGTATCAAAAACTACCGACTGGAAGGTAACGTGCGGCTACCCGAATACGACGACCAGACGATGTTTGACTTTTGGAAACCGCGTCTGACCGATGTTCTCATTCAATCGGTTCTCGATGATGACGGCATCTTGCTGAACTTGGCGAGCGGGGAGATGAAGAATCTGTTCGATTGGAAGCGCATCCGAAAGGCCGTGCGCATCATTGAGCCAGCCTTCAAGGTACGCAAAGATGACAAACTGCGCACCATTGTGGTGTACGCAAAGATGTGCCGGGGAGCCATGGCGCGCCATGTCATCGTGCAACAAGCGAACAATCTTGACGCACTCAAAGCGTTTGAATATGAAGGATTTGCATACGATGAGCAAGAGAGTAAAGGCGATCATTGGGTGTTCACCATGCTTTAAGGCCAACCATGCGTGTTTACACCTTGCCGATTGTGCTGACTTTCCAGCAGCAAAGCTGACTGACTTTTGCACATTTGGCTTATTTTTCTTACTTTTGCATATTGACTTTTCATCCTCTTTTTAATTCACGATAATGAGCGATAAAACAACAGATATAGACAACCTGGAAACTGAAGACGACGAGTTGCAGACCGACCAGCATTCTGATTACCAACCAGCCGACCGATTTGACGCTTCGGCAGTACATCATTTGAGTGGAATGTACAAGAATTGGTTCTTGGATTATGCCTCGTATGTCATCTTAGAGCGTGCCGTTCCACACATCGAAGATGGCCTGAAACCTGTTCAGCGACGCATTCTGCACTCAATGAAGCGCATGGACGACGGCCGATACAACAAGGTGGCGAACATCGTTGGACACACCATGCAGTTTCATCCCCACGGCGATGCGTCCATCGGAGACGCCTTGGTACAGATGGGACAGAAAGACCTATTGGTAGACACGCAAGGTAACTGGGGAAACATTCTCACGGGCGACCGCGCCGCCGCACCCCGATACATCGAAGCACGACTGTCGAAATTCGCACTCGACGTGGTGTTCAATCCCAAAACCACCCATTGGCAACTGAGCTATGACGGGCGCAACAAGGAGCCCATCACACTGCCAGCAAAGTTTCCTTTGCTGTTGGCACAGGGTGCGGAAGGTATCGCCGTAGGACTGAGTTCGAAGATTCTGCCACACAACCTGAATGAAATTTGCGAGGCTGCGATACATTATCTCCGAGGCGAAAAGTTCCAACTGTATCCCGACTTCCCCACAGGTGGCAGCATTGATGTGGAGAAATACAACGACGGACAGCGGGGCGGAACGCTGAAAGTGAGGGCCAAGATTGAGAAACTGGACAACAAGACGCTGGTCATCAAGGAAATTCCGTTCAGCAAAACCACCACCACCCTCATCGATTCGATACTGAGAGCGATAGACAAAGGTAAGATTAAGGCCAAAAAAGTGGACGACAACACGGCTGCGGAGGTGGAGATTCAGGTACATCTGGCACCCGGAGTGAGCAGCGACAAGGCCATCGATGCGCTGTATGCTTTCTCCGATTGCGAAATCAACGTGTCACCCAACTGTTGCGTTATTGAGGACGACAAGCCTGGTTTTCTGACCATCAGTGACGTGCTGCGGCACAATGTGGACAGCACCATGGGTTTGCTTCGCAAGGAATTGGAAATACGCAAGAACGAACTGCTGGAACAGTTGTTCTTCGCCTCGTTAGAGAAAATCTTCATCGAAGAGCGTATTTACAAAGACAAGAAATTTGAAGAGGCTAAGGATTTAGACACCGTGGTGGCTCATGTAGACAACAGGTTGGAGCCGTTCAAGCCCAGTTTTATTCGCGAAGTGACCCGCGACGACATCTTGCGTCTGCTGGAAATCAAGATGAACCGCATCTTGAAGTTCAACAAAGACAAGGCCAACGACTTCATCGCACGCACGAAAGCCGACATCAAGAGCATTGACCACGACCTGGCTCACATGACGGACGTGACCATCCATTGGTTCGAATTCATTCGTGACAAGTACGGAAAAGACCATCCCCGACTGACCGAAATCAGGAGTTTTGAAACCATTGAGGCCACCAAGGTAGTGGAAGCTAATGAGAAGTTGTACATCGACCGACAAGAAGGATTTGTGGGAACCGGACTGAAAAAGAACGAGTTTGTGTGCAACTGCTCCGACATCGACGACATCATCATCTTCTACAAGGACGGAAAGTTCAAGATAATCAGGGTGGCCGACAAGATATTTGTGGGCAAGAACGTGATTCACGTGCAGGTGTTCAAGAAGAATGATAAGCGCACTATTTATAATGTGGTGTACCAAGATGGCAAAAAAGGCACTTACTTCATCAAGCGTTTCAACGTGACCAGCATAACGCGAGACAGGGACTACGACCTGACACAGGGCAAGCCTGGGTCGAGAGTGATGTATTTCACGGCCAATCCGAACGGTGAGGCCGAAACCATCAAGGTGACGCTGGACCCCGATCCGAATAAGAAGAAGCAGAACATCTTCTTGGAAAAAGACTTCTCAGAAGTACTTATCAAGGGCAGAGGAGCCAAAGGCAACATCCTGACCAAGAAGGCTGTTCACCGCATTGGCCTGAAGAGTCATGGACACAGCACGCTCGGTGGCCGCAAGGTTTGGTTCGATCCCGATGTCAACCGCATCAATTACGAAGAGCATGGACGGTTCTTGGGCGAGTTCAACGATGATGATGCGATACTGGTCGTGCTGACAAATGGTGACTTCTACATCACCAACTTTGATCCCAACAACCACTACGAGGACAACATCCAGGTGCTGGAGAAATGGGATGAGCGCAAGGTGTGGAGCGCCGTGTTGTTCGATGCCGACAACCAAAACTATCCTTATGTGAAGCGATTCATGATGGAAGCGACCAAGAAGAAGCAGAATTACATCGGCGAGAATCCAGACAGCAAGCTGGTCTTTCTCACCGACGTGGTCTATCCAAGATTGTTAGTGACCTTCGGTGGTAATGATGCCACGCGCCCTGCACAGGAAATTGACGTGGAAGAGTTTATTGCCGTCAAGGGATTCAAGGCCAAAGGCAAACGCATCACCACATGGGAAGTGAACAAGATTGAAGAACTTGAACCCACACGTTTCCCCGAACCACCGGCTGATGAATGCGACAACGACCCGGAGGAAGAGGGCGAAGGCCAAGAGGATGCTGACGCAAACGAAGAAAATCTCGACCCGGATGCAGGAAAAAGTCAACAGCAGGTGATTGACGAAATATCGGGACAACTCAACCTGTTCAGCGATGAAGACTTGGGATAATCACAGGAAACCAACATGGCAGTGGGCGTGTATCGCACTAATGCTATGTTGGTCAATGGTCATGGCGGCACAAACAGACGCCACGCCGTTGGACAAAATAACCACCAACGTCAAGATGATTGGCTGGGGTTACGTGGACATGCTCGACACTTATCTATCTCCTGAACGCTATAAGGGTTGGCAAGTCAACTATCTATCGCATACCATGCACGAGCGCGAAGACCGCCGCATCAGCACTTTGAGCGTGCACCAAGGTAGTTTTGCACACGCCGACAACAGGGCAGGCAACGCAAACGAAATGCAGGCGATGTACCATTTTGCATACGCCTGGCATTACAATTGGCACTTTTTGAACCGACGTTTGAACGTCAAGGCTGGCGGCATGCTAAACACACACCTCGGCATGTTGTACAATACCCGCAACTCAAACAATCCCATGCAGGCGAAAGTGGGGCTAAACGTGGCTCCATCAGTCATGGCAAGCTACCGATTCTGCATCAAGGACAAGCCGCTGACGGTGCGCTATGAGGCCGACGCACCACTGTTGGGCATGATGTTTTCGCCCAACTACGGTCAGTCATATTACGAGATTTTCTCAGAAGGCAATTACGATCATAACGTTGTTGTCACTCATCCAATCAACGCTCTCTCACTACGACAGATGCTCACACTCGACTTCTCATTATACAAAACTACGTTTAGGATAGGCTACTTGGGTGACTATCAGCAAGCCCATGTGAACCATTTGAGATACCACACCTATTCGCATGTGCTCGTATTGGGCATCGTGAAGAAATTCACTTTAAACCATCTCCGCCCATGAAACAGTTGTTCTACCTATTGATAGCCTGTCTTTGCTTGACTGGCTGCGTCGATGAAGAGCAGTTGCCAGACACTCCTCGGGGCAACATGGAAGCCTTGTGGCGCATCATCGACGAGCATTACTGCTTTTTTGAATACAAAAACATCGATTGGCAAGAGGTGTATCAGCGTTATTCCAAGCAGATGGAAGATCGCATGAGGCCAGAGCAACAGTTTGAGATACTGTCGAACATGCTGGCCGAACTGAAGGATGGACACGTCAACCTTTACACCAGTTTTGACCACGGACGCTATTGGAAGTGGCACGAAAACTACCCATCCAACTTCAGTGACACCCTGCTGAACAAATATCTCGGCACCGATTACCGCATCGCCACGGGCATGCGATACCGCATATTAGACGACAATATTGGCTATGTTTACCTGGCATCATTCGGCAACAGCATGGGTGCGGGCAACCTTGACAACGTGTTGTACCACCTGGCACCGTGCAACGGTCTCATCATTGACATCCGCAACAATGGTGGGGGCATGCTGACATCGGCCGAACAGCTGGCAGCACGATTTACCAACAAAGAGCTGCTGGTAGGCTACATGCAGCACAAAACGGGGAAAGGCCATCGGGATTTCTCCGAATTGCGCGAACAACGACTCAAGCCGAGCAAAGGCTTGAGATGGCAGAAGAACGTGGTGGTGCTGACCAACCGACAGGTGTACAGTGCGGCCAACGAGTTTGTAAAATACATGAAGGAGTGTCCAAACGTCACGATTGTGGGCGATCGCACAGGCGGCGGAGCCGGACTACCTTTCTCCAGTGAGCTGCCTAACGGCTGGGGCGTTCGTTTTTCAGCCTGCCCCATGTACGACGTGAACAAACAAAGCACGGAGTTTGGCATCGATCCCGATTATCGCGTGGACATCTCCCATGAAGACTTTCTGCGAGGAAAAGACACCATCATCGAGTTCGCACGCCGCATTCTCAGCGCACACGACAAACAGACAACAATAACGAGCCATGCCAAAGCCCACAAAGGGCAAATGGATCGTAACAATCTTACAACCGGACATTGACAATGAAACAAATAGTTAATCGCATGAAACAATGGCTGCAAGGACTGTCATTCCGCACGGGCGTGATAGTGCTGTGTATCTGCATCCCCTGTTACATTCTCTCTTTCGCCCAGATGCTGCTTCCCATCAGTCAAGCCTCCAAAGGTGCGTTGTGGGTGGTATTCTTTGGATTGGCCAAAACCTTCCAATATGGTGGCCTTACGATTCTTGGAGTGGATGGCTACAAACGACTGAAGAATAAATTCGGTCATCACCATGAGAACAAAAAGCCACGAACGCCACAAAACTAAGACCTGAACATCAAGGATATTTCGTTAGAAAGCAAAAAAACAGCTCAAAACAAACTAAAATAGAATATTATTCATTACCTTTGCATCCGCCCGAGCGCCCGTGGCGAAATTGGTAGACGCGCTAGACTTAGGATCTAGTGTTTTGCGACGTGTAGGTTCGAGTCCTATCGGGCGCACGCAATAAAATCCTAACTGCTTGAACATGAGCGGTTAGGATTTTAATTTATCTAAGTTTTTACGCACAATGAAGGTTAAGTAGCATTTTCTACTGAGCCAGTAACACCTCACCATCAAGCTCTCACTAACTCTATTGCATTGTGGTTGATGTATTGATGACGCCACGGAAAAACCTGATGAAACCAAAATTTCTGTCTTAACATAAGATAGGAGAATGGGTTTCATCGGGTTTTAGTTATGGTTCAAGGGCGGTTCTATAAATTAGCTTTGACAGATTGTGAGACTATTATTTGAGATCAATTTGTTTGTGAGTGAAGGAGTATAGCGAGCTATACGACTGAACGAACAGGCAAATTGAACCAAAAACGGAGCAAGCCGAATACAGTCAAACTTGTTTGAATTGTTGAGGCGCAGCCTGTTTTATATAAAAAAGAGTCCACAAGATGACAAAACGTAAAAAAGACTGACATAAAAAACTTTACGGTGTAATTTATAGAACCGCCCTCAAAAAAAACTTGCGGTTCAATTAAGCACCGTGGAACAGATATTCGGCTTGAATGTCTTTGGTGAGCTCTGTGAACAACCGCTCTTGCAGTTTGTCGGCTACACATAGCGCACGAGTCAACACCTTGTCAGTAAATTCTTGCAGCATGTCTTTCGCGCGTAACGGCTGTGTTTTGTATATACACAAATACTCTTCTTCCATTTCGCGCTGCCGTTGGTCGGTTTCCTCCTCAAATTTGCGATACGTCTCTTTAATCATTGGCGCATATTTGTTGTAGTTCACCATACCCAGCGCCATCACCTTACGGAATTTCCAATAAGCAGAATCGGCACTCGACTGGTCGGTTCCCTGCGTATATTCAACCGGATATGAGCTGATGCCCTGATACAGCGGCAAGAACAAACCTAAGTCGGCCATGCCCATGGCAACGTAAGCAACACAGCCAATGGCCTGAGGCAGTTCGGGACGCACCTGTAGGATGTGGGTCTGTGTGGTTCTGAAGATAGATACCGGGCGATAAGGTTCTTTTGGATTGCTATGTAGATAGGGATCGTGTTCGGTATTGTCGTAGTGGAAGCGGAATGCTGTACGCAAATCGGTGATGCTGATAGGCTTCTCGGCTTTGGCGTAAACAGGGAATGTGTTTTTGGTGACGTCATTCTTAATCGCTGGTGAAAACATCTTTTGCAGGCCCCATACGCGCGGATAATTATAGGTGGTGTCAAGTTTGACATCGCGCGCATACGACACATGGAAATCAAATTCGCCCTTCTTCGGGTCGTGTAATCCATGTTTCTCGGCAAACTCAATCAAGTCGGCAGATGCCAAATAGTTTTCTTTGTCGTTAGGATCGTACTGGCGGAAACGGCTCTGGTTGCCCGTGACGAAATATTGCTCTTTCGGCATTCTGCAAGCCAACCAACGATGTCCGCAGGCCGTTTCCAAGTACCATATCTCTTGTGCGTCTACGAATCCGATGCCGAAACCTTCTGCGATACCATGTTTCTCGATGAGCATGCCCAAGCGCTCCACGCCCTCGCGTGCGGTGTGAACGTAAGGCAGTACGATGTTGAACACGGCATTCTCTGCCAACCCCGTTTCTACCAAGGGGTCATACTTTAACACCTCATCGCTGCTGAAAATACTTTCAGTAGCACTCATGCCCACGCCGGCGGTGTTGAATCCAGCACTTCCCCAGTGGTGCGGCAGGTTGAAGGGTGCCAATGCGCTGTAACCCAATGCTTCTTTGGGTAGCTCACAGCGAAACGGACTGTCCAGGGCGATAAATTCTTTCGGTCCCTCTTTTGTGTCTTCGTACAGTTCGTAGTTTTTGGCTTCCATGGCATCCCAGTCTTCCGAACGGGCTACAATCATGGAACCGTCGGCTGTCATCTCTTTTCCTACTATGATGGTAGTACACTCTGATGGTAATTCACTTACTTGGTTTTTCTTTTTTTTCATAGATTGTTGTGTGTGATATGATGTTTAAAATATAATGTTGTGCGGTATTAGACTCCGCCATTTGCAAATTTAATGAATATTTTTTAGATGATGTATCAATAGGGTGGTAAAATTTTCAAGAATTACACGGCTTTTTCATTTAAGAATGTTGATTTGCGTTTGTATCCTATCAAACGGAACGTTCTTCGGTGAAATGGCTTCCGCTGCAACCACTTTTTAACACAAATGCTGGGCGTTTTTTCAACCAACTTGCCATACATTGAAAACATGCGAAATATAGAGGCATTTTGTTATTTTGCTGATTGTTAGATGATTATGCGATTTGAAAACTTAAAATACCATGAAAAGGTGAAGTGGTTTGAATGTGAGATACCTTCTTTTAGTACAAAAAGGCCGGCTATAGGATGTAAATTGGGACTTAAAAGCATGCACATTAAGCGCCAAGAGCATACCTATTGTAAGGTAAAAGCATGCATATTGCCGATTTGTTCTGTGTGAAAGTGGTATAAGATGATGATTTCAAGGCTTTGAACACCTAAAGCACCCCCCCTATTTTATCTATTTCGCGATTTTGTTTTGTCAAAGAAAACGAATTGATTTAACAAACGAAAGGTTTTTTAACACATAAGGCTAGCGATGGCTACATCTATAACATCATCCACAATGACACAACAGGGGAACTTGCCAAACACACAAGGCATAAGATGAAGTACAGGCATCGTCCCAAGAGCAAACATCTTCCAATCAAAGACAGGGTGAGTATCCATGAAATAAGTAAGGAAGTTGACGGGAAGAGATTCGGAGATTTTGAGATGGACTTAATCGTAGACCCTGACCAGCACGCCATACTCACGCTGGTGGAAAAGTCCACCAATATGCTGCTTATGCAGAAACTGCCATTTGGAAAACAGTCAAAGCCTCTAGCAAAGGTGGTCAGGAAACTGCTGCTACCATACAAGGACTGTCTGAAGACCATTACAACTGACAACGGACCTGAATTTGCGGCACATAAGGACATTACCAAGTACTTAGGCGTACCTGTGTACTTCGCCGATCCATATTGCTCATGGCAAAAGGGAGCGATTGAGAATACAAATAAACTAATCAGACAATATATACCGAAAAAGGAGTCGTTTGAACGTTATACGGACAAGAGAATTATGTCGATACAAAAGAAATTGAACGAAAGACCGAGAGAAAAATTAAACTTTTCTACACCAAAACGAGAGTTCTTTAAACACGTTTTATAATTTTGCACTTGCTGGTTGACTCTACAGATGCCATTCATCCCAAATTAAAGTTTGAAATTCACATATTGGAGGATTATATAAAATAATGGTAGTATGTTTACTATAGGGAAATTGACATATTTGAATATAGATAAAAAGAGTTTTAGTTTTGTGACAGATACTAAAGGCTCTATAGATTATCAAAAATGGGTAAAATACATTGATAAAAATCAGGGACTATTTGTATGGTATGAAGATACAGAAGATGGAAAAAATATCTTAAAAAACATTAAATATGTTCCAGAGGAATTTCAAAAGCATGCTCTTGCTTTGTTGAATAAGGTGCGGTGTTTTGCTAAATTTAATAGCAAAAAGAATTATTATGATATAAGTGTAGGATGTTCCGAAGAAAGCCAAAGAGTAACTATCACCTTTGAGCGAAGACCTCAAATAGAGGAGATTAGACTATTTTTAAACATGGCAAAATATTTAGATGCTATGCTCCTATACAGGGGGAAAAAAAAGATAGATGAAAAGATTATCGAAGAGTTGGAATATAACAGCAAAATGTGTAAAAAAAAGATTAAGCCATGAATTAGACCATATTATAATTACTTTGTGGAGTGTTGTCATTTGTCAACGATATCACTTCACTATTGCTTGATATGCAATAATGGGTAAAAGCAAATTTGAAATTATTGAAAAATGAAGATAAAAGCACCAAGTAGAAGGCGCATTCTTTTTGAAGGAGAAGATATGTTCTTAACAGAATATTGTGATGATGGCAATATGTGGTTTTGGAAAATAATAGGAGAGAAGCCTTTTTTAATAGAAAAGGGCTTTAAGGAACAAGGGACTTTATACACCCTATCATTTCCTCAAGAAAGGAAATATCCTTATTCAGCCTATGAAAGTCGCATGTATTGCATTTACTTGGGATACAAGTATGCTGTTGAGAATATTTGGCATGAATTATTCATACTATACCCAAATGAACGTAAAACGAGAAGATATTTAAAATTATATGACCATGATGATAGCCGAATAGAAGTTCCTTATGAGGAACTCATAGCTTCATCTCCAATCATTTGGGAAGAGCGAAAGCCTATCTCTGATTTTGTTTTTGATGTTGAACCGCTGGTCTATCTGTTCAAAGATAATTCATATATTGAAGAGAATCTGCATGGTGCATGGCATAACAAAATATCAAATAAGCAAAATGAATAATGGTAATTTCTTGTCTCAAGGAGAGTGCTGTTCCTATTAAGTCTGCATTCTCAAGCTAATCATCAGAAGGCGAGGCTTTATCTGTAATGATTCAATAAAGCATTTAAAATGGTTAGGGATGAGGGTAAAAGTTATTTTAGATGAAGTTGCGTTGCAATTATATATCATATCTGAGTGCTATTGACAACTTCGACCAACTCTATATCATACAACAAGGAGGTAGAGGAATAACTCGTGAGCAAATAATTAATCGTTTAAAAAATGTTTTGAATAAAGGGAAGAATAAAGATGAAGTGTTTGAAATTGTTTGGAATAATGAAACTTTAAGAAAAAATGTTTTTGAAGGGCTTAGCCGTAAGAAAGCATTAGAATGTTTTAGTCAAAACATCAATAGTAGTAATTACGAAATGTTTAACTCAATTTTAATTACCAAATAGCATGAAATATAGGAAGAGAAATATTGTAAAAGATGTAAGTGCTTATCAGTTAAAGGAGAATTGGTTGATTCATGATTCTGGGAAAGAATTAAGAAAACATGAATTATATTTAAATAATAAGAATATTGGTGTAGAAGGCGTGTCCGATTACTTTATAAATAAAAGTTTTATTTTATTTAATAAATGGGATAGCAATGACAGTTTTTCCTACGATTTGAAAACTGGCAAGATTGAGGTTATTATACATAACGCACAAATAGTATTTATAAATAAATATCTCATTTATGAAGATACAAACAACGTCTTCCACTACAGGAATAACAATTTTGTAGATGTTTTTTCTTCTAAATATTTCTTTAATATATTGGAAGACAACTACGGGATTACTTATACTAAAACACATTTATCAAAAGCAAATTTTCAAGATGAAATTCTCTGGCAATTTCCTCTTTCCTCATTGGGTGGTTCAGAATATGAGCCAGGAAAAACTGATAAAATAGATAAAATTTTAGGTATTACTCACGGTAATATCTGGTTTTATACAGATTTTGGAAGATTGTTGGCTTTGGACTTGGAAACAGGGGATGTGGTTAAAAAGATATCGGGCAATCCTTCCGACAAAAATTCTACTTATGAAATGACATTGGGATTAGGAGATTGTTTTTTCCGATCATCAGATAAAAACATTGTAAGTGTTAATGGATTTGATTTTCAAATCATTGACACGGAACAGTTAGTAGTTACAGAACAGTATGATTTTCGAGAAGTCGACCCATCGGGCATAGGAATTTATCGAAGTGTATATAGTCCCTTACTTCAAGGAGATTATTTTACTTTTTTGGGTGAAAAAGAAGAGGACTATGGAGGCATTCGTCGAGCTGGTATTTTTGATTACAAAGCCCGCAAGCTTGTTTGGGAATATGAAGTAATCAGCGAAGAGGAATGCGATGAAACGAGAAACCAATTAGTGCCTCCCCAACCATTGTATATGAACGGTAATAAATTGTATATCAAAGATATCAAAAACAATTTGCATATCTTTGAACGAGAGGATATACGATGATAAAAGAAAATATGAAGAAAATTAAGATGCAGAATAGGAATGTATTAATATTTATGTTTGCTTTCTTAGTCTCTTCCTGTCTCAATGAGACTGCCGTTCCTATCAAATCGGCATTCACCATAGAGGCACCAGAAGATAAAACTTCTCCTGTAACTATTCAACTAAAAAACGAGAGTTATGGGGCAGATGAGTATGAATGGACATTTGAAGGAGGACAGCCTGGTAGTTTTACGGACAAAAGTCCGGGTAAGGTTGTGTTCACGCAAGCAGGTGAGCACAAAATAACCTTGCGAGTCTGGAATGCTGTAGAGGAAAGGACAAGTCAGCAGACCCTCAGAGTTGACTCCGCCATGACGATAGACTTTAATTTTACCGTGGCAATCAATGGTATTGCTCCAGGAACTGTCCCCATCATCAACAAAAGCAAAGGCGGAAGCCAATATGAGTGGACTTTTGAAGGTAGCATTCCCTCTACATCCAACCGACAGCATCCGGGCACGATAACCTTTGCGGACGGTGGTGAGCATAAGATTCACCTAAGAGTATTCAATGGCAGTAAATACGAGGAACGTACTAAGGTGCTAACCCTACAACCTCCAATTCAAGCCGACTTTTAAGTCGTACTTCCCTAACGCTGTCTCTTACAACCGTTTTGTTGAACTTGAATGTAGGGTGTTTTTCCCTCTTATGTTCTTTCTTAATCTGCGTGCATTTGGAAGATGTGCAGGTGTTACATTTGTTGACTCAACAATGAACATTACCCTTAACTTGTCAGAATAAGGTCGGGGTGAACCCGAATTGGGGTAAAAAATATAATACGCGAGAGTACGTTTTACGGATTCTTTTCGCGCTCTTCACGAACGATAAGTGATGTTGATATACATTTGTTTTCGACGTAAATTATTGAAACGAATGCTATATTTTGTTAAATTTTTAAGCTCGTGAAAAATTGAACTTATTATTTTGTACGAGTTTTAATTATTATTTGTACCTTTGCAGCCCGAAAAGGTTCATTGTATCCAATTCATTAAAGGGGATATTGTGTCCTCTTTCGATATCGCTTCGATAATATACAAAATAATATATAAAATTAAAAAGTAAAATTATGCCTACTATTTCACAGTTAGTAAGAAAAGGCAGACGGGTGATTGAAAGCTCGAGCAAGTCGCCGGCTTTGGACAACTGTCCTCAGCGTCGTGGCGTATGCGTGCGCGTGTATACAACCACTCCTAAAAAGCCTAATTCGGCGATGCGTAAGGTCGCCCGTGTTCGTTTGACCAACCAAAAGGAAGTAAACTCTTACATCCCAGGAGAAGGACACAACTTGCAAGAGCACAGTATCGTGCTGGTTCGTGGCGGTCGTGTGAAAGATCTTCCTGGTGTGCGTTACCACATCGTTCGCGGAACATTGGATACCGCCGGCGTTGCAAACCGCACACAGCGACGTTCTAAATATGGAGCGAAGCGTCCTAAGGCAGCTAAGAAGTAAGCTGAATACAAGAAAGATTCTAAATCAGTGGGTTCTGTGGTTGGTAAGAATGTAGGTGATACATGACTTCAGAACCGGAGATTGGAAATAGCTCAAGAGCCCAGTGACATAGAATCTTTTCTTTATCCCATTAAAATAATATTTATCGTTTTGCTGGAGAATTATTATCAAGGTTGAGTAAATGCTCAAGAGTGAGTGTTGAAGATCAAAACAATAACAGCCTCCGCAGACACAATTTTTTATTAAGTAAAAATGAGAAAAGCAAAACCAAAGAAGCGTGTGATCTTGCCAGATCCAGTCTTCAATGACAAGAATGTATCTAAGTTTGTCAATCACTTGATGTACGATGGAAAGAAAAATACAGCGTACGAAATCTTCTACAAAGCTCTGGACACCGTAAAGGCTAAGATGGGCAATGAAGAAAAGTCTCCATTAGAAATTTGGAAGCAGGCGTTGGATAACATCACTCCGCAAGTGGAGGTGAAAAGCCGTCGTATAGGTGGTGCCACGTTCCAGGTGCCAACGGAAATCCGTCCTGATCGTAAGCAGAGTGTGTCGATGAAAAACTTGATACAGTACGCTCGGAAGCGTGGCGGAAAGAGCATGGCAGATAAGCTCGCAGCAGAGATTATGGATGCCTTTAACAACCAAGGTGGCGCTTATAAGCGTAAAGAAGATATGCACCGCATGGCTGAGGCTAACCGCGCATTCGCTCACTTCAGATTTTAACTATATAAAATAAGGTAAAAAGACAATGGCAAATCGCGATTTACATTTAACACGTAACATAGGTATCATGGCCCACATCGATGCCGGTAAAACAACAACTTCTGAGCGTATCTTGTTCTATACAGGAAAAACTCATAAGATTGGTGAGGTGCATGATGGAGCAGCTACCATGGACTGGATGGCCCAGGAACAGGAGCGTGGTATTACCATTACTTCTGCTGCGACAACCTGTACCTGGAAATATTTAGGGAAAGCTTTCAAGATTAACCTGATTGATACTCCGGGACACGTCGACTTTACCGCTGAGGTAGAACGTTCTTTGCGCGTGCTCGACGGTGCCGTGGCAACTTACTCTGCCGCCGATGGTGTACAGCCACAGTCGGAAACAGTGTGGCGTCAGGCTGATAAATATAATGTACCGCGCATAGGATATGTGAACAAGATGGACCGTTCTGGTGCTAACTTCTTCGAGACTGTTCAGCAGATGAGAGACATCTTGGGTGCGAATCCTTGTCCAATTCAGATTCCAATCGGTGCAGAAGAAAACTTCAAAGGGGTTGTAGACCTTATTAAAATGAAGGCGATGTATTGGCACGACGAAACCATGGGTGCTGAATACGACATTGCTGATATCCCAGCTGAGTTGGTGGACGAAGCAAACGAGTGGAGAGATAAATTGTTAGATTCAGCTGCAAGTTTTGACGATGACTTGATGGAGAAATATCTCGAGGGTCAGGAAATCGATGAGATGCAGTTGATCAAGGCAATCCGAAAAGGAACTTGTGCCATGGAGCTGACTCCTATGGTACTGGGATCATCCTATAAAAACAAGGGTGTTCAGCCATTATTGGATTATATTTGTGCTTTCTTGCCATCACCTTTGGATACTGAGGCTGTTGTAGGTACTAATCCTGATACAGATGAGGAAGAGGATCGTAAGCCTTCTGAAGAAGCGCCAACAGCTGCTTTGGCATTTAAGATTGCGACAGACCCATTCATGGGACGTTTGGTGTTCTTCCGTGTATATTCCGGAAAAGTTACTGCGGGCTCGTATGTATACAATCCGCGCACGGGTAAAAAAGAGCGTATCAGTCGTTTGTTCCAAATGGACTCTCATAAAGAAATTCCAATGGATTCGATTGATGCAGGTGATATCGGTGCCGGTGTCGGATTCAAGGATATTCGTACGGGTGACACCTTGTGCGATGAAGCTCATCCAATCGTATTGGAGTCTATGACATTCCCCGATACCGTGATATCGATTGCCGTTGAACCCAAGAGTCAGGCAGATATCGCTAAGTTGGATAACGGCTTGGCCAAGTTGGCAGAAGAAGACCCAACATTTACAGTTCGTACCGACGAGCAGAGTGGTCAAACGATTATCTCTGGTATGGGTGAGTTGCACTTGGATATCATCATTGACCGTTTGAAGCGTGAATTCAAGGTTGAATGTAACCAGGGTAAACCACAGGTTAACTATAAGGAGGCTATCACCAAGGATGTAACCTTGCGTGAAGTTTACAAGAAGCAGAGTGGTGGTCGTGGTAAATTCGCCGATATTATCGTTACTGTAGGTCCTAAGGACGAGGATTATACCGAAGGCGATTTGCAGTTCGTTAACGAGGTTAAAGGTGGTAACGTGCCTAAGGAATTCATTCCTTCTGTACAGAAAGGTTTCCAAGATTGCCTGAAGAATGGTGTTTTGGGTGGTTTCCCTGTTACTGGCTTAAAGGTTACGTTGACAGATGGATCTTTCCACCCTGTTGACTCTGACCAATTGTCTTTCGAGCTTGCTGCACATAATGCATTTAAGAATGCTTGCCCGAAGGCTGGTCCTGTTTTGATGGAGCCTATCATGAAAGTGGAAGTGGTGACACCAGAAGAGAACATGGGTGATGTGATTGGTGACTTGAATAAGCGCCGCGGTCTTGTACAAGGCATGGATGAAGCACGCAGTGGTGCCCGTATCGTTAAGGCAATGGTGCCATTGGCCGAGATGTTTGGTTATGTAACTGCATTGCGTACCATCACCTCAGGACGTGCAACCAGTTCGATGGAATATGATCATCATGCACCAGTTTCTACCTCTATCGCTAAGACAGTGCTGGAGGAGGTTAATGGTAAAGCAGATCTTCTGTAAGAAATCAAAATCAGGAAAGAGAATCACGTCTTAGCGTATGACTCTTAAGACGTGTATCTCTCTCCTCTTAATAAATAACTAACAAATATCAAAGATGAGTCAAAAAATTAGAATTAAGCTGAAGTCTTACGACCACCAGTTGGTTGACAAATCAGCCGAGAAAATTGTGAAGGCAGTAAAGGCGACAGGTGCCATTGTCAGTGGTCCTATTCCATTGCCTACTCACAAGCGAATTTTCACCGTGAACCGCAGTACTTTCGTGAACAAGAAAGCACGTGAGCAGTTTCAACTCTCAAACTTCAAGCGTTTGATCGATATCTATAGCTCATCAGCTAAGACAGTTGATGCTTTGATGAAGTTGGATCTGCCAAGTGGTGTTGAGGTAGAAATCAAGGTGTAAATTAACGTGTGAAAAGTTTTTTCGTGGATGAGTATGAGAAAATGACTAGGGAAGTATATACTCGTCAACTCGTCAACTCGTCAACTCGTCAACTAAAAAACTCATAAACTAAAAAACTCATAAACTAATAATTTTTTGAAATGCCAGGATTAATTGGAAGAAAAATCGGAATGACATCCGTTTTCAGTGCCGACGGTAAGAATGTACCGTGCACTGTTATCGAAGCTGGTCCATGTGTTGTAACACAGGTAAAGACCGTTGAAAAAGACGGCTACAAGGCTCTTCAATTAGGTTTCGGTGAAGCAAAGGAAAAAAGAACAACCAAACCTTTGTTGGGAACCTTCAAGAAAGCCGGCACAACACCTAAAAAGCACTTGGTCGAGTTCAAATTTGATGGGGAGTATAACCTGGGTGACACTATTACTGTTGAGTTGTTTAACGATACAGAATTCGTTGACGTAATAGGCACCTCAAAAGGTAAAGGCTTCCAGGGCGTAGTTAAGCGTCACGGATTTGGTGGCGTTGGTCAGCGTACACACGGTCAGGATGACCGAGCTCGTAAGCCGGGTGCTATTGGTGCATGTTCTTATCCAGCTAAAGTATTTAAGGGTATGCGCATGGGCGGCCAGATGGGTGGTGACAGAGTCACAACTCAGAATCTGAGAGTGTTAAAAGTGATTCCAGAGAAGAACCTGTTGATTGTCAAGGGCTCGTTTGCTGGATGCAATGGTTCAACTGTTTTAATTGAGAAATAATGGAAGTTAGCGTATTAAATATCAATGGTCAGGAAACTGGAAGAAAGGTTACGTTGAACGAAGCTATCTTCGGAATAGAGCCAAACGATCATGTGCTATATCTTGATGTAAAGCAGTATCTTGCAAATCAGCGTCAAGGAACAGCTAAGTCAAAAGAGAGAAGTGAGTTGAGTGGTTCTACTCGCAAACTCGGTCGCCAGAAAGGTGGTGGTGGTGCACGTCGTGGTGACATCAACTCGCCATTGCTTGTTGGTGGAGCTCGTGTGTTTGGTCCAAAACCACGTGACTATCGCTTTAAATTGAATAAAAAAGTAAAGAATCTTGCACGTAGATCGGCTTTGTCATACAAAGCACAGGAGAACGCAATCGTTATCGTGGAAGACTTTACTTTGGATGCTCCAAAGACTAAAGATTTCGTAAATATTGCAAAAAATCTTAAAGTAGAGGGCAAGAAGTCGCTACTGGTTTTGCCAGAAGCAAATAAAAATGTATATTTGTCGGCTCGTAATCTGCAACAAGCAGATGTGATGACGGCATCTACACTCAATACTTATAAAGTTTTGAATGCAGATGTTCTTGTTGTGACAGAAAACTCGTTGAAGGTGATTGACAATATCTTAATTAAATAAAAGGAGACAATAGAACATGGCATATATCATTAAACCATTGGTCACTGAGAAGATGACTAAGATTACAGACAAGTCTTCTATTGAAAAAACTTATAAGGTGAAGGGCGAGGACCGCACAAAGGTTGCAGAACTGAAGTACGGCTTCATCGTTCGTCCAGAAGCCGATAAGCTCCAAATTAAGAAAGAGATTGAAAGTCTGTACAATGTTACAGTAATAAATGTGAACACAGCTCGCTACGCTGGGAAGCGCTCAAGCCGCTATACGCGCGCTGGACTTGTGAAGGGACAAAAAGCTGCGTTCAAGAAAGCAATCGTCACTCTGAAAGAGGGCGATACAATTGATTTTTACAGCAATATTTAAAATAAAAAATGGCAGTACGTAAATTTAAACCGGTAACTCCGGGACAAAGACACAAGGTTATTGGCACGTTCGAGGAGATTACTGCATCCGTGCCAGAGAAGTCTCTCGTTTACGGTAAACGCTCTTCAGGTGGTCGAAACAACACCGGAAAAATGACTGTCCGCTACATGGGTGGAGGTCATAGAAGAAAACTTCGTTTTATCGATTTCAAGCGTGAGAAAGATGGTGTTCCAGCTGTAGTAAAGACAATCGAATACGATCCAAACCGTTCGGCTCGTATCGCTTTGTTGTTTTATGCAGATGGTGAAAAACGTTACATTATTGCTCCTAATGGACTACAGGTAGGTGCTACGCTGATGTCTGGTGCTAATGCTGCACCTGAGGTAGGTAATGCACTTCCTTTAGCAAACATTCCTGTCGGTACAGTGATTCACAACATTGAATTGCGTCCAGGACAGGGTGCGTTGCTTGTCCGTTCGGCTGGTAATTTTGCTCAGTTGACTTCTCGTGAGGGCAGTTATTGTGTGATTAAGCTCCCTTCTGGCGAAACTCGTCAGATATTGAGTGCTTGTAAGGCTACGGTAGGTAGTGTAGGTAACTCTGACCATGCATTGGAACAGTCAGGAAAGGCTGGTCGTTCACGCTGGTTAGGTCGTCGCCCACACAACCGTGGTGTAGTGATGAACCCTGTTGATCACCCAATGGGTGGTGGTGAAGGCCGACAGAGTGGTGGACATCCACGTTCACGAAAGGGCTTGTATGCTAAGGGTCTCAAGACACGCGCACCTAAGAAGCATTCTAATAAGTACATTATTGAAAGAGCTAACAAATAATCAAGTAAACTAAGAGTAAAATATGAGTCGTTCACTTAAGAAAGGTCCGTATATCAACGTAGCTCTGGAAAAGAAAATTCTCGCTATGAATGAGAGTGGAAAGAAGAGCGTTGTTAAAACATGGGCAAGAGCTTCAATGATTTCCCCTGATTTCGTGGGTCACACTGTTGCAGTCCATAACGGAAATAAATTTATCCCTGTTTACGTTACAGAAAATATGGTTGGGCATAAGTTGGGAGAGTTTTCTCCAACTCGTCGTTTTGGTGGCCACGCCGGTAACAAGAAATAATAGGGACAAACCATTTAAAAGTAAAAATTAATAATGGGAGCAAGAAAGCATATAGCGGCTGAAAAATTAAAAGAAGCCCGCAAAAATTTATACTTCGCAAAGCTCAAAGGTGTTCCTTCATCACCCCGAAAAATGCGCTATGTAGTAGACATGATTCGAGGTATGGAAGTTAACCGCGCTCTCGGAGTATTGAGATTCTCAAAAAAGCAAGCTGCTCAAGATATAGAGAAGTTACTTCTTTCTGCAATTGCTAACTGGGAAGCTAAGAATGATCGTAAGGCTGAAGATGGAGAGTTGTTCGTCAGCCGTGTCTTCGTAGATGAAGGTGTTACGATGAAGCGTATGAGACCGGCACCGCAGGGTCGTGGGTACAGAATTCGTAAGCGTAGTAACCATGTTACTTTGTTTGTTGATGCCAAAACTAATGACGAAAAATAATAAATAGAATGGGACAGAAAGTTAATCCAATAAGCAATCGACTTGGAATTATCCGTGGTTGGGATTCAAATTGGTTCGGTGGTAAGGACTTCGGAGACAACCTTGTAGAAGACAGGAAAATCCGCAAGTATCTTAATGAGCGTTTGGCTAAAGCTAGCCTTTCACGCATTATCATTGAACGTACCTTGAAGCTCGTTACCATTACTATTTGTACAGCAAGACCTGGTATCGTCATTGGTAAAGGAGGTCAAGATGTAGATAAACTCAAGGAGGAATTGAAGAATCTTTTTAATAAAGATATTCAAATCAATATCTTTGAGGTGAAGAAGCCAGAGCTCGACGCTAATATTGTAGCTAACAATATCGCTCGTCAAGTAGAAGGTAAAATCGCTTACCGCCGTGCTATCAAGATGGCCATCCAAAATACGATGCGCGCTGGTGCAGAGGGTATCAAGGTTCAAATTTCTGGACGTTTGAATGGTGCAGAAATGGCACGTAAGGAAATGTACAAAGAAGGTCGTACGCCTTTGCATACATTCCGTGCTGACATCGATTACTGCCAGACAGAAGCCCTTACGAAAGTAGGCTTGCTCGGCATCAAAGTTTGGATTTGTCGTGGAGAAGTTTACGGTAAACAAGAATTGACACCAAACTTCACACAGGATAAGACGCATAATGGTCGTCCAAACGGTGGCCGTAACGGTGGTCGTGGTAATCGTAGAAGAAACAATAACCGTTAAAAGAAAAAGTTATCATGTTACAGCCCAAAAGAGTAAAATATAGAAGACCTCAAGATGGACGTGGAAATAAAGGAAACGCCCACAGAGGTACACAGCTCGTTTTCGGTTCGTTCGGAATCAAGACGCTTGAGCCCAAATGGATCGATAGCCGACAGATAGAAGCTGCACGTGTAGCAGTAAACCGTTACATGCAGCGTGAAGGACAAGTCTGGATTCGAATCTTCCCGGACAAACCAATCACTCGCAAGCCTGCCGATGTCCGAATGGGTAAAGGTAAAGGTGATCCCATGGGATGGGTGGCTCCGGTTACACCAGGACGTATCCTCTTTGAAGTAGAAGGTGTAAGCTTTGATGTAGCTAAAGAGGCACTGCGCTTAGCAGCTCAGAAGTTGCCTGTGAAGACAAAGTTTGTTGTACGACGTGATTACGATAAAAACGCTTAAGCTATGAAGATGACAGAATTAAAAGGACTCGCTGAAAAAGACTTGCGAGAGAAGCTAGAGAATGCAGAGGCAGCTTACAATCAGATGAAGCTGAATCATGCAGTATCTCCTTTGGAGAATCCATCTCAGATTAAGATAGCTCGTCGTGACATCGCACGTATGAAAACTGAACTGCAGCAGAGAGAACTTAATAAATAACAATGGTTCAGATGGAAACAAGAAATTTAAGAAAAGTAAGACAGGGTGTCGTTGTTAGCAACAGCATGGATAAGACCATCGTCATTGCATCAAAGTTCAAGGAGAAACACCCTATATATGGTAAGTTTGTTCAGAAAACAAAAAAATACCATGTACACGATGAAAAGAATGAGGCTAATGTAGGTGATACAGTACTCATTATGGAGACACGTCCTTTGTCAAAAACAAAGAGATGGAGATTAGTTCAAATAGTAGAAAAAGCTAAGTAATTATGATACAGGCAGAATCAAAACTTACAGTATGTGATAACAGCGGCGCACGTGAGGCTCTTTGCATCCGTGTACTCGGTGGTACCGGTCGCCGTTATGCAAGTGTGGGAGACGTTATCGTTGTTTCAGTGAAAAACGTAATCCCATCAAGTGATTTGAAAAAAGGTGCAGTATCTAAGGCTTTAGTCGTTCGTACAAAGAAAGAGATTCGTCGTCCGGATGGTTCATACATTCGTTTCGATGATAATGCTTGTGTTTTGTTGAACAATGCTGGGGAGATAAGAGGCAGCCGTATCTTCGGTCCTGTTGCTCGTGAGCTGCGTGCAATAAATATGAAAGTTGTTTCTTTGGCACCAGAGGTTCTTTAATTATTAAAATAACAAGCAAATGAGTAAGTTACATATAAAGAAAGACGATACAGTGATTGTACTGTCCGGTTCGGATAAAGGCAAGACTGGAAAGGTGCTCAAAGTGTTGGTCGACGAAGAACGTGCCATTGTTGAGGGAGTGAATGTAGTAGCCAGAAGTACTAAACCTTCTGCTAAGACTCCTCAAGGAGGCATTGTTAGGCAGGAAGCACCTATACATATTTCTAATTTGAGTTTAATTGACCCAAAGAGTGGCAAGGCTACTCGTATTTCTATCAAACGAGATGGAAAGAAAGTGATACGAATCGCCAAAAAATCAGGGGAGGAAATCAAATAATATGGATACAGCGCAATTCAAGAAAACTTATAAAGAGAAAATCGCTCCAGCATTGAAGGAACAGTTTCACTACACTTCAACCATGGAGGTTCCCGTTCTCAAAAAAATCGTCATCAATCAAGGACTTGGTAATGCAACTGAGGACAAGAAGATTATTGACGTTGCGATGAATGAAATTTCATCTATTACCGGTCAGAAAGCTGTTACGACGTATTCTAAGAAGGATATTGCAAACTTCAAGCTTCGTAAGAAAATGCCGATTGGTGTGATGGTAACCTTACGTCGCGAGCGTATGTATGAGTTCTTGGAAAAACTCGTACGTGTAGCTTTGCCTCGTATTCGTGACTTCAAAGGTATTGAAAGCAAGTTTGATGGACGCGGTAATTATACGCTGGGTATTGAGGAGCAAATCATCTTCCCGGAAATCAATATCGATGCGATTGATCGTATACAGGGTATGAACATCACTTTTGTCACGTCTGCCAAGACTGATGAAGAGGGATATGCATTGCTCAAAGGTTTCGGTCTTCCATTTAAGAACGCAAAAAACGATTAAAAGAATATGGCAAAAGAATCAATGAAAGCTCGCGAAATTAAGCGTGCGAAGCTAGTCGCTCGCTACGCTGAAAAACGCGCAGCTCTTAAAAAGGTTATTGCAACAACAGAGGATCCTGCAGAAGCTTACGAGGCTGCTCGTAAATTGCAGTCAATTCCTAAGAATGCGAATCCTATCCGCCTTCATAACCGTTGCAAGGTAACGGGACGTCCAAAAGGATATATCCGCCAGTTCGGCCTTTCTCGTATTCAATTCAGAGAAATGGCTTCGGCGGGATTGATTCCAGGCGTTAAGAAGGCTAGTTGGTAATTGTTAACGCAATACTGACACCATACATCAAAAAGATGCTAATTTAATATTGTCGGGGTAGTCCCGATTAATTAAACTTTTATAAAATGACAGATCCAATAGCAGATTATCTGACAAGACTCAGAAATGCGATTATGGCACATCACCGTGTCGTTGAGATTCCTGCGTCTAACTTGAAAAAGGAGATTACTAAGATCCTTTTCGAGAAAGGATACATCTTGAACTATAAGTTCATTGAAGATGGTCCTCAGGGAACAATTAAAGTTGCTTTGAAGTATGATCCTACTACAAAGCAGAACGCTATCAAGAAATTGAAGCGAGTGTCTACACCCGGTTTGCGCCAGTATACCGGTTACAAAGACATGCCGAGAGTAATTAACGGACTAGGTATTGCAATATTATCTACGTCTCAGGGTGTAATGACTGACAAGGAAGCTACCGCACAAAAAATTGGCGGTGAGGTTCTTTGCTACGTATATTAATTGGAGGTTAGAATATGTCTAGAATAGGAAAATTGCCAATTAGTATTCCTGCAGGAGTAACAGTGAATTTCGACGAGAAGACTAATGTCTTTACCGTCAAGGGACCCAAAGGCGAATTGTCTCAGGAGATAAATCCTTCTATCAAACCATCCATTAGCGATGGACAAATTACTTTCGAGGTAGATGAGAAAAGTCCGGTAGATTATAAGCAAAAACAAGCTTATCATGGTTTGTATCGTTCTTTAGTCAACAATATGGTGGTTGGCGTAAGCGAAGGCTATAGTAAGACACTCGAACTCATCGGTGTTGGTTTCCGTGTATCCAATCAAGGTAACCTTGTAGAGTTCTCTCTCGGATATACTCACCCAATCTTTATCCAGCTTCCTAGTGAAGTGAAAGTAGAAACTAAGTCAGAAAGAAACCAAAATCCGCTCATTAAGTTAGAGTCGTGTGATAAGCAACTGTTAGGTCTCATTTGTGCTAAAATTCGTTCTTTCCGTATGCCTGAGCCTTACAAGGGAAAAGGTATTCTCTTCAAGGGAGAGGTTATTCGTAGAAAGTCTGGAAAGACAGCTGCGGCTAAGTAATTTTAATTTTTTACGATTATGACAACAAAGAAAGAAAAAAGACGAATGAAGATAAAGTTCCGTATTCGTAAGAATGTAAACGGAACAGCTGAGCGCCCACGTCTAAGTGTTTTCCGCTCTAATAAACAGATTTACGCTCAGGTAATTAATGATATAACTGGTACAACTCTTGCTTCTGCTTCCTCTTTAGGCTTAGAAAAGATGCCAAAGGATGAACAGGCACAGAAGGTTGGTGAACTCATTGCACAAAAGGCTCAAGCAGCTGGAATAGAAGCTGTTGTCTTTGACCGTAATGGTTACCTCTACCATGGTCGTGTTAAAGAGTTGGCTGATGCTGCTCGCAAGGGTGGACTTAATTTTTAAACGGTTATGGCAATGAATAAAGTAAAGATAAATAGCGACGTAGAATTAAAAGATCGTTTGGTTGCAATCAACCGTGTTACAAAAGTGACAAAAGGTGGCCGAACATTCACTTTTGCTGCTATTGTCGTCGTAGGTGATGGCAACGGAATTATTGGCTACGGACTTGGTAAGGCTGGTGAAGTAACATCTGCCATCGCCAAGGGTACTGAAGCTGCCAAGAAGAATTTGGTGAAGGTTCCAGTATTGAAAGGTACTATTCCTCATGAGATAGAAGCACGTTATAGCGGTGCACGCGTATTCTTGCGTCCGGCTGCTGCTGGTACAGGACTGGTTGCCGGAGGTGCTATGCGCGCAGTGTTGGATAGTGTTGGTATTACAGATGTGTTGGCTAAGTCGAAGGGATCTTCTAACCCTCACAACTTGGTTAAAGCCACGATTTTAGCGTTGAGTCAGGTTCGTGATGCATACACCGTCGCAGGCGCACGTGGCATCGAGATGAATAAGGTATTTAACGGATAAGGAGACTGAAGAATGGCAACAATAAAAGTAAAGCAAATCAAGAGTAAAATTGGCGCTCCTGTGGACCAGAAGAAAACACTGCTGGCACTGGGACTTCATAAAATCTCTCAGATTGTTGAAGTCGAGGATACTCCAAGTATGCGTGGTATGATTCGGAAGGTACATCATTTAGTATCCGTCGTTGAATAGTAATCTTTTAAGAAGTAAAATCATGAAATTATATAATTTGAAACCAGCAGAAGGCTCTACTCATTCACGTCGTCGTATTGGTCGTGGTCCAGGTTCTGGGCTCGGCGGAACTTCTACCCGTGGACACAAAGGAGCCAAATCTCGTTCTGGTTATAAAAAGAAGATCGGATTTGAAGGTGGTCAGATGCCACTTCAACGCCGTGTACCCAAAGGTGGCTTCAAGAATATCAACCGCAAGGAATACTTCGCTGTAAACTTGTCGACACTCCAGACGTTAGCAGAAGAAAAGAACCTTACCAAGATTGGAATCGCCGAGTTGGTGGCAGCTGGCCTAACCAATGGCAAGAAGCTTGTAAAAATCTTAGGAAACGGTGAACTGACAGCTAAAATTGATGTAGAAGCAAATGCATTCTCAAAAACTGCTGAAGAGGCAATCAAGGCAGTAGGTGGTAACACAACTAGAATCTAAGTAATGAAAAAGTTTATTGAGACACTAAAGAACTGTTGGAAGATTGAGGATTTGCGCCAGCGTCTCCTCATAACTCTTCTATTTACGGCCATCTATCGTTTTGGCTCGTTTGTAGTACTGCCGGGTATTAATCCTGCTTCGTTAGGACAACTCCAAAAGCAGACTGAAGGCGGCTTGATGTCGCTGCTTGACATGTTCTCTGGTGGTGCATTCTCAAATGCGTCCATATTCGCACTTGGGATTATGCCCTATATCTCAGCTTCTATCGTTATGCAACTTCTAGCTGTTGCTGTACCTTATTTCCAAAAGATGCAACGCGAGGGTGAGAGTGGTCGGAAGAAGATTAGCATGTACACTCGGTATCTGACAGTATTCATTTTGCTGTTACAGGCTCCTAGTTACTTGATGAACCTGAAGTATCAGGCTTCACAGGCTTTGGCTACAGGTATCTCATGGACAGTCTTTATGATTCCGGCTACCATTATCCTGGCTGCAGGCAGCATGTTCATCCTTTGGCTAGGTGAACGGATAACAGATAAGGGTGTAGGTAACGGTATCTCATTAATTATCATGATTGGTATCATCGCCCGCCTTCCTCAGGCTTTCGTTCAAGAGGCAGGTTCACGCTTAACAGCCATTAGCGGTGGTGGATTGATTATGTTTATCGTTGAGTTGCTGATTCTCTTTGGTGTGGTCTGTGCTGCAATCTTGCTGGTACAGGGAACACGTAAAGTTCCTGTGCAATATGCCAAACGTCTGGTGGGCAACAAGCAATATGGTGGTGCGCGTCAGTACATCCCATTAAAACTGTTCGCAGCCAACGTAATGCCTATCATCTTTGCTCAAGCATTGATGTTCATTCCTTTGGCTATTGTACAGTATCAGTCTGATAATGCATCTCCGGTAGTTCGTTCTCTCATGGACCCTCACAGCTTGTTGTATAATGTCATCTACGTGATTCTGATTATAGCATTTACGTATTTCTATACGGCCATTACTTTGAATCCTGTTCAGATGGCAGAAGACATGAAGCGCAATAATGGTTTCATTCCGGGGATTAGACCTGGTAAGGATACTGCCGAGTACATTGATACGATTATGTCTCGATTGACCTTCCCTGGCTCGTTGTTCATTGCTTTTATAGCGATTATGCCAGCTTTAGCTGGTCTGTTGAACGTACAGCAAGGTTTCTCACAGTTCTTCGGAGGTACGTCTCTCTTGATTCTCGTTGGTGTCGTTATAGATACGCTGCAGCAAATAGAGAGCCACTTATTGATGCGTCATTACGATGGACTGTTAAACGTGGGACACACGAGAGGTAATCATGTATCAGCCTACTAATCTTAAGTCTCAGAGTGAATATATTCTTAAAGATTGAAGATAAAATAGACTTGATGCGTTAGACATAACATCTGACAGGAGCAACGCTCACTGATGTTGGTAAGTCTGTCAATGAAGGTGTCACGACACCTCTGTTGGATTGCTTAACTAAAGAGTTTTGTTAGAGATTGCGAAGCACCCCGAGCTTATTGAATAATCCATACTCGTATGGAGATTCATTCCCGGAGAACATCTCTGCTTCTATCAATTTTGTAGTTCCACATGGAATTCCAGACAAGCAACGATTTTGCGTGAGGGTGACATCAGCCCAATCGCAGTTGCATTCATCATGGCCAAGTGGAGATTTTATCAACGTTTAAGAATATTGAACTTTTAGAAAGAAATAATTAATTATGGCTAAACAGTCCGCAATAGAGCAAGACGGAACCATCGTGGAGAGTTTATCTAACGCAATGTTTCGCGTAGAGCTTGAAAACGGTGTAGAGATTATAGCACATATCTCAGGAAAAATGAGAATGCACTATATCAAGATCCTGCCTGGTGACAAGGTAAAGGTCGAAATGAGTCCTTACGACTTAACTAAAGGCAGAATCGTTTTCAGATATAAATAATCAAGTATAAGATATGAAGACAAGAGCATCATTAAAGAAACGTACACCCGACTGTAAGATCGTTCGTCGTAAAGGTCGTCTGTTCGTCATTAACAAGAAAAACCCGAAGTTTAAATTACGTCAGGGCTAAAAAAGATGAAGTGTTGCATCTCTTTCAATGATAATTGAAGTGTGCAGCTCAAATCCAATTAAAGTTATTTATTTTATTAATTTTATCAACAAATGGCAATAAGAATTGTTGGAGTAGATTTGCCCCAGAATAAGCGTGGCGAAATCGCATTGACCTATATCTATGGTATTGGTCGAAGTAGTTCAGCAAAGATATTGGATAAGGCTGGTGTAAACCGTGACTTGAAGGTTAGTGAATGGACTGACGATCAAGCAGCCAAGATCCGTGAAATTATCGGTGCTGAATTCAAAGTAGAAGGTGATCTCCGTTCTGAGATCCAGATGAATATCAAGCGACTGATGGATATTGGTTGTTATCGTGGCGTTAGACATCGTAATGGTCTTCCAGTTCGTGGTCAGAGCACCAAAAATAATGCTCGTACACGTAAGGGTAGAAAGAAGACTGTTGCTAATAAGAAGAAGGCTACTAAGTAAATTTAGTTGAGAGTTGAGGGTTGAGAATACATTTTTCTCAATACATTAAAACTTAAACTCCTAACTTTTAAACTAAAAAAGATTATGGCAAAGAAAACAACAGCTTCAAAGAAGAGGAATGTAAGAGTTGATGCACTGGGACAGTTGCATGTTCACAGCTCATTTAATAATATTATCGTTTCATTGGCTAACAGCGAAGGTCAGGTTATATCTTGGTCTTCAGCAGGTAAGATGGGTTTCCGTGGCTCAAAGAAAAATACTCCCTACGCTGCACAGATGGCAGGTGAAGATTGCGCTAAAGTCGCTTTTGACTTGGGATTGCGTAAGGTTAGGGCGTTTGTTAAAGGGCCTGGTAACGGTCGTGAGTCTGCCATTCGTGCGGTTCATGCTGCAGGAATTGAGATTACAGAGATTATTGATGTAACCCCATTGCCACACAATGGATGCCGTCCACCAAAGAGACGTAAGGTATAAATTCTTATCTTGAGCCTGGTTTAACTGTCAGGCTCCTGATATTATCACTAGAATAAGTTTATTTTTTTTATATTATGGCTAGATACATAGGTCCGAAATCTAAAATTGCACGTCGATTTGGTGAACCCATCTTCGGCGCTGACAAAGTTTTGTCCAAGAGAAACTTCCCTCCTGGACAGCATGGTAATAACAGACGCAGGAAGATGTCTGAGTTTGGTGCCATGTTGGCAGAGAAGCAAAAGGCAAAGTACACATATGGTGTGCTTGAGCGCCAGTTCCGTAATATGTTTGAGAAGGCTGCAAAGTCTGATGGAATTACCGGTGAGGTTCTCCTTCAGAACCTTGAATGCCGTCTTGACAATGTGGTCTTCCGTATGGGTATTGCCCCAACGCGTGCCGCAGCTCGTCAAATGGTTGGGCATAAGCATATCGTTGTTGATGGAAGTGTTGTCAATATACCATCTTATGCAGTTAAACCCGGTCAGATAGTGGGTGTACGAGAGAAAGCAAAGTCTCTCGAGGTCATCGAGGCTTCTCTGGCTGGTTTCAACCATAGTAAATATCCTTGGATCGAGTGGGATGAGAATTCAAAGAGTGGTAAGTTCTTGCATCTGCCAGAACGTGCTGACATCCCTGAGAATATTAAGGAACAGTTAATCGTTGAGTTGTACTCTAAATAAATCATTAAATTAATGGCGATATTAGCATTTCAAAAACCTGATAAAGTAGTAATGTTGGAGGCTGACGACAAGTTCGGAAAATTCGAATTCCGTCCACTTGAGCCTGGCTTTGGTATTACCATCGGTAATTCATTGCGCCGCATTCTCCTTTCATCACTTGAAGGCTATGCTATCAATACCATCCGTATAGCTGGTGTTGAGCATGAGTTTTCTTCAGTACCTGGTGTAAAGGAAGATGTTACCAACATTATCTTGAATCTCAAGCAAGTTCGATTCAAGCAAGTAGTAGAAGAATTCGAGAATGAGAAAGTTAGTATCACCGTAGAGAATTCCACCGAGTTCAAAGCGGGCGATATCGGTAAGTATCTGACTGGATTTGAAGTGTTAAATCCTGATTTGGTGATTTGTCATTTAGATGCTAAAGCTTCCATGCAGATAGACTTGACCATCAATCAAGGCCGTGGATATGTTCCCGCTGATGAGAATCGTCAATTCTGCACGGATGTCAATGTCCTCCCAATCGATTCAATCTACACCCCAATCCGTAATGTTAAATACTCAGTAGAGCCTTATCGTGTTGAACAAAAAACCGACTACGACAAGCTTGTCATTGAGGTAACCACGGATGGTTCCCTATCCCCAAAGGATGCACTGAAAGAAGCTGCCAAGATTCTTATCTATCACTTCATGTTGTTCTCGGATGAAAAGATAACACTCGAAAATCCAGATCAAGACGACAACCAGGAGTTTGATGAGGAAGTGTTGCGCATGCGTCAATTGCTTAAGACGAAACTTATTGACTTGAACCTTAGTGTTCGCGCACTCAATTGCCTCAAAGCTGCTGAAGTTGAAACTCTCGGTGACTTGGTGCAGTACAACAAGACAGACTTATTGAAGTTCCGCAACTTTGGAAAGAAATCGCTTTCAGAGCTTGATGATTTGCTCGAAAGTCTGAATCTATCATTTGGAACCGATACATCAAAGTATAAACTGGATAAGGAGTAAGGTTTAGGTATGAGTTGTTAGGTTTTTAAGTTGTTAAGTTTATAAGTTTAGTTTGGATGCTTTGAGTAATCAATAGTCTGACAACGAATGCGTAAACTTGCCATCTACTTGAATCTATAACGTCTATATTAGTAATCCACTCTCATCCAAAACGAACAAAACAAAAAATGAGACACAATAAAAAATTCAACCACTTAGGTCGTACTGCATCTCATCGTGATGCTATGCTTGCTAACATGGCAGTATCCCTGATCATGCACAAAAGAATCACTACGACCCTCGCAAAAGCAAAGGCTTTAAAAAAGTATGTAGAGCCACTGATTACCCGTTCAAAGGATGATACGACTAATTCGCGTCGTGTTGTTTTCCGCTACCTCCAGAAAAAAGAAGCTGTAACAGAACTGTATAAGACTGTAGCTCCAAAAGTAGGAGACCGTCCAGGCGGTTACACCCGTGTAATCAAGCTGGGTACTCGTCAAGGTGATGCTGCTCAGATTGCTTTTATCGAGTTAGTTGATTTTGATGACAATATGGCCAAAACTGAGAAAACAGCTAAGAAAACTCGTCGTAGCCGTCGTTCTTCAGGTAAGAAGAATGATGAAGCTGCTAAGGCTGAAAATGTTGTTGAAACAGACGATGTTGTTAAGGCAGAGCCAGCCGAAGAAACTTCGAAAGAGACTTCTGAAGCTAAAGCCAAAGAAGATGTTTCTGAAGCAACAGCTAAAGATGATGCTTCTGAAGCAAAGGCACAAAACGAAAAGGAAGCTAAGTAAATTTTACCATATTGGTTTCAATATGAACGCTCTCATCCAATTGGGTTGAGAGCGTTTTTTATATACGCTCGGCATGAGCATTATCTAACGGGTGGAAGTCCCGATTAAGTCCTAATGGCTGAAATTACATAGTCGTTCCTTGAAGACTATTTAGCCCAAATCGGTCATTAGAAAATTTTGCTTTCATTTTGTCTTGAAATAGAATGAAAGATGCATATTGTGTTAGTATATAGATGCTATAACGATGGAACAGCCTGCTATAATGTAACTTTTTGCACGAAAAATCTCTAATGACCGATTTGGGTTTAGTCGTCCCTTTATCGCTCTCCGTATACTTTTTCAGATAATCATGCGTTATTGTTATCAAAAGATAGAATGAGAGTTAAGATGATACTACCTGCATTGCAGGAGGCAGAGAGTCCTTATTGGCGACCTATAAAGTATTCGCTTTTTCCCCCATTGGGACTGGCAACACTCGCTGCCTATTTCTCCGATGATGACGATGTGGTGATTCAAGATCAGCATGTTGAGAAACTAATCCTTGATGACACGCCTGATTTGGTTTGTATACAAGTGTATGTTACTAATGCCTATCGTGCCTATAAGATTGCCGATAGTTATCGACAAAGAGGGGTATTTGTAGCTCTGGGTGGTCTACATGTAACCAGTCTTCCTGATGAAGCATCACTTCATGCTGATACCATATTATTAGGTCCAGGGGAGGAAGCATTTCCTCGTTTTATCAAGGACTTGCGTGAGGGGCATCCGCAAAAGAGGTATGTTGCCAGTTGGAGAAGTCTGGAGAACATACCTCCTGTCCGTCGCGACCTCATCAAGAGGGAAAAGTATTTCGTACCGAATTCCCTTGTTGTATCAAGAGGTTGTCCTCATCATTGTGATTTCTGCTATAAAGATGCTTTTTATGGTAAGGGGAAATCATTTTACACACAAAAGGTAGATGATGCATTAGCAGAGATTGACAGGCTTCCTGGCAGACATCTTTATTTTCTTGATGACCATTTGTTGGGTAACCCCCGGTTCGCATCCGAGTTGTTCGATGGAATGCGTGGTATGGGCAGGGTGTTCCAAAGTGCCGCTACTGTTGCTTCGGTATTAAATGGCAATCTGATAGAGAAGGCAGCAGAGGCTGGTTTGCGTAGTTTGTTCCTGGGTTTCGAGACGTTTTCTCCAGAGAACCTTCGTTCCAGTAACAAATTACAAAACTTATCAAAAGATTATGTGGCTGCTGTGGAACGACTTCATCGTCTTGGCATCATGATCAATGGTAGTTTTGTTTTCGGCCTTGACCACGATGATAAAGATGTATTCCATAGGACTGTTAATTGGGGGATTGAGCATAGTATCACCACCGCAACGTTCCACATTCTAACTCCTTACCCAGGAACGCGACTTTTTCAGCAAATGGAACGGGGCGGTCGCATTACATCACATGATTGGAGCAAGTACGATACTAGGACTGTCGTTTACAAGACGATGGGCTTGTCTACAGAAGAGTTAAAACAAGGCTATGATTGGGCTTATCGCGAGTTTTATTCATGGAAAAACATCTTCAATGCAAGTTTTGGTCATGACAATCTGAAGCAGCAGTTGGCCCATTTATTTTATATGGGAGGATGGAAGAAGTTTGAACCATTTTGGAATTTTATGATTCAGTATGGTAATCTGAATCGTATGTTGCCTGTGTTGGAAAGTCTGTTAACTAACACTGGTGGTCATAGAAATAAAAACAACTCCAAATCTAAGTATGGAAATCCTAAGAATAAACTGCCCTATGGGAATATGCCAAACTATTGAAAACGTCTATTGGTGATAGGAGGAGGAAAGGATGCTAGTTCCTCTAATCTTCCAGGTGCCAGTAGGAAATTGCAGCGACGTGGTACAAAAACAGCCATATTGTTCGATGATGAAGAAAACCACTATATCATGGTACATCAAAAAGAAAGGATAATAGAATTCCTCAACAAAGAATTGGAATTAATATGAAAAGACAAAGGGCTTCTGTTAATAATTCCCAACAAGCAGCATAGCATGTTGCGAAAAATACTATATTTACCAACAATAAATTTGACTAACCAAACAATTATTTGAGATGAAGAAAGTATTTTTGATGGCAATGGCAGCCATAGCGTTTATATTTGCGGGCTGCGAAAACAAGAAGACATCACCTAACGACAATCAGGCAGACACTACGATTGTGATGGATGAAAGTGCGGACGCAACCGCCGACTCCCTGACGTCTGAACTTGATACACAGTTATCGCAGAACAACACGGATGCCATTCAGGCAACCCTGACATCGCTGCAAAACAAGTATGCTGAGCTGGTGGCTTCTGGCAAGTTGGAGACGGCCCAAGCCTATGTCGGCAAGATTCAGCAGTTTTTGAACGACAATGCAGATAGAATCAAGGCTGCCGCAGATAACAATCCCTCTATTGCCGCGCTTGTAACGGGCATTCAGAATCTTCCTACAACAGCTGAGGCAACAGCCGAACAGGCAGAGGAAGCCGTGAAAAACAATGCGAAAGACATGATGAAAAAGGCTGAACATGAGACCAACCAGGCCATTGATAAGGCCAAGCAGGAAGCCACGAAAGCAACTGACAAGGCCAATGCCAAAATGAATGAGGCCAAGGACAAAGCCGGTAAGGCGCTTGACAAAAGCGCAGAGGAAGCCAACAAAAAAGTAAACCAGGCCAGAGGGCAAATCCGAAAAGGACTGGGATTATAATTCCACCTACACTTACAACTGGATAGGTGGAGTTGTAAACACGTTAGCCCAGGGCAATGTAATGTCCTGGGCTAACGTACTTTTGGGCTTTCAGCCCGTCGTCATCTCGATCAACATTCGCATCGTACACCGCTTAGTGGCTGTAATCCTTTGAATCGAACCAGGTGACGCAATGACGTAGTCAGTAGGAAAAAAGATTCCTACCTCACTATTTTCATTGTCTTTTTACCTTGCTTCACGATGAAGAAGCCATGCATGGGCAGTTGGTTTACAGAGAAGGCGGCTGCTGGGAGTTGTAATAGCTTGTGACCTTGCAAATCGTACACGCTAATGGGTGTTTCGGCATCGCTTACCGTAGGTGCCTCGATAGCTGTTACCCAGTCGTAATTGGTGCGGTTGCCCTTGATAGTGAAGGTGCCATTGGCAATGTTGATCACCACACTGTTGGGTTTGCCATACTCTGATCTTACCACTTGCCAGTTGGCATCGCGTTCATCCTTGAATCTTAGGTAGACTTGATAATCGCCATCGGGAAGGTCGGCAGGAATGATTATTCTTTGCCACGAAATTTTGTACCAGTAGCTGTCTATTGCTTGATAAGCAGTGGTGATTAAGTTGCGTTGTTGTCCATTGCCTTCGATAACTAAAGCCAGTGTACCATTGATAGGAGTGCTGCTCACGTTCCAAACCTTCGCTTCGCCCATGCTGATAGCTCGCTTGGAGAATTTCTCGATGATGAGCTGGCTGCCATAATACAGGGTGAGGTGACTCTTCCACGCTCCTTGCTGCTCTGGGTGAATACCAACAATCATGTCTTGATAGTAACTGTAATCGCCACTATTCTTTGGTGTCAGGATGCCAATGTCGAAGAAGCCGTCTTGATAGCCTCCCCAGCCCCAGTTGACATGTACTTTGCCTTCTGCATTATAACCATCGATTACAAAAGCGTGACCGTTATCCCATTTCGAGTCGTTGCCCGAATAGTAAATGGGGCGTTTCTCAGACAATTCCTTATACACCATGTCCATCCATTCTTGTTCTGAATAGTAGTTGCGGGTGTAGCGATTCATGTCAGGATTGTAGCCGAAATTGTTAATCAATGCGTTTTGTGCAGATTTTGTGTACGAGGAACTGAAGTTAGGTTTATAATCCATGTTGACGGAAATGCCCACTTGTCGCATCAACTCTGACACAGCTTTGGCCTCTTCGTCAGTGTATTTTCCTTTATCATAAATAGGCAACATCTTGTCCCACTGATAAGGGGATGCGGAAAAGTCGGCGGAGAGTGTCTCACCGTTCATCGAATAGGTGTTTGAGCCTTTGCCCACCACGGGATACTTGTAGTAGCGCATAATCTGCGTCATGGTGATGGCCACGCATCCCACAAGATAAGGTTTGCCCTTATCATCCTTTTGCACATCGTTGTTGAACGGGGCTTCTTGTTGCCATCTGGTTTTTATGAGTGGGTCTACATGGTCGGGTAGGGGTGCCGATGGTGCGATGGCACCACTGTAGCCATGCCCACTGGCTATACGCGAGGCAATAGCTGCGTTGGCTGCCCGTAAGTACCATTGAAAGGCGGGATTGATGTTTGTGTCGTTGGTATATGGCTTGTTTGATACACCGACAACGGCTTCAATGGCATCGTCGTTGGCCAATACCACAAAACCCACATGGCGGTTGCCAATCACTGTTAAGTCAGACAGTTGCTGAAGCGTAGCCAAACTGCCGGTGTTTGTGGCTCTCGTATCTTCGACAGTCGTAGCTACAGAAAGTTCTCGAGCAGCGATTGTCTTGAGTTGTGCCATGGTGCGAGGTTTTGCCGATGCCGAAAGACTAAGCAGCAAGCTAAGGGAAAAAGTAGTAAATAATCTAATTCTCATCATAAATATTTTTGTTACAGTAGATAGAAAAACCCAATGGACACTGGCAAGAATTGTCCCACCGCCCATTGGGTTGCAATTGATGACAACACAGTGTGTGTTATCTTTTTATTGTTCGTTCATTTTTTAGTCCAAAAGCGCAATCCATTCTGGATTCCCATTGTTGGTCCACCATCCCCAATCAGGCGAGTACCAGTGTAGCCACAACTCAAAGGTGTCATCATCTGGATAATATTTGCCACATTCGTCTTTGGTCAAAGCGTCAATATCGGCCTTCTTCCAAAGTTTCTCGCTATCACTATATAAACCAACAATCCAAAAATCTTTCATGCCATCGTTGTTCCATTTCTGCGTATGGATGTACTGAGGTTTCATGTGAAGTATGTTTTCACTATCTTTCCAGAAAGTGATGGTTCCCATGTCGCTGTCAATCCATTCGGCCTTTGCATGTAGACCTTTAATGGTGTAAGTTCCTTTAGGAAATTCCATGACATCAATATTCTTAAACATCCATCCATAATACCAGCTGTCCCAATTGGCATGGTGCAGGATGTATCTGTTAACGGTGATGTCAAGCTCGGTGTTGCCATAATCGTAAGCTTGTGCATCATCCACCTTGATGTTTACTTTCTCAGTGCTTGCGGGTTGCATGTCAAAGTTGACGTTAATCTTCTTTGTCTTTTCCCCAGCTTTAAACTCCACACTTTGTGGCACTTTGAACTTGCTGTTGTTGGTTATTAAATGAATGGCAGCAGCTGCAGAACCGTCAGGACGTCCCACCGTCAGCTCAAGTTTTTGTGGCTCGCTGTTTTCCAAGTCTAAGACTGTTTTCGCAGTGAGGATATATGCTTTTTGTGTGGCAACGCTACTATCAGCTGTGGCAGGCTCATACTCGTACTCCTCTACGCAAGAAGCGAGAAGTGCTACGCTCACAAACAGTAGAATAGCCTTCAAGGTTTGATATGTCTTTTTCATAATTTCTAATGATATGATGTTACAATATTAATTACTTTACCCATGGCGTGTATTTGTTGGATGGGTCAGGGTTGTTCCATCCTACAAGCGCTTTATTGTTAATTTGCTCTTGGTCTACAAACACGATGTTCATCCAGGCGGGACGACCGTCGGTGTTGAATCTGCATCTCTCATAGAAGTTTGTGCCGGGATAACCACGTTTAACAGAGTAGTTCAAACGCTTAACATCGAAGAATGTTTGTCCCTCGCCCCAAAGTTCCACACGTTTTTGGAAAACAATTTCCTCTACCAAAGCGTCTTTAGTGGATGCTGTGGCCGAATATTGCTTGTCACGATACTTACGCATGAAGTCTTCTACGAGCTTCTTTCCTCTTGCCATATCCTGATGTGCAGCTGCCTCTGCTTCGATAAAATACATTTCCTCAACGCGCATGAGTGGGTAAGCAGTTGACTCGCCAATAATCATGTCATCAAAACGGCCATTTCCAGGTCTCCATTTTAAGGAAGCGTATGTTGGAAGAATAGATTTAAACTGATTATCAACATAGACATTTTTAGCGGCCAAAGGTGAGTTGTCAGGAGCTTTCCACATCAGTTTTCTGAAGTCGGTATCGCTGATTCTGTCATAAATGCTCTTTCCAATCATTTGCTTACATGGATTTTGGAGGTATCCGTATTTAATTTCGTTGCTCTTCCATGACGTCCAATTCAGCCATCCGTCTTTAACGGTTTCGTCATCCTTGGTGTATTGAACAGCCCACATCCATTTGTTAGCTTGGTTGAAACCCGTTTTTGAATCAAGGCAATCTTTTTCTGTCATGGGTTGTACGCTTGCGTTGTTGATGGCATTACGAGCTGCTTTTTCAGCATTGGCATAGTCGCCCATCCAAAGGTAGAGGCGCGCCTCCAAACCATAGACAACAGACAAATCGGGGAGCGTTTGTCCACGGGTGTCTTTCAAATGAATGATGTTTTGTTCTGCATTTTTCAGATCTTCAAGAATGAATGCAGTCATCTTTTCCTTTGTAGCACGCGGATTTACACGTGCAGAGTCATTGCTCATGTTGGGTTTGATGATAGGAACGGTTAACCCGGTAACGTCATTTCCGTCGGCGTTGATGTTGCTGGTCACCTTGTTGGGCAAGAACTCGAACATACGAGCGATATCCAAATACATCATGGCCCGGTTGGCTTGTGCCACGCCTAAATATCCTTTTTGCTCATCAGTCGCGGTTTTCGGGTCGATGGTTCCAATTACATTGTTCGTGTTCAATATATATTTGTAGGGATATTGCAACAGGAATTGTGTGGAGAGTCGGTCTTGACCGAGCCTGTTACAGTTTGCCCATGGCCAAAACCAGTCGAACTCATTTTCAACGGTGGCTAAATCTTCGGTCATGACATCACGGATGTGCATCATGGCTCCCAATCCCCAACTGTATGAAATGTCCCATGACCACCATATAGCTTTGGCATAAGCAGGGATGGCGTTGACCATCGCCTCGGTTGCCGTGGGCGATTTGCCAACTTGGTCTTTTGTAGCTTGAGACGTTGGGAAGGTCTCATCTATACAGCTTGTGAGCAGCGAAGAACAGATTAACGAGCCCACAAATGCTTTTGTGATTATATTTGTTAGTTTCATCTTCTTATTTGTTTAAGTTAGAATGTGATCGATATACCACCTGTAATGGTGCGTATGGGTGAATAGTTCACATTGTTACCAGTTCCGTCAATGCTTTGTCTTGGGTCCATACCTTGACGCTTCGACCACAACCATACATTGTCGGCAACACCATAAATGCGTATCTTCTCCAAACCCCATGAAGTGGTTAATTTTGCCGGAAGTGTATATCCCAAAGTGATGTTTTGCAGTGACAGACTTGATGCGTTCATCAAAAAGCGATCGCTATAAGCTGTTGAGAACTCGTCATTGCTTTGGATGCGTGGAATGTTCGATTCTGTGTTTTCTGGCGACCATGCTTTTAACATATCTGTGTGGAAAGCGTAGCCACGGCTGAGCGACATGGCGCTGGCATAGGTGCCATCGTAGTACTGACCGCCAATTTGGTAAGCAAAGTCAATCGAGAAATCGAAGCCTTTGAAGTTAACAGATGTACCAAACCCGCCATAACCATCTGGCAGTGAGGTGCCGCAGAGGTAATAGTCAGCCTCGCCTGTTGTCTTTACGGTGGTTAACTCTTTCACAATGGGTTGTCCCTTGCTGTCCAACACACGCTTGCCATTAGCATCGGTTTCGTAGACGTTCTTGTAATACAAGGCCTCACCCGTTTTGTGGTCAACACCAGCATAGCGATACATACGGAATACGTTGAGGGGCTGATTCTCGCCATAGAAGTAACCACCAGACATATAACCTTCAACGCCGTCTACTACAGCATTCTTGCTTTCTTTAGCCAACTTGGTGATACGGTTTTTGTAAGTTGTAAAGTTCAGGTGTGCCGACCATGTGAAGTCCTTTGTTCGGATGAGGTCTCCGTTGAGTTCTATCTCAACTCCGCTGTTGGCCATGTTACCAATGTTTTTGTAATAGCCGGTGTAACCCGTTGTTCCTGGCAGTGTGTACCAAGCCAACATATCTGTTGTGGTACGGTAGAAGTATTCCAAAGAACCACTTAACCTGCTGCCGAAGAGCGTGAAATCAATACCAGTGTTGAAGTTTCCACCTTTCTCCCAAGTGATTTCCTCGTTACCTACTGTTGCTGGTGTAATAGCAAGCTCACCGTTTGAATTCACAATGTTGTACATATAAGCATAGCGGAAGTTACCGATTCGGTCGTTTCCCTGCTCGCCGTACGATGCCTTCAGTTTTAATTCGTTAATCCAATTGGTCTTCAGCCAAGACTCTTTGCTTACCAACCAGGCACCACCCAAAGACCAGAAGTTACCCCAACGATGTTTGGGATGGAAACGAGAGGAAGCGTCGCGACGATAGGACATCGAACCAAAATAACGTTGATCATAGTTGTACTGAACACGACCGAACCATCCTTCGGTGTTGTAGTCGCCCATAGAAGAGCCCGTGTCAATAACCAATATGGCTTGGTTCATCTCGCTACTTTCGTTTGAGAAGGTTTTTTGGCGTTCACCAAATATGTTGTAACCACGCGTACGGTAATATTCATGTCCCAGCATGGCCTCAACCTCATGTGCTCCATACTCGTGATGCCAGTTGAGCAATTGTTGGTAGTTGTAGCTCCATGTTCTCTTGTGTGAACGTTGTACGGCACCCTTTTGGGCAGAATAGTGACCCAACCAAGGGTTGTGCGTCGTGATTCCTCTGTATTCATCCACAAACACACTGTTGGTTGTCGTGAACTTGAAATCTTTGAGGAAGCGTATTTCAGCAGTACCAATCGCACTGAATGAGTTGCCCTCTTCGCCGTTTTGATTCAGCAAGTTGTCTGAAAGACCGTTTGCGTTAGGCAAGAAAGCTCTTGGTATGCCTAATGTTTGACCATCACCGTAGTCGTATGCGGGGATTCCTCCATTATCGAAAGTCATGATATTGCCCTTCTCATCACGAAGATAAAGTGGGTAGATAGGAGCTATGGTAGCCATGGCGAAGACGTTGTCGGGAGCACCGCTGTTACCTCCGTCTCTCAACGAGTTGCTCTCGTAGTGCGAGTAACTGAAGTTTCCGCCGAGCTTCAACCAAGGTTTAATTTGATAATCTGCTTTCATACGTCCAGAGAAACGGGTGTAATCAGAGTTGGGCGAGATACCATCATATTTCAGATAGTTTGCCGAACCAAAAAAGGTTGATTTCTCCGTACTGCCGTTTGCGGTTAAATTGTATTCCTGACGCATGCTGCTTTTATAGATGGCATCCAACCAGTTGTCTGGATAAAGCATGTATTTGGTACCGTTGGGAGCCGTGATTACGTTGCCCAACGTAGCGTTAGGGTTCAACTTTCCGTTCTTACCAATCAAATATTCATTGGCGGGAACGTTATAAACATTATATCCTAAGCCAAAGCTGGTGTTCGAGGTTAAGTTCTCATTGGCAAATCTATAGGCTTCCAAAGGAGAGGATTCGCGTTTGTCAATGGCATAGTTGTACAAGCCTTTGTACCACATTTCGTAATATGCGGCAGGGTGGTTGATATACTCATAGTCGGGCAACATTCGGCTGTTTGCACCCCATTTGGCATCAAATGTGACGGAAGCGTGGTCTTTGCGCCCGTTCTTGGTGGTGATAATAATCACACCGTTGGCACCACGTGCACCGTACAAAGCAGCTGAGGCAGCGTCTTTCAACACTGTTTCACTTTCGATATCAGCAGGGTTAAGAGAGTTCATATCGCCATCAAAAGGCACACCGTCGAGAATGATTAATGGTGCGTTGCCTGAGTTGATAGAACTGATACCCCTGATGCGGATGGCTGGAGAAGATCCACCAGGCTGTCCTGACTGTCGGGTCATCTGTACACCCGATACCTTTCCACGCAATGCATCTACTGGGTTGGTTACTTGTACCTTAGATATTTCATCTTCTTTCAGTACGCCTGCCGAACCGGTAAAGGCTGATTTCTTGGCTGTACCATAGGCTACAACAATCACTTCGTCAATGCTCTTCTGCACTGGCTCCATCACTATTCGCATGTTGTTCTTGGCCGTTACGTCCAGCGGCTCCATGCCTACATAGGTAATGCGCAGTGTGCGTTTGCCTTGTGGCATCGTTAGTTTAAACTTACCATCGATGTCGGTGATAGCTCCCGTTCCGGATCCAACAACTTGGATGGTGGCACCCACGACGGGTAGCCCATCCTCTTTTGAAATAATGGTTCCTGACACGTCTGTTTGTGAAAATGCTGTTCCTATCAGTAAGAATAGGAAACACATCGTCATGAATAGTCGTCTTCTCATATTTATAGAATTAGGTTAGTAATATAGTCTTGTTCACTCGTGCTGCAAACGTACCCGCATATCTGCCCTTGTCAGTTGCCAAGAGTGGTTTTGTCTTTACGCTTTTCAGGGGTTGTTAGCGGTAGGTTGTAGATTGTAGTAGTAGTTAACGGCTGCAAATATATCAATTCTCTCAAAGTAAACAAAAAAAAATAGGAAAAATATTCTTGCAACTAATGCCTTGTTATTTTCGCCTGTTGAGCAATTCATCAATGACAATTGTTATAATGGGACACCTTTATTTTTATTTGGTGCGCATTGGTGACGATATGATATTCTTCTTCCTATTTTCAATACAATGCGTAAATATGTAATTTTCAAAAAAAAGTTGTAGGATGATGTTCATCCTTTGCTTCAATGTGAGGCAACGATGGCAAATATGCCTTTTCAACCGACATGATACTATAAGGAAGAAGATGTCTCGTCGTGTCGTCGCTCGCTCTGGGAACATCCTCTTGGGTAGATGACTTGCTCGATGTATGTGCGGGTGAAATGGCGGCCACGTCGAATGTTTTCTACTGAATCCATGGCCGATTCATCTTTATTTCCTATTTTTGCAAGGTACAATATAAATATATAAGGTATGGAAATCATAGCATTACTGGTGTTTATAGTCATTGCCCTTCTGGGCTGGGGGTGTGGTGTGCTGCACGACAAATGGTTCGACTATTGCCCAACAGCCGATGAGGAAGATGCTTTTAACAGTGCCGCACACGCCTCGGATGGCGAGTTGAGCCTAAAAGATATTCTGAAGACCAACAGCATTAAAGGTTTTCAGGCCATCTGATAGCTCGCCTTTTTGATAGGGTCGGTTTTCGCTGCTATGCGTCTTTGTAATGCATTGATAATAAATGCGTTAACTCTTTCATGTTTAATGATTTAATGCATCCAAAAACATGGCATACTTGGTTCCGAGGGAAAAATGCACGGCATAGAGCTTATGATTACATGGTCAGAAGATCAAATAACTTGGAATAGAAATTGCGGCCGTGAATCTAGATGATAAAGGAATGCTAGTATACAAAGAAGTTGGCAATACATACACTTCCTCGCATAATTATTTTGTTAGTAATAGTAATGAAGTTGAGTTTATACTTGGAGGTAAACGTCATACAGTATTGGCAACAGGACAAGTGCATACCCATCCTTCTTGGAATCCAACTCAGACTGAAAATCCACTAGGGATAAGTGGGGCAGATATAAATTTGGCTAATATACATTTTGATGGAATTATTAATATTTTGCTAGTCCCAACGAAACAATTATTCAATGTCTCGGTAAATGGAAATGGACTGGCTTTTCCCGTACAGAAAAAATGGTAAGTTTTTTCATAATATTTTAAATTTAAAGGAATGTATAAAGTTATATTTTTCTTAATATCGATAACTCTCTTATGTCTTTCATGTAACAATGAAGGCTATAAGGAGACAGACAGGTACATGGAGATAGACAATCAAGATTTGAAAAGAGAACTGGCTTTTTATGTTGACTCCTTGGATTCCATTCATAAAGGCGAGGACTATGTCATAAGAGTATATTGTCGGGATATCAGCAACATTCTGAAGCGATATACAATATCCGATGAGATTGATTATGATTCGTGGAATAGATGTCCATATAATTTTAAAAGCAAAGTTCATGGTAAGGACATCTTGTTTGTGATGTGGACGGCGGATCCGAGACAATCGCTGGCTATGAGCCCCGTTTTCAAATTAGATGACAAAAGCTTTGGCAAGGAGGTAAAGAAATACTTTCCAAAAATATACAAGAAATATGGTTTGAAAGATTCTCGTTATCCTCAGATAATATACGAACCAGACTTGATATATCTTACTTTTTTACGGAATAAGCTCATTGGAAAATATAGGAGTAGAGGATTGCCTGGAGAACATGTTCCCGTCAACATTAATAAAAAAATAATATATATGTGACATCAATCAATAGTCTGTTAAGTTTTTGTGGTTTGCGGTGTAATAGACATTTGGTAGGCCGAAAAGCTCCAAATGTCCTTTATTTAACCCGTTGGTTGAATTAAATTAGATCGAATTTGACTTGCCCGGTAGGCCTATAGAAATGCATTCCCAATAAATTTAAATGTATTTGGAGGTTGGAATTATAGCGCACCTGGAGGCCACGGGATAGTTACAGGACCGACTATCATTGGTTTCATCACTGGTGCATGGGGAAGATATAATCATGAATTCAGAATTAAATAACAAACCAATAAGTTTCTATGAAAAAAATATCGTATTTTTTTATTGTCTTCGTATTGATTATAGGATGCGCCAAAGGACAGAATAAAGAAAATCTCAATACCCTTCGTGATAGTTTAGACAAAATGGTCCTTGAGGGGACTCTGCGTAACGACACAACAATGCTCGAAAGAGCATTGAAACTTTCAGACTTCTTACTTAGTATTGATACTACGAACATCGGTAAGAGGCATTGTTATCGTCACCGTTCCATGGTTTTCTTTTCTTTGGGACACATGGATGAGGCTATAGCCAACGCTGAACATGCAGTTTTGACCCTTCAAGCAAATAATCCGTTACGGCTTATCTTTCTGTCGGAAAAATACTTAAGGGAACATAATAAAGACTCGGCTGCTTATTACATTGAAAAGACAATTGCTGTTTGTGACAGTTCATTGAATGATGAGTATAACGAAGATATGGCTATTAATAAGATTAAGGCAATTTATCTGCGCGATGGAGAGAAGAAAGCAAAGATTTATTTGTCAGAACTATTAAGGACACATCCAAGCCCATTGCTAAAATTATTTGACGAAGACTGGGATGAATGGGTTCGCATGAATAATGAGGAATTAAAACTGATGAATATTAAGATCTTGAGATAGAAATGGTATGTTGGAAAGCAAACTTAGTATTCTATTATTGTGTTAGCAAACACAAGACAGTGATGTTCTAAGTGTATGATGCCTTTTAGAGGCTTTGCATCTTCTATCTGTAAGGTAGACCTCTGTGGTAAAAGTTGGTCTGCCTTTCTCAACCTGCTAAAATGTCCTTTATGTCTCTAATCACGACTTTGGAGTGATTTAATCCTCCTCAGGGTAAGGGTCTTTGTGGAACAAACGGCAGTTTGTGTCACAAAGACACACCTTGCCAGTATAAATAAATGATACTTTTGTTGTTGATATTACCTCCCAATATTTCCTGACCAAAGTTAAGACTTATCGACTGAGTTAAGTATGTAGTTTAATCAGTGAGTCAATTTCGACCTGAGTTAAAACTAACTTACTGACCATCTGACTTATAGATTTACTTTATTCTTGATTATACTTTGTAAACGAGGGTGTTGCGTATTAAGTTTTGGTAGGTAGTGGGGGCTTTAGAATAGGGTTTTCCCTACGGTTTTATCGGGAAAATCCCCGCTGCATGAAAGTTTTGTTTGCTATCTTTGTAGTGCTGGAAAACGGGCGTGACGATATTGTTCGGGTCATGCCCTGGCGTTAAGCTGAGGTCTGTTGGGTATGCTTGACAGACGAAAATTCGGATTTATAAATACAAGAAACATGAGAAGAGGTTTGGTTACAGCAGTTTGTGTCACGGTGCTGTTGAGTAGCTGCGGCACTTATACGGGTAGCGGTGCTTATACAGGCAGTACCCTTGGATCCGTATTGGGAAGTGCTATTGGTGGCATTAGTAATGGTGCCCGCGGCAGTGATGTCGGCACGATTGTCGGTATGGCGGGTGGTGCCATCGTGGGTGGCGCCATTGGTGCGCAGGCCGACAAGAAGCGTCAAGCCAATTTGGAACAATACCAACGCGACAAAGAGGAACGTGCTTATCAGCGTAGGCAGCGCCGACAGCACCAAAATGAACAGCGCGACGACCGCAGCTCTAATTACGAGCAGCAGGGCAAGGCGTATAGCGGCTTCGATGAAACGAATAGTGGTGACGACCGCTTGTACGATTTCGAAGGCAGTGACTACACGGGTGATTACAGTGCTCAGCAGCCAACTACCCATCTACCCGAGTCGTCCAGTGTGGAAAAATTGACCAAGGGACTCAGTTATACCCCGGCCATCGAAATTCGTAACGCTCGTTTTGTAGACGACAATCAAGATAATGTCATTTCGCGTGGTGAAATCTGTAAGGTGATTTTTGAGGTGTACAATCGTGGCACTGAGACCTTGTACGACATCCAACCCACGGTGGTAGAGATGTCCGGCAATAAGCATCTGTCTATTTCACCCAGTCTGCATGTGGAGAAAATTGAACCGGGTTCAGGAATTCGGTACACGGCTGTGGTTTGTGCTAACAATAAGTTGAAGAAGGGAACGGTCAAGATTTGCGCGTCTGTCGTGCAAGGCAACAAAGCCATCTCGAAGGTTTGCGAGTTTAATATTCCGACGAAGAAATAATCGAAAGCCAGTCGTCTATGGCGCCATTGCAGCTTTCTTCCAGTTGGACAACATACATAAATTAGCCCGATGTGGGCCAAGTAAATGCTGGGCAACAATTGTTGTTCGGCATTTTTAATGAGGGTAGGAAACCGCACTAACGGCCTCGTTTGTGATGAAAGTGATAGCCAACGCCCAACATGAGGTGATTGGGTGTTTTGAAGTCGTATAAGCTATAACCGATGTTGAGGAAAACAGAATGCGCTACATCTACCTTCAAGGCTAATGTTTGATACCATCCTTTCAGTTCAGCATGTGCGTTGATGATGTTCTTTCCAATGCCCGCATCGATGGTGAAATAAGGCATCACAAACTCAGCCCTGGCAGACAGCCCGAGAGACATTTGTCGGATGGCGGACGGACTTACGACATGATCCAGGTCGTTGTGCGATTCGCCATAGGCTATGATGTAGTTTTCAATGTACAGGTTCGAGCTGCTGTCGTACACGCCATCCAGCGAAATGCCGGCATTAAACCAGTGATTCAGGTTGTAGAGCGGTGTGAAGTTGAAACCTATCACGCCGTATCTGTCAGGCAAAGCCACGGGATTGCCATCCAAATACATTCCCTGTTTGCGCCATGCACCATAAACCAGGAGGTCGTAGCTGATGTGCTTGTTGAACGGCGGAATGGCTCTTTTCGGAATCAGTTTGTCATTTTCACGATTCAGGTAATAGGCCAGACTTACACGACCGCCTATGATGTTGAGCCCGGCATTGGGTATTGATGTGTTACCATTGGAGTAGTGGGAAAGCGAAATGCCTGCGTTTAAGTCCAGATGGTTGGAGAGTCGCCACCTCAGATAGAAGTCGGCGTCGATATAGGCGGTCACTTTCGATCCTATGACCTTATTCTGTGGGTTGGTTTCCTGATTGTACGGATGCCAGTTGAAGGTAAGCCCCAGGTTCCATTCATAATTGAGCGACAGGCTGGAGGTGAATCTCTTGATGGGCGCACCCTGAAAGATAAAAGCCGACAGCGGGTTTCCTAATTGTGGATTCAGGTTGTGGTAAGCCACACCAATGCCTTGATAAGCATCCTTGTACGTCTGTGCTTGCATACTGGCCTGTGGCATCTGAAAGGCATATTTCAGGCGAGTGGTGAAGGCATGGTTCATCGTTCGTCGCTCATCGTTAGCCCCTTTGAGGTACGGGTTGGTGTGCAAAATGGTCGATGGAACAACGTCCCATTCCAGTCGGTGAATGGTCTTCTGCTGCACTTGCAAGGTGTCAGCATTCTCTGCATGAACACTGTTGGCAAAAAGGGCAATCCATAGAATGCTCAATGAAAGCCTTGTACCTGTCTGAAAAATGAGTTTCATGATGCGATGATGATTACAGCAACAAAAATAATGAAAATGATTGGTTGTGGCAATAGAATGGAATTAAAAATCAATCTACCGTAGCCAATGCCGACATAAATGGAGGGTAGGGCGGTGGTAGCTTTGCTGATGGCTTTGTGTGGCGTGTTAAATAATGCTAACTAAGAGCATAAATGACGAAAAATAGTTGGAGGATATGCTTTTTGATAGATATATTTGTGATATCAAAATAATATCAATAATCATCAAAATTATGGAAAACAAAGAGTTTACTTTTAAGGGAATGAAGGTCAACGGATTCGTCATGTTATTCGTGTTTATAGCCATTTTCGCTTTGGGCGTGTTCCTTATTTCGGCTGGTGTCGATTCTTCGGATGGGCTCATCGGGGCAGGTGTGAGTCTTTGTGTCACTGACTTGATCTTGTTAATGGGTTTTGTGCAGGTAGAACCCAATGAAGCTCGGGTGATGATGTTCTTCGGAAAGTATCGTGGAACCTTCTCGGAAGTGGGCTTTTATTGGGTCAATCCATTTATCAGTACGAAGAAATTGTCTCTTCGTGCCAGGAACTTAAACGCCGAACCCATCAAGGTTAACGACAAGATTGGCAACCCTGTGATGATTGGGTTGGTGCTGGTTTGGAAGCTGAAGGATACGTATAAAGCGATGTTCGAAATCGATTCGCAGACCATGGCACAAGGTCTTGGCATCTCAGTGGGTAAGGATGTGAGCAGCATCATGCGGGCTTTCGAAAACTTTGTGATGATACAGAGCGAGGCTGCCCTACGACAAGTCGCTGGTCAGTATGCCTATGATAACAACGAGTCCAATCAAGAGGAACTGACCTTGCGTGATGGTGATGAGTCTATTAACAAGGAGTTGGAAATGAAGTTGGCCGAAAGATTGGAGATGGCCGGTATCGAAATCGTTGAGGCTCGTATCAATTATCTGGCTTATGCGCCCGAGATTGCAGCCGTGATGCTACGTCGTCAGCAGGCATCTGCCGTCATCATGGCGCGCGAGAAGATTGTAGAAGGAGCGGTGTCGATGGTGAAAATGGCCATAGACAGGCTCTCCAGTGATGGCGTTATCGATCTTGATGACGACAAGAAGGCGGCAATGGTCAGCAATTTGATGGTGGTTCTCTGTGGTGATGATACGGCTCAACCTGTTGTCAACACAGGTACGTTGAACATGTAAGGCGAATGGCAAAGAAAGAAAACAAGACTAAAAGTTTCATTCTGCGTATTGATTCAGACACGATGGACGCTGTAGAGAAATGGGCCGCCGATGAGTTTCGGTCTATCAACGGCCAACTGCAATGGATTATCAGTGAGGCTTTACGCAAAAATGGACGACTCAAAAAACGAAAACTACAGGTGGTGGAGGAAGATAAGCTGGATGAAAACGCTGAAGATTCGTCCACCTAAGCATCCTGTGTCTTAGTGGATGGATGAATGTTCTTACCTTCATTTATAATCCGTAACATGGGTAGGCTCACACGCAATGACTGATTCGGGAAAATAAACATGTCGAAGAAGGAAAAACCTTCTTCGGCATGTTGGTTTAAATGCGCTTGTGTCGTATGCTTTACTTCTTCAGCTTCAGGTCGGTATTGGTACCTTCTCCTGCTTCTTCAAACTTGTCGGATACCAGACGTAGTGTCTGATCGTCCAACTGAAGGAAGGTCACTGAATCCATTTTTTCTGACTGTACGCGTACATAATTCTTGCCGTTGTTCTCAATCAGTCTGGCTACACCAGTGGTGCGAGCCATGGTTTCTTTACCCTTTGGGGTAACAGCAACCTGCTCGTAAGCAAACTCTTTAATGCTGTCTCCATAGATCGAAAGGCTGTACTGGTACGTGCCATCAGCGGCAGGACCCTCACCTTCGTAAACCAGTGTGTCGGCTACAATCATTGTGTCGGCTGCCAAAGAATCTGTACCTTCTGCATTGGCTGCTTTCTTACCATTTTGCTGACAGGCAGCAAACATAGCTGCGGCAGCGAACATAAATACTAACTTTTTCATATTTCAGTTTGTTTATAGAATGATACAAAGATAACTCTTTTTTTGCATTTATATTGCAGCTGCGTGTGGTAATATTTGTAAAAAACGAAAAGCCACCCAACCATACCGGCAAAAATGCGTATCTTTGCCGATGAAACTAAGCATAGGAGAGGCAAAAAATGGGAATCGACGTAGCTGATGTTAAGGACAAGCGAATCGCTGTGCTGCTTTCGGGCGGTGTAGACAGCTCGGTTGTGGTATACGAATTGGCGCAAATGGGACTGCATCCCGATTGTTTTTATATCAAGATAGGCCCCGAGGAAGCCGAAGAGTGGGACTGCTCGTCGGAAGAAGACCTGGAGATGGCCACCGCAGTGGCTGCGAAGTACGGCTGTAGGTTGCAGGTTGTCGATTGTCACAAGGAGTATTGGAGCGAGGTAACAAAGTACACCATGGAGAAAGTAAAGGCGGGTTACACGCCCAATCCCGACGTGATGTGCAACCGACTCATCAAGTTTGGGGCCTTTGATGCAAAGGTTGGTCATCAATATGACTTGATTGCGACGGGCCACTATGCACAAACCGAGGTGATTGATGGTAAGAAGTGGCTCGTTACCAGTCCTGATCCTGTGAAAGACCAGACCGACTTTTTGGCTCAGATATACGACTGGCAGCTCAAAAAGGCCTTGTTTCCCATTGGTCATTATCAAAAGAATGAGGTGCGCGAGATTGCCGAACGTGAGCATCTTGTCAACGCCAAACGCAGAGACAGTCAGGGCATTTGTTTCCTGGGACAGATTGATTACAACGAATACCTGCGCCGCTATCTGGGCGAAAAGCATGGCGACGTGATAGAATTAGAAACGGGTAAGAAGATTGGTGAACACCGCGGATTGTGGTTTCACACCATCGGTCAGCGTCACGGACTGGGCTTTGGAGGCGGTCCTTGGTTTGTGGTGAAGAAGGATGTTCAGGCCAACGTACTCTATGTCAGCAGGGGATACGACCCCAAGACGGCCTACAAGTCGGACTTTAAGGTACACGATTTCCATTTCCTCACCGAGCCTTTGGATATGGAGCACATTACATTCAAAATCAGACATACGCCCGAATATCATCCGGCAACCATAGAAAAAACGGCTGAAGGCTGCTATACCGTTCATGCCGCACAGCCCATCCACGGCGTAGCACCCGGACAATTCTGCGTGGTATACGATGAACAGCATCATCGTTGCATCGGTTCTGCTGAGATTACCGTATAGGGTAAAATGGCTTGTGTTTTTCCTTCGTGACACATAGCTTTTTGTCCTTCCGTTCCAATAACATTGACTTTGGTGGCCAATCACATTGACTTTGGAGGCCAATAGCATTGACTTTGGTGGCCAATCACATTGACTTTGGTGGCCAATAGCATTGACTTTGAAGGCTAATAGCATTGACTTTGGATATCAATGTGAATGCTTTTGATAAAGAAAAGCAATACTATTGAGAAGTGACAACTGACGAGATTCCGTAACATCTTGTATGATAATGAGATGCGAAAAACACGAATTTTGAGCGTTTTTTTGATCAGTCCTTCTGTTGGTCGCAAATACGCGAGTATTGAGGGTGCTTGTCAAAATATTTCGTTGTTCATTAGTTGCTACACATTGTTTATAATATTTTCTGATGTGTTGACCAGGTAGTCATCCTCAACCTGTTCTGTCAATTTACTGAAAGAGGTGGTGTGCATGTTTGTGCTGTAAGCGTTGCTGATGTTGGTGGTTTTGATGGCTTGGACAAGGATGTTGCGACTCTCGACGCTGTGGCAGATTGCCGATCTTATATGCGGGGGAGCAACTAGAAAGGAGGACTGTAGCTATAAATCTGTTAAGATTGAAGAAGAAACTGTAATTATAGTTATTATTCTCATTTTTGTCGTTAGAAGTTTCTTGTTTTTATCATTTAATGATTAATTTTGTAATAATTACAAATGGTAAGTTATCCATTCATTGTATAACATTAAATAAATAGAATAAATATGGAAACAATAATCAATGCACAAATTCCTGAGTTTAAGGTTCAGGCATTCCAAAAAGGAGAGTTTAAGACAGTTTCAAACGAAGATATCAAGGGCAAATGGGCAATCTTCTTCTTCTACCCAGCCGACTTCACTTTTGTATGTCCTACCGAGTTAGTTGACTTGGCAGGCAAGTACGAAGAATTAAAGAAGATGGGCGTAGAGGTGTTCTCTGTTAGCTGCGATACCCACTTTGTACACAAAGCATGGTATGACACATCTGACAGCATCAAGAAGATTAACTACACCATGCTGGCAGACCCATTGTCAGTATTGGCAAAAGGCTTTGGCGTGTACAAAGAGGATGAAGGTGTAGCTTACCGCGGTACTTTCTTGGTAGATCCAGAGGGCAAGATTAAGATTGCAGAGATTCAAGACAACAGTATTGGTCGTAATGCTGACGAGTTGGTACGTAAGGTATCAGCAGCACAGTTCGTAGAATCTCACCCAGGTGAAGTTTGTCCAGCGAAGTGGAAGCAGGGCGAAGAAACATTGAAGCCAAGTATTGATTTGGTAGGAAAACTGTAGAAAGAAACAAGAACCCAACTTGAAAGGTAGCTGAGAGAAAACACATACGAACTAAGTGTCGTCGTTGCTTTCTCAAGCTGCCTTTTTTTATTCCCTTTGCATTCCTGTTAGAAACATAATGAAAAACAACCCATATATAAACAATTTATAGCACAATGTTAGATTCAACCATCTTACAACAGGTTAAAGATGTCTTCAAAGACTTAACCCACCAATATACTTTCAAAGTAACGGCGCATCCGCAACATGAAAAAGCCGCAGAACTAAAAGAATTCATCAATGACTTTGTCTCCACATCCCAGCTTTTTACGGCACAATTTGCGGAGACCGATGACATGACTATTCAGTTCTCTCTGCTGAAAGACAATGAAGAAACAGGCGTTATGTTTCGTGGCATCCCCAACGGTCACGAGTTTACGTCGCTTCTATTGGCTGTCTTGAATGCCGATGGCAAAGGTAAGAACCTGCCCGATGAGGCGATTTGCAAGCGTATTCAACGTCTCAAAGGAAACATCAAACTGCAAACATACGTATCGTTAACCTGCACCAACTGTCCCGACATCGTACAGGCGTTGAACGTCATGGCGCTGACTAGTTCAAAAATTACGCACGAAATGGTAGATGGTGCCTTGTTTCAAGATGAGGTAGACAAACTGAATATTCAAGCTGTTCCAACGGTATATGCCAACGGAGAGTTGTTGCACATAGGGCGAGGTAGCTTGGGAGAGCTGCTCACCAAATTAGAAGACATGATTGGTAGCGAAGAGGATGAGAACCAAGAACCAGTGGAACGCACTTACGATGTTGTAGTTGTGGGAGGTGGTCCTGCTGGAGCGTCGGCAGCTATTTATTCTGCACGCAAGGGCTTGCATGTAGCTATCGTTGCAAATAACATCGGTGGACAGATGAAAGATACGGTTGGTATCGAAAACTTCATCTCTGTTCCCAAGACAACAGGAGCGGAGATGGCTGACAATCTCCTTACACACCTCAAGGAATATCCTATTGATGTGTTTGACAACAGAAAGGTTGACAAGGCTTTTTTCAACGAGAAATTAAAAAAGGTACATGTAAAAGGTGGTGAAATATTTATCTCACCTGCGGTCATTATTGCCACAGGTGCAAGCTGGAGAAAGCTCAACGTACAAGATGAGGCTAAGTATATGGGGCAAGGCGTACACTTCTGTCCCCACTGCGACGGACCTTTCTATAAGAACAAGCATGTGGCAGTGGTCGGAGGTGGTAACTCTGGCGTAGAAGCAGCTATCGATTTGGCAGGCATCTGCAAAAAGGTAACCGTACTTGAATTTGGTGATACCCTACGAGCTGACACCGTTTTACAAGAAAAAGCGAAGAGTTTGGATAACGTAGAAATATTCACCATGGCACAAACCACGGCTATCGTGGGCGACGAACAGAACGTAACCGCCATTCGTGTGAAGAACCGCAACAACGATGAAGAACGAGACATAGCAGTAGACGGTATCTTTGTACAGATAGGATTGGCAGCCAATGCCGACCCCTTCCGTGAGGCACTTCCGTTAAATCAACGCCACGAGATAGAGGTGGACAACTATTGTAGAACGTCCGTGCCAGGTGTTTATGCCGCTGGAGACGTGACCAACGTACCTTATAAACAAATCATGATTGCCATGGGCGAAGGCGCCAAAGCTGCCCTTTCAGCCTTTGACGACAGAATTAGGGGCGTAATATAGTTTGTCGTTTGTTTCCTGAAGTTGTTGCTTCTTAGGACAAAATGTGATTACATTAAAAAGAATGTACGGATAAAGCAGCTTGTTTTGCTTTTCATGTGTAGATAGGATGGCACTCCATGCGAGTGCCATTCGGTCTATAGGGCCGTGTGTGAGGGTTCTGTCCGGATGGCGCTATGCTAATAGGCCGCACGATATTTGCTGTCATCTTTATCTTCCAACATGTTGAGATAACTCTGATAGCGGCTAACGGAGATGTAATGGTTCTCAACAGCTTGCAACACTGCGCACCCTGGTTCGTGGGTGTGTGTACAATTGTTGAATTTGCAATCTTTGGAAAATTCGAAGATTTCTTTGAAATAGCTTGTCAGTTCTTCTCGCTCGATGTCAAAGGTTCCGAAGCCTTTGATGCCCGGTGTGTCAATCAGGTAACCACCCTCTGCCAGTTCTATCATCTCGCTGAAAGTAGTGGTGTGCATGCCTGTGCCGTGTGCGTTGCTGATTTCGGCCGTACGTTGATCGGCGTGTGGGATGATGGCGTTAATGAGCGTTGATTTGCCAACGCCGCTATTCCCGCTGACCAGCGTTACCTTTTGTTTTAGGAGCGTTTGTAACTGGTCGATGCCCATGCCCGTCTCAGCCGATATCTCGATGCACGGATAGCCGATGGTTTCGTACAGTTCCACCATTTGTTGTTGGTAGTGGCGTTCGTCATCGCCAAGTAGGTCGGTCTTGTTGAACACCAAGACCACAGGTACCCGATAGGCTTCAGCCCCTGCGAGGAATCGGTCAATGAAAGTAGTGGAGGTTTCTGGTTGCTTGATGGTGATGATGAGGAGAGCCTGGTCGAGGTTAGCTGCGATGATTTGGCTTTGCTTGGAGAGATTAGACGCCTTGCGTATGATGTAGTTCTTGCGGTCGTCTATGGCACTAATCAGTGCCGTTCCCTCAGGGTTCATGATGATGTCAACATAGTCGCCCACAGCCACAGGACTGGTGCTGCGGATACCTTTCAATCGAAAGTTACCCTTCACCTTGCTTTCTACGATACGTCCGTCATCGGTCTTGACGGTATACCAGCTTCCTGTATTCTTGATAATGAGGCCGTGCATGGATGGATGGAATTTAAAGCCTCACCCCCTGCCCCTCTCCAAAAGAGAGGGGAGTGGAAAGACTTTTATGCGGATGGATAGTCTTGTGACTTTCACCTTGATTACTCTTCACAAAAGAGTTGGAATTTTGAGGGACGAGTAGTTCATGACTCAATAAACTGATTAACTTGCAAACTCATAAACTAACAAACTTATAAACTCATCAACTCATGAACTTACAAACTCATCAACTCAAATTCCCTATACCGTCATGATTTCTTTTGTCTTGTCTTCCAGCAGACTGTCTACCTGCTTAATGAACTTGTCGTGAATCTTTTGCAATTCGTTCTCGGCGTCCTTTCCCGCATCTTCAGACAGTCCGTCTTTAATGGCTTTCTTGAGTTTGTCTTTGATTTCAGAGCGCACGTTGCGCACTTCTATCTTCGATTTTTCGCCTATCTTGTTGCACTGCTTCACCAAATCACGACGACGCTCCTCAGTAGGTTGAGGGATTCCTAGGCGAATTATCTCGCCATTGTTCTCTGGTGTGATGCCCACGTCAGAATCCATGATGGCCTTTTCGATGTCCCGAATGGCCTTTTTGTCCCACGGTTTGATGGCGATGGTGCGTGCATCAGGTACAGAAACGTTGGCAACTTGGTTGAGAGGGACCATGGATCCGTACGAACTGACCATCACTCCGTCCAAGATAGCTACGTTTGCGCGTCCCGCACGAATGCGGTTCAATTGCTCTTCTAAAAATGTGGTAGCCATCTGCATGCGCTCTTCGGCGCTTTTTAATGTAGATTTTACGTCAATCATATCTTTTCTTGCATTAGAGTTAGTATTGTACAAAAATAAGCAATTACCAGGAAATAGACAACTGTTTGCTGGAAATTGTTTTACGTTATGGGACTAACGAGGTTTTACGTTGTTGGCTTTTCTTCAACCCGTAGAGCTGCCTCTCGTCACTGTTCGGAGGGTTTTTGGCTCATCATGATTCTTGTCGCTGAATGCGCTTCAGCTCGACTTCCACCCGATTTGTCAATGTGACGAACTGTGCCACGGACAACTGTTCGGGCCGTTTAGTCATCAGTTCTCCTGCATAGAATTCGGCGGACGCACCCTCACCCGGGAATAGCTGCCGCAGGCTTACCCGCAACATCTTGCGCCGTTGGTTGAAAACGGTTTTGACAACTCGTTTGAAGAACATTTCGTCACAACCCAGATTGTGCACCTCGTTTCGCGTCATGCGTATAACCGCACTCTTTACTTTGGGTGGCGGATTGAACACATGTTCGTCTACCGTGAACAGATATTCCACGTGATACCAAGCTTGTATCAAGACCGACAGGATGCCATACGCCTTGCTGCCTGGTTCAGAAGCGATGCGTTGTGCCACTTCGCGCTGTATCATGCCGGTGCAGCAGGGGATGAGATCTTTGTAGTCGAGCATCTTAAAGAAGATTTGTGAGGAGATGTCATACGGATAGTTGCCCGTCAAAACAAACTGCTGGCCGTTGAATACCTGTTGGAGGTCCATGCGTAGGAAATCTTGTCCGATAATGTTGTCACGCAATTTGGGATAGTTTTCCCTGAGATAAGCCACCGACTCGCGGTCTATCTCGACCGCTTTCACTTCTCGAGGCTTCTCTACCAGGTATTGTGTCAGTACGCCCATGCCGGGACCTATCTCTAAGATGGGGATGTGTGGGCATGCGTCCACGGTGTCGGCAATGCGCTTGGCAATGCTCAAATCGGTCAGGAAATGCTGTCCTAAGTTCTTTTTGGGTTTTACTATCTTCATGGGTCAGTTGTTTTGAGTAGGTAGGCATGGCGCGGCAACTCTCTGCGTTTGAACCGTCATGCATGTCACTTTAGCAGGACAAAGATAGATATTAAAAATGAATTATATAGGTGCGACCGTGAAAATATCACCCAAAAGAACAAAACCCTCGTTAGTCGTATTGGTTCACTCACAGGGGGATAGCTGTGTTTTTTTTGTTGCTTTCCTTGCTTTGTTCCATAGCAAATATTAACTATTTTTTTACAAAATCACTGCCTATTCCTGTTATTTTTTAGCTATATTTGCAAACAGTTAAATGTTTAATAACTCAAAATTCTTTAGGTAATTTTTTCGGATGAAAATAAAAGTTGCGATTATCGGGTTCGGTCGAATGGGAAGGTTTTACCTTCAGGAGTTTCAGAACAGCACCCGATATGACGTAGTTTATATATGTGATATTAATGAAAGCTGCTGTAAATTGGCGCGTGAATTATCCCCAAGCTCAACAGTTATCAGCAACAGCGATGTGGTTTTCGATGATCCTAACGTACAGCTGGTCGTTTTAAGCGCATTTGCGAGTGATCGTAGAGGTCGCATTGCCTTAGCTGTTTCTAAGGGGAAACATATCATTGCAGAAAAGCCTATTGCTGATACTGTAGAAGCAGAAGAAGCCTGTGTGCAGATGACGGAAAACTACGATGGCATCTGTACGGTGAACATGTACTTGCGTAATTCATGGTATCACAGTGAGTTAAAGGATATCGTGGCTAGCGGTGAATTAGGTGATTTGGCCATCCTGCGTATATGTCACATGACGCCAGGCTTGGCTCCAGGTGAAGGACATGAGTCGGAAGGGCCGTGCTTTCACGACTGTGGTATGCATTATGTAGATGTAGCGCGGTGGTATGCCGACAGCGAATTCAAGACCTATCATGCCCAAGGCATTCGAATGTGGGATTACAAGGACCCTTGGTGGTTGCAGGTACATGGTACCTTTGAAAACGGCATCGTGTTTGACATCACGCAAGGTTTTGTCTACGGACAGCTTTCGAAGGATCAGACACACAATTCTTATATAGACATTATCGGCACCAAAGGTATTGCTCACATGACACACGACTTCCAAACGGCAGTTGTTGACGTGCGAGGGGTGAACGAAACACTGCATATTGAAAAACCTTTTGGTGGTAAGAATATTGATGTGCTCATTGAGCGCATGGCCAACTCGATAGAAACAGGAGTGCGTGACTCACATCTACCCACCTTCAAAGATTCGGCCATCGCATCCAAATTCGCATGGGATTGTTTGGACGATGCAGCCAAACACGACCTTCCAGCCATTGGAAATCTAGAAACGTTGGAACAAATCAGGTACCGCAGAAGGCACATGACCGATGGATATGGACTATTACCTAGTAACTCAGAAGTTTAATCAATGTAAATTGTATATCTATATTAACCAAACTAAACAATTATGGCAGACATTTCAAGAAGAGACTTCCTTAAAAGAGGAAGCGCCGCATTGGCGGGAATGATTGTGGCTCCAAACATCGTACCAAACACGGTGTTGGGTAAGGCGCGGGGTAAGAAATCACCAAGTGACAAACTGAATATCCTTGGTGTAGGTGTCGGTGGACGTGGTGCCGCTGACCTCAGTGCAATGGAAACAGAGAACATCATTGGTCTTTGTGATGTGGACTGGAAGTATGCGAAACATGTTTTTGACAAGTATCCAAAGGCAAAGCGCTACAACGATTATCGTAAGATGTTTGACGAGATGCTTAAAAGTGCAGATGCAGTGATGTGTGCAACGGCCGACCATACACACGCCATTATTTGCGCCGATGCCATTACCGCAGGCAAACATGTGTATGTAGAGAAGCCAATGACACTCTATCCTTACGAATCGCGCTTGCTGGCTGCGCTCGCAAAGAAATATAAGGTAGCAACTCAGATGGGTAACCAAGGAGCTTCCAGTAGTGGTGCCCGTCAGGCATTGAATTGGCTTTGGAACGGTGAAATTGGTGAGGTAAGGCGCATTGAGGCCTTTACAAACCGTCCTATCTGGCCACAAGGCATGCCAACTCCTACAGAGAAGATGGCTATTCCTTCGACCATGAACTGGGATGCCTTTATCGGTCCGGCACAATACCGTGATTTCAATGCAGCCTATACACCATGGAACTTCCGTGGATGGTGGGACTTTGGTTCAGGTGCTTTGGGTGATATGGCTAACCATATCCTACAAGTAGCCTTCAAGGGATTGAAACTTGGTGCCCCTTCTGAATTGATTGGAAGCTCAACCATGTTGATGACCGACTCTTGTCCGTCTGCAGAAAAGATTACATATCGTTTTGCTGCTCGTGACAATATGCCTAAATTGTCTCTCCCAGAGGTTGAGTTGGCATGGTATGATGGTGGTTTGATTCCACAATATCCTGATGGAATGCCTCAAGGAAAGAAGCTGAAGACAGACGGTTGCTGTATCTTCTACGGTTCTAAAGATACGTTGGTTGCAGAGTGTTACGGCTATGAGCCTTACTTGTTGTCTGGCAGAAAGCCGGTTGTACCCGAACTAAACCGTATTGTTAAGGACGATAATCACCAGCAAGACTGGATCAGAGCTTGTAAAGAAAGTCCAGAGAACCGTATTCCTAGCGAGTCAGATTTCAAGTTTGCGGCTCCTATGAACGAAGCAATTGTCTTGGGTTGTGCTGCTGTTCGTCTGCAAGACCTTGGCCAGTGGCTGAAGTATGACGCAAGGAACATGCGCTTCACCAATATCCCGGCAAATGCAACTTTGCGTAGTGTCATAGAGGATAAGTTTGAAATTCATGACGGTCATCCTACATTCGACCGTACATACACCAAACCGGTTAATGCTAATGAATGGGCTGCACGCCTCATCAAGCCAGTATATCGTCAGGGTTGGAAACTTCCTGAAATGCCTAACGTATAAAAGAAACAGAATCAAACATGAAACATTTGTTATTAACTGTTGCATGGTGCTTTTTGGTGTTGAACGCTTCGGCGGCAACACCAAAATCAAACTATGTCAACAAAGGAGCGGTTACATTGTATTTCTCGCAAGGCTTTCAAGGTCCTGAGAAGTGGGAAAAGCATACTTTCAAGGTCGACAAAAAAGGCTTTATCAACATCTTTGACGGCAAAACGTTGAGGGGTTGGCGTGGCTATGGCAAGACCTACGTGCCTTCACGCTGGGTTGTTGATAATGGTACCATTCACTTTATCGGCAACGAGAATCCTGAGTCTAAAGGCAAAGAAGGTGGTGACTTGGTGTTTGCGCACAAGTTCAAGAACTTTGAATTGGACATGGAATGGAAGGTTGGAAAGGGTGCTAACTCTGGAATTTTCTACTTGGCACAAGAAACTGTCAATGAGAAGGGTGAGTTGCAGCCTATCTACATCTCCTGTCCAGAGTGCCAAGTTCTCGATAATGAGAACCATCCAGACGCAAAATTGGGCGTAGATGGCAATCGTAAATCTTCATCTCTTTACGACATGATTCCAGCTAAACCACAGAATGCAAAACCTTATGGACAGTGGAACCATGTAAAAATCCGTGTATTGAACGGTACAGTTACGCATTTCCAAAACGGCGTTCAGGTATTGCAGTACAAGTTGTGGACACCCGAATGGACCGAACTCTTGCAGAAGAGCAAGTTTAGTGAAAAGGCATGGCCCATTGCTTTCAGGTTCCTCAACGACTGTGGAGGTGCTAACCGTGAAGGATTGATTGGTGTGCAAGACCACGGTAACGATGTTTGGTTCCGTAACATTCGTGTGAAAGAATTATAATAACCAATTAAAATACAGAATGATGAAATACACATTATCAACATTAGCAATAGCTTCTTTGCTATTCATATCTTGCGGCAATAATAAAAAGTGTAATTGTGGATGCAAGCAATGCTGCGGCAATGCCGATTCTACAGCTGTCGCTGCCGGTGCTTTAGACTTTAAAGTAGCTGACAAGCAGAACGTCGATTTGAGCAAATTCCCAGTAGACAAGGATGGCTTCATCACGTTGTTTGATGGCAAAACTTTGAATGGTTGGCGCGGATACGGCATGGATTCGGCTCCTGAAAGCTGGAATGTAGAAGACGGTGCTATCCACTTGACAGGTTCAGGCACAGGTGAAGCACAGATGGAAGGTGGAGGAGACCTCATCTTCGCACATAAGTTTAAGAACTTCGAATTTGAGTTTGAATACAAAATATCAAAGGGTGGTAACTCTGGTGTGTTCTATTTGGCACAAGAAGTTACGACGAATGTTGACGGCAAGGACGAATATCTTCCTATCTGGCAGTCGGCTTCAGAGTATCAAGTACTTGACAATGCCAACCACGAAGATGCCAAACTTGGTGTTGATGGCAACCGTCAGTCGGCTTCCTTGTACGACATGATTCCTGCAAAACCACAGAATGCAAAACCATTTGGTGAGTGGAACAAGGGTAAAATCACTGTCTTCAAGGGTACAGTCATCCACGCTCAGAATGGTGAAAACGTAGTGGAATACCACTTGTGGACTCCAAAATGGAACGAAATGTTGAAAAACAGCAAGTTCAAAGAGGATGGTGAATTCCCCATTGCTTACAAGCTTCTGAAGAATATGGGTGGTGACAAGCATGAAGGTTATATCGGCTTCCAAGACCACGGAGACGATGTTTGGTATCGTAATGTACGCATTAAGATTACAGACTAAATCTAGAGCGACATGAAAAACAAACTCATTTTATCGCTCATTGCCTTGATGCTCCTTGGCAGTACCACCACTTTCGCACAACGTCGTGGCCGAATGCAGCGTCGAGTGTTGCCTCAGAAAGAAATGGCTTTGCAGCTTTATTCCATTCGTGAGGTAATCGGTGACGCCGATAAGTATGCCAAAAACCATGTTGACGTGTTCAAACGTCTTAAGGCTATGGGTTATACAGGCGTTGAAGCAGCTAACTATGGTGACGGTAAGTTCTATGGCGTTTCTCCTGAACAATATCGTAAAGATGTTGAGGCAGTAGGTCTCAAGCCCATTTCTTCACATACGACTCGTGCATTGAGTGATCAAGAGTTGAAGAATCATGATTTCACAGAAGCGTTGAAGTGGTGGGACGAAGCAATCAAGGCGCACAAGGCTGCGGGCATGAAGTATATCGTAACACCATGGGCATCTGTTCCAAAAACACTCAAAGATGCTCAGACACTTTGTGACTATCACAACGCAATTGGCAAAAAGTGTAAAGCTGCAGGACTTCTTTATGGTTATCACAGCCATTCACACGAGTTCGCCAAGGTGGAAGGACAAAACTGGTACGAGTACTTTGTGAGCCACACCAACCCCGAATACGTGTTCTTCCAAATGGACGTGTATTGGGCCATGATGGCGCAGCAAAGTCCTACTGAGTGGTTCCGAAAACATCCTGGACGCTTTAAGATGCTCCACATCAAAGACAAGTATGTACTCGGAGAGAGTGGCATGGTAGGCTTTGACGGTATCTTTAAATACGCAGACAAGGCCGGTTTGCAAGATTTCGTTGTTGAAATGGAAGGAACTGAGGGCGGAATGAACATTATGGAAGGTGTCAGACAGTGTGCTCGATACATTCAAAAAGCCCCATTCGTCAAGAGAACTTATACAAAGCAATAACCTAATTGATTATGTATTCAATAAAATCTCGGATTCGATGAAGAATCCGGGATTTATTTTTTATCTTTGCGTTTGTTCTTGTTTGCGGATGCTGACAAATGTTCTATCCTGCACGTTCTTAACAAATGAAAAAACTATTACTCTTTTTTCCCGTCTTCCTATTTGTTTTAGGATTCTCCTCTTCTTGCAAGTTTGCACCTTCACAAGAGTTGGGTGACACTGTCGCAGCCGAGATCTTCGAACCAATCGACACAGCCGTTTTAAAACAACAGCAAAAAGAAAAAATGTCGAAAGCAAAAGATAGTGTGGACATTTTCATCATCGGTGAAGGCTCTACTCGCGATAAACTCCAGCTCATCTCTTATCCTTCACTCCGCGACACCATGCTCTTTGGCAAGAAGCGCCCAGTGAAGGTGATGGGTAGCGCAGACTATGGGCGCGTAGTCCGCATTGTTTTTGTGATGGGAAAAGACAGTACAAAACTTGTTAAACAGGTAGAAGAAATCAAGATGGATACTGCTGTTGCGGCTCCATGATTACGTATTGCTGTTTGGAAGAGATTCCAATAGTAGTTCGATGAGGCGTGGCAAGGCATATTGGTCCAGGTCACTTTCTTCCACCCAGATGTAATCATCGGGCAATGCTGGTTGTTCATTAGCTTCCAAAAGATAAAAGTCAGCCTGCAAGATGCGGTGCGTCAGCACGTGCTTCACACCTTTTTTCAGCAACAAAAGCTGTCCAGGGAAGTCGGGCAGTTCTTCGTTTTCATAGAGCAACGGTTCCCATAAGCCCTGCCAAATGTCACCGGCCGCTCGGCGATGAATGGCTGTTTTTCCTTGCCATTGCACATACACATATACTAATTGGCGCGTCTTAATCTTTAAAGTTTTCAGTTTGACGGGCAGTTCATCAACCTTACCTGTCCGCAAAGCCATGCATGAGTCCGTCAAAGGACATATCAAGCAGCGAGGCGATGTGGGTGTACACTGTATCGCACCGAAGTCCATGATGGCCTGGTTGTAGGCCGATGGTTCAGCTGCGGGCAACAACGATTGTGCCAATGCGGCAAATTCTTTCTTTCCTTCGGTGGTGTTGATGGGTGTATAGATGCCGTAATGACGTGCCAACACCCGATACACGTTTCCGTCAACTACTGCCACCGGCAGTCCGAAGGCTATCGAACCAATGGCCGCGGCCGTATAGTCGCCCACGCCTTTCAGGGCCTTCAGACCTTCCATCGTGTTGGGAAAATGTCCCAACTCCACCACTTGTTTGGCTGCATGGTGCAGGTTTCGTGCCCTGCTGTAGTAGCCCAGCCCCTGCCATAACCGCAGCACCTCGTCCTCAGAAGCCGTTGCCAAATCTTCAACTTTCGGGAAACGAGCCATGAAACGCTCCCAGTAGGCCCAGCCTTGCTGTATGCGTGTCTGCTGCAAAATCACCTCACTAATCCAGATGGCGTATGGGTCGGTTGTCTCACGCCATGGCATGCTACGCCCGTTCTCGCTGAACCAGCGCAGCAAGGCCAGTGTGAACGGGCTGCTTCCCATGTCGTTTTCTTTCTTCATTTGTTGGAGATTCCTGTTTTCGTGCTGTTGGTGTGGCTTGCGATCCACAGCCAAGTGACGGAAAAAGAGATTATCTTCCCCCTGTAGGGCTGATAATCTCTTCTATGTTACATTACATGTCTAGAGTCTACTTCACGCGTGAGCCGTACTGCTGGTCAAGGTTGAAGATAGCCGTGTCGCCCATACGCTTGATACGGTCCACAATACCGCTGGCGGTAGCTTCTTCCTCTACCTGCTCGCGTACAAACTGCCAGAGGAAATCCTGAGTAGCCTTGTCGTTCTCTTCCACAGCCTTGTCAAGCAAGTTGTCAATCAGGTGGCTGATGTGGCACTCGTGCTTGTAAGCGTCTTCGAATGCATCCAGCGGACTGGTCCATGTCTGCTTCACAGCGGGAATCTGGTTGATGATGGCCTCACCACCGCGCTTGATGATGTAGCTTGCCATCTGGTAGGCATGATCCATTTCCTCTTCCGACTGTCTTTTCATCCAGTTTGAAAAACCGTCAAAACCCTCTTTCTCTAAGTAGAAAGACATGGAAAGATATAAATTAGCTGAAAAAATCTCTTCAACAATCTGTTTGTTGAAAGCTTCTTGCAATGTGTTTGAAATCATATTCTTTAATTATTTAGTGAAACATTCTATATGCAAATATACTAATAAAAATGCAGAAACGTGTGCTTTTGTCATGATTTTTAGTTTTTTTTCGGTCAGAATCTCCACACCTAAACATCCAACAAGCTGCTCTTGAGCATCACCATGCCCGCAAAGAGCGTTTGTTGTCGTTTTAAAGGTGGGCGACGAGATGGGCCTCATGACACAAGTGAGGGTAAGAAGTGATAAAATCACGGACGACCCTGTGGTCTACAAAAAACGAAAAGCGGGGCTGTGGGTGGTTTTTAATGACTGCCCTCGCTCAATCATCGTTATCGTGCGTTTGCGTTTTAGGCCAATTGACCAAATACAAACGCTCGGTGGCGCGGGTGAATGCGGTGTACAACCAATGCACATAGTCGGGCGTAAGCATGTCGTCGGTCATGTATCCCTGATCCAGATAGACATGCGCCCACTGCCCACCTTGTGCCTTATGACAGGTGATGGCGTACGCATATTTCACCTGAATGGCGTTCAACAACTTGTCTTGCCTCATCTTTTTGAGCCGTTCTTGCTTCAAGGGAATGTCGGCATAGTCGGCCATCACCTCTTGAAACAACCGCTCGTTTTGCGCTGGTGTCAACGCCGGCGCCTCCGTATTAAGACTGTCCAGCACGACAGTTGCTTGCAATTCGTATTGGTCATAGTCAGGGAATTGCAACCAGACGTCAGCAAAACGAAAGCCATACACTTCGTGCACGTTCCTCACCCGCTGCACCAAGGCACGGTCGCCGTTGGCCAAAAAAGAGATTCCGTTGGTGCCGTTTCCATCTTTTTCCGTCTCTTGCATGGTCGAAGAGGCAGTAGCGTCACTCGCAAGCGGCGCATCGTTCACCAACGATTCGGAGGCTTGTTGCAACCAAAAATAATTGTTCCGCACCACCATGAGCCAATCACCGGAGCTTAGTTCCTCCTCTCTATCCAGGATGGTGTTACGGATACCGTTGTTATAGATGTTGGCTCGCTTGTTACTTCTCGTCACGACGATGGTTTCGTCCATGCCCACTTCCGTGTAACTGTCATTGAGCGTCTCGATCAATTCATCGCCTGGCACCATCTTGATGTCAGCGAATCCATGGAAATGAATCTGTGGTAATTCGGTCAACTCGTCACGGGTGATCATCAGCCTGATGAGCGTTGCATTGTACAGTATGCCGCTCTGTCGGCTCTGCCGCAGCACCTCGCTGAGCGTACACTCGTAGGTTTTCAGTCCATACCCTTGTAAGAAGTCGGCGTTCAGCGCCGGAGATTCGGTCTCCCCGATAGGCGGCAGCTGCGCCTGATCACCGATGAGCACCATCTTACAGTTGCGCCCACCGTAGACAAACTGCACCAAATCGTCTAACAGGCACCCGCTTCCGAACGACGAGTCGGGCATGCCGCGATTGGAAATCATCGAACATTCGTCAATCATGAACAGCGTGTCGGCATGGCGATTGTAGTTGAGATTGAACACACCACCATCGCTTTCAAAGGTTTTCTGTCGGTATATCTGGTGATGAATGGTGTAAGCCGGGTGCGTGCTGTTCATGGCAAACACCTTTGCGGCGCGTCCGGTAGGAGCCAAGAGCATCACCTTTTGCCCCAGTGACACCATGGTTCGCACGATGGCCGCAGCCAAAGAGGTCTTCCCGGTGCCTGCGCTTCCCCGTAAAATCATCACCGCATGGGGGTCGTCATCCATCATGAAACAGGCAAAGGTGCGCAGAGCGTCGGCCTGTTCGGCTGTAGGTTCGAGTGCGAATTGTCGTTTGATTTGGAAGATAAGTTCGTCTGTGAGCATGTGTTCAGAAAGAGATAGGATGAGAAATTTACCGATTTGTCGGTTTATTGGAAACTATTTTGTACTTTTGCAAGTGTAAGATGGTTCGCCATACGCACAAAGATACAACAAAAATCGGTCATGAAAGTCAAAGTAAAGCATAATTATCTTTTAACCTGCTGCGTCTTGATTTTGGCCATCTTGTGCATCTTGAGCATCTACGGCCCCATCCGTTTCAAGCAGCAACAGACTGAACGGGAAACAGCAGTGAAGCGCCATTTGGTGCAAATACGCTTGGCCGAAGAGAAATACCGCATGGCCACGGGAGGCTATACCGCCAGCTTCGATAGCCTGATACGGCGGGGCTTGCTGACCGACTCCCTGCGGTTTGTTCCGCATACCAACCACAAGCAGTTCGAGATAGAAACCACCATGCAACTCACTAAGTCGGGGCGACAGCTGCCATTGATGGAATGCAGGGCCTATTATGCTGACTTTTTACAGGGATTGGACCAGCAAGCCATCCAACAATTGATAGACGACGAGAATGCAGCGGGACGCTTTCCCGGACTGAAAATCGGAGATCTCAACACTTCAAACAACAATGCCGGAAACTGGGAATGACATTCAAAGAAAGAGAGCAAGGTTGACTTTCAGAGTTAGTCAGCACTCCTTGAGTTTCTCCGTGATAGACAATTCCACGGAGAGCCAATTGGCTTTCGAGCCTTATATCCTCAAGAGTGGCATTTCGTTGGCTGCCAACTTACGCGAAGCCTTTGAAGAAAGCGACCTGCTCTCGTATGGCTACCAACGGGCACAGGTCATGGTCGACTCGCCCGTTCTGATGATTCCCATAGACGAATTTGATGAAAGTGCCATCGAACTCCTTTACCATCACACCTTCATCGGGCATGGCGACAGCGCAGTGTTGCACGCTATTCTGCCCAATCTCAATGCTGTGGCCGTGTTCTCCATGAACAAAGACCTGAAATTGGTTATTACAGACCATTTCAACGACGTGCGTTTCCACCCCATGTTGCAGCCGGTTTGGAGCTATCTACATAAGCGAAGTTTCACGGGAGCGTACCAAAAACTGTACGCATACTTTCATGATAAGAAGGTAGACGTGTTCTGTTTTCAGCACAACCGCTTCAAGTTCTGCAACACGTTCAATGCGGCAAGTGCGCAAGATGCCATCTACTTTCTGCTGTATGCATGGAAGTTGCTGGCTTTGGACACCGAGAAAGACGAGCTGCATATAGCGGGCGACGTTCCCGAACGCAAATGGTTGACCGACAACCTGCACCGCTATTTGCAAAAAGTGTATTACATCAATCCCGCAGCAGAGTTCAACCGTGCCCCCATCATCAACATCAAAGGAATCACATTCGACCTTATCACCCTCTTTTTGAAAGGAAAATAATGCGCATCATCACAGGCTTATACAAGGGAAGACACTTCGATATACCCCACACGTTCAAAGCCAGACCCACGACAGACTATGCTAAAGAGAGCATTTTCAACGTGCTGAACGGCTACATTGACTTTGAAGGAGCCATGGCTTTAGACCTCTTTGCTGGCACTGGCAGCATCTCCATGGAATTGTTGTCGCGTGGGTGTGAGCAGGTAGTGAGCGTGGAAGCCGACCGCGACCATGCCAACTTGATTCGCCATTGCATGCAAAAATTAGGAACAGAGAAGAACGTTTTGATTCGGGGGGATGTGTTTCGCTTCCTGAAAAATTGCCATCAACAGTTCGATTTCATCTTTGCTGACCCTCCATACACCTTGCCCGAACTGGAGAAGATACCCTCACTTGTTCTGCAATATGACCTGCTGAAGCCAAACGGCGTATTCGTATTCGAACACGGAAAGAAGAATGATTTCAGTACATTGCCGCAATATGTCGAACACAGACACTACGGCAGCGTCAACTTTACCATATTCCAATCCAAAGACATGTAATCGCTGACGAAGGGAAGCGCCATCATAGAAGCGGAGCAAGCAGACGTACCAGCGACTCCCAAAGCCTGTTTAAGAACGGCCTACGCATGAAATCTGTCAGCCTGTCGACAAGCACACACGATTCCTGATCGGTCAAAAAGACCTGCTTCATGCGCAAAGCCAGCTCCTCATCATAAAAGAAAATGTTAGCCTCGAAGTTGTTTTCAAAGCTACGGAAGTCGATGTTGGTGGAGCCACATGTACACAAACTGTCATCAGCCACCAAGATTTTAGAATGATTGAACCCCGCTTTGTAGAAATAAACCTTCACGCCCGCCTCAATCATGATAGGGATATACGACCTGCTGGCCCATTCAACTAGCTTCACGTCCCCATGCCTTGGCAGCATCAGGCGCACGTCAACACCAGTCAAGGCCGCTGTGCGAATGGCGAAAAGCACTGGCTCCGTGGGTAGAAAATAAGGCGTTTCCATGTAGACATAATGGCGGGCTTCGAGCAAGATGCGCACATATCCCTGCATCATTTCAGGCCAAGGGGAGATAGGACTGCTGGTAACAACCTGTGCAAGACAATTGTTTGTAATGGGTTGTTCAAAGGGTGGATAATACTTTTGACTGCTGATGAGCGTCCTATCCACGAAATACCAATCTACCAAAAAGGCACGCTGTATGGCGTACACGGCTCCCCCGCGCACCTTCATGTGCGTATCTCTCCATGGCTGTTTGGCCGAGCCGCGTATGTAGCGCATGGCAATGTTCATGCCACCGATAAAACCAATCTGCCCATCTACGACGGCCAGCTTGCGGTGATTGCGGTAGTTTACCTTGCCAGTGAATGCCGGAAAGTGCACTGGCATGAAAGAACGCACATCAACACCAGCGTTGCGAAGCCGCTCAAAATACCTGCCGGGAACCTTCCAACAACCCACATAGTCGTAAATCAGTCGCACCTCAACACCCTCCCGCGCCTTATCTATCAAGGCATCGGCAATCAACTGCGACAGCGGGTCGTCTTCAATAATGTACGTGTCGATGTGTATGTGATGTTTGGCACTGCCTATCGCTTTTAGTAACCCCAGGAAGAAGTCGGCCCCTTCGGTATAGATTTCCACCTCGTTGTCCTTGAATGGCAACGACATGTTTTGATTGGCGAACAGCTGTATCAGTGGTTGATATCGCTCAGGTAGCATCAAATCTTTCTGTTCGGCAAACTCCAACATCGAACGCTTGGTGAGTTGGTCGATGCTTCGCTGACTCATCATGCGCTGTTTGCGTGTGTTTTGGCCGAAGAAGAAATAAAGAATGATGCCCACGATGGGTAAGAAAATGAGCACAAGCAACCACGCCATTGTCTTCGACGGTTGCCGGTTGTCTAACAAGACGGTGACAATGGTGGCGATAATGATGATCAAATAGATCAAGATAAGCGTCCAATGAAGGTAAACCATAGTATTGTTTATGCTGCTGGCAGGTCCTGTTTGTCGGTCGGTTGGCACGACAAAGTCGCACCAGCGTGTCATTTTCGGTGTTACACGATGATGTTGTTGCCCAACTGTTTGGCCAAGGCATTGCGTATTTGGTGCATGTCTTTATATTCCAGCATGAGCTGTTGCATGCGTTCAGCGTCGTTCGACGCCTCAGCTATCTCGCGCATCAGGTCTTTCAACCGCTGTTCAACATAGTCCATGCGGTAGTCCATCACCAAGTGGATGGTATGGTTTCGGAGATCCTCTTGCGCCTCTCTCGCCAATTGTTCCTCGTCGATGTATTTCGTTTCAGATGCTGGTTTTTGTGTTTCCATCACCTGATAAGCATCCATGCTCAACCTGCTGGCCAGTTTGCTGATTTCAATATCATCATGATGCACGAAGTATTGTTCAGCCACAAAGCCTTCTTCTCCGCTGTGACTGACAGCCTCTGACAGGATGCGCCTGTAGAGTTCGTTGCCCAATTGCAGCTGGTCACCATTCAGGATGTAGTCGATATATTGAGCCACGGTGAAGTTTACGACGTTGTGATTATCATCTTCCACGCCCTCGTAAATCAGCTGTTCGCCCTTCCTAATCACCAGTTGGATGAGCATCAGTTCTACCTTCGAAGCCTGTGCCATGGGTTTTGCAGACGGTGTGGGGTGGGAAACGGGCACGGATTGCGCTGCCTGCATGGCCGTTCTTTGCTGCTCTGTGGTTCTGGCACCTCGATTTTCTCGGATGTAACGATTCATGGTGTTAATCAAAGTCTGCTCACTCATCCCGATTCTGCGCGCGCAATCCTGCACATAAGTATCACGCAGAATCTGATTGGGTACCACGGCAATGCTGCTGATGATGGAGTTGATGCCCTCTGAACGCTTGAAGGGGTCGGCGACGTTGCTCACCAGCATGTCGGTCTTGAACTGTATGAAGTCAACCTGATGCTTGTCGATGTATGCCTTGAAGTCATCGGCCGAATGTTTTCGTGCAAAGCTGTCAGGGTCGTCACCGTCAGGCAAAAGCAGTATCTTCACATTCATTCCCTCACTCAAGAGCATGTCCATTCCGCGGAAAGCCGCATGGATGCCGGCGGCATCACCATCATATAATAAGGTGATGTTGGACGTGAAGCGGTGCAGAATGTGAATCTGATGCATGCTGAGCGCCGTTCCTGAGTTGGCCACCACGTTCTCTACGCCGCACTGGTGCATGGAGATGACGTCGGTATAGCCCTCCACCATGTATACCCAGTCTTCTTTCGCGATGGCCTTCTTGGCCTGGTAGATGCCGTACAGCTCACGGTCTTTTTGGTAAATTTCTGACGCCGGCGAGTTAACATATTTCTGATTAACCCCTTTGGTGCGCGAGTCGAGCACCCTACCGCCAAAACCAACCACCTTACCGTTGAGCCCTATCCACGGAAAGATGACCCGCCCGCTGTATCGGTCGATTAAATCACCACGGTCGGTTTTATAACAAATGCCCGTCTTCAGTAAGAACTCTTCCTGATAACCCTTGCCGATGGCCGTGCTGGCCAACCGCGTGCGGTCGGGCAGGTCGTACCCCAACTGGAACTTCCGGATGATGTCGTCGCGAAAACCACGGCTGCGAAAATACTGCATGCCAATGGCTTGTCCGTCCGGATGGTTGTGCAACAAGTCGCTGAAATAGCCCGCCGCCCACTCGTTGACGATAAACATCGACTCGCGCTCGCTCTGTTCGCGCCGCTCCTCATCCGTCATCTCGCGTTCACGGATTTCGATATGATACTTGCGAGCCAGCCAACGCAGGGCCTCGGGATAATTCATCTGCTCGTGTTCCATGATAAATCCGATGGCGTTTCCACCCTTTCCGCACCCGAAACAATGGCAGGTGCCGCGGGCAGGTGAAACGATGAACGAGGGTGTTTTCTCGTTATGAAACGGACAAAGACCCTTGTAGTTGGCGCCACTCTTGCGAAGTGTCACAAACTCGCTCACCACATCCACGATGTTGGCCGTGTCTTTTATCCGTTCAACGGTGGCTCTGTCTATCATAGTCATGCAAAGTTAACGAATAAAATATGAAGTGCCGAATATTCTCTTCGCTATTTTTCAGAATATTTATCTGCGTCTGCCGCTGTTTCATTCCTTACGTCAGCGGCTGTCCTGAGCTTGCTGCGACCCATTTCCTTACCATAAAGAGCTGCCGGAAAGCCTATCATTACGCCCCTTGAAAACACGCAAGTGGAGCAGCCTTACAAAGCGGTTTTCGATACCTCTCTATGTCTTTATCTTATTCATAATGAAGTGCTTATCTTGTTTTCCTGCTTGATACGTTCCCACTGCCCGTGACTTACTAATCCAAACTCATTGACTTTGGCAGACAAAGTCAATGGGTTTGGGCATCAAAGTCAATGAGTTTGGCACCCAAAGTCATTGCTATTGAAAACTAAGCAAATAGCGGCTTGATTTATCTCGTTTCGCCCTTGATGCATAAGGAATGTGAAACCGAATCCTGATTGTGCATTTATGCAATCATTTTTTTGGGTAAGAACCAAAAAGTTAGTACATTTGCGAGCAGACAAAAGTCCTAAAAGGAATCTGTTAACGACCATTATATTATAACACAGAATATATTCTATGAAACTGAAAATCGTTGTACTTGCCAAACAAGTACCTGACACAAGAAACGTCGGAAAGGATGCCATGACCGAGCAAGGTACGGTGAATCGAGCCGCACTGCCCGCCATTTTTAATCCTGAAGACTTGAATGCCCTGGAACAAGCACTGCGTATTAAGGAGCAAAATCCAGGTTCTACCGTGGGCGTGTTGACCATGGGACCACCGCGTGCAGCTGAAATCATCCGCCAAGGTTTGTTCCGCGGCGCTGACACCGGATGGCTGCTGACCGACCGTTTGTTTGCCGGCGCCGACACGCTGGCCACGTCTTACGCGCTGGCCACAGCCATCAAGAAGATAGGGCACGTAGACTTGGTGATTGGAGGCCGCCAGGCTATCGATGGCGACACGGCACAAGTAGGTCCGCAGGTTGCACAGAAATTAGGCCTCAACCAAGTGACCTACGCCGAAGAAATATTGAAGATAGAAGACGGTAAGGCTACTATTCGCCGCTTGATAGATGGCGGTGTCGAGACGGTAGAGGCTCCATTGCCCGTGGTTGTCACGGTGAATGGCAGCGCGGCCCCATGCCGTCCTTGCCATGCCAAACTGGTGATGAAGTACAAGTACGCCACCTGTCCGATGGAACGGAAAGGCGATGAGGCATGGACCGAACTCTACGAGCAGCGTCCTTACCTCACATTGAACCAATGGTCGGTGTCCGATGTGGACGGCGACCCTGCGCAGTGTGGTCTTTCAGGCTCGCCAACGAAGGTGAAGTCGGTGCAGAACATCGTGTTCCAAGCCAAGGAGAGCAAAACACTTACCTCATCTGATGAGGATGTGAAAGCACTGATGAAAGAGTTGATTGAAGAAAAGATTATTGGGTAAGTAACAAAAAGCCTCTCCCCCAACCCCTCCCCAAAAGGGAGGGGAGTAGTTAGCTTCTTTTTAACAAGGAGGTTGACGGGGGAGACTTAATCAATAATTATTAAAACAAGGAATTATAAGTAAGAAAATCCTCATCACCTACAACCAACGAGTCTAATCACTCCCCTCCCTTTTGGGGAGGGGTAAGGGGGAGAGGCTTTTTGGGGGGAGAGGCTTTTTAACACCAAAATGTATATGAACAACGTATTTGTATATTGCGAGATAGAAGGCACAACCGTTGCCGAGGTATCTCAAGAGCTGCTCACCAAAGGGCGCAAGCTGGCCAACCAACTGGGCGTTGAGCTGCATGCGCTGGCAGTGGGTACGGGCATCAAGGGCAACGTAGAGAACCAGATACTGCCTTATGGCGTCGATAAATTGTTTGTCTTCGATGGAGAAGGATTGTATCCTTATACGTCGGCACCACACACGGACATCATGGTTAAACTGTTCCAGACAGAGCAACCGCAGATATGCCTGATGGGTGCGACGGTAATCGGTCGCGACTTGGGACCGCGCGTGTCGTCGTCGCTCACCAGTGGACTGACGGCTGATTGTACGCAACTGGAGATTGGCGATTACGACGACCGCAAAGCCCAAAAACACTATGACAATTTGCTTTATCAAATCAGACCGGCCTTTGGCGGCAACATCGTGGCCACCATCGTCAACCCCGACCATCGTCCACAGATGGCCACCGTGCGTTCGGGAGTGATGAAGAAAGCGCTCTATGAGGGCGAGGCGAAAGGCGAGGTGGTGTATCCCTTGGTAACGGAATACGTCAGCCCTGAGTCGTATGTCGTCAAGGTACTGGAACGACATGTAGAGGAAGCCAAACACAACTTGACGGGTGCGCCCATCATTGTGGCGGGTGGCTATGGTGTAGGAAGCAAAGAGGCATTCCATCTTTTATACGAATTGGCCGACGTGTTACACGGTGAGGTGGGTGCCAGTCGTGCGGCTGTTGATGCAGGTTGGATAGAGAACGATCGCCAGATTGGTCAAACGGGCGTTACGGTGCATCCCAAGGTGTACATCGCCTGCGGCATCTCCGGGCAGATTCAGCATGTGGCTGGTATGCAAGACGCGGGCATCATCATCGCCATCAACACCGATGCCGACGCCCCCATCAACCAGTTGGCCGACTATGTCATCACTGGCTCGATAGAAGAGGTGGTGCCCAAAATGATTAAATATTATAAGGAGAACAGCAAATAAATCCCCCGACTAGGGGGAGTTAATAGGAGTAATATCGGAGTTATAGGCCTTCAGCCATGGGAGTTAACAGACATTAGTTCTCTTAGTCACCCTGTTGGAATGTAATAACGCACATGAGATGACGAAAAATTTCACAGATATCATAGCTTGGCAAATATCTCATCAATTTGTAATCAAAGTTTATAAAATGACGAGAACATTTCCTGAGATAGAACGCTTTGGCTTGATTTCGCAGTTTCAACGTGCTGCGGTATCTATTACTGCTAATATTGCAGAAGGATATCGAAAGATAGGAAAGGCAGATAAATTACGCTTCTTGAATACATCTCAAGGCAGTTTGGAAGAATGTAGAAATTATATCATTCTATCAAAAGATTTAGAATATATAAACGAAGGACAATTTAACGAGCTCATGAGTATTTTAGAAAAAGCAAGTTGGTATATCAACGCGTATGCCAAAGGAATACTTAACAACAATGCCACAGCGTCATGCAAAGGTAACGTCCGTTAACTCTCGTTAGCGAAGCGAACTAACTCCGAATAACTTCCGATAACTACAAGCAACAAATACATAGGGAAATAAAGGTAATGTCCGTTAACTCCTGTGAGCGAAGCGAACTAACTCCGAATAACTTCCGATAACTACAAGCTATAATAATAAACTATGTCCAATTACTATACTGACCATCCGGAGATTGAATTTCATTTAGATCATCCGTTGATGAAGCGAATTGTTGAGCTCAAGGAGCGCAACTACCAAGACAAAGAGCACCATGATGATGCTCCGGTAAATTACGATGATGCTATCGAGAACTACAAACGCATTCTCGAAATCACAGGCGACGTGGCGGCAAACATCATCGAACCCAACTCGGAAGACGTGGACAAAGAAGGTCCGCATCTTGAGAATGGGCGCATGAAGTATGCCAGCAAAACGCTTGAAAACATCAAAGCAACCCAGCAGGCTGGCCTGTGGGGTGTATCAATGCCACGGTGTTATGGCGGACTGAACTTGCCCAACGTCACTTTCTCGATGATGTCGGAGATGATAGCCGCAGCAGATGCAGGGTTTCAGAACATTTGGTCGCTGCAATCGTGCATCGACACGCTGTATGAATTCGGCTCGGACGAGCAGCGAGAGAAGTACATCCCACGCGTTTGCGAGGGTGCCACCATGTCGATGGATCTTACTGAACCCGACGCTGGCTCTGACCTTCAACGCGTGATGCTCAAGGCTTCTTACGATGAAAAGGAAGACTGTTGGCGACTGAATGGTGTGAAACGCTTCATCACCAACGGCGACTCGGACATCCATTTGGTGCTGGCACGGTCGGAAGAGGGTACGAAAGACGGCCGAGGACTGTCCATGTTCATCTACGACAAACGCAATGGGGGGGTGGATGTGCGCCATATTGAGAATAAATTGGGTATCCATGGCTCGCCAACCTGTGAGCTGGTGTACAAGAATGCCAAAGCTGAACTGTGCGGAAGCACCCGCATGGGACTGATTAAGTACGTCATGGCACTGATGAATGGCGCTCGTTTGGGCATTGCTGCGCAGTCGGTTGGCGTTGAACAAGAGGCATACAACGAAGCTTTGGCATACGCCAAGGAGCGTCAACAGTTTGGACAAGCCATCATAGAGTTCCCTGCCGTGTACGACATGCTGTCGCGCATGAAGGCCAAACTCGATGCAGGCCGTTCCTTGTTGTATCAAACGGCTCGTTATGTTGACCTCTATAAGGCATTGGAAGACATCCAACGCGACCGCAAACTGAGTGCCGGAGAACGTGCGGAGATGAAGAAATACAACCGATTGGCTGACGCTTTCACGCCATTAGCCAAAGGCATGAACTCCGAATATGCCAACCAAAACGCCTATGATGCCATCAGTATACATGGTGGTTCGGGCTTCATCATGGCCTATAAGTGCCAGCGTTTGTTCCGCGACGCACGCATCTTCTCTATCTATGAGGGTACGACACAGCTGCAGGTGGTAGCCGCCATACGCTACATCATGAATGGTACCTACCTCAATATCATGAAAGAAATGCTCGACAAAGAGGTTGAAGGCGCATGGAAGCCTTTACACGATCGCTTGAAAGTGCTGGCCCAGCAGTACGAAGAAGCTGTCAACATGGTGAAAGAGGCAGACAACCAGGAGATGCAAGACTTCTTGGCTCGTCGCCTATATAACATGACAGCCAATCTCTTGATGTCGGTACTGCTCATTGATGATGCATCACGTGCACCCGAATTGTTCGGCAAGAGCGCACACGTCTACATGCGTCACACGGAAGAAGAGAATACAGGACACTACACGTTCATCAAGAACTTCCGCGCCGAAGACTTGATTAACTATCGCGCCATGGAGCAAGAAGCAGAGTAAAACCACTTCTTGATTGCAAGAAAATAATGGCTGTTCGTATCTATTGCGAACAGCCATTTTTATCTATCAATCATGTCATGGACGGTTCTTGCATTAGATGTATGGACAACTTTCAACGAAACATATATCCTGTTCGATTGGACACGACAGACAATCCGCCCACACCCGTGCTACTTATCCACTTTGATTTCGGCTATATTCAACGTGCCTTGCTGGCAAAGTACCCTAATATCACTGACGCCAGACCGATTGATTTGCAGCTTTTGTTCGTGTCCCGAAACCTTTCCTGTATAGACATCCAAGAACTGACCACCACCCGACGATAGCTGAATCGTGAATTCCGCATCAGTTGAACAGCCTTTCGCAAACACAATAGTAAGACTTCCTAATTTCTCAGAGGCTGGCAGAGATACCGTCAGAGACGCATTAGTCTGTCCTTGCCAATAAGTGGAAGTGTTTCCATCCACCGCATATTGGGCGGTTGGAGTTGCAGGAACAGCCACCACATCCAGGCGATGAGCACGATCCTTGGCAACCGTTGAAGCATTAGGAGCAGTAACGGTAAACGTATCTTCCAGTCGTATATCCTCTGACGAGGCACCCATCATTACCTTAAAATCACCGGGTTCAACCACATGTTGGTACTGCTCATTGATGAGCTGCAAATGCTCTGGCTTGATGACAAACGACAAAATGCGTGTTTCACCAGGCTTGAGATGCACTCGTTCAAAGCCCCTGAGATTCTTCTCATACGTGGTCACCGTACTCAACACATCTTGAATATAAAGTTGTACCACTTCATCCCCGGCACGTTTACCAGTGTTCGTAATGTCACAGCTCACCACAACCGAGTCGGTAGCACTGATGTTTTGCGCTGACAACCGAAGGTTCGAATATTTAAAAGTCGTATAACTCAAGCCATGTCCGAAATAATAGAGGGCACCATTTGCGCGCGAAGCATTGCCATGCAACCCCAACTTGTTTCCCCCATCTACCAAGGCAGCCGGCTTAGAAGGAAAGTTGAAAGGAATCTGCCCCACCGTCTTTGGAAAAGTAACGGTAAGCTTACCACCTGGATTGTAGTCACCAAACAGCACATCGGCGACAGCTGTTCCGCCCTGAGAACCAGGATACCACGCCTCTACAATGGCCGGAACGAACTTGTCAGCCCAGTTAACAGACAGCGGTCGGCCATTGATCAACACCAATATCACCGTCTTTCCTGTAGCCTGAACAGCCTTTAACAGTTGCAATTGTCTGCCTGGCAACTCCAGTGAAGAGCGTGACTTGTTTTCGCCACATGTACGCGAATTGCCCCCAAGTACCACCACAGCCAAATCACTCTGCCTCACCTGTTCCACGGCTTTGTCAATCTCGTTCTGCTCATCGGCCGTCATGGGATAATCTAACAACTCTGATTCGGGCCAATGCGCATCCACAAGATCACAGCCTTTGGTATAAGTCACCTCAACATCACTTCCCACCTTGTTGCGTATTCCTTCAAAGACCGTTGTCACCTCAACAGCCAACGGACCATAATGGGTAAGCGCATACGTTGCGTCATTGGCATTAGGACCACATACAGCTATCTTTTTAATGGACGCCTTGTTTAAGGGCAACGTGTTGTTTTGGTTCTTCAATAACACAATGCTCTCACGTGATGCCTGTAACGCCACTTGCTGATGACTCTCCCCATCTACTTCCTTGTCGGCTGCTTGCAAATTCATTTGATACGGACGATCAAAGATACCCACCATGAATTTCACCCGAAGAATATCACTTAACCGTTCATCTATCACCTTCATTGGGATGCGTCCCTCTTTGACCAGTTCACGCAATGGCAAAACAAATGAATCGGGTGAGCGGAATGTACACCGCACATTCAAACCCGCCATGACAGCTTTGTACACGGCTTCTTTCATGTTGGCAGCGGTGCGATGCTTGGAAAAGAGATATTCCAACGCATCACTGTCGGACACTACATAACCTTTAAAGCCAAACTGTTGGCGCAACACCTCAGTGAGCCAGTGAAAGCTACCCTGTATGGGTACCCCATCATAATCGTTATATGAGCTCATCGCACCCAACAATCCCGCTTCACTCACCACCTTGCCCCACGGGTATAGGTGTATATTCTGCACCTCGCGGGGTGACATCTGCGGATCCACGCGAGCCATACCCTCACGCGCTCCTTTGTTATTACTATAAGCAGCAAAGTGCTTGGCTGTAGAGGCTACCTGGTAATTGGTTTGTAACCCCCGTGTCATCTGTATGCCAAGTTCGGCTACGAGAAACGGACTTTCCCCATAAACCTCCTCATAACGTCCCCAACGTTGGTCGCGTCCCACGTCCAAGATAGGAGCATAAACATTGGTATAGCCTAACAAACGAGCCTCACGCCCTGTGATATAGCCTACCTGATGAATGAGCTTTCGGTTCCATGTTGTACCCAATCCCAACTGCGTAGGAAAGTTGGTAGCTTTGAAACTCTCCACGCCTCGTATGCCCTCATTAGTGAAATCAACGGGAATCCCAAGACGCGTTTGCTCCACAAAGAATCGTTGAACCTCATTAATGGCCCATGCATGCTTTGAGGCAGGCCACACCCATGGATTGTCTGAAGGCGGCAAGCCCCATTGTTGAAAGCCATTGAGGTGTTCGTCTATGGCACCAATTCCATCTTTCCACAACTTTTGTTTCCAGCCTTCGTTGGGCAAATCGTCTTGCAACACACGTTTGTAACCATAGAGAGTCACCATCTGGCAGGTCTTCTCCTCAAGAGTCATCTGACTAATCAGATTGTCAATGCGCTCATCAATTCCGGCCGTAGGATCTTCGTAAACATCTTTTTTCCCATTCTTGTTGTAATCTATCCATCCTTTATGGTAGATTTTGTTTTTCGGCAGGTTATAGAATTTTAGTTTGGCACTATACTGATTAGGCTTCTGCGCCCTAGTAACATTCGCACAAGGTATGGTCAATCCTAGCAGAACAATGAGTATGTGTTTCATCTTATTAAATGATTATGGTGTAAAACGTTTCTGTAAATGTATGAATAAATCTTATCAGAAACGTATCTTCGGTTATGATAATATACAACGTCAACCTGGGGTATCATCGTGTGCGGCACAGCGACATATACCCCAACAAACGGCTACTACTTCTGATAGTTCAACTTGACCATCACCGGATAGTGGTCAGAAGGCAAGCGATGTACATACTGACGGAAGTTCAACTGCTGCGGTGCAGCACCTTCCTTGCTTACCTCACGGCTGGTTCCCTCGGCCCAATAGCCATTGGTCAAAATGCCATATTGGTTCACTTGGAACTTATTGGAAACAAAGACGTGGTCGATGCGACTGTCTGTCAGTAAGGAAGACTTGAAGCCTTGGAACGTTCCATTCTCGGCAAAGCGCATTCTGGCTGCGGTGTATGAATCTTTCAGGAGTCCTGATTGAGTGAAGATTTGATAAATCTCATCATGCTGATCAACATTAAAGTCGCCGGTGAGAATAACAGGTGCATTGCTGCCTGCAATCTCTTTGATTTTCCTTACAACCAGTTTGGCAGCCTCTCTGCGAGCCACGACACCCACATGATCCATGTGGAGGTTGAAGAAATAGAACTTCAACTTGGTTTTTACGTCTTGAAACTTTCCCCAGGTGCAGATGCGAATGCAAGCCGCATCCCAACCTAAAGCGGGCTTGTCCGGCGTTTCATTCAACCAGAAGTTGCCATAGTCCAGACGTTTGAGCTTGTCTTTCTTGTAGAAAATGGCCGAATACTCACCAGCCTCTTTGCCATCGTCACGCCCCACGCCGATGCAATCGTAGCCATCCAGTCCTTGTTTCAAATCACGAAGTTGCCCTACGAGCACCTCTTGTGTGCCAAAAATATCGGGCTGTTCGAAATTCATCATGTCGCATATTACCTGGCATCGCTTAGGCCATGCGTTACCTTCTTTACGGTCATCCGAATTGTCATTGCGAATGTTGTAGGTTCCTACGAAGAGGTTTTGTGAACTGATGCATAGCGTTATTGCCAGAAACAGGAGTGTGAGTGTGTACTTTTTCATTGATTATGTTTTTTAAAGATGATTTCTAATTGGTACAAAAGTAAAGATTATTCATGGAAACGGCAAGACGTTTAAAGCATTCTTACCCGAAAATCAAACCAGGTAGCCATAGAGCAATGTATCCAACATACAGTTATCGTGGTTCATGTCTTGTCGCCATCAAGCTGGTATGACAGTCCGTTTTCATGTTTTCTTTTTGAGCGAAGCCGTCACCAAGTTAATCTCCTCGAACGTCACATCGGGTGCACAGAGAGCCTTGATGGCTGTCTTGCCGTTGTCAAGACCTACTTTCTCAATGACCTGCCTGATGTTTTGAAGGTGCTTCTCGTCTATCAATTGCAGCAACTGAATGTCGCCTTTCCGGACAAAATGACCCAGATGTGTGTATATGGTACCCATGGTCAACTGCCGTTCTGCAGCGATTTGAGCGGGCGACAGCCCACTTTTGTAGAGTCTGAAGGTGATGTCTTTCGTTTTCTCTTTCTTCTTTTTGGGTGCCTTCTGCGCCTTCGACCGGCTTTTGGCATGCGGTGTCAGCTCGTCCATGGCCATCAAGAGTGCTTCTTGTTTGGCTTTAAGATAACCTTGAACGGTAAACCCGTTTTCAACGATGTACCCGAGTAAGAAGATTTTGGATAGATACAGCTCGCGCAAATCAGTGAGATAAGTGTCTAAACGGCGCATAGCCAACTTGTTGTTCGACGTGACATCCTTCGATTGCTCAAGGATATCACCCAGATACTGCTTCAATGTCTTGCGAAAATAGTCGGCTCCCGCCACTACTCTTTCCAAGAACTGAGGGTCACGCAGTTGCGCTGTTGTCAATCGGCCGATATGTGATGTCCACTTGTATGCAATGACGTTTACCTTGTCTTGCAAGGCCTTGACGGTAGACTTGTGTATCAACGTGAGCTTTGGATAGGCGTGAAAGAACTCGATGAACAGGCGGCACAGTATGTCTTCAGCCCGCCAAAGGTCTAAAAAATTGAAGAGTTCGATGAGTTGATGACGCTCGTATTCATCCTTGAGTTGGGGCAATTGCTCGATGCTTCGTTGAGCCTCATCCTCCTGCTGACGGATGTACGACATGACACGCTCATCGTTCATCACCGCATGTGCGGGGATGGGCGATGCCAAAATCAATCCTTCCAGACTTCTACAGCGGCTCAAAGCCACGTACACCTGTCCCGAGGCGAACGACGATGCGACATCGATGATGGCATGGTCGAAGGTGAGTCCCTGGCTTTTGTGAATGGTGATGGCCCATGCCAGGCGCAGAGGATATTGGCTGAAGGTGCCTTGTACCTTGGGTTCTATCTCCTTGGTCTGCTCATTGATTTGGTAAGTGGTGTTCTCCCACGTTTGTCTTTCTACCAGGATAGACTGCTCATCGCCTGGACAAAGCACTTCCACATGGTCGTCATCAAGATACACAATGCGGCCGATGCGACCGTTATAATACAGTCGTTCCAACGAACTGTCGTTCTTGATGAACATCACCTGAGCACCAACCTTTAACGTGAGCAACTCGCTGGTGGGGTAAGAGTATTCTGGGAAGTTGTCTTCGACGGTGGCTTTGTATTGAAAAGTTTTGGTGGTTAGGCTGTTCAGCTCACGGTTGTTGTAGCTATCGGCCATGCTGTTGTGCGTGGTCAGTCGAATGTATCCATCCTCTTGCTGGGGGCGGAACGTTGGGTTGTAACGACTGTTGAGCAAGTCGAGGTCATGCTGCGTCAACTGATTGTCGCGCAAATGGTTGAGGATGTCCAAGAAAGCCGAATCCTGCTGTCGGTAAACCTTTTGCAGCTGTAGGGTGACATAAGGCGTTTGTCGTAGCGCATGGCTACCAAAGAAATAAGGCGTGTCATAGTATGGACGCAGCAACTCCTCATCGGCAGGCGTGACAACGGGTGTCAACTGTTGCAGGTCACCAATCATCAAAAGCTGCACGCCGCCAAAGGGACGGTCGTGATGACGATATCTTCTGAGCACCGCATCAATGGCATCGAGCAGGTCACTGCGCACCATGCTGATTTCATCGATAACGAGCATGTCAAGTGTGCGGATAATCTTGCGCTTCTCCCTGCCAAAATCATATCGGTTTTGTACCACGGCATTAGGGACGAAGGGCGACAACGGCAACTGAAAGAACGAGTGGATGGTGACGCCTCCGGCATTGATGGCAGCCACACCCGTGGGCGCAACCACCACCATGCGCTTGCTGCTACGCTCCTTGACCTTCTTTAAGAATGTGGTTTTACCTGTTCCCGCCTTTCCCGTAAGGAAGATGCACTGGGCGGTGTGTTCCACAAATTCCCACGCAAGTTCCAGTTCTTTATTCTGTTCCATATCGTAATTGTCGTGGATTAAGCTGATTGACATCCCAACGAACGATACAAAGGTAATCAAAAAATCGATGAGTAACAAACCGCCACGAGGCTATATCGATAGCCTCCGATTTGTATGATTTTTCTTGACAATGAACCTCTTTATACTTAAAGAATTTGCCAACAACTGGGCGTCTTGTCGCAAATACGCTCAAAATCAGAAAGTTTTATAAGCCGTTAATGCATAATGTATTACATTAATCGCTGCTCGCCGCATGTCAACTTTTTCCGTTATTATTCGTGAAAAGCATTGAGTTAAGGGTTCAATAAGCATGCTATTGCGCAGCAAACCCATGTTCATTGCGTGCCAAAGGGATGCTTTTAAGCGAACAAAGTCAATGCTTTATGGCAAAAAAAGGATTTTTCTTGCCAACTTAACTCCTGTCTTACTCCCTGTTTGCCTATCGTTTTTTTCTAGATTGAAAGTTTCTATGTGCCGTTTTTGCGGCGATAATTGGTAAAAATACATAACAACGTTGGAGGCATCCTACTTGAATTGTTTGAATGAATAGGTTGGACATGCGTGTACAAAAGCATGAAAAAAAGTTCACGGTTCATGTCTTTTTGTGTACCTTTGTGGTGCAAATCACGTTCACTTATGAATAAGAGTGGATGACACCGTGGCTAATCACCCTCCTTTCACACACAATTATTTTTCATTCATGAAACTCTGGGGCATTCTTTTTCTGGTGGCTCCCTTGCTGGGAAGTGCCTATGTTTTTTGGCGAACTTGGCAGCTCATGCCATTCTGTGCGCTCGCCAAAACGGTCATACTTCTCCTCATGGCTTTGGCATTCATGCTGATTTACGTCACTTTCAGCGACACCATCGACAAACTGCCTATATGGTTGGCCACCACGGTTTATCACGTCAGCACGTCATGGCTCATCATTTTGTTTTATCTCTTCATGGTGTTTTTGGTGCTGGACGTGGGAAGATGGGTGCATCTCATCCCCCAATCGTTTACTCATCACAGCATGGTAGGTACATTGAGCGTGTGTGGGTTCATGGTAGGCATCTTCGTTTATGGTTATTTCAACTATCGCCATAAGGTGCGAGTCGCCATAGATTTGAAGACCGAAAAACAGCTTGAACGGCCGTTGAAGATGGTGATGGTCAGCGATTTGCATTTGGGTTATCACAACCGTCGGGCTGAATTGGCTCGGTGGGTCAACCTGATGAATGCCGAAAAGCCTGATATGATTTTGATTGCCGGCGACATCATCGACCGCAGCATGCGACCGCTACTGGAAGAGAGGATGCACGAGGAGTTTAAAAGGCTACAGGCTCCGGTCTATGCTTGTCTGGGTAATCACGAATATTACAGCCAGTACGAGGACGCATTGCAATTCTATCGTGACGCAGGCATCCATCTATTGATAGATAGTGTCACGTTGGTCAATGGGATTCAGGTAGTTGGACGCGACGATAGGTTCAATGTTCATCGAAAGTCTTTGCCCGAATTGATGCAGGACGTTGACGGCTCTCGGTACACCATCTTGCTCGATCATCAGCCTTTTCATCTTGATCAGGCCGAGAAGGCTGGTGTAGATTTCCAGCTGAGTGGGCACACCCACTATGGGCAGGTGTGGCCGGCATCGTGGGTGGAAAAGGGCATTTACGAGAATGCCTACGGGCCTTTGCAGAAAGGCAAGACACAATATTTCGTGACAAGTGGTCTTGGTATTTGGGGAGGAAAGTTCAGAATTGGCACCCAATCCGAATATCTCGTGGTAACTTTGACGTCCACGGTTGCAGTAAATTGATGTCAACATGAATGATACAGTAATGATTGATGAAGCCTGGTTGCATGCGTCTTTTGACACTTTCAATCGCTTGTATTTTGACAATGAGCTGCCTCGTCCCCGACTTTCGTTATCGCAGTCGCGTACAAGGCTCGGCAGTATGTCGTGCAAGCACAAGCTTACCTGGAGAGGTTGCAAGTCTTACCAGTATGCCATTCACATCAGTACCTACTATAATCAGACCGAACGGCAGTATCAGAACGTACTGTTGCACGAGATGATTCATTACTACATCGCCTACAAAGGCATCGCGGACACGTCGCCGCATGGTAAGGTTTTTCGTCAGATGATGAAAAACTTGAATGAAAAGTATGGTTGGGAAATCAGCGTCAGCTCTCGGATGAGTGAGGCAAAGTCTGCCTCCGTGCAATCATCAGCCACGGCTCGTCTCATCCTTTTGCTCGAGGTGCAGGGACGCGGGCATTTCGTTTCGGTGGTCAACCCCAAGTACGCGTCTGTGATGGAACACGAACTACAACGGCTGTCAGAAGTGAAACAGCACGCATGGTACCTGTCTTCAGATGCTTATTTTGACAGTTTTCCGGTGGTAAGAAGCCTTCGGGGCAGGAGGATAACGGTGGAAACGCGAAACGAACTCATCGCCAAACTCACACCTCTGAAGGAAGTTTGACTTGTTTTGTCGTTTCTCTTTTCGTGTTACTCGTGCCATTCGCACCACGCACCGTGGTTGAGTTGGTTCGGTTGTTCTTTCAATTACAATAAGAAAACAGACCCATCCCGCACCGATTGTTCGGTGATAGGGATGGGTCTGTTCTATGTGTTATGATAGATTATCTCTTGACAATCTTCAACACAGCAGGAGTCTTGTCGCACATACCCCTTACGATGTACATGCCCGCTGGCAGTGCTTGGAGGGATAGGTGGGCGTTGCGATGCTTTTGTATCATCACTTTTGTACCAGAGGTATCAGTCCTGTATGTTGATATTACATGTCAAATCCTGACTTATTTTCTCAACATTTCCTCGACAGCTCGTTTCAATTGTTGGTCGTTGCCATTGATATAATCCTCGGGTGTGTTGTAAACTTCGATGTCAGGATTGAGTTGTGTGTTCTCTCCAAAGTTGCCTCGCATGTCACGACAGCCCACTTGTGGGATGCCAAAGACCATGGTATTGTCGATGAGTGTTTCCCACCAAACTGCTGTCATGGTGCCTGCAACAGGCGTACCAATGAGCTTTCCAATGCCCAACTCCTTGTACACGAACGGGAATCCGTGACCATTGCTGTAGTCGTCTTCGCACACCATGACACACGAAGGCTTGGTCCACTTGTTCCAAGGGTCTTTGCCAATGAATTGTCCACGTGGGACAAAGCTCTGATATTGCTTGCCTGAGAGCAGCGTACACAAGTCATCGTGCAGCCAGCCGCCACCATTGTGTCGCTCATCTACAATCACAGCCTCGCGATTTCTGTTCTTGTCACTCAGCAATTCATGGAATACAGTGCGGAAACTCTCGCTATCCATCGCCTTGACGTGTACGTATGCCAATCGTCCATGCGACAGACTGTCTACCAATTGGCGGTTCCTGTCCACCCATCGTTTGTACAGCAATTCGTCTTGATAGCCCTTGCTAATGGCTTTGACCGTTACGTCGAAACGCTTTTTGGTGGCGGGATTGTACACCGATACCCTGACATTGCGACCCGACTTGCCGTCCAACATATAGTAGTAGTCTTTGTCTTTCAATATCGGTTCACCGTCTATCTTCTCAATGATGCAGCCTTTGGTAACTCCTGTTTTCTTCACCGAGAAAGGTCCACGATTGATAACCTCTTCGACTTTCAGTCCATCTCCATCGTAAGTCTGGTCGTAGAACAAGCCCAAGGTGGCTGTACTAAGGTTGGCACCACCGCCAAAATAGCGAGCACCTGTGTGCGATGCGTTTAGTTCGCCTAATATTTCGCTCAGCATTTCACTGAAGTCATAGTTGTTATTGATATAAGGTAAGAACCGTGCATAGCTCTTTTTGTAGCCATCCCAATCAACACCGTGCAGGTTGACCTTATAAAATTTATCCTTCACCTGCTGCCAAATGTGGTTGAACATGTACTCCCTTTCTTGATAAGGCTTGTAGTTGAAACGTGCCTCAAAGGTGACATTCTTCGACGAGTTGCTACCTATATCTATCTTCTTGATACCTCCTCCAGAGCATAGGTACAGATTTTTGAAGTCTTTGTCAGCCAGCATGCCGCCGCCTCCAACACCTTTCAACACAATTTTTGTACTCTTATCTTGTAGATCATGTTTCCATAAGTCGTAACCACCTTCGAAGGCAGCCTGATAATAGAGGGCGTTTCCGTCGTTGCTTAGCACAGCATCGCCCAATCGGCATGAGTTGACAGTGAGCCGAAGCACACGGTCGCGACAGTTGTCCAAGTCCAGTTTGATAGGTTCTTCCTTCTTTTCTTTCTTCTTCACCGTCACGTCTACCGTCTTTGGCTCTTCGGCTTTCTTCTTTTCTTTCTCTGCTTCATCGAGGAGACTCTTTTCCTCTTTCGTCATCTTGAACTTCTCATATTCGTCCAAGTCGAAGAACATGATGTACACATCGTCTTCCGTTCCCCAACTTCCATGACTGCGATAGCCTGCTCGGTCACTTTGGAAGATGATGGCTTTTCCGCCTAATACCCATTTTCCATTACCAGCGTTATAGCCACTTTGTGTAAGGTTGTAAATGGGCTTTTTGCCTTCTGCATCAATCAAGGCGATGTCTTGGTTGTTCCATCCTCCTGTTCCGATGTAATTGGAGATGAGCCACTTGCTGTCTGGACTCCATTCAAACCAAATGTCTCCGTCACTATAAGAGTAAACATATTTGCCGTCCATCACGGTTCTTACTTTCTTGCTCTTTACATCAAGCACCTTGAGCGTACCTCTGTTCTCAAAGAAAGCAATGCTTTTCCCATCGGGACTGTATTGCGGTTGGAAAGAGGTGTAAGCTGAATGGATAAGGCGTTCTTCCTGCAAGTCGGTGGCATACGCAAACTGTTTCTCCGCTTTATTCTTCATGGTTGTTTGGTAAATCTGCCACAACCCTTCCCGTTCCGATGCGTAGACAATCGCCAGTCCGTCGGGAGAGAATTCAATCGAACGTTCTTGTTCGGGCGTATCGGTAATTTGTTTGGTGGTTTTGTATTCGATGTTGGTCACATACACGTCACCATGTAGCACGAATCCTATTTCTTTTCCGTTGGGGGAAAGAGCAATCTCTGTCGCTCCCCATGTCTTTATCTGTCGACTCAAGTCGATGTCATTACGGTCGGCAGTAATGCTCACGTTTACTTTTTGTGGTGCAGCCGACCCCATTTGGGTATATATCTCACCGTCGTAACTGTAACAAATCCGCCCATTTTGTGCCACTGATAGATAACGCACGGGGTGTTTGGTGTGGTGGGTGATTTGTGTCTTGTCTGCGCTTTTCACCCCTCGCTTGTACACATTGAAGGTTCCATCTTCCTCACTTAGGTAGTAAAAAGAGGTGCCATCGGGTGCCCAGCGTGGTGTACGATCCTCGCCATTAAAGGTAGTAAGTTTGCTAAAGTTGCCATTTTGGTTGAGCCATATATCCCTTGTGATAGGCGATTGATGATGTTTACGGAAGGCATCCTCGTAACCTTTCTTGTCATGATACAATATCTCGCCCTTTTGGTTGATGCTCAAGTCCTCCATGTTCACAACAGAGAAGAGTTTTGGACGGTCGCCTTTCAAGTTTACCTCGTACACTTGTGGGAAACTGCTACTGGCAAAAAAGATAGATTTTGCCGTTGGCATGATAGCTGCACTGAACAGGATGTGTTCGTTGTCACGCCATGCAATGGGAGTTTCGTTGGTGCTTCGGGTGGTAAGCCGTTTGGGTTCGCCACCGAATTTGTCCATTACGAAGATATCTAGGCTACCTTCACGGCTCGATGCGAAGGCAATCTTCTTGCCGTCAGGACTCCAAATGGGGTAGGAATCGTATGCTGCATTCGAGGTAAGCTGTCGTGCCTGACCGCCCGAAGCGGGTACGGTGAATACGTCGCCCTTGTACGAAAACGCAATGGTTTGCCCATCGGGAGAGATCGAAATGTGTCTCATCCACAACGGATTGGTTTGAGCTGCCACAGATAGAGATAGTGTGAGGGCAGCCAGTATGAGTGTTTTTTTCATAAATGTAGGTTTTTTATTATTTAAGATGTTTATTCTTTTAAGCTATTGTTAGTCCCATTTGGATTTGCCACATAGTTTCCGCATGCGGTTGACCATCGCCTCTTTGATGCGTTTGAAGTTGCCTTTACGCAAGTTAATCCATAATTCCTCAAACGATCGTCCTATCTTGAGCCATGGATGTCCCCAACCCATGATGCGGAACATGCGGTGCTTGTAGCCCACATTCTCAATGACATATCGTGGGTGTTTCAGCGGAAACGACAGCTCGTGGCGTTGCATGGTGAAGATACCTCGAATGGCTTTGGGCAAGTCGTCGTTGCTCCCACTGAGGTGAACACCGTCTTCGGTAGCTCCAGCATTGCTGATCATGTTCACTCGGGGGACGATGCAGAGTTGTGAATGAAAGAAGATGGCTGCATGAAAAATCGTTTCATAATACGCTTTCCCCACCGAACGGTGATACTCGCAAAACTCAATAAAGTCGCTTTGGTATTTCCTTTCTTTAATAAGGGCTTCCAACTGTTGCCGATTGTACTTGTCGTCAAGGAATGAATAAGTGGCGTCCCATTTGTCAATTACCCGTTTCCACGATGCCCAACCACTGATGCTAAAGGTGGTGGTGAAGAAATAATCATCGGGAATCCCCTGTGTTTCTTCATCGTAATTCATGCCCGCAATCATGCCGATGCGCTCATCATGAGCGTATCTGTCAAGCAATTCTTTGCAAAAAGGGAAGAACGAGAGGGCAGGCACGTTGTCATCTTCCAAGACAATGCACTTGTCTTCATGGCTGAATGCCCACTTTTGGGAGAGATATTCGGAAGGGTCGCAGCCCCTGTTCACCTCTTGGTAGTTGCGATGTACTTCACACTCCCAGTCAATGTGCTCATCGTCGAGTAGCTTTCGGCACGCTTCCATGCGTGGCAAGTCGCTGTCGTTGCGTGGTCCATCCTGATACAGATACAACTTGCTGGGGCGAGCCAGTTTGATTTGTTCAAACAGGTTGCCCAGTTCCTTGGGACGGTTAAAGAAGAGTATCAATACCGCCACGTCTGTTTTTGCAGGCTGTTTCATGTCCTATCAATGTTTGTTGGTTTCGTTATTGTATATTTCAATGCTGCCTGTATGAGGCTTCAGTTGGCTTAAATCGGGCAGCTTCATATAGTCGCCATAAATGTGTCGCAACATGCGGTCGCTGTCATGGGGAGCCATGAACGGACGATTTTCAAACATAATGGTTGTCAATGGGAATATATCCTCTTCGTATCGGGGATTGTGAAACGGAATCCCAAGTCCGCTGGTAATCGTCTTTGCGCCCGTGATGCGATTCACCAAGCGCAGTAATGGGTAGATAAATCTTACATTCCACGCATACAGTCGTTTCACTTTTTTCATGCACTCTTCGTCGCTTCCCTTGTAAGTACGCATAAGTTTATACGCATGACCGAAGGAAAGTTCCGAGAGTTTGTGCGTCCACATGTGTTGCTTCTCCAAAGGGAAGATGTCTATATAGATGCCACGATGCTTAAAAAAGCGGTCGTAGTTGGGCTTCTCTTCGATATAGGAACAACGGTCGCGCACCTTTGCGTAATGGTAACAATAATTTGGGTCGGTGCAATGGGCTTGCAATGCCAATTCTTCAGGCAGTTCGTAGGGTAGTATTTCCAAAAGTCGCTCGTAGTCTGAGCGCATCATCTCAATGTCCAAGTCATCATCCCAAGGGATAAAACCGCCATGTCGAACAGCACCTATCAATGTTCCACTGCTGAGCCAATACCGAATGTTGTGGCGTTGGCATATCTTATCAACCTCAACAAGGATGTGCAGCATGCGCATCTGTTGGCGGCGCAGCAACGAGCCGTCGGGATTGAAGCGTTGGCGCAGTTCCTCGTGTGGTATGAGTGGTGTGTTCATGAGTGCTGTTTTATTTTGACAATTGACGCATCCCCCATTCATAAACCTTGTCGATATGTGGAACCTCTACACCGTGTTGATGCGCCAAACGGTGGATGATAGCCAGCCCATAGGGGAAGTCTTCTGTGAAATACCTACTGGAAAAGTCGGGTTGATAACCTCCCTCAACGGCTTTCATGGGTGCAGGTATGCCTTGAAAGGCAGTAATGGACGACAGCTTTTTGCTTAAACTATGTGCATCCGTACTCTCGTAATAGTTGAGAACAGTGGGTATTGCGCCCTGCTTTACCTTTAATTTGCTCAATAGAGTTTGAAGTTCTTCATCCATTTGGATGTATAATTGTGCGGCTTCATCGGTCCAATCGGTGTAGAAGAGCGGCACCTCTTTATATACTATCTCCTTGTGCCATGTGTGCCATAGCTCGTACAGACGAGCGGTGTGCAACAGCGGATTGCTATTTGTTAAACTCGCTTCGTAATAGTTATCTAACAAACTGATGGGGGTATGCAACATTTCTTGCAATGTTTCCCTTAATGCGTTGGTAGCCTCGCCACCTCGTTCAATTGTTAAATTGAGTTGAGGTTTATAGCCCAACAGCGATGCTCGATGTCCATATTGAGTGGTTCGGGCAATGAAAGGTACGCGCTGAAAGCCAAAGAGAGGAGTGGTTTCGGGCAATATATCCAACGCCTCAAAGAAGAAGCCCGTACTCGACACGATGCTTCCCACAGGTATGTGGGGCGACAGGTACTTACTTATTTGCTCCAGTGTGTCGTGCAGTGCATATCCCGGGAGACACAGCAAAACCAACTCTGCAGAAGGTATTACTTCTTTGGCATGCGTACTGATGTGGCATAACTCTCCTTTCAACACCTCTTCATTGGGGGTGTCAATGAGCAAATGATGCGTCCACCGTTCGGGATGTCGTGTCAACAAACTCACCTCATGAGTGGGTTGTGCAGCCAAGAAGCCAGCCACCACATGCCCTAAGTTACCTCCACCGCAAATACATATTTTCATTTATATGGTTTCGTTTTGTAGGTTGAGCAATGCTGTAATCAGTTGGTCGTTGTCCGCTTGGTTGCGGATAGAGATGCGAATATAGTTCAATCCTTTGAGCGATGTCTTGCTGTTGCAATCTTTTATCATGATGTCGAAGCGTGCCAACAGCTGTTTAGTCAGTTCGGCTGCGGTATAGGGCGGTTTCACCTCGCAACAGAAGTAGTTGGCTTGGGTTGGTAGAACACGCAAAAAATGTATCTCCTTCAATCGTAAGGCAAAGCGATTGCGCTCGTCAATAAATTGCTGACATGCCTTTTCGTATTGTGCTTGATATTTATTGTATATCTGCATGAAGAACTCGGCAAACGAGTTGATATTCCATATTGACACGTCTTTCTTGATGCGAGCAATGGTTTCTCGTTGTGAAGTAGCCAAGATGCCTAACCGAAGTCCAGGGACGCCGTACGATTTTGAAATACTTTTCATAACCAACAGATTGGGATATGCTTCCAAAGTCTCATCACAGAGAAGTGAGTTGTGTAGAAAATCATCACTAAAGTCTACAAACGACTCGTCAACCACTAACTGTATATTTCGCTCCTTGCACCATGCTGCCAGTCTCACAACATCGGCTTTGGGTATGAAGTTACCCGAGGGATTGTCTGGATTGATGAGCAACAGCATGTCTATGGACTTGTCTTTGTAGAAATTCATCAAGTCGTTGGCAGTATATTGCAGCGTGTCCAAGGGCGGAACAAACGCTACTATCTGCTCTTTTCGCAGTCGATGCGGATATTCCTCAAAGGTGGGGAACACCATGCCCACATTACCTTTAACGTTCTCCATGAGGCTCTTGATGAGTTCTGCCGCTCCGTTGCCCACCACCATGTATTCTTGTTTAATGCCAAAACACTTGCCTGCCAACAGCGAGTTGACGTACATGCCCGAAGGATATTCGGTCAAAAGGGTGTCAAAGTTGGCTTTCATCTCGGCTTTCATCTGCTCACAAGGAAAGTAGGGGTTTACCAAATAGCAGTAGTCCAGCATCTTTGGAAAACGCCAGTGCCCACCATAGCGATAGTTATACCGCTTGATCATCTCGTCGTCTTTAGCGAAAATGGTTTCTGCAATGTCCAAGTCTTGCACGTCGTCTATCTCGTACCACTTCTCATTGCCAATGTCAAGTGCTTTGAGGTTGGTTTTGTCCAAGAGCGTAATCACGCGCAACACCTGTTCGTAATATTCGTTATTGCCCAAAGCTTTACAATAAGCATCGAGAAAAGGAACGTACTGTGTTTGCGAAAACGCTTTGCTAAACTTGTAAATGTTCACCGTTTTATAATACGAGTCAACCTCCTGATAGTTAAAAGCCTTTTTGGGAACAAAGTTTACGATGTTGCCATCGCTGTCAATGCGCACCATGGTGCCGTCCATCCATGTTTCATATTTGGCAACGAGTGCAATGTTGGGACGTTCGTCGGCAAGAATCATGGAGAAAAGTCGGTCAGAGAAGATGAGGTCCGACTCTATCAAGAGCGTGTCGTCTTCTTGCATTTGCTCCTTTACCAACGACAATGAATAAATATTATTGGTGCGGTCGTAAATAGGATTTTCTACATATTCTATCTTTAGAGCGTCTGCATATCGCTCTCCGATGTGGTGGATGAGTTCTTTTCCCTTATAGCCCACCACCATCAGTACACGTTTTAGATGCAATGTGGAGAGTTGCGTAAGCATACGGTCAATGAGCCTTACCCCATTAACGGGTACCATACATTTGGTGTTTTCCTTGGTGTAGCTTCCTAAGCGACGCCCCATTCCAGCGGCTAATATAATGGCTTGCATGTGTTAAATTTCTGCTTTGATTTTCAATAATGAGCAAATATACATAAAAATATGGATTTAGGGGATGTCCTTAACGCTTTTTCTTCCATTTAGAAAGAATGGCTGTTTGGCATTCGCGGAGTATCTCTGCTTTGGCAACGCGCATGATGACGTAATACAAAACAGCTGCCATTACCACCCTAATGATTAATAATGGAAGCAGATGAGTGATGCCCAACGTGGCATAGTAGGTCACAACCATGACCCCTGATGCACTAACTGTAAAGGGCAACACATCCTTAAAAAACTGCGGAAGCGTGTATCCAGTGGACTTTCTCACGAAGTAGAACCACACAAAAAGCCAACTCACGTTGAGGCATACATAGGCAATAACCATGTTGCGGATGCCGTAGGGCCACAGCAATAGCATGAGGACGATTTGTAATACGCCTAAGGCAACGGTGCAACCAAGGTAGATATTGGCTTTCCCCTTGCTGATAATGAGGTTCGACATCAGTGTGATGAGGGGAAAAACAGCCCCACTCACGCACAACAGCCGAAGGAGTTGGGCACTGGGAAGCCATTTCTCGGTAATGGTAAGCACGATGAATTCGCGCGATACCAGTCCCAGTCCCAACAAGAGGGGGAAACTGAGAAATGCCGAAAAGCGCATCATCTTGCGAAAAGCGTGCAGCTGTCGGTCGGCCTCGTTCTTCAGTTCAACGAGTACAGGTTGTGCTACTTGGTTCACTATGCTCTGCACCAACTGAAATCCTTTGCTGTCCCATTGGTAGGCTTGGTTGTATTGTCCCACGTCGTGTTTGGTGTATAACCTGCCCAACAGAATGTTCAGCACGTTGTTGTTGACTTGGGTAATGAGCGTGGTGAGTAGGATTTTGAATGAGAACTTGAACATTCGTCTCACGGGAGCAAACGAAATGTGGTGTACGGAGGGTCGCCAAGGCGAATAATGCCAATAGAGTAGGGTGCACAGCAGGATGTACACCAAACTTTGGGTGGCTAATGACCAATAACGAAAACCGCCCCACGCCATCAGTACTCCCGTGACGCTCGACAGCAATACGGCAACGATGTTGGCTTTGGCTTGTTGCTTGGCGTGTAAGTTCTTGAACAACCATGCCGATTGGGCAGTGCCGAACGAGGCGAAGAGGATGCCTAAAAAACTGTACCGGCATAGGGATGTCAGGGCTGGCGTATCGTAGAAGGAAGCAATTAGGGGAGCGGATAGGAACAAAAGGATGTACAAGGTGCCGCCAACCAAGATGTTGAACCAAAATACAGCGTTGTAGTCATCGTGGGTAGGGGATTTCATGTTGGTGATGGCTACCGTGAATCCACTGTTTTGAAGGGCGATGGCAACTAACTGAAAAATGGCTATCATCGCCATCATGCCATAGTCTTCGTCGGACAGGATACGACCCAGCATGATGCCAAACACCACGCCTACCAATTGCAGGGTGATGTTGCTCATCGCCCCCCAAAATATACCTTTTGTCGTTTTCTCTTTGAGTGTCTCTGTCATCCGCAGCGAATTTGGTTACAAAAATACTTGTTTTTAGGCAGAAGTACAAGTTTTTTTCGCGCATAAGACCACGCTGATATTCTCTTTGACTCGCAGGTCACGCCCATCTTGTGGAAACCTATCAAGGAATGGTCCCGCAGATAACGCATATTTCGCTGATTCTTGTGTGCCAAGAGCCTCGGTTGATTGATGGCGGATGAAAAATGGCTTTGATTTTCTGAAATATATTGACAAACGCTCTCTAAATACGGGCATATTTGTAACGAAGTGGAGGCTTGCTCGCAAATACGAGAAAAACAGGAGTAGCTGATACTCAATGTGTTATGAAAATCTTGGTGTTGTTTGGTCGTAAAAACAGTGCGAAATGGCCGCAAAAACCATGATTTTGCGTTAGAAAAGCAAAGGGTTAGGCATGTTATTGCATTGATATTGGCCAGTTAACTCAATGAGTTAACCCGTCAATGTCATGCCTGTTGCCCTATTAAAGGTTCAGAACATCCAAAATATCCCCTATATTTTTTCTATTTGTGAGGTTCCAGAAGTGTTAAAATTAGGGAAGAAAAACGGACAAAATTAGGGATTCGCACCTTTTTATCAATTCTCCATGTCACGTTGTATTGGGCTTGTTGGTCGTAGCACAGATGCCATGCTATGCAGGTGGGGCATAGAGCGCAATTTTTTAGTGAGCCGACTTTTGGTAGACCTTACGGCTTGTTCCGAGCAGCAAAATGCCTTAGCTTTCTCGCTGTCGGCCATGCCGTTGCGTTCCATGATGCAGAAAAATGTTTCTTTGGGTGTCAGTGCCAGTGACTGGTTGTTGAGCAGTTCAGCCAGTTCGGCATCGATATTGAGCATGATGCTGGCCACGGCAACCTGTTCTTTCTTGCCAAACTGGCTGATGTTGCCATTGTGTAGGATGGCATCAAGCACGTCGATGCCCAGCTTGATTTGTGCCACCGACTCATAATTGCGGTCTGCTTGCATGGTTGGGGGCAGCTTGCGTTTCAGTTGTTCCAACTCTTTCAGTCGGCTGTCCATCGCCTGTTTCATCTCTTCTATCGTGAGGTTTTTGGCCGAGAGCCGTGTGTGCAGTTCGTCTTTGATGTCGGCTATTTGCTCTTGGAATCGCTTGTATAGCAGGTGATTGCGTCGGTAATACCAGTAGGAGAGGACAAACAGTAGCAGCAAGAGGGCGATGATGACGACCGAGTAGCGGTATCGTTGGCGGGCACGATCCAATTGTAGCACGGCGTTGTCGTAGTCGTTTTGCACCTTGATGATGTCGGTGTGCGTTTTCTCCGAGTAAAGCGAGTCGTCGAGTGCTTTGAGGCGCAGCATCGATTCGTATGCCTTGCGGTAGTCACCGTGTGTCTCGTGCAAGTGCGTTTCGGCGAGCAATCGGTTGTACGCCATGGTAGAGTTGCTCTTTTTCGACATCATCGACATGACGAGCCTTACCTTCTCGGGCTGGTCTTGCCGAGTGTAGATTTGGCTGAGTAGCGTGAGTGCGTTGCCAAGGGCTGACGAGTCTTGTGCCAGCATGAACGCTTGGTAGGCGTGATGCTCGGCTGATGCAAGCGAATCGCGCAGCAGGTCGTAATGAGCCAGGTGCTTTTGGATGACCGACTGCTGTCCTCTGCCAACCTTGTGGTAATACAACATGGCTGTTTTGGTGGCGTTGCGGGCACTGTCGGGCAGCTCCATATTGAAAAATGTATTGGCCTTGTTCACCAGAACGTCGACGATATGTTCGGGCTTTCCATACGTCATGGCATATTTTAGGGCGCGGTTCTGGTATTGCAGGGCCAGTTCGTTGGCACCGCTGTTCTCGTTGATCCACCCGATGTACTGGTAAATATGGAAGATGGTTTTGGCACTGTCGAGCGTGGGAATCAGTCGCTCGGCTTGCTTCAGTTGCACCATGGCAGCCTTTAAGTTGTGTTGGTCGATATACTGCAGGGCGCTGTCAATGTAGGTGCGGGCTTGTTGCTCGGGTGCGGGGAGGGCGCTTTTTTGGCTGCTCGGGTTGCATGCGCCGAGTAGAAGGGTGGTAAAAAGCAGCATCACGAATATCTTTTGCATACGGCTGTGTTTTGGTCTTTTTTGTTCAGGGCAAAGATATAAAAAACAATTCATATTCGTTCTTTGATGTGTCAAAAGAGATGTTGGCGGTATTTTAAATACCTGAAAGCCAGATGTTTGCGTTTTCTGCGTGTGTCAATGTCTATCAGGCTATTGACAAGGGCAGTCTGAAGTTGTATCTTTGTCTGCGAAAGCTATATGCAAATCTGAAGTACAGTTCGCACCTGTCTTTGGTTTCCTCGGTCATAGACGGTGCGGATGTACTTTTTGAAAGGATGAAACAATGTTTAAAAAAGATAAGATATGAAGAAATATGGTATTTTGTTGGTTATGTTTTGCTTCGTTGTTCTTCAGATGACGTGGTCGCAAAGTCACAAGAAAAGCTTGCCACGACCAGATGGAAACAATTGTTGGTCTGTCATTGACGACATGCCTGTTTATCCTGGTGGAACAGTCGCCTTGCGCAAATGGATGATAGATTCTGTGGCTCCCGGGCTGGACAGTATTAAAAGCTCGGCAGAAGGAAAGTTGTTGATATCGTTTGTCGTTCTGGAAAATGGCGCTTGTGACAGTTTTAAAGTGGTAAAATCGGTGGATCCCGAGATTGATACCTTATTTCTAAACGGACTGAAAAGGATGCGGAGGTGGACCCTTTGTAAGCACAGAGGCAAGGCTATGCCTGTAAAATTTTGCTTTCCTATCACGATTAAGAGGGAGCGTGAGAATGAAAAAAATACTGTTTCCAAAACTAAAGAATAAATATGATGAAGAGAAGAAGTGTATTGTTATTTTGGCTCATGATGGCTGTTTGGGCGGCAATGTCGGCACAGAGTGTGGACTCATCGAAGTATGTTGAACCGTCGGATAAGTTATTTTCCGATCCCGAGGTGATGCCAGTTTATCCCGGAGGGGAAAAAGCGTTGATGGCATTTGTGAGCGATAGGGTGATTCCTAAGCTGATGAAGGTTGACTCTACGTTAACGGGAACCATGGTGGTGAGTTTTGTTATCGATAAAAAAGGTCGTTGCAAAGATTTCAAAGTGTATCGTTCGAAAGACCCAAGGTTTGATAAAATCATTATTAGAGAAATGAAACACATGAAACGTTGGACACCTGGCATGCTAGTGGGTAGACCAGTCAGTATGCATTATAACGTGCCTATCAGAATGAAAGTGAAGCAAACATGTAGGGTGAAGCGCATGGAAAAGCCTTGATCTGCATGTCCGTAACGCTGATACTGAGTTGGATGAAAAGTCTCAAATGGCTGACATAATGGCTTGGTTTTTGGGCTAAATAATGGAATATGTGTCATAATGGCACAAATTCTTCACTGGTACGCTCCTTGCAACAATGGTTAGTGAACTCGAAAGAGCAAATAAAAATAAACAATATAAAAATAGGAGGAAATGATTATGTTACCAGTAAGAAACAGAAATTCATGGTTACCAAGTGTGTTTGATGATTTTTTTGATACAGGTCTTGCACCAAGATTGAACAGTACAGCACCTGCCATCAACGTGATTGCTCATGATGGTGATTATATAGTAGAGTTGGCTGCACCTGGCTTGAAGAAAGATGATTTTGTCGTGAATATCGACAACGACGGAAACCTGACCATCAAGATGGAGAAAAAGGTGGAGAACAAGGAAGAGGACAAGAAGGCTCACTACTTGCGTAGAGAGTTTAGTTACTCGAGCTTTGAGCAGACACTGATTTTGCCAGATGATGTGGACAAAGAGAAAATTTGTGCAAAAATGTCGGATGGTGTCTTGACCGTTACCTTGCCGAAACGTGAGGAAATCGTACAGACATTAGGTAAGCAAATCACCGTAGAGTAATCAATCTCTTAGGTGTCTATATAACCGCAGCCCTGCAATTCTAACGAATTGTGGGGCTTTTGCATGGATGAAAATTGTGAAGGATTCTTGTATTTATAAGGTGTAGATGATGCGTAAGTCAGAAAATTGCAGTACCTTTGCCAAAAGGAAAATTATATATTAGACAGGTAACAATAATTATGGCAAAGAAAGCTTTATTGATGATCCTCGATGGATGGGGAATAGGAAACAAGGGTAAGGGTGATGTGATTAACAATACGCCGACACCTTATTTGGATTATCTGAATGCTACATGTTCGCATTCGCAGTTGCAGGCTTCGGGTGAGAATGTAGGATTGCCCGATGGACAGATGGGTAACTCGGAGGTAGGACACTTGAATATTGGTGCAGGACGCGTGGTATATCAGGATTTGGTGAAGATTAACAGAGCCTGTAAAGATGGGTCAATTCTGCAAAATCCTGAAATTGTTTCTGCCTATACGTATGCACAGAAAACGGGGAAGAAGCTTCATTTAATGGGATTGACCAGCGATGGTGGTGTTCACTCTTCTTTGGATCATCTATATCAGTTGTTGATCATCTCTAAAAAATACGGTCTCAAAAATACGTATGTGCATTGTTTCATGGATGGCCGTGATACAGACCCGAAGAGTGGAGTTGGCTTTATCGAGGCTTTGCAGCATGTTTGTGAGACGAACGATGCACACATTGCCAGTATCATAGGACGCTTTTATGCCATGGATCGTGACAAGCGATGGAATCGAGTGAAAGAGGCTTACGACTTGTTGGTAAGTGGTGTGGGTAAGAAAGCAACGGACATGGTGCAGGCAATGCATGAGAGTTATGCCGAAGAAGTGACCGACGAATTTATCAAGCCCATCACCAACGCTACTGTTCAAGGACAGATAGAAGAGGGTGATGTGGTGATTTTCTTCAACTTCCGTAACGACCGTGCCAAAGAACTCACACAGGTGTTGACCCAAACCGATATGCCCGATGAGGGAATGCACACCATTAAGGACTTGCAATATTACACGATGACGCCCTACGATGCTAACTTTAAGAATGTTCATGTGCTGTTCCCGAAGGAAAATGTAGAGATGACATTAGGCGAATATCTTAGCAGTCTGGGTAAAAAACAATTGCATACAGCAGAGACAGAGAAGTATGCACACGTTACATTCTTCTTCAATGGAGGACGTGAGGAGCCTTACAAAGGCGAGGATCGTATCTTAGTCAACTCGCCCAAAGTAGCGACTTACGACCTAAAGCCCGAGATGAGTGCCTACGAAGTGAAAGACAAACTGGTGGATGCCATTGGTACACAGCAGTACGATTTCATTGTGGTGAACTTTGCCAACGGTGACATGGTGGGACATACGGGTGTCTATAACGCCATTGCCAAGGCGGTTTGGGCAATCGACCATTGTGTGAAAGAGGTGATAGAGGCTGCCAAAACCAACGATTATGAGGCCATCATCATTGCCGACCATGGTAATGCTGACAACGCAATTAATGAGGATGGTACGCCCAATACGGCACACTCGCTCAATCCTGTACCATTTATTTATGTGACAGACAACAACAGTGCTACCGTGAAGGACGGAAGATTGGCTGACGTGGCACCGTCTATATTACACATCATGGGCTTGGAACAACCGGAAGCCATGACAGGTGAAAATCTAATAGTTGACTAATAGTTGACTTTTTAAGCACATAAGAACGCCAGAATTGAACCACTTGTTGGTTCAATTCTCGTCTCTTTTGAATATAGTAGTCAAGCTGTATCAATCTTGAGGATATGGAAGTACAGATAGAAGAAAGTTGGAAAGCGCATTTGCAGCAAGAGTTTGACAAGCCTTACTTTGCCAAACTGACCGAGTTTGTGCATGCCGAGTACAGCCAATTTGCGTGCTATCCTCCCGGAAAACTCATCTTCAACGCTTTTAATCTCTGTCCGTTCGACCAAGTGAAGGTAGTGATTATCGGGCAAGATCCTTATCATGAACAGGGTCAGGCACACGGTTTGAGTTTCTCAGTTAATGACGGTGTACCTTTTCCTCCCTCGTTGCAAAACATCTTTAAGGAGATACAAGCAGATATGGGAATGCCCATTCCCACAACAGGTAACTTGACTCGCTGGGCGAAACAGGGCGTGATGCTTCTCAATGCCACACTCACCGTGAGAGCGCATGCAGCAGGGAGCCACCAGCGAAGAGGGTGGGAAACGTTTACGGATGCTGTCATTAAGGTGTTGAGCGACCATAAAGAGCACTTGGTGTTCTTGTTGTGGGGCGGTTATGCGCGTTCAAAATCCTATCTTATTGACAAGCGCAAACATTGTGTTTTGGAAAGCGTACATCCCTCACCGCTATCGGCCAATCGAGGTGGTTGGTTTGGTAATCATCATTTCTCACGCTGTAATGAATACTTAATACAGCAGGGCATTGAACCCGTGAAATGGTAAAAACTCCTCAATGTATGAATCATTCATGTCCTCCCATTATACAAGTAGGCAACGTCTTGGTGTCTCCAGATGTTTTCACGCAAAAATTTTGTTGTGATTTAGAGGTGTGTCACGGCGCTTGTTGCATTGAAGGCGATGCGGGAGCTCCTGTCACTATCGAGGAAATTGCAAGCATAGAAGAGAACGTGGATGCTGTGTGGAACGAGCTTTCTGCTTCGGCTCAATCGGTAATTGACCAGCAAGGCGTGGCTTATATCGATAGTGAGGGCGACCTAGTAACCAGCATTGTCGGTCGCAAGGATTGTGTTTTTACATGTTACCAAGAGGGCACGTGTCTGTGTGCGCTTGAGAAAGCCTACCGAAATGGGCAGACCCGCTTTTGTAAGCCCATCTCCTGTGCGTTATACCCTATTCGGGAAAAGGCGTTGGGAAATGGACTTGTTGGACTGAATTACCACCGTTGGAAAATTTGCCAATGTGCGGTAGAGAAAGGTAAAGAGCTCAATTTGCCACTTTACCAATTTCTTAAAGAGCCTTTGATACGCCGCTTTGGGCAGCAATGGTATGACGAATTGTGCGCCGTAGCCGAACAATTGAGTCGTCAAGACTTTCTGTAATCAGATGGCGACTGACCTGTTCGGTCTTTAAAATACTTTCCTAAGAAGCTCTGGTTGGGAAAGTTCATCTCTACAGCTATTTCCTTTATGTTTTTGGAAGAATTCTTCAACAGCAACCGAAGCTCTTTCGTCACGTAGCTGTCTATCCAACTATTTGGAGTTTCCTTGCTGACTTTCTTCACCGTTTCCGAAAGATATTTAGGTGTAATGCACAGCTTCTCGGCATACCAGCTTACTCTTCTTATCTCCCGGTAGTTCTGTTCGACCAGCTTAATGAAATCGGTGAATATTTTTTCACCACGACTCAGGCGGGCATCACCTCCTATTTGTTGGGTGCGCCAGATGTGGTTACCCATGTCGTATACTAAGGTTCCCAGCATGGCACATGCGCTTTCGCGACGAAAGTGATGTGACTTGTCGTCAACTTTTCGTTTCGTTATCTGGAAAAATTCATCAAACGCTTTGGCTTCTTTGCTCGTTAGGTGTAGCACGGGATGCGTCTTTGTAAAGATAAAGAGCGATGACATCTCATGGATTCCGCGAGCGGTGTCTTGCAGAAAATTTTCCGATGCCAGGAGGGCGATGCCTTTACAGTCGCGACTCAGCATGTAATCACTGATGACTTGTCCCTCGCTCAGGACAATCATGTCATTCGCCTGAATCGTACATTTCTTGGTGTCTACCAGATATTCAGCACGCCCTTGAATGCACATCCCAATCAGCAGACAGCTCATTTTGTGTGGTTCTAACGGCAAGGGTAGATCTTCAAAGTGTTCAAACAGTATCAAGTCGTCATCTATGTAACAGCTTTCTCCTGTGACAGACTTGATATGTTCAATCGTCACTTCTTTCATCGTCTTGTCCTGCATATTCCAATTACTTTTTAATTCTTATACGTTCTGAATTCCATCTGGTATTTCCAAAAAAGAAGAATGCGCTTTGATGTTCTCCTTGCAAAGATAGGGGAAAAAACCAACAATCAACGAAAAAAGATGTTAATATTGCAAGCTTTCATGGAAATATGGAACAATTTCTATGCCTTCTACCGATTGAATCTGTTCGTTTTTGAAGTTTTGGTCGCCACAAATCAGCACTCTTCGATGATCAGCCACGGTAAATTTTCGACAGGCTTGCTCGTCCATTTCACCCGTGCAAGTGTATTCCAAACCGTCAATGTATATCTTTTGTCCGCGTTTGGCATCTCGCAACGTGATTCTCAGTTGACCTTTAAACGCTTTGTCGAATTGATAATACACGCCGTTTCCTACCAAGTCGAAATAGCGAGGCGTATAGGTCATGTTCCTTTTTACTGCGGGGTAGCCCGTTAGATGATAGCTCGAAGCAATGGCAGGCACGTTGGTGTTGCGTGCAGGCTGCCACAAACCCCAGTCAACATCATCTGAGTTCCATTTCAACATGTAGGCGTTGGCATCATACCGCTCACCACCATCTCTGGTAAGTGATACGTTTGCTCGCCTCGTCAGCCATCCATCATCCGAGCAGAAGGCCCTCTTCTCCCCGTTCTTCATCCTTCCGCAGAGCGAGAACGCTATCTGTTGCTGGTTGATGTGTGGAAAAGTAGGCGAATACCAGATGGCTATTGTGTTGATGCCTGGTTGCAGAAACCTGGTCACTTCCATGTTGATGCTCACCGGAAGATTGTTGTTGCCCATCCTGTCGGGCATCCAATTAGCGGTAGATACATTGCGCTCGTTGATGTACACGTCCACCTTGCCCGTGGTGGCTATCGTTGCAGAGGCAAACACGGGACACTCTTGTAATCGTATCTCTTGCCTGAACCAAATCTCAGAAGTGCTGTCTACCTGCTGAGCGGCAATCCAGTGCGTGTGGAATGATTGTGAATGGGTAATCAGTGCACACAACATTGTCATCGCAAGTATACTTATTATTCTCATGAATCAATCGTCTATTGTGCTTCAGGCCAATGCTCTCTTGCAGTCTTATTCAAGAGGTTCAGTCTGCTTTTTTCTTTATTTTATCGTGGTGGTCTTGCCTCGTTTCAGCCCAACTCTTGTCTGTTTCCCATTCATGTACACGGTTACATATTTAACATGATGCTGGGTGCATGGTTTTAATTGAACCCATTCCACTTGTCCGTTCTTCCATTTCATGCTCACCTCGTAGCCTCCCCGCGCCCTGATGCCCCGCACTTCTCCGTCTTTCCACGCATCTGGAAGGGCGGGAAGAAGATACAATTCGTTGTCGGTGCTTTGCAACAACATCTCGCAAACGCCGACAGTGCCACCGAAATTCCCATCTATCTGGAAAGGTGGATGTGCATCCATCAGGTTGGGATAAGTGCCGCCGCTGCTTCGTTTGTCGGCACCTTGATAGTGATCAGGCGACACATATGTCAGCAATTTCTGGTACATGTGGTATGCTTCCTTGGCTTTTCTCAGTCTGGCCCACAGGTTGATGCGCCATCCCGTGCTCCATCCCGTGGTGTGGTCGCCTTTCTGTTGTAGCGTTTTTTCAGCAGCCAGGGCCAGTTGGGGCGTTTGTTTCAGGGAGAGGTGATGGCCGGGGAAAAGTCCGATGAGGTGCGATTGGTGTCGGTGTTTGATGTCCCAGTCGTCCCAATCGTAGTACCATTCGTTGAGATCGCCCTGATGTCCTACGGTGTAGGGATGCAGTCGTTTGAGCGAGGCCTCAATGTCTTTCAGCAGTTGTGACTGTCTTGCGTAATCCGCACCCTTCTTGTTGATGGCCTCCACCGTGTTGATGAACAGCTCGCGGATGATGGCCAGGTCGGCTGTTCCGCCATAACAGGTCGTGCCATGGTAGCCCTCGGGCGTCTTGTATTCGTTCTCGGGTGACGTGCTGGGTGCGGTAATCAGTTCACTGGGGTTCTTTGGGTTCTCAATGAGCCAATCCAACATGAAGGCAGAAGCACCTTCCAACAGGGGCAGGGCCGTGTCGTTGAGGAATTGGGCATCGGGGTTGAACCGATAATGTTCCCACAAGTTCTGCGTCAGCCACGCGCCTCCCATGTTCCAGTTGCTCCATTCGGGACTTTCGTGCTTCTCGCCTACGGGGTTGGTCATGGCCCACACGTCCGAGTTGTGGCTCGAGCACCATCCCCGTTTGATGCCATAATAGTTTTTGGCAGTATGCCTGCCGTTCACGGCCAGTGCCTGCATGAAGGTGAACAGCGGTTCTGCCATCTCGCTAAGGTTGGCCACCTCGGCCAGCCAGTAGTTCTCCTCGAGGTTGATGTTCACCGTGTAGTTCGACCGCCACGGTGCCCGCAGATAGTGCGACCACAATCCCTGCAGGTTGGCGGGAATGCCTTTGGTGCGCGAACTGGCTATCAGCAGGTAGCGTCCATACTGCATGTACAGCGTTTCCAGATAGGGGTTGTGTCCGCCTTGGTCGGTATAGTCTTTGAGTTGTTGCTCGGTTGTGCGACTGCAATCGGCCACCGATCCGCCCAGAAACAATTTCATCCGGTCGTAGAAGTGGGTATAGTCGGCCACATGTTGTTTCTTGATGTCCCGGTAACTTTTCTTTTCCAGGGTCTTTTGGTGTGCCAGAGCCAGCAGCTCGCAGGGTTTCGCTTGCCGAACGGGGTGCTTGTCAAAACCGTTAAAACTGGTTTCGTTGACGAAATACAGAGTCGCTTCGGTCGCATCTGTGATTAGCAGGGTGGAGTCGGTGGCTTCAATCTTTCCTTGCTTGGTTACTGCCCGCAGCACCGAACAGAAGTGAATGCTGTTCTCTGGGTCGCCCATGGCATGTCCCTTCATCGTGATGAGGTTACCCGCAGCCTTGACGGTGTGCGGTATCTGCGCTGACAGGTTGACCTCCAGGTTGATGCTTCTGGGCTTGTTGGCTGTGATGTGTATGCAGATGAGGCTGTCGGGATGTGATGCGAAATATTCTCGCTTGATTTTCACGCCGTTCAGGCTATAGCTGTCTGTTAGCAAGGCCTTGTCGATGTCGAGCGTGCGGGTATAGTTGGTTGCTTGCCCGCCCCGAGGGTCCAGCAGGTGCAGCGTAGCCAGGGGTTGGTAATACTGCGAGTTGGGACCTTGCACATGAAGTTGCAGCGAGTCGGCCTTTCGGTAGTCTTCTTTGAACAAGGCCTCGCGGATGGCCGGTATCCATTGGTGTGCGTCCTTGTCGAGATTTGGGTCTACTGGCTGCCCCGTCCAAAGGGTGATGTCGTTGAGGTATATCAGGTTGTCGCGCGTACCGCCATATACCAGCGCTCCCATCCGCCCATTGCCGATGGGCATCGATTCTTCAAAATACTGCGCAGGCTTGTCGTACCACAGGTGCATGGGGAGTTGTTGCGCCAGCGTAGGAAGGTGCATGGCGAGCAAGAAAAGTAATGAGCCAATGTTTCTCATGATGAAACCGATATGTGGGGTTGTCTATATGCAACAAACTGCGGGTTGGCAGATGAGCCTGTTTATACAGCTATGCAAAAATAATGAATTCTGTATAAACAGCAAAACGGCGGCTGTGAATTATTTGTTGATATCATACAATGACGGTGTTCGGACGGGGTGGGCATCAGGGAGGACATGCTTTAAAACGAGTTGTTATCTCGTTTTCTTAACCCGCTGTGGGACAGTGTTTTAGGGTATCCGTCCAATAGCATAGAGATTGGCCCCCAAAGTCATTGAGTTTGGAGATCAATAGCATGCAGATTGGCACTTAAAGTCAATGAGTTTGTCTCGCAAGTGCAAATGACCATGGAGATACTGCCATTGACCAGCCTCATGGTACCCATAATTACACGGAAATTGTTTGGTCAAGAATAAAGCGAAACCCCACTCCTTACGAGTGGGATTTCGCTTCAATTAAACATGCTTCCATGGCGTTTGTTAACACACAAGGAAACATGTTTTTATTTTATGGTCATGCTTGTACGGTTGGCAGAGAGCCACCGTTGACGAACAATTACAATTTGGCCAACTCGATAACTTTATCGACTGCAGCCCTGATACCATCCACATTCTTGCCGCCAGCCGATGCGAAATGAGGTTGTCCGCCACCGCCTCCCTGAATGAGTTTGGCAGCTTCGCGAACCATTTGACCTGCGTTCAATCCGTGGTCTTTCACCATATCGTCACTTAACATGACGCTCAGAAGTGGCTTCTGCTGTGCCGTAGAGCCGATGACGCAAAGCAAATGCGACGGTATAGCCTCACGAATCTTGAACACCAAGTCCTTAGCGGCGTTGCCATCGATAGGCAATACCACCTTGATAACGGTAACCCCATTGATAGTCTCAGCACGTCTGATGAGCTCGTCTTTGGTTCTTTGTACCGCTTGTGCTTGGAACTGTTCTATCTCCTTGCGCATGGTGTCGTGTTCGTCCATGTACTTTTCAATGACTCCTTTCAAGTCCTTGGCATTATTGAACAAGCTGCGGATGGCTTTCACCGTGTCTTCTATGGCATACATCGCTTCTTCGCACTTGCGACCAGTAATGGCTTCAAAACGACGAACACCAGCAGCTACCGAACTTTCGGATAGGATTTTGAACAGTCCGATGCGTCCCGTACTCTTGGCGTGAATGCCTCCACAGAACTCACATGACGGTCCGAAGCGCACTACTCGTACCTTGTCGCCATATTTTTCACCAAACAATGCAATGGCTCCCATTTCCTTCGCCTCTTCTATCGGTGTATCACGATGTTCGTCCAAGGGGATGTCTTGACGTATGAGGTCGTTTACTAACCGTTCTACCTGTCTGATTTCCTCGTCGGTCACCTTTTGGAAATGCGAGAAATCGAAGCGCAGCGTGTCGGGCGATACATACGATCCCTTTTGCTCCACATGGTCGCCAAGCACCTGTTTGAGTGCATAATCCAGCAGGTGAGTGGCTGTATGGTTTGCCGCACAGGCGTCACGTTTGTCAGTATCCACGCAAGCCATGAAGTCAGCCTCAGGATGTTTTGGCAGTTGTTTGATGATGTGAATGCTTTGGTTGTTCTCACGTTTGGTGTCTATCACGTCCACCGTCTCGTGTTCACTTACCAAGACACCTTGGTCACCAACCTGACCTCCCATCTCTCCATAGAAGGGTGTGAAGTCCAAGATGACCTCGTAAAAACTGTTTTTTTTCTGGGTTACCTTGCGATACTTCAAAATGTGGCATTCGTATTCGGTATAGTCGTAGCCCACAAACTGCTGTTCGCCTTGTCTTATTTCTACCCAGTCGCTGTTTTCCACTTGTGCGGCATTGCGGGCACGGTCTTTCTGTTTCTGCATTTCTGCATGGAACTGTTGCTCGTCAACGCTGAATCCGTGCTCTCTGCATATCAGTTCTGTGAGATCAAGTGGAAAACCATAGGTATCGAAAAGACGGAAGGCTTGTTCGCCATCGATTTGCGTCTTGCCTGCTTTTTTCAGCTCGTCCATGGCGTTGCTCAATAGGTTGATACCCTTTTCGAGTGTCCGCAAGAACGAGTCTTCCTCTTCTTTCATCACCTTGCCAATCAACTCACGTTGGGCAACGAGTTCAGGATATGCTCCTCCCATTTCGTCTACGAGTACCGGGAGCAACTTATATACAAAGGCTTCACGCTGCCCCAAGAACGTGTAAGCATAGCGAACGGCACGGCGGAGGATGCGACGAATGACGTAACCTGCCTTGGCATTGCTGGGTAGTTGTCCGTCAGCGATGGAGAAGGCTACGGCTCTAAGGTGGTCAGCCACTACACGCATCGCCACGTCTACATCTTCTTGTTCGCCATATTTCTTGCCCGACAGGCGTTCCATCTCATGGATGAATGGCTGAAAGATGTCGGTGTCGTAGTTGGAATTCTTTCCTTGCAGCATCCTGACCAATCGCTCGAATCCCATTCCGGTATCAATAACGTTCATGGAGAGTGGCTCCAAAGAACCATCGGCCTTGCGATTGAACTGCATGAATACGATGTTCCAAATCTCGATGACCTGTGGATGATCCTTGTTCACCAGTTCCCGTCCGGGTAGTTGTGCTTTCTCTTCGTCCGAACGCGAGTCTACGTGTATCTCCGAACAAGGACCGCAAGGTCCTGTATCACCCATTTCCCAAAAGTTGTCGTGCTTGTTGCCATTGATGATATGGTCGGCTGGCAGGTGCTTGCGCCAATACTTCTCTGCCTCGCTGTCGTGCGGGATGTTTTCTTCGGGTGAGCCTTCAAACACCGTCACATACAAATCTTTTGGATCCAAGTGCAGCACGTCCACCAAATATTCCCACGCATAGTCAATGGCACCTTCCTTAAAGTAGTCGCCAAAGCTCCAGTTGCCGAGCATCTCGAACATGGTGTGGTGGTAAGTGTCTCGTCCCACCTCCTCAAGGTCGTTGTGCTTTCCGCTCACACGGAGGCATTTCTGCGAGTCGGCTCTGCGGCGTGGTTCAGGTTGTTTGTTGCCCAGGATGATATCCTTCCATTGGTTCATGCCTGCATTGGTAAACATCAGGGTGGGGTCGTCTTTGATAACCATGGGTGCCGAAGCCACGATGGTGTGTCCTTTCGACTCAAAGAATTTCTTGAACGATTCGCGTATCTCGTTTGCTGTCATCATCTGTTCTTATCTTGTTTATGGTTGTTTTTATTCTTCGTAAAGTGCTGGCGTAGCACCTGAATTAATTAGCGGCAAAATTATAAAAAAAAGGATAAAGTGCCAAAGATATCGCTTAAATTCAGTTGGTTAGAGAAGTTTGAGAACCTCGTATAGGTAGGCCTTTCCTCTTCATTGTAACCCTGTGCCGTGAGCAGTCTGTACCCTCCAATCATTGGAAAGTATTTCTTGTTGATTTGAAACACATGGTTGAATACTTGGCATGGCGAGGTGTTCTATGAAAACTTGTTTTAAAAGAATGGCTTAGAGAAATGCGTCTTTTCAAAAAAAATAAGTATATTTGCAATAGAAATCCAGCTTTTGACTTAAAAATTAACGACAATGGCACTGAATCCCAATAAGAATGTGAAGCTTTACTACTCCATTAAGGAGGTGGCTAAGCAGTTTGGTATCAATGAAAGTACATTGAGATACTGGGAAACCGAGTTCCCCCAGTTGAAGCCAAAGACTGTGAGTTCGACCAAGGTTCGGCAGTATACAGATGCCGACATCGAGGAGATTCGCGTGATTTATAACTTGGTTAGGGTGCGCGGTTTTAAGCTGTCGGCCGCCAGAAAGATGCTGGGTGCCAACAGAAAAGGTGCCGAAAAGAGTTCGGAAGTGCTGGAAACGTTGCTGTCTGTGCGCGATCAGTTGCAAGAACTGCGCAAACAGCTGGATATGATTGTTTGAGGTTTGAGTTTATAAGTTTTTGAGTTGATGAGTTTTTAAGTTGGTGAGTTTTCTAGTTTTTATGTTGACAAAGGAAACCGTATGGTTCGGTTTCTCGTTCGTTAACGCCTCACCTCAAACCCCCAAATGGCCTATCAACTCGCAAATCCAAAGCTTAATAAACACTACACTTATCAACTCGTAAACTCGTGAACTTGTAAACTAAGATAAACTTACATAATTTGTTGAATCTCTTGCAAGCCTTTTACTTTTTTCAAGCTGTTGATGATGTTCTTTACTTCTTGTCGATTATGAACGAGAACCTCGATTTTACCCATAAAAATATCTTCCTTGCTGGTTAGCGAAAGATTGTGCATGTTGACGTTCATCTCATCTGAAATGACATCCACGACATCGTGCAACATGCCTTGACGGTCGATGCCTCTGATCTCGATGGTGGCGTTGAAAAGGCGGATGTTGCGCATATCCCACTTAGCATCCAGCAGTCGATTGCCGTAACTAGACTTCAGTTTGCTGGCCACAGGGCAGTTGCGCTTGTGTATTTCTACATGATTCTGGTTGTCAATGTAGCCCAGGATGTCATCGCCGGGGATGGGATGACAGCAGGTGGGGAAGAGGTAGGTGTCGATGTTGCCGTCGTTGATGACGATAGCCTTCTTTCGATTGAGTGTATTATCGACGGTGAATGGCTCGGCCTTCTTATCCTGTTCGTCTTTCTTGTCATGTCCGATGAAGGGTACATACTTGAGCCAATTGCTGGGTGAAGAGCTTTTCTTTTTCTTGTTCAGCTCGTCCAAGTCTTTTTCTGTCAAGATAACCGACTTATTACCGATGCACAAGAACAGGCTCTCGTGTTTCTTTAAGTTATGAAATTCGCATAACTTGTCGAGAACGGATGTGGTCATTTCCATGTCATTGCGCTCCAACCAAGCGTTGAGAAAGGCTTCGCCTTGCTTTTGTATCTCTCTGTTGTTGCGCCTGAGGATGGCCTGTATCTTTGCTTTAGCCTTGGCTGTGGTGGCAAAGTTGAGCCAAGAGGGCTGCACATGTTGCGACTTGCTGGTTAATATCTCTACCTGATCGCCGCTTTGCAGCTTATGACTCAGCGGAACCAACTTATGATTGACCTTGGCTCCGATACAATGACTGCCCAGTAGGGTGTGTATCTGGAAAGCGAAGTCGAGCGCAGTGCAGCCGGCGGGCATGGTCTTGATTTCGCCTTTAGGGGTGAACACGAATATCTCGGAGGCAAAGAGGTTCAGCTTGATGGCATCGAGAAAGTCCATGGCATCGGGCTGTGGGTCGTCCAAAATCTCCTTGATGGTGCGCAACCATTCGTTCAGTTCGTTCTCATCCTCGGTATATTCACCTTTGTCTTTGTATTTCCAGTGAGCCGCAAAGCCTTGTTCGGCCACCTCGTTCATGCGGTCACTGCGTATCTGAACTTCAATCCAACGGCCTTGTTTGCTCATCAAAGTGACGTGTAGGGCTTGATATCCGTTGGCCTTTGGGTGGCTCAACCAGTCGCGCAGTCGGTCGGGATGCGACTTGTAGATGCGGCTGATGGCCACATATATTTTAAAGCATTCGTCAATCTCGTCGGCCCTTACCTTTGGTGTGAAGATGATTCGTACGGCCAAGATGTCGTAAATTTCGTCGAAGGTGACATGCTTGGTCTGCATCTTGTTCCATATAGAGTATGGACTTTTGACCCTTGCTTTCAGCTCATAGTCAATGCCCATGGCATCAAGGGTCTCCTTGATGGGTGCCGTGAACAGCTCGAAGAGGCGGTCACGTTGCTCCTTCGTGAAGGAAAGCTTGTTGGTGATGCTGGCGTATTCTTCGGGATGTTCGAACCGGAAACTGAGGTTTTCCAGTTCGGTCTTAATCTTATTCAGGCCCAATCGGTTCGCCAATGGCGCATATATATATAAGGTTTCGCCGGCTATCTTGTACTGTTTGTTGGCTGGTTGCGACTGTAGCGTGCGCATGTTGTGCAGGCGGTCGCATATTTTAATAAGGATAACGCGGATGTCATCGCTCATGGTGAGCAGCAACTTTTTGAAGTTTTCCGCCTGAGCCGATGCCCTGTCGCCGAAGATGCCTCCACTAATTTTTGTGAGTCCATCGACGATTTGTGCAATCTTGGGGCCGAATATGTTCTCGATGTCCTCAACAGTATAGTCGGTATCTTCCACCACATCGTGCAGAAGTGCCGAGCAGATGCTGGTTGACCCCAGTCCCATCTCCTCACAAGCAATCTGCGCTACGGCGATGGGGTGCATGATGTACGGCTCGCCCGAGAGACGTCTTACGCCTTTGTGTGCTTGACGTGCGAAGTTGAAAGCCTTGGTGATGATGTCTACCTTCTTTCTGTGACGGGAAGCCAGGTAGGTGTCCAGCAGATGTTGGAACGCATCTTGGATGGTTTTTTCTTCCAGTTCGTCTTTACTTTCTTTATCTTGAATCTCTTGATTGTCCATACTCAATTCTCCCCATGATGGTTGAGCGTTACCTCACCCTTATTTTCTTTCCTTTCCTGATGTTGTTGCCTTTCAGGCCATTGAGCCTCTTGAGCTTCTTAACGGTCGTATTGTTGCGAGCAGCGATTTCGGATAATGTATCTCCTCCTCTAACGGTAACAGTCTTGCTGGACGAACGTCTTCTTCGGCTACTGCGTGACGATTTGCGCCTGCTGCGTTTGCTTTTGCTCCTGCTGTAGCTCTTGCGTGAGCTGGATGCCGATGTTCTGCCACTCGAATAGCTGGGTACCTCTTGCGCTATTTCCACCTCTGATCGCTTGGTCAGCAGCACGTCGGCGTTGTAAGCATATACCGAATCCTCCTGATCGATGAACGAATTAATCTTGTCCACGGGCAGACGAAGGGTGGATGGCTTGGTGTATCCGATGACGATGTTCTTGCGATATTGCGGATTGAGCGACCGTACAAGCTCCTCATCCACGTTCAACACTTGTGCAATTTGCTTGAAATGAACGTCGCGGTTGACGAGGATGGTATCTGTCTTGGCTGGCAAGTCAGTGGTCATTGGGCAGATGTTGTGCTCGCAGTAGTAGTTCATGATGTAGTTGGCTGCGATGAATGCCGGGACATATCCTCGTGTTTCGCGTGGCAAGTAGGGGTATATTTTCCAGTAGTCCTTGCTGCCACCAGCACGATGGATGGCCTGTGTGAGTTTGTCTGGGCCACAGTTGTAGGCTGCAATAACCAGATTCCAGTCGCCAAAGATGCGGTATAGGTCGCTCAAGTAGTTGGCTGCGGCGTACGAAGACTTGATGGGATCGCATCGCTCGTCAAGCAAAGAGTTGATTTCCAGACCGTAATTCTTGGCGGTAGCCAACATGAATTGCCACAGTCCCGTGGCACCTACACGCGAAACAGCCTTGGGGTTGAGTCCCGATTCAATCACCGGAAGGTATTTCAACTCAAGTGGCAAACTATACGTTTCCAAGGCCTGTTCGAAGATAGGCATGTAAAAATTGGAGGCACCGAGCATGATACCTACTGCGTTGCGCAGCTCGTTGCTGTACCTGTCGATGAACTTTTGTACCACGTTGTTGTATGGCATCTCCATAATTGTGGGCAAACGGCGCAGACGATCCTTGTAAACATCTGGCTCGTAAGTCTTGTTTACATTTGGTAAGTTGCAATCAGCATCACGTTTCAGGTATGTTTTTGTGTTATACAGGTGAAGCAGACTGTCAATCTCAGACGTCATAGCTTCGGGTAAGTCAAATGTTTCGTTTTCACCTTTTTCATTTGTCACGGTGATTTCTGTGTCGTCATCAACGACCTGCGCTTGCAGCGATGATGAGAATACAACAAGCAGGGTGACTATGAATAAATAATTTTTCTTCATGATTGGTTTCTTGTCTGTTTATTTGATTGGCTATCTTTTGTTTCAGAAGCTGAGGCTACAATGTATGCCAAGACCGCCTGATTTCAAGGGATTCCTGTTCATATTGGTGTTGACAACCGTGGGCTCAATGCGCAAACTCAAGTCGTCAGAGATGTCAAACTCTGACAAAGAGGCGTCAACGTAGGCATCAATTACCGACAAAGCGTAGACCCCGATGAGCGTGAAGAAGCTCAAGTCGCGCCAACGACGGTAGCGATCCTTGCGCTTTCTAAACAGTTCCTTGTATCTATCAATGTTCGATGCGTCGATTTGGTTGCCTAAATGCAGAAACTGTTTGTAGCTCTGCGATTGCGGATCGTTGTCCATCAGGTCGATGTAAGCTTGCGAATAGTCGTGATACATCTGGTTATTCCAGCGCATGGCATAGTAGCAGCCCACAAAACCACCATAGACAATGGGCAGCTTCCAGTATTTCCGGTTGTAGATTTGACCAGCTCCTGGCAGAACAACAGCCAGCCACATGGCTCGTTTGGCATCGGGTCGCCAGGTGTTCCAGTCGCGCTTGATTTTCTTCGCGGCCTTTTCTGTCTCTGCAAAGACAAGGGTGTCTGATGGGTTGACGGCCTTTTCTGCGGGAATGGCCTTGGCGTTGTCTTCTCCGATGATGACGCGTGGGTCGGTGTCCTTGATGCTGTCGCCCACTTGAATCTGGGCCTGACACCATGCTGCACACAGCAGAATGGCGCATGTCAAGCTGATACGAAGGGACGATGATAGGTTGTCACGCATGGTTTTCACGAAAGTAACTTAGTCTTTCAGTTTGTCAAAGATGTTCATCAGACGTTCCAATTCCTGCTCGTTGGCGAAAGGAATGCTGATTTTTCCTTTTCCCTTGGCGCTACATGTCATTTGAACTTTTGTCTTCAGAAATGTAGATAAGCGCAGTCTCAGCACGTCAAATTCCTCTGGCAAGCCGCCCTTGGCCGAGCTATGCTTCTCTGATTTCCGCAGCTCTCCGCCGTTCTTGAGCTGTTGTGCCAGTTCTTCCACCTTTCTAACGGGGTAACCATTCTTCTGTACTTCCTTGAACAGCTTGATTTGCATCGACGGGCTTTCTACGGCAAGTAAAGCCCGCGCGTGCCCCATGTCAATCTCTTTCTTCTGCAAAGCCATTTGTACTTGAGCCGGCAGTTTCAGCAAGCGCAGGTAATTGGTGATGGCCGTGCGGCTCTTTCCCACGTGCTTAGACACTTTCTCTTGCGTCATGCCACTCTTTTCCATCAGCTTTTCGTAAGCCAGAGCAATCTCGATGGCATTGAGGTCTTCGCGCTGAATGTTCTCAACCAATGCCATCTCCATGACCGTTTCATCGTCTATCGTCCGAATATACGCAGGTATAGCCTCTAAACCAACGATTTGCGATGCGCGCCAACGACGCTCACCAGCTACGATTTGATATTTTTCGGCGGCCACTTGGCGTAGGGTGATGGGTTGAATGATGCCTATTTCTCGAATACTTGATGCCAATTCTTCCAACGCCTCTTGGTCAAATTCGCGACGAGGCTGGTTGGGATTGGCTTCAATTTGTTCGATGGGCACCTCGTTGATGGTCGAACTGCCTTGCGTTTGTATGTTGTCTGTCGAAATGAGAGCATCGAGCCCTCGTCCTAACGCCGGAGCTTTTGTGGAATGACTATATTTTTTTCGTACTGCCATGAGTCTGTTTTACTTATTGGAAGAATGGAAAATGGTGGTTTTGGTTATGAATGGAATAACAGAGAATGTGTGTTAACGCTGGCCGAAGAAAGCTGTAGAGTCCTGACATTCCGCTATCTTGGCGTCTACTACTCAAGCGTTCTTGCCGATGATTTCCCTAGCCAAGTTCAAGTGGTTCTTGGCCCCCGACGAGTCGGCATCGTACAGGATGACTGGCAATCCGTGACTCGGACTTTCGCTGAGTTTCACGTTTCGCTGAATCACCGTCTTGAAGACCAGCTCCTGGAAGTGCCGCTTCACCTCGTCGTAAATCTGGTTAGCCAGACGCAAACGACTGTCGTACATCGTCAAGAGAAAACCTTCGATTTCCAATTTCGGGTTCAGTTTGCTCTTAATAATCTTGATGGTGTTGAGCAGTTTGCTGATACCTTCCAGGGCGAAATATTCACATTGCACGGGAATGATGACCGAGTCGGATGCCGTGAGCGCGTTTACCGTAATCAAACCCAGTGATGGACTGCAATCAATGAGTATGTAATCGTAGTCATCGCGGATGGGATCCAAGATGTTTTTGATTACTTTTTCTCGGTTGTCCAGGTTCAACATCTCAATCTCGGCGCCCACCAGGTCGATGTGGCTCGGTATGATGTCCAGTCCGGTAATGTCTGTTGTGTAGATGGCATCACGCACGTCAGCCTTGTTGATGATGCATTCGTAAAGCGAACAGTCCACCTCCTTGATGTCTACGCCCAAACCGCTGGAGGCGTTGGCCTGTGGATCGGCATCGACGATGAGTACCGATTTCTCGAGCGTAGCCAATGATGCGCCCAGATTGATGGTGGTGGTGGTCTTGCCTACACCACCTTTTTGATTCGCTAAAGCTATGATTTTTCCCATTTTCAGTATCCTTCTAAAGACATTAAATTGTTGCAAAGTTACATATTTTGTATGACAAAGTACCCATTTAAACTTTTTTTCGTACTTTTGCATGAGAATTAATTGGAATATCACCTGCCGAATCAAGCAAATTTACTTTCTCACTTCAGAAAGTTTTCCTTGAGCTTTTCGGCTTGATTAAAAGCGATAAAAGATATGCAGACAGAGCGACCCTTGATTTTGATTTCAAACGATGACGGCTATCATTCACCTGGCATTCATGCCTTGGTAGACATGGTTTCCGATTTGGCAGATGTACTGGTCTGCGCACCAGAGGCAGCTCGTTCGGGCTTTTCGTGTGCTTTTTCGGCTGTTGAATATTTGCGGTTAAAGCGCAGGAAGGATATCGAAACGGCCCAAGTGTGGTCGTGCAGTGGTACGCCGGTCGACTGTGTGAAGCTGGCTCTCGACCAGTTGTGCCCCGACAGAAGGCCGGCTCTCATTCTGGGCGGCATCAACCACGGTGACAATTCGTCTGTAAACAACCACTATTCGGGTACCATGGGCATCGCCATGGAAGGCTGCATGAAGTACATTCCCTCGGTGGCATTTTCCAGTTGTTATTACGAGGAGGATGCCAACCTCGAACCGTTGCGTCCATACGTGCGGATGGTGGTGAAGAAAGTGCTGACGGACGGACTTCCCAAGGGCATCTGCTTGAACGTCAACTTTCCTGCCCGACAAGTGTTCGAGGGTATCAAAGCGTGCCGGATGACAATGGGCAGGTGGGTCAACGAGATTGTAAAACAACATCATCCGCGCCAATACGATTATTATTGGGTGGTGGGTGAGTATCAGAACGATGAGCCTGATGCCGAGGACTCCGATCAGTGGGCACTCAATCATGGCTACGTTGCCATTACGCCCACTAAGATGGATGTCACCGCTTACGAGTTTATGGATGAGATCAGAGAATGGGGAAAACCAGTTGCCCCTTCAACATTCAACGCCCAAGACTAACCCATGAAGGCTCTTTGAACCGCTCGCCGCTCGCTGAACACTGCATATTGGCGAGCGTTCGCACCATACTATATTCCAAAATCATGAGCTTATGAAGTATTATTTGATTGTTGGCGAAGCCAGTGGAGACTTGCATGCCTCGCACTTGATGACGGCTTTGAAAAAACAGGACAATGACGCTCAGTTTCGATTCTTCGGAGGAGACCTCATGACGGCGGTTGGGGGAGAGCGGGTGAGGCATTTCAAAGAAATGGCGTACATGGGTTTTATCCCCGTGCTGCTGCATCTGCGAACCATCTTCAAGAACATGAAAATGTGCAAAGAAGACATTGTTCGGTGGCAGCCCGATGTGGTGATTTTGGTCGACTATGCCGGATTTAACCTGAATATTGCTAAGTTCTTGAAAACCAACACGAACATACCAGCTTATTATTACATATCTCCCAAGCTTTGGGCCTGGAAGGAATACCGCATCAAGAACATCAAGCGCGATGTGGCTGAATTGTTTTCCATCCTGCCTTTCGAGGTCCCTTTCTTCGAGAAAAAACATCATTATCCCATTCATTATGTAGGCAATCCGACAGCCGATGAGGTGCGTCAGTTTCGCGCTTCATACACCGAGAGTTTCGAGGAGTTTTGTCTCGCGAATCATCTTGACAAAAACAAACCTATTATTGCCTTGCTGGCAGGAAGCCGAAAACAGGAAATTAAGGACAATCTGCCTGCCATGATTCAGGCTGCCAACGCTTATCCAGACTACCAATCCGTGCTGGCGGGGGCGCCAGCTATTGAGGATGCTTATTACGAAGAGTACCTGACCGGCACGAACGTCGCTTTGGTTAAAAACAAGACTTATCCGTTGTTGGCCCATGCTGTGGCAGCTTTGGTGACCAGTGGCACGGCAACGCTCGAAACGGCTTTGTTCGATGTGCCGCAAGTGGTGTGTTATAAGACGCCCGTGCCCCGCCTCATACGCTTTGCGTTCAAACATATCATTAAAGTAAAGTACATCTCTTTGGTCAACCTCATTGCTGATCGGGAAGTGGTGCGAGAACTGTTTGCCGACCGCTTTACCCTCGCGAACATCGTCAAAGAACTGGGACTTATCCTGCCGGGTGGCGGAGAACGCCAGAAAATGCTGGCCGATTATGCTGAGGTGCGTCAGCGGTTGGGCGACCATGTAGCACCAGACAATGCCGCAAAAATTATGGTTTCATTGTTGAAGGGTGAACGGAAGTAAGCAGGTAGTGTCCGCTCTTTTTAAAGAGTCTGTTTACTCCTTGTTTATCAGCGCTTTACAGCTTCGATCTAAAATCAATGAGTTTGCCCCCTAAAGTCATTGACTTTGACCGCCAAACCCATAGACTTTGGCGGGCAAACTCTATGCTATTAATATGTGAGGGTAATGGCGTGCTTTTTCATGTTCCGTCAGAGAAGAATTTCGAATCACAGATTACGCAATTCAATTCGTAATTGACCGAAGGATGGAACATGGCGACTGCCTCTTTTAGCACGGTCTATGGCGTGGCGCTAAAGTCATGTTTCGGTTTATTTTACAATCCCCATCTTTTTCATTTCTTGTAAAACTACATCCGCCATTCTCATGAAACCAAGATCTGTAAAGTGAATGCCATCGACCGTTGCTTCGCCATCATTGCCGATGAGGTTGTCGCTGCTGATGTAATAGAGGTTGTTGTCTCCTTTTTCCTTGAGTGTCTGAAAACATTTTTTCAGTTCGATATTCTTGTCGTGGACCACTTTACTAATCTCTTGATCGTAAGTGCCATGGGGGAATATGGGGTTTTCGATGAGTACGATCGGAGTCTTGGGATTTTCTTTTCTGATGATGTTAACGAAAGGAATTGTCTTGTTCTTGACATCCTCTGGGCCGTTGTTCGGTGCGAAATCAAGGATGAACATCTGGGCATTCTTCTTTTTGGCAATTACTTCAGCCACATCCATGTCCAGTCTGCCGTTGCCGCTGAATCCAAGATTGATCACCTCGGTGTTGAGCATGCGTTCCAATATGTTGGTGAAACTCATTCCCGGTCGGGCCGCACAACCTCCTTGCGTGATACTCGTTCCATACACAACGATGGGTGCTTCTGTCCTTGGAAATGGCAGTGTGGGTTGAGCGATGGTCTTGGTAGAGTCGATTCCAATCTCAAGTGAAACAATTCCGTCATACAAGGGAAGGTAGAGCATGTATTCTCGCTCGATGGGTTTCATGTGATCGATGATGACTTGCGTGGAAACTTTCGCCGTAGGTCTGCCTGTTTTCATGAAAACCCATTTGCCTTGATCCCAGGTATATAAGTCAAGTCCTTTGGTTCCGGTGGGTGACATGTGGTTCATGTAGGCATCGTTCAAGGTTTCCCATTTGGCAGCAATCGTTGTACTGTTGGTCTTGAACCTCACGGCGAGGCCTGATGTGTGTTTGCCCAAATGCCAAACAGGAGGTCGGCAGGTGTTTTTTAATTCACGAGGCAAACGCTCATATCTGGTTTCGGTATCATTGGATATCTTTCCAATAACCGGAAACTGATCGGCGTTGTAGTAAGTGATTTGTGAAAAAACAAGGGTGGGTGACAATAAGGCGAGGAGGAAAAGGATGACTTTGAAATGACGCATAAGTATGAGATTAATGTTATTGGTAAGTAGATTCTTTCATGTTAACTCATTGTGTTATGCAAATTTAGAAAAATAAAGTATAAAGCACAAACAAAAGACATGAAAAATGTTTATGCAAGCAAACTGAGGCGAAATGTGGTGCAGATGATTCTTGAGATGAATCACCCTTGTTGGTTTTGGGTATGTGGAAACCTTACAACAAGGTGATGGAATAAAGATAAATAACGGCTGCCGGGATGGCCATCAGGGAAGAGTCGAAGCGGTCGAGCATGCCTCCGTGGCCGGGTAAGATGTTGCCACTGTCTTTAATTCCTAATGTTCGTTTGAACAACGATTCGACTAAATCGCCCCAAGTACCAAATACAACCACGACCAAACCCAAGCCCAACCATTCCCAAAGGTTCAGGGTGGATAAGTTTTCACCTTTCGACTCTAAAAAATAAATGGTGGTAGCTACAATCAATACCAGTACGCCGCCACCGATACTGCCTTCCCAACTCTTGGCGGGAGAGATGCGCGGAAATAGTTTGTGCTTACCAAACAGCGAGCCTGTGCAGTAGGCTCCCGTGTCATTGGTCCATAGAAAAATGAAGATACTCAGTGGAAGTAAATAATAAAAATGGGTCACACCGTCTGGTGATTGTCTGAAAGCCAGCACATTGATCATCGAGAGCGGCAGCGCAATGTATAGTTGCGAAAGCGTGGTGTAGGCCCAGTCGTTCACCGCATCCTTGCTTTGCGTGTACAGATTGCTGATGAATAAGTAGACGATAGTGAGTAGGTAGGGAACAAATACCGCATTGGTTTGGATGAAACCACTGTTGACACCTGCCACGGCAAGAAAGAAATAAACGCCGGCTACCGTTGTGATGAATCGGTTAACGGTAACGTTCTCACGGTCGTTTACCAATCCTGTAAACTCCCAAATCGTCATGCCAGTAATGAGTGTAAAGACGAATACCATGGCAACAGGGCGCAAAAAACAGGTTGTCATGATGGCAACGAACAAAATACCAGTGATGCTTCGCGTAATGAGATTTTTAAGTTTTGGTGTCATGGATGGTTCATAGTTGACGAGTTCACAAGTTGATGAGTTCACAAGCTGATAGTGAGGAGTTGACAAGTCGACAAGCAATAAGTCTATTTACTCGTCAACTTGTCAACTAAAAACTCGTCAACTAAAACTCTTGTTTGCTCTCTTTCAATGCTCTTTGATGCTCTTCTTCAGCTGCTTTTACTTCTTCAGGCATGTCTTCCAGCTTGGGTTCGTTGTCTCGCATGATTTCTTGTGAGCGGCTAACCCATGGACGTTTGCCGAATATCTTTTCAACATCTTCAGCAAATATGACCTCGCGAGTGAGCAAGAGTTCTGCCAGCTTGGCATGGCCTTCTTTGTGCTCTGTGAGTATTTGCTTGGCTCTGCCGTACTGTTCGTTGATCATCTTCAGCACCTCGTCGTCAATAATCTTTGCCGTGGTTTCTGAGTAGGGCCGCTGGAACTGATATTCTTGGTTGTTGTAGTAGCAAATGTTAGGCAGTACATCGCTCATACCGGCGTAGGCAATCATGCTATACGAGCTCTTTGTAGCACGCTCCAAGTCGTTAATGGCACCAGTGGAAATCTGTCCTACGCACAGTTCTTCGGCAGCTCGGCCACCCAATAAGGCGCACATCTCGTCAAGCATCTGCTCCTTGGTGGTGATTTGTCGCTCTTCGGGTAGATACCATGCGGCGCCTAAGGCTCTTCCGCGAGGCACGATAGAAACCTTGACAAGCGGATGAGCATGCTCGCAGAACCATGAAACGGTGGCGTGTCCGGCCTCATGAAGAGCGATGGTGCGCTTCTCTCCAGCTGTCATAATCTTGGTTTTCTTTTCCAGTCCACCCACGATACGATCAACTGCATCCAGGAAGTCTTGCTTTCCAACTTGTGTTTTATTGTGTCTTGCGGCAATCAATGCGGCCTCGTTGCAGACGTTAGCGATGTCGGCACCCGAGAATCCCGGTGTTTGTCGTGACAGGAAGTCGATGTCCAAATCAGGTGCTACCTTCACTCTACGAAGATGAACCAGGAATATTTCCTTGCGTTCGGGCAGGTCGGGCAAGTCCACACTGATTTGTCTGTCAAAGCGTCCTGCGCGTAACAGGGCATTGTCGAGCATGTCGGCGCGGTTGGTGGCAGCCAGAATAATGACGCCACTGTTGGTACCAAAGCCGTCCATTTCGGTCAGCAAGGCATTCAACGTGTTCTCCCTTTCATCATTTCCGCCCATGGCAGGATTCTTGCTGCGGGCCCTTCCTACGGCATCAATCTCATCGATGAAGATGATACAGGGTGATTTTTCCTTGGCTTGTCGGAACAAGTCGCGCACACGACTGGCACCAACACCAACGAACATCTCTACGAAATCGGAGCCACTCATGGAGAAGAAAGGCACACCAGCTTCACCTGCAACCGCCTTTGCCAGCAAGGTTTTACCAGTTCCTGGAGGTCCTACGAGCAATGCTCCCTTAGGTATTTTACCGCCCAGGTCGGTGTATTTCTGCGGATTCTTCAAGAAGTCAACAATCTCTTGCACCTCTTGTTTGGCGCCAGCTTGTCCTGCTACATCCTTGAAGGTGATGCCTAAATCGTTGCCTTTCTCGTACATTTTGGCCTTACTCTTACCAACATTGAAGACGCCACCAGACCCACCGGCACCTCCGCCACCCATTCTTCGCATCAGGAAAATCCACATGACGATGAGAAAAATGGGGAATGAGAGGTTGAGAAGAATGTTCATCAGGTCGCTTCCTTTCTCGTTCTCGTAGCTGAAGTCGGCAATTTTACCAGATGATTGTTCTGCTGTTAGGTATTTTTCCAGTTCGTCAACCGATCCAAATTCCACTTCAACGTAGGGAGAAGTGCCCGTCTGCTTGGCCGTCATGTTGAAGACATCGCGGATGTGTTCGGGCTTAACGTACATCTTCAATATATTCTGTTCCTTGTTGATGACCACATTCTTGGCGTAACCTTTTGCGATATACTGCTTGAATTTCGAATAAGTAGCTTTCTTATTGGCGTTTGCATTGCCCAAGGAGTTACCACCTCCGGTCATGAAAAATATGGCCAGTGTAATAGCAACAATTGCGTAAATCCAGTTCATATTGAACTTAGGCATCTTGGGTTGGTTGTCGTTGTTATTTTGGTAGGAGTTGTTTTTATTGTCCATAAAGATGAATTCTGTTATAATAGGATAGGAATATCAAATGCCATGCTAATTTAGTCTTGGTCTGAAATTCTCGTCAATTTAGCGTCTTCCCATAAGTTTTCCAAGTCATAGAAAGCTCTTGTTTCCGGCAAGAAGACGTGAACCAGCACATCAGTGAAATCAATGGCCACCCATTGGTTCGCTCCAAGGCCGATAACGTTGACCGGTTTCTCCTTCAAATCCTCACGGACTGTGTCGCCAATTGATTCAGAAATAGCCTCCACTTGGGTGGGAGAGTTGCCTTGACAGATGACAAAGTAATTGGCTATTGCCCCTTCGATGTTGCTTAAGTCAGCAATGACGATGTCCTGACCTTTCTTCTCTTGTATTCCTTTTGTAATGATGTCGACTAATTGTTTTGATTGTTTCATCCTTTCAAAAATGATGTATAATATGTGGTACTATTATCCTACAAAGTTAGTGCTAAATAACTACAAAAGGCATAAATTATGGAATAAATTTGTTTTTTTAAGAAAAAAGCACCACTTATTATTGCGTTATCAAAAAAAAAATAGTAATTTTGCAAACGCAAATAGGCAATGAGCGTATTTGATTTTGGGATATGGTGTAATGGTAACACTACAGATTCTGGTCCTGTCATTCTTGGTTCGAGTCCGAGTATCCCAACTACTAAAAAGTGTTTTCTTATCATAGAAGGCACTTTTTTTTGATTCCTGAAGGGCTACATGCTAACTTAGTTCATCCATTAAAGGTGTTATAAAACGGTTGCTTTTTCATCTTTTTTAAGTGTATGAGTTTGCGAAACCTCATTTTTTTCTATAGTTTTGTAAATCATCAGACCATAAAAGGTATGAAAATAATCAATTGCCAAATACTTTGTTTGTTATGGGCTTTCCTTTTAACGGGTTGCTATGGACGAGCACAAGTAGCTGCACAAAAAGAATTAGATATGAACGAACAGGCTGAATTATACTTGGCAGGTGGATGCTTTTGGGGTACAGAACACTTTTTGAAGCAAATCAATGGAGTTCTCCGTACAGAAGTTGGATATGCGAATGGGCGTGGACAAAATCCGTCTTATGAGGAGGTTTGTACAGATCAGACTGGTTTTGCAGAGGCTGTACACGTTGTTTATAATCCTCAAGTATTACCTATTTCTCTACTTTTAACATTGTATTTTAAGACAATCAACCCTACCTCTTTAAATAGACAGGGTGGAGATGTCGGTACACAGTATCGCACCGGTATTTATTATACTGATGCACAGGATTTGCCCTTGATTCAAGCTGAGATGGCCAAGTTGAGCAAAGAATATTCGAAGAAGATACAAATAGAAGTACATCCACTTCGGAATTTCTATGCTGCAGAAGATTATCACCAAGATTACTTGGATAAGAATCCTGGAGGATATTGCCATGTTCCACAGGCATTGATGCAGTTTGCGCGTGTAGCCAACAAGGAGACAACCGAATCTTCACGTTATGTGAAGAAAACGGATGCTGAACTGAAGCAGCTGTTGACACCTTTACAATACGAGGTCACCCAGCAAGCTGCCACCGAGCGTCCTTATGATAATGAATACAATGATGAATTTAGGCCAGGCATCTATGTTGATGTAACCACTGGCGAGCCGCTGTTTTTGAGTACCGATAAGTTTGAGTCGGGCTGTGGATGGCCTGCGTTCAGCAAGCCAATTGACCCACATTTCTTGGAAGAAAAGCAAGATTTGTCTCACGGGATGCAGCGTACTGAGGTGCGAAGTGCAAAGGGTCAATCCCATTTGGGCCATGTTTTTAACGATGGTCCTAAAGACCGAGGTGGGTTGCGATATTGTATTAACAGTGCTTCTTTGCGTTTTGTACCCAAAGAGGAAATGAAAGCGCAAGGATATGAAAAGTACCTTATTTTGCTGGAGCATTGAGAAAGGCGGGTTGTCCCGTTGGCTTAATGGACTTTAGTCAATGGGATGAGGGGCTTTCAAGTAGAGCTTTGAAACGATAGGAGATTTCTCTCTAAAACAAGACTAAAACCAATAGATATGAGTTTACAAGATATTTTGAATCACCGACGTGCCATCCGTCATTTCGACCCTGCCAAACCGCTTGACACAGCGCGTGTACGTCATTGCCTGGAGTTGGCTGCTTTGGCACCAACCAGTTCGAACATGCAACTTTGGGAGTGTTATCATGTCACCCAACCGAAGGTTCTCAAAAAGCTGACCCATGCTCTTTTAGATCAGCAAACGGCAGAAACCGCACAGCAAATGGTGGTGTTCGTCACGCGCAGGGACAAGCATCGGGCGCATGCCAAGGCTGTGAAGGCGTTCGAAATAGAGAATGTCATGCAAAACAGTCCGAAGGAGAAACAAGCCAAACGCATCAAAAAATGGCAGGTGTATTACGATTTTGTGATGCCATTGTTTTACACTCGCTTCTTCTGGTTGCTGGGATTGTTTCGCAAATTGCTGGCGCAAACCATCGGATTGTTCCGTCCTATCGTGAAACAGGTGACCGAAGGCGATACGCGCATCACGGTTCATAAAAGTTGTGCCCTTGTCGTTCAGACGTTCATGTTGGCTATGAGTGAGGAAGGGTATGACACATGTCCTGTTGAGGGATTTGATAGTTGGCTGGTCAAGAAGGCTTTAGGACTTCCTTACCACACGGAAATCAACATGGTTATTACATGCGGCGTGCGTCTGCCTGACGGTGTTCGATCCGAACGATACCGCCTTCCATTCGAGCAAGTGTACCATCAAGTGTGATTGTTAACGAGTTGACAAGTTTACGAGTTGACGAGTTGATGGCTGGTAAGTTGATGAATTGCTAATTTGCCAGCTGTTTGCGTAGGCTTAAACATCGTGTGTTGCGAGTGACAATACAGCATAAATCCCAGAAGGCATCAAGCCAACTGGGATTTATTTAATTAATGTAAATCGCTATTTTAGCGTTATTCAGCATTCTTATTTTCAGCATCGATGGCCTTGATTTTCTCACGAATCATCTTACAGTCATCCTTTAATTTCTCTACTTTCCGATTCATTTCGTCCAGCAGGTTGTTGCCTTTTTTACTCGATGCGTTCAGGAAGCCGAGGTTGTTTTCATAAGTCGTTATCTCCGACTTCAGCTGTTCGTAGCGGTGCATCAGTCTGCCACGCTCGTTGTCCAGCGCATCTTCGCCCATCTTGGCCATGTTCTTCAAGTTGTTTTTGAAGTTGTCAAGGTGTCGGCGGGCAAACGAAATGTGCAAGTCCTTATACAGCTTGTCCAAGATGTCGTGGTATTCCTGATAAACGTTATCTTTCTCTTTGTACGGCACATGTCCAATCTTGCTGTATTCGTCCACCAGTTCTTGCACCTTTTCCTTGGTGTTTTCATCAGGTTTTTCAGCTAACTCTTTTAGCTGGGCGATGATGGCTCGTTTGTTGTCCAGGTTCTCGTGCTCGGTATTTTTCGTGCTTGCATTGGCTTTGTTGCGCGCCTCAAAGAAGGTGTTGCAAGCCGTAATAAAGTCGTTCCACAGACGGTCGCCTTGTTTTCTGGGTACCATGCCAATGGTTTTCCATTCTTTCTGCAAGGCAATGAGTTTGTCGCTCGTCGACTTCCAATCCGTGCTGTCGGCCAAAGCCTGTGCTTTCTCCACAAGTTCTTTCTTCTTTTCGGCGTTCTCAGCGAAGCGTTGTTTCATCTGCTTGAAGAACTCTGCCTTGTTTTGGAAGAACTGATCGCAGGCTGAGCGGAAACGTTCGAATATTTTGACGTTCATTTTTTGCGGGGCAAACCCTATCGTCTTCCATTCTGCCTGAATGGCAATAATCTCCTTTGTATGCTTTTCCCATTCGCCAGCCGTCTTGTATTCCTGTGCAACGATGTCCTCCACCTTCTCGCAAAGTGCTGTCTTTTTCGTCAGATTTTCTTCTTCCTCCTGGCGCAATGTTTCGAAATGTTGCTGGTGACGCTTGTTGATGACGGTAGACGCAGCCTTAAAACGTGCCCAAATCTCTTCGCGTAGTTCTTTGGCTACCGGTCCAATTTCGCGGTATTGCTGATGCAATTCCTGCAATTGGTGGAAGGCACTAATCACGTCTTCTTCGTTGGCTAGGTTCTCAGCCGTTTCACATAGTTTCGTCTTCAGCTCCAGGTTTTTCTTGAAATCATATTCGCGGGCTTCCCGATTGAGGTTCAGCAAGTCGTAAAATTGCTCAACGTACAGCTGGTAGTTGCGCCACAGTTCGCTTGCGTTCTGTGCGGGTACGGCCTTAATCTCTTTCCATTGCTGCTGTAGTGACTTGAACTCTTGGAACGATTTGTTGGCTTCGTCGGGCGATGTGGCCATCGCCTTGATTTTGTCAATAATCTCAAGTTTCTTTTTCAGATTCTCTTCTTTCTCTGCCTCTTGCTGTTGAAAAATCTTAGCCCGCTTCTCTTTGATGATGGCCATCTCAGCCTTGAGGCTTTCCTCCAGCTTGTCTGGCACTACCTGATATTGCTCCGGATCGCCACCATTGTCAAGGTATTCCTTCTGCTGTGCCTCTCGTTCGGCCAGATGCAGCTTGTAGAAAGTGGTCTTGAGTAGGTCAAGTTCGCCCTTCTGTGGGTATTCATCGCTGTTGGCAATCTCCTTCAGTCTGTCCAGAACCTCTTGCTTCGTTGCGTAAATCTTCGGAGCTTCTTCCTCTTTTGGTGTTCCTTCTTCCTGTTTTGTCGCCTCAGGTTGCTCTGTTTGCTCTTCGGTAGGTTCGCTCGCAGGCTCTTGTTCGGCCTTGTCCTCTTTCGGCTCAGCCTCTTCCACGGTCGTTTGTTGTGGTTCTACATTCGTTTCCTTTTCTTCTTCGGATGTTTCACTGTTTGCTGGTTCAACCGTGTTTTCGGTGCCTACAACTTGTTTCTCGCTTTCTAAATTACCCTGCTTCGGGGTGTTTTCTTGAGAGTCCATCAGTTCACTGTTTTAAGTTGATGATTTGGTTTTCCGGTGCTTTGACACATCCAGGATGTGTCACTTGTTTGCCTTCACTTCGTCTATGTAGATGATTGTCATGCCGATAGTAAGGGCATTAGATGTTGCAAACTTATATAAAAATATGCTAATTTCCTAAACAATAGTGATTTTTTTATTGTTTTGTCTGTTTTAGAGTCTGTCCATGCTCGGTCTACAGCAGTCGTTTGTGGCGCATGATGGCCCATGAAACCACGGCCACGAGGATGGAAATGCCAAAGGCTACGATAAAACCGTACTTGTAGGTTTCCATGCCGTTGATGACGTTCATGCCGTAGAGCGATGCCACCAGGGTAGTTGACATCATCAGAATGGAAACCGAAGTAAGGGTTTTCATCACCGTGTTCACGTTGTTGTTAATAATGCTCGAGTACGTGTCCATGGTCGATTCGAGGATGTTGGCGTAGATGCTGGTGGTCTCTCGGGCCTGCGTCATCTCGATGTTGACATCTTCTATCAGGTCTGCATCCAGCTCGTCTACCTGCAACTTGAACTTCAGCTTGGCCAACAAGTTTTCGTTGCCGCGGATGGAGGTGATGAAATAGGTGAGCGAGTCCTGTAATCGGCTCAGTCCGATGAGGCTTTCGTTGTTCACCTCGTGATCCAGGTTGTGCTTGGCTTTCTCGATGAGTGTGTTAATCTGCTTCAGCCGTTTCAAGTACCAAACGGCGCTGGAGAGGAACAAACGGAAAGTCAAGTCAACATAATCGGTGAAGCCCGAGCCTCGCTTTTGCTGATAGCTCACAAAGTCTATCATCATGTTAGTCTCGTAATAGCACACCGTGATGGTCACGTCGCGCTTGTGGATGATGCCCAAAGGAACCGTTGTGTAGGGCGTGCGCGAGCGTATCTCTTTGACGTAGGGGATACGCAGGATGATGAGCATCCAGCCATCGTCATATTCGTAGCGGGCACGCTCGTCGGTATCGCTGACGTCTTGCAAGAAATAATCGGGTATTTGGAAGCGTTCTTCCAGCTCTTGTTGGTCTTCCTCTGTTGGACAGGTCACCTGAATCCAGCAATTAGGCTGCCATTCCTCGATGGGCCTAAGTATTTCGTTGATGTTCCAGTAAGTTCTCATTTTCGCTAATCTCCATGGTTCATGGGGTCGAAGATTAGCCTCCTGGAGACTACTCTTCTACCTTTCGTTACATTTTTCCGAATGATAGTCGTCCATAAATTTTTGTTAAAAATAACCTTTTATCCGCTCTTCAGGTTTCCAAACCCTTGTTGATGGCGATGGAATCTGCCGACGGACAATGAGGTGTTTGCAAAGATAAGCAAAAAAAATGATAAAAGCGGTTGAGTGACATAAAATTATTTACCAACTGCATGGCTCTTTTATTTAAGGGGGAGGTAGTTAAACAACGTACTTAGAGGTATATTCGTTGTTGACTCAAAAAAGGGGATTGATTTTTTCAGCAAGCTACCTTAAATTAAATGAAGGAGCCGCATTCCAAAAGTCTTCCGCTCTTGGTTGAAACTGATGAAATAGCTCCCTTCATTCTGTCTGCAAGTCTGGAAAAGCAACACTTGATGTTGACGGAAGGTGATGAGTCACGCTCCTATAACTTTGCATCGGTCATCTTTTTTCTTGACAAACACCTCGCTATGCTTGCGATATTTATCAATAAACTGGCAATCAGTCGCAAATACGCTCAAAATGAGCGTGCTTTATAATTGTTTGTATTGCAATATGTTAGAGGTGTTGTGGCGATTTTTGCGCCTCATGTATGTCCGTTTTGTTCGTTAAAGCATAGCTTTTGTACCGCAATAAGCATGCTTTTAAAGCTCAATGTCATGCATTTTGCCATTCAAAAGCGTGTTTCTTGTAGCATCATCTTGATGCTTTTGGGGCAAAATTGTGATTTTTTCAGTCAAGAATTAACGTTTATGCTCCCTGTAAGCCTATTGAATTTTTCTGGAAGCCTCATTCGTCATGGCTGGTTTTATTGTCATCTTTTTGGACAAAAACGCCACCCCGTCTTTTCTTGAATGGCTGATGATTCTTCCATCATCTTTATACCTAATCAAAAAAGAAACGGGGTGTTGCATACGGACTTCTTGTTATTTTACCACGACTTTGCGCGTGGTGCCATCCGATAAGTTCAGGAGATACAGGCCGCGGGGCAGACCGTTGAGCTGCTTTGTGGGCATTCGCTGCCCCCGCATGTTATAAATGGAGACGATTGTTGCGGCGCGGTTGCCGTTGAAGGCTGACTCTATTCCTGCCGTGTTGAAATGTGGGTCGGGTAAATAGTTGAAGCTGATGAGACCGCTGTCGTCTTTTTTGATGTTCAACACCTTATTATATAGTACATAATTGTTGTCCCAGTTGGCGTTGTAAAGCATCAGCGCAGGAGTGCTGTTTGCCGTCAAGCTGTCGCGTTCCCCCAGGGGATAGGTGTCACGGTCGTCGTTGCCGTAGCTGGCATCGGCCGGAACGATGGTCAGTCGTTGGTGCGTATTGTATTGTTTCTGTTCGGTATTGTTCACTATGTTGTATGCCCAAAGCGAAGCGTCATAATCAACATGAAGCACCAGCAGCCCGTTTTTGGGTAGATAGGAGTCCCATTTACTACGTCCTTTGTTCTCTAACAAATAGTATTCATCATGGTTCCGTGGGTTGTAGATAGCGTATGCTTCACCCCCTTCCAGCAGAGGTTTCATGCCGGTAACATTCTGGGGTTCATTCCCTAAGACGGTATAATCCAACCAGCCTGCGAAGTTTTTCTCATAACTGGTATAGGCGGGTGGTACCCATCCAATACCTAAAGGACCGTTGTAGCTGCCACTTGCCATGATGTCCCAGTCGCCCGTTCCATAGTTTTTAGATGCTCCGGTATCGTAAAAGTCGGGTAATCCCAGACAATGGGAAAACTCGTGACAGATAACGCCTATGCCCATGAGGGTGTTGCGTATGCGCCCTATGCCCGTTCCGGTGTAATATTCGTACAGCTCGTTGCTGCATGCGTAGGTGTTGATTCTTACCCCATCCAGCACCAGGTTCTTGTTTTTGATGTTAAATTCGTGAGGCCAGATGGTTTCTGGCTTCGCTGATGTGGCCTGTCCATAGCCGGCATAGATCACGACTATTTGGTCTACAATACCGTCGTTGTCCCAGTCGTAATCCCGAAAGTCAACTTTATCGTTGACCGCTTGACAGGCTTCGACAATCATTTCAGAAACCCTCACGTCTTTTTGACCGTCTTTATCTCCGCCGTAATAAGCAAGAGGATGCTTGAGTTGCAGAGGCCCCATGACATCAAAAGTGAGGTCGAACCGTCCGTTGCTTTGGTCATAAAAATAATCATGGACGCTGCCAACGCCTCTATAGTCTTTGTATCCCGACTTGTTAACGATTTCGTCAAACACTTTCTGAGGGTCATCGTCCCTGAAGGTTTTGTCGCTGAAATTCACCAAGATGATGAGCCCTTTTTTCTTTCCCGCATACTGACCTTTGCGTAAAGCCGGCAGTTTGTTTAATTGGTACAGTCGGGTAGGAGCCTTCTCGCGCAGTGGTTCTATCTCTTGAACGGTGTGGATATTCTTTTTTTCAAAGGCTGTTCTCAGAGAAGCTTCGTGTGCCAGGATGTTGGAGGAAACCAATTTGTCCTTCTCAATCTTCGCATAGAAGAAGTTGTTGTCACGCTGGACCAGTGGAACCTGGTCGTCTGTCAGGAAATAATGCAGATGCTCATCGCCCACCATGAGTACGCGGATGGTCGAACCGTCGCGTTGGGTGTAGGTTCTCCACATCTTTTTTGCAGGGATGGCATGGGCTATTGTCGTTGCAATCAGCAAGCATGAAAGTAGGATGGATCTCATCTTTTTGGGTCTTTTGCGTGCAAAATTACATGTTTTTTTCCGAACTTCAAGCCATTTGTAGTGCAAAACCAACTCCGAAGATGACTTCCCACCGACTTGCGTTGCCGTCAGAGAGGTCGTGTTGTGTTTGGCAAATCCTCCATTCGTAAATGATACAACTTGCGATATTCCATCATGAGGGAAGAGGTTATATTTTAGTGAAGACAAAGAAACACAATGAAGGCTGAATTTCGAGTGATGAATTCAGCCTTCATGGTGGAATGCAATAAATCTTTTAGTGGGTACCCATCATCAATCAAAAAATCAAGGTAGTAAAACGACAGGTATATGACTGTTGAAGCGATGAGTTGCTAACTTTAAAACTATTTGACCTACACAGCCAGCATGTGCGCAATGAATAGATGAGCCTTCAAATTCAGGTACTCCGATTTTCTCCTTATTCTATAGTGAGACGACGATATTTGTCATACTTCACCTGATAGCCAAGCGACAGCTTTTTAACTTCACCTGGAACAAGCGTCAGCTTCCAGACTACCTGCCCGTTCAGCTTGTCAAGTTGTCCACCACTTAGTTCCTGAGGCGTGACGGTGATGCTTGAATTTTTCGAAACGGGCAGTTGGTCGTAAATACTGATGACCACTTGTTCGGCTCGGGCATTGCGTATGCTGATTTCCCAGTTCATGGTTTGTACTCTGCTGCTACCCAGCAGTCTGCGGGAGGTGTTGTTCTTGATGAGTTTCCGCTCGATGTGGATGCCGTTGTCGCGCCCCATGGCGAGGTGGAGGGTATCGCTCTGTTGGTCGGGATTGAGGATGGTTTTGCCCACATAGCTGTTGTCGAAGAACACGGTGGCTTCTCCCTGAATAAGGTTCAGCTCGTTCCAGCCAGTGACATCAGCCACGAGGAAAGCGCTCTTGTCAATCTTGGGAACGCCCTTGTAAGCATAGGTGGTGGGTAATTTATATTTGCCTATCTGGCAACTCACGGGCTTGTTGTCGGAGAGAATGGTCAGCGGATGCCCTATCTCGAACTCATATCCAAACTTGGCAGCAGTGGAACTAACATCCATGCTGTTTTCATCAGCGATGCTTTCGGCCTTCACCTCCCTGTCGGCCTTTATCACTGGAGCTGTAAATTTCACGTTCGATTTCGTGCTTTTGCTTCCAAATCCCTTGACCACCACTTCTTCCAATGCCAGTTTGCTATTCTCCATGCGGAAGTCGAGACGGTTTCCTGTGGCTTGCTTAACTTGTGTTTCCATGCCAATGTAGCTCGCTTCCACGTTGCGATTGCCATTGGGCAACGTGAGTGTGTAGTGTCCGTCGATGTCGCTCACGGTGCCGATAGTGGTGCCTTTCACTTGGATGGTGGCGCCGATGACGGGATTGTCTTCCTCGTCGATGATAGTGCCTGAGATGCGGTTGTTATCTATACCAAAGTCGTAGGTGGGCGCGGCGAGGCCGTAGTCGAGCCAATAAGTCTTTAGCTCAGGCGACACATTGCTGCGGTTGGGATTGGCCGACGACAGTGTGATGGGCACGTTGCGCCAGTCTTCATTGGTTTGTTGCGTGATGTTGGCCTTGTAGGTGAGTTGCAGGGGAGCCGCAGTGCTGCCTGAACGGAGTTCGTAGGTGGGGTACCATGATGCCCCATTGACGTAGTAGTCAAAGGTGAAGTTGGCATTAGAAACTCGCGGAGCATCAACCTTGACATCGATTACGGTGAGCCGTTTGGTATTGAGTCCTGCGATGGAGTCTATAACTTCTTGTTGTTTTTCCACATTGTGGTTGGCCTGCTGCTCTTCTTCGTCAAGACCGATGAGCCGCTTGTTGATGGCCATGGTTTCGTCATAATAATATTGGTTGAGCTGTTTGATGGCTTCGAGAGGTGTTGCAACGGTGCGTGCAGCTGTGGAAGTGTTGGTTTTCACCATCTCCAGTTGCGACTTCATGACCGTTCGCTTGGCTTTCACCTCAGCCAGGCGGTTGCGTGCTTTCTTCATCGCAGCTTCGGCAGCGCGCAGCTGTGCGGAAAGCATGGCACTGTCAGGACGAATGAATCGCTGACTGACGCCAAGTATTGTCACATTGCCTTCAGCCTTGACCTGTATGCTGTTGACGTCTATGTAGGGCGATAGTCCCGTGAAACTGAGCGTTTGTTCGCCGGCTTGCAGGGCCACTTGTTTGTGACGGTATACCTGTGCGCCTTTTGAAAAGATGGTTACCTTGTCGAGATTGGGTATCATCCGGCCTTGTGCCGATGCGTCTATGGACAAGACAGTAAGGAATAATAAGAGAATAAAGGTCTTGGTTTTCATCGCTTTCCGTTTGATGTTGTTACTTCGCAAAAGTAGAGAAAAAAAACAAATCGAGACATATTTACTGAGAAAAGTTTTTATGTTTGGAACGCAAAAAGCCACGACTTGTGGAAAAGTTAGGTAATCGTGTGTTGTCTTAGACGCATTCTTCAAAAGGAGATAGCTGCGGCCATAGATAACGAAAAATATGTCGTAAGTAGTGAACTTTTGTAAGATTTATTTGATAGATTCAACTTTTTTTGTAACTTTGAGGATGATTATGAGCAACTAAACGGATGATTAAATTATTGAAAGGTATTATTATCGTGATTTTAAGTACGTTATTTGCAAGCTGTTCCAGTCATCAACGAATTGAGTCTGTGACAGTAGACGAGTTTGAAAACGCTCCCTACGACGGGCATGTACAATTGCTGGATGTGCGTTCGGCAGAAGAGTATGCGCAAGGACATATCGCCAATGCCGAAAATATAGACGTGCAGCAGCCTGACTTTATTGACAAGGCCAAGGCAAAGTTGGATCACACTAATCCGGTGTATGTTTATTGTCGTTCGGGCAAACGCAGTATGTTGGCCGCTCAAAAACTTGTCAAGGCCGGTTTTAAGGTGGTTAATCTCCGTGACGGAATCATGGGTTGGGAAAACGCAGGCAAACCTGTTCTTCCCTAAAGGGACGGCTGCTGAATGAGATGAGTGTTGTTCTGGCTACAGAGTTTCATTCATCTTGCAAGATGCCTTTACCCTGGTTCTTCTTCAACCGTCTGGCCATGTAACTGATGGTCGCATGGAACGGAAGTAAAAGAAATTTGTATTAATTTAAAAAATAAAGATTATGTTTGGACTTATTGGATCAATTATTATTGGATGTTTGGCTGGTTTTATCGCCGGTAAGATTATGCGTGGTGGTGGTTTCGGCTTTTGGATGAACCTGCTGCTGGGTATCATTGGTGGTGTCGTAGGTGGCTGGACGCTGAGTCTGTTGAACATCTCTTGGGGTGGAACCATTGGCTCTTTAGGAACAGCCGTAGTGGGTGCCGTCTTATTACTTTGGATTGCATCACTATTTAGAAAGTCATAATAAATGCTGTTAACAACAACTCCTACTGTTGAAGGACGAAAAATTCTAGAATACAAGGGCATCGTAACGGGCGAAACCATTATTGGTGCCAATGTGTTGAAGGATTTCTTTGCCGGTATACGCGACGTCATTGGCGGCCGTAGCAATGCTTATGAGAAGGTACTTCGTGAGGCGAAGGATACTTCTTTGAACGAGATGCAAGAACGTGCAGAGGCATTGGGTGCGAATGCTGTCGTGGGTATTGACATCGATTATGAAACCATTGGACAGTCTGGGAGTATGCTAATGGTGGCAGTAAGCGGAACAGCGGTGCTCATTTAGCGCCGCTTTTCCCGCTGTTCTTGCCTCTCTTGCTTGCGTAACGTTTCGCGGTAGGCCTTTTCTATAGGGTCTTCTGCGGCATCTATCTTGCGGAATGCCTCCTTCAACTGCCTGAGGTGTTTCATGTTTCTCTTCTTCCTAAAGTCGAGCATCTTGGCTAAATCGAACTCAAAGAAGCCATGGGGTGCGTCATGGTCTGGTGGTAAGTAGGGGCGATTGGCCTTCAGACTGTCAATATTTTGCATGTGCTTTCCCCAGATAATCACTTCACCAAGGCTGTATTCTGCGGGAAAAAGGAAGACAGTGTCTTTCCTAATTTCTTCTGCAGAGAGTGTTTCTTTCAGATAGTTGCGTTTGTAGAACGTGGCACTCTTTGTATTGTAAGGTAAGGATACCAGTCCTCTGTAGGTGGTTTTTCCAACAAATTTTCCGTTTGCATGCACCTCCACGTCGCGGATGGGGACACGGGTAATGGCATCACACACCAGACATTGCTGTGCCTGGAGCTTCATTCCGCCAAGCAATAGTACGGTGGCTAAAACAAAAATTCGCCGCAGAATGATGGTATGTGATAAGTAAATGTTGGTGATCATCTTACGTTTTGTTGGTGAATGTCTTACATTTTACAAGTAGGCACCCAACATTTTGTTGGTGGTCATCTTACATCTTGCCTTTCTTGACCATTGATTGAAGCTGGGGTTAAACGTGTTTGGTTGCATCCAAAAGCTGTTCCCAGACCGCACAGAACTCGGTCATTTGATGGAAAAGTAGGTCGGCACCTTCTTTTCTAAGCGTGCTGTCGGGCAGGGGGCCACTGTTGATGGCTACCGTAAAGATTTGAGCCGCCACGCCTGCTCGTATGCCCATAGGCGCATTCTCCACCACGATCCCTTCCCAAGGTTGATGGCTTCCCGTCAATTGTAAGCCCTTCAAATATGGGTCGGGCGCAGGTTTTCCGTGTTTGATGTTATAGGCTGTGACAATATTCTCTTCAGATACGAAGTGGTGAAAATCGTTGACAAGTCGTTTAATCAATTTCCTTTGCGCACTACCTGTAACAATGCCAATGCTCATTCCGCTCTTTTTTATCTTGCTCATGAGGTCGAGTACCCCGTCAAAGGTAGGCGCTTCGGGCATTTGATGAAACAGTCTGCCTTTCTCATCGTACATCTTTTGTGCCTCTTCTTCCGAAATGTCACGACCTTGTTGTTGCTTAACCATCATTCTGATGGTGTCTACACCCTTCATTCCTTCAGTGGCATACGCATCAGCTTCGGTCATGTCAAGCCCGAAACTCTTCATCGATTCTTTCCACGCAACGGCATGATGCGGCATTGAATTGTACAGCACACCGTCCATATCAAAAAGCACGACTTTGGGTTGGAACGCCGCAAAGCCATGCTTTCTCAAATAATCATTTATTTCGTTTTCAAACATTCAATCTTATTTTTCGTTGGCCAAACGCTCTTGTATGGCCTTGCTTTCAGCTTCATAACCAGGCTTGTTGAGCAAGGCGAACATGTTCTTCTTGTACGCTTCCACACCAGGTTGGTTGAAAGGATTCACGCCAAGGAGGTTTCCGCTGATGCCACAGGCTATCTCGAAGAAGTAAAGCAGCTGTCCGATGTAATACTCATTCAGTTCTGGAAGACTAATTCGGATATTAGGAACGCCACCGTCAACGTGCGCCAGTCGTGTACCCAGTTCGGCCATCTTATTCACTTCGTCCACTCGTTTGCCTGCCAAGAAGTTCAAACCGTCAAGATTTTCCTCATCTTTGGGGAACAACATCTTCTTGTTGGGCTGCTCAACACTGATTACGGTTTCGAAGATTGAACGCTCGCCCTCTTGTATCCACTGACCCATGGAGTGCAAATCGGTGGTGAAATCGCATGCGGCAGGATAAATACCCAGATGGTCTTTTCCCTCACTCTCACCGTAAAGTTGTTTCCACCATTCACCGATGAAGTGCAGTTTAGGTTGGAAGTTGACGATAATCTCAATCTTCTTGCCCATCTCACGATACAGTGCATGACGCACAACAGCGTACTGTGCGGCTATGTTGTCCTGCAAAGCCACGTTCTTCCCCGTTGCCTTTTCCATGTCGGCAGCACCCTGTACCAAAGCTTTGATGTCGAAACCAGCGCAGGCAATGGGCAGTAAACCAACAGGAGTGAGTACGGAGAAGCGACCGCCTACATTGTCAGGAATGATAAAACTCTTGTATCCTTCTTTGTCAGCGCATGTGCGTGCGGCACCTTTTTTTGCGTCAGTGATGGCCACAATCACGTCTTTAGCCTCTTCTTTTCCACGTTGTGCTTCGCATTGTTTCTTCAGCAAACGGAAAGTAAGAGCCGTTTCTGTGGTGGTACCCGATTTAGATATGTTGATGACACCAAACTTCTTGTCTTTTAAGTAATCGGTGAGTTCTGCCAAATAATCCTCGCCAATGTTGTTTCCAGCAAAGAGAATGACAGGATTCTTCTTGTCGTTCACCAGCCAAGCGAATGAGTTTCCCAAGGCCTCTATCACGGCACGAGCGCCCAAGTAGCTTCCGCCAATACCGGCAACCACTACCACTTCGCACTTTTCGCGTAAGGTGTTGGCGCATGCCTGCACTTCATCAAGAAATGCAGGTGTGATGGATGAAGGCAAATGTAACCATCCTAAGAAATCGTTTCCCGGACAAGTGCCGTTTTCAAGTGCTTCTTGTACGGCTTTTACCTTTTCTTTATAGGCCTCTATAGTGCCAGGTTTCAAGAACTGAGTGGCTTTTGTGATGTCTAAACTAATACTTTTCATCTTCAAGTTATCTAAATGAATCTGTTAATAATTTTATCTCTATTTGCGGACTGATGTGCTCGTACAAAATGTTGTACACAGCATCCAAAATCGGCATGTTCACGTGCATGTGCCGGTTGATCTCTTTCATGCACTTGGTTCCGAAATATCCTTCGGCAATCATCTCCATTTCAATCTGCGCGCTTTTCACCGAATATCCCTTGCCAATCATGGTGCCAAAGGTGCGGTTGCGCGAGAAATTGGAGTACGATGTCACCAACAAATCGCCCAAATAAACCGAATCGTACGCACTGCGTTCAATGGGATGGACGGCTGTGAGGAACCGAGACATCTCCTGAACCGCATTCGCAATGAGCACGGCTTGGAAGTTGTCACCGTATTTCAGTCCGCTGCAAATGCCCGAAGCGATGGCGTAAACGTTCTTCAGAACCGACGAATATTCGATGCCAATCACGTCCGATGAGGTTTTGGTCTTGATGACATCGCTGGCAATGAATTCGGCGAACGACTCCGCTTTCTGTATGTCAGCGCAGCCGATGGTGAGGTAAGACAAGCGATCCATGGCCACTTCCTCTGCATGCGACGGCCCTCCAATCACGGCCAGGTTATCGTATGGCACGTCAAACACTTGATGGAAATACTCTGAACACACTAAGTTTTCGTCGGGAACGATGCCCTTGATGGCGGTGATGATGAACTTGTCGCGCAGACGGGTCTTGAGTTTCCGCAGATGAATTTTGAGGTAGGGTGACGGTGTCACGAAGACCAGCGTGTCGTAAGCACCGGTAATGGTGTTGATGTCCGATGAGAAAAAAATCTCATCGGTGTTGAAATGCACGCTTGTCAGATAGGCTGGATTGTGTCCCAGACGCTTAAAATCCTCGATGCGGTCGTCTCTTCGCATGTACCACCCAATGTGATGAGCATGGCTCACCACAATCTTGGCGATGGCTGTGGCCCAACTTCCGCCTCCGATGATCGCTATCTTGCCGCAGTTATAATTCATAATTCTTCATTCATAATTCATCATGATTGCTCACAAGTCATGATTCTTCTTTTCTCAATCCAATTGATAGTTAGCGAGAAGCGTGTGAATCATGAACTGTGCATGATGAATTATTTCTGGCTGTTGTCAATCCATTGTTGAAATTGTTCAACCTTCGGATTGTCGTAGCCCAATTTATATTTCTTGTTCACCCCGCAAACATTCATTTGCAAGGCCTGTGCCTTTACCTGCGCGATGTCCGAAATCAGGTTGTATCCTGCCTTTCTGAACACGGGTACCCACTGCTCTGGAACGCCAATGGCTGCCCATTCTTCCACCGTACTCTGCGGTATTTTCTTCTCAGGTTTCATTTGTGGGAAGAACAGCACTTCCTGTATGAACGTCTTTCCGGTCATCAACATCACCAAACGGTCGATGCCAATGCCGATACCCGATGTGGGAGGCATACCATATTGCAGTGCGCGCAGGAAGTCTTGGTCGATAATCATGGCCTCGTCGTCACCCTTGTCCGCCAATTTCATTTGCTCTTTGAAACGTTCTTCTTGGTCAATTGGGTCGTTCAATTCAGAGTAAGCGTTCGCCAATTCCTTGCCATTCACCATCAGTTCAAAGCGTTCTGTCAGTCCTGGTTTGCTTCGGTGCATCTTGGTAAGCGGTGACATTTCCACAGGGTAATCTGTGATGAACGTGGGTTGAATGAACGTTCCTTCGCAGAACTCGCCAAATATCTCGTCAATCAACTTGCCTTTACCCATGCTCTCATCCACCTCCATGTCGAGCTTTTTGCAGATTGCTCTTATCTCGTCTTCATTCTTTCCGTTGAGATCATAGCCCGTCTTTTCTTTGATGGCATCCAGAATGGGTAAGCGTCGGTAAGGAGCTTTGAAGCTAATTGTCTGTCCGTCAATCTCCCGTTCGGCACTACCGTTGACGGCAATGCAAATGGTTTCCAGCAGTTTTTCAGTAAATGCCATCATCCAGTTGTAATCTTTGTACTGCACATACAATTCCATGCAAGTGAATTCTGGATTGTGATTGCGGTCCATTCCCTCGTTACGGAAGTTCTTGCCGATTTCATACACGCCTTCAAAACCGCCCACTATCAGTCGTTTTAAGTACAGTTCGGTGGCGATGCGCATGTACATGTCGGTGTTCAGCGCATTGAAGTGTGTGATAAATGGGCGTGCGCTAGCACCACCGGCAATGGCCTGCAGGGTAGGAGTCTCCACCTCTGTGTAGCCAGCCTCGTCCAGTACCTTGCGCATGGTGCGTAACACCGTAGCACGTTGCAAAAACGTATCTTTCACGCCATCGTTGACAATCAGGTCGACATAGCGTTGGCGATAGCGCAATTCGGGGTCGTCAAACTTGTCGTAGGCCACTCCGTCTTTGTATTTCACGATAGGCAGAGGCTTTAAGGCCTTGCTCAATAGTGTTAAACTTTGTGCGTGTACCGATATTTCACCAGTTTGAGTTTTGAACACAAAACCCTTGATACCAATAACATCGCCAATGTCTAACAGGCGTTTGAACACCACGTTGTACAAATCTTTGTTCTCATCGGGGCAGATGTCATCGCGCGTAACGTACACTTGTATACGGCCTTTAGAGTCTTGCAATTCTACAAAACTGGCCTTGCCCATCACGCGTCGCGTCATCATGCGGCCTGCTATCACCACTTCTCGCTTTTCCTCACCGTCTTGATAGTCAGCCTTTATCTCTGTGCTGAACGCGTTGGTAGGAAACTCTGCGGCAGGATAAGGGTCAATGCCCATATTTCGTAACTCTTGGAGACTTTGTCTGCGACCAATCTCCTGTTCACTCAATTCTAAGATGTTCATATATGATAAAATAGCTATTTTTTCCCAATTCTGATGGATAGAGCCCGCCAAAAGCATTCAAGACAGTTTGCTTTGTTAAGGCGCAGCCTATTTTATGCAAAAACAGCGCAAACCGAAGGCAGTCAAACTACGTTTGAACTGCTGAGGTGCAGCCTGTTTTATGCAAAGATAGTGCAAGCCGAGCATAGAGAGAGTTTACTTTCTATATTAAGGCGCAGCCTATTTTATGCAAAAGTACGAAATAAATCTGAATGTGCCTACCTTTTCATATTTTTTATAATTGCGTGACAAGCAGGTTGCTATTTCGTGCCGCTGCACACACTTCGCTGTTATTGTTTTCAACAACGAATTTAAGGAATCAATAAATCAAAGGAGCAGTGTTCCAGGTGAAGGTTCGTGCCATTACACACCAAAAAATGTTGGATATTTTCATCGTTTTAAGCCCTAAAAACGGCACTTCAAAAGTGATGAAATAGAAAAAATCGATAGGCAGGAAGGTAGCAAACATCCGATTGCTCTGTCATCAACATCCTGTTTTTTCTTCAAAGCAATGACTTTGGCGGTCAATCAGCATCACTTTGGCGTTCAATCAACATGAGTTTGTGCTTCAAAAGCATGTGAATTACGCACTAAAAGCAATGCTCTTGGCTAGAAATTGTTTTGAAATTGAATGCTAAAAGTGGCTGTAAAAGCTATAACTCACTGTGAGGTAGTTGCTTATGAAAGTTGCTTATATTTGGCGTATTTGCACCAAAAGGTAGGTTGGTCTGCAAATACGCCAAATATGAAGCGGTGTGTTGTCAAGAAAATTACACCTTGGGAACATCTTTGAGGCTGTTCGCAATCTCTTCATCTGTGATGTTGTAATTGCGCAAGTCGCCACTCAAATAACTGTCGTATGCCGCCATATCGATGAGTCCATGGCCCGAGAGATTAAAGAGAATCACTTTCTCTTCACCACTCTCTTTGCACTTTTGCGCCTCACGAATGGTGGCAGCGATGGCGTGGCAGCTCTCTGGAGCAGGGATAATGCCTTCGGTTCGAGAGAAAAGAATACCGGCATCGAATGCCTCCAGCTGTGGAATGTCTACGCCATGCATCAGCTTGTCTTTCGCCAATTGTGAGATAATCATGCCCGCACCATGATAACGTAAACCGCCGGCATGTATGTTGGCGGGCTTGAAGTCGTGTCCCAGCGTGTACATGGGCAACAGAGGCGTGTAGCCAGCCTCATCGCCAAAGTCGTATTCAAACTTGCCTCGGGTTAGTTTTGGGCAGCTGCTGGGCTCGGCAGCGATGTATTCTGTCTGTCTTCCTTCCAAGATAGTGTGGCGCATGAAGGGGAAGGTCAGTCCGCCAAAGTTGCTTCCTCCGCCGAAACAAGCAATCACGACGTCGGGATACTCGCCCGCCATCTCCATTTGTTTCTCTGCTTCCAAGCCAATAACTGTTTGATGTAGAGCCACATGATTGAGCACCGAGCCGAGCGTGTACTTGCAGTTAGGCGTGGTGGTGGCCAGTTCGATAGCCTCAGAGATAGCTGTTCCGAGGCTTCCCTGATGGTGTGGATCGCGCGTGATGATGTCCTTTCCGGCTCGTGTTGACATCGATGGCGAGCCTTCCACGGTGGCTCCGAAGGTGCGCATGATACTACTGCGGTAGGGTTTTTGCTGCATCGAAATCTTCACTTGGTACACGGCAGCTTCTAATCCGAAAGTCTTTGCCGCATAACTCAAGGCTGCTCCCCATTGTCCGGCACCCGTCTCGGTGGTGACGTTCGTGGTACCTTCCTGCTTGCAGTAGTAGCATTGGGCCAGCGCCGAGTTGAGTTTGTGTGAGCCAAGCGGGTTTACACTCTCGTTTTTGAAATAGATATGTGCCGGTGTGTCCAAGGCTTTCTCCAGCGCATAGGCACGAACCAGTGGGGTGGAGCGGTAGTATTTGTACTTGTCCAGCACCGCTTCGGGAATGTCAATCCATCGGTGTTCGGTGTCAAGTTCTTGCTTGGAGCATTCTAAGCTGAAGATGTGCGACAAGTCTTCTGCCGTAACTGGCTGCTTGGTCTTTGGGTTAAGCGGCGGCAAGGGCTTGTTCACCATGTCGGCTTGTATGTTGTACCACTGTGTTGGAATATCGTTTTCCTGAAGTATGAATTTCTTTTGTTTGCTCAGCATTGTTGTCTTTTTTTTGTTGGGTTGATGATTTAGATGGCCCGAAATAGGCCGATAAGCCTGGTTTTATCACCAACAAAGGTAAGAAAAAGATTGCATTTGTGGGTCAATACATGCGAGATTTGTTAACTTTGCATGAAAAACATGACGATTGTTCTTACGTTGTTAGGCTATTTTGCGGCCTTGTTGTTACTGAGTAGGATGACGACAAGGCATGCCACAAATGATACTTTTTATCGCGGAAACCGACAGTCGTCCTGGTATTTGGTGGCCTTTGGCATGATAGGTGCGTCGGTTTCGGGTGTCACCTTCGTGTCTGTGCCGGGCATGGTCAATACCATTGGTATGACTTACCTGCAAACTTGCCTGGGCTTTGTGCTGGGTTATGTGGCGGTGGCCTTTGTGTTGTTGCCCATTTACTATCGTTTGAATCTCACCACCATCTACACTTATTTGCAACAACGCTTGGGAACTCGTTCGTATAAAACGGGTGCTTGGTTCTTTTTGTTGTCCAAAATGTCGGGTTCGGCGGTTAAGTTTTATGTGGTGTGCATGCTCTTACAGCGGTTTGTACTCGATGCCATCGGGGTGCCTTTCATGGTTACTGCATTGGTGCTGGTGTCGCTTATCTGGCTGTATACGCGGCGCGGAGGCATTAAGACCTTGGTGTGGACGGATACGTTTCAAACCATCTGCATGTTCGCGGCACTCATCTTCATTATCGTACAGGTGATGTTCATGCTTGATATGAATGTCGTTGAGGCCGTGAAAGCCATCGCACATGATGACAGAAGCCGCATCTTTGTGTTTGATGATTGGCTGTCTAAACAGAATTTTTGGAAACAATTTGTGAGTGGTGTCTTTATTGTTATCGTGATGACGGGGCTCGATCAGGACATGATGCAGAAGAATTTGACGTGCAAGACCTTGCGCGAGGCACAGAAAGACATGTGTACCTACGGACTAGCCTTCGTGCCTGTCAACCTGTTGTTCTTGGCGTTAGGTGTGCTGTTGTCCATGTTGGCCGCACAACAGGGTGTGCCTCTGCCATCCGCAGGCGATGAGTTGTTGCCCATGTTTGCAGCGACGGGCGAGTTAGGTGCCATGGTGGTGGTGTTCTTTACCATTGGTATTGTGGCGACATCGTTCAGTAGTGCCGATTCTGCACTGACGGCATTGACTACGACCTACTGTGTGGATATTTGTCAAAAGCCTGCCGATGAGCGGCTCAGACATCGTGTTCATGCGGCCATGGGCGTGGTGTTTGTGTTGTTCATCCTGATGTTCAGAACGTTCAACTCGACCAATTTGATAGATGCTATCTATATATTGGTATCGTATACCTATGGACCTTTGTTGGGATTGTTTGCGTTTGGACTGCTCACGAAGTACCAGGTAAACGACCGATGGGTACCCTATTTAGCCATTGCCGCACCCGTGTTGTGCTATGTGTTGGATGTGATTGCGCAGCATTTATGGCATTATCATTTTGGTTACGAATTGCTCTTGCTCAACGGGGCCTTGACCTTTGCTGGATTGTTGGTGACGAGGAAGAAAGAAGTACTTTGAACTTTGAGGTTTGAACATTGAACTTTGCCGTTGCAATGTGTGAGCTTGTAAACCATCAAACTTTGAACTTTGAGCTTTGAACATTGAACTTTGAGGTTGCAATGTGTGAGTTTATAAACCATCAACTCGTAAACTCGTCAACTTGTCAACTTGTCAACTATCACTCAATACCACTGCACAGCATTGCTGTAGCCGCTGCGCTTGTCGTATTTCAGCGCATCGGTCAGGGTGGCAGCGTTGGCCCTGAACGTGAAATTGTAGCTGGTATAAGGGGCCAACACCACGGAGCAGCTCATGTTGAAGCAGTGGAGATCGCGCTGAAGTGATGCCGTTGTCATGGACATGGCATGGTTTTCAAAGTCGTAACCCGATGAGAAGCTGATGTTCCACCCATCGCTAATGCGAACATTGCCGCTGACATTGAGCGTCTGAGTGAACTTGTATGGATAGCGCATGGTTTTATAATTGAACTTTTTGAGGTCCCTATTCTCACTCATGGTGATACCATAACCGAAGGTAAGTGACCAAGGTAACTTGAACGCCATGTAGCCATCGTCATCGGTTTCGGCCTTGCCAGCCTTTGTTTTCTTCTTTGCTCCGCGCTGCCCCTCAATCATATTGTCATCAATGTTGCTCTCAATGTCGGTGTCACGTCCTTCAATATCGTTCTTATTTTGTTCGTCTTCATCCTCGTCATCATGACTGCCGGTGAAGAGCTTTTTCAGCTTTTCGGGCGTCAGCGTGTACGAGATGTTCTGCGACATGCCTTGGAAACGACCGAAACGGCCCATTCCCCATTCCGTATGGTTGCCCTCGTAGGGTATGCCATTCTCATCCAATTCGTAGGCATACGATGCAAAGCGCGCGTTGAGGTTAAAGGTGTAGTTCTTCCACCACTTCAATCTGATGCGCATATTCAGGTCGCTCAACGGCTTTTCTTTGGCCGCCATGTTGTACGACATCGATAACCCAAGCTCGTCAATGATGCTCACTTTCTTCATTCCCGTTGAATCTTTGTCGCTCTTGACCTTCATTTCTACGTTGTTGCCCAGGTCGAATGATATGTTTCCGCTGCGTCCTCTGCCCGGTACGGAGTACATGCCGCTCTCGTAAGGTGAATATCCTACGAGCGACACATTGCCGTCGGCGTCGGTCTTTTGATAGTAATCGTAATAGCCATAGCGGCGCGCACCGAAGTCAGGAGCATAGCTGAACGAGACGGAAGGGGTCAAGACGTGGCGGATGGCCTGCACCTTATCGCCAAAAATCTTGCGATTTGGGATGAACATACCATAGAGCTTGGTAGACATACCCAAGTTGAGTGACCAGTTGTAGACGTTGTGAAAGCCATACGTTGTGTCGTTCACAACCTTTTGAGAGGCTGCGTCCCACGACCGATGTATCTTGTTTGAGTACATGCGGTCGGTGAAATTGAACGACGGATTGACGTTGAGATAGTCGAAAAGTGTGAAGTTGGCATTAACAGGAATGTCGTGTTGGAAACCGTTTCTCCAGTCTTTGATGAGATTCGACTTGAACAATTTGTCCTCTTTTGTTTGGATAGAGTTGGAGAAGCGGCCCGTGTAGCTTACGGCAATCTTCTCGTACCATCGCTCATTGCCCACCACATGCTTGCGTTTGAAAGGGTAGAAGCGGCTGATGCTGATGTTCAGGTCGGGCATTGTCAGGGCGATGGAAGAGTCGCGCATGTTCTGCGAAAGGTTCATCGAGCTGCTCAGTGACAAGCCAATGCTTGAGAAAGTGGTGCTCCAACTCACAGAAGATGTACGGGTACTTTGCGTGAGTGCCTGCGGATTATACAAGCTCGTCAGGTTGTTGCGCTCGTAACTGGAGGAGGCGAAGTTGACACTTGCCGACAGCGAGCTAAAGGGATTGGCTTTTGGGTCTTGTCGGTGGCTCCATTGTATCTTATAACTTTGCTGCCGAGAGAAGTCAGGTAAGCCCTTGTCGCCTGTCTTTGAATCCTGGTAACTAAGAAATATACTACCGCTATAGCGATATCTTTTATTGTAATTGCTGGCCAGCGAAACACCCCAAGAACCCTTGGTGTAAATCTCGCCAAGCAGCTTTAAGTCGATTTTGTCACTGATGGCGAAATAATATCCGCCGTCCCTAAGATAGAAACCGCGATCCATCTCATCGCCGTAAGACGGCATGATGAAGCCTGATGAATAGCTCTTAGTAAAGGGGAAGAAACCGTATGGAACGGCAAGAGGCAGCGGAACGTCGGCCACTACCAAATGGGCAGGACCGAAAACCACGTCCTTGCCCGGGCGTACCTTGCCCCTCGAAAGTGCGATATAGAAGTCGGGATGCTTTTTATCGCAGGTGGTATAGCGGCCGTGTTCCATGTACACCACGCCCGATGAGTCGCGCTTTGACCGCTCACTGCGCAAGAATCCCTCTTCTTGTTGGGTGTAAACGTTGTTGATGAGTCCCTTCTTGGTCTTGAAGTTGAACGCCATGGTGTCGCTTTCGTACGAATCTTGCCCCAATTTGAACACGGGAGTGCCTTCCAACGCTTTAGTTGTGGTGTCCTTGATGGCACCAGTTGCGTGCACCAGATTGCTGTCCATGCTCATGTATATCTTCTCACTCTTGAGATCCATGTTCTCGTATTTCACGGTAGACGAGCCGTAGAGGTGCGTGGTTTTGCTCTTTGCATTATAGACAAGCGAATCTTCTGCGGTATATTCTACCGGTGCGTCGATGCCGTTAGCCCTCTTTCTGTTGAGCGAGTCGAGCCGAATCGAGTCGTCAATCAGTTGATTATGCTTGCGAATGGCCAGCTGAAGTGAGTCTAATGTGGTGGTGTCGGTGGCAACAGAGTCGGGGCGTTTGTCAAAAGTAGAATCGCGCTTGATAGGTGACAAGGTGTCGCCCACACCCAGCGTGTCACGTTGTTGCGTTTGTTGCCTGGCGTATGAATCAAACCTGTTCATGTCTGCCATAACGAAGGCAAAGATGAACAGCAGCAGAACTATAACCGACGGAGTTCTCATTTAATGTGCAAAATTACACAAATAACAACGAATTGATATACAATTTTTTATTTTTAACTTAACACATCGTGCTAAACATGCGCTTTGATTGCTTTTCTTCTTGTGCGTAACCTCTTGTTGGCTTCTGTCCAAAAAAATGATAAAAAAACGATGATTGCAAAGTTGTGAAATAGAAAAAGCGGTCATGTTTTCAGGCCGAAAAAACGTGTTGTGGGAGCTGCGAAATAGACTTTTTCCGATAAAAATAGGGTAATAGTGGTCCTGTTTGCATCACATTTAACCTCTATCTCTATGTAATTGAGCGGCAAAAGCATACGTTTTACCAATCAATAGCATACCTATTGCCAATCAAAAGCAATGCTTTTAGCATAAAATAGCATGCGGTGAACATGAGAAAACTGACTGTCTTGACGTAAAAGTTTGGCCGTCAATTAGATACAAAACAAGCGCATAGCTCGCGTATTTGCAGCCACCAGCATGCTTGTTTGAAAAAACGGCCGTATTTAAGAGGTAGTTGTAAAAGAAAATGACAGCAGGTGCGATGCTCTATGCTGTATGGGATGGGTGGCGATTATTCGAACAGTTGCATCCATCTGGCAAATCTCTTCGCTCCCTCTTTGCCGAATCTTTCGAGGCTCTTTAGTGCCTGTTCGGGCGTTCTCACACGGTCGAGGTGCGTTTTAGAGTAGAACTTGTCGGCATAACAAATCACCTGTTCCTCCATGGTCTCGGGTAAAAAGTCTTGATGGGGCAGGGGCAGATGCTGATCTATGATGTCCTGCAAGGCGATTCCGGCACCCGTATGGCGTTCGCAAACCCGTGCGTGTTTGGGGTAACCGGCCGCGCGCAGCATGTCTGCTCCGATGATGCCATGCTTGATATACGGTTCGGTGCCAAAGCATTGGATGCCTGGTGCGTCGCATTTTGCAATGCCGATGTCGTGCAGCATGGCCGCTTCCTGGATGAAGGTGCGGTCGAGTTTCAACTCCGGATGCTTGTCGACAATTTGCAATGCCTTGCGGGTTACGCATTCGCTGTGCGTCAAGAGGATGTCCCGCGCCTTGCTTCCTTGCGGGTAATACTGGTCGATGATGGCTAAATAGTCCATGAAAAAGCGTTTTAATCATTAAAAAAACTCATCTTCAGGCATGAAAGTACCCGAAGATGAGTTGTATTTTGTTTGGCTTTAAAACAAAATCATCAAGCTTGTGGGCGCTCGATGTAAGCTATCACGTCGCCCTTGTTCAGCTTGCTTCCCTGCTTGGCGTTAATCTCAACCAACTTGCCTCCTAAGGCCGCAGGTATCTCCACAAACTCGCCCCATGGTGCTTGAATGTAACACAGTTTATCGCCTTCGGCGTACTCTTTGCCGATATATGGCTCAACAGAAGGAGCACATTCGCCCTCACCATTGAACTCCCAGAACACTTGTCCCTTGACTGGAGCCACAATCGCGTCAGCTTTTGCATGCTTGAACGCGGTGAGTTCTTCTTTAGACACCTTGCTGCCGAGTTTCGCATCCTTAGCCTTTTGCAGGTCAGCCAAGAAGTTTTTCTTCGCTTGTCCGCTCTTATAGTTGCGATATTGCTCGGGGTGCATGGCCAATTCGAACAGCTCTTCATCGTCTTTGCCAAAGTCCCAACCGTTTTCCTTCATCTCTTTCTTGAAGTCATCCAAGTTGTTTTCCAACAAAGTATGTGGGTCTGCGTCCGTAAACTCGTATCCCTTTTCCTTTGCAAGGTCAACTAATACTTGGTCAACTTTGCCGGGTACCTTGCCACTCTTGCCCAGAATCATGCCCCACATCGAATCGTCCATCATGACGAATCTGCCCTTTCCCTGTTCCATGGTCAACAGGTTCATTAGAGCTATGTTCTTGGTATACTGTGAGAAAGGTGTCACTAGGGGTGGATAACCCACGCGAGGCCAAACGTATGCCACCTCATTGAACAGCTTGATGAGCATGTCGTCGGTGGAAAGTTCTTCCTCTCCCTTCTTCTTGCGGATGTTGTTAATGGTGCCATGAATGCCGGCCAGGTCGGCCATCATGCTGCCCATCATGCCACCAGGCAAGCCACAGCCCAGCAAGAGCGAGCTCATGAATTTGTTTTGTGGATTGATAAAGTAGCCCAACCAGTCGTCTATAAACTCTTGAGTCAATGCACGAGCCTTCATGTAAGCATCCATGTTGATGTCTGGAACATCGAAACCGGCGGTCTTCAGCATGCTTTGCACCGAGATAACGTCAGGGTGTACTTTGCCCCATGATAGGGGTTCGATGGCTACATCCAAAATGTCGATGCCGTTTTTGGCCACCTCTAACATCGATGCCATCGACAGTCCAGGACCCGAGTGACCGTGGTATTCGAGGATAATCTCTGGATGTTTGTCTTTTATTATCTTGGTTAACTGTCCCAAGAACGTAGGCTGACCGATGCCGGCCATGTCTTTTAGGCAGATTTCTTCTGCACCAGCTTCAATCAAAGTGTCGGCAATGTTGGCGTAATAATCCAACGTATGGATGGGAGAAGTGGTGATACACAGAGTTCCCTGTGGCGTCATGCCCGCTTCTTTTGCCCACTTGATGCTTGGAATGATGTTGCGAACATCGTTCAAACCATCGAAAATGCGCGGGATGTCCACGCCTTGTGCATGCTTTACCTTGTACATCAGGGCACGCACGTCATCGGGTACGGGATACATGCGCAATGCATTCAGTCCGCGATCGAGCATGTGTGTCTTGATGCCTACCTTGTTAAAGGGTGCGCAGAAGGCGCGGACAGCATCGTTAGGGTTCTCGCCCGCCAACAAATTTACTTGTTCAAAAGCGCCTCCGTTGGTTTCTACACGAGCAAAACAGCCCATTTCTATAATGACTGGAGCAATGCGTTCTAATTGATCTTTGCGTGGCTGAAACTTTCCGGAAGATTGCCACATGTCTCTATAAATGAGACTAAACTGTATTTTTTTCTTCATAATTTTCTCCTTATCAACCTTTACACGGTGTGGCAAAATTAAGCAAAAAAAATCAATTTGTCCATGACCTTGTTGCTTTTTTAAGATTTATAGGCATTCAAGTTAGTAAACATAAAAAGCCGATATGCAGGGCTTTTGGCTCGCACATCGGCTCTCTAAGAGGTTTGATGTCATGGAAGAATGTGGATTCTTCCATGAATCTAATTGTTATTATGAATCAGTTTTACTTCTGTTACTTCGTCGGAACCTCTTCCAACACTTTCTTCAACAGGTTCCAGAAAGGCTCTACCGTGCTGATAAGGCAACGCTCTGTTGAGGTGTGCGGACTGCGAATGGTGGGGCCGAACGATACAACGTCCAGGTGAGGGTATTTACCTAAGATGATGGAACACTCCAAACCGGCGTGGTCTACCTGCACGATACCTTCTTCATTGTTTTGCTCTTTGTACAGTTTCATCAGCAAATCGAGCACCTCACTGTCAGGATTTGGATCCCATCCGCCATAACTTCCGCTGAACGTTACCTTCATTCCTGCCATGTTGAAGCAGCTTTGCAGGGTTTCACCGATGTAAGCTTTCATGGATTCATTGGATGAACGAGCCAAAATCTTAAATGAAGCTTTGCCCGATTCTATGTCAATGATGGCCAAATTGGATGAGGTTTCCACCACTGTAGGGATGGAAGGAATCATGCGCATCACGCCATTGTGGCAAGCATAGATGGCATCAATGAGGTTGTCTTGTATGGCTTCGGGAACCTGTGTGGCCGGCGTGTCTACCTCTTCGGCTACCAATTCGATGCCACTCTCAATGTCCTTGTATTCTTGTATGAACTCTTCTTTCCAGTCGGCTACCATCTCTTGCAGCGCAGGAACGTTTTCTTTCGGCAGCGTCAGCACCACTTCGGCCTTGAATGGAATGGCATTGCGCATGTTGCCACCATGCCATGTGGCCAATCGGGCATCGAGTTCGCATATCGCTTCGTGTACCAATCTAACCATCAGTTTATTGGCATTGCCACGACCCTCATGTATTTCCAAGCCCGAGTGTCCGCCACGAAGACCCGAAAGTGTTACCTTCACGGCCTTATCTGTAGCGTCAGTTGCTGCTTCTTTGTAATCTAATTCGGCGGTGATGTCAACACCACCAGCACTACCAATGACGAATTTACCCCACGTTTCAGAGTCTAAATTCATGAGAATGTCACCATCCAATTCGCCTTCTGGCAAGTCGTTGGCACCAAACATGCCCGTTTCTTCGTCGGCGGTGATGAGGCCTTCTATCGGACCATGCTTCAAATTCTTGTCTTCCATGACAGCCAAGATGGCGGCTACGCCCATTCCATTGTCGGCTCCCAGGGTGGTGTTCTTTGCTTTCACCCATTCGCCGTCAATCCAAGTCTCTATCGGATCGGTTTCAAAGTTGTGCTTACTCTCCGGTGCTTTTTGTGGAACCATGTCCATGTGTGCTTGCAAAATCACCGTCTTTCTGTTCTCCATGCCTGCTGTGGCGGGCTTCTTCATCACTACATTCTTGGCTTTGTCTACATAAGCCTCGACACCTGCACGCTTTGCAAAGTCGAGTAAGAATTGATGTACTTTGTCAAGATGTCCAGAAGGACGCGGCACTTGCGTCAGTGCGTCAAAGTTTCGCCATACACAGGTCGGTTTCAGATCTTTAATTTCACTCATAGTATTTTGTTTTTTTTAGAGTTGTCGCTGGTGAGTTTTAATACACTTTGCTTCCAACTCGTGGTGAATAAATAGGTTTTTCTGTTATTCTTGCGTAGGCAGAACGATTTTTCCTGCCTTCACACATTTAAGTTTTTTCTTTGTGAACGATAGGGCTATCCACGCGTATATGCCCAGCAAGGCCACTAAAAGAGTTTGCACTGAGTGTACAATCAGCACAAAGTATAGGGCATCGGTTTCAGCTACTCCGTATAAAATCAGCATCGTCTTGACGGCAAAATGCCAGGGACCGGCTCCGTTTGGCGTTGGAACGATAACGGCAATAGAGCCTACGATGAACGTTACCAATGCGCACGACAGTCCTAAGTGGGCGGTGGCATCAAAGCAAAAGAAGGTGAGATAGTAATGCAGAAAATAGCATGACCATATTAATAAGGTGAAAGCAATGAACAAAGGTATGCTTTTTACCTGTCGAAGTGAAGCGATACCTTGTCCGATGTCATGCAAGGTGATTTTCACCTTATTATATATAGACAAACGTTTTAGTAGGAAAAATGCCAGCACCAACACCGCCATGGCGCAGATGGCCGTGACAATGTAGCCGGCAGTAGAGAATTGTCGCAGTATCGCGTCAATGCTGATGCCCGTGTGAACGAAAAAAGTATCGAATATCTTGATTTGAGCTGTCAGCGTGAGTGCGGTGATGAGCAGCACCAAAAGAGAGTCGATGATGCGCTCGGTCACCACGGTTCCCAATGCTTTGGGAAACGACACGTCATCAAATCTGCTTAAAATGCCACAACGGGCGAACTCGCCTATGCGCGGAATCAACAAGCTGACGGCATACGATAGGAATACAGAATGAACCCTGACTGATGCCCTGGAACGCTCGCCCATGGGCTGCAACGTTTGTTTCCAACGCCAACCTCGAAAGGCTTCAGCCAATATTCCGAAGGGAAACGACAGCCACATCCAGGTCCAATCCATCTCATGCAGCACCACATTCTTGATGAGTTGAAAATCAAAATCGCGGTACATCCAGTATAGAATGGCACTGCCAAGGAGTAAAGACAGTGCTACGTTCAAGGTTTGATGTGTGGCTTGTTTCATGTAGAGCCGTTTGTTGTATTGTTTGTTTGATATACTGGTATATGAAATATACTATGCAAATGTAGCGTAATATTAGGGGATATCCAAATAAATAAACGGGTTTTTTGAAGTACCTCAATGACTGTTTTCTTTGATTTGTATCAACAAAACAGCATAAAATGCGACTAATGAGTGAAAATGTTTGCGCACACAGCACGATGATTGTATCTTTGCATCGTCATTAAGACAAAAGGATAACAAATTTAAAAGAAAGGTAAAAAGATTATGGTAACAATTATGACTTTGGCTGTTGTGGCTATATCTGTAGCACAGGCCATTCATTTGGGAAGCAAGATTAACTTGAATAGCAAGTAAAAATCTTGCCTTTCATCTTTTGAAAGGAGAATTTATTTTATTTAATAATAATGTAAAGAGGCAACGTCACATGTGGCGATGCCTTTTTTTATACATGTATGTGATGGGGTGTCACAAGTTTTAAAAACAGAAAACTTTGTGGTTTTACCCCCTTCATAACTCGCGTATTTCTCACAAAACAATCTTCTGTCTGAAATACGCTTAAAATATAAATTGTTGATAATTAAGCGTTAGTCTTGTTCTTGTCTATTCAGAAGCACTGAAAAACGCCGCTTTTTGGCGATTAGATGGTATCTATTGGGGTTCAAACCCATACAGATAGGATGGTAAAAGCTATGCTTTTGAAGTGTAAAAGCATGACAATAGGTGTGAAAGTGCAATTTTGGAGGATGAAATGGGCTATTTTCCGTGCTGGAAAATCCTATTTTACAGAAAACTCGTGTTAAATAAATTTACTTGGTGGACATCGTCCAATGACCCATTTTAGGGTGCGTGAAAGTTTTGAAGAATCAAATGAAAACAGACTTACCCCAACTGCAATTTTAAGCTCTGGCATAGTTTGGAGAACTGTGGATTCTCCTTTTTGAGCATCTCAAAGATTTCGCGTTTCGAGTAAATCTTGGTCACTTCCTGGGCTTCAGCAAGGCGCAGGTTAATATTGAGCTGCGCGTTTTTCAGTAGTGTGCGCATCTCTGCCAGGATGTTTTCCTTGTCTTCTTGCAACTGTTTGAGCAGGATGTCGTTGTCGATGACCACTTCTATGTTGGGGAAGGTGGTGATATGGGGCGTCAAGTTCTTCATGCGTTGCGCCAAACCTATCTTCTCTTGTGGCATTCGGTTGCACATCATCTTCCACTGTATCATCAGTTCTTGCTCGCTGAAGGCCGTGTTTTGTGTGGTTACTTGCTGTTCGGGTTTGGTTTGGTAGGATGGCTTCTTGCCGCCGTTGCGCAGGTCGTTGAAGCTCATTCCTATGTCCGAGAGTGTCAGTCGTGGCCTTTGGCCGGCTGACTTACTTGTTGCAGCTGGTGTTGAGGTTGATGGTTGTTGTGCTGAAGTGATGGGGGTGTGGCGGGCATTTGCTGGAGACACCTTGCCGGTCTCTGAGCTCGCCACACGCTGATTGGTCTCACCGCCCATCGCGGGAGCCAACTTCTTGAACAAGGATTTTAAGCGTTTGGGGCTGCGCCCCGCACCGTCTGAAGCGTCATCCGCCTGCGTCACTTGCGCCACTTCGATAAGCGTGAGCTCCACCAACAGGCGTTTGTTGCTACTCTGACGGTAGTTCACGTCGCAACGGTTCAGTATTTTCAACGCTTGGTATAAGAATTTTGTTGGGCATTTCTGCGCCTGTTGCTGGTATTTCTGTCGTTGTTGCTCGCTTACCTCCAGCAAAGGCAGCGTCTGTGCATCCTTTGCCATGAGCACGTTGCGTATGTGCGAGGCCAGTCCGTTGGTGAGAAGTCCACCATCGAAGCCTTTCGCGAGAATCGAGTTGAGCAGCACCATCACGTCGCTCACTTTGTTTTCGAGGCTCAAGTCCACCATCTTGAAATAATTGTCTGCATCCAGCACGTTGAGATCTTCCAGCACCTTGTCGTACGTGATGTTACCTTGGCAGAAGCTGGCAGCCTGATCGAAAACCGACAAGGCATCGCGCATGCCGCCGTCAGCCTTCTCTGCAATGATGTTCAGAGCAGCGTCTTCGTAGGTGATTCCTTCCTGCTGAGCCACGTTTTTCAGGTGGTTGATGATGTCTGTAGTGGCCATCCGTTCGAAATCATATATCTGACAACGCGAGAGGATGGTAGGTAAAATCTTGTGTTTCTCGGTTGTTGCCAGGATGAAAATGACGTGTGCGGGCGGCTCTTCCAGCGTTTTGAGAAAGGCGTTGAAGGCCGATGTGGAGAGCATGTGCACCTCGTCGATGATGAACACCTTATACTTGCCTACCTGTGGTGGTATGCGTGTCTGATCCATCAGCGACTTGATGTTCTCCACCGAGTTGTTGCTGGCGGCATCAAGTTCGAAGATGTTGTACGATCTTTGCTCGTTGAAGGCCTCACAGCTCTCGCACTCGTTGCAGGCTTCACCATCTGCTGTGGGGGTTAGGCAGTTGATGGCTTTGGCAAAGATGCGCGCGCAGGTGGTCTTGCCGACACCGCGCGGGCCGCAGAACAGGTAGGCGTGAGCCAGCTTCCCGCTCTTTACGGCGTTCTTAAGGGTTGTGATAAGCGCGGATTGGCCAACGACTGCGTCAAAGGTCATCGGCCGGTATTTGCGCGCTGAAACAATGTAATCTTTCATTGTGGATGAATTTGTTTTGCAAAGATAGCAAAAAGATTAGACTTCCTTGGACCGCCCTGTTTGATTATTTGTTAATAAGATGAAATTATGACAGGTGCATTTTTCGTTTTCAATTATAATGTTTATTTTTGCAATCACTAAATCCTACCACTCTTGAAACGTGTCAATGTCATACTGAGCTTCGTCAATCACTATAAATACCTTATCGTGATTGTTGGTGGATTCCTCATTGTTGGAGTTCTTGATGAGAACAGTTTCATGAAACGTGTACAGCTGGAATGGCAAATCAGTGATTTGAAAGAAGATATCAACAAGTACAAATCGCTGAATGAGATCAACACGAAGAAGCTGAGAGAACTAAAGCGTGATCCCAGTGCCATCAAGAAGATAGCGAGGGAGAACTATTTCATGAAGGCCGATGATGAAGACATTTTCGTGTTGAGTGATGACCCTAAAACAGAACAACCTCAATCGACAAATGAAACAACTCAATAAACTGCAGACCCTTATATTCCTCACCGGTGGGGCCATGATGGTGGTTGGTGTCGGATGTTTCGCCCTGATGTGGCAGCAGAAAATCGCATGTTGGATTTATCTCGCAGGTGCTTTGATGTTCGGTGTCATGCAGATGATGCAGGAATACCAAGGCAATAACTTCATCGTGAAGCGGTTGAAACGCATCATGAGTTTGGCCGACATCTTCTTCATCCTGTCTGGTTTCCTGATGGTGGACATGGTCTATCGCTTTCTGCAATCGGCCTTTGACAACTACCTGACGTACTATAACACCATTTATAACAAGTGGGTGGTTCTGCTGCTCATTGCGGCTATCTTGGAAATGTACACCATGCACCGCATCGAACATGAGTTGTCAAAAGAGGAATAGATGAGGCTCTGTATTCCAAAAAAATGCTAAAAGGAGCCTGTAAACAAATTAAATAGCATTAAATAATTTTGTTCACAAACAATACATATTATCTTTGCAGAAGATGGGCGGCGCCTCAGCAATTTCAAACAAGCTTGATTGCCTTCGGCTTGCACCATCTTTGCAAAAGATGGACGACCAGGGTTGTGAGTGAATGAGGTGTCCCAGAGAGTGCTGACAAGGTGCCCTGAAAGAAACAGAACAAGAATACGTATATGAATAAGATATTATACCTGCTTATTTCTCTTGTGGCGTTCACGTCGTGTGCGAACAGCTATCATGTGCAAGGGTCATCCAACGTAACCGATTTGGATGGCAGGATGTTGTACCTCAAGGTGCTGCAAGATAACGATTTCAAGAACATCGACTCCAGTGAAGTGGTACACGGGCAGTTTCAGTTCGCAGGAACGTTGGATTCGGCTCGCATGGCCAACATCTTCATGGATGACAGGAGCGTGCTTACCTTCGTGTTGGAAGAGGGGGACATCAATATTAAAATCAACAACACTCAGCAGATTGTGAGCGGCACACCCTTGAATGATAAGCTGTTTAAGTTCTTCAATGAGTACAATCAGTTGAAGAGTCAGCAGGCCGAACTGGTGCATCGACATGACCAAGCCATCATGAACGGAAGCAACATGGATGTGGTTAACGCGCAGCTCAATGCTGAAGCAGAAAGTTTGAGTCAACGGGAAGACCATCTGGTTACTACCTTCGTGACAGATAATTTCGACAATGTGTTGGGGCCAGGCGTGTTCTTCATGATGACTATCGGTAATCAATATCCCGAGCTGACCCCATGGATTGAGGACATCATGAGTAAGGCGACCAATCAATTCAAGAACGATCCGTACGTTAAAGATTACTATCAAAAGGCACAGGAGAACGAACAAATCATGAATGGTTTGAAGGATGTGCCTGCCGCAGCCAGTCAATCGGTACCGAACGGACAGCAGCTTCCGCCTCCGGCATCACCTGCTGATTTGTCAAAACCTTCGGAAAAGACAGAGTAGAAACAAACCATAACCATGACAATAGTTATATACGGTGGAACAATCGTTAATGAAGGTAGGGCTTTCGAAGGCTCTGTGCTGATTCAAGATGACCGTATCACTTCAATTATTGAAGGTAAGAAAGCTCCCTGTGGCCACTACGATAAGCAAGTAGATGCCACAGGGTGTTTCATATTACCGGGCATCATCGACGAGCATGTGCACTTTCGTGAGCCGGGATTGACGGCAAAAGCCGATATTGACAGTGAGAGCCGAGCTGCGGCTTACGGTGGTGTTACATCTTTTTTCGACATGCCTAACACGGTTCCGCAAACCACTTCAGTGGAAACTTTGCTGGCTAAACACGAGTTGGGACGGCAGCATAGCCACGTTAACTATACCTTTATCTTCGGTGCGACCAATCAGAATGCCGATCTCATTCCAACACTCAACCCCCATCAAGTGCCGGCCATCAAGTTGTTCATGGGTGCCAGTACAGGGAATATGCTGGTAGACAGACGGGAAACCTTGGAGCAAATCTTCCGTACTTGTCCATTCCCCATCATTGCGCATTGCGAGGATTCAACCCTCATCAACGCCAACATGCAGGCCTACAAACAGCGGTTGGGGGAGCAGGTGGACATCTCTTTGCATCCCATCATACGCAGTGAGGCAGCATGTTACAAGTCGACTGCCTTGGCAGTGGCATTGGCAAAGAAGTATGGAACACGTCTGCATGTGGCTCATCTCACCACTGCGAAGGAGCTAACGTTCTTTGGTAGCGATGACAACATCACCGCCGAAGCCGTGATACCGCATTTGATGTTCTATGAAGATGATTATAAAACCCTGAAAAGTCTAATCAAATGCAACCCAGCCATCAAGACAAAAGCCGACCGTGAGGCCCTAAGAAGGGCGCTCACCACAGGAGAAATCCATACCGTAGCGACCGATCACGCACCTCATTTGCTGCCTGATAAGCAAGGCGGAGCATGCACTGCCGCTTCTGGCATGCCCATGGTGCAATTCTCTTTACCCACAATGTTGGAGTTGGTAGATGCAGGCGTGCTCACTATTGAGCGGTTGGTCACGTTGATGTGTCATCATCCAGCCCTGTTGTTCGACGTGAACGAACGGGGTTTCTTGCGCAAAAATTACAAAGCCGACATCACCATCGTCAAGCCAAACACGCCTTGGACGGTGACCGAATCCGTGATTCAGAGCAAGTGTAAGTGGAGTCCAATGATGGGACACACCTATCAATGGAGGGTCATGCAGACCTTCTGCAATGGTCATCTGGTCTATGATGATGGCGTGTTTGACGAGGATTATCGGGGTGAAGCCCTGTGTTTCCGACGATAACTTTCGTCCGCAATCCACTCATTCAATAGCTTATCCGTTGCCACATCGACCCTATGATTGCAAGAATATTCATCTTTCTTCTCTTTCTCATCATCCTTCCGGATGTGTATCTTGACCTGCATTACCTGCGGAAGAAGAAAAATTACACCTGGTGGAAGCGCCTTTTATGGTGGCTTCCCGCTCTCTTGATGCTGGCTTACACCATCAAGATGGCCGTCGAACCTAACTTCATCCCCGACAATCCGGCTTGGATTGACAACTATTTGTTGCTGCTGTGCCTGCTCATCGTACCCAAAGCGATGTTTTCCATCTGTTCGGTTATCGGACTGTTCTTTTGCCGATTGCGCAAAAAACGTCGCAACTGGGGTAACTTGGTGGGGCTCGTTCTGAGTCTGATTCTCATCTATATTTTTGTTTATGGGTCTACCTTCGGCATCAGAAAACTGAATGTGAAGCATGTAGACGTCACCTTCAAGGACCTACCCGCATCGTTTGACGGCTATCGCATCGTGCATTGGTCCGATGCGCATGTGGGGAGTTATCTGAAATCACGCCGCCCTATCTTGCAACGAGCCGTGGACAGTATTCGGGCACAGCAAGCCGACATGGTGGTTTTTACAGGCGACTTGCAGAACCTGCAACCCTCCGAACTCTATCCGTTTATCGGACTTTTCAAATCCATCAAGGCGAAAGATGGCGTTTATTCTGTTCTTGGAAACCATGATTACAGTGGATATATCCATGCTGATGCCGCTGTCAAGGTGGCCAATGAGCGTGAAACCATTTCGCGTCAGCGACAATGTGGGTGGACAGTCTTGCTGAACGAGAACCGTTCCATCTACAGATGGCGCGATTCCATCGTCATCGCTGGTGAGGAGAACGATGGGCTTCCACCGCATCCGATGCGTGGTGACATCCACCAAACTTTGCGAGGTGTGGGAGATGATGCTTTCGTTGTGATGCTGCAACACGATCCATCGGCATGGCGAAGGCACATCCTGCCCGAGACGAAAGCACAGCTTACGCTCAGCGGGCACACTCATGGTGGACAGATAAGTTTGTTTGGTATCCGGCCCTCCAAGTTCATATATCCCGAAGACTGGGGGCTTTATCGTGAGGGCAACCGTTTCCTTTATGTGACAGCCGGACTGGGTGGGCTCGTTCCTTTCCGCTTTGGAGTGCCGGCAGAAATAGTCGTTATCACCCTGCATCGGCAGAAATAATCAGAAAAAACAGGACGTATGAAATATTTGTACCGCATCTATCAATTGTTCATCGCAGCACCCATTATCGCTGTTTTCACCCTGCTCACGGCATTGGTCGTCACCATTGGGTGTACGCTTGGTAACGGTCATTTCTGGGGTTATTATCCGGGAAGATGGTGGGGGCAACTGGTCGTTCGTGTCCTGCTGTTGCCCGTGAAGGTGGAAGGACGTGAGCATCTGGAGCCGAAACGTTCTTATGTCTTCGTTAGCAATCATCAAGGGGCTTTCGACATCTTCCTGATTTATGGATTCTTAGGGCGCAATTTCAAGTGGATGATGAAGCACCAACTGCGCAAGATGCCGTTTATCGGACGCGCTTGTGCGGCGGCACACCATATTTTTGTTGACAAACGCAGTCCCAGTAAGGTCAAAGAAACCTACGACAAGGCGCGTGAAACGCTGCAAGACGGCATGTCACTCGTTGTTTTTCCAGAGGGATCGCGCACGTTCACGGGCCACATGTCCACTTTCAAGCGGGGGGCTTTCATGCTGGCCAGCGACCTTCAACTGCCCGTTGTGCCATTGACCATCAATGGGTCTTTCAATGTTATGCCTCGCATGCGCGACATGAAATGGGTATCTTGGCACCCTTTGCGACTGACCATTCACGAGCCTATCGCACCAAAGGCACGTGACGCTGAGCACATCAGTCAAACCATCGACGAGAGCTATCAAGCCATCATGAGTGCTCTGGCTCCCGAATATCAGGGTTTTGTCGAGAATCCTGATCAGTAAACGGCATGCGCGACAACAGCTGTCGACTGTAAAAATGCCGTGAAATGTTTTTGCATATCACACTAATTCCACTACCTTTGCATAAGGTAGGCATCGCCTTAGCAATTTCAAGCCAGCTTGATTGCATTTGGCTCGCACTCATTTTTCACCACTTCTTGAACCCATAAAATAATAAAACTATGAACAAAACCGACAGCATCGTCATCATTCCGACGTACAATGAGAAAGAGAACATGGAGAAAATCATCCGTGCCGTCTTCGCGTTGGATAAGTGTTTTCACATCCTGGTCATCGATGACGGCAGTCCGGACGGCACCGCAGCCATCGTTCATAGGCTGATGCAGACCGAGTTCGCCGACCGATTGTTCATCATTGAACGGTCGGGTAAACTGGGGTTGGGCACGGCTTACATCACTGGATTCAAGTGGGCGCTGCAACATCAATACGACTATATCTTCGAGATGGATGCCGACTTCAGTCACGACCCCAACGACCTTCCGCGCCTGTATGCCGCCTGTCACGATGAGGGCTACGACCTTTCTATCGGCTCCCGCTACGTCAGTGGCGTGAATGTGGTGAACTGGCCCATCGGAAGAGTGCTGATGAGCTACTTCGCCTCCAAGTATGTACGATTCGTGACGGGCTTCAACGTGCATGACACCACGGCCGGATTCAAGTGTTACAAGCGTCGTGTGCTTGAAACAATTCCATTAGATGAGGTGCGTTTCAAAGGCTATGGCTTCCAGATTGAGATGAAATACACTGCCTATAAGATAGGGTTCAAAATCAAAGAGGTGCCGGTGGTCTTCGTCAATCGTCGCGAGGGAACCAGCAAAATGAGTGGCGGCATCTTCGGAGAGGCCTTTTTTGGCGTGATGCGTTTGCGCTTAGACGGCTGGTTGCGCAAATATCCGCCCATGCCTAAGGATTAATCTAACTCGTCAGTAGGTAACCTATTGGCTTTCAATTCGATGCAGGTCATGAATGAATAGCATTGACTTTGGTCACCAAAAGCATTGACTTTGCCCGTCAATCTCATTGACTTTGCGGATCAAAGTCAATGGGATTGGAAGGCGAGTGCATGGTCAATGGAAAGTAGCTGCATTTTTTTCAAATTAAATTTACCCATCTTTTTCTTTGGTTGCACCGTACAAATACACTATCTTTGAACAGAAATAAATTCGATTAAGCAAAAGTCCATGCAACCAGGAGTTTGGCAAGAGATTGAACACTTGTACCAGAAGTTTCAGCAACTTGGTATCAGTGAAGCGGTAGACTATGAGAAGTACTACCTCTATTCGCTTATTGCCCACTCTACAGCGATTGAGGGTTCAACACTCACCGAAGCGGAGGCGCAAATGCTTTTCGATGAGGGATTGACTGCGAAAGGCAAACCTCTGGTACATCATTTGATGAACGAAGACCTGAAGAAGGCGTATGAGCTTGCCAAAGCGGAAGCCAAAAGTCAAGAGAGGGTGGATGCTTCGTTCTTGAAAAAGCTGAATGCGGCGTTGATGCGTACAACAGGCAGTGTTTATCATGTGATGGGAGGCTCTTTCGATGCATCCAAAGGTGAGTTCCGCTTGTGTGGCGTTACGGCCGGTATGGGTGGGCGTTCTTATATGAATTATCAGAAAGTGCCTGCCAAAGTGAACGAGCTTTGCGCTTTGTTGCAAGAAAAGCAGAAAACAGCGGTAACATTTCGGGCACAATACGAATTAAGTTTCAATGCTCATTATAACTTAGCAACCATTCATCCGTGGGTCGATGGCAACGGAAGAACTGCACGCCTGCTGATGAATTACATTCAGTTTTGCTACAACCTTTTTCCAACTAAGATATTCAAGGAAGATAGAGAAGCATATATTTCTGCCTTACGGCAATCACGGGAGGAAGATGTAAATCTGCCGTTCCTATACTTTATGGCCGGACAGTTAAAGAAATCGCTCTCATTGGAGATTGAGCGGTTCAATGCTTCGCAGAACAGCAGCTATAGCTTTCTGTTTTAACTGTTGCTCTTATCATTGGCAACCACCGTTGTATTAACGAAGTTGCAGCTTCTGGTTAGATATAACCCATGCTTTTTTCCATTATTCCAGCATATTTCATTACCTTTGTATGCTCAACGCATTTGCGATGAATATACAAGACATTCAACAACTATATGGAGCGTCGCCACAGGCTGGTGCGCTTCGAAAGGCGCTGGAAGACAAGTCGGTTAAGACCGTTTTCCTGCAAGGACTCATGGCTTCTGCCGCCCCTTTGCTGTTCGCCGGAATGGCCAAACAGCTGTCCAAAACCATTCTTTTCATTCTTCAGGATGCCGATGAGGCGGGCTATTTCTATCACGACCTGACACAGGCACTTGGCAATCAGCAGGTGCTGTATTTTCCATCGTCATACCGTAGGGCCGTGAAGTATGGGCAACGTGATGCCGCCAACGAGATATTGCGTACCGAAGTGTTGTCTAAGCTGGCGGCGGGCAAGCCTCTTTACATCGTCGCCTCACCCGAATCGCTGTGCGAACTGGTGGTGTCGAAGCAAAAACTGGACGAGGGTACTATCAAGTTGAACGTGGGACAGACGGTTGACCTCATGCAACTGAAAAAAAACTTGTTGACTTTTGGGTTCCAAGAGGTGGACTATGTGTATGAACCTGGGCAGTTTGCCGTACGCGGGAGCATAGTAGACGTCTATTCGTTCAGCAGCGAATGGCCTTTGCGAATCGACTTCTTTGGTGATGAGGTGGATACCATTCGCACCTTTGACGTGCAAGACCAACTGTCCAAGGATAAGCAGACGGCTATAGAAATCGTACCTCAATTGGCCACTGCGGACAGTGAAAAAGTGCCGTTTCTGCACTTCTTGCCCGCCGACGCGTTGTTGGTGATGAAAGATTTCACCTACGTTCACGACACCATTGACCGTGTCTACAACGAAGGTTTTGCATCGCAAGTGGTGCAAGAGCGCATGGAAGGGGCCACAGAGGTGGAGCAACAGGAGATTATTCGCACGCTGCGAAGAGAGCAACAACTAATCACAGCACGGCAATTCGCACACGATGTGGTTGGCTTTCAATGTATCCAGTTTGGACAGCAGCCATCCATCATGCCGCAGGCCACCATCACCTTCAGCATTACGCCGCAACCTTTGTTTCATAAGAATTTTGACTTGTTGCGTCAAACTTTTGAAGACTATGCGCTGCAAGGGTACAGTCTATATATCTTTGCCGAGAGTAAAAAGCAGGTAGAACGTCTTCGCGAGATATTAGGGGCCACGCCCGATGCCGCCCTCCGTGACGACAATGGTGCCCCAAGACCGTCTTCACGGCTCCAAGAGCCGCTTTCTTTGAAGGGAACGGGCGATGCTTCGCTGCATGAAGGGTTCGTGGACAACAACCTGAGGATATGCTGTTTTACCGATCATCAGATATTCGAACGCTTTCATAAATACAACCTCAAGTCGGATAAGGCGCGCTCAGGCAAGATGGCACTCACGCTCAAAGAACTTCAGGAGATGGAGCCTGGCGACTTTATCGTGCATGTTGATTTTGGTATTGGTAAATTTGGAGGTTTGGTGAGAGTTCCTACAGGCAATACATATCAAGAGATGATTCGCATCATCTACCAGCGAGGCGACATTGTAGATGTTTCGATACATGCGCTGTATAAAATCTCCAAGTATCGTCGCAGCGATACTGGCGAGCCGCCACGACTGTCGACATTGGGCACGGGGGCATGGGAACGGCTCAAGGAGAAGACCAAGAAGCGCATCAAGGACATTGCGCGCGATCTCATCAAGTTGTATGCTAAGCGTCGTCATGAAAAAGGATTTTCTTTCAGTGCCGATAACTATATGCAGCATGAACTGGAAGCCAGCTTCCTGTATGAGGATACCCCAGACCAAGTGAAGGCCACGGCTGAGGTGAAGGCCGATATGGAGAAAGCGCGTCCCATGGACCGTTTGGTGTGTGGCGACGTAGGGTTTGGTAAGACCGAGGTGGCCATTCGGGCAGCGTTCAAGGCCGCTTGCGACTCCAAGCAGGTGGCGGTGTTGGTGCCAACCACGGTACTTGCGTTCCAGCATTACAAGACTTTCCAAGAGCGGTTGCGTGGTATGCCCGTGCGAGTGGATTATCTGTCGCGCGCTCGAAGTGCCAAACAGACCCGTCAGGTGTTGGAAGATTTGGCGGCAGGGCGTATTGACATCATCATTGGAACGCACAAGTTGATTGGCAAGTCGGTGATGTGGCACGACTTAGGTTTGCTCATCATTGACGAAGAACAGAAGTTCGGCGTGTCCACAAAGGAGAAGCTTCGCAAACTCAAGACCAACGTCGACACGCTCACCATGTCGGCAACGCCTATCCCGCGCACCCTACAATTCTCGTTGATGGGTGCCCGCGACATGAGCGTTATGCGCACGCCGCCACCCAATCGCTATCCCATTCACACAGAGATTGGTGTTTATGGACATGAAATCATTGCTGATGCCATCAACTTTGAGATGAGTAGAAACGGGCAAGTGTATTTTGTGAACGACCGTATCTCTACGCTGCCAGAGATTGAGAAGATGATTCTAAAATATGTACCCGATTGCCGTGTGGCCATTGGGCATGGACAGATGCCGCCCGAACAGTTGGAGAACATCCTCATAGGGTTTATGGATCACGACTATGACGTGCTGCTTTCGACGTCTATCATCGAGAATGGAATCGACATCAGCAATGCCAATACCATTATCATCAACAATGCCCATCGGGTGGGACTGTCTGACCTTCACCAGATGCGGGGGCGTGTGGGGCGAAGCAATCGCAAAGCCTTTTGCTATCTGTTGGCACCTCCTAAGTCGGTTCTCACACCCGAGGCACGCCGACGTCTCGAAGCACTTGAAACGTTCTCTGAATTAGGTAGCGGGTTCAACATCGCCATGCAGGACTTGGATATCCGAGGGGCAGGAAATCTCTTAGGGGCAGAACAGAGCGGTTTTATGGAAGATTTGGGGTACGAAACCTATCAGAAAATCCTTTCACAAGCGGTTACTGAGTTGCGTAATGACGAGTTCAGCGACCTTTACGAAGAGTCTATTGCAAGTGGAGAAGTGGTGTCTGGAGCCGATTTCGTGGATGATTGTGCCGTGGAGAGCGATTTGGAAATGTATTTCCCCGATAATTATGTGCCGGGAAGCAGTGAGCGCATGTTGCTGTATAGGGAATTGGATAATATTGAAGATGATAACGAATTGACAGCATATCGGCAGCGGTTGATCGATCGTTTCGGTCCTATTCCCCACGAAGGAGAAGAACTCATGAATGTTGTTGCATTGCGACGCGTGGGTAAACGCTTGGGATGTGAGAAGCTCATGCTGAAACAAGGCAGAATGACCATGCAGTTTGTGAGCAATCCCATGAGTGCCTATTACAAGAGCAAGGCATTTGATAATGTGCTCAACTATATCGGCAGGCACCCTCGCCGATGTGATTTGAAAGAAATAAAAGGTAGGCGCATGATGCACGTCAGTGAGGTGGAAAGTGCCAATGAAGGGTTGAGCATACTTCGTGAGATTGACGGCATGGCTTAATGCTTTTGTGCTTTCACCCCTCAGTGCGCCATCCTGCCTGAACAGGAGCTTGATCAAAGATGTTCAGAAAAGTATTTCCAGAGTGGCGCAATCATCAGGGCTTGCATGAATTCCCCGTTTTTCAACATCTCAAACACTTTTTCCTTGGGCAGCAATTTGAATTCGATATCTTCTGTGCGGTCCAAGTGTTGGCTGCTCACGGGCTTCACTCCCTTTGCCAAATAACAATGGCAAAGGTTTGTCATGGTGCTGGGATTGGCAGAGATGGTCATGAGTTTTGTCCATGTTCCACCGCCATAGCCAGTCTCTTCTTGCAGTTCTCGTTGGGCGGCGTTAAGGGGTTTCTCATCTTTTTCTATCACGCCGGCACAGATTTCTGAAGACACGATGCCCAGTGCGTGTCGCCATTGCTGTTCAATGATGAGGTTACCTTTTGTATCTTCTGCAATCACATTGATCCAATCGGGATATTCCAGTACATAATACTCGTCATGAATCACGCCGTTGGGCAGTTGCACCTCGTCTCGACGAGCCGTGAGCCAAGGGCGCTTGATGATGTAATCCGACTTTAAGGTCTTCCATTTTTTGATTGGCATAAGTTTCTTTTTTTAGTGTAAAAGTTAGGCTGTATGTTTATGAGAGTACGGCCCTGTGACCTCATCCTGTTGGGCGTACTGTCTGCAAGTCAACCCATAGGACTGCCAGGCGAAGATACAAATAAATGGATATTCCCACAAATGATGCAGGCATAAAATGATGATTGTAGTTGCATTTTGAAGGTGAATCTTCATTATTAAAAAAACAACGGGTATTTTTTGAAACCTCTTTCTTTTGTTGTATCTTTGAAGTTGATAACCAAAAATGACAATGGATTTAGAACGTATCAAAGATATTATCAAGCGACAGGATGGCCTGTCTAACACCTTGGGCATGGAATTTATCTCCACCCCCGAGCCTGATACCTGTATGGCACGGATGAAGGTGGACGATAGCAACAAGCAGATATTTGGCTTTTTAAGTGGGGGTGCTACCTTGGCGCTGGCCGAAAATTTGGCGGGTGTGGGGAGCATGGCGCTTTGTCCCGACAAGATATGCGTGGGTATCAATGTCAGCGGCAACCATGTCAGGCCGGTGATGGAAGGCGATACTGTGACTGCCTACGGTCGGTTGCAGCACAGGGGTGGCACACTGCACCAGTGGCACATCGAGATTAAGGACCAAAACGACAAGCTCATCTCAACCGTTCAGGTGACTAATTTTGCCATGCGTAAACCGAAAGAATGAGCAATATAGCATACTATCGGCTTCCGCATGCCGAGCATTTCATCCGACTGGAACAGACACAGGGCGAGCCCGAGGTGCTGACTCGGCTGACTGATCTCAATGGACGGGAGGGGTTTGTCATGGCTCCCTTTACCATTGATGCCGCCCATCCCATCGTGTTGATGCATCCTGACAAGGTGCAAGAAGAGAAAATAAATGAGAGTGACCCTTGCTCTTGCCAGCGTGACGGACAGCTTGCTAATGCCGCACGACAGGAAGAACGGTTGGCTTATGGACGCGATTTCCGTCAATTTCACCAAGCACTGAAAGCCGAAAAGTTTGACAAGCTGGTGCTTGCTCGCTGTGAAGAGGTGGAGCGATGTAACAACGCAAATGCCGAAAGTTTGTTCTTAGCAGCCTGTCAATGCTATCCGCGACAGGCCATCGTTTTGGTTTGCACGCCCATGACCGGCACTTGGCTTATGGCTACTCCTGAGGTATTGCTGTCTGGTGATGGAGAACGATGGCGAACCATGGCATTAGCTGGCACGATGAAGCTCAACGATGATGAAAGTCAACCTGTGATGTCAAGCCAGCTTGCTGGTAACAACCTGTCGGTAGGAGAGCGTGTATGGTCGGATAAGAACAGACAGGAACAACGGTGTGTGACCACGTATATACAGCAAAGTCTGGCTCCTTTCGCAACCCATGTCGAGGAGAGAGGTCCCTATACCGTGCAAGCGGGTGGCTTGGTGCATCTACGTACTGACTTCACCTTCGAACTTCGTGACCCAAATCAGATGGGAACGTTACTCGAAGCTTTGCATCCTACACCTGCTGTTTGTGGATTGCCCAAGGAGGAAGCGCACCGTTTTATCCTGCAAAACGAGCATATCCATCGGAGTTATTACAGTGGCTTTGTGGGTTTGCTCAATCCCAAGGGCGAGACACATCTGTATGTCTCGCTTCGCTGTATGCAAATATCAGACCGTTGCTACCGCTTCTATGCTGGCGGAGGCCTACTCGCCGATAGCGTTGAGCAGCAGGAATGGGAAGAGACGGTGGCGAAAATGGAAACGATGAAAAAGGTAGTGGCCTCTCCCCCGGCCCCTCCCCAAAGGGAAGGGGAGTGATTAGCTGATAACTATGAACATTGAACATTGAGCTTTGAACTTTATGATTAGCAAAGCTATCTACTCGTCAACTCGTGAACTATCAACTTGTGCACTATCAACGGTCAACTTAAAAACCTAAAAACTCACAAACTCAAGAATTAAAAAACAATCAACTCGTGAACTTGTCAACTTGTAAACTCGTCAACTAAACACTCCTTCCATGCCCTATTCAGACAAAGAGAATGTCAATATACTCACCGCATTATTAGTGGCACACGGTGTAAAACACGCTGTGGTGTGTCCTGGTTCGCGCAATGCACCCATTGTACATAATCTCAACGAATGCCCCAACATCACATGCCACCCTGTGACAGACGAGCGGTCGGCTGGATTTTATGCCTTGGGTATGGCTCAAATCTTAAGCCATCCCGTTGCCGTTTGTGTCACCTCGGGTACGGCGTTGCTCAATCTTTTGCCAGCTACAGCAGAGGCTTATTATCAACATGTGCCTTTGGTGGTGATTTCGGCTGATAGACCTGTGATGTGGATTGACCAAAAAGACGGTCAAACCCTGCCGCAGTTGGATGCTTTAGGGCGTTTTGTCAGTAAGGCGGTTTCGTTACCCGAGCCTTCTACTGATGACGAACGGTGGTACTGTAATCGATTGGTAAACGAAGCCTTGCTTTGTTGTCAGCGGCATGGAGGCAGTCCGGTACACTTGAATGTGCCTATTTCAGAACCCTTGTTTACTTTCAATGTACCAGCGTTGCCAACCGAACGTGTGATTCGACAGGTAGCGGCAACGACCGATGTGGCTCACTGTCAACCGCTTTTGGCGGATGTCCAATCAGCCCAACGCCCGATGATAGTCGTGGGACAGTTAAGTAACAAAGAAGCTCAGCGCATGGCTTTGCAATTATGCGAGTTGTCAACGGATGTGGTAGTTGTGTACGAATGTCTCGGAATGGCTTGTCATGAGGATGCGTCTTGCAATCCCGATTCACCAACCGAAAGGCTTTTTCCCCTACATATAGATAAGGTGTTGATGCGCATGCAGCAGGTAGAACAATATCAACCTGATGTAGTAGTGTACCTTGGGGGAACGTTGGTGAGCAAGCGTTTGAAAGCGTTTCTGCGCCAATCTCCAGCTGCTAAGACTTGGATTGTCAATGAGCGAGGGGCGATATATGATACTTTTCAAAACCTGACGGGCGTGATTGAGGGCGCGCCGTATGATGTCTTGGAGGTAATCTTGCGGTATGTCCGTGGGGAAAAAGAAAAACAAAGACAGCCTTTTGAGTCTGGTTTTCGTTCAAAGTGGACGACGTTGATTCAACAAGTGCAGGCGCAGAATGAGCGTTTTCATCCTCCGTACTCTTCATTACAGGCTGTGAAAAGGTTTTTTGAGACCGCAAGTAACAAGGGCAGATATATCCTCCATGCAGCCAACAGCATGTCCGTTAGGTTGGTTAATCATTTTGCCAGCGATTATGTTTTTTGCAATCGTGGCGTCAACGGCATTGATGGGAGTTTGTCAACGGTGGCTGGTTGCTCGCTGGTGACAACTCAAAACGTGTATTGCGTCATCGGTGATTTGAGCTTCTTTTACGACCAAAACGCCCTGTGGCATAGCTTAGGGGGCAATTTCAGAGTGCTGTTGTTGAACAATGGGGGCGGGGTTATCTTCCAAAGTTTGCCAGGTTTGAATGATAGTATGGCTCATCAGACATTGATTTCTGCCCAACATCATACCACGGCTTGGGGGATTTGCCAGCAAAACAACGTGGCTTACCTTTCGGCGCATGATGAAGAAGAACTTGAAAATAACATGAATCGCTTTGTGAACGACAACTTTAACCGCCCTGTTGTCTTTGAGGTGTTTACCTCGCAAGAGCAAGATGAACAGGCAATGAACGAATACAAACAAGTTTAATGTGATATGGAAAAGAGACAATGGAAGTCCATTGACGGCTTCAACTTTAAGGAAATCCTCTTCGAGGAGTATAACAGAATTGCGAAGATAACAATCAATCGTGAGCGTTATCGCAACGCTTTTACACCGCTCACCACATGGGAAATGTCGCAAGCCTTCGCCTATTGCCGAGAGTGTGCAGGCATTCGTGTGGTTATTCTCACGGGAGCGGGAGATAAAGCATTTTGCTCTGGGGGAGACATGCACGTGAAGGGACGAGGCGGATATGTAGGAACTGACGGCGTGCCACGCCTCAACGTGCTGGACGTGCAGATGCAAATTCGACGCTTACCTAAGCCTGTGATTGCCATGGTGAATGGTTATGCCATCGGAGGAGGGCATGTGTTGCATGTTATGTGTGACCTGACGATTGCCAGTGAGAATGCTATTTTTGGACAAACGGGACCAAAAGTAGGGTCTTTTGATGCAGGTTTCGGCGCTTCGTACTTGGCTCGAATGGTGGGACAGAAGCGTGCCAGGGAGATTTGGTTCATGTGCAAGCAGTACTCGGCACAAGAGGCAGAGCGTATGGGTATGGTGAATAAGGTGGTGCCATTCGATAAATTGGAAGATGAATGCGTGTCATGGGCGGAGACCATGATGCAACGTTCGCCCTTGGCGTTACGCATGATCAAGGCTGGACTGAATGCCGAGTTGGACGGACAGGCTGGTATTCAGGAGTTGGCTGGCGATGCTACCATGCTGTATTACACCATGGATGAGGCGCAAGAGGGTGGAAAAGCGTTCTTGGAAAAACGCAAGCCCGACTTTGATAAGTATCCGCAGTTTCCTTAAAACTAATAGGGCTAATAGGGCTAATTGGCCTAATTGGCCCAATAGAGCTAATTAGCCTAATTAGCCTAATAGGCCTAATTAGGCCAATAAGCCCAATAAATAATAACCACTAAAAAAACTACAAGCCATGCAAACCAACCAGTTTTTGCCGCAAAAAGGTAATTATCAAAACTTAATTGTTTATCAAAAAACCGAGTGCATCTATGACATTACCTTTTATTTTGCTCACCAATTTTTGGCAAAGAACGACAGGACGGTAGACCAGATGGTGCAAGCGGCTCGCTCGGGAAAACAGAATATAGCCGAGGGGTGTGCCGCTTCAACAACTTCTTCTGAAACAGAAATCAAGCTCTTGAATGTGGCTAAGGCAAGTTTGCAGGAGTTGTTGATTGATTATCAGGATTATTTACGGGTGAGAGATCTTGCTATCTGGGACGTGAATGATGCGAGAACAATACAAACCAGACGTGTTTGCGCGCGGCATAACGACTCGACGTATTATCGAAACGCCATCAAGGAAAGAAGTGATGAGACCATTGCGAATATTGCCATTACACTCATTCATCAAGCAGACATATTCCTTAGGAAATACATCAACCGGGTGAAAGATGATTTTGTGAAGCAAGGAGGAATCAGAGAGCAAATGTCGAAGGCAAGAATTGATTATAGAAAAAGTCATTCATAAGATGAATATGAGATTGTGTTATTCTATTTGTAAGCGCACACTGCACTTCAAGAATCCTGCCACTACCTCGCGGGGAGTGTACCAAACACGCACGAGTTACTATGTAACACTATGGCGCGAAGACCGTCCTTCCGTCAAAGGGGTGGGCGAGTGCGCCACCTTGCCAGATTTAAGTTGTGACGTTTGTCCTGATTTTGAGCAAATATTAACCGAAGCGTGCAATGAGGTGGCGCACGAGGGGCGTATCAACTACGAGCGTTTGCGACCTTATCCGTCAATACTCTTTGGGTTGGAAATAGCGTTGGCGCAAATAAACGCAAACGGAAGTGCTGCCTTATTTGACACCCCTTTCGCACGAGGAGAGGAGGGAATCACCATCAACGGTTTGGTGTGGATGGGTACATTTGAGGAAATGGCGCGTAGGATGCAGGAAAAATTAGAGCAAGGTTTTCGATGTGTAAAGTTGAAAATAGGGGCTATTGACTTTGCGAAAGAATTGGAACTGGTGCGCGCTATCCGCTCGCATTTCACCTCAGAGCAAGTTCAGTTGCGCCTTGATGCCAACGGAGGCTTCGCACCCGACGAGGCTCTCGCAAAGTTGGAGCAGTTGGCCAAGTATGACATTCATTCGATAGAGCAACCCATCAAGCAGCATCAGTGGCAGCAAATGGCACGCTTGTGCCGTGAGTCGCCCATTCCAATTGCACTCGATGAAGAACTCATTGGTGTGAACCAGCGACCAGAAAAAGAAGAGTTGCTCAATGCCATACGCCCGCAATACATCATTTTGAAGCCTTCGTTGCATGGTGGCATGTATGGAACAGAAGAATGGATAACGCTGGCAAGACAACGAAACATAGGCTCGTGGCTCACCAGTGCGTTGGAGAGTAATGTGGGATTGAACGCCATTGCACACCTTGCCGCAAAAGTTTATGGACCGCATGTCACCTTCCCGCAGGGCTTGGGAACAGGACTTCTGTTTACGGACAACATACCTATGCCGTTGGAAGTGAGAGGAGATCGGTTGTGGTTCATGCCCGCAAAGACATTAAATGGAGGTAAAAAATGACTAATCAAGAATTTATCAGCGAATGGAATGATGATGCACAGACCATCCATGTGCAAACCAGTGGGTCGACAGGTGCGCCGAAGAAACTGAATGTAAGGAAGGACAGAATGATTGAAAGTGCCAAGATGACGTGTGACTTCCTTGAATTACAGCCTGGTGATACCGCATTGTTGTGCATGAATCTCGATTATATTGGTGCCAAGATGATGGTGGTTCGCTCACTTGTCAGGCAACTCCGTTTGATACAGGTAGCCCCCTCCGGTCATCCTTTGGCTACGGTTGATGCTCCAATTACCTTTGCCGCCATGGTTCCTCTGCAGGTATATAACTCGCTGCAAGTACCCGAAGAACGGGAAAAATTACGCCAAATCAAACATCTTATCATTGGCGGAGGGGCTGTTGACGATGTCTTGGCAGCCCAATTGCACGACTTTCCTCATGCGGTATGGAGCACATACGGCATGACCGAAACCCTTTCACACATTGCCTTACGCAGATTGAACGGTCTCGAATCTTCGAGTTGGTACACGCCTCTGCAAGGAATAAAGGTATCAACGAATGGCGATGACTGCTTGAATATTGATGCTCCGATGCTTTGTGACTCGCCTATTGTGACGAATGATATGGCCGAAATCCGAGCGACAAGCACGTCTGAAGGGCAAAACACCCTCGCTTTTCGCATCATTGGTCGCCGCGACAACGTTATCAACAGTGGCGGCGTGAAGATTCAGATGGAAGAGTTGGAACGGCTGATGCGGCCTTTCCTCACCATGCCTTACATGGTAACCAAACGCAAAAGTGAGAAGTTTGGCGAAATAGTTGTGCTGATGGTGGAGAAAGAGGGCGATGACGAAGGGGCAACCTTTGAGGAAAAATCTGAGTTGCCCATTCTGCGAGCCATCCACAGACTGCTGCATCGTGCCCTTCCTCCATACTGGGAGCCACGCCTGTATCTGTCGGTAGACCGCATTCCGATGACCGAAACGGGGAAACCCAATCGGGCTTTGGCTCAGCGAATGGCCGAGCAACTTGACTTACCTTGCAGCAGCGTCTTTGCGCTGGATGACGAATGAGTGGGGAAACAGCCGACGGCAAGTAGGATGTTGCGGTCGGCCATGCCACTGATATGCGCTACTCGCCTTCGCGTAAAAAGTCGAAGGCGTTTTTAATCTCTTCCATTGTCGCCGTCTGGTTGAGCTTGATGTCGCCCACGTCGGCAAGCAATGTGAAGTTTATCTCGTCACCAAGATTCTTCTTGTCGTGGTGCATCAAGGCGATGAGCTCGTCGTAGTCGTCGCATGTAAAGGGCAACTGTCCATACCACTCTTTAATGAACCTGACCGCTTGCCGCATCTTCTCCGTGGGGAAGCCGCACTTGACGCAGCTCAGGTACAACTCGCAAACCAGGCCATAGGCCACCGCATAACCATGTAAAACAGGCTTTCGTTTCAGCGACCACGACTCGAACGCATGACCGAAAGTGTGTCCGAGGTTCAGCGCCTTGCGTATGTTCTGCTCAAAAGGGTCGCGTGTCACCACCTTTTCTTTCACGGCAACCGAGGCGGCAATCATTCCTTGCAGTTGCTGGAAATCGATGTCACCGCTCAAGTCGAACGTCAATAATTCACCCATCATCTTGTCGTTGCTGATCAAGCCGTGTTTCAACATCTCCGCATAGCCGCTGCGCAGGTTTTCCAGGTCAAGCGTTTGCAGGAAGGGGGCGTGTAGGATGACGAATTTAGCGTCATTGAACACCCCTATCTCATTCTTCAGTCCCCCGTAGTTGATGCCCGTCTTGCCACCCACGGAGGCGTCGACCATGGCCAGCAGGGTGGTGGGGATGTTGATGAAGCGAATGCCGCGTTTGAAGGTAGAGGCGGCGAATCCGCCAAGGTCTGTCACCATACCGCCCCCCAGGTTGATGACGCATGAGTGACGGGTGGCTCTTCCTTCTTGCAGTGCCGTCCATATCTTTTCCACCGACCGCAAGTCTTTGTGAACGTCAGAAGCGGGGATGGTGATGAGCTGCGCGCCCATCAACGTGTCAAACTCGCGAATCTTCGGCCAACAATGTTCGGCGGTCACGTCGTCCGCAACGACGAACACACGGTCGGGTTGGCATGCTGCAATCGTCTTGGATAGGTCAGTTTGCAAATGTTTAGATAGGATAATCTTTTGTTTCATCTTCTCTTTTTATGGTTACAAATATAATAAAAAAAGCAGATACCCATGCCGTTCGGGTGGTCTATTGAGCCTTGGCTCTTGCATTTAAGCAGATTATGCGGTATAAAGAAACAATCATTCCCTTTTGCATGAATGAAGAATAAAACTGCCATTTATGACACGATGTGATAATATTGTTGGATGGTAACCAAAAATACTCGACTGCGTTAATAAACCTTTCATTTGTTAAATTCGTTCATTTTCTTTGACAAAACAAAATTGTAAAATAGAAAAAATGGATCGACTTTTAAGGCGTTCAAGGTCTTAAATTCATCATTTTGTACGCTATTCACATGGGTTTAATCGACTATTAGCATGCTTTTGCAGTCCAATTTACATGACTATGAGGCCCAATTTACATCCTATTGGAGGTCTTTTTTGCACCAAAAAAGGAATTTTTGTCCTCAAACACGATGTTTTTTAATTTCGATTTAGGTTTCAAAATCATATAAGTCACTAATAATCAAATAGATAATCAAACTCGTCCATAATGAGCTTATTTTCACCCGCAGAGTAAGTTGATTGAAAAAACGCCCGGCATTTGTGTTAAAAAAACGTTGTGCCACACGAGATATCACTGATAAAACGTTCCGTTTGTTTAGAAACAATAAGCACCTTTGTTTCATGAAAGTGCCGTGTGAATTGAGCCGTCTTTTCAACATGCTGCCGCTATGATTTAGAGGTAGGCGATAGGAAAAATACAGGTATTTCCCCCATCACAGTAGGAAAAACCCTACGCAGCAATAGTGAAAACATCTTTGGGGATGCTGAATCTATTATGTATTTTTGCAATAAATAAAAATATGAAACTTAAAAATATACGACGATGAAAAAGATGATGAAATTATTACCTATCGTGTTAATGGCACTCTTCACGGTCAGCGTTACCTCATGTAGCGACGACAATGATTATTATTATGAAGAACCTTACGATAATTCGCAGGACGTGCTGTATGAGATGGCACAGACGCTGCGTGGACATTGGACGGGAAAGACGGCTGCTCGCTTTAGAGATCATGGACAGTTGCGGGAAGAGGTGTACGATACCGACATAGAATTTGATATGTACGATTCCAACTCGCGCAATGGTCGTGGCCGTCAGGTAGATTATTTCAATGGGGAAGTGGTTTGGGATAGAGTGTTCTCTTGGGCAATCGATTCTCGATCGGGAGACATCATTATTACCTATGATGGTGAAAATGGGCAGAAATTCCAGATGATTATCGATTATGACGATATGAAGCTCGATGACCGCACGTTCTCTGGTGTGATGGTTGGCAACGGTGAGTCGGATGAGTTTGCCTACACACGCTATACCTATGCCAAGAAGGTGACGATGGATTTTGAAGAGTGATGAAGTTGAGCCGGGGCCGGTTGCCATCGCTGGTGATTAGGGCAACCCCCAGGCTCGTTGCACTTTCTCTACCGGTAATGTTTCTACTCGGCGTTCGATGGCGTCGGGTAGGTTGCAGAAAAAGTCGATGCCGGTCTTTTGTTCCAGCTCGTGGATGTTGACAACGTATTTGCCGAGCGATGTATCACCGTTGGCCTCGTGTTCCACCCAGAAACCGAGAGCTTTGTAGCCCATCTTGTTCTTGCACAACACGGCCATGAAGAAGTATTTGGGTACGATGAGCCCTTGACCGAGGGTGGTCAGTATTTGGTTGGGGTTGTCTATCGTTCCACCTTTGCACACGTACAGCGTGTCACGAAAACTGTCTTGATTCCACGATCTTATTTGTGCTTCCATGTTCTTCCAAACTCCATCATTGAAGGCGTGTACTTGTGGCATCATGTTGGAGAGATAGAAGGTTTGGATGTTGGCTTCTCTTGATCCCAGACGGTCGGCCGAGGGGCAGATGTGGCCATGGTCGTAGCCTGTACGCCAAAATGGGTCTCTGTCAAGCTGGTAGGCAGAGGGAATATTCTCGTCGCGTGGGTATTGGTTGGTATCCGATCGGTAACGGCTGGTATGGGCTTCGCTAACGCCTCGGTACATCTGGTAGCAGCTCCAGCGTAGTGATTTCTTGCTGATGTCCCATTCGGTAGAGTAGTTTACGCCACGTTCGCCAGTACGTTTGTTGAGCAGAGCCTTGTGCACGATGATCATGCTGCTACCTCCTTTCACTTTTGGGAACTCCAAACGACTGACCTCAGGAGGCATCATGGGGTTGCCAACGGTGGACACGCCGATATATTGATTGGCGTTGACGTTGGCTTCAGCAGACTCTTTTGAACCATTGTCGTCACTGCATGATGCCAGTGCGAGGATGGCGAAGAGTGGAAACAGAAAATGGTTGAATTTGTTCATCGGCGTGTGGTGGAATGAAAAAAGTGCGACCGACCGTATATGCAACTACGCCCGAACGCACTTTCTTGTCGTCAAAAAAAGTTTTGTATCTTATTTCTGAATCTTACCGTAACGGTTCATGAAGCGGTCTACGCGACCTGCCGTGTCAACAAGTTTGCTCTTACCGGTATAGAATGGGTGTGAGCTGCTTGAGATTTCTACTTTTACCACTGGGTAAGTTTCGCCTTCAAATTCTACTGTCTCGTTACTCTTGCATGTAGACTTTGTAAGGAACATATCGCCGTTGGACATATCTTTGAATACGACGGGGCGATAGTTTTCTGGATGAATTCCTTTTTTCATTTTGATTTCTTATTGAATATAATTGAATTAACTAAGCTATATGGGCTGCAAAAGTACGAAGAATTTCGCATCCCACCAAATTATCTTTGCAGTTTTTTATTTCGCATATGTAATGGTGATAGCACTGATGCGCAACTGTGTACCTCCCTTGTTTTCTGTAAAATCATTTACCAATGTAACTGTTGAGTTGCTCAATGGTTCAAATTTAACGTTCGTATCGTTGACTTTCTTGATAGGTACTTGTGCCGTTCCATTCAGCATATAAGCTTTGTCATTGCCATTGAACAACTTGCCACCGAATCCGTCTGTCGTTTTGATGCTAACCGACACGATTGTTTTCTTGGCTTTGATAATCATGGTGTTCTTTGCATACAGTCGCACAGCAGCATATTTTGGACCATAGTAAGCTGGTGGGGTAGTGCCCTCGCCTTGACCGAATGTAATTACGGTTCCATCGGTATAGGTGTACGAAGTTGCTGGCTTCTTGTCCTCAAATTTCATGTTAGCTGCCTGAATAGTAATGCTTTCTCCTGCGTCTGGTGTAACGGAGGGCTCGTCAGGTGTGCCACCTTCAGAAACGGTACCTTCTTTTACCGTGAGATTCTTCACCTCCCAAGTGGCAGAATTGGTGTTACAAGCGTATTTGAGGGCAATCACTACTTTTCCTTTGCCTTGCATTTCTTTTGGTAAGTTGACTGAAAACTTATAGAATGTTGTCCAGTCTGTTCCCTCCTTCAATGTCCCTGTGATGTCAGTCCATTTGGTGGTGAGTGGGTCTCCTGTGTATTCATCGGTCACCAGTACTTGGTTGGCTACGCCCTCTTTGGGCTTTCCATTGAACGTAGCATAACGAAGTATGTATTCAAACGAAACATGTGTACCTTTGCTTGCAGTCATGTCCATGGGTTTGGACACAATGTAAGCTTCAGAGGGGGTTGTTTTCTTACTGCCACTGTCATAGCCTGTCGCCTTTGCTGTCTTGAAGTCAATAATCCAAGGTAATCCTTTTGCTTTAATAGCATTGAAAACTCCGAAGGAAGTTGCAAACGACTCGTTGATATAAGTGCCATTCACAGGTTTCAGTACATCAGGCTTTGGTTCGTCTGGCGTTTCTGGATTTTCTGTTACTTCCCCTTCTTTTACCGTAACATTCTTCACTTCCCATGTACGTGAACCTTTGTCCGTTGCCGAATAATAGAAGGCAATACGTACTTTATCCCTTCCGATATAGGCAGCTGGAAGATTCTTTGCGTAGGTAGCGAAAGTGGTCCAATCAGTCCCTTGCGTCAGTTTTCCAGTGATGTCTTCCCACTCTGTTTTTGTAGGGTCGCCCGTATAGTTTGAAGTAATCAGTACTTTGTCAACTCCGTCTCTGTTCATATACTGAATGATATATTCAAACTTGAGGTAGGCACCTTTCGATTTTGATAGATTGATTTCAGGCGAAATCAGGTAACTCTCCGAGGGAGTATTCTTCTTACTATTGTTATCGTAGCCCGAAGCCTTGGCAGTTTTGAAGTCAATTTTCCATGGCGTACCCATTTGGGTGATGACTTTAAAATTCCCCATACTTGTTGAGAAAGCCTCATGGAGGTACTCGCCAGGGGTTTCTTCATTGCTTCCGTTGTTGTCCTTTGGTAGCTCGTAGGGTGCTGGTACGTCTTCGCAGCTGCTCAATGTGAATGCTGTGAAAACGATAGCAGCGAGAGAATAAAGTAACTTTTTCATCTTTATGTCTTTTGTATTATGGTTCATAATGAATTGATGGTGTAAGCTTATTTTGTCTGTGGGCTATTTCTTGCGCCCGTGCATTTCATGTTGTCCTATTTTGCGGGCTTGATGTCGTCAGCCGAACGCAATAAGATTTGCCATGTATTGCGGAATCTTGTAAAGACGCCTGTAATGTCTACCGCTCCTGTAGGCATGGGTTGATTTGCAAAATCTGCAAAGGTGCTGGTACGCACCACCATTGTTTTGCTATTGATACCCTTCAGTGTGCGGTTGGCAGCATTAGCAATAAGGTCGATGCTCTTATCCTTTGGGGCAAATACGGCTTTGCCGTTGGCTCCTTCTAACTGTACATTCTTGAGCGTCATCAGCATACCACTATTGTTTGTTAGATATTGCTGATTGCTCATTTTACTTTGGTCAAAGATAGTAGGCTTCACTTTTTCAGGTTGAGGTGTGCCCAACAATTTGAAATGACTCATCCACACAAACCTATTCATGCGTCCCACTTTTGGTGAACCATCACGCTTATTGATGTATATACCTCCTACTTGTGCCTGACTGCCATATCCTCCTATGATGAGTCCTTTGAGTGATATCAGCACCTCTTGACCAACGGGAAGGTAACCGTAAAGACCACCTTGTGCTACCGAGATAAGTATAGCACCCGTTTCATCTTGCATTGCAAACTGATTGTAGATGTTGCCTTCCACGTCATTTCCTGTTACCCAACCCTTGATTTGGATGTCTTCTGTAATTTCTTCTAAACCACTTGCGGCAATTATTCCTTGGTATTGCTCTTTCAATTGGGCAATGCTTAGCACCTTTGTTTCTGTGAGTTCACTGTTGCCGTAGGGCGACTGGTTCAACTGCGGTGCATCGTAATCGTCAGCCATGCAACCACTCAGGCATACACAAGCAAGTGCAATGACTATATATTTTATTTTCTTCATGTCGTTGAGATTTATTAGAATCTGTAAGATACTTGGAACATTCCGTTGATGCCGTAAGCATAATATTTCTTCGGATTGCGTGGAAACTTGTATGTACGTGGATCTGTCGTCCCATCATCCTTCACTATGTAGTCGCTTCGGCTTTGTTCATAGCCTCCCGTTACGATGCGTTGATTGTTGAGAAGGTTGGTTACCATGAGGTTCAAGTTCAGCTGTCCTTTCTTCAACCGAATGCTCTTGCCAATGCTACCGTCTAACATGAAACCGCCTTTGCCTTTGGCTTGTTCGGGTATGATGTTATTTCCTTCATTATCACGCTTATTCTTTATACGTAACGTACTCTCATACCGATAACTTGGAGAATAGAATAAATAGATGCGATCGTAATAGTTTCCGTTCAAATCCACAAACCATCCGCCTTGATGGAAACTCAATCCAAGACTTGCAGCAGTAAGCGGTGTTCCTCCTTCGCGCATACCTTTGTTGTACACAGTCTCGTCCACGTATTTCGCTTCTGTTGAGTTGAGGTAGCGCACCTTGGCATTGTTGATGTTTTTAGCTTCACTCCATGTGCCGAGTGTGGTAAGATCAAAATAGGATGCGAGCTTAAAGCGTGCCCCCAATTCTACACCGTACGCCTCTTTTTCAATGCCAGTCATCGAAACATAAGAGAAGGAATTGATGTCATCCAAATAGAAGTTTTGCCATTCGGTAACATGATTCATCCTATTGTAGTAGGCGTTGATGTTGGCGTGTACCCATGCATTTTGGTATTGATAACCCAACTCACTACTGAAAACTTGTTGATTCTTGAGATTCAACACAAAGTCGTTGTTCATTTCGGGCGATGCAAAGGCAGTGCGTGCCGTTGGAGCGCGCCACTCATATCCTGCTCCTACAGATACAATGTTGCCCAGTCCAGCATCCCATGTGATACTGGCTTTGCCGCCACCGTCTAAGAATTTGGCGTGTCCACTCTTGCCATACGAATTTTCTGGGAACAATCCGTTGCGCATATAGCCTTGGCGTTGCATGTCTGTGCCGCCTACTTTTCCTGCAACCATGAGATGAAAGCGACCCATATTGGCTAAGTAATTGGTCCAAACAAGTGCTTTGTGAATCAGGATATCGTAATCGTAGCCAAACTTGTCGCCTTTACCTACCAAACGTCCTGTCCTATCTGCTCCCATTGTGTTAAGGTCGTATTGCACGGCATCGCTACTTTTAGGATAATAGCCTACGGCATAAGTGTTGATGTTGTGGAAACTGTTGGCACCCAACAAATCTTCCATTGTCTGATAATGCCCACCTTGGTTTCGACCTAATACAGCTCCAATGTTCCATGTCTGGTTCTTACTTAATTTTGTGGTAAGCGTTGACGCTAAATTCATCACAAAGTTGTCATTGTGCTTGGCTTGTACGTAATACAGCGCGTCACTGCCTGTCTTGGCTGCTTGTTGATTTGCCCAGTACAATCGGTCCCATTTCACTTGGCGGTTTTCTTTTGCGGCTGTCCAGTAGTTGTACGCCTCATTCCATTCTAAGAAAGCAGCATGACTTTTAGCATTGCGGTTGGCTTCATCGCCCCAAACCTCATAATAGCTACTGGGAAGATTTTTCCAATAGTCGGGTTGTGGGTTCTCTGCGTTGTTATAGTTCAGCTTTGTGCTCTTATATTTGCTATATTTACCAAAGAGCGATGTGGTGAGTTTCGTGTCTTTAGCAATATCCCAGTCCCACGTGAGAAGGGCAGACGGAGCAAAATCGTTCACTACTCGTGAGTTTCTTATCTTTCCATTTTGATAACCCCAATAGGGATTGTAGTGGTAATTGTTAGCCAACCAGTAGGCTTCGTCTGTGGATGCGCCCTGCGATGCACGCTCAGTAGGGTTTCCCCATGTAGAGAACGACAGCGAATGTCCATTCGTCCACCGTTTTTGTATCGCTAAGAAATAGGAAAGCGAGTTATAAAAAGTTCCCTCTACGTATCCTTTGTTCGCCCAGCGATAAGTAAGGTTGGCAGCTATTGCCCAACCGTTGGCATTGAATCCGGAGGCATAAGTGTACATGCCACGTGCCGAGTAATTGCGGTTGGCTGCTCCTAACGACAGTCTATTTCCTGCTGCCATGCTCCCTGCACGGAAGTCATAATTGTTGCTGCCAGCCAATCCATTCATGGCAAAGCTGTTGCTTTCAAAAGGCAGTGCAAAGTCAACGTTGCGGGTTTGTTGGTTCAGTCCGCCTATCATGGAATATCTAAACTGCCCACTCTCCATGTCGTTCATCGGTGCACCGTTGATGTACACGTCATTGTACTTCTGATTCAGTCCGCGGTAACGAAAGCGAACGGGGGAGAATAGATAGCCTACTCCGGAAGCATAGGCATTGGTGTTCGAGTTGAGGATGGTCACATTTTGGGTCATGTTGTCATCCTCGCCCAACTGTGCTTCCGTGAAAGTGAAAGCCGATTCGTCCACGAGGGGCGCCTTCTGCTGGTCGGTTTTGTCGTTTTGGGCATGAACCAACGATGCGAAACACAAGGCAAGAACGGCAAGCGTTAGCTTATTCTGCATAATGGAAGATTTTCTGTGTGAATGATTTTCAGCTACAAAGTAACAAAATATATTTTGATGAATGAAATTTTCATGTCGTATTTTTTCTCTTTCCACCTTATTTTATTCGAAATAAATGACTTATCTTTGCAAAAGATAATATGCGTCATGTAAAAAACAAGAATATTAAGATGAAAAAACTATTCATGCTTCTGGGGCTGCTGCTGGTAGGCCTCATGGCTATTTCTGGGCAGGACAAATATTCGGTGTACGCCGTTGGATTCTACAATCAGGAAAACCTCTTCGACACTTGTCATGATGAGGGAAAGAACGATTACGACTTTCTGCCCAACGGATCGTACAAATGGGATGGATTGAAGTATACGCACAAGTTGCGCAATATGGCGCGCGCACTGGCCGATATGGGTACGGACGTGTTGCCAAACGTGGGCTGTGCCCTCATCGGACTGAGCGAGGTGGAGAACGCGCGGGTGCTCGACGCGCTGGTGGCTCAAGAACCCTTGGCGGCCCGCGGCTATCGTTACATCCACATAGAGGGGCCCGATAGGCGTGGCATCGACTGCGCCGTGTTGTACAATCCGCAGCTCTTCAAACCTGCGTCTGTCAAGCTGGTGCCGTATGTTCAACCGCTTGAAAAAGATAGTGCCTACTTCACCCGTGGATTCCTCACCGTCACGGGTACGATGGGTGGCGACCGTGTGGCAGCCATCGTGTGCCACTGGCCCAGTCGTTACAGTGGGTCGTTCTACCGTGAGGTGGCCGCCGCACAGGTGAAAGCTATCAAGGATTCGCTTTTACAGCTCGACCCAGCCACCAAAGTCATGGTCATGGGTGACATGAACGACGACCCCGTGAACAAGAGTATGGCCGAGGTACTTTCCGCCAAAGCTGAAATTGACGACGTGGGGGATGGCGATATGTACAATCCTTGGTACAACGTACTGGCCAAGCAGGGTAAGGGAACGTTGATGTATAACGGCTCATGGAATCTTTTCGACCAGATTGTACTGTCGCCGAACATGCTAAATAAGAAAGGTGTAAAGGACTTCTCGTCCCTTAAATATTGGAAGCACCAGATTCAACACCGCGACTATCTCATCCAAACCACCGGCAAATACAAGGGTGCACCCAAGCGTACGACGGCCGGAGGCGTATGGCTCAATGGTTACAGTGACCACCTACCGGTAGTGGTGTACTTGGTGAAACAACAACAGAGATAACTTTGAACTTTGAGGTTTGAACTTTGAACATTAGGGTTAGCAAAGCCATCAACTCGTGAACTTGTAAACTTGTGAACACATCTACTCATCAACCAATCAACTCATACATGCACCCCCACCTACTCCCCTCCCTCTTTGTTTCTCCCCTCCTTTGGAGGGGACGGGGGAGGCTGTATGAGGTGAGGCTTCAATCTCAATGAGTTTGCCCTCCAAAGTCATTGAGTTTGCCCTCCAAAGTCATTGAGTTTGCCCTCCAAAGTCATTGAGTTTGTCCTCCAATCTCAATGAGTTTGCACCCCAAAGTCAATGAGTTTAGAATGGTGGATGATTTTGTGAGCTTCCACATAGGAAATCTAATAGGAATAATTCGCTGACGAGTGAAGATTAAGCAATCAACCCGTAAATATATAAACATATAAACTTGTGAACTCGTAAACATGTAAATTTGTGAACTTGTAATCCTGTCAATTCATACATGCAAAACCATCTACTCCTCTCTCCCCCCTCTTGTATCTCCCCTCCTTTGGAGGGGTTGGGGGAGGCTTTCCGGGGAGATAGGCTGCCCTACCCACAATGATAGAAACTCATCCCTTTGAACCGTTCTTGCCCAAGAATGCCACTTTGCTGATGTTGGGCACGTTTCCGCCGGCCCCCAAGCGTTGGTGTATGCCGTTCTATTACCCCAATTTCCAGAACGACATGTGGCGCATCTTCGGATATTTGTTTTTCGGTGACAAGCAACATTTCGTGAACCAACGGGACAAAACGTTCCATTTGGACGCACTGAAAGGCTTTCTCAAAGAAAAAGGTGTAGCTCTTTTCGATACAGCCCTGCGTGTGCGCCGAACCAAAAACACCGCATCTGACAAGGATTTGGAAATCATCGAGCCGGCCGATCTCGATGGCTTGCTGCGGGCTTTGCCGCATTGTACAGCCGTACTCACGGCTGGTCAAAAGGCTACGGCCATCTTCACCCGCCATTTTGGCATCGCTGCGCCGGTGATGGGAGCCTACGTCACGTTCAGCTTCGATGGTCGACCGATGCGGTTATACCGCATGCCCAGCTCTTCGCGAGCCTATCCCATGAAGCTGGAGAAGAAGGCAGAGAGCTATCGGGTGATGTTCGAAGACGTGCTGGGACTGCCCCCTAAAAAGACTGAATAAAACAAACAAATATGATGACAGATAAAGAACGAAATTATGAAGTGACCGTCATTGGCATCGCAGGTGGCACCGGATCTGGGAAGACCACGGTGGTTAGAAAAATTGTTGAGGCCTTGCCACCTGATCATGTGGCCGTGGTGCCGCTCGACTCGTATTACAACGACACCTCAGAAATGACCGAGGAGGAGCGCCACGCCATCAACTTTGACCATCCCGATGCCTTTGATTGGAAGCTGCTCATCAAGCAGGTGAACGAATTGCGCGAAGGTGATCCCATCGAGCAGCCCACCTATTCTTATTTAAAGTGCAACCGCCTGCCTGAAACCATCCATGTGGAGCCCAGGCCAGTGATTATCATCGAGGGCATCATGACGCTGCTCAACAAGCGACTGCGCGAGATGATGGATCTGAAGGTGTTTGTTGATTGTGATCCAGACGAGCGGCTCATCCGCAACATCCAGCGCGATACCATCGAACGGGGGAGGGATGTTAACATGGTGGTTCAGCGATACTTGGACGTGCTGAAGCCAATGCACGAGCAGTTCATCGAGCCCACCAAGCGTTTTGCTGACGTGATTATCCCGCAAGGAGGTGAGAATCTCAAGGGCATTGACATCCTCTGTAAGTATGTCGAGCGCCTGGTGCTGATGAATTTAAGTTGACCCATGAACAGTGCGGAGGCGTGAGTCGAAATGGTTTCATGATGCACCTCTTGCCGTTTCCGATTAGACGTTTTCCTTCTTTTGGGTTATAAATTAATATTTATTCGCATTCCGTACCGTCGGAATGTCGATTTTATTCGCTATCTTTGCGAGAGCAAGATGGTTGAATCGTCAATGGAGATAGAGTCGTTCTCACCATCAATACAACTACGACATTGTAACATATTCATTTATAATAAACAGAAGAAAATGAAAACAATTTATGATTTTTCAGTAAAAGACAGAAAAGGTAACGATGTATCTCTCAAGGAGTATGCCAACGAAGTGCTGTTGATTGTCAACACAGCGACAAAATGTGGTTTCACTCCTCAATACGAAGAGCTGGAGAAGCTCTACGAGAAGTACCATGCAAAAGGTTTCGAAATCCTTGATTTCCCTTGCAACCAATTTGGACAGCAGGCACCAGGAACGGACGAGAGCATCCACGAGTTCTGCAAACTGACATACGGTACCGAATTTCCACGCTTCAAGAAAATCAAGGTAAACGGTGACGATGCCGACCCACTTTACAAGTTCCTCAAAGAACAGAAAGGCTTTGCAGGCTGGGATATGAGTCACCCCATCGCTCCAATCCTCGTTGACATCCTGTCAAAAGAAGATCCCGATTACGAGCAGAAGCCCGACATCAAATGGAATTTCACCAAGTTCCTTATCAACAAGCAGGGACAGGTTGTCGCACGCTTCGAGCCCACAGAGAAGTTAGAGCATATTGCTCAGCAAATCGAGGAACTGTTATAATGGAAAGTGAAAAAGGTGAAATCCGCATGCATCCGTATGTGTGTTTCACCTTTTTCGTTTCATCTTTCCCAATTTTCGTTACAGCGTTCACGACGCTTATTTCATATCTTACATGATGGAACAACAAAAGCAATATACCCGTTGCCTCATTGTTGGTAGCGGACCGGCAGGCTATACGGCTGCCATCTATGCGGCTCGCGCCAATCTCAATCCCGTTCTTTATTGCGGATTGCAGACAGGCGGCCAGCTCACTCAAACCACTGAGGTGGAGAATTTTCCCGGTTATCCCGAGGGTGTCGACGGCAATCAGATGATGATGGATTTGCGTCAGCAGGCCGAACGCTATGGAACGGACATCCGAGACGGCGAGATTGTCAAGGCAGATTTGACTAAAGCTCCTTACAAGCTGGTCACCGACAGTGGCGATGAGCTTCAGGCAGAGACCGTGATTATTGCCACAGGAGCATCTGCCAAGTATCTTGGGTTGGACGATGAGGAGAAATATAAGGGGCAAGGTGTGAGTGCCTGTGCCACTTGTGACGGATTTTTCTATCGCGGCAAGGTGGTGGCTGTCGTGGGTGGTGGCGACACTGCTTGCGAAGAAGCAACCTATTTGGCTGGCCTTTGCAGTAAGGTGTACCTAATCGTGCGCAAAGATTATCTGCGTGCCTCTGATGTGATGCAACAACGTGTGGAAGATAACGCGAAGATAGAGATACTCTATAAGCACAACGCCACAGGGCTCTATGGCGAGAATGGCGTTGAGGGCGTTCACCTGGTCAAGCATTTGGGCGAGGAAAACGAGGAGTGTTACGACCTGCCTATCGATGGTTTCTTCTTAGCTATTGGGCACACTCCCAACTCGTCTGTGTTCAAAGACTTCCTTGAAACCAATCAAGCGGGCTACATCAAGACCATCCCTGGTACGCCCAAGACCAAGATTCCCGGTGTGTATGCGGCTGGTGATGTGGCTGATCCCGTATATCGTCAGGCTGTCGTAGCTGCGGGAACAGGCTGTCAGGCTGCCCTTGAGGCAGAGCGATACCTTACTGAAATCAATAAATAATCTTGGACTTGCGCTGGATTTAAGAGTATAAAACCTTACTTTCAGTATGCCGCAGAAACGTAATTTTGTACGTTCAAACATGACGGCAGCGTTGACAAGATGGATAAATAAAAGCGGTCTATAGCACACGATGAGTGTTATAGACCGCTTTTTGTCACATTGTTTTTATCTTTCTTTCAATAGAATCGTTTGATATATCAAGCTGGATTGCAGCCAAAACGAAATGCGTTAGTCGTTGTATTGGGCCGTAATTTCGCAAATCTTCACAATAACTTCAACCGCCTTTTTCATGACCTGAATAGAGACAAACTCGTAAGGGCCGTGGAAGTTAACACCGCCAGCGAAGATGTTTGGGCAGGGTAAGCCCTTGAAACTGAGCTGTGCGCCATCGGTTCCACCACGGATAGGCTCCACTTTCGGGGCCACACCGGTTTCTTGCATGGCTTGCAAAACGATGTCGATGACGTGCATGTTCGGTTCAATTTTCTCCTTCATGTTGTAGTACTGGTCCTTGATGACAATCTCAACCGTACCCTCACCATACTTTTCGTTCATCTTTCGTGCGCAGTCTTCCATAAAGTCCTTGCGGTCTTCGAACTTCTCACGGTCGTGATCTCGGATGAGATAACTCATCTTAGCCTCTTCCGTTCGGGTCTCCATGCCCAGCAGATGATAGAATCCTTGATAACCCTCGGTGTTCTCTGGGATGTCTGTGTCGGGAATCATGGCATTGAACTCGCATGCCAACCGATTGGCATTAACCATCTTGTCCTTTGCATATCCTGTATGAACGCTCACCCCTTTGATGGTGATTTTGGCACTGGCGGCGTTGAAGTTCTCGTACTCCAGGTCGCCAATGTCACCTCCATCCATGGTGTAAGCCCAGCTGCATCCAAATTTTTCCACGTCAAAATGGTGCGCGCCAAGTCCTATTTCCTCATCAGGATTGAACCCCATACGAATGTCACCATGCTCAATTTCATCGTGATCGCGTAGGTAGCACATGGCATCTACAATCTCTGCGATGCCTGCTTTGTCGTCAGCACCCAGCAACGTGTGCCCATCTGTCACGATAAGATCTTCGCCAATGTGCGCCTTCAGTTCAGGAAATTTCTCTGGAGAAGACACGATACCCTCTGAAAGGTTGATGTCGCCGCCGTCATAATTGTTCACAATGCGTGCCTTGATGTCAGCTCCGCTGGCATCGGGACTGGTGTCATAATGTGAGATGAAGCCGATGGTGGGTATTTCTTTTTTGGTGTTTGCCTTCAGTGTGGCATAGATGTATCCTTTTTCATCCATCTCTACATCCGAGAATCCTTCACGTTCCAACTCCTCTTTGAGGTACTTGGCGAAAACGAGTTGTTTTGATGTACTGGGGACTGTCTGCGAGTCTTCGGACGACTGGGTATCAAACTTGGTATAGTTGATAAATCTCTCTGTAATGTCCATGTGCTTTTAGAATTAAGTGTGATTTCACTAGTAAGGGTGACTCCGGCGGGTATGTGCCGGTACTTAGTAATTAATTGATTGGTAAAATGTTATGCTGTGTTGCGATTCTATTTTGCTACTGCGATTGTTACTGTTAAGCTATATTTGGGTGCGTGGGTAAGTATGGGAGGAACGCTGCCCGTCCTTTCTTTTTCGGATTGTGCCACTTCTGACATGGAGTTTTCAAAGTCGGCTTTTGCTTCGCTTACGCTGTCGCCACGCCCTATCAGCGTGTAAGGTGACGCATCTGTGTTGTAGGCGATATAGCTGCCGTCCGTGTCTTCCTCAATGGCTACCGTCATGTTTTTTGTTTCCATATAATACAGTTGTGCTTAGCGATTTTGTTTCAGCCACTCTATGAAGTCGGAACGAGTAAACCCAAGCGTACGCAGATTACTCTTTATGATAAACTCTGGTATGGGGTCTATGTGCGTTTGCAGGATGACAGAGCGTAGCAGTCCTTGTTTTTTCCATTTTTCATGCCCACCTTCTGTTGACACTCTTTTACATCCTATGTCAAAGAGGAAACGCCTGAACTCTTCAAGCGTTATGTTGCTCAACTTGTAGGTGTTCATTGGCAACAGGGTATCTCGGTACGCACGTTCAGTTTGCTATACTCTGACATAGAAAAGACTTTGTCGGCTGACTTGTTTCCTCTCAATATGTCGATGAGGCTCGGTTCTTTTGCGGTGCTGCCTTTCAGCTTCCAGCCGTGTTGCCGTAGGTCGTCGTGTAGGGTGTTGCTTTCCATTTGCTCGGTGAGCCATTGGTGCAAGACGTACTCGAAGTCTCGCTTTGCGGCTTCTTCCGTATGGTCGTAGCCGCTGAGGTCGAGCGATGGGCAATAGGCTATGTAGGCATCGTTTTCCTTGAATACGATGACGGACACGGACAGCTTTGCTCCGTTGTCGCTGATGCTTATATAATTTCCTTTTTGCATGTTGTCGCTATTTCCTCAACGCAAATATACGGTGTTTATGTTATTCGTGCAAGTTTTTATTTATTTATTTACAAAAAAACGTATGGGTGGACGGTGAACCATTTTGTTGACGTTAACAAAATGGTAGGGGGGTTCTGTTAGGCTATGAATAGTAATTATCTACGCAATATTGATATTGTTCAATCATATCTGCGTACTCTTTAGAAGAATTGTCGTATGTATAAACATAGCCATTGATGTATGTGCCGTTTTGTATCCCAACGACAACGACAGGTGTTGGCAAGCCATTGGTTTCTTTGTAGTAATCATCTAACTGGTTGTCTTTGACGTGTCCTAATTTTATGCCGTCAATGGTTTTAAGCACAATGGCTTTGTCGTTATACTTGTTTCCTCTCTCTCTAATTGCCCATCCAAAGGTAACAAACGAGTTGGTAACATAATATCGACCTCCTACATAGTTGTATCGGTTGACGTACGGATAAGGATGTTCTGATTCTCGATGAGATAACTCTATGTCTGGAAGATTTAATTTTTCAACCTCGTTAATTAACGCATCAGATAAAGCCTCATAAGACAACATGCTTACATAATCTTGGACAACGTACTTTATTGGTTCTTGCCCGATGGTTCCTTGGAATATAAACACGTCAATAGAATCGCCATGTCCTATGCCTAACCATGGGGCATTATCTTCTCCTACTTTAATATCATAATCATTCCACCTTCTTTTGTGTAATAGATAAATCTGTTTGCCGTCTTTGTCGTTAAATGCGACTTCACGCTTCCCTTTTTGATTTGCATTTTCTGTATAGCTCGTAAAGCCATAATAAAGACCGCTCTCTATTTGAACAGTGCTGTCGCAAAATCTGTAAGGCGCACTAAATGGCCTGTCATCATTACGCTTTGCGAAAAAGCAACCAATCTCATAAATGAGGTTGTTGATATAGGTGGTTGATTCGGCTGTCGGTTCTGTTCCTGTGATGGTAGGAATGACATGTTTTTTTGTCGTTTCTTCATTTTTATTCGCGTCTTTTCCTCCATTGCTTGCGAAAAAGACTATAAGTAGAACAAATGACACGATAATAACAAAGGCTGTCATAACTTAATGGTTTTATGGTTTTATAGTTTTTCACCTCGATATGTCACTCGGTAGATGTATTTGATGTTTTCTTTGAGAATTTTGAATTTGTCGAAGGCCTTGTTGTCGGAGATTGCCCAGAGGATTTCGGGGTCGTTTGCGTCTGCCTGTAGATGCTTGATCATGCGGTCTTCGTTTGTGATGATGAGGTATATCTTATCTGGATCTGGAGTTTCCCATGAATTGATATTGTCCACGCCGATGATGTCGCCCTCGTTGATGCGTGGTGACATGGAACAGCCGATGACGGGGAAGAAAGCGATGGCATGCACGCCCGGTATGAACATGTAGCCAGATGGATTTGCATTTTGCAAAACAACTTCAATCTGTCCTGCACTCACGGGCAGCTTTTCGTAATAAGGTATGTCACGGTTAGACTGTTTGACTGGATGAAGCAGTGGTTCATCGGAAAGATACATCTCACCGCTGCCTGTCAACAGCCAGTCGGGGTTGACCTCGGGAAAGGCGGAGATAATACTCTGAAATTTATCTACACTCGGGGCGTTTTTTAATTGTTTTAAATAACCATTTGAAAGTCCTGCCGCCTTTTCAAAGTTCCTAACGCTAATATTACTATCTTTAATAAACTTTGTAATTCGTTGTTTAACAGTATCTTCCATATCATATTTATTTAGATTAACTATAAATAGATAGAATATTAGATAATAATCTACTATTTTTCTTGTTTGTATGTAGATAATACTCTATATTTGCATCCGTAAATAAGACAATAAAACAAAGTGCGGTAGCAAGCGCACGCAAGTTTGCCATTACGTTATAATCATTAAATGCTTCATACGACTACAAATATAACGATTGCGTGCTTTGCTACCAAACTTTTTAACAGAAAAAGTAAATAAAACAATAAAAAAAGGGAAAGGGGAGCCTCCCCCGCCCCCTCCGAAGGAGGGGAGCAAAGACAGCTGGAGGAGTGGACAAAGAATGGAACGAAACGAATAATAAATAACTAATAAGGAAAGGACAAAGAAATGGGAACGGTTAATGAACGACTGCTGGGTGAGCTTAGTGCAATGGAGCTGCTGACAATGGACGGCTTGGAAAGGATGTACAAAGTGATGTTGAAGGAGGAAGTGACATGGTATTTCTACATGCAGAACGATGAGTTTGTGGAGGAGGTGTACAGCTGGATAGTGGAGGCTCCAAGAGATGAGTGGGTGCTGAGGCTGGCGTACGTCAAGGTAAGATTCCAACAGCATGGCGTATGGCCTAAGGATTGGGCGGAACTGTACGATGCGATCAAGCTGGACAATGTGAATGAACATGACGTAAAGGAGGCATCGGGTATGGTGTATATGATGAGAACATTTTGTAAGGCATGGTAAATTAGAATAATGAAAGGAACAATGAAGATGACGGAAAAAGTACTGAACGAACGACCAAGCATCGCTCACTTTGAGAACATGTTCGTTGGCGACCAGCTGCTGTATAAGGGCGTTGACTTTTCAAGGATGTGCAGCATCAAGTCGATGGCTTGGAATGCTGGGAAACGGTTTGGACGGAAATACAGCACACGGTCGGACTATGATGCAAACGAAACGAAAGTGACGAGGGTGGAGTAACAACGAATGGAGCGAAAGAAACGAATAATAAATAATAAGGAAAGGGAATAATAATGGAATATTCGATTAATATAAAAGATGATTTAGCAATCAAAGGCGAACAATATAATAAAGTAACCTTTGACGTGGCACTGAAAGATGTGTCATTGTATCAGTTACACAAACTTCAAGATTTACCCGAGCGTATATTACGAGAGATTATCAATACACGCTTAGCTTTACTTGAAGAGGACTTCTTGTATTTAACTCAAAAAGAAAAGAAATACATCAAGGAGAAATTTCCTACGATATATCGCAGTATTCTTCCAAGTATTCCAGGAAGTAAAGAAGAAACTGTTTAGATTTCTCAAAACACTCTTTTCTTATGATTCCATAAGTGAGCGTTTTGTCTCTTCTGAATGTTTGGAAATCTTTTAATAATGGAAGGTCTGGATTAAATGCATACAGTAAATATTCAATATCTCTGTTTATCTCATAATATGAGGTTTGGTCATTTGTGAAGTTGGTTTGCGCTTCTTTTTGATATTCAGCTTCAAGATGTTGCAATATTTCTTCGGCTTTGATTTTGAATTTTTGATTTCCCATCATATAAAAGTTTTGAAAATTAGACAAATGCAAAGATAAATAAAAATACGGAGGGGCGGCACGCCTGCATACATTTTTTGAAAGTTAGACAGATTCACTTCATAGGTGTGCGCCCTCCACTTTTTTAACAACGAAAAAAACGAATAATTAAAAATACTGAAAACATGGAAACGACAATCACGATTTTTACCAACCCCACGTTCGGGGAAATTCGCACAGCAGGGACAGCGGATGAGCCGATGTTTTGCTTGTCAGATGTGTGCAGAGTGTTGGAACTTTCCAACATATCGGAAACGAGAAAAAGGTTGAAGACCCCCGGGGTCAGTTCAATTGAAGTAGGGGTGCAGACCGGCATAAAGAAAGACGGTACGCCAGCGATTCAGAAAATGGACATGATTTTCATCAATGAGCAAAACCTCTACAAGGTGATCATGCGCTCGGACAAGCCACAGGCGGAGCCGTTTCAAGACTGGGTGTGCGGTGAGGTGCTGCCTACCATTCGCAAGACAGGCGGCTACATTGCCGCCAATGCACAGATGACGGACGAGGAAATCATGGCGACAGCGTTGCGCATTGGTGAAGCGACCATACGGAAACGGGACGAACGCATCAGACAGTTGGAAGCGGAAGCGAAACAGAAGGACGTGCTGATAAGCGATATGCGCAAGGGTAACGACTACTTGAACACCATTTTGCAAAGCAACGGCACCGTGACGACGACACAGATAGCGCAAGACTACGGCATGAGTGCCATGGCACTGAACAGGAAGCTGGCGGAAATGCGTGTGCAGCATAAGGTGAACGGTCAGTGGATATTGTATGCAACGCATCAGGCAAAAGGGTATGTACACAGCCGAACGCTGAACTTGACGCACAGAGACGGCCGACCGTATACTTGCATGGTGACGGAATGGACACAAAGGGGCAGGCTGTTTTTGTATGATGCGCTGAAAGAGGTGGGCGTGCTGCCGGTGATAGAGAGAAGAACGGCAGCCTCCCCTAACCCCTCCGAAGGAGGGGGATACAGGCAGACGGAACGCTATCAAATCGTAAACTCGTAAACTCAAAAAGGCTGTCTTTCTACTCCCCTCCTTCGGAGGGGCCGGGGGAGGCTCTTTGTAAACTATCGTAAGACATGAAACAGAAGATCATGAAATGGGCGGCAAGGCCTAACGGATTTTACACCAAGATGACGGGCGAGCGATGCACGAACGGTGAGGTGGTGATGAGTAACGTGGTGCTGGTGGCATTCTTGCTGGTGACGTTTGGGTTGGTGGGAGTGATAGAGAGCCTCCCCTAACCCCTCCAAAGGAGGGGAATACTGGTGAATATGGACTATCAACTCGTGAACTGAAAACTTGTAAACTTAAAAAAAATAATACGACATGAAAGATGACTTGAAATATTTGAATGACGGGCTGCCAGGCATGGACGATGAGACGGTGGTGCAGCTCACGGCAGGTGACTTGCGCACGTTCGCCGAGGACGTGGCCAGGAAGATGCTCGATGGGTTTGGCGGGCAAAGGCATGACGGCGACATCAGCTTGATGACGACGGACGATGCGGCGATGCGGCTTGGGCTATCAACCGCCACCCTTTGGCGTTTGCGGAAAGAGGGTACGCTGACGGCCGTGAAAATTGGTGGATCGCTGAGGTATCGCAGGGAAGACGTGGAAAGGTTTTTGAAGCGGTGCGCCAGAACGGATAAGTAAGTAACATTCATAAAAAAAAGTAAGCTATGAAAGAGTTGGAAATGGAACAGATAAATCGCCTGGAAACGGCGATGCGTTGCCGCTGCAAATTGGTGGCAAAGGCACGGATAAGGGACATTGCGAGATTGTACGCAGAGAATGGCGTATGCTCGTATGAGGAGAAATACAACGAACTGATAGAAAAATACGATCTATGAAAACCATCACATTTTACGAGAATAAGTATGAGGACAACCACCTCATGTTGTGCGGAATCTATGTTGGCAAGGCTGGTAAGAATCTATGCCTGTCTGTGGTTGATGCGCTGCACTTCCTCAAGCGGCTCATCAGGCGTTACCCCTTTGCCGCATTATTCGTTGCCGTCTTCACGGCGGTGATATTCAGCTATGTGGAGATTGGTAAGGCAAGATCAGAAAGGGATAAACCCTCGCATGAGCTGTATGTGATGAAGCAGAAAACAGAACAATTAGGAAACATTAAAAACAAATAAAGCAATGAAAACCAAAACTTATAGCAACAGTCGTGTTGAACATTTATCTATGAACAACTAAAACGCTACTAAACAAAATATGACACATGCATCAATTTTCAGTGGGATAGGCGGAGCAGAGCTTGCTGCATCGTGGATGGGCTGGCAAAACCTATTTCATTGTGAAATACAGGAGTTTCCAAGGAAAGTATTAGAATATTGGTATCCAAAATCAATTAGTTATGAAGACATCAAAAAAACAGATTTTAAAAAATGGAGAGGTAGGGTCGACGTTCTTACTGGAGGATTCCCTTGTCAACCGTTCAGCATCGCGGGCAAGCGTGCAGGAGCGGACGATAACCGTTACCTCTGGCCGGAGATGCTACGAGCGATACGTGAGATACAGCCAGCTTGGGTTGTTTGCGAAAATGTTGCTGGAATCATTAATATGGTACAGCCCAGCGATGAGGTTAAAATGGGATGCACAGACGATTTATTCGAGAAGAATTACATATACAGAAAGGAGCAGGAATACACACTCTCAGTCATCTGCAAAGACCTTGAGCGTGCGGGATATGCGGTCCAACCGTTTGTTATTCCGGCTTGTGCCGTCGGCGCGCCTCACAGACGAGACAGAGTGTGGATTGTTGCCAACCGTGCAGACGCAAGGGCTGAAGATTTGCAACGAGAATGGCAAGACGGAATTTCTAAATCCTCTTTTGCTTCCCACACCGACAGCAATAGACAAAGGAACAGGAAGAATAAACAAATCTTTGAGCAAAAATGCAAGAGAACGACCAACATTGGCAAAATGTGCAAAAATGCAGCTTCTTCCGACACCAAAGACGGCAGCGGAAACAAATCTGAAACATCACAACAGACAGAAAGTAAACCTGACCGAGAAAAATTCCCACAGAATTGGTGGCGGAACTTCCCAACTCAATCCCCTATATGTAACCGAGATGATGGGCTTCCCTTTGACGTGGCTGACCTTGCCGTTTCTTTCTCAAAATGGAGGAAAGAATCAATCAAGGCGTTAGGTAACGCCTGGGTACCACAGGTAGCATACGAGATATTTAAGACAATAGAACAATTGGAGAACATTAAAAACAGGTAAGACAATGAAAGTAGACGGAGTAGAAATTACAAAGCAAGAGTTTAAAGATTGTAATAAATTGTATCTGAGCTTGATGAGGGTTTTTGATGATAAAGACTTAGTAATGCGACTACCAGCATTTATGACTTCATTAGCGTATTTTTTGTCAGAAATGTCTGAGATAGCAGCGAAATACGGTATCAATAAGGACGACTTTATTGACAGCTTGGCGACAGCCACTAAGCATGTTAATGAGTTGAAAGATAGAAAAAACAAGTAAAGCTATGGAAACAAACAAAATAAACAACGGCTGCAAAAGCCAAAACGACAATGAAATTGGAGGAACCGAAGATGATATCATAGCAAAAGTTGTAATAACAGAATGGGGCGAGCTGGCAATCGTGGAGAAGCTACTGTCGGACTATACGCAACACACATCAGAACGAAAAGACACACGCGTAGTGCATGCAAGGAATTTGTTGCCACGAATAACCAAAGCCTTGCTTGCCGCAACTGAAAAACTGGAACTTTGAACTTTGTTTACTTTGAACATTGAGAAACAATTAGGAAAGAATAATGAAAATAGATAATGACAACACGCCTATTGTGATGCGTGGAAAAATAAAAGACAGAACTACCTATGCACGGCTGCCGATTAAAAACAAATACCCCCTACCCACAAAAGATACACATCCGATGGAAGCTGTGTGGATGCGTCTTCGCTATGCCGCTTTTTGCATAAGGGAGCAAAGGTATGAAGAAGCACACAGAGCATTGTTCTTGGCTGCTGATGACTTAGAGAGCATGCAGTTTGTCTATGAGGAAGGTGGCAGCATGATAACGGCTCACTTGCATGGCGGACTTTTTTACGAAGAAGATAGAAACAAGACGTACAGGGATGAAACTTTTAACTTAAAAAATAATCAACAACAACTAGGAAAGAAAAATGAAAATAACGTTTAGAAAATTAGTAATCAAGAACTTCAAAGGAATAGAGAAACTTGAGATTAACTACGATGCGAGCGTGACGAACATCTTAGGTGCGAATCACACGGGAAAGACCACCACGGCAGACGCCATTATGTGGGTGCTGTTTGGAAAAAACAGCGAGGGTCAGGCGAAATTCGGTATCAGTCCGAAAGACAAAGAAAACAACATCATACCAAATCTTGAAAACATGGTGGAGCTGACCATGGCGGTGGACGAACATGTATATGCGCTGCGGAAAGTGCGCAAGGGTGTGACGAATAAGAAAGATGAGCGAACTGGCAACACGGTAGAGTGTTTCATCAACGACAGACGGCTGACACTCAAAGACTATCAGGCGGAAATAGATGCGATTTGCCCTGAAAATCTTTTCAAGGCAATAACCAGTCCACAATACTTCAACAGCTTGACAGCCGATCAACAGCGAGCGTTGTTGGTGAAAATGGTGGGTGAAACATCCCCTGAGCAAGTGGCAGCAGGTGATAAGGACTTTGCGGCAATGCTGAAAGAGATGATCGGCATAGATTTGAAAGCCTACCGTGAGCATCTGTCGTACCAGATGAAGCAGGTAGAAGAAAGTCTGTCGGCACTACCCGAGCGAATTACAGAGAACGAGGAAATGCGGCAGCAGCTACAAGATGCTGGGACAAACTTTGCTGCCATGCGGAAACGATTAGATGAGATAGAGGGAGCCATCAAAAAGTATGACGAGCAGTTGCTTGACAGCACGGCAGCAGTGACACAGCAGCAACAGCAGCGTGCGGAACTTAGGAAGCGTATCGGAGACATAGAAAAAGAACAGCAGACAATTAGGTATCGAATTGACACGGAAAACAGAAAACAAACAAAACAGTATGACGATAAGATTGCCGACTTGGAATATCAAGTAAAAGACATAAGTAAAAATATTGACAGAAAAACCGATGAGATACAACGCCACGAGCAAGATTTGCAAAGCATTGAACTGCACGTAGCAGATTTCAGAAAGCGGTGGCAGGAAGTGGAAGCAGAGACATTTGAGTGGGACACCACCAAGGAAATATGCCCGACATGTGGACAGCCGTTGCCAGTCATTGACGTGGAACGATTGAAGAAAGAAGCCAACGACCGCTGGATGAACGCCCACATGGCAAAACAAGACGCACTTGACGCAGAGGTGACCAATATAAAAGAGCGGAAAAGGCGTGCTGAGGCAGCGTTGTTTGACGGCAGGTTGCAGCTGGAAACGCTGAAAGAACAACAGGCAGCGGCCGAGCGACAATTGGATGAAGCAAGGCAGGAAACGGTTGTATCATGCAAGGCGGAAGATGACGATCGGTGGGCAGAGCTGGAAAGCGAGCGCGAGCAGCTGACGCATCAATTAAACATCATGACAGCAGAGGTAATGGGTAGCGGTGACAATCAGATTATCTTACAAAACAAAGCAGACTTGCAAAAGCAGCGTGACCAACTGAAAGCAAATCTTGGACGTGAAAATTTGATTGCGATGCGTACTGAACGTATTGAAGAACTATCGGAACAGATGCGGACGTTGAATCAGCAACTCACCGAGTTGGAAAGCAAAGACTACACGGCAAACAGATTTGAAAACGCCATGATTAAGGACTTGGAAAACAGGGTGAACGGCCTTTTCGACTTGGTGAGGTTCAGTATGTTTGAGACGTTGCTCAACGGCTCAACAAGGCCAACGTGCGTGATGACGATGCATGGTGTGCCGTGTAATGACTTATCCAATAGCGAGAAAATCAACGCTGGCATTGACTTGATAAAAGCTATGAGCAGGTACAACGATGTTTATGCGCCTATCATCATCGACAATGCGGAGAGCTGCAACCACATATTGCCTACCGAGTGCCAGCAGATAAGGCTTGTGGTGAGCATGGACGAAAAACTGACAATAATTAAGAGCCTCCCCTAACCCCTCCGAAGGAGGGGAACAAAGACGGCTGGAGAACTAACGGCTCGTAAACTAAAATAACTTATAAACTTACAAAACAATGGAAACAACAAAAGAAAAACAAGTGGTAGAAACACAATTGGCTACACAAAACAAAACAGCCATCAAGAAGATTGGCGATGACATCGCTACAACAGTATTGGACAGAGTGAAGGAGTTGCAAGAAGGCGGACAGCTCATTTTGCCAAACGACTACAAAGCAGGTAATGCGCTAAAGAGTGCGTGGCTGTATTTGCAGACGATAGAAACGAGGGATAAAAAAAGAGCACTCGACGCTTGCACCAAAGACAGCATCGCAAACTGTCTGCTGGAGATGGTGGTGCGTGGCGAACATCCAATGCAGCATTGCTATTTTATTCCGACAGGCAACCAGCTCACATTTTGGGAAAGATACACAGGCAAGCTGATGCGAGCCAAGCGAGACACAGACATTGCGAGCGTGAATGCTCAAGTGGTGTACGAGAAAGACAACTTTGTGTACACGGTGGACAATGACGGCTTGTTGCAATTAGTGAAGCATGAAACAAGTTTGGCGAACATTGACAATTCAAAGATAGTGGGTGCTTACGCCGTGGTGGTGAACAAGGACGGCTCAAAACGGCTTGAGGTGATGACCATGGACATGATTCGTAAAGCCTGGGAACAAGGCTCAATGAAAGGTGGCAGCGGTGCACATAGAAACTTCACCGACCAAATGGCGAAGAAGACCGTGATAGCGCGTGCGTGCAAAATAGCACTTGACAGCACGAAGGACGGCTACAAAGAAGAAGCTAAAGAAACCATGCAGCAGCACGATGATGATGAGATGATAGAGGTTGTCAGCGAATCGGAAAGTCAGCCGGCGAGATTGGAGGAACACCATGACGACTTTGAAGAAGCGGCAACAGCGGCAAGCGAGGATGTCACAGCGGCAAATAGCGTCAGAGCATGCCCGATTTAAGGAGTCTTTTTAGTTGACAAGTTGACAAGGTTACGAGTTCACGAGTTAATAGCCATTTACGGGTAAACTTAAAACTCATCTCCTTGTCAACTAAACACATTGATATATGGACGTTGATGTAAAGAGTTTGTACGGCAATAGCATGTCTTTAGTTGTGTTAGGTAGTGGGAGTAGCGGAAATATGTACATACTTCAAAACAAGCATGAAGCACTCATCATTGAAGCTGGTGTGCCGTTCGACAATGAAGTTCGGAGAGCATTAGGTTGGGACACGACAAAAGTGGTGGGTGTGCTAGTGAGCCATCACCATGCTGACCATGCAGGACATGCCAGGCAGATGACGGACATGGGTTTTAAGGTGTATTCGATACCCGAGGTAATTAAGCATTGCAAGTTGAGCGTTCCGTTTGCCGTTCCGATAGAGGTTGGCAGGTGGTGGTGGATAGGTGGCTACAAAGTGTTGCCGTTTCCGTTGGTGCATTACAATACCGACGGCACTCGCTGTCCTATTTGCGGCTTTCTTATTGAGCATGAGGATTGTGGCCGGGTGTGTTTCTTTACCGATTGCGCTGACTTTAGTCGTGAGGTGATGACGGAAAACGGTATCGAAATAAAACCGTATGACTTTGCCAACATCAACCACTGGATGATTGAAGCCAACTACGACAACTATATTTTGTACCGTAGCAAGCTGGAGCCGTATCTCAAAGACCGTATCAAGATGAGCCACATGAGCATACAGCGAGCCGTGAAGACAGCAAAACGAATAGATCTAAGGCAGGCAAGGGAAATCGTGCTTATCCACCTATCGGCTGGCAATGGCGATGAGCGGAAGTTCGTGCGTGAGATGCGTAAGGCAACAGGCAAGCGAGTGGTGGCAGCACACCGTGGAATGGTGGTTGATTTCAGCATATAATAACGATGAAGCAAAAGAGGAAAACAAAAGAATATTTCACCGTCTACGACTGGATGATTACCTACTTGCGGCTCAAAGGCAGCGAGCTGCTACTATATGCCATTATCTACTCATTTTGCAAAGACGGCGAGACTATGGTCACAGGGTTGGAGTATCTGGCAAACAGAACAGCGATGACGACAATTCATGTGTGTAGATGTCTTAACTCACTACAAGAAAAAGAGGTCATTATTAAGGAAGTGAAAGAGGGACAAAAAATATACTTAACCATTAACAAAATGTTAATGCACCATAAACAAAATGTTAATGCACCATTAACAAAATGTAAATGCACCATTAACAAAATGTTAACGGTTACACCTTATATATGTAATACTAACGTATTACTTAATAATAATAAAAGTGATAGTGAAATTGATAACAAAACACACACCACAACAGAAACACAAAACAAACAAGAAAAAGAAAGTCAGACGGACAGCTATGCTGAGGAAATATTGAACAATCAATCTGACCGTGAACGAATGTGCATGGTACTGAAGATTGACAACGGCTTTCTGTCCGAGCAACTCACAAACTTTTGCGATGAGATGAAAGTAAAGGAAAAGACACACGTGGACTTCAAAGACTTTAAGAGCCATTTTTTCGACTGGCTAAGAATACGGACAAAAATAGCAAAACAACAACAAAATGGGAACAACCAGTATCACACAACCACTACAAACTGCTTTGGAGAGGATGAGGCAGCCAAGCAACAGCGGCTGCAATCGTATGCAAAACTCATACAAGACCTCAGAAGCGGCAAAGGATAATCACATAAGCATCAGCAGCCAAGTAGTTGAGGTAAAGCCAAGCGAGCTGGTGGCAAGGTATGGAGATAAAAACAGATTTCTGCAAACGTTTCATGTCAACAACCAAATCACTTACACCAACGATGAGCAGCGATGCCACTTCGGCACGGCACCCACACTCGCACAGGTGAGCAAGGCGTACGGCCAGCAGACCACGGAGGAATGGCTCATCTATCAAATCGTAGACCTGTCAGAGTTTTGCAAGCTCAAGAGCAAGCTCACCAGCACACAGGTAAAGCAGACGGCACAGCTCATCATGAACGCCTACGGCTACCTCAAGGTGACAGAGGTGATGCTTTACTTCCGTCGGTTCAAGTTCGGTCAGTACGGTCGTTTCTATGGCAGCGTTGACGCTATGATTATCCTCGACTGCATCAAGAAGTTTTGTAACGAGCGCAGCGAAGCCATCCACAGACAGCGGAAGGTAGAGGAAGAACAGGCAAGGGAACAACAGATGCGTGGCTGCATCTCATGGGAAGAGTATCAACGGAAAGAGAAAGAGAGAGAAGATGCAACAGCGAAAGACAGCCAGTGAGTGCCTTGTCTGTGAACATGGTATGAACTGTATTAACGGTAGATATTGCAGTAAGTTGAAAATATATGTTGAACACCAAGTAAAATCAATTTGTAAAGAACATGGCCAAGGATAAAGACTACAAAAGAATGATACACACGGCTCGCTGGCTGCGGCTGCGGCGTGACAAGTTGAGTGCCAACCCACTTTGCGAGAGGTGCAAAATAGAAGGAAGGTTAACAGCAGCGACCGAGGTACATCATGTTGTGCCAGTGGAAAGTGCGTTGACGGTGAGCGATAAAGAACGGCTACTATTCGACTATCACAACTTGATGTCGCTATGCCACGACTGCCATGTAAAGACACATGTAGAGCTTGGTCGAGGAGGCAGGAAGTTAGCAAAGCAGAGGGCGGAGGAGCATTTACAACAGTTTGTCAAGAAATTTTTGTAACTTTATACCCCGGGGGGCGTTTTTTAAGAGATAGGGGGTATGGGATAAACCCCGCCTACCACCATTTGCACGCGTGAGGTGGAAAAATAAAATCGGGTACTTTTGGGAGGGGAGAGGTTTATAGAGGTCTAGATAACAAGATAACTAGATGGCTAGAGGCTAGAGGCTAGAATGGTGGATGGATGAATGAGGAGTGGTGGCTGTGGTGTTATTGAGATTGATATTTGCTTTTGATTGATATTTTTTATTTTTGATTTTGAATTTTGGTATAAAATTGATTTTATGAAGAATTTTGCGAGCCGCATCAAGGCGGTGTTGAGGAAGAATGGGAAGTACAGCGGTGGAATGGACTTGCTGATTAACTCCACGGCGATTAGTCTGAACATGATTGAGCTGTGCCGAAAGGAGATGGAGACGCTGGAGGCTACCACGGTGAAGGTGCATACGCGGTATGGCGAGAAGCTGGAGCCGCATCCGGTGTTCAGGACGCTGCGTGACGCTCAGACGGTGTTGCTGAAGAACTGCAAGGAGCTGGGGCTGAACTATGGTGAGCTGTCGAAGATTATCGAGGAGGACGGCGGCAAGCTCATGAAGTTGATTGAAGCCGTTAACGGGGAAGAGGGATGAGACGCTGAAGGTTAGGCTAATAGGGCTAATAGGGCTAATTTGGAGACACTAAGAAGAACATCTGAATGAACGTTGCGGAGATAAACATCAAGAAAGCGCAAAAAAAGGCCGTGGCGGCTTTTGTTTTGAAGCGGTGGGTGGTTGTAAGGGAAAAGCATAGAAAATCGCTCACAGGGGCAGGAAATGGCCTTATTTCGTATTTAGACGAGGTGGTGTCTAACCCTGTCGGGCATAATTTGTATGAATTGTTGGCCGTGAAGCGTTTTTTTGAGTTTCTGGACAAGTATCCGTTCAAGGTGGAGCGTGTGCGGAAGTTCTACAGGTTTTATCACGCTTTGAGGTTTAGCGGTTTGCGGGGTAGGCAGCATTACAAGCTGACGCCCATTCAATGCTTCCAATTTGCCAATATTTACGGTTTTGCACTGCCTGACGGTAGGCGGTTGTGTAGGACGGCATATATCTTTGTTCCGAGGAAGTTCAGCAAGACCACATCGGCGGCTGCCATGGCAGTGTATGACATGCTGTTTGGCGATGACAATGCTCAAGCGTATGTAGGTGCAAACAGTTATGGTCAAGCAAAGGTTTGCTTTGATGAGGTGCGCAACATCATGTTTGATCTTGACGGTGACGGGAAGAATTTTCAGGTAAATCGTGAAAAGATAACCTTCAAAGGACGTCACCGCCATAGTTTTATCCAGTGTTTGACCGCTAATGCAAAGACAAAAGACGGCTTGTTTGCAAGTTTGGTAATCATGGATGAATACGCTCAAGCTCGCAACACAGCAGGAAAGAACGGTGCAGACTTGAGAAACGTGCTAACGACTTCCGTGGGGCCACGTGTAAACCCACTGTTAGTTATCATCACCACCGCAAGCGAGGTGGTGGATGGACCCTTTGCCCATGAATTGGAGGGTGTGAAGAAAGTGTTGGAAGGTGAGCAGGAAAACGACACGATATTTGCGAGTTTGTTTATGCCCGATGCCTGGGATGATGAAAGCGACCCAAAAACATGGGCTAAGGTTCAGCCGCACTTGGGTGTGACTGTTCGACCCGACTATTATGAACAGGAATATAGAACAGCGCAACTCTCGGACGAAAATATGGTTGCATTTAGAACAAAATTGCTCAACGTTTTTGCCCTAAGCGCCAAGGAGCGGTGGTTCACTTACGAGAAGGCGCAGACGCTGTTGGGCAAGTTTGATATAGACCATTTGAAGGGAATGCCGCTTTGTGCGGTGGCTTATGACCTGTCGGTGCATGATGATTTCAGTGCGGTGAGTTATACTTGTTATTCGAGCGGTACGAAGAGTTTCTACTGTCATACTGACTACTATTTCCCCGAGGGTGCTTTGGTTGGGCATCCTAACGAGCAGTTGTACAGACGCTGGCACAAGGACGGTTATTTGAAGTTGTGTCAAGGCAGCTGTATAGACGTGCGTATGATAGCCGATGATATTCTTGCGCGTTCAAAGCGGGTGCGCATCATTCGCGTCGGCTACGATTCTTACAAGGCGCAGGATTTGACGAGCATTTTGCTGACTATTGGCGGCAAGGGCATCGTTCAGCCTTATGGTCAGACGAATGGTAACTTTAATTTACCTGTTGAGAGTTTTGAAATGCTGGCGTATGCAGACCCGCCCAAGATTGTTCTGAATGACAACCCGATCAACGTGTTCTGTCTGTGCAACTGCGTGCTGACAGAGGATAACCTTGAAAATAAGAAACCGGTGAAGGTGTCGCAAAATCAAAAGATTGACGGCACGATTACGATGCTGATGACGCTTGGTCAGCTTTACCGATACGAGCGGTAGAAAAATATACAAATTAAATCAAAAATATTATCTATTTTTCTTGCTTGTATTGTGGAAAAGTAGTATATTTGTGTATGGGTAACGATATAGATTTTGCATTCTTTTCATGGTATTTAGGTTAGGTAAATTATTCAAGAATGTTTTCAGGAGAGGTGAAGGAGCGGCTAGCGAGCCGACCTCCTCACCTTTTTCGCCCCGTGAGGGAATTTTTCTAGACGCGGACTATTACCCGTCGTCTGGTGCGGCCTTGTCCATAGCCACCGTTTATCGCTGTGTGTCGCTTTTGAGCAAGAGCGTGGCGAACTTGCCTTTTGAATATTTGCGACGCAAGAACGGTATTTTTGAGCCAATGACGGATGACTCACTTTATTATTTGCTGACCGTCCAACCAGACAAGACTTACAATGCTTTTGATTTTTGGCGTGATGCCGTTTCTGAGTTATTGCTTTCGGGCAATGCATACATCGTGCCTGTTTATAGCTCGATAAGCATGAGCGTTGAGCGGCTTGTGCTGTGCAGCCGTGGTTCGGTGATGCACGACACGCAACACGACATCTACACGGTGAACGATGCGGTGAACGGATTGATGGGGACGTTTGGCGAGGATGAGGTGATTCATCTGAAAGGTCACAGCGTTGACGGTAAGAGCGGCATGAGCGTGCTGCATTACGCCCGCATGACTTTGTCTATTGCCCGGGCTGGAGATGCGGAAACTAACAGCCGTTTCAAGAATGGCGGCAATGTGTCTGGCTTGCTGTCGAACGACAAGAGTGCGATTGGTCTTGGCGGATATCAGGATAAAGAATTGGACAAGGCTGCGATAGACGTTGATGGTAAGTTCAGGAGCGGTCAGCGCATCGTGAGCCTTCCGGGTATGGTAGATTTCAAACAAATAACGATGAGTTCGGCCGATTTGCAGTTCCTGGAGAGCCGCAAGTTTACCGTTCGTGAGATCTGTCGTTTCTTTGGTGTTCATCCAAGTTTTGTGTTTGACGATACAAGTAACAACTATAAATCGGCTGAGATGGCGAATGTGGCGTTTTTGTCTACGACGCTGAACCCGATACTCAGACAGATTGAGCTTGAATTTTTGCGGAAGCTAGTATCGCCACGTTTGGTTGGGAATATGAAGTTTGCCTTTGACCGTCGTGCGCTTTATGCGTGTGATTTGGAAAGCAAGGCTAAATATCAGGCAGATACGATAGCTACTGGCTTGTACACGGTGAACGAGTGGCGTAAGGAAGAAAATAAACGACCAGTAGCTGGTGGTGACGTAGTGCTGGTTTCGGCCAACTTGAAATCGATTGACGATACGAGCTTGAGCGGTGTCGCAACTGAATAAGATTTTATCGAAACCCTACAATGGGCACACATTAACCCTACAATGGGCATACATTAGGATAACGAAATATGGAGAAGAAAAAGTTAAGACGGGAATTGTTCACGTCCACTCCTTTGGAGATTCGTGAAAGCGTGGAAGGTGAATCGAAACGCACGATCAGTGGGTATGCGATATTGTTTGACACGCCTTCGGCCGTGTTGTATGAATACGGCAACATGGAGGTGCGTGAGGTTATCAGCAAGCGTGCGGTAACGGAAGAGTTTTTGCGACAGCAGGACATCAAGATGACGATGTTTCACGACCGTCAGTTGATTTTGGCTCGCAGCAACCATGGTGAAGGTTCCCTCAGTTACAGCGTTGACGATAAAGGTGTGCGGTTTGAGTTTGAGGTTCCCGACACTTGCGACGGTGATAAGGCTTTCGAGTTGGTGAAGCGTGGTGATATTTGCGGTTGCAGCTTCATGTTTAGCACTTATTATGGCGATAAAGATTATGTAGCCGTAGAGGTGAAGCGTGAAAACGGTCGTGAGTGTGCCACCAATACGGTTTTGGCATTTACTGGTATTTATGATTTTACATTAGCCGCTGATCCAGCTTACCCCGATACAAGTTGCGAAACAATTGGCAGAGAGATTGTCAATGCGTGCCGCAAAGACGAGAAAGACTTGACCAAGGTGCGTGAGCAGGTGAAGGAAATGAGAGCAAGGGCAAAATGCAGCCTCCCCTAACCCCTCCAAAGGAGGGGAAAAGCCCCACCCGACCTCCCCGAGGGGGGAGGAGAGTGAATGGCAAGACTATCAACTCGTAAACTTGTGAACTATTAACTTGTAAACTAAAGAACTTACAAACTTATTAACTTATAAAAAACTTTTATCAAAATGGAAGAGAAGAAACTGAACATTAGAAGCTTGGTGAACAAATACCAAGAAAATTGTGAACGTATCAACGCAATTGCGGATGCGTGTGAGGCAGAGAGCCGTGAACGAAATGAGAAGGAGGATGCCGAGTACAAGGCATTGAGTAGGGAGAACGGCTTGTTGCAGATGCGCATGCAAGCGGAAGCCGCTAAGGTGTATGCAGAGGAAGGCAAGCCTGTTGATTCGGACAAATTGCTCCGTGAGAATTTGTTGGAAAAGAATCAGAAAGTGACCATCTCTTTGATGCGTGAAGCCGTGGTTACACCACAAACGACCGCAGCTTTGGCAGATACTGGCATTATACCAGTTAGTGAGCAAGAAATTTTAACGCCTATCCGCAAGGGTTTGATTTATGACAAGGTTGGCTTGCATATCCGCAGCGGTTTGGCTGGGAAACTTCGTTGGCCCATTCACGGAAAGGCTATTGCCAGTTTTGCCGATGAGGCTGAACGTTTGGTGGACAGCAAGATTGATTTCAGCAAGCTGGAAATGCAGGGCTATCGTTTGGGTATCGCCATTCCTGTGACCAAGGAAGAGTTGGAAGACAGCCACGGCATTGTTGAGAGCGTGATTAAGAGTGAGGCGCCGGCTGCCATTGTTGATGTTATCAATGATGCGCTGTTCAGTACGGACAAGAAGTACAAGGCGGCTGACGGTCAGCAACACGACCGCAAAGTGTTCGGTCCATTCGTGAAGGCAGCAGAGAAAGCCATCAAGTTCGCCGCCGCCGTTCCTACTCGTAAGGAGTTGCTCTCAATGCTGTCGAAGGTGTCGAGCGTGGTTGACATGGTTAATCCTTGCTGGATTATGAACGAGGCTATGAAGGCTGAGTTGCAGGATGTGAAGGTAGACGCTGGTAGCGGAAGGTTTGTGTGTGAATACGACATGATACTGGGTTATCCTGTCTTTACTACAGCAGCTATCGGTGACGGTAACATCGGTTTCGGTGACTGGAGTTATCAGGCAGCTGGTTTCTTTGGCAACATGAATTTCATCGCAGATCCATACACGTTGGCTCGTAGAAATGCGGTTGACTTTGTGCTGAACGCTCGCTTTGGCACGGTGACACTGCGTGATGATGCATTTGTGCTGGGAAAAGCGAAAGCGGGACAGTAAGGGAGCCTCCCCCAGCCCCTCCGAAGGAGGGGAGAAGCCCCACCCGACCTCCCCGAAGGGGAGGGGAGTGAATGGCTGAGCTATCAACTCGTAAACTCGTAAACTTGTAAACTTGTAAACTGAAAAACGATGGTTTATACTGACATCAAACTCTTGAAATCGCATGTGCGTGCGGATGACTTCACGGACGACGACGACTATCTGCTGGTTCTTCTTGAAGCAGCGGAGGCGGCTGTCGTCCGCTGGACAAATCGCAGTATCGTTGAGCTACTGTCTGACAGCGGCTGTGGGTTCAAGTCAGATGTACAGCAGGCTATATTATTGCTTGCCGGGCATTGGTATAATCAGCGTGAGGCGGTGAGTGCTGCATCGTTGTCGGAGGTACCGTATACGGTGCAAGCGTTGCTTAAACCTCACCAAAGGTTAGGAGGTGAGCGATGAGGGCAGGGGCGATGCGTGAACGTTTGCAGGTGCTGAAGCCTTTCCAGGATGTTGACCATTTCGGCGCAGAAAAGACTGAGTACAAGTTGGTGAACACTATCCACGCAGAGCGTGTGAAGTACAAAGGCTGGCGCAGCGAGCTGGTTGGTGAGCATTTTCCTGACTACAGTGTGGAATTCAATATCAGAGACGCACATCAGATTAAAGAACATTGGCGTGTGCAGCACGTTGGCGGCTATCTGTATGATGTGCTGAACATTATACCAAACGTAGATCGTGGCATGCTTACGTTGGTGTGCGGAAGGGTGAACGAGTAAAGGAAGCCTCCCCTAACCCCTCCAAAGGAGGGGGATACAGACAGACGGAACGCTATCAACTCGTAAACTTGTAAACTAACAAACTTATTAACTTATAAAAAACTTTTATCAAAATGGAAAATGAGTATATTAACGGTAGTGACTTGTTACTGAGCGTAGCAGGTAAGGCGGTTGGACATTGTACGAGCCACACACTAACTTTTAACAGTGAGACAAAAGATCATGCGGTGAAGCCTGTGGCAAGTGCAGGAAAATCGTCTGGACTTTGGAAGGGAAAGAACGTGACTGGGCTTTCCATATCCATCAGTGCAGAGGGTCTGCGGTTCTATGGTGAGACGGAGAGTGGCTATGATGAACTTGCGCCTAACTGGGGTAAGGGTGCAATCGTTGAGGTTTCGGCATTTAGACGTGGCGAAGACACAAAACCATACGTCAAAGGTAAGTTTATCATCGCATCTATCGAGGAAACAAGTCCAGCGCAAGATGATGCCTCCTACAGCATTTCGCTTGAGAGTGCTGGTGAGCCGGATGTTTATCCAGGCAAGGTGGCTGGCAGCAGCGCATCGAGTTCTTCGACAAATGGGAAGTAGGACAGCCTCCCCCGGCCCCTCCGAAGGAGGGGAGAAGGGGGGACTACTTTGAACATTAAACTTTGAACATTGAACAAAACAAGCCAATTCCTCCCCTCCTTCGGAGGGGCCGGGGGAGGCTACTAAAGAAAAAGCGATGAGACAATTAACGATTGAGATAGAGGGTAAAAAATACCCATGCCGCCAGACGATGGGCGCAATGCTTAGATTTAAGCAGGAAACGGGAAAGGATGTGTCTGAGATTGGCAACGGCTTTTCAGACTTATGTGCCTACCTTTATTGCTGTGTGGCTTCGGCCAGCAAGCATGACGGGATAGCATTTGAATACAGCTTGATGGACTTTGCGGACAGTTTGACCCCGGCCGACTTGGAAAAATGGACGGATGCCATCAGTGAGACAAATGAAGTTGCGGCTGTAGATAGCGAGGGTGCAAAAAAAAATTAGACATCTACGAGCTGCTGGGTATTGCGCTTGGTTGTATCGGCTTGCGATATGAAGATTTTTGCCGATTGACGCTGGAGGAGTTCAGCCATATTTATGAGCAATACAACGAGAGAGAGGAAATGACCGAGCGTAGTGCTTGGGAACGGATGCGAATGCTGGCAACTATATGTGTGCAGCCTTACAGCAAAAAGCGATTGAAAGCAACTGAGCTGATGCGATTTCCGTGGGATGACACAAAAGAAAGTAGCCTCCCCCAGCCCCTCCAAAGGAGGGGAGAGGTGAACAAAGAGGAAGCGTTGCGGAGGTTTGAGGCTCTGGTTCACAGGATGAAAAAACTCAAAAAATAAGCCTAATGACAACAACAAGTTTAAGTATTGGTTCAGCAATAAGGGATGCGCTGGTTCGCCATGGCGTTGATAAGCGGGTGAGTAAGATTTTCCCGTTGGTGGTGGACGATGCAAAACTGCCATACATTTTATACCGTAGGGCAGGGTTTTCGCAACAGGCTGTGAAATCGCATGTAAAAACGCCTGACGTGGTGGAAATGGAGGTGGCTTGCTTTGCGGCTACCTATTCGGAGAGCGTTGAAATTGCCGAACTTGTACGCAAGGCTTTAGACTATGGACAGACAGCCGCTTATAGGGGCTGTTTCTTAATTGATGCAAGCGAGCATTTCGTGGACGATGCCTTTGTACAGAATTTGAGATTTGAGGTAAAAGTAAACACTTTTCTTTGAACTTTGAACATTGAACTTTCAACTGGTGAACTTGTAAACTATTAACTCGTAAACTATAAAGAGCTATGGCACTATTTAGCAAAAGAGTAAACAAAGCTGACTACACAACCACAAACGTGGCGGACATTGACAAGCCGTTTGCAGAGGTGTTTAAGGCGTTGGACATGAAGACGCAACGCAAGGCGATGAAGAGTGCGGTGCGCAAGGAGAGCAACCGACTTAAAAAGGTGGCGATGGAGGAAGTGTTGTCGAGCGGAATCGGCAAAGGGACACAACAGCTTTTGACAAAGAGCCTTTACTCTCGTGTTTTTCCTGACCGCTATGGCCTTGGCGCACTGGTGAGCGTTAGACCGCATGGCAAACGCAAGGGTTATCATGTGAACCGATACGGCAAAGAGAAGCCTGTGCTGATGTGGGCGGAAAGTGGCACAAGGATGCGCAACATAGGTAAGAAGGTGGACTACTTCACCACCAGGAGCCGCTACACAGGAAAGAAAATATACAACTACATACGAGGTGGGAAAAGTCGTGGACGAATGCCTAAGTATGAGTTCTTACAGCACACGGACGAAAAGGCAGGCGGACAGACAGAGGAGAATCTGTTCAACGAGTTTAAGAAGAACGTGTACAGAGCTGCGGAGAGGATGTAGTGAGGATGTTAATCTGGGAAGCCAGTACCAGTGAACATGTCCAACCCTCCCTCTTGTTCCAAGCGATATATCTTTCCGACAATGGAAAAATGAACGAATAAATCAATAACAAAGATGACGATACTCAAAAGTACTACGATTGGTGAATATGTCAAGAACGAAATAATGGCACTTAGAAAGGAGAAGAACAAGATGCCAGACGTAAGTGTCAGCCATTCTCTCCGTTGTTTTATTTTACGAATGACTTCCTTATCGTATTCAACTTTAATGTCAATGTTATTTCTTTTCATGATCGTTCCTCCCTTCTTTCGCAAATATAGGATAAAAAGAAGAATAGTGCAAGTAAATAAGTAAAAAACATGTCAAACAAGCAAATATCTTTAACTGTCAAGCTGAATGTTGATGGCAAGGAACAATTGGTGACAGCCACAACAGACGTAGAAAAGCTTCGTGCCGCTTTAGATGCGTCGCAAGGCAGCATCTCAAAAGCCTTCAAAAGTCTTAGTTATTTGTCTACATCTTTTCTTGGACTATCATCCGCTGCCAATCAAATTTGCGGAACACTTAATAATTTAACAGAGGAAAATCGCACATTTAGTGGCGCCATGGCGGCAGCCAACACCATGGCGGGTAAGAGCGGCAAAGACTTTGAACAGCTGAAAGGCAAGGTTGCTGATTTGGCGGCTGAGCTGCCTATCGCCCGTGACCAGTTGGCGAACGGCTTGTATCAAGTGGTGAGCATGGGCGTGCCGGAGGACAACTGGATAGACTATTTGAAGAAGTCCGCAAAAGCATCCATCGGTGGTATTGCCGACTTGGGTGAGACGGTGAAGGTAACTGCAACGGTAATCAAGAACTACGGTCTGGAATGGGACAAAGCCAATGACATACAGGACAAGATTCAGCTGACAGCCAAGTTAGGTTCAACGAGCTTTGAGCAATTGGCGCAGAGCCTTCCGATGGTGACCGGTAATGCCGCCACGCTTGGCGTGAGCATTGACGACCTTTTAGCAAGTTTTGCCACGCTGACCGGTGTGAGTGGTAACACGGCCGAGGTAGCCACGCAGTTGAGTGCCATCTTTACATCGCTGGTGAAGCCTTCGAGTGAAGCGACCAAGCAGGCGATGGAAATGGGCATTCAGTTTGACGCTGCTGCCATAAAGGCGGCTGGAGGTATGCGCAACTTCCTTGTTGACTTGGATAAGAACGTGAAAGCATACGCACAGCGCACCGGACAGATAGAAACAGCCATCTATAGCAGACTGTTTGGTAGTGCCAGAGCGATGCGTGCGCTGATTCCGCTGACGGGAAAATTGTCGGACAAGTTCGGCAAGGATGCTGAAAAGATGAAGAACAGTGCCGGCACGATAGACGATGCTTTTGACATCATGTCAGGCACAGGCAGTGCAAAGATTCAGAAGCTGAAGAACGCCATTGCCGATATGACGGACGGCATCACCAGCAAGTTGAGTATGCTACGACCAATGTTCAACATCGGTGCGGAGGTGGGTAATACTGTGGTTGCTGTGTTTGCCATGAAGAAAGCGTTAAAAGCCTTTGGCGTTACTACGCTGTGGACGGCAGTTCGTATTAAAGGCTTAAATTTTGCCGTATCTTTTGGCAAGCAGACACTGAAAGATTTGAGAGCTGTTGCAACTGTTGTATCTGCAAGCATGCGTGGTGCAGCCGTGAGTGCTGACATGATGAAATCTGCCATTCGTGGACTGTTGGTAACATCTGTTGTAGGTTTGGCGATATGGGCATTGAGCGCAGCCATTGGTTATCTGATAGGCAAGATGGATGAAGCAGAGGACGGAATGAACGGCATGACCGAGGCAGAGCAGCAGGCAAAGCAAGCCACCGAGCAGATGAACAAAGAGATAGCCAGCGTGCGCACGGAATACGACTTGAATATTCAGAAGCTCAAAGAATTCAAAGGCAGCAAGGAGGAAGAGCGCAAACTGGTTGAAGAAATGAACGGTCAGTACGGCGAGAGCTTCGGTTATTATTCGACCGTTGCCGACTGGTACACGGCATTGGTGACGAACAGCAAAGCGTATTGTGACCAGATGATAAAAGAGATTGAACTTCGGAAACTCGCGAATGATGTTGCCAGCGCACAGGCTGATATGGACGCCATTCAATACGATGAGAATGGAAAGACACGGCATTATAATCCTCGCAGGGATCTTGAGCCGGTAACAGTTGGTGTGGACTATAACCCACAAACAGGAACTTCTGAACCAAAATACAAATGGGTGCCAAAAGTGGGCAGTAGCGAGGTAGAGCAGGCGCAAGTAAAATTTGATGATGCACGGAGGCGGCGTGACGCATCAAAAAAGCGAATGTACGCCCTGAACGGTAAAGACACGGGTGCCATCAAACACACGAAAGGCTGGCGGGCTGAAAGGGCTTACTCGCCTGTTGGTGGTAAGGCTAATGGGGCTAATAAGGCTAATAAGCTAAACCAACAAACCCCGAAAACTATCGTGGACAAATGGCGTGAAGAATTGTCACGGCTTGAGAAAGCGAAAGAGAATGCGCTGACGGTTGATGCAAAGGTAAAAATAGACGAAAAGATAGGCACACTTCAAAAGAAGATAGATGAAGCCACGAAAGGCAAGGTGAGCATCGGTGCGGAGGTTGAGCCTACTTTCATCACCCAAGGAAGCACAGCTGATAAACGACAGAGCCACAGCAATGCCGAGAGCCGTGCCAGCAGGATTCAACAAGACTACGAGATAGGCATCATTGGAAAAGAGGAAGCCGAGCGACAGTTGGGTGAGCTGAACGATCAGCTGAAAGCACTTGGGTTAAAACCTGTGGAAATACACTTCAAGAGCCATGTGGAGGAATTGCAGGATGCGTTGCAGAAAGCACAAAAGGAGCTGGAAGACGGTACGACGGTAGAAGCGAAAATAGAGGCAGCCGTAAAGGTGCAGAAGCTGCAATCTGAGATAGATGCCGAGACACACGGACAGCTCACCATTCAGGCGGAGGTTGAATCTACCTACGTTACGCAGGGTAGTGCGGCTGACAAGCGACAGAGCTATGAGAATGCGCTACAGCGTGCTAACAGGTTGAAGAGTGACGTGGAGATAGGGCTTGTTGGGCGTGAAGACTTTGAACGTGAGCTGAAGGTCATCAACGAGCAGCTGGATGGACTTGGGCTGAAACCAATCAAATTGAAGATTGACGCAGACGTGTCCGATTTTGACGAAGCCATGTCGGGCATCAAGGAAGGCTGGAGCAACATTTCAGGTATTGGAAGCGGCATAGAAGGCATCACATCGGCCTTGGAAGGCAACAAGAATGGCTGGCAGGCCATTAGTAGCGTTGTGCAGGGCGCCATCAGCATCATGGAGGGCATCCGCGGCATCGTGTCCATGATCAAAATGTTCACCGTCGTGACGAAAGCTCAAAAGGTAGCCACGGATGAAAGCACAACATCGACCTTGACTAATGCGGCTGCGGCTGGTGTCAACGCATCAGCCAAAGGCGGTGAAGCAGTAGCCAATGCCACGGCCAGCGGTGCAAAACTGCCCTTTCCTTTGAATCTGGTGGCCATCGCAGCAGGTGTGGCAGCCGTGGTCGCCGCACTGGCTACCATCACTGGCGGGTTTGCCACGGGTGGTGTGGTTGGCGGCAGTTCCACATACGGCGACATGAAGTTTGCACGGGTGAACAGCGGTGAAATGATATTAAATAAATCGCAACAAACTCGGCTGTTTAACATCATTGATGGCCGCTTTACACCACCATCTATCGCCGACCGCCGCATGCAGCCTGTAGTGGTGCAGTTGCCGCAGCCTATGATGGACGCAACGCCGCAGGTGAACATCACCATGAACGCAGACGCACGGCGCATTCTGGAGGTAATGAGCGATGTGAATAAGGTGGCTGGTTTGAGCGGGAGGAGGTACTTTTAGCCTCCCCCGACCCCTCCAAAGGAGGGGAGGTCAGACAGCTGGAGAAATATCAACTCGTCAACTAAAAAGACTATCAACTCGTAAACTTGTGAACTCGTAAACTTGTAAACTAAACAAAATGACCATACACGGAGAATTTATCAACATGGCGGAACAGCGGGTGACGGTGTACATTAGAACGGCTGTGGCAGGGCAGGATATTGAAGTGGGTGACGAACAGCAGGATGAGATGTATTTCTCACCGTCACCGGTACATATCCACAACGAAGCCAACGACTTGTTTGATGTGCTGAGAAGACAGTCGGCCACCATCAGCTTTTTGACCAAGCGTTGGCACCCAGAGCTGTTCAGCAAGAGCGTGCGTAGTGCGGTGGTGAACATCAGCGTGGATGGTACTTGCGTGTTTGCGGGATACATTGAGCCGCAAGTGTACGCCCAGCACTACAATGAGGTGTATGACATGCTGACATTGAATTGCGTTGACACACTCACCGCACTACAGCATTCGTGTTACCAAGACGTTGGAACACCAGGCAAGAACTATCATGTGATGAAACAGAAGGCTGGTGTTAAGACATTCAAGGACATTCTGTTGGGCGAGCTTGACGCAGCCAGTAGTAGGGCAGATATTGTTGGTGGCAGCTCGTTTAAGGTGTATTATGATGGCAGCAAGCAAGCCAGTCGTGAAGCCGCCGGAAGCATCTTTGATGAGCTTGAGCTGTCGGAACTGCTGTTCTATGATGACAGCACGCGTGATATGTGGAAATCTGGTGAGGTGGTGGAGGAATTACTGCGATTCCTGAATCTACACATCGTGCAGTATGGGTTGAGTTATTACATCTTTTCGTGGGAACGGATAAAGAAAGGCGGCACGCTGCGGTTCACCGACTTGCGTGACGGCGGCACGCTGGACGTGGCCGCACAGGACATCACGCTGACCAATCTGTTGGCGGCTGACTGCGGTGCCGAACTGAACGTTGGTGCGGCATACAGCCAGTTGAAGCTCACGGCCAAGGTGAAGACGGTGGAAGATTTACTGACCAGTCCGTTCGACAAAAACATTTTGCACCGTGCCGGTAAGCCCATCAAGGCCATCACGGAATACAGCCGAGAGGGTGACATGCAGAAGATGGGAAAACTCACCGTTCTTACTGGTTTGGACAAGAGCGAGGAAGAAGTGACCGACTGGTACATGTGCAGCCTGTATAACGACAGCTGGCAATTCAAGCTATTCAACGCCCACCCGGAGTACTACACAACGCCAGACATGGTGTCGGAGGTGCTGAATCGGCTTAATAACTCGCCCGGTGCTGCCATGCTGTCCATCGGTGGCGTGAAACACTCACGAAAGAGCAATGCGCCGGTGACGAATCTTGGGCTGGCCGATTACATCGTGTTGTCGGTGAACGGTGACGGTACAAACAATCCCACGGAAGCTGACATGAATGCTGCGGCTCCGATGGTGAGCCATGTGGGCAACCAAAATGCATCGCTGAGCCCAGCCAAAGGCGGCGCACCTCATTACATCGTCCTCTCGGGTGAGGTACTGTTGGCCGACCTGTCGCCACAATCGTTCGCCTATTCGCAATTGATGGACGTGACGAAAGACGGTGGTACGTTCAAAGTTAAGAGTGAGCATATCGTGAAAGCAGCGGGCAAAGATCGTGGTAGAATTTACACCCGCCAATATTGGATGTACAATCCTCAAACGTCAGCCGTTGAGTGGAGGCAGGCTCACAACGTGGAAGGCTTTAGTTGGAATTATGAGGCAGAGAAGAACGGATTTGTTCCACCGTCAACGGGAGCTGGCGAGAGCTATCCGCTTGACACCGACACTGGGGTTGACTTTGTGAGTAAGATACCCATGTTGCGCTGCATGTTGATTGTTGGCGACAAGTGCGTAGTGGGGAACGACACGATGGATTCGTTCAGTGGATCATTGCAATCATACTCTTGGCAACCTTACCGCTCGGAGGAGAAATGCGGCAGCATGGAGGAGTATTACAAGCAGAGTTTCACTCTTGGCGTTGACCTGAGCATTGGCGACTACCTTGTTGGGAAATGGCATCCGTTGCAGACGAACACAGACTACAGTCTTGGATTGTCTGAGCAGGGGACAGCCATTGAAATACCGAGCGGAAGCGGAGTCAGCGGGAAGGTGACGTTCAAAATCCTGTCGCCATGCGATAATTACATGATCATGGATAGAGATGGGGTGTGGCGTGTTCATTCAACGTCGCACTTTGGTCCAGGTCGTAAGGTGGTGCCGCTATTGTCGCAGGTGAGCAACGTTTACATCAAGTCGTTCGACATCAAGTTGGTGGTCGGTGGCGATGAAGAGCAATCGGGCGATGGCGGTGATGCCGATGGCATCGTCTACGCCAGTCGCAAGCAGGATGCTTTCAACAACGTGCGTGACGATTTGGAAATGAAGGTACACTCGGCCTTGACAAAAGAAGAGAGCAAAAGTATGGGAGCAGGTGGCGGCGTGTACCTGTCTACCGTGATATCAAAAGGAACAGAAGCTGGTGTGTTGAGCATTTATGACGCTGACAAAGACGTTGAAGCCAAGGCGGAGAAGCTGTACATCGATAGTTATTACAAGGAATTTGCAAAACCGAAAGTGGAGTTGAAACAAAATATTTTCGCACCGGCGACTGATTTTCTCATGGCAAGCCATTTCAGTCATGATGCACTTGGTAAGCGGATGTTTGTGCAGGGTGCTGACCGCGACTTGATGGCAGCAACGACATTGTTGAATTTGAAAGAAATATAACGATGGAAGATGATAAACTGATAGGCATAGATATGTGGGTAAATCGCCATGAAGAAGGTGGTGGTGCCAAAGAAGGTGCTGCGCCGACAGGATTTTCAAGTGGCATCCCGCAGGCAGGTGGCGTGGCTGAACGAGCTGAACGAGCTGATGTGGCCGACAGAGCTAATGAAGCTGACCATGCCAATACGGCTAATGAAGCAGAGATCGCCAAGAAGGCGGACGAAGCAACAAGGGCGGATGAGGCAAACCATGCCAAGACGGCCGATGAAGCAAACCACGCCAAGACAGCTGATGAAGTGAACTTGGAATCGAAAACGCTATCGCACTTCCTCAGAAAAGACATAGCAGACACGGCCGTTGAGGTGTTGACTTTTCTCAAGGGAATCGTCGCAAAGGGCATGAGTTATTTTAAGGGAATTTTCAATGATGGAGACATCACTAACTCTGGCACAATAACCACGAAGAACCTCAATGTAACGGGTAAGGCGACGTTCTTTGAGTTGATGATACAAATAACGAAAGCAGCAGGTGGAATGACGGTTTATTCACCAGGCGCTTTCCATATTGATGCCGTAGAAGACGAAGGAGATTATTTTGCGTGCTTTCAACGAGCCGAGAAAGATGGTGTGAAGTTAAGGCAGATGTGTGATGTTGACGACCAGTTGATGTGCGCGAGATTTAACGTAGATGGAAACGGTAACAAATTCTACTGGATGCGTGTTTCATACATTTCGTCAAATACTGTACAGCATGTTGTTGACGGTAAATTAGTAGACTGTTTAGAGGTAAGACTTGACAAATCGCCAAAGGCGGACAATTGTCAAGGTGTGCCTGAGATTGGCGATGCGCTGGCAGTTTTTGGAAACAGAACAAAAGAAGACAGACAAAGCGTTATCGTTATTAGTGCTTATAATAGTTTTGATATTAATTTACATGCGCCATATATCGCACAGTATGAACATGTGAACGACTTTGACTTGAAAAGCAAGAAAACTACTTGGTTGTCTAAAGGTGAAAACCACTTAACAGGCACGTTCACGGTGGTGAGCGGTGGAAAATATGTGTCGCTTGATGATTTTGTTACAAAAATATCGCAAGCGACATTCAAAGTAGAAGCTGACAAGATTACAGCAAAGATAGATGGAGTTGAGAAAACACTAAGCGATACAATAAAAAAGCAATCAGAATTACAAATAACATTAAACTCAATTTCATCGACCGTTGCACGCAAAAGCGACCTCGAGTATGTGCGCACGGAAATAAAACAGACGGCCGAAAGTATTAGTCTAAAGGTGGAGAATGGCGCACGACCGAATTTACTTTGGGGTAGCGACCTCAATCTTGACGGAGTGGACACCACCAGCAAGGCAGCCATTCAGAAGCATTTGGGCGTGGGGCTGAATGCCACCAAGGTTGACAACACGGAGTGGTTCGAGTATCTGAAAGGAGGTGGTGTGAGTGGTGCAGACGCTATCAAGTTCAAGGCAATGAAAGGTACGTCAGAGTTTGCTGGTTTGTTTTGGGAAATTAATACTGGCGCAGCTCGTAACTTACAGCTGAAGCCAAATACGGTATATACGCTTTCCGCTTGGGTAAGAACAGAGTTTGACAAAGATGCGCAGGGTTATGCTAATTTTGTCTTTGAAGCGTTCAAAAAAGAGAAAGCAGATTCAGCACAAAGGGTTGGTAGATTAAGTTTTAAGGCAACATCCTCATGGTTTGAGCCTATCAATAAGTGGACGAGAGTGTCAGCTACCTTTACGACTGAAGAGTTACAGTATGGCAGCGTAGCGATGTGGATGAATGGTACGAAGCCTGCTACATTATATATTTGCCGTCCTAAGCTCGAGGAGGGCGACACGGCAACGCCATGGTGCGCCTACGATGGTACGGTGGAAGCGCTGTTGGCGAGTGGCTTTAGTCTCAAAGACAAGGGATTCACTGCTACGTCTGACAACTTTAAGGTGCAGAACAACAAAGGAGAGCAGACGTTTTTTGTGGATGAGAAAGGGAGGATAAACAACGGTATGTTAGTATCAAAACTTCGATTGACTGAACCGACCATTATTACCAACGAAAACTATAATAAGTTTTGCTACAATGGTAAAATAAATGGACATGACGTTCTTTTCCTTGATTTACTGAAATGCGGTACGCTGCTTGTCTTGACGGACGTAGAAAAAGAGCTTTATCTTGATTTACCCAGCTTTAAGCAATTTGAAAACTTCAACAATTACACTTCAGCAGCGGAAAAAGCAAAAGCGCAATACGATAAAATGAGATACATTGGTAACACGATTATCTTATACAACATACAAAGTAAGATAGTTTCTGTGTCTGGCACGTTAAAGTATAAAAGAATGGCTGGCGTTAAAGACATGAACTACCTTGACGAATTTGGCTTTTACACAAAGGAAATGCTACCATGTAGAGGAGGTGAATTAGCCTGTTTTGAATGTAAGTTTGGTATCACACGTCCAGAGGGTAATGGCACATGGGATGAGCGCCGATCGGGTGTATATTGGGAATATTGCTACGTAACAATAAGGTAAGCTAAAAACGGAAGATTTATGACAACAATCAAATCAGTTTCAGACAAGCGAATCATCGTGCCAGGCATGATAAATGGCAGAGAGTATTACTTCCTGGTGGACACTGGCGCATCGATAGCGCTCATCAGTGAAAAGGTGCGTGGACTGGACATTGGCAAGCGGTTTGGTGGCAGTATCGAGGGTGCAGGCGGTAGCATCAGAGCAAGAATTTGCAACACGTTCGTGAAGATTGGCGGTAAGGACTTCTCGCAATTCCTCGCTACCAACTTGGATAACCTCATTGCATCGATTGCGGAAGAGACGAATGTAGAGATAGCTGGTATCATCGCTCTTCCACAGATGAAATTCTACGGTGTGGAGATTGACACGGAAACGTTTACTTTGAACTTTGAACATTGAACATTGAACTTTCAACTCGTAAACTCGTGAACTAAAGAACTAAAAAACTCAAGAATATGAACAACGAAATGTGTGGCTGCGGAACAGAGGCAAAGCCCTCCACCGCAAAAGGAATAGTAAAAATTAACTACAAGGAGGACTTCGAGTTAGTGGTTGAGCTATTAGCTGGAGATAAACCTTATAAGCTGGGCGATGAAGATTTCAGGATAGACTTTATTGTCATGGCGAGCCGATACACGGTTGGACGCACGGCTGGCGTTTGCGAGCGATGCTCGGTGGACGGCAACAAGATACGGTGCTTCATGGGCGGGCATGGCTTGCCCCCTGGGGAGCTGCGTGCGGAAGTGAAAGTGAACAATCCTGACCCCAACTATGCTGACGGCAAGCGGTTGAGCGTGGCGATTGCAGAGGGTACGGTAGTATTAGTAAAAGACAACACTCGCTTTGACGGAGCGGTGATAAAAGCCAATATCCCTGTGGCGCTGATCGATGCCTACCAATTGGCAAAGGCGCACGGCTACAAAGGGACGATTGATGAGTATTACGCTACCTTTAACGATGTGTCCGTCCTGTTGGAGAGCATGCGTGGCGTGGCAGAGAAAGAACGGGAAAGAATTACCTCAGAGGAAGCAAGAAATAAAGCCGAGAAAGAACGACAGGATAATGAAGACACACGTCAGCGGGCTGATAAGGATAGGACTACCGCTGAAAGCTATCGTGCGAGTGCAGAGAAAGAACGAGCAAAGGCTGAACAGCAACGGAAAGAAGCGGAAGTGGCACGGAATAAAGCTGAAAGCTATCGTGCGAGTGCAGAGGGGAAACGAGTAACGGCGGAGAAAGAAAGAAGTACAACATTCTCATCCATGCAGGAAAATTTCAACTCAAAGATAAAAGAAGCCAATAACGCCACGTCTGATCTCAAGAGTATCAAGGAAAGCACTGTTGCCGCTGCAAACGGTGCCACCACAGCGACCACACAAGCTAACGAGGCTGCACGGCAGGCACGGGTAGCCGCCGAGAACGTCAAGGATGGCGAAAGCGGCATACCACGTCAGGCTCTTCACGGAACAGGAGAAACTACATTCTCACTCAGACCGAATATCATGGAGGTGTGGGGAGTAGTGCCAGAGCTGAACTTATCTCTCGCCCAAGCCATAGACGCGGAATTTGTGACGGAATATTTGTTTGAGTTTACCTGTCCGTCTGACAAAGGAACATCTCTTAATTTACCCTCAGAATTGAAGTGGTATAATGAGTATGTCGTGGTTCCCGAAGCTGGAAAGACGTATCAAGCGAGCATCGTTAATCATATTATTGTTATGGGTAGAGCGTAGGAGGTACGATATGAGTGAGATAAGAAGACGCCTCATGGCACAGAATTGGGAAAACACTCCGATACATTTTGACAATCAGGATTTGAAGAGATTCTGTGTGGAGAATTTTGGAGGCGAAAATGGAATTACAGATAAGAAGTACGGCATCACGGGTGTGAGGGGAAGTGCTGGAGAATTTACATTCAAACAAGCCGCAGCGGTGACAAATACGGAAGATTATGTTAATCTTCATACAAGTTTAAAGCTGGACGTTATCGACTTAAGCCTGTTTGTTAATGTAAAGCAACTCGATGGGACATTAAGGAGTAAATATCAAATCCAACGATTTGTATGCCCTCCGAACTTGGAGAGGCTTGGAGGATGGTCTTATTTCCTATATCAAAGCAAATGCCATGTTGTCATACCCAAGTCGGTGATAGATATACCCAATACAACCATCGGCACACTCAAAGAACCTATTTTGCAAGAGGGTAATCCTATATACACACAGACAGAGGAAGGGTATATTATGGGTAATGGAAGATTTATGTATATGCCGTACAAGTTAGATGCGTATATCGTTATTCCACGTGGAATTAAAGAAGTAGAAGGATTTGTGTTAAAACCAAATATAGAGACATTAGTCATTCCGCCTACTATGAAGAATTTATTTGCCGAAAATTGGAATTACCAAATTATATATGGAGACAGTGCCCCTTCTTCAAGTAGATACCCTCGCACGTTAATTATTTTCAACAAGTCGCTATCGCTTGAAAAAGGATATTGGGATTTAACACAAGTTTTAGACATCTACGTTCCTGACGAGCTTGTTCAATGGTATAAGGATTCTATAACTACATATACCGTAGTGAGAGATAAGATACATCCTATCAGTGAGTATCCAAAGCTTGACTATTTGAAGACAAAAATCAATATAGAGGAATATGGAAGACTGGATTAATAAATAAAAATAAAGTGACATGCAATACAGTAAGATAATTAACGACCAGAGAGTGATATTCAGCGGCGTACTCGTTGTGGGCGACCGCCAAGTGATTAACCCCACGCACGACCAACTCATCGCAGCGGGGTGGAAAGAATACACGCCAAGCGCAGAAATTCCCACCGACATTAACGTAGCAAAGGAGGTGAAGATAGCGGAGATTGATGCTTACTCTGACAGCGATGCGGTGAACAGCCTTACCTTCAACGGTATAAAGACGTGGCTCACGCGTACTGTGCGTGACGGTTACGACACAAGCATTACGGCTGCAAGAAATCTTGGAGAGGCAAACGTCACATTTATGGTAGGCGACAATGAGATGCAGCTGCCTGTTGAGCAAGCACGCAGAGTACTTGATTTGGTGCAGCGTTATGCTGATGCGTGCTTTATAGTTACCGAGCGGCACAAAATAGCCGTGAAGGCATTGCAGACGGTGGAAGAGGTAGAAAAGTATGACTACACAACTGGCTACCCTGAAAAGCTATCACTTTGAACATTGAACATTGAACTGTCAACTTTCAACTCGTGAACTATGAACTGGTCAACTAAAAAACTAAAAGGCATTCTGTGGCGTGTAGGCGTGAACGGCTGTGGTGTGTTTGGCATCAAGCCGCCACTGTGGCGGAAGTACCAAGCGTGTTGCGAGCTGCACGATGCGATGTACGACTTAGGCGGTGACGATAAAGAAAGGTTCAGATCCGACAAACGTTTGCTCGTTGATATGGTGGAAAGAAGTACAGGCTCGTGGCTCATGCTGTGGTGCTTTGTCTATTACCTGTCGGTAAGGATGTTCGGGTGGCTGTTTTTCAATTATAAGGTAGCCTCCCCCAATCCCTCCAAAGGAGGGGAGAACAAGCAAACAGAGGGTAACAACTTGTCAACTCGTGAACATAAACTCGTGAACTAATAAACTTATAAACTTACAAACTTAAAAAACAAAAAAAATGAAAGAAGTAAAGAAAGAGAATTGGAAGTATTTAGTAGTGTTTTTCATGATGGCACTGTCCATTGGTGTAGGTAATTATTATAACCTCAGAGCCGAAGCTGGCGGTTGGGGAATTGTGGGCATGGCTGCTGTTATCAGCACCATTTCACTGGCTGCGCTTGAGTTCTGTAAAGTACTCATCTACGGTGGCTCATGGAACTGGAAGCGTGTCCTGGTAGGCATCGTTGTGGCAATCTTGTCAAGCGGTTTGCTATGCCTAATTTGATTGAGAAACTCGCTGGGATAGGCACGGACAAGTTGCTGCATTTCAATGCCTGCTTGTTCGTTGCCTACCTTACCGCACGTTTGCTGCCTTGCTGCACGGTAGAACGCATGTTAGCTGGCTTTGCTTTTGCTGTACTAATAGGTTTTGGAAAAGAGCTGTATGATGAGGGGAATGAAGGCAATACGTTCGACTGGCACGATTTATTGGCAGACGTGGCAGGAGCGGCGGTCGGAGCAGCGATGATACTTTGAACTAAAAGAAAATCTCGAGGGACGATTTTGTAAAACTAAAAATAATGAATGAAGCAAGAGCAATTGTAGAACAAAGTAGTGCTGGAATACTCACCTCCTTGGCGGCTATATTCCTGCAAGACGCAATCAGTACGATGCTGCCATGGCTTTTCACTATGTTAGCCGTCATTTTATGCGACTTAGCGTTTGGCGTGCGGAAGAGCATGAAGTTGGGCATACACATTTCACCGAGCCGTGCCTTACGTGCCACCATGAGCAAGATGGTGACGTATGTAGCGTGGGTGATGGCTGTGGCGATGATAGACTGTGCCGAGGGGCATTCGCTCAATATTACCACATGGGCGTGCTTGCTCGTCTGCTTAATAGAGGGAATGAGCATTATTGGCAATATGCTCAAGCCGTATGGTTATGACTTAAGCGTGAAAAGCTGTGTAGTGTTTTTTATGTCGCTCATTTTCAGGCAGGACAAGGAAAAGCTCGAAGACTTGGTATCGGATGAGCATTTGGACGTGATTACCGCAAGAGAGAGGAAGAAGTGGGGGGATGTGAAGAAGAAAAACTCCACAAATCCCTCAAAATGAGTGTAGACTGTGGAGTAACGGCTTAAAACCGTCAGAGGTACATCCTCTTTCTAAAATGCGATACAAAGATAAGAAAAAACGAGATAATAATGAAAGAAGTACTAAAAAAGCGGACACCTGTATTGTCCGCTGGAGGAGCGACATTACATCGCTATCTTCTTGTTCGCAGGAACAAGGAAAGAAAAGCATCGGGATTTTTTAGGGTAAATCCTTTTGCCATTTTTCACGATGTATGGGCGAAATAAACGCACCATGCCACTTTCTTGTAAATCATCCATTCATAACACCTCCTTTCTGTCTTGCGCCCAACCTGTATCGGACGCTTATCTGCACTCTACCAAAGTGCAGAAAAAAGCCCACAATTTACAGGCTTGCGGGCTTAATCTCTTAGAGAGATGCGGACGGTGATTTTTGGTAGCTCACCGAAAGGAGATGCTCTCTTGGATGATTTACGACACAAAGATAAAGTAAATAAATAAAAGCGACAAATCTTTAACACACATTTAGAAATTATGAAATATAGAGCAAGTGACACATTAATAAGTAGGCTGAAAGCGTTTGAGGGACTTCGATTAGTAGCTTACAAGCCAACGAAAGCCGAGCGGTGGTACACCATAGGCTACGGACACAGCGCAGGCGATGTGCGTGCAGGAATGCGCATCACGGAGGAAAAGGCGGAAGAACTATTAAGGCGTGACCTTTTCTTTGTTGAAAAGTTTGTGAACGGCATCCCAAAGATAAAGAAGCAGGGGCAGTTTGATGCACTGGTGTCTTTTACCTACAATGTAGGGGTTGGAAATCTGAAACGCTCCACGCTATTGAAGAAGATCATGCACGATGCACCCACGGAAGAGATACAGCGTGAGTTCATGAAGTGGGTGTACAGCGGTGGGAAAAAGCTGGACGGACTGGTGAAAAGAAGAAGGTGGGAGGCGGAAAGGTGGGCAGAATAAAGTAAAACAATAATGTAAACAAGGTGTTCTTTGACATTGTGGGACTGCATTTGATACAAAATATAAAAAACAACTATATCATTGTATTTAATGTTAAAAAATTGCATTATCCAACTCTTTCGTTTAACTTTGCACAAAAATGATGGCAACTAAGCAGGACGTGGAGCGTTTTCTACACAATCTCCAAGTCAAACTCTTGGTGTTCGGAATTGTTTTCCGTGATGATCGTGGAAAGAATATGCAAACTCTGTTGGAGCTGGAAATAACCCCAAAGTATCGGGAGGACATTATTATGGATTTGCATGCTGAGGACTATGTGGATGGTCCCATCGTAGACACCTTAAACCGTATGGGGGATATGTGGGTTTTTGGAAGGGATGTCAAAGGGCAGGATGTATATATTAAAATATCAATGGGCGTTGAAAGCTCCTCTGCTATTTGCATTTCTTTTCACATTGCGGAGCGTAAACTTGACTATAAATTCAAATGATTATGAAGAGTCCATTTACAGGTGGCGAGGCTGTCCTTTGTCATGAGAGACGTGCGGCCACATTCAGAAAGGAACGCTTTAATTATGTTCACCGTTATTACAAGTGTTCTGACACGGGTGAGTTTTTCACCACGACGAAGTTAGATGCGGTTAATTTGATGCAAATACATAATCAATATCGCGTCAAGTATGGTATTCCGTTTCCAGATGAAATAAAAGCCACAAGAAGCCGTTATGGTTTTTCTGCCAGCAAAATGTCTCGCATATTAGGATTTGGAGAAAACACCTATAGACTGTACGAAAATGGTGAAGTTCCGAATGTGGCCAATGGAAAGACGCTGATGGCCATTCAATCGCCATCTGTTTTCAAAAAATATCTGGAAGATGCCAAGGGCGAGTTGTCTATCGAAAAATACAATGAGGCCATGTGCAAGATTTCCGATGAGGATGAAATCCAAAGAATCCTTTCATGGCTGGTTTTCGGAGGCAAGCCTCGAGGGAAATTTAACGGCTATACATTTCAGTCTATAAGCAAACTAAAAAACGCCATTCTGTATTTTATTGAAAAAATGAATGGAGTGTTTGTTACCAAGATGAACAAGTTACTGTTCTTTGCCGATTTTGTTTCTTACAGAGAGAACGGCCAAGCTATTACAGGTCTGTCGTACAAAGCAATACAATTTGGTCCGGTACCAGAGTATTGGGATTCTATTTACGGACTGATTGAAGATATTGACCAAGTCATCGTTGATTTTGGAAATGGAAATTCAGGACAGAAATTGGTGTCTAAAATATCTTTTGACGCATCAGTGTTTACTCCGGAGCAAATGAGCGTGCTGGAACATGTGTGCACGATATTCTATAATGACACATCTTCAAAAATATCAAACAGAAGCCATAACGAAGATGCTTGGAAAGAAAATGTAGATTGTCACGACATTATCAGTTTTGACTATGCGTTTTCTTTAAAAGAGATTTAATCGAACAAGCTCGGTCAGGTTAGTTTTCCAAGTCAGCGGCAGTCCCACATTTGTTGAGATTGCCGCTTTTGCGTAAATGATAAAAACAGACAATATGAGAGGAAAGAAGAATTACTTACTTGTAATGGTTTTAACGCTGCTTTCGCTGGCTGGCTGCAAGACCGTTAAATTTGTGCCTGTACCCGAGTACCATACGTTTTATAAAACGAGGGTGGACACTGTGCAACGTTTGGATAGCGTGTACTTTCGTGACAGCGTGTACATGGCGGCAAATGGCGACACGGTGTATCTGACCAAGACGCATTGGCGGGAAAGGTTCAGAAACGTTTACCACGCCAAGACAGACACGATCATGCAGCTGGATAGCATTCGAGTGCTTTACCCTGTGGAAAAGCCGCTGACCAAGTGGCAGCAGTGGAAGATGGACTTGGGCGGATGGGCAATGGGGGTGGCAGCTGTGCTTGTTATCTTAGTCATTTTGAAAGTGACAAAGATAGCGCATAAGATATTTGTTTGATGCAGAAACAGAAAAGCTGTTACAACGGGCGAACCCTGCAAATATATCCGCATGGGTGTGCGAGCAAATCAAAGAGAATAACAGGTAGGAGAAATTGTAAGAAAGCTAACTTTACAGCTTTTTGATAACATCACGCAATGCTTCGTCTTCAATTTTTCGATATCGAGTAAAAGCCTTTGAACCCTCAACGTGTCCGCTCATCTTTCCGATGAGATTTGGGTCTTTGACGATGGAGTAAGCGTTTCCTACAAATGTGCGGCGTGCCATGTGGCTGCTCGCAATCTCGTTGATTGGGCGTTGCTCCGGCTCGCCTGTAAGCGAGTTCCTCACAGTGACGGTTCTTGTTATTCCAACGATGGACAGAATCTCCTTGATGGCATCGTTGTATTTTTGTTGTGAGGTGCATGGCAACAGGCGGTCGCCATCATCACCTTTATAGCGTTCAATGATTTCCAAAACCTGCTTGTGTAGCGGTACTCGTGCCATGAGCGTTTGTTCGCCATCATCCTTTGTTTTGTGAGGTGCGTAAACCAAAATTCCATCTATGACATTGTGCGTGGTGAGTTTCATGAGGTCGCTGACGCGACAGCCTACTAAGCATTGAAAGACGAACACATCACGCTGACGCTTGAGATACGGTGAGGTGAACGGGTAGCTGGCAATCTTGTTTCGTTCTTCTATGGTCAAGTAATATGGCGTGCCGTAGTGCTGGGTGCCGAACGTTACCGATTTGAATGGGTCGTTATTTATACGGTCAGTTTCGTTAAGCCAATGAAAGAACGCCTTGACTTTTTTCATCAATCCGATTATTGTGTTCTCACCTCGTTGCTGTATTCCGTTTTTCCCACGACACATTCCACTTGGTGCAATCCGTAGAATATCTTTGAATAATTCTTCGTTCTGTGCGCACAGCTGTGGCTCGTTGCGTAGATATGCAACCAGCTGCTCAATGTCATAATGCGTGACGGTGCCTGGGTTGAATTTGTATCGCTTGTTATCCGTAAGTTGTTTGTACCGTTCAAATCTGAGGATGTCACGAAAGACAACGTTAACGGCTCGCTTGTAACCGCTTGAGAAAGTCTTGACTGCAAGGTATTCGTTAATGAGCGTTTCCAGCTCCTTCTTACATTGTTTCCCATCATCATGCTGTCTTGGATGGCGAAATTCGTAAATGACATCACGCAACCACTCGCTGTCAATGTCCTCTTTTGATGTTTCGTTTGTTTTTTTGAGTATGTGTGCTTCAAGCTTTTGCATTTCCTGCAATTGCCTTTCATGATACTCAACGTCGTTTCCAACCTTTCGTCTGTTTACCCAGATTCCTCCGTTCTTGAAATTGTCTTGAGTAATAAAAATTCCTGACTTGCCGCGGACAAAATAGTCGTTACCGTTTTTCAACGTAATCAGTACCTCAGACAGCCTTGTTCCTTGCTGAATTTTTTTCGATAGTCTTTGATAAATTGTTGCCATGATAATAAAAAGTGCTACTGTCCGCTGGCCTTTTTGCTACAAATTTTTGCTACTAATTGTGAGTGCTGACTGAAATAACGTGAAATATGTAGAAATGATTTGAAATGTTAACTCCTTTGTTTATGGTCATTCTGCGGTGTTTTGTGCGTTCATGACGTTTCAGGTTATTTCACAGAATTTCGAACTGGTGACTCCGGCGGGATTCAAACCCGCGATCTCAGGAACCGGAATCCTGCATTCTATTCAGCTGAACTACGGAGCCATAATGTGTGTGCAAATATAAAGAAAAAAGTTGATACCGACAAAACATGCCTTCTTATTTTTCTTTTTTCCGTTTTGTAGCCACCGTGTGGTATGAGAACTCTTTTGGTCATATTTTACATTCCAGCCTTTCGTATTCATTATAAAATCAATACCTTTGCATAAGACAGGCTTCACCTCAGCAATTCCAAGCAAGCTTGATTGCATTCGGTTCGCGCTGTCTTTGCAAAAGACAGACTTACAATATCTATAAATAAGGTGAATAGATGCGTATGAGGGGAAGAAGTTTGTTGAATAATAACCTAAACCACCCAATAAAAATGAGCAAAATTATTTTATCCTGCATCCTGTTGGGGATGACTTGTATGGCCAAGGCACAATCGTTGCCCGTGTATCTTGATCCAACCAAAAACGTGGAAGAACGCATTGAAGATGCATTGCAACGCATGACGCTGGCCGAAAAGATTAGAGTGATTCACGCACAAAGCAAATTTTCGTCGGCAGGCGTACCTCGTTTGGGGTTTCCTGACTTTTGGACAGACGATGGTCCTCATGGTGTCAGGCCAGACGTGTTGTGGGATGAGTGGGAACAGGCTGGGCAAACCAACGACTCGTGTGTGGCCTTTCCGGCGCTGACCTGTCTGACTGCTTCCTGGAATCCACAGTTGGGCATGCTCTATGGACAGAGTTTAGGCGAGGAAGCCCGCTATAGAGGGAAGAACATGATACTCGGTCCTGGCGTGAATATCAACCGCACTCCGCTGAATGGACGCAACTTTGAGTACATGGGCGAAGACCCATTTCTGGCCTCCCGCATGGTGGTTCCTTATGTTCAGGGACTGCAATCAATTGGTGTGGCAGCCTGTGTGAAGCACTATGCCCTGAACAACGACGAGGAATACCGGCATCAGGTCAACGTCGTTGTGGACGACAGAGCCTTGCATGAGATTTACCTTCCCGCCTTCAAAGCCGCCGTGCAGGAAGGAAAAGCATGGGGAATCATGGGGGCATACAACCTGTATAAGAATCAGCACAACTGCCACAACCAATATCTGCTCAACGACATCCTCAAGCGCGATTGGGGATTTGACGGTGTAGTGGTGAGCGATTGGGGCGGTGCGCACAATACCGAACAAGCCATTAAGAACGGACTTGACATGGAATTTGGCACCTGGACCGATGGACTCACCATGGGAGCCACCAATGCTTACGACAATTATTACCTGGCAAAACCTTATTTGAAGTTGATTCAAGATGGAAAGTTCACGACCCGCGAGCTGGATGAAAAGGTGCGCAGGGTGCTGCGTTTGTTTTATCGTACAACGATGAATCAAACGTACAAGCAGGGTTTCTTGTGCTCTGACGCTCACTATGAGGCAGCCCAGAAGATTGCAGAAGAAGGCATCGTGCTGTTGAAAAACCAAGGAAACGTGCTGCCCATTGAACTGCGTCAGGCCAAACGGGTGCTTGTGGTGGGCGAGAACGCCATTAAGATGATGACCGTTGGCGGCGGAAGCTCGTCCTTGAAAGTGCAACGCGAGATTTCTCCGCTCGATGGACTGAAGGCAAGATTGGCAGGAAAAGTTACCGTAGACTATGCCCGAGGCTATGTGGGTGATGTCACTGGCAATTACAATGGCGTAACAACGGGACAGGACTTGTCCGAAAAGAGGTCGGCTGACGAGCTGATTGCCGAAGCGGTTTCCAAGGCTAAAGAGGCCGACTATGTGATATTCTTCGGTGGTTTGAACAAGAGCGACTATCAAGATTGTGAGGGACACGACCGCAAATCATACGGTTTGCCCTACCAACAAGACCGCGTCATCACCGCCTTGGCCAAGGTCAACAAAAACTTTATCTATGTCAATATTTCTGGTAATGCCGTTGAAATGCCGTGGGTGAAGCAGGTTCCGGCCATCGTGCAGGGCTGGTTTATCGGCTCACAGGCCGGTGTGGCATTGGCTTCTGTACTCGTGGGCGATGCCAATCCGTCGGGCAAACTGCCATACACCTGGTTCAAGACCTTGAACGACGTGCCAGCTCACCGACTGAACAGCTATCCCGGAACGTGGCGTGCCGACAAGAAGGTGATAGACGAAACCTACAAGGAAGGCATTTTCGTGGGCTACAGGTGGGTTGACAAGGATAAGACGAAGCCGCTCTTCGCCTTCGGACATGGGCTGAGCTACACCTCCTTTGACCTTTCAAATTTGCGCTTGAGTCAGAAGAAGATAACGGAAAACGACCAACTCACAGCCACCGTCACGGTGAAGAATACGGGCCGACGCGCAGGCGCTGAGGTGGTTCAGCTATATGTCAGCGACCTGAAATCGTCGTTGCCTCGCCCCAAAAAGGAACTCAAAGGCTTCAAGAAGGTATATCTCGCTCCAGGAGAAACCAAGGATGTTGACATCACCATCGACCGTTCTGCCTTGAGTTTCTATCATGACAAGCAACAAAAGTGGGTGGCCGAGCCAGGAGATTTCGAGGTATTGGTGGGCAACGCTTCCGACCATCTTCCGCTCAAAGCCAAGTTTACATTAAAGTAAAGCCGCCTCGATGTTGATGATTGACATCAACGGAAACGGTTTTTGAATCAAGCAGATTACGTCACAGCAATTCAAACTCATTGGTTTGCTCTGGGCTCATACTGTTGTAAACAATAAATCCTCCACGTTCACCTCCATGGAAACGTGGAGGATTTTTGTTTGGGCACGGTACTCCAGTACCCTGAAAATCAGCGGATGGCGGAACGGAATTAAATAGATATCAATTAACGGGAAGTAAGATAAAACGTTGACTTTTTTTACCAAATATCGCCCTTAAAACGGCACATGTAAATGTTCAATCTAGAAAAAATCAATAGGCAAGCAGGCGGCAAATAAGTGAAAACAGGGCAAGAACAATCAAATTTTACCCCCAAAAGCAGCACTTTTCGTGCTTAAAAGCATCATTTTGGTGGACTATCTGCATGCTTTAGACGGTTAAAAGCATGCATATTTCATCCTTAAAGCAATGCTTTTGGCTAAAAAACACTTGAATAATACACAGGTTGTGCTGTATGGTAAATGTAAATGATTGATTGTTAGTGAGATATAATGTTTGCCCATTTTGGCCGAATTTGCGACCATGATACTGATTGGTTGAGAATAAACGAAATATGGAACGGTTGGATGTCAAGAAAAATCATTCGCGACAATCATCGTGACCCTCATCCTCTTGGTGTGTGCAAATAGTCATTAAAAATGCGTAAATTGTATCTTTTTGTGTTATTGTTGTCCTGAATACTTGTGTATGATTGATATAACGTCTATCTTTGCAGACACGTCAGCAATCAAGAAGTGGCGTGCCAAACCGAATATGATGTTTTAAAAAATACAATGATGAGTAAATTAATAAAACCGTCCCACTACCATGCTTTATTGGACATGAAGCAGACAGAGCGGGGCATTAAACAGATAAAAGATTTTTTTCAACAAAACCTTTCCACCGAATTGCGACTGCGTCGCGTCACTGCCCCCTTGTTCGTTCTCAAGGGACTGGGCATCAACGACGACCTCAATGGGGTGGAGCGGCCGGTTAGTTTTCCCATCAAGGATCTGGGTGACGCTGAAGCAGAGGTAGTACACTCGTTGGCTAAGTGGAAAAGACTGACGCTGGCTGAGTACAATATTCAGCCTGGCCATGGCATCTACACCGACATGAACGCCATCAGAGCCGACGAGGAGCTGGACAACCTGCATTCGTTGTACGTCGATCAGTGGGACTGGGAGGCGGTCATTACCCCCGAACAACGCACGCTCTCGTTCCTTAAAAATGTGGTTGAGCGCATATATGCCGCGCTGCTTCGCACCGAATACCTCACTTGCGAGACCTACCCACAGCTCAAACCTTTCCTCCCCGAGCAAATTCACTTCATCCATAGCGAGGACTTGCTGCAGCAATATCCCAACCTTTCACCCAAAGAGCGTGAAGATGCCATCTGTGAAAAGTATGGCGCAGTGTTTATCATTGGCATCGGAAGCACGCTCAGCAACGGCGAGAAACACGACGGGCGCGCTCCTGACTACGACGATTGGTCCACCGTGACCGATGGCGGTCAGGCGGGACTCAATGGTGACATCCTCATCTGGTACCCCGTGTTGGAGCGGTCTATCGAACTCTCTTCCATGGGAATTCGCGTGGATAAGGAAAGTCTGCTGCGACAGCTACGGCTTTCGGGGCAGAATGAGCGGCAGAAACTTTACTTCCACCAGCAGTTGCTCAACGACAAGTTGCCATTGAGTATTGGCGGCGGCATTGGGCAAAGCCGGTTGTGCATGGTGCTTTTACAGAAAGCCCATATCGGCGAGATTCAGGCCAGCATTTGGCCCGAAGACATGCGCAAGGCGTGTGATAAGTTGGACATGCGGCTCATTTAGCAGTCCGCCAGTTGGGCTGCCCTACAGACATGGATAAATGAAAAAAGCCAGCCATCGATCGTCGATGGCTGGCTTTTTAAATCGTACCTCACTTAGAAAACAAATCCAAGATTGATGTAGTAATTGGGTGTCTTGGTCTTACTCGACCATCCTATCGAGCCTCCAATCGGCCCCAACACACTGTTATAGTAGTAAGCTGCCTGACAACCAATCTTTGGACCATGGTCAAACAGGTCATCGAACTTGTCGTTTGACAGGTAACCTGATATCTTTGCGATGACATAGTTGTTGTCTAAGATGCGCTGCTGAAGCCTAAGTTGTGCCGCTACAAACTTATCTTTCACTTGTTCCACGTAGGCCACGCCGGCAAAAGACATGTGCTGACTGTCAGAAAAGTAGTGAAACTGGTCGCCCCCGATGATGTTTTGCAAGACGTATGGTGCATTGGTACCCTCAATCAGTCGGCCATAAAGCATCGGTTGCAGTGTGAGCCTATTGTTCAGTGGGAACGAGATGCGCCACATGGCGTTCACGATACTGAATCCAGAATGGTCGTCATAGCCCACGAAATTGTCGGTGTAATACCCGTAACCCGCCTCAAAATTGGCTCCCTTGGATGGAAAATTCCAATGGTTTTCCGAGTTGAAGGTTATCTCGCCCTGGTAACTAATGAGGTGCAGGTTCTTCAAATCGGTATTCCACCGCCCGCGTTTTACATCCTGCAGTACGGCATCGTGGTGATAAAAGTCATAGCGTCCACCCAGGCGAAAGTTGAAGTTGCGGATGTTGAAGTCGAACGGAACCACTCTCACGGTGTGCTGGTTGTAAATCAGGTTGACGTCTCTTGTTCCCTCGCTATAGATGTTGATGTCCTGATGACGGAATTGATAGGATACGTTAACTTTTCCCCAGGAGCTGGGATACAGTGCAAAGTCGGCTTTGGCCATGGTGCGTTTGCCCAGTCGCAGGGTAAAGTTGGCTGCCATGGGAATGGCCTTGCTTCGCACAAACAGCCCCAGGTTGGCCTGTAAGGCCACCAGCTCTTCCGTATCAAATCGCAGTCCCAGACTTGCTTTGGCGTCTTTCTGTCCCTTGGAGGCGATGTGCAGACGCTCGCCATTTTCCATTGGCGTGATGTAGCAGTCGGCATCGTTGTAGTACAGGTCGGCGCGCATCGTGTTGGCTATCTGGTCTAATAGGTTCACTTGTATGCTGTCACGCTTGTTCAGCTTGAACTTGTGTGCGATGTATCTTTGATCAGCTTTGTCGACATCCTCGTACACTATGTCGGCTATTTTCACCTTGTCGGGCTGGATCTCAACCTTGTTCTTGACCAGGTGTTCAGGTTTCTGTCCGGGTGCGATGCCCAATTCTTTTCTCAATTTCTCCAGCTTTGGCCATTGTTTCATGGCCGCCTCCTCGCCTCGCCTGATTAGGGTGTCGATGGCGGCGGTTGAGAATGAGGCCGCACCATAGCCTTTCGTATCGGTGCTGATGAGGATATCCGTCTTGGCAATGTTTTCATCATACTTATTCTTACAGTTGATGTCAACAATCTGTCCAATCACGCTGGCACCCTTGTCGAAGTCGCTTGCCGTCTTTGGAGGCTCTTGGACGGTGACGCCAATCACGATGTCGGCTCCCATCTTGCGGGCGATGTCTGCCGGGTAGTTGTTGCGCAGTCCACCGTCAACCAACACCATGTCACCCTTCCTGATGGGCGTGAATGCCCCTGGGATGGACATGCTGGCGCGCATGGCCTCGGTGAGTGAACCTCGGTGGAAAACGTATTCGGTATTGTCTATGATGTTCGTGGCAACGCAGGCAAAGGGAATGGGCAGGTCGTTGAAATCAATGGAGTCGCGGTAGTTGAAGGCCAGCCGGGCAAACAGCTTTGAAAGATTCTTCCCTTGTATCAGACCTCCCTGACGTGTGCGCCTGTTTTTGCCAAGCCTGATGTCACGGCTCAGCATATAAGTATTTTCTTTTTTCCTTTTGTTCAGGTTGAGGTTTCTCACGTCAACCTTGTCCGACAGTACGAGCGACCAGTCTTGCAGCCTGACGATAGAGTCCATGCAATGTGCATCGTAGCCTATGCAGTACAGCCCACCGATGATGCTTCCCATGGATGTTCCCGTTACAATGTCCACTGGGATGCCTGCTTCTTCTATCACTTTCAGGGCCCCGATGTGCGCCATGCCTTTGGCTCCGCCGCCACTCAGCACCACAGCCACCTTCTTGCGGGCGTGGTGTGTCTGGGCCTGTGCTGACAGACCGAAGAAGAGCAGCATACAGAGAATTAGTGTTTTCCTCATAGCTGTATATATTTGTGTTATTTAATGGTTCGCAAAGCGTTGCTCGGCCAGGGCTTCGTACTTGGTTCCTGGTTGGCCATAGTTGGCGTAGGGATAGATGCTGATGCCGCCACGAGGCGTGAAGAGGCCGGTTACCTCAATGTATTTGGGTTGCATCAGCTTGATGAGGTCTTTCATGATGATGTTCACGCAGTCTTCATGAAAGTCGCCATGGTTGCGAAAAGAGAATAGATACAGCTTCAGACTCTTGCTCTCCACCATGCGCTCGCCGGGGATGTAGGCGATGCGTATCTCGGCAAAGTCGGGCTGCCCGGTGATGGGACACAGCGATGTGAACTCGGGACAGTTGAACTGTACCCAATAATCGTTCATGGGATGCTTGTTCTGAAAGGTTTCCAACACCTCGGGTGCGTAATCCATTTGATACTTGGTTTTCGCTCCCAAAGCCTTCAAACCATCCTCTTTTCTTGTACTTTCCATAAGCCTATACCTTATTTATATTATATGTTGAAGATGCGCAGCACATTGTAGTCAATCCCTTCATCGTACACGTCTTCACCCTCGTGTGCCTTCAATGTGTGGACAACACGGATGGTGACGGGCAACACCAGAATCTCGTAAGCAGTCTTGAACAATACCTGCCAGAACATCAAGGGTAAGATTGCCGCAGTAGGTATCACCCCGAAAAAGGCCAAGGGGAAAAAGATAAGCGAGTCGACACTCTCACCAAAGACGGTACTCAGGATGGCGCGGGCAGAGAAATTCTTCCCTTGTGACGAGATTTTCATCTTGCTCATGACGTAAGCATTGACGAACGAACCGCACAAGAAGGCTATGAATGAGGCAAATGCAATGCGTGGTGCCAATCCGAAGATGTCGTGGAAGCTCTGTCCAAGTGTCCAATAGCTGGCTCCGGGAATCAAGTCGCACAATGCTGCCATCATCACAAAGAAGAAGTTCATGGCAAACCCTGTCCAGATGAGTAAGCGGGCTTTGCGATAACCCCATACCTCACACACGCAGTCGTTGATGATGTACGAGATGGGAAAAACGATGAGGCCGCCGGTCAACGAGATGGGACCCACGGCGATTTGCTTGGTTTCTAACACGTTTGCCGTAATCAGGCAAACACAAAAAAGGATGCTGAAAAGCATGAATAGCACACTAACTTGCTGAGTTTTTTGTTCCATTGTTCTTGTTTTTTAAGAGGTTTATCAAGCACTCTATGATGAATAAAAATGTAATGTCCAAATGTCTTGATGGCCCAAATCGTCCTTTATCAGACCATCATCTGGTTCATTTGGAAACACTGAATTGTTGTTGAATTTTTGCAAAGTTACATAATTTTACCGATATCGAGCCGTTTTTAAAGAAAAAACGATTATTTTTGCCTCAAATAAACAATAGTATAAAACACAATGAAAAAGTATTTATTCACAGCAGCAGTTGCCCTGTTGGGCACTGCCATGCAAGCCCAAAATGCGGAATATGTCATTACCGGTACTGCTCCGGCAGACGCAAAGATGGTTTATTATTACGACAATGGACAGTTCAGGAAAACTGACAGCGCAACAGTCAGCAACGGTAAATTTCAGCTCAATGGAACAAAACCGCTGAACACCTTCATCACTGTGGCAACCGATGCAAGCCATAGCATCACCGTCATCAACGACCGCACACCCATCACGGTAAACTTGAACAACCAGGGCGTCACTGGATCGGCACAGAATGTGCAGTTCGTTGCCTTGCAAAAGCAACAGAGTAAACAGGATGAGAAAATGATGGACATCTACAAGAAATATCAAGAGATAGCCGCAGACATGACCATTGAGGGGCAAACCAAGAAGGCTACGCTCGAGAAACAGATGGAACAACTGCAGGAACAACAGGTGCAAGACATCTTGAAGTTCACCAATACACACAAAAACAGTGTGGCTCCGGCATACTTCTTGGGACAGATGTTTTATTCGCTGCCATACAACGACCTGGTATCAATCCTCGACAATACCTGCGCTTATTACACCCATCCCATGATGGAAGGCGCTAAACGACAGCTCGTTTCGCTGGGTAAGCGTCGGCCGGGCTTGCAATTTACCGATCTGGCTATGCACGATACACAGGGAAAACCTGCCAAACTGAGCCAATGGGTGGGCAAGGACAACTATGTATTGGTTGACTTTTGGGCAAGCTGGTGTGGCCCATGCCGACAAGAGATGCCTAACGTGGTGGATGCTTACAAGCGTTATCATGAGGCAAAGGGATTCGACGTGGTGGGCGTGTCGTTCGACTCAAAGGCTGATGCTTGGAAGAAAGGCATCGCTGACTTGCAACTACCTTGGCACAACATCTCTGACTTGAAAGGCTGGAAGTGTGCTGCCGCTGAGATATATGGCGTCAATTCCATTCCGTCGAACATCTTGGTAGATCCAGCTGGACAAATTGTTGCGCACGACTTGCGTGGTACCAAACTGGCCGACAAGTTGAAAGAAATCTTCGGATACTAAGTTTTTTTCGAACACACTCGGGACAGACTCAATGCCAATCAGAGGCAGAGGTCTCCCGATATCATTGGCTTTGACCACCCAGACGCATTCGACTGGGAACCGTTTGTCAGGCAGGAGTGCCCGTTAAGCGAGGTCAAGGCCATTGAGCAGTCCAACTTTCTTATATAAAGTGCAATGGTCTGCTGGAGTTAATTCGTGCAGCGTGCAAAACTATGTCATCATCATGATTGTTATGCCATTGCTTACCAAACGTCTTGCCGACGTGAGGATTTCGTAATCAAAAACTTTAAGGGCGTTGATACCTACTGCATGTATGCTGAACGGCTGGTGATCACCGTGCTGGATTCAGTGTAGCAGATGTTGCCCACCTCCTTTTCATACAAAATCAGGACTTTTCTAAATATCTTTGGTTATAAAATAAGTTTTTCATTGTCTAACCATTTAGGCAATGAATACAATCGTTCGTACACACATGATGTCGTGTAACGATGGATATCCGATACTGTGACGCAAATTATAAACCTTTTGATCTGAAAATAACTAACCTAATTTTAGTATTAATAATACTCACATTACTTAACGAAAAACAAGTTTAATGACATGAAACATCTAAACACTATGATTGCAACCATTGCTCTTGGACTCCTGATGGTCTTGCCTGACTCTATGTCAGCACAGTTCAACTGGAAGTACAACATCGAAAATGGCAAGATTGTCACTGAAGTACCTCAACGTCCCGCAGGCCAGCAGTCGGCTCTGCTGATGCGTACACCGAAAATCAAGACCGTACGTGTGGCATTTGTGGGGCTGGGTGCGCGTGGCACCTTTGCCGTAGAGCGCTGGACACACATCCCCGGCATACAGGTCATGGCACTTTGTGATTATGTGAAAGAAAAGGCAGAGAATTGCCAAAATTTCCTGAAGAAAGCCTCGATGCCAGCAGCAGATGTCTATTTCGGAGAGTATGGATACAAGGAATTATGTAAACGCAAGGATATAGACCTGGTTTACATCGCTACCGACTGGATACATCACTTCCCCGTGGCCAAGTGCGCTATGGAGAACGGAAAGCATGTGGCTATCGAGGTGCCATCGGCCATGAATCTGCATGAGATATGGCAGCTCATCGACATGTCCGAAAAGTACAGGCTGCACTGTGTGATGCTGGAGAACTGCTGTTACGATTTCTTTGAGCTGAACTCACTGAACATGGCACAGAAAGGATTATTTGGGGAAGTGATTTACGCACAGGGGGCATACCGGCATTACTTGTTCTCGTATTGGGATCAGTATTGGAAAAAGGACAAGAGCAATAAACTGGGCTGGCGACTGGACTATAACATGAAATACCGTGGCGACGTATATCCGACCCATGGACTAGGGCCTATTGCGCAAGTAATGAACATCCATCGCGGTGATAGAATGAAGACCCTGGTAGCAATGGATACCAAGTCGTTTAATGGGAAAAAGAATGTTGAGCAAATAAGCGGCGAGCCTTGTAGCAAGTTTGCCAATGGTGATCATACCACAACCTTGATCAGCACAGAGAAAGGAAAGATCATCGAGATTCATCACAACGTGATGACATCGCAGCCTTACAACAGAATGTATCAGCTTACTGGTACCGAGGGGTTTGCCAACAAATACCCCATCGAGGGCTACGCTCTGTCCTCGAAGAACATGAGGCAAGGAGGCGTGATTCCATCTAGTGATGACCTCACTGCACATGAATACCTTTCCAAGGAGGACAAGGAAGCCGTGGAAAAGGTTTATACAAATCCTATTGTGACGAAATATGGTAAAGTGGCCAAAGAGGTTGGTGGCCATGGCGGTATGGATTTCATCATGGACAGCCGCTTGGTTTATTGCCTGCAAAATGGCTTGCCTATGGATATTGATGTATACGATTTGGCGGAATGGTGCTGTTTGGCAGAGTTGGGTGCCATTGCCATGGACAATGGTAATCTTCCAGTTGAAGTGCCAGACTTTACAAGAGGTAGTTGGAATACCATCAAAGGCTACTCACATGCCTTTGCAACACCAGAGGATGAGGCCGCTAACGAAGCTCAAGCTAAAGCGTTCACTGCTAAATTGAAGGAAAAAGGCAAACGCTATTGGGAGAAAAAAGACAAATAAATGAAAACCTAACCTAAATATACTATGTGTGGATTCATTAACTCAAAAATGTTGGCTTGTGTATTTGCTGGTACTTTATTGGGAGTGCCACTGCAGATGACCGCTCAGCAACAGAAAGTGTCGCTCAAGCTTAACCAAGCAAGCTTGAAGAAGACATTAAGTGAGATTGAAAAGAGAACTCAGTACAAATTCAGTTACCGTGACGTGACGTTGGATGGTTGCGAGCCGGTCACAATTCAGAAGAAGAATGTGACCGTGGCAGCCTTGCTGTCTGAGATTCTCGGTGCGCGAGGGTTGGAGTACAAGTGGGTTCAACCCTCTACGATCATTGTTTCCGCCAAGGTGACAGCGCGGCAGAAAAATAGGAAAGAAACGAAGGTAACTGGTGTGGTTGTCGACACGCAAGGCAACCCCGTGATTGGTGCTACGGTGCAAGTGCCAGGCAAGAACGTTGGTACCGCAACCGATTTATCTGGCAGATTCGCGCTGACTGTGGACGAAAACGATCAGCTGGAGATCAGCTATATCGGTTATCAGACGGTACACACCCGTGCCAGGAGCAATATGAGCATTACGTTGAAAGATGATTTAGAGTCGCTCGACGAGGTGGTGGTTGTAGGCTATGGCACGCAACGCAAGCGCGACTTGACGGGTTCTATTGCCCGACTGAATGGTGATGACCTGAAGTTTGACGGTGTGTCCTCGGTATCGCAAGCATTGGGTGGCAAGGCGGCTGGTCTGTATGTTCGTCAGAACAGTGCCCAGCCTGGTGGTGGCATCGACATTCTGGTGCGTGGCGCCGGCAGCGTCAATGCGGGCAACGATCCGCTCTACATTGTTGATGGATTCCCCATTGCCAAACTCGACCAGCCCAATGGTGGTGATAAAAAGATGGATCCTGGTACACAGAGTATACTCAACTTCCTCAATCCGAACGACATCGAGTCAATCGAGGTGTTAAAAGATGCCTCTGCCACCTCTATCTATGGAGCGCGGGCAGCCAGTGGCGTGGTCATCATCACGACCAAACGAGGTAAGACCGGCAGTGCCAAAGTGTCTTATTCTTATGACTTCTCCTACCAGAAATACGCCGACATCTATGATCTCCTCCCATTGCGGGAATGGATGCAGGTGCGCAACGATATGACGTTGGAGCTCTATATGTGGAACAACCAAGTGGCTCCTTATGGCAAGAAAACTATGGCCGAGGCAGATGCCAATCCCTATAACGGTGTGAAACTGGTCTATCCGTACACGGCCAGTCAGATTGCGGCTGCTGGTGAGGGTACCGATTGGCTGGGACTAATCACGCGCAACGGCTACATCAACGAGCACAATGTCAACCTGCAGGGTGGTAGTGAAAAAACACAGTATATGCTGTCGTTCAACTATTTCGACCAGAAAGGTATTGTGCGAAACTCAGGACTGACGCGCTATACGCTGAAATCTAATATTGACCAAGGCTTCCTGAATATCTTCAAGACCGGTCTGAACCTGACACTCACACGTATTGAGAATGACAACACGCAGTTGGGGGCAGCTGAATATGAGAACTCTGGCATTATCCGGTCGGCCATTCAGATGAGTCCGGAAGTTAAGGCCTATGATGCCGAGACAGGCACTTATCCCGTCAATCCTTTATTGCCGAAACTACCCAACCCATACTCATTGCTTACCAATACCGACCGTGGGCGAACTAACCGCCTGATAGGAAACGTGTATCTCGAGGCCCGTCCCGTGGACGGACTGCTGCTTCGCGGTGCATTGGGTGTGGATCATGCGCAGTTAGACCGCAAAACCTATCAACCACGAACCACGGTGAATGGCAATGCTAATGGTGGCGTGGCCTATATCTACAACACCAACAACGACCAATATCTAGCTGAAGCCACGGCTACCTACCACAAAACCTTGGCCGATATCCACAACGTCAACTTCATGGTAGGTGCCTCATACGAGGAGTTTAATCATGATATTTCGGAGCTTGGCAACAACAACTTCCTTACCGATGCCTTCCTTTACAACAATCTGGATGCCGGAACGGGAACGAAGATTGTCAAGTCGAATGCCACAAAGAACAAGATGGAGTCTTACTTCATGCGTGCCTCCTATGTACTCATGGACCGCTATCTCTTTACCGGAACCATGCGTGCCGACGGTGCCAGTGTGTTTGCTAAGAACAAAAAGTGGGGCTATTTTCCCTCAGCTTCCGTTGGCTGGTTGATTAGTGAAGAGGGATTCTTGAAGCAAACTACATGGCTCTCTAACCTGAAGCTGCGTCTTAGCTGGGGACAGACGGGCAATGCGGACATCGGTACGAATGCCTTCGCTAGTTTCATGGCTGAAAACGCTTATGTCAACAGTGACCACAAAACGGAGATTGGTGTGAGAAAGGGCAAGATAGAGAATCCTGACCTTAAATGGGAAACAACTACGGAATGGAACTTTGGTCTTGACTTTGGCTTCTTGAAAGGGCGTATCAGTGGTTCTGTCGACATCTACCAGCGTACCATCTCTGACCTGCTCAACTACCGCTTGTTGAATTCCTATCAGGAACTTCCAAGGGTGATGTCGAACGTTGGCAAGACGCAAGGACGTGGCATCGAGTTCGCACTCAACACACGGAATATCCAGACGAAGGATTTCAGTTGGTCTACCGACTTTACTTTCACCAAGTATAAAGACCGTTGGAAAGAGCGAACACCCGACTGGAAGCCTGCTATCTATGAGCGTGTTGACGACCCAATCCGACCCATCTATTCGCGTTTGTACGACCACATTCTCCAGGCAGGAGAGCCTGTTCCGGCAGCACAGCCCGACTTGCGGCCTGGTCAGATTGTTATCAAGGACGTAGACGGCTACCAGCGCGATGCCGCTGGCAATCCAATGACCGATGCTGATGGACGCTTCATGCTGACCGGTGCGCCAGATGGTAAGATTGATGACGCCGACACCAAGCTCATTGGATCGCTTGACCCAGGTTGGCTGGCTGGCCTGAACAACGTGTTTAGGTATAAAGGGTTTGAGTTGTCTTTCATGTTCAATGGCATGTTCGATCGCAAGATAGAGAATCCGACGATGGCTGCTTATGGTATCAATTGTAGTGGCGCGATAGGAGGCGGGAATGGATTAAGAACGAATTTAGAGCGCTGGACACCGACCAATCCTTCGACCAAGTATCCCAGTGCGTTCTTTGGTATGGGCCGTGGTAGTTATTATACCTGGGGCGACTTTTTCTATCAAGACGCATGGTTCATCCGTCTGCAAAACGTGTCGCTGAGCTATCAGCTGCCGCAAGCATGGTTGTCCAAGATTGGGTTCATCAGCGGTTTGCGTCTGCATGCTTCGGCCAACAACCTGTTCGTCATAACTCCATACGACGGTTTGGATCCAGAGACTGACGCTTATGCGGCAGCTTATCCTAACGCAAGGACTTACAGCTTTGGTGTGAATATATCCTTTTAATTCTAACAAAAAAAGTATATGAAACGTTTCAATCAATTCAAATATAAGGTGAGCATTGTGACCTTAGTTGCGTGTGTCACCGCATTGACAGGCTGTTCCGACTTGGATCCTGTAGACTACTCGGAAATGAACAGCAATCTGTTTCCGAAAACAGAGAGTGACTATGGTGCGCTGGTTAACGAATGTTACCGCTCGATTCGCGCAAGCTGGTTCGATGGTCTGTTTTCTATGGATGAAAGGGGCTGTATGGCCATTAATGATGCAACGACCGAGATCCTGACCCACCGTGTCCATTCGTTCAAGAATCTGCATGACTTGAACTGGAACTCTACCGACGATTATCTGGTGGGATTTTATTATTCGGATAAAGATGGCTTCCGTGACGGATTTGCCAATGACATCAGTCGCTGTACCTCAAACTTGGCTTACATCGAGAAAGCTACCACATTGAGTGAAGAGGTGAAGAAGAAAATGATGGCAGAGGTGCGGTGCGCCCGCGCCTTTGTCTCCTACACACTTTATGATATGTTTGGCCCGCTGGTTGTGGCACCCCAGAACTTGCTGGAGAATCCGCAAAATGACAAACCACTGGCACGCATGTCACGTGAGGAGATGGTGAAGTTCATTGAGGGCGACTTGCTCTATGCTGCCGAGAACCTGCCATCGCCCACTGCGGCGGAGTATGGCCGATTCAGCAGCGGACTGGCCAAAATGCTGCTTATACGACTTTATCTGCATGAGACAAAAATAGACAAGAGCTATTATGATAAGGTGGAGAAGCTCGCACGCGAGCTGATGCAGCCAGCCAACGGTTATCAGTTGCAGCCGAGCTACACTAAGATGTTCGAATTGGGAGGGCAAGGCAAGCCAAATAAGGAAATCATCTTTGCCATACCTGTCAATACGGAGATGGTGAGCTGGAACAACTGGCATATGTTTGTGTTACCAGCCGATTTTGGCAGCAAAGGAATGAGTGGTGGCTATAAATGCTTGACAAGCACTTGGCATTTCTACGACAGCTTTGAGCCTAATGACGTGCGTCGAACCTATCTTTTGGCTGAATATACCAGTAAAAAGACCGGCAAACTTGTCAAGCGAGGTGAGTATCCTAATCTTGATATCGGTCCTATTCCCATGAAGTTTGGTTACGATGTCGATTTGTTCAAAAACAGCGGTCGCAGTATGATCGATCCGATAATCTATCGCTACGCCGACGTTTATCTATCCTTGGCTGAGGCACTGTATAGGAAGCCCGGTTCTTCGGCTTCCGACAAACAAGAGGCTTTACGGTATATCAATGCTGTTCGTGAACGTGCGGGTATTGTTGCGTTGGATGCATCGGCTATTGACACGGACACGAAGTTTGTGGAGGCGTTGCTCAAGGAACGGTGCCATGAGTTCTGGTGCGAGAACGGACAGTATCGTGCCGACCTCATCCGATTGGATAAGTTCGTGGAGTATGCCAAGACCATCAATGGGTCTCCTTATGCCGACATGACGAAAGAGCTGTATCCGCTACCCAAGAGCGTGATTGTTGACGGTAAGGGCATCGTGATCCAGAATGCTGGTTATGATTAAGGAAAAGTGCGTAGGTGGGTCGCCTAACGCTGGTGTCCCATCTATACACACAAATATTTTGATGATTACCAGATGACGGCATGGCTATAACCTTCATCTGGTAATGCTCTCATGGATAGATGGGTTTTTCACTCTTCTGTCAGGATAACGATATCGCAGGTTACACATACTTAAAAAAATACATCGATGAAACACACAATATTGATTTTGATTTTCTGTTTTATTGGTTGCTTTGCCTGGGCGCAGGTGCCTCACCGGAAAGCTGCTGACGTGCGTCATGTGATGGCAGATGCCTACTGGGACATGTGGAATGACTCCCTTCAGGAGGCCATTGACCACAACATTGACCGATACAGGAAAGCCGACGCAACAATCAAGCTGTCCGATGTCAAACCCGGAACCATAGTTCGTGTGGAGCAGCAGACTCACTCGTTCATCTTTGGCGGCAACATTTTTGTCTACGGTCAGTTGGCTACATCCGAAATGAACCGAAGGTACGAGCAGACTTTCGGCACGCTGTTCAATGCGGCAACCATACCATTTTATTGGAAAACTCTCGAACCCGAGCAGGGAAAGCTACGCTTCGAGGCAGGTAGTCCGTATGTTTTCCGTCGTCCGCCCACCGACCCTATTGTTGATTTCTGCCAACAAAAGGGCATCATGACCAAGGGGCATGCCATTATCTATGGCTTGCGGTTACATGGTCATCCTGCATGGATGCCCGAGAACCGGAACGTGATGGACAGTCTGTTCCAGGCACATATTCGCACCCTGGCATTGCGCTATGGTGACAAAGTAAAGCTTTGGGATGTGGTGAACGAACCCATTGACCAGGCCAACAGGGGACTTATGCCAGATGACTATACCTTCAAATGCTTCCAGTGGGCACGCCATTACTTTCCGTCTTCCGTACAGTTGAATATCAACGATGTTGATCTGCACAGTGGTGTGGATCTCCATAGACGCTATGCAGAACTGACACGTAACCTGCTTTACAGAGGGGCAAAGATTGACCACATCGGCATTGAGATGCATATATTCGACCCTTTGGAGGCTGCCGACATAGCACGGGGAAAGGATCCCTACATCTCTCCTGTTCTGCTGCAAGACAAGTTGGACTGTCTTAAGACTACTGACCTGCCTATTCATGTCAGTGAGGTGACAGTTTGCGCACCCGACACGACGGAAAATGGTAAGCTAGTTCAGGCTGTGATAGCCCGCAACCTCTACAGGTTTTGGTTTGGTTATCCTACTGTAGAGGGTATTACCTGGTGGAATGTGGTTGACGGTGGTGGCGCATCGGGCGAGCCATCTTATTCGGGTATCTATGACAGGCACATGAATGAGAAACCCGTTTATGCTGTTCTCGATAACCTGATTAACAAAGAATGGAAGACATCGTTCACAACACGTTTGGGTAAGGACAGAACCCTAACGTTCCGAGGCTTTCGAGGAAAGTATTTTTTGACTTGGAAAGACCGTCAGGGAAGGGAGCGACACAGGGAGTTCAACCTTGAATGAGAGCTCTGTAGGGCTGTAACAAGCGTTGATGCCAAGGGAGAGAATGGATGCGATGCCGTTAGTGGTTACCCGTTATTACCTCACCCTTGGCATCTCCTGTCAGTGTGACTTTTTAGTGAGGGTTACGCCATGCTCGTTGGTGTTTACCTGACAGTTGTATAGTTTGGACAAGACAATCATACACTTGGTTAAGTCCGAGGTTGGCAAGGTTCCGGTAAAGCGGTCGTTCTCATCGATGTTTTGCAGTTGGATATCAATGTCATAGATGGCACTAATTCTGTCAATTACCTGTTTCAAGGGCGTACTATGGAATACCATTTCGCGATGGTGCAAGGCTGTGTAGTAAGCTGTGTCCTCCCCAGTGATCGGTTCTATCTTAAAACGCCTGGATGCCTTGTCAAACGAGCAAAGTTCATAGGGCTTTACTTTAATTTGTTCTGAGGTCTTGACCGAACGCAACGTCACCGCTCCTTCCAGTAGGCAGAGTGTAACGGTGGGCGATTCAGGATAACTGCTCAGATGAAACTTGGTTCCAGTCACCGTTACATTGATGTCTGTTCCATGAATCGTAAAGGTGTGTCGTAGGTCGTGATGTACTTCAAAATAGGCTTCTCCTTTGAAATCTATTTCCCGATGCTGGTTCGAGAAGCTGTTGGGCTGATAGGAAAGTTTTGAAGATTCATTCAAGTGTGCCTGCGTACCGTCAGGCAGACTAATGCTCACTTGTTCGCCACGACCAGTAGTGAAGACCAGTGTGTCGTCATAGGCCATATACTGGCGGTAACCCAAATACCCCAGGACTGTCAGGCAGATGGGCAGCAGTATTACTGCAGCTTGTTGTAGACGCTTCCATACCCTTCTCTGTAGCGTTGGGGTATGTGTTTGTGTAATGTGCGCATGAACGTTATTCCTAATTGTATCAATGGCCTTGTCCTGAACTCCTGAAACATCAATTTCCTCCTGCCAGTGTGTAAGCATCTCTGTCGCTAGCTCATCATCGGAAGCCAAGTTTACTTGCATGCGGAGTTGCTGCAATTCTTCCTTCGTCAATCTTGATTGCCTGTATTTTTCTACTATATTGTTCATAACCTAATATCCTCTTCTACTTGTAAAGACACGGAAAAAGCCAAAATATACTACATTTTACGATTCGTTAAGGAATCAGCAATGCGAGCAATACACCATAGCCCGACCTGCTGATTAGGCTCATCAGCTGTTTCAGTCCCAGTGACAGTTGGTTTCGTACGCTTTGTTCCTTCATGTTCAGCAACGCCGCAATCTCCTTGATGCTTTTTTGTTCTAAGCGCGACAGTCTGATGACCCGTTGCTGGGTAGGCGGAAGTCGTTTCAGTCCTTGTTCTATGATTCGTACAAATTCGTCGTACTCCAGTTGTGAGTCTACATGTTCAGTGCCAAGGCGGTTGCTGTATTCCACATAATCCTCAAATCGAGGACTGTTTACTGTTGCCCTATAAGCATTAATGAGCAGGTGTCGGGCTTTGATGAATACAAGGTTGAACAGTGTCTTTTCTTGTTTGATGTCGTGTCGGTGGTTCCATATCCAGATAAAAGTGTCTTGCACAATCTCTTCTGCTGTTTCGTGTTGGTGACAATATTCCATGGCAAAGGCCAGAAGCCTGTGCGCATATAATTGATAAAGGTGATTGAATGCCCACTGCGAATCTTGTTTGAGCAGTCTAATCAGTACCTCTTCCTTTGTCGAGATTGCTTTCATGTGACACGAACGATGGTGTTTTAGTTCATTTTGGTAATAGGAAAAAGTTGTAAACTCAACAGCCGGTGCTGATTCGATTTATCCCAAATCGGTCATTAGGATTTCTCTGTGTCGTACGGCAAAGAGAAATCCTTTAATTTTTTCCATATGGACAAGAATGATTGTCGTGTTTTTAGTGATCTGGCCAAATATAGGATATGCTTGTCTTTTGTTCTCCCCAAGTAGGCTGGCGTTGATAGCAATTCGTACCGAATTGTCTTCAGAAATTTCTTCTTGTTGGAATTAATCAGCGCATGTCTGAACAACGACATAAAGTTATATGCCATTACAATGAAACTCCCGCATGCCTCTGTTGCCCAGAAGTTATGTGTGACAAAATCATCAATGGAGAAATCATTCTTCAGTTCCTTTATTCTGTTCTCAGAATCCGCCCTTCCGCGATATGAGTCATATACTATCTTGGCCGGCAGGTCAAGGTCTGTTACGAAGCAGCTGTACCGGTATTTCCCGAAATCTTCCTCTTCCTCGAAAAGATCCAGCTGCTTGATTTGCTTTCCCGCAGCTTTTGGGCGCTTCTCAATTTCTTGCCTGACCATCACAATGCGTCTGGGTTTCTCCCAACTGTTTGCCTGATAGATGGTCTCGGATATTTCCAATCCGTCTGTCAGCTCTATCCATTTGCGTTCATGGGTAAGACTATACTTTATACGGTTATTGAAACGGCAGGCTATGATATAGTGTAACCCTTTGTTTTCCAGATAGTCAAGTATTTCCTTTGCAAAGAAGCCACTATCCATGCGGACCAGTCCGACGCGTTTGCCCTCAAGTATTGAGAGTGTGTCCTCAAGAAATGACAGATAGTTGGTACTTGCAGATGTGTTGCCAGGACGTAACCAGTAATTTGCTATCATCCTCACATCGGAAACGAATGCAAGAAGAGGATGGTGCGACAGTCGTCCAGGACGTTTGGGGTTGTACCCTTTGGCTGCTCCCTCCTGGTTTCCCTCACGGACCATCACAGTCGAATCGAAGTCCAAGGTGTAATTGTCGAACTTCAACTCTGAGAAAAACCAACGGAACAAATTTCCGAAAACACGCTGGTTGACAGCTTGGGAGAATTTGTTGAGATAGCGCTGGTATGCACGATGGTCTGCTCCACGTTTCCACCCAAGCAGGTCACATAGTGCAGTGTCATAACGTACCACGTCAAGATGGCCAAAGCAGCTTGCGCCACACCACACACCTGCAAACAATCCCAATATTAACTGGATCGGGTTGTAGCCACGGTTGGATCCTTGAAGCGGAACACCACTTTGCATAACATGCTCTTCAAAATGGCATTTCTCAAGCATTTTGAAGAACAGGGAAAGACCACCAAAAGGTGTTATTTCCTTATTTACGAACTTTATGTCACAGTCGCGCATTGGAGTATATACTTTTTTCGTGGTAAAGTTAGTAAATATTTATGGATCAAGCATATACAATGCTGTTTTTCTAATGGCGGTCATTAGAAAATGACAAGAAGCTTTTTCTAATGACCGATTTGGGTTTATGGAGACCAGCACCGGTTGTCGCTATATGTGTGTCGTTAGGTTCTAAATGATGCTGGTACGCTTGGTAAACTCGATGATTTCAGGGATATAGCCGAAAGCCAGGCCGGTGACGGTGTCGGCACAACCATAGTAAACGGCTACACGACCCGTGGCGGGGTCATGCACCTCTGCACAGGGGAAACAAACGTTAGGCACGTCGCCAGTCAGTTCATACTGTGTTTGTGGCGAGATGAGATAAGGACCTGAACGATAGATAGGTTTCCATGGCTGTTCCAAGTCGAGTAGGGCAGAGCCAAAGCTGTACACATAGCCATTGCACGAGCGCAACACACCATGATAGAACATCAGCCAACCCTCGGATGTCTCAATGGGGATGGGGCCGGCGCCTATCTTCATACACTGCCATGCACTTACCTCAAAGGCGGCAGGCGACATGACATGGCGATGCTTGCCCCAGTATACCAAGTCAGGCGATTCGCTATAGAAGATGTCTCCGAAGGGGGTATGTCCCGTGTCGCTCGGGCGACTGAGCATGGCAAAGTTGCCATTAATCTTCTTAGGGAACATCACACCGTTGCGGTTGTAGGGCAGGAAGGCATTTTCCAACTGGTGGAAGGTCTTGAAATCAAACGTGTAGGCCACGCCAATGGTAGGCCCATGATAGCCGTTACACCAGGTGACGTAGTAACGGTCGTCAATAAAGCACACGCGAGGGTCGTAACCATACACCCATTCACCAATCTCCTCGTTGTCGCATTCAAAGCGCAGCGGCTGTTCGTTGATGTTCCATTTCACGCCGTCATCGCTGAAACCGACGTGCAATACCATGCGTCGGTTGGTGTCGTCGCAGCGGAACACGCCGGCATAGCCGTCCTTGAAGGGTACTACGGCACTGTTGAAAATACTGTTGGAGGTGGGTAACAAATTCCGGGGAATAATGGGATTCGCCGAGCAACGCCACATCACTTCTTTACAATCTGCCGCACGGTCTTCCCACGGCATGTTGGGCAAAGGCTGCCCTTGAATGATTAATTTGGACATAGGTTGATAATTTAGCCTCCCCCGGCCCCTCCAAAGGAGGGGAGAAGCCAAAAGGGAGGGGAAGTGAAGAGTTGAGTACTTTGAGGTTTGAACTTTGAATATTGAACTTTATGTTTAGACAAGCTATCAACTCGTGAACTTGTAAACTAAAAACTTGTGAACTAAAAAAGTCTATCTACTCCCCTCCTTTTTGGGGAGGGGTAGGGGGAGAGGCCGTTGTTTGCTCGGCTCCAAACGGCACAAACCAAGTGATAAGCAAGGCGGGAATGGTGCATAGCAACACAAACACGAAGAAGTGTCGGTAGCCCAATGCGTCGCTCACGGCACCACTCATCATGCCTGGCAACATCACGCCAAGGTTCATGATGCCACTGGCAAAGGCATAGTGTGACATCTTGTGCTTGCCTGGCGCGATTTGTTGCATCATGAAGAGCGTCAGTCCCACGAATCCAAATCCGTAGCCAAAGTACTCCAGTCCAATGGCACTGCCTATGAAGACAAGGTCTTGTGGTTGGTAAATGGCCAACAGGTTATACGCCACAAACGGTACGTTGAACACCAAGGCCAATGAAAACAGACTCTTCTTCAAACCACGATGAGCGATATAGTAGCCACCCAGGATAGAACCAATCACGAAGGCGGCAGCACCCACGGTGCCATAGCACAGGCCAATCTGTTGTTCTGTCATGCCTAATCCTTGTTCCGAAACAGGTGCTTTGAGGAAGAGCGGCACAATCTTCATCACAAACCCTTCGGCAAACCGATAGAGGATGATGAAGCATATATAATAGGTAATGTGTTTCTTTTGGAAGAACTCTGCGAACACCGCCCACAGCTCCGTCCATACCTCACGAGCACTCTTCTTGTGCTGGGCTGCTTTGCCGTCGGTAGGAAGAATGAAAAAGTGATAGCATCCCAAAGCCAGCATGGTCATGCCAACGATGAGCATGATGAGCATCCACGCCCTGGTCACGCCATAGCTCTTGATGAATATTCCCGCCAGGTACACCAGTCCGCCCGTGGCAAATATCTTCGCCACGTTGTAGAAGGCACCTTGCCAGCCTATCCATCGGGCTTGCTCTTCGGTAGACAGCACCGACATATACGTTCCGTCGGCGGCGATGTCGTGTGTGGCACCGCTCATGGCAATCACGGCCAGGATGCCAATGGTGATGGCAAAGAAGTCGGAGAGGTTCAAGGCGAATGCCAACAAGGCAAACATTACACCGCAAAGCAGCTGGGTAAGCACCACAAAAAACTTCTTGGTCTTGTAGATTTCAAGGAACGGACTCCAGATGGGCTTCAACGTCCATGGCAGCATAATCAGTCCTGTCCAGAAGGTGATTTGTGTGTCAGAGATGTCCATGCCCTTGTACATGAGCGACGTCACCATGTTAAGCACCACAAAGGGCATGCCCATGGCGAAATACAGTGTAGGCACCCATGCAATGGGGCTTGTCTTCCTCGGGTGAGGGTAGGTTGGTTTTTCTTTCATTTTTTAATACAACAACATGTGCTTTTTAATACAACAACATGTGCATCGTATGACGGATGCCTCAGATATTTGTTTGTTCAGCATCGGTTGGCAGTGCAGGTTTGTCCATGGGTGCGGCTGTTTCATCAACAGATTCAGCAGATTCAACAGGCTCGGCTGTCGTTTCAACGGCATCTGTCGCTGTGGGGCTGGTGGGTGCTTGCTTGTATTTTCGGTTCACCGACATCACCTTAAAGGCATCAATGCACTCGATGACACCATACAACACGAGCGTCCAGCCAATGACGAAGAGCGGCGCCTGGGCTATCCATTGGGGTTTTATGATGGCGATGCCACCGATGAAAAGCACCACGCAGGGCAGCAGCCAGAAGATGATGTGCACGCGGATGATGCGGTTGATGGCAGCCAACACCACAAACTGGTTGATGGCTCCCAGAATAAGCACGGCGGCGATGATGTACACCAATCCGGTTGTAAAGACCGTAGGCATCAGTGCAAGCACGGCTCCCAGCACCATACTGCCGATGCCCACCACGGGGAAGGTGGGGCGGAAGCCGGAGATTTGCCGACCGTTGGCGTCAAACACCACGGTATCATCGCGGTGCTTGCGGTCAATAAGGTAGGTGATACACGAAATGAGTCCGGTGATGAAGAATAGCACACCAATGAGAATGGTGAGCCATGTAACGGTTTCTTCGCGGTAACGGATGAGTAATGCGCCAATGATGATGGACACCAGCGCACGGATGAATGTGTTTTGTACTGTTTTCATACGATTTGTAATATGTTTACAAATGTACGAACTATCTCCCACAAATGCAATACTTTTCGTATTTTTGTATCCTAATATTCCATTCTATGACAACATTGTATTTGGTCAGACATGGTGAAACAGTGGACAATGCTGCCCATCTCATGCAGGGACAGACGCAAGGCAGACTCAATGCGGTTGGCCTCAGACAGGCCGAAGAACTGCGCGAACGGTTCCGGCTGCTGCATGTGGATGCGTTTGTGGCCAGTGATTTGCATCGGGCCATGGAGACGTGCGAGATGATAGCTGCACCGCACGGCATCAAGGTGCAAACAACACCGCTGCTGCGCGAGCGCGACTGGGGCGATTTTACGGGAAGATACATTCCCGATTTGAAAGACTTGCCCTTCCCCGAGAATGTAGAGTCGTTGGAGGAGATGAAGCATCGCGCCCAACAGTTTTTGGATGAGATGAGCGAGCATTATCCCAATCAAACGGTGTTGGCCGTGGGACATGGCATCATCAACAAGGCGATACAGAGCGTTTTCCATCATCGACCCATGAGTGAAATCAAGAAAATGGAAAACGCTGAGGTGAGGGTGCTGAACCTTCAATAAGTAAGAGCCCAGCGAATAATCACGCCCTTATGGAAAAGAATCAATCACCTACGGCCTCCAAAACTTCTGCCGCCACCTTGTGTTCCCCTCGAATTGCCACCTGACCTTGATGGTGGACTATAGCTCCTTGATGGCGAACTGTAAGAGCGGCTGGGTGAAGAATAGTTCCTGGATGGTGAACTATAGCTTCTCGATGGTGAGCTGTAGGAACGACTTGGGGAAGAACTCCTTGACGGTGGACTATAGCTTCTCGATGGAGAACTATAAGACCGGCTTGGTGAAGAGCTTCTGGATGGCGAGGATGGGTCGGGCGTGAACGTACGGTTCGGTACGGTCGACCTAACGCCTGTCGATTCATCACGTCCAAAGCTGCCACCACTTCTACTGCCATTACCGAACGAACCCGGTTGGGTAACGGTGGTACGCGTGCTGCTCTGTCGGTTGCCAAAGCTGCCACTACTGCGGTTGGGTGCAGCGTTGTAACGGCGACTACCACTCGATCCGTAGCTTCTTGACGAATTGTCATAGGTGGAGATAATGCGACGCGGGCCGTTGCCAAACGAACGACTGCCGTTGTTATAGTAACCACGGTTGAATCCGTCGCGCATGCCTGTCCCATCATAACCTCGTCTGGGACCGTAGTCGCGACCATAATACCACGACCGGTTACCGTTGCGGTGCCAGCTGTGGCCCCCACGGTACACGGTGTAGAAGCGTGGCGTACCAAAATAAAAGTAGTCACGGTATGGATAGCGGGCGTACACACCGAAGTGCCAATAGCCTGCGTTCCAATAGAGCGGACGATAGAAATAACTGGCATCGCGGTACATGCGATACTGCCAATCAAGCAGAATGTAACTCAAGTCCAGGTTGCGGCGCTCCCAATAGAGGCCGTACAGGTCGTCGTAGTTGTCGATGCTCATCAGGTAGTCGAGGTTAATCTCGTATGCAGCCTCATATTGGTCATCGGTGAGGTTTAGCTCGTAGGCCATCTTGTCCGTCAGGAAAAGGGCCTGCCGACGCGCTTGGTTGTAACTCATGGCGTTGGCTGATACCGTGAGTACAAACAAGGAAATCAGGGAAATAATCAGCTTTTTCATCATGAAATATTTTTAATGTTGTGAATATATACGTCCTTGTGATGTCCGTGTGGATCACAGAACAGCAACGATGCGTTGTTTCCATCCATCCGTTTCTTATTCTTCATCACATCGCAAATGTAGTGATTATCACGCATGCATAAAAAGGTTTTTCCCTAAACCGTGAGGGGAAAATCCCTATCGCCGCACGAGTCTTTCATTAAAACAAGGTGATTAGTTGGCAAAAACCATCATTTGCGCTGTTTCATCATCAGCTTTTGTGGTGTTTCATCATCAGCTTTTGTGGCGTTTCATCATAAACTTTTGTGGCGTTTCATCATAAACTTTTGTGGTGTTTTATCATAAACTTTTGCGGTGTTTCATCATCAACTTTTGTGGTGTTTCATCATAGACTTTTGTGGTGTTTCACTGTGCGTTCTTCTGTGAATATTGTTTATAGCAACGTCTTTTAGTTACTTTCGCGTTTTTCGTTGTTGAAAAATGATGCTTTGCTGTTGGTAAATTGTTCAATATTTTGTCTGTTTGATGTCTCTAAAACGGCACTTGAAAATGTGAAATCTGGAAAAAATCAATAGGCAAACAGGGAGCAAACAGGAGGTTTTTGGGCCCGAAAACTCGAGTTTTACCTTAAAAATATCGACATTTCTCTTCGTAGAAGCATCGTTTTGGTCGCCAATTTGCAGGAGTTTGGCATGCAAAGGCATGTAGATTTCACCTTTATAGCAATGCTTTTGGCTCAAAAAGGCTCGAAAAGCAGGTTCTTGATGCAGATGGTTACTTGTAATATGTTGTTTTCCAGTATTATATGAAAAGTGTCTTATTTTGGGCGAATTTGCGACGATTGCTCTCTTTGTTGGTGAATAAGCCAAATATGACGCACCTTGTTGTCAAGAAAATTCATACATAATGTCCCTCATATTTCTCATTTCATCCACGTCCATGGCCCTTTTATTTTATAGCAACGGAATTTCACGGAGTCACACGGATGAGCCGTGTAAATCCGGTTGCGACCAATATCAAACGCAATTGTCCCAGCAACGGAATGGAACGGAAAACATCCGTGGATATCCGTGAAACTCCGATGCAAAAAACCATAAACAAAAGATCAAGGCAACGGAACGGCACGGACTAACACGGAATGACACCCGTGAAACTCCGATGTAAAAAACCATAATCAAAATATAATAGCAACGGAATGGCACTGAACAGCACGGACGCACCGTGAATATCCGTGATAATCCGTTGCAAAAAAAACATCACACGTCATTCCTTTCGCCTCTTTCGGTGGGTTCGTTGTTAAACCAAAAGAAGCGATGTCGTTGAAACAAACAACCTTTTTTCTCAACGAACCGTGGTTTGCAACCATGATATATAATAATGTTTGCGATTTCTCGTTATAAAAGTAACAATCATCCTGCAATGGAAATTGAATGATACTGATTACTCTAAATCGGGCTGAAAGCCCAAAAGCTTATAGCCCAGGGCAACGCCCTGGGGAAGGTGGGCAGAGAATGCGACGCCCTGCAAGGGCAAAAGCAAGTATGGCGAATAGGATGAAAGGTGCTTTTGCCCTTACAGGGCGTTATCCTTCACCACATACCATCCCAGGGTGTTACCCTGGGCTAAGCGCTTTTGCCCCTACGGGGCGTAACCCACAAACAGACTGCGTGCTAAGAAATTCAGTACGTTCTTTGTTGCAAATGGGAAATCATATTTGTTATATAGCAGCGGAAAGCGATTAGGTGTTTATTTCCGCAGCATAGTAACTTATCGTTAAAAAGCACGATTCTATAATTCATGAAACGTCATATATTACTGTCCGTTCTGCTGTTCGCAACTGGAGTGGGGCATGCCCAGGCCGATTTTGATGCAGAAAACGCATCGCCGTGGAACATCGGTGAGAACATTCATTATCAGGTAGAACTGCAAAGTTCGTTCTCTGATGGCAAAACTCCCTTGTGGCTCCATTCCAACCGGTATGGCTTGAGTTCGTTGGAAAAGAACAACGGTTATCTGCGCGCGGCCATGATCAGACCCTTGCGTACTGACTCGGCACGCAAATGGGGGATTGGCTATGGCCTGGACGTGGTGGCGGGTGTCAATCATACCAGCAAGATGGTGGTTCATCAGGCCTTTGTTGAGCTACGGTGGTTGCATGGCGCGCTCTCGATAGGGAGTAAGGAATACCCCATGGAGTTGAAGAACAACCAGTTGAGCAGCGGTTCGCAAACGTTAGGCATCAATGCCCGACCCGTTCCGCAGGTGCGTTTGGCCTTGCCCGATTACTGGATGCTGCCCTTTGGCAACAGGTGGTTGCACGTGAAGGGACACGTCGCCTACGGCAAGATGACGGACGACAACTGGCAGCACAGTTTTACCCAGCGCCAGTCAAAGTATGCCGATAACGTGCTGTATCACAGCAAGGCCGGCTATCTGAAGATAGGCAATGAAGACCGCTTCTGTCCGTTTTCGATCGAAATGGGGTTGGAGATGGCCACGCTTTTCGGTGGAACGGGCTATCAACCCAAGTCTGATGGAACGGTCAACGTGATTCGCAGCCAAACGGGGTTCAGGGCTTTTTGGAATGCTTTCATGCCTGGTGGCTACGATGCACCTGAGGAGGACATTGTTTATCAGAATGTGGAAGGCGACCAACTGGGCAGCTGGCTCATACGGATGAACTATGATGCGGACACCTGGCGCGTAGGTCTGTATGGTGAAAAGTTTTTTGAGGACCACTCGTCCATGTTCCAACTCGATTACGACGGGTACGGAACGGGTGACGAATGGAACGTCAAGAAGAAAAGAAAGTTCTTTGTCTACGACTTTAAGGACATGATGTTGGGCGTGGAACTCAATCTGAAATACAACGACCTGGTGCGCAACGTGGTGTTTGAATATCTGTACACCAAGTATCAGAGCGGTCCCGTGTATCACGACCACACGCAGAACATGAGTCACCATATCTCGGGCATCGACGATTTTTACAATCACTACATTTACCCCGGGTGGCAGCATTGGGGTGAAGTAATGGGCAACCCGCTGTATCGCTCGCCACTCTATAACGAAGATGGACATATCAACATTCAGAACAATCGGTTCAAGGCCTTCCACCTGGGGGTGTCGGGCGAGCCATGGAATGGCGTGAGCTATCGTTTGTTGACCACCTGGCAGGAGGGATTGGGAACCTATAAAATGCCCTTCGCAGCCAAACAAAACAACGTAAGCGTGATGCTGGAAGTTGGCTGTCGCCTCAAACATGGCTGGAACATCCGAGGAAGTTATGGGGGCGATTTCGGAGATATTTTGGGCAACAACCAAGGCGTACAGCTCACCATTGGCAAATATGGAGTGTTCAACCTGTAAACGGATTATTGAAATGAAAAAAGTATCTTATATCCTCCTCATCCTCCTGATGCTCGCAACATGGACCTCGTGCGAGCTGGAAACTTCCAACAACGGGGCCTTAGATGGTTATTGGCGTTTGCAACAAGTAGACACCTTGCAAACCAACGGAACGGCCGACCTCTCCGCGCAACGATTGTTTTGGTCGGTTCAAGGCAAGATTCTCATGCTCAACGATTTGGATTACCGCTATCCCGAGTGTGTGATGGAGTTTGAACACCGTGACCAGCGTCTGACGTTGCACAGGCCATTGATTTCTGATCGCACCAAGGGCGACCCCGTGATAGACGATGTGAAGATTCTCTATCCATACGGCATCCGGCGGCTGGACGAGCAGTTTGAGGTAGAACGGTTAGATGGTTCGCGTATGATTCTGCGCAGTGAGCAGCTTCGGTTGGTGTTCACCAAATTCTAAAGGCAACGGAGTTGTCCGTGTCATTCCGTATAAATCCGGTGCTATGATATTTTGTTTATGTTTTTTTTGCATCGGAGCTTCACGGATATTGTTCCGTGCCATTCTGTGCCGTTCCGTTGCTGTAATAATTTTGTTTGATGTTTTTTGCATCGGAGCATCACGGATATTCACGGATGTTGTCCGTGTCATTCCGTGGCATTCCGTTGCTGTAATAATTTTGTTTTATGTTTTTTGCATCGGAGAATCACGGAGAATCACGGATATTGTCCGTGCCATTCCGTTGCTATGATATTTTTGTTTGATGTTTTTTGCATCGGAGTTTCACGGATATTCACGGATGTCCGTGTGATTCTGCCTGAGATATTGAGAAGCGAGGTTCAACGCCCCGCAGGGGCAGCAGCTTATAGCCCAGGGCAACGCCCTGGGTAAGATTTTGAGTAGGTGTGCGCCCTGTAAGGGCAAAAGCAAATGAACGAAATAATAATCAAGTGCTTTTGTCCTTACAGGACGCAGCTACCCCAATACATCCAACCCAGGGTGATACCCTGGGCTATAAGCTTTTGGGCTTTCAGCCCGTTCATTTGTTGTTCGGTATCGGATGGCTCTTTCACTTCAAATGGTCGTTTGTCGTCAGAAACAATCAATCTCTTTTGTTTTAACAACGAATTGAACGAAAGACACGAATCCGCTTGCTGGCGTTCATTGCCTTGTTTAGTTGATTCGTGTAATTTGTGTCATTCGTAGTTCAACCACAATCCTTTTCTTTTGTTTTAACAACGAATTGAACGAAAGACACGAATCCGCTTGCTGGCGTTCATGGTCATGTTTAGTTGATTCGTGTAATTTGTGTCATTCGTAGTTCATCAACAATCATGTTCATTCGTTGTTCAACAATGTTTCTCTTTAATGGAAGAGCTGTGTTGTTCCGTTGCTATACTATTTTCGTTAAATGTGTGTAAAAAAACATACATTGTATTTTTTACAACCAATGCTTTTGTGTATCTTTGCATCGAATTACGGAATTGTATTAAAATAGGTATAAAACGATCTCTTTCAGGAGTAACCATCCAACGACATAAAACAACAATTAAATATTTTTTAGAATGATGAAACAAAATTACAACAACAAAGCGAAGCACCGCAGCGCATGGTTTGCGCTTGTGCTGCTGATGATAATGGCTCTGCCAGTCAACGCGCAGAAGGTAGGCGACAGATTCCAATCGGGTGACTTATGGTATGAGGTGGTGGATGTTACGAACCATAAAGTGAAAGTGACATACGCAAACGAAAGTTTGAATATAGAGGAAGCCAAAAAACAAACGCTCAAGGACGACTGGGCAGACATTGCTAACAATGACATGAAAGGCTACAAGGGGGAGTTGAATGGTAAAATAACCGTCCCTGACAAAGTTAACTATAAAAGTGTCGACTGGACAGTGGAAGCCATTGGTACCTGCGCATTTATCAATGAAAGAGGAAATTATAATAAAGGAACCATTGAATTAGAAATAGTTCTTCCTAACACCATTAAATATATTGAGGAAGCAGCTTTTTACCAATGCATCGTATGGAACATTAACTTCCCACAAAACTTGAAGACCATCGGGCGGCAAGCGTTCTATAAAGGAAACTTGGGTTATTCTTATAAATATCGTTTCCCTGAAAAAAGAGGAGGAAGAGGTGCAGGAAAAAAGACAAGCATCACAATTCCCGGCCAAACAGCTATAGGTCCTCAGGCCTTTGAAGAATGCTCTTCTAATACTGGTAAAACTGTGATTTTATCATGTCCGAACATTTTGTACTTGGGTTATCAGGCATTCAAGGGTTCTGCAATTCAGATAGAGGTTCCCACATCGGCAAATCTTGGGGTAAAGCCCACAGATAAAGATATTACTGATATGTATAAGAACTTGCCCGCAGACACTGATCAGCGGTCGGGAGTAGAAGCTTTTACTGAGACCGTATCTAAGTCTGTAACCTTGCAAGAAGGCATAACAACAATCCCAACGGGTATGTTTGACAAGGCTTTTAAAGACTTAGCAAAATTCATTATTCCCCATTCGGTGACTACCATAGAAGAAAGAGCTTTCGCAAATGCTGGTATTCTTAGTTTCAACGACTTGTCTGTAGTAAAGACGATTGGAGCAAGGGCTTTCGAAAATGGTAAGCTGATAGGTGACTTTGTTGTTCTTGACAATGTTGAGGAAATAGGCGATGAAGCCTTTAAGGGAAATGAACTGCTGACAGGATTTACCTTGAAAGGCAGTGCCAACTACAAGGTTGGTGCGGGCATTCTCGAAGGTTGCCCCATTGAATACCTTGACTTGAGAAACGTGAATAGTCCGGATGTCAAGAACAATCTGACGAATTTGTCGCGCGAAGCTAATTCTAGCACAGGCGCAACGAAGACATTAGTAGCAGGTTTGCCAGTGAACGTCATTGTTTACCTACCGGACGTACCAAACATTAGCTTTGCAGCAGGTCAGGACGTGAACTTTGTCAAGTTTGACGGCACATGTACCAAGCTGTTCTTGGAGGATGGCAAGGAATATGAGTTCCTCCATGCCATCAAAGCCAATGAAGTGGTTTACAACCGTGATATTTCTTCCTTTGCCTCTGGTAAGAACTGTTTCACCTTCTTCCTGCCATACGCCGTGAAATTACCAGATGGCATTCGCGCATACAACTTGAACTTACTAACAAAGAAAGACTTAGGTAGAAAAAACCCATGGGGTGAACCTATAATTGATGACGTTTATATGTTTATGTCAATCCCTGACGGTAGCACACTTGAGGCGAACAGACCCTATCTGCTGCGCATCACCGATGGTGGTAGCCATAGCTCTGAGGAATTCAAAGCGATTGGCAATCCAGTGGTAATAGCTGCGTCTGGCAATGACAAGGATAGCAAATTTAAAAGACTCAAGCCAAAATTCTTTACCCCAGGTGAAACTGACCAAAGCTACGTGTTCACTGGTAGCACTGAAAAGATTCCACGTGTGACAGAGGGACTTGATTGGCATTACAACCCTTGGACACTGGGACGTGATGGAGCTGGAAAAGACTTATGGAAAAGAATGCCAGATAAGACAGGTTTCGAGAAACTCATACCACCTTTCCGCGGGTGCATTATGCTTAAGCCGACTGCTTCCCCAGCCAAGCAGTTTGTGTTGCTCACTGAGGACGATCAAACAACGGGCATCAACGATGTGACAAAAAATGCTGATGCACAGCAAGGTGCACAGCGCATATACACCCTCGATGGACGCTATGTAGGCACCAATTTCGACAGTCTGCCATCGGGTATGTATATCATGAAGGGTAAGAAAACATTAAAGACGAAATAAAGATGAACAGAGAAGATATAAATAGTAGCAACGCTGCTGGCGACAGGCGCACCTACCTGTCGCCACGCACCGAGGTGATAACCATGGATGCCATTAGCCTCTTGGCGGAATCATTTGGAATTCCAAGGAAAGATGAAAGTACTGATGAGGCCTATGGAAAGCAGTGGCAGGGTGACGACTTGGACTCGTGGGACGAAGAGGTTGGCAACTACGAAAAAAAAGAATGGGGAAACGTCTGGTAAGCCTCGGCATGCGTGCTGAGAATAGTCCTGCAACTACTCATGACATGAAATAAAGTGGGAGGGAACCAATGGTTTCTCTCCCACTTCGTGTATAATAGCCGCTCGCTATGTTGTAACATCCCGCATCATCCAGTTGGTGGTGTGGAACGGAGAAAGTATGTTGTTCAACAACAATCATTATCTTTTGTTTTAACAACGAATTGAACCAATAAAACAAATTCGATTATTGGTAATCAATGAACGCTGGCGTTCACCGAATCAAACCAATTTGGCAAAGGCATACAACATGTTCATGTCGTTAGATTTGCTTTCTATGTTATTATTCTCCTGTTTTTTTGATTTTAACTATTTATTTAA
>CABQNT010000002.1:0-275300 GCA_902465605.1 uncultured Prevotella sp.
GACCGCTAAGTCCGTTGTTGAGTAACATCATGCTCAACGAATTGGATAAAGAACTTGAACGCAGAGGGCTTCCCTTTGTACGCTATGCCGATGACTCGATGATATTCTGTAAGTCCAAGAGGGCTGCAATGCGAGTGAAGGAGTCTATAACCCGATTTATAGAGAATACTCTATATCTCAAAGTCAACAAGGAAAAGACCATAGTGTCGTATGTGCGCGGAGTGAAATACCTTGGCTATTCCTTTTATGTAATGAACGGCAAATGCCAATTCATGGTGCATCCCAAGTCCAAAGCCAAGATGAAGTCAAAGCTAAAAGAATTGACAAGTCTCAGCAATGGATGGGGATATGCCAAGAGAAAGCATAAGCTGAAAGAATACATACGAGGTTGGGTCGGTTATTATCACCTTGCCAATATGAAACGTCTCTTGCTTGAAACAGACGAATGGTTAAGACGTAGAATACGCATGTGTATATGGAAAGCTTGGAAGAAAACCAAGACAAAAGTGGCAAACCTCATCAGATGTGGTATTGATAAATACAAAGCATACGAATGGGGTAATACTCGCAAGGGTTATTGGCGAATAGCTGATAGTCCTATATTAACAAGGGCGATAGATAACAATAGACTACGCTCAGCTGGGTATGCAACTTTAATGGGGTCGTATCTCGAATGGCACCCAAAATAGGAACCGCCGTATGCGGAACCGCACGTACGGTGGTGTGGGAGGTCGGTAAATGTGAAAGTAGGAGGTAAATGCCTTTTATGAATAACATTTACCTCCTACCCGATTACATCCACAAAAAAGTAAGATTGAGTGTTTTCTATTTGACTAGTCACAAGTATAGCTTAAATTGTAAAAAAAGAGTGGTGGACCATATTCTTTCTTTGAGCAAGTCTCACTCATCACAGTCTTTTCCTATCCAACATCTCCAAATTCTCAAAAACTTCATCAAACCAACGTATCTTTTTCAACTCATACCCAACCTTTCTCGCTTCTTGAAATATGTATTTATTGAAAGGCAACACTTGATTTAATTCAAACTCTTCCTTATACTCAATAGCTATTTATTAGATGAGCCAAATCCAACTTCTCGGCAGCAAAGAACGATGAAACTGGAAGCATATACCATTGACAACCAGTCTTAAGCTTATAGAATGCATGGAATTACCTCTGACAGTCTACTTTGGCAAATATATCCACGTTTTGCAACTGATAAATGAGGTAGAATTTCATTTTTATTGTATCTTTGTCTAGTACTTTGTACATGAGAGGAATTTGAGGCTTGGTTTGCTAATACAAAGATAAGAAATCCTCTCGATTTTAACAAAATAAAAAGTCAAGACAACTTCAATATAAAAAAGTAATGGGAATCGTTATAGGGCTTGCTATCGGCTTCTTCCTGTGTATCGACGATCTGATAACCCGTCTTTCCAGGACCTTCGATAAGACAAGGTAGCAGCTTTACGATGCAAGCGGCAACGTGATGCGCAGGGTGGAGAGCTTGAAGGGACTCGGCATAACGCCGAAGAAGCAAACCAAGGGACTGGAAGAAATTAATACATTGGACCGATAAATGAAAAATAAGGGCTTATCATATTTCCTAAGATTACAGGTTGATTTCCTGTGGCTCTTGTGCATGGTGCTGTGTTCGCAGCTCCATGCTCAGGAACCTTTGACCCGCAATATGCTGATGTTGTCGAATCTCAATACGGACAATGGGCTCTCCAGTGCCCGTGTGTATTCGATAGTTGAGGCTGAGGATGCTGCTATGTGGATCAGTACCAAGCGAGGCGTTGACAGGTACAATGGTCAACAGGTACGGAACTATACCTTGGCTACGGATATGCAGTTTAGTGATGCCAGTGGTAGAAACATCAAGTTGACTAAGGATAGCCAACAGCATATCTATGCCTATGATAATAAAGGAAAGATCTACATATATAATAAGGTGAAAGACACATTCCAACTCCAGGTCAATCTGATGAAAGTACTTGGAGGAAGTGTGGTGCTCAATGACTTGTTGGTTGATGAGAAGGGATGCTTTTGGATGGCGTTAGATAGGGGCGTATATATGATTGCTCCTCAATCTATTGCTGGTAGCAAAGACAAAACAGCCCCTAGTTCGCCAAACAAAGGAAAATACATTCTGAAAAACACATATGTCAATCATATCCGATTCTTCGGCAAACAATTATTGATAGGTTCTCCTTCGGGACTCTTCGTCTATTCACAAAATGCAGCCCAGCCTCGATTGCTCTTGCGAGGGTATTCCGTGCTTTCGTCTTATCACGACGTGAAGGCTCATCAGATATGGTTGGGAACTTTCCATCGTGGCATTCTCTTGCTCGATGACAGAACATGGAAGCCATTGTCTTCTCTCACGCAATTCTCATCCTTATCAGATATTCCGCTCATCCCTGTTCGTTCCATTATCCCCTACGATGCAGCCACCATCTTGATGGCGGTGGATGGTGCAGGTGTCTATGCCTACGACAAGAAGACTTGTAAGACGAATCTACTTTTGAATACGGATGGCAGACCGGAGAATGCATTGCATGGCAATGGCGTCTATGCCCTTTGCAAGGATCATCTTGGCGACCTTTGGATTGGCTCCTATTCGGGAGGTGTGGATATGGCTATTCCGATGGAGCATACCTTGGAGTTTGTGCGCCATGAGTATCTCAACAGCCAGTCGCTTATCAATAATGGTGTGAACGACATCATGCAGAGCGTGGATACACAGGGGCGCAATAGCAAGATATGGTATGCTACCGACAAGGGGGTGAGCATCTATGACGAGCAAACCCAACAGTGGCATCATGCCCTATATAATAAGGTGGTGCTTACCCTTTGTCAGACTGCCGACGGCAAGGTCTTGGCGGGAACCTATGGTGATGGCATCTTTCAGGTTCATGCCGATGGAAGCAGTAGTCGGGCTTACTCTGTGTTGAATGGCAAGTTAAAGACCGACTATGTATATAGTATATTCAAGGATAGCGAAGGAGGCTTGTGGATAGGTTGTTTGGATGGAGACTTGGTACATATCCCCTCATCATTAGAAAAGAATGGAAATGTGGATAACTCTGTTAACTACTTAGCAATCAATGAGGTTCAGAGTATCGTGGAGTCACCAGACAAGAAGAGTATTGCGGTGGGAACGACCCATGGATGTTATCGTATCGACAAGCGAAGCCTTCGTGTCAGTCGATTCTTCTATCCATCGGAATTTCCTACTTTCGATTATAATTTCTTTGTCAATGCGATGGTTTTTCAGGATGCACGGCATATTTGGATAGCCACCGATGGAGGAGGCTTGTACCTCTACGATAGGCATAAGCATCAGCTCAAGAACTATACTATCTCGGAGTCTTTGCCTTCCAACACCGTCTATGCCTTGGTCAAGACTCCAAAAGGCAAGGTGTGGATGAGTACCGACAAGGGACTGGCTTTCATCGATCATGGAAAAGTGACCAATCTCAACTTCTTCAAGGGATTGGAGCGGGAGTACAGGCGTATGGCTGTGGTCCGAATCCAAGACGGGCGAATGATTTTCGGAAGCAATGATGGTGCTGTGGTCTTGGCATCCAAGTTTGCCAGGGGATTGAACTACAAGGCTCCTCTTCATATCACGGGTGTTGAGGTGGAAGGAAAGACTTTTGATAAGGCTGACCAACTGGAAGATTGGCATGCAGAACTCTTCGAGATGTTGCAAGAAGGAAAGATGAGTTTCTCTCATGATGAGAAAACCCTCATCGTGCATTTCGAGAGCATCAACTATCCGTATCAGCATGACATCCAGTATCAGTATTATCTGGAGGGGTACGACCATCAGTGGAGTGTACCTTCTGCCTACCAGCAGGCTCGTTTTGCCAACTTGCCTCCTGGCAGTTACATCCTGCATGTCAAGGCAATGGGTAGGAGTAACGGACGCATATTGGGAGAATCCACCTTGCGCATTCATATCGCCCAACCATGGTGGAACTCTTGGTGGGCATGGATTCTCTATCTTTGCATCTTAGGTGCTGTAGTCTATTTCGGCTGGGATTACTACAGGGAACGTTTGCATCGCAAGTACTACGATGAAAAGATCAACTTCTTTGTGAATACCGCCCATAACATCCGTACCCCTTTGAGTCTTGTGCTGGCTCCTCTTGCCGACTTGGCGAAGGATGCTACACTAGGCGATAAGAGCCGAAAGTTCTTGGAGATGGCACAGCGTAATGGTAATAAGCTTCTGAAGATGGTGACCGAGTTGCTTGATTTCCAGAAAATTGCCGTAGCGAAGACACAAGTTCGCTTGCAGAATGTGGAACTGTCTGTTCTCTTGCGTCAGCAGGTGGATAAGTTCCAGATGTCTGCCCAGGAGAAACATCTCAATCTTCGGTTGGAAACCTGTGGACAGCATACCTTCTCTACCGATCTTTCTATGATGGATCTGATATTCGAGAATCTGCTCTCCAATGCCGTAAAATATACGAAGGAGGGTGGAACCATCACCGTCTCTGCTTCGCTCGATGAGGTTGCCAAGCAAGTCTGCATCCAGGTAAGCGATACCGGCATTGGTATCCCGAAAACCGAGGCCAAGCATATCTTCCAGAGTTTCTTCCGTGCCTCCAATGCGGTCAACTCTCAGGAGATGGGCAGTGGCTTGGGCTTGATGCTCACTCGCCAGCTTGTGCAGAAACTGGGAGGAAAGTTAACATTCGAGAGCGAGGAAGGCAAGGGAACTGCTTTCTTGGTTGTATTGCCTGATAACGGAAATGTTGATGTTTCCGTTTCTTCCAAGCCAGCAAGTTTGCCAGAAACTTCCGATAACTCCATGTCTACTGATGAAAAAATAAAATCAGAAGAATCACTTAAGGACACGCTCCTTTTTGTCGATGATAACGAAGACCTCCGTCAATACATCCGTATGGCTTTCGCCGACCAATACCATGTGGTGGATGTGGAGAGTGGTGAGGCTGCCTTGAAGTATCTGTCAGAGAATGGTGAGTGTGACATCGTGGTATCGGATGTGATGATGCCAGGTATGCAGGGCGACGAACTCTGCCGTAGCATCAAGGAAAACAAGGAGACCAGTTGGCTGCCTGTCATCCTCCTAACAGCGAAGGCAGGGCGCGACTTCATGATAGAAGGTCTAGACCTTGGAGCAGACGATTACATTGCGAAGCCATTCGACTCTGCCATTCTTGCCAGCAAGATTGCGAGCATGTTGAAGAACCGTCGCCGTCTGAGTCAATACTATATGGAGCGAAGTCTCGCCATCGTCAGAGGAGAGGACTCTGGGCTATCGTCTTCAAAGAGCCTGTTGCCAAGCGAACCTTCTCTGCCATCCGCTTCCGATGAAAAGAATAAATCTTCTGATGAAAAAGAACCGGATTTGGATCCGATGGACCAAGCTTTCGTTGAGAAAGCAACCCGTCTCGTCCTCGATAACCTGAGCGACACCGACTTCACCATCGACCGCCTTTGCCGGGAGATGGCGATGAGCCGCACCCTCTTCTATGGCAAGTTGAAGACTCTGACGGGGCAAGGACCGCAAGACTTCATGCGACTCATCCGTTTGGAGCAGGCTGCCCAGTATCTGAAGCAAGGCGATAGCGTCTTGGATGTCTCTGTGAAGACAGGATTTGTAAACGTAAAGTACTTCAGTACAGTCTTCAAGAAGCATTTCGGGGTGTCACCGAGTAAGTATGAATAAAATGAGTCATGTAAATTGCTGGTAAAGAAAGTAGGATTGCTACCTTCTGATATTCTGTTAGTTATATATAAATGTAATGTAAGGTTTCAAACCTGGCGATAAGTTAGATTTGAAACCTTTTTTGTTTGCTTTCTAACCTAGCTTTTTCCTCTTTTCTATATTTTTGTAGCCAGGTTCAAACAATCACTCGCAATAAATAACCAATTAAGCATAAACAACAATAAACCTAATAATGAAAAGGAACCTTTTGAAAATCTGCTTGCTCTTTGTAAGCATGTTTACTGTATTTTCTTGCAGTGCTAGTCCTTCGGTGGTGGATACGCCTGATACAAGCGAATCGACTCCTACCGCCAAGCAATGGAACAAGGATGTAGTAGGTTGGAATCTCGGCAATGAATTCGAGTGCTCAGCTCCTGGACAGGATAGCGAGTCGATGCAGATTGGCAACCCTGACGGTTCCATTCATGCAGAGACAGCTTGGGGCAATCCCGTTGTCACCAAAAAGATGATACAAGCCGTGAAGAAGGCAGGTTTCAATGCCATCCGGATTCCAATCCGTTGGCAGTGCCACATTACCAATGCTCAGGCGATGAGCATCGACAAGGCTTGGATTGCTCGTGTCAAGGAGGTAGTGGGTTGGTGTTTGGATAATGACCTCAAGGTTATCATCAATGCGCATCATGAAAAATGGCTAGAAGGTCGTCCTACCTATCAATATAAGGATGAAAACTGCCAGAAGCTTGCGCTCCTCTGGATGAATATCGCCTCTGAGTTTGCCAATTATGACAGCCGCTTGGCTTTCGCCGGTACCAATGAGGTTCACGTCAGGGGCAATTGGAGCAAGCCTACTGCCGAGAACCTCGAAGTGCAGAATGCTTACAATCAGACATTCGTGGATATGATTCGTGCCACAGGCGGCAACAATGCCAAGCGCCACCTCATCTTACAGACTTACGTTTGTAACCCTTGGTTTGGCATCGAGAATGGAGATTTCATCATTCCGAAGGATGCCGAAGGCAATGGCAACAACTATATGAGTGTGGAATTTCACTACTATCAGCCATGGAGCTACGCCGGCGATTGCACCTACGATTACTGGGGTGAGGTCTACAAGGATGCTGGCAAGATACCTGTAGAAAACGAGAAGACAATGACGGATTTCTTCGACAAGGTGGTGAATACCTGGAGCAACAAAGGACTGGGTGTCGTTATAGGAGAATGGGGAGTAACCAATCACTATAAATCAAACTCAGAGAAAGTGCATGAAAACATGACCTACTACTGTAAGTTCTTGACTACGGAGGCTCGCAAACGAGGCTTCTCTACTTTCGTTTGGGACAACAACCACTTCGGCAACGGTTCTGAGAAGTATGGCATCTTCGACCGTTTCAAGAGTATGAAGTTGAATGCTCCTTGGATTCTCGAAGGAATCTTTGGGAAAGAATAATGTTAAACTAAAAACAAAATATCTATTATGAGAAAGAAAACCATGTTACTCGGCCTGCTCGGTGCAGGTTTGATGTGGATGCCTGCTTCTGCCACTCTCGCAGCCCAGATGAACAATGCTGCGATGAGCGTTCAGCAGAACCAAGGCATCAAGGGTACAGTGGTGGATGCCACTGGCGAAACCTTGATTGGCGCGAGCGTGAAGGTGGCCGGTACAACCAACGGTGCCGTTACCGATCTGGATGGTAACTTTACGTTGAACTGCAAGCCTGGAGCTACACTCGAAGTGAGCTACATCGGTTACAAGACGATGACCGTGAAAGCTGCTAATGGCATGAAAATACAGATGCAAGAGGATGGTAAGGCCTTGGATGAGGTAGTTGTCACCGCCCTCGGTATCAAGCGAGACCGCAAGGCCCTGGGCTATGGCTTGGAGGAAGTGAAGGGTGAGGAACTCACCAAGGCGAAGGAAACCAACGTCATCAACTCTCTTTCTGGTAAGGTGGCTGGTCTCGTTGTGCAGAACACCGCTGGCGGTGCTTCTGGTTCTACCCGCGTGCTCCTTCGTGGTAATACAGAAATGGCAGGCAATAACCAACCTCTTTACGTGGTGGATGGTGTGCCTTTGGATAATACAAACTTTGGCAGTGCCGGCGAAAGTGGCGGTTATGACCTCGGTGATGGCATCTCTGCCATCAACCCTGATGATATCGAGACGATGACCGTATTGAAAGGTCCTGCAGCCTCAGCCCTCTATGGTAGCCGTGCTTCCCATGGTGTTATCTTGATTACGACCAAGAAGGCAGAGAAGGATAGGATTTCCGTGGAGTACTATGGTTCTTATACTGTCGATACCCAGTTGGCTAAATGGGACGAAATCCAGGAGATATATGGCGCTGGCTACAATGGCGAGCTTCCTGCATCCAGCACCTCTGGTACCAATGCCAGTTGGGGACCTAAGGGCGATGACTTCATGTTCAAGTATTTCGATGGCGAGGAACGTCCATTCCTGATGCATCCTAACAACGCCTCCGATTTCTTCCGCATGGGGTTCACCACCCAGAACTCTGCCATCCTCTCAGTTAATTCCGGTAAGACGGGTATGCGTTTCTCTGTTACCGATATGCGCAACAAGGATATCTTGCCAAATACCAATATGAGTCGTGACAACTTCAACCTCCGAGTGAATACCTCTGCAGGTCCAGTTGACTTCGACTTCACCGCCAACTATACTCGTGAGAAGGTAAAGAACCGTCCTGCCCTTGGTGACTCTCAGAGCAACGTGGGTAAGAACCTCATGACCCTGGCGGGTACCTACGACCAGGCTTGGTTGAAGCACTATGAGGATGCCGACGGCAACTATTCCAACTGGAATGGTAACGACCAGTATAACAAGAACCCATACTGGGATCTCTATAAGAACAGCAATACATCCGACAAGGACGTGTTCCGTTTTACGGGAAAGGCCATCTGGAACATCGACAAGCACCTCAAGTTGCAGGGTACCATCGGTACCGACATCAACAGCATGAACTTCGAGGACTTCATCGCCAAGACAACTCCAGGTACTCCTGCCGGAAAGCTTACCGACCAAATCTTCAACAACCGCACACTCAACGCCGAGATACTCGCCCTCTACAACAACTCATGGGGCGACTTCGATGTCAACGCTACCGCTGGTGGTAACATCTTCAAGGTGAACAATAAGACCACTACCAACGTCGGTCTCAACCAGCAGATGAATGGCATCCAGAACATCATGAACTATCAGGAACAGAACACTCGCGAGAGCATGTATAAGAAGCAGATCAGCTCTCTCTATGCCAGCGCGAGCCTCGGCTACAAGCATACTTACTATTTGGAGGGAACCCTCCGTGGCGATAAGTCATCTACGCTCCCTATCAATAACAATACATACGTATATCCTTCGATATCTGGTAGTTTGGTATTCTCTGAGTTTATCAAGAACAAGAAGTTCATCAATTACGGTAAGATTCGCGCATCTTGGGCAAAGGTAGGTAGCGATACCGATCCATACCTGTTGGCACTCAACTATACCACGGGTAAGTACAGCTACTCGGGTTATACCATCGGTATGATAGCCAACTCAACACAGCCAAACAAGGATTTGAAGCCTACAATGACAGGTTCTTACGAGGTAGGTTTGGAGATGAAGTTCCTTAACGGACGCTTGGGCTTGGATGCCACCTATTACAACCAGAACTCCAAGGACCAGATTTTGAGTTTGGCTTCAACCACCACCTCTGGCTATGCTTACCGCCTCATCAATGCCGGTGAGATTCAGAACCAGGGTATCGAGATTGCCCTCAATGCCCGTGCCTTGCAGATTAAGGACTTTGCTTGGGACTTGGGTGTCAACTTCTCGAAGAATACCAACAAGGTGAAGTCGCTCACCAATGGCATGGACTACTTCGAGTTGGCGAAGGCATACTGGTGCGGTGTTTCTGTAGGTGCCAAGGTAGGTGAGAACTATGGAGCTATCCGTGGACACGACTTCCTCTACAACGACAAGGGTCAGGTGGTTGTCGATGCAGCTACTGGTCTTCCAAAGATTGACCAGAAAATCAAGACCATCGGCAACTCTACTTGGGACTGGACAGGTGGTTTCTACTCAACCTTCAGCTACAAGAACTTCCGCCTCTCTGCTGCATTCGATGTTAAGGTAGGTGCCGACATCTACTCTATGTCCATGCGTTCCGCATACCAGACAGGTAAGGCAAAGGGAACATTGGCAGGCCGTGAGGAGTGGTACACTTCCGAGGAGGCTCGCAAGGCTTCGGGTATGGATCTTGCCGCATGGTGTGAAACAGGTAACTGCAAGGGATTTGTCGTAGGGGGTGTCATCGACAATGGCGATGGTACTTATCGCAAGAACGATATCGCCGTAAACCCTGAAGATTACTGGAAGCATGTGGCAAATGGCGTGCAGAGTGCCTTCGTTTACGACAACTCTTACGTGAAGTGTCGTGAGATTACTTTCGGCTATACCTTCCCAGATAGCATCCTGGGCAAGTATGCCAAGGGCTTGACCGTATCCTTCGTGGCTCGTAACCCATTCATTGTTTGGAAGAACATTCCTAACATCGACCCAGACTCCAGCTACAACACCTCAGGTCTCGGTCTGGAATATGGTTCCCTGCCATCTCGCAAGAGTTATGGTTTGAATGTGAACGTGAAGTTCTAGTCTCGAAAAAATGAATCAATTTCTTTAGAAAAGTTCTAATATATAATAAGGTAAGAAAATGAACAATATAATCAAGAAGTATATAGGTAAGAGCAGCCTGATGATGGCTTTCGCCCTGATGGCAACCGGCACTGCGATGACTTCTTGCTCTGATGATACCTTGAGCAACATCAATACCGACAAGACCAAGGTGAGCGAGCTCGACCCTAACGCACAGTTGACAACAGCTTTGTTGCAGACTTACGGTGACTTCAGTCTGATGGATACCTACCGTAACTATATATCTGGTTTCCCACAGTATTTCGCTGGTGGTTGGAATGTAACCAATTACGCTGGTTCTAATTTCAGAGAAGATGATATTACCCGTCGTATTTGGGATCGCTATTATGAAATCGGTGTCAAGAACCTTGTGGATGCCATCCACAATTCTGCTGACAAGGCAAACTTGAAAGCGGCACTTCGTATCCATCGTGTCTATCTCACGGCAGTTTTGGCAGATACCTACGGTGACGTGCCTTGTTCGGAGGCAGGTTTGGGTTATATCTCAGGTATCTCCACCCCTAAGTATGATACCGTAGAGGAACTCTACAGCTGGTTCTTTGAGGAGCTTGACGCTTGCGAGAAGCAGCTTGGCACAGGTACCGACCGCATTTCTGGTGATGTCACCAGCATGGGTGGTGATGTAGCTCAGTGGAAGAAGTATGCCAATGCACTCCGTATGCGCTATGCCATGCGCATTTCCGATGTTAATCCACAGAAGGCAAAGGAGGAGTTTGAGAAGGCTGTAGCTGCCGGTGCTATCGCCAGTGCAGCAGATGATGCTTATATCAAGTATACTGATTCTCCATTTACCTATTATGATGGAGCCAACGACTACGATTTCCGTGCCAATGCATTGAGCGAGAGTCTCTATGGTCAGGATGCCACATCGCCAACCATGGTATGCTCTACCTTGTTCTATCAGTTGCAGAATACCAACGACCCTCGTCTCTATCGCATCTGCCGTCACTACTACAATATCAAGCGTAGTCAGGTGAAGCCAGATAAGGAGCAGAACATCGACTTGACCGATGATTTTCTGGCTTACTTCCAGAGCAAGGACCTCGGTGAGGAGCCTTGCAACCCTGGTGCAGCTTGGTACACAGACTGGATGAATCCAGCTACGGTGGATGACCTTCCTACTTTGAAGAAGTATGCAGAGATTGACGAGAACACTTATGCCAACTCTGATTATATAGCCCGAGCTGGTCGTCCTTGCTTGAACATCGACTTCGAGATGCCTTCTTGTCCTGGCGACTTGATGAGCTATGCTGAGGTGGAGTTCCTCAAGGCTGAGGCTGCAACCAAGGGTTGGAATGTAGGTGGTGGTGATGCGGAGAGTCACTACGAGGCTGGTGTTCGTGCCAGCATGGAGTTGCTCAACAACTACTATCTTACATCCAACAAGATTTCCAAGGAAGAGATAGATGCGTTCATTGCCAGCAATCCGTTGGGTGACAATCCTAAGGAGACCATCAACACCCAGGCTTGGATTCTCCACATGATGAACCCTTCTGAGGGTTGGGCTAACATGCGCCGCTCTGACTATCCTGCCATCTTGAATCGTGATCTCTTGACCAAGAATGGTTTCACTTATACGGATTCCGATTGGTCAATGCCTGTCCGCTTGCAGTATCCTGAGTTGGAAGCTCAGTACAACAATGCCAACTACAAGGCTGCCATCGACCGCATGGGTGGTACAGACAACTGGCACAAGCGCCTCTGGTGGGACAAGGCTGATGTAAATCTTCAGCCAGACTTCAATCCTCCATTCGGAAAGGGATATAGCGAGTAGTGTTTAATGTTAAGTGTTAAATGTTAAGTCTTATAGGACAACAGATAGAATAATTAATTATGAATAAGACAATGAAACAATATAAGGGAAAAGTCTTGAAGGCTATGATGATGCTCTTAGCCGTGAGTTTCGCACTGGCTGGTACATCTACCTTGTCTTCTTGCTCTTCTGACGATGAACCATACTTCACTGTCAGCGAAAATGACAATCCACGTATCTTGAACACCGACTTGGCTGATTCCAAGATAGACCGCAAGACTAATTATAAGTTGGAAATCAAGGTAACTCCTGTTCACTACACCACTGTGACATGGTTGCTTGACGGCACTCAGATAGCTGAAGGTACCACCATCGACCAAACTTTGCCTATAGGTAATCATGAACTGAAGATTGTGGCAACCACCACCAAGGGCAAGACCACATCCCGTACCTTGAACGTTACCGTGACTCCTGCTGCCGATGATCCAGCCTTGGGTACCAATGCCATTGAGCTTTGGGTAGCTCCGGGAGAAACTACAACCATCCACAAGTGCAAGAACCTGGGTCTCATTCAGAAAGTTCTCATCGCTGGTAAGGAGGTTGCCTTCGAAGTGCTCAATGAGGGTACGACATTGAAAGTTACTGCTCCTTCTGACCTCGCCAATGGCGATTACGACATTACATTGGTAGATGGCAATGGTGTACAGTTTGCTGGCGGTACCATCAAGGTAACCACCGAGGCTCGCCCATCTATGGAGAACACCATCTGGGAAGGTGAGTTTGCCGTGACATGGGGTACACCATTCGATGCCTTGAAGGATACCTTCCTCTCAAAGGTGAAGGCGGGCACCATCCTCCGTGTTTATGTGGATGGAAATGGTCAGGGTACTGCTGCTACCTCTTGGTGGAACAACATCCTTACTGGTAAGGGCGAACCAGAGCGTGGCGACATCATGGTGAATGGACCTGCTAAATGGGAGTTTGAACTGACCGACCTCTCTATCCAACTCTTGACAGAGCAGAATGGTCTATTCCTCGTGGGTGACGGTTACACCGTAAAGAAAATAACTATTGAATAAAATATTAGAAAGATTTTCGTTTTTATCATAAAACGTCAAACCTTTGAACTTATGAAGAAAATATTATTATCAATTTCAATGTTGGCATTGGCTTATACAGTCAGTGCCAATGTTCCGGTTATCAAGAGCGACCCAAAGATTGAGGCTCAGGTAGAACAAACCCTGAAGAAACTCACCCTGGAGGAAAAGATAGGTCAGATGATGGAATTGGTGACCGACCTCTTTGGTGCCAACGACAAGAACGGTGTGTTCTATATCGACGAGCACAAGACCGATTCTATCCTTTCCCGCTATAAGATTGGCTCTATCCTCAACGCTCCTAACACTTGCGCGCCAACAGCCAAGCAGTGGGAGAAGTACATTGGGCAAATCCAGAAGATTTCGATGAAGCGCATCGGCATCCCTTGTGTCTTCGGTCTTGATCAGAACCACGGTTCTACTTATACACAAGACGGAACCCTCTTTCCGCAGAACATCAATGTGGCTGCCACCTTCAATCGTGAGATAGCTCGCCGTTCGGCTGAGGCTACCGCTTATGAGACTCGTGCAGTGAGCGTACCTTGGACTTACAGTCCTACCGTTGACCTCGGTCGTGATGCCCGTTGGCCTCGCATCTGGGAGAACTTTGGCGAGGATTGCTACCTCAGTTCAGAGATGGGCAAGGCGATGGTCTATGGTTTCCAGGGCGAGGACCCAAACAACATCGACCAGTATCACATCGCCACTTCAATGAAACACTTCATGGGCTATGGTGTGCCTTGGACCGGTAAAGACCGTACGCCAGCCTATATCTCTCCTGCCGACTTGCGAGAGAAGCACTTCGCTCCTTTCCTGGCGGGTCTGCAGGCTGGAGCCTTGACCGTGATGGTGAATTCCGCTTCCGTCAACGGTATGCCGATGCATGCCAACAAGGACATCCTGACAGGATGGCTGAAGGAAGAGACAGGATGGGATGGTGTGCTCATCACCGACTGGGCAGACATCAACAATCTCTATACTCGTGAGATGGTGGCAAAGGACAAGAAGGATGCGCTCCGCATTGCCATCAATGCTGGTATTGATATGATTATGGAACCTTATTCTTGCGATGCTTGTGGCTACCTTGTAGAACTGGTGAAGGAAGGTAAGATTCCGATGAGTCGCATCGACGATGCCTGTCGCCGTGTGCTTCGCATGAAGTACCGTCTCGACCTTTTCAAGAACCCAACCCAGAAACTGAAGAATTATCCTAAGTTTGGTGGCAAGGAGTTTGCCAAGCTCGCCTTGGAGGGAGCTACCGAGAGTATGGTGCTCCTGAAGAACGAGGGTAATATCCTCCCTTTGCAGCATGGCAAGAAGATTCTCCTCACGGGTCCTAATGCCAATCAGATGCGCTGCCTGGACGGTGGATGGAGCTATACCTGGCAGGGTCATCGTGCCGATGAGTTTGCCGGCAAGTACAATACCATCTATGAGGCATTCTGTAATGAGTATGGTAAGGAGAATGTCATCTTGAACCAGGGTGTTACCTATAATGAGAAGGGAAATTACTGGGAGGAGAACGAACCTCAGATTCTGGGGGCAGTGGCTGCAGCGAAGGATGCCGACGTCATCGTGGCTTGCATTGGCGAGAACTCCTATACAGAGACTCCGGGTAACCTGACCGACCTTTGGCTCTCAGAGAACCAGCGCAATCTGGTGAAGGCTTTGGCTCAGACAGGCAAGCCTGTCATCTTGGTGCTGAATGAAGGTCGTCCTCGTATCATCGCCGACATCGAACCATTGGCACAGGGCATCATCAACATCCTTATCCCTGGCAACATGGGCGGCGATGCCTTGGCAAACTTGGTATCGGGCAAGTCAAACTTCAGTGGCAAGATGCCTTACACCTATCCTAAGGAAATCAATTCGCTCGCTAACTACGACTTCAAGAAGAGTGAGGAGGTGGGTACGATGGAAGGAGCTTACGACTACAATGCGAAGATTACCCAGCAGTGGGCCTTCGGATATGGTTTGAGCTACACCTCTTACAAATATAGCAACCTGAAGGTTTCCAAGTCTGACTTCCGTCACGGCGACATTATCAAGGTGAGCGTGGATGTGAAGAACACGGGCAAGGTGGCAGGCAAGGAGAGCATTCTCCTGTTCAGCAGCGACCTCGTCGCCAGCATGGTGCCAGATGGTCGTCGTCTCCGTGCCTTCGACAAGGTGGAACTTCAGCCAGGTGAAACCAAGACTGTGACCTTCGAATTAAAGGCAGACGACTTGGCTTTTGTAGGTTGGGATGGTAAATGGAGATTGGAGGAAGGCGACTTCAAGTTGATGATTGCCGACCAAACTGCCTCTGTTCATTGTTCAGATACTTATCTGTGGCAGACAGCCAATAGATAAGCATATATAAAGATTGGGATCCATTCCTGCAAGAATATTCTATGTATTCTTGTTAGGAATGGATTTTTTTATAAAATAGATTATTGCTGTCCGGTAAAACTTTATTAAACAAAATAATTTAAGGCTGACACTTCTCACGAGGTGTCAGCCCTTTTGGTTATCTTTGTTTTTACTAAAATAAAACATAACCATGAGCAAAGATAGTCATTTTACCGGACAGCCGGTCTATAGTCAAGTATTAAAATTACTCGACAAGGAGAAAATTCTTCAAATAAGCCGCGAAACGAAAGGAAGCGAGGCTTATGTGAAGCGTTTTGACGGTTACCAACATCTTGTCGTAATGTTGTTCGGCATCCTCAAACACTTTGATTCTCTGCGCGAACTTGAGATAGGCATGAAGGCGGAGGCTCACAAGCTCGCACACCTCGGAACGAACTATCTAGTTCGTCGCAGTACGCTTGCAGAAGCCAATATACGCCGTCCTCAGGAGTTCTTTGCAAGTGTCTATGCATATCTACTGGAGAAGTATGCCAAGTTTTTAGCGGACAGCCGCCCCGCCAAGAGTTATAAGGGGCAGACGCACGAGCCTAAAGACTGGGAGAAGCTGCTTTACATGATGGATTCCACCACAATAACGCTCTTCGACAACATACTCAAAGGGGTTGGGCGGCATCCGAAATCAGGCAAGAAGAAAGGCGGCATGAAAGTGCATACGGTTATGAAGTATCATGTCGGCGTGCCGATGGTGGTGCAGCTCACATCCGCCGCTAAACACGACCATTACCTGCTAAAAGAGGTGCATCTGCCAAAAGACTCCACTTTGGCAATGGATCGTGGTTATGTCGACATAGCACAATTCCAACGTCTTACAGAAGAAGGCGTTTGCTACGTGACAAAAATGAAGAAAAACCTTAAGTATGAGGTACTTGAATCCGTTATGTACGTCAATACAGAGGGACTTGTGGCACATATTGACCAAAAAGTACGTTTTACAAGAGGGGAACTCATCCATGAGGCACGAAGGGTGGAGATATTTTATGCGAACAAGAAACCAGTTGTGCTATTGACCAACAACTTTGACTTCACGGTTGAGGACATTGCTGAAATTTACCGCTTAAGATGGGCTATCGAGTCGTTATACAAACAACTTAAACAGAACTTCCCGCTTCATTTCTTCTATGGGGACAGCGTCAACGCCATACAAATACAGACATGGGTTGTTCTGATAGCCAATCTGCTGATAACGGTTCTGTCGAGAAGCATCAAGAGGCATTGTGCATTTTCGCAAGTTGTTACCATGGTACGGCTTATGCTTATGTACTACGTCGATTTTATCGCATTTATGGAAAATCCCGAAAAAACTTGGAATGATTTCCTTGCAAAGGAGATGCAAAAAGCGCCGCCAGAACCAAGTCTTTTCGATTAAGAGGGGGCTTACTTTTGAAAAAATAAACCCCGAAGTCCAATTTTACTGGGCTTCGGGGAGGATATTTATGCTCTTTTGAGTTTTACCGGACAGCAATATAAGCAAATTATATCTATTTGCTAATTATTATCAACTTGAATATCATTATGTACCTTAATATCGTTGTGAATATATCCTCTTTGTTCAAGCAGACTGAGGCATTCGGCATATACAGAGTCTTTCTCTGAAAACAAGGGTGTAAATCAGCAAGTTATGCGATTTACACCCTTTATTACACCCAATTTTAAAGGATTGGAATAAAAATGTTGTTTCTTTACTTCTTTAGATTCATTCTATAATACTTTCGCTATTCTCATTGTGCTTTTCTTTGTTTCTAAGAACGCACTCTTTATTTGTATTAGCATAGCAATAGACACAAAAATGGCGACATGTATTGTACATACCAATATCTTTGCTAACCATGCATCCACAAATCTTACGTTGTCCAGGGTCCTTTACTTTTTTCTCTTTCTGAGGAATAGCAGGCAATTGACCAAACATATCGCGCTTAGGCCATTTGAGAGTATACAGATAGTAAACAAGTTCTTCATCTTCTGAGAAGGTACGTTTCATTAGTTCTCCGTCAATGCAGCGATTGTGCTCTATTCCATAAGATTCAATATCAATGTCCTCGGCACAAGTCGCCATTGTAATATTCCATCCTAGCCCTTTCCATGCTTCTTGAATTTTCTGAAGACCTTCTACTATATCAATGCGTTGTGCATAGTTAGCTTCTGCTGTTTCAACATCTTCCTTGGTAAAGAATATTGTTTCTTTAACAAGGTTATTTTGAACTTTTCGATAAGCCTTAACATCTATGAAACTGAAAACAAGCTTATCGGTAAATCCTTTAAGTTTGTTTCCAACATTCCAGATTCGTTTAAGTAACTCTCTTGGACCAATAGTAGGTGTAATAATGAGTGGATCAAACCTCCAAATGATTCGCTCTTTTCCAATCTTTTGAGATAGTTGTTTAAATGCATCGACCCTTTCATCTACTGAAGCTATATTAGGTTCAAAGCCCTCATTTACATAGTCATTCAATGTGACTTGAAAATAATAGTGTATTCCCATTTCATCAAGGATATGTAGGTAAGGTAGAATAGGTTTAGGATTCTTTGTCCAAAAAACTATTACCTTACAATTCTTGAATGAAATGTATATAGGCTGTTGATTAAAGGGATTATACCAAACACAATACCCTTTTGCCAAGCGATTAAAAAACCACTTGGCGTAAAAGGCTGGTATATCTGTAGAACGACTGGCAGAAATGATGATAGGAGCAGAAGCCTCTACTTGTTTGCCATCATCTGTTAGTATTCTGATTTTGTCAGTCATGATACTTTATTAAAAGATACTTCTTTATTTCGTCTATCATCCCCTTGTTATCTTGTGTATAAGGGATTGCATTTGGGTTTTTCTTAGAAAGGCACCATTTGCAGAAGTGGTCTACAACATCATTATTATTTCTGTTATACTGACGTTGATTCTTAAAATAATACCCTGATTGATATTTTATTTGGAATTTAATGAAGATATCTACTATCTCCGTTCTATAAACCACTAATTTAGGGCAAGCTTTGAGGTAATTAGCAGCATTTTCATCGGTAATAATACTTACTGATGAAATTTCAGGATATTCTTCATTTATGAATTTTTCACCCTGTTTAAATCCAAAAAAGTCAAAAGATTTTTCGAACATTTTTTTTTGCTGCTTCTTGTTCTGGTGAATTAATTCTGGGCTATACCCAAAACGTTTACTATATTCTTCTGGACAGAAATGTTCAACCATACTCTTCCAAGCCTTTATAGGTTCTCCTTTAGAAGTTCTCCATTCCTTGTAATCATTGAGCAATGCAAAGAATTTTACATAATCCATTTGATTGCCATTTTCAGCGAATGCACTTTCAAGTGGAGCATAGAGATCTTTTTTCTTAGGTACATTTTTAAGTTGTTTAAGAAATGAACGAATGCTCTCTTGCCAAATACGAAGTCTATCAAGTTCTTCTTTAGCAGGTACGAATATTGGTCGTGATTCTTCTTTTTGAGTAATTTGTACAGGTTCTTCTATATTAGGCAACTCACCCTCTGAATCTACATTATATAATAATGCGATGATAGCCTTATAGATATTGGCAAATGCCGGTCTTTTTGTAAGCCCTGATAAAATAGGCTTAGACATTTTAACATATCCAATAGTAGCCCCCCATAAAGATAGAGCATATCTATAATCGGAATATGAATTATTTTCGCAGAACTGAACAACAGCATCAAGGTCTTCTCCCTTAAGCACGAAAGCTGCAATGGATTTAAGAATTACATTTTCTTGCTTGTTTATATCAAGAGGCGTAAAACTCTTAATGTTCTGTCGCAAATCATTCATAAATATCTGTGCAGAACTATTCTGCCATTCTTGATTTGTGGATTCCCAGATACTTTTAACAGACTTAGTTATTTCTGTAGCAATATTGAAACGATCTGTTCGTAAAGTGTCAGGAGTAGGAGCTATACCATGCCATAAAATGGCATCGATGAATTTATTGAATATCATCGAATCAGAATCTTCTCCCGCAAGCATACAAGTTTCGTATGAAGGATCTAAGTCAAAGGTACTCATCACATCGAAAGAAGACAATTGTTTCTTTTGCTCCTCCCTAATAATGTTATCAGTATAATGTTTTAAATTGTCACGATACATTTCAATATTATTGAAACCGTATTGATGTAAAGATACAGTAGGCATTACCCCTTGTTTCTTCATAAAATTAGTTTTGACAACACCGTTAACGTCATAAAGTGCAAGCAATTGGTTTAATGCTTCTGATGGAATCCCCAATTCTGTAAGTGTTTTGTCCCACAAATCCTTGCATTTTAGAGAGTTTGGGTCATTTCTTCTGTACTCTTTGTCTAATTGCTCCAATTCGTTAAAGAAAGAATTGTTACTATAGCCACCATTATTTTTAACTGTTGCAGCAATATCGTAAACCCTCTTCTGAATTTTGAGAAGTTTAGCACTATTTGCAGAGACAGACTTGGATACGCCAAGATAGTAGCCAAACACAAAACCTTTAATAGTGTTTAGTCTATTATCCTGAAACACCTTCTGTTCAAAATTATTACACTTATCATCAACATGGAGGTTTGTTTTTGATAAGTGGCCTAAATTGAAATCTGCTCTACACATATCAAAACAGAACCAGTCTCCCAGTTTGTTGGTAAGGCTATCAGAGCAACTTAATCTAGAATGGTTCAAGTCTTGAGGCTTGAAAAAAAACAGTCTTGTATTGAATGGAGAGAGACGAATAATTGTGTCAGTAGAATACACATTGACTCCTTCGTAATCAGCTATATGTACTAATGGATTTATACTCTCATTAACTTCAATTTCAAGAACAAGTGGACGGCTGTCATGCTCTTTGTCATAAATCTCAAAATAAGGTATTCGAGAGAATAGAATAAGAACATTTTTAAATGGAATTAAATCCAAACAAACGAATGAATCATATCCATAATTTCTTACTTGGTAGAAAGAATAAGGAGCTACACTTTCTGTAGATAGAATGTTATCAACATTTAGTGAAGATGTTGCTAAATATAATTTCATAATTAGATAATTTCAAGTTCCTCATTATTGTTGTAAACAGTGTTGCTCTTTTCAGGAAAAAGAGATGAAAGTGAAGAAGTGTACCCCAAATACAAACGTTCACTACATCTTGTCATAGCCACATAAAGTGCTGAGCGGTTATCTGTTTTTTTATCGCAACCAGGAATAAACACATCTTTAAACTGCAACCCCTTTGCACACCACCATGTCATAATCTTAGGATTGGAAGAATGGAAATCTAAATCCATTTCTGTATCTTGGTTCGCATTGTATTTAAATTCGCAAGTAACACCTTTTCTCATAAGATAATCTTTTACATATTCTACCGACCATTCACCCTTATCATTTGTATTGAATGGTAAAAGAATACCGACATTTGTTAAGGCACGATTCTTTATGATGTCTGCAATCTTGTCAAGTTGTCCATCAAAACTATTTGCAGAAATTAGGTTTGGTTTCTCGCCTTTACGTTTGCACTTTAATACTAAGTCTTCAACATTACCTACTTTTTCACCTAAAGCTGCAATTTCTTGGGTTAATCGGTAGTTGAAGTATAATGGGTCTGGGGCGACATTCATGTCTGATGCCGTGCGTTCGATAGATTGTACTTCCCCTCTATTTCCAAACCCCATGATAGATTGTGCAGAATCACCAAAGAAAAGACAAAACTCTCCATACTGTTTCATTTCTTCGATTTCTTCCTTTGTAAAATCTTGACACTCGTCCACAATAAGATATTTAACGTGACGTTGATTGTGTTTCCACTGGTGATAGTGATAAACATTCTTTAAGCCAAGTTTTTTCAAACCATCTTCGAAATACTTTCTAAGTGACTTAGTATAAACGATGATAGTATACATTTCACCTAAAGCAGCAATTTGCTTTGCTTTGTGAAGAGCGATAAGCGATTTGCCACTACCAGCACTACCAGAAACAACCATGGATTTATTGTTCTTGCGATCGATTAACTGTCTTTGAAAGTCATCTAGACTCGAATAATCAATAAAAAATTCAGAATCAAAATCAGCCATATTTTATTTTTTTAAGATTTTACAATCATATTTTTTACTTTCATCTGTAATTTTTAATCTGTTTAATATGCCTTTCTTTCCGATAAATCGGAATACGACTTTACTTACATCGTTGCTCTTATGTGAATGAGAAAAAATGAATTCGCGTTTGAAGAAACATCCATCAATACACTTGTTTTCGTTATTTGCACAACTACGAGGAAATAGGGTCGTAAAATCTTTGTTTTCCCTTATAAATTCATTTAGTTCGCTATTTAGAATAATAGGAATAAAAGTATTTGTTGCTGGGCTTTTTACGGTTACATCTTCTATGAACAAAACTCCGTCACTAGTTAGTTTTGATGCTAACATAGCCACTATTGACTTATATGGTTTTTGCTCGAACCTTTTTTTGGCAAGTAGTTCACAAATAGCTTTACAAGAAAGAATAATATCATATTGCTCAGAAACAATTTCTGCTATGGTATCCAAATCTTCTTTATTTTCTATAAAGGCTGGACCGATAGAGTAGTTAATGTCTAATCTTGTGTGAGCTTTACAATAAGATATTACCTTTTCAAAAATTCTCAAGGATTCTTGATTTCCGTCTATAGCTAACAGCTTTATCGCATTTACATTTAATACAAACTTATCAACAAACGATAATATTCCTAAGATTTCACCCCCTGTCCCACATCCCAAATCTAGAATTTTTAATTCGGACTTGTGTTCTATTGCCTTTGTGTAATTTACAGCATTTGAGAATTCAGTAAACAAAGAATTAGTTTCAATGTAGCTACGAGGGAAGTACGTTCCAAGATAGATAAGAACTTCATCTTTGTTTAGATTCAGATTATATTCAAATCGGACATAGTCGGGAGAATACTTGGCCTTTAATACATTGAAGATATAATTGTCTAGCCATTCAGGAAATTCACACATATTACTTTATCTATTCTATTAAATCTTTGGGTGAAACACCGAGCAAGTCTGCCACTTTGAAAATGGTAGTGAGGTTAGGTTGTTTGCGATTGCAAACGTAGGCGTTGGTGATGCCGAAACTCATGCCCAACTCTTTTGCGAGCCATGTTTGGGTGATACCTCGCTTCTTCAAATGCTCCTTAATCAGGTTGCTGTGCTCTTTCTTCTGTCCCATTAGGTGATTGTTTATCTTGATATTAGCAACAAAGTTATGAACTTATAATGAATAAAACGAAGAAAGATGGAACTTTCACGATACTGAAAATAGTTTTTCCAATGAGAGGAAGCCATAAGGAATTTCTTAAACAATCAATGATGATTGAAATGCAAAATGAGTTTGCTCGAAATAGTCCACTTTTTTAATGTATATTAAACGTTTTGATAGTCTTTGATTTCCTTGCATTTCCCTATAGTTTCCGCTATCTCTCTGGCTCTTGGAACCACATCAAAAGTGCTTTATTATGCATCGTCAGAGCTGATTGAATGGCCTATGTGTAGGGGCTAATACCACACCTTTAGCACACTTTTATATTTTCAATGCCTATCGTCTAACTGTTGATTGTCCTCCGTCCCTCATTGCATTACCATCAGTACTGAATTTAAGGCTGAAAAAGATTGTAATAAAAAGGGCTTGATTCCGTGTGAGGAATCAAGCCCTAAGTTCTTATGCTCAAATAAGTTTTTTGCTCAAATAAGTTTTAGCGGACAGCAATAGAAAAATCTGCCCTTCTTATAAGGAGCGTGGGAAAAATACTCAATTATTCTCCTTTTTCCATGTCTGCTTTCAACTTGGCAAGCACGTCCAAGTCTCCAAGACTTGTTCCTGCTGTCACATTGTTGATTTGTGGAATATCATTCGATTTCTTGGAGGTAGAGTGCTTGTGAGCTGGCTTCACGTCATCTTTCACATCTTCGAAGGTACGGCTGTGTGAAAGGATGATACGCTTGGTCTCCTTGACAAACTCAATCACCTTGAACTCGAGTTCTTCACCCTGTTGTGCCTGTGTTCCATCTTCCTTCACAAGGTGCTTAGGCGTAGCAAAGCCTTCGCCACCTTCATTCAGTGTGATAACTGCACCCTTGTCCATCATTTCGGTAATCTTACCGGTATGTACTGATCCAGGTGTGTAGATGGTTTCGTAGGTATCCCAAGGATTCTCTTCCAGTTGTTTGTGACCGAGAGAGAGACGACGGTTTTCCTTGTCTATTTCGAGAACCACGACTTCGATGGCAGCACCTACTGTTGTAAACTCTGAAGGATGCTTTACCTTCTTGGTCCAAGAGAGGTCGCTGATATGAATCAAGCCGTCAACACCTTCTTCAAGCTCAACGAAGATACCGAAGTTAGTGAAGTTGCGAACTTTTGCTGTGTGCTTGCTGCCAACAGGATATTTCACTTCGATGTCCTCCCATGGATCGGCTTTCAGCTGCTTGATACCCAAGCTCATCTTGCGGTCTTCACGATCCAATGTCAGGATGACAGCCTCAACCTCATCACCTACATGCATGAAGTCTTGAGCTGAGCGCAGGTGCTGGCTCCAAGACATTTCGCTGACGTGAATCAGTCCTTCTACACCAGGAGCAATCTCTACGAAAGCACCATAGTCGGCCATCACCACAACTTTACCCTTCACCTTGTCACCTACCTTGAGGTTTTCATCAAGTGCATCCCATGGATGTGGGGTCAGCTGCTTCAAACCGAGGGCGATACGCTTCTTCTCATCATCGAAGTCGAGGATAACCACGTTGATTTTCTCGTCCAGTGAAACCACTTCGTGTGGATCGCTTACGCGGCCCCATGAAAGGTCTGTGATGTGTACCAATCCGTCCACACCGCCAAGGTCGACAAACACACCGTATGATGTGATGTTTTTGACTGTACCTTCAAGAATCTGGCCTTTCTCAAGTTTGCTGATAATTTCTTTCTTCTGTGCTTCCAACTCAGCCTCGATGAGTGCCTTGTGTGAAACAACAACGTTGCGGAATTCCTGGTTGATTTTCACTACCTTGAATTCCATGGTCTTGCCTACGAATACATCGTAGTCGCGTATAGGATGAACGTCGATCTGGCTTCCTGGCAAGAAAGCTTCGATGCCAAACACGTCAACAATCATACCGCCCTTCGTGCGGCTCTTGATGTAGCCCTGAATAATTTCATCGTTGTCGAGGGCCGAATTAATGCGGTCCCAACTCTTGGTAAGACGAGCTTTTTTGTGAGAAAGAACCAGCTGGCCTTTCTTGTCTTCCTGGTTTTCTACATAAACCTCAACCTTGTCACCTATTTTAAGGTCTGGGTTGTAGCGGAATTCTGAAGCAGGAATGATTCCATCGCTCTTGTAGCCAATGTCAACAATGACCTCTTTTTTGTCAAGGGCGATAACGGTTCCTTCTGTCACTTGGCGCTCACTAACCTTGTTCAAGGTTTCATCGTAAGCCTTTGCCAAGTCTTCTTTGTTGGCGTTTACGTTTGTACCATTTTCAAACTCGTCCCAATTGAAGTCCTCTAATGGTTGAACGTTCTTTAAATCTGACATAAAATAATTAATGTTTAAAATTTAATAAAGTTAGACTTTATGTGAATAAATAAATCGGGGGCAAAATTACAACAATATAATGAGAATCAACGGGTGTTGTTTGTAAAACATATCGATTATTATATTATTTTAACTAATCGGATAAGTGTAGCGCATTTTATGTATACGTGTTTAGCTTTGCTATTTCATCCTGTGATTCCATTTTTTCGTTTGATACAACTGAATTTGATAGGAATAGCAAATTAAAATACATAAAATAATCATGGATGGCCATTTGTTGATTTTTTTTCATGATACTGCCCCCAAATAGATAACAGTGTTAATAAACCTTTCGTTTGTTAAATTGATTCGTTATATTTGACAAAGTAAAATCTCAAAATGGACAAAAAAAGACGAGTTTTTAGGATTTTGGAGTCTTAAAATTACCATCACTGGTCCCATTCACATCGGATTAATCGGCTATAAGCATGCTTTTGCCGACCAACTTACATGATCTTGCTTCCCAATTTGCATCTCATAGAAGGCCTATTTTGGCCAACAACAGGATTTTCTTCGCAATTACTCATCGTCTTTTGAATGTATGTTTAGTTCAAAAAATGCATAAATCATTAATAATCAAGCTGCTATCAAAACCGCTTAAAATTTCGCATATTCCCGGAAACATGGACACGTTGGTCGAAAAAACGCCCAGCATTTGTGTTAAAAAGTTGTCGTTACAGAAAACATTTCATAGATAAACATTCCGTTTAGTCTAAAAAGTTCAAGGTTCTGTTGTTAAACGAAAGAGCCGTATTCTGAACGCAACATGGAGTCTTTTCTTTTCGACTTGAAAATAATGTGGTTTCCGCTGTTCAATCATCCGAATGAGTTAATGTGGCGGTTTGTTGGTGAGTTCTTTTGAAATTGCTATCTTTGCAAAATCATAAACGAACCAGTGTGGGTGTGCATCTTTTAGGAAAAGAATGGGCACTCCAAGTGTTCAACACTTACGGAAATAACAGCACGTCACAAGATAGAATAACCTTGTAGTTGCGAAATATCATACAAAATGGAAAAGATTTCGTTGAAGGCATATCTGAGGCAGTATTTCGATATGTCAGAGAATCGTGAGAAGGAAGAGGATGTTGTTGATGAAATAGCATCGGGCGTAACCTTTAAAGGAGCTAACCTTTGGATTCTAATTTGTGCCGTGTTTATTGCTTCTTTAGGATTGAATATCAATTCTACGGCAGTCATCATCGGCGCCATGCTCATTTCACCATTGATGGGACCTATCTTAGGCATGGGGTTAGCGGTGGGTATCGATGATTTGCCGTTGCTGAGACGGGCCGTTAAAAACTATATGGTGGCGACCATTATCGGTATCATCACAGCAACCGTTTATTTTTTATTAACACCTTTTCAGGGCGTACAGTCAGAGTTGTTGGCGCGTACCGAGCCTACCATTTACGATGTCCTCATCGCCTTCTTTGGTGGTGCGGCAGGTATTGTAGCTGCGTCTATCAAAGACAAGGGTAACGTCATTCCCGGCGTGGCTATTGCCACTGCATTAATGCCTCCACTCTGTACGGCAGGATATGGTATCGCTACGGGAAATTTGGCCTTTTTTGCAGGTGCTTCTTTATTATATTTTATCAACACCGTCTTCATTGCCGTGGCAACCACTTTCGGTGTCTTCTTGTTGCGTTTCAGACGCAAACATTTTGTAGATCCTCAACGTTGTAAATTTGTGCATCGTATGATTTTAGCCATTGCTATTTTAACGATGATTCCAGCGGGATATATGACTGTACGAATGATGCGAACCAGCTTGTTTGACAAGCAGTTAAGTAACTTTGTTCAACATAATTTGAACTGGAAAGGAACACAAGTGATTTCGCAACATCTATATGGAGACAGTGTATTGCAAATCGTTGCTTTAGGTAAGGAGGTTACGCCAGAGCAAAAGAAGAAAGCGCAGAAGGAACTGAATGAGCATTCGCGGCTGAAACATCTAAAGCTCGCTGTGATACAAGGTAACGAATCTGCTGATTTAGCATCCGAAAGAGGAAATCTTTTAACCATCTCGAAGAATCGGGAAAAAAGCGTCAAAGTACTTCAAGAGCAAGCTGTTGAAATCAAGAATTTACGAGAAAAATTGGAGAAAATTGATTCGTATTCACAACTAAGTGTGGATATGTTTAACGAGATGTTGGTACTATATCCAGGTGTGCAATCGTTGGTGTTGTCTCCAGTTGTCGAAGCTAATTTGGATACCACAACAAACGAGCCTTACCTTTTAGCCATCGCTCAATTTAAAGTGAAGAAGCCGCTGACGAACCAACAGAACAACCAAATGCGCCAATGGATACAGAAGCGCACGAACGAAGAAAGTGTAAAGCTGGTGATTACCTATACCAAGTGATGAACATGGGGGCTGAAAATGTTGAAATACAAAGAATTATCAATAAGTATAGACCCGTGTAGGTACCTATTCTTTCGGGATGAATACCAATGTTTTGGGCAGTTTTTTCCATTTTCTTTGACGTGCAATTTTCATGTTGCTGCCTTCCACTTGCTTCAACGTGTAGGTATTGTCTTTATTAAGGGTTAAAGTGGCCACTAAATCTTCGCTACCATAGTCATTGGTAATTGCCAGTTGAGCCGTGTTTTTATGAATCTTGGCCGATGTGAACAACCATTTTCGTGAATCAATGCTATCACCCATGAAGCCTGGAAGTTCACCAAAGATTTCCTGTCCAGGTACGGTAACGTTGTTTTCGTACAAATTCATTTTGATGTATATTCTGTACTCCGCATTACCTATGACACCCTTGAAGGGCTGCTTTTGCGCGTTTTGTGCTGTCGCCAACAAGCTTAGAAAGCATAAAATAGGAAGAAATAGGTACTTTTTCATCTTTTGTTGATTTTAGTTGTGTACAGAAAGGCTCGGGTAAGGGTTGCGTTAGATGTCCTTAACTGGCCAATACGCTACCTGTTATTGCAAAGTTACTGTTTTATATCAATAAAACGCTTGTATTAAGAAAATTAAAGAACCTATCGTTTGGATTTCACCTTTTTTATATTAACTTTGGCCATCATATTATGATTCTTATGACTAAGGACTTGTTGCGTCCCGACTATATATTTGAGTCGAGTTGGGAAGTTTGTAATAAAGTGGGAGGTATTTATACCGTTCTTTCTACGCGAGCAAAAACATTGCAGGATCAATATCCGGACCGAATCATCTTTATCGGCCCTGATTGTTGGAAAGAACAAGACAATCCATATTTTCAAGAGGACAGCTCTTTGTTCGCAGATTGGAAGAGCAAAGCCGCTGATGACGGATTGACATGCAGAATTGGCCGCTGGTCGGTTCCGGGACATCCGCTTGCCATATTAGTGGATTACCAACCCTTTTATGCACTGAAAAATGAGATATATGCCCAAATGTGGGAGTGGTTTCAGGTGGACAGTCTGCACGGTTATGGCGATTACGACGAAGCTTCTATGTTTTCGTATGCAGCCGGCAGGGTGGTGGAGAGCTTTTATCGCTTTTATCTGGACAAGACCACGAGGGTGATTTATCATGGAAATGAATGGATGACCGGCATGGGATTGCTCTACATTCGCCATCAGGTACCCGAGATTGGCACCCTTTTCACAACCCATGCAACGAGCATTGGTCGAAGTATTGCGGGAAACAATAAGCCCCTGTACGAATACCTGTCGGCCTATCATGGAGACCAAATGGCCGAGGAACTCAACATGCAGAGCAAACATTCGATAGAGAAGCAAACCGCTCATCACGTTGATTGCTTTACAACCGTGAGTGAGATTACTGCCAACGAGTGTAAGGAGCTGCTGGATAAACCCGTTGATGAGATATTACTCAATGGTTTTGAAGACAGTTTTGTGCCACGAGGGCAAGAGCTGACGAGCAAACGTAGGCTGGCAAGAAAGCGAATCATAGAAGTTGCTAATGCTTTGATGGGCAATACTTTTGATGACAATTCTTTCATTGTTTCTACAAGTGGGCGATATGAGTTTCGCAACAAAGGCATCGATGTCTTCCTGGAAGCCATCAACCGCTTACGGCTGTCGCAAGATTCTTTATCCCGTAAGGTGCTGGCCGTAGTGGAAGTGCCGGCTTGGGTGGGCGAGCCGCGAGCCGACTTGATTACAAGGTTGGCGTCGGGAGAATCGTTTGACACGCCCTTGGAGCATCCTATGTTGACCCACTGGCTTCGGGACATGCCAGGCGACCGCATCATTCAGATGTTGGAAGCGCTGAATATGCATAACGCCGAACATGACAATGTGAAAGTGATGTTTGTTCCGTGCTACCTAACGGGTGATGATGGCATTTTAAATCTGCCATATTATGATTTGGTTGTGGGCAACGACCTGTGCGTTTATCCTTCTTACTACGAGCCTTGGGGCTACACGCCGTTGGAGGCTATAGCATTTAGTGTGCCTTGTGTTACAACCGATTTGGCAGGATTTGGTTTGTGGGTTAATCGAACAATCGAAACGTACAGTGAGATTGAACATGGTGTGAAAGTGATTCACCGTACTGACAACAACTACTCTGATGTGGCCGACGAAATCAAGCAAACCATCATGCAGCTGTCAAAGTTGTCACCAAACGAGGTGAATACCATACGCCGGCGAGCGGCCGATTTGTCAAAAAAAGCATTGTGGCAACGGTTTATTAAGTATTACGAAGCAGCCTATCATCAGGCTTTGTCACGCGTAGAGAATAGAATAATCAAGTAAGAAAAAAATAAGAAAATTAAAGATTTATGAAAATTAAGACGAGCAATGTTAACGCTCCACAGTGGAGGGAGTTGACAATCAAATCAAGATTGCCCGAACAACTGAAATGTTTGGACGAATTAGCACATAACATGTGGTTTGGTTGGAATCACGAAGCGCGTAGTCTCTTCAAGAGTCTTGATGAGAAATTATACGAAGCAGTAGGGTACAACCCCGTGCTGTTGTTGGAGCGCCTTAACTATGACCGCAAAGAAGAGATTGTGAACGATGCTAAGTTGATGAAGCGTGTCAAGGACGTGTATGCCCAATTTCGCGCTTACATGGACGTAGAACCCAATAAGAAGCGTCCCTCGGTTGCCTATTTCTGCATGGAGTATGGTATTAACCAGATATTGAAAATCTATTCAGGAGGTCTGGGTATGTTGGCTGGTGACTACCTCAAAGAGGCATCAGACAGCAATGTAGATATGTGTGCTGTAGGCTTTTTGTATCGTTATGGCTATTTCAAGCAGTCACTCAATATGGAGGGTAAACAGATTGCTCAATACGAGGCTCAAAACTTTAACTCGCTTCCCATTGAGCGTGAGGTTGATGAAAATGGCAACCCCATCGTGGTTGACGTACCCTATCTTGATTATGTGGTGCATGCATACGTATGGCGTGTGAATGTGGGTCGCATCAAATTGTACTTGTTGGATACTGACAACGACTTGAACTCAGAGTTTGACAGATCCATTACTCACGCTTTGTACGGAGGTGATTGGGAAAATCGACTCAAGCAAGAGATATTGCTGGGTATTGGTGGTATTCTCACTTTGAAGAAGCTGGGCATTAAGAAAGACATCTATCACTGCAACGAAGGCCATGCAGCGCTGTGTAATTTGCAACGTCTTTGTGATTACATTGAGAGCGGACTGACGTTCAATCAGGCAATGGAATTGGTGAGAGCATCCTCACTGTACACCGTGCATACCCCCGTTCCGGCAGGCCACGACTATTTTGACGAAACCCTTTTCGGAAAGTACATGCAAGGCTATCCACAGCGTTTGGGTATCACATGGGATGAATTCATTGGTATGGGACGTCAGAATCCTGACGATCATACAGAAAAATTCTGCATGAGTACCTTTGCATGCAATACCGCACAAGAGGTTAATGGCGTAAGCAAGTTACACGGATGGGTAAGCCAAAAAATGTTCGCTCCTATCTGGAAAGGCTCTTATCCAGAGGAGAGCCATGTAGGATATGTGACCAATGGTGTACACTTCCCAACATGGACTTCGACAGAGTTTCGTGACCTTTACGACAAGTACTTCGACAAGTCGTTTATGAGCGACCAGAGCAACGAAGACATTTGGCACGCGTTTCTGAAGATTCCGGATGAAGAGATTTGGCAAACGCGCATGAAGTTGAAGAATAAGCTGGTGAAGTATATCCGTGAGAAGTTTACCGAGAATTGGTTGAAGAACCAAGGCGACCCGTCACGCGTGATGTCCCTGCTTGAATGTATCAATCCAAATGCGTTGATGATAGGATTCTGTCGTCGTTTTGCAACCTATAAAAGAGCGCACTTGTTGTTTACGGACATCAATCGGTTGTCAAAGATTGTGAACAACCCAGAACGCCCTGTGCTGTTCTTCTTCTCGGGCAAGGCCCATCCTGCAGATGGAGCAGGTCAAGATCTCATCAAACGTATCTATGAGATTAGCCAGCGCCCAGAGTTTTTAGGTAAAATCATCTTCCTGGAAGATTACGACATGCATTTGGCCCGTAGACTGGTTTCTGGTGTAGATATTTGGATGAATACGCCTACGCGTCCACTCGAAGCCTCGGGTACATCTGGCGAGAAAGCCGAGATGAATGGTGTTGTCAACTTGTCCGTGCTTGATGGCTGGTGGGTAGAAGGTTACAGAGAAGGTGCCGGATGGGCTTTGCCTCAGAAGCGTACTTACCAAAACCAGGAGTATCAAGATCAGTTGGATGCGGCTACCATTTATTCGCTTTTAGAGAATGAGATTATTCCTATGTATTATAGTAAGAATAAGGAAGGCTATAGCGAACAATGGCTTGACGTGGTGAAGAAATCCGTTGCGACGATTGCACCTCATTACACGATGAAGCGTCAGTTGGACGATTACTACGACAAGTTCTACGAGAAGCAAGCAGCTCGATTTGCTGAGTTGGCCGCTGAAGATGCCAAGTTGGCTAAAGAGATTGCGCATTGGAAAGAAACAGTGGCCGAGCGTTGGGATGCCATCCATGTTGTTTCAAAGGATACTGAGTTCTTGACTAACGGTGGCGAAACGGGTGTTGAATATCGCATGAAATATGTGATTGACGAACAAGGCCTGGAGGATGCTGTTAGTTTGGAGCTGGTGACACTGAAACCCTTACCCGATGATGAAGGTCGTGAGCTTTATCGCGTACGTCCCTTTGAGATGACAGGGCACGAAGGCAATCAATATACTTTTGAAGCAGTAATAGATCCTGATGATGCCGGCACCTTTAAATCATGCGTACGCATGTTCCCAAAGCATAAAAACCTGCCACACCGTCAAGATTTCAACTATGTAAAATGGCTTGATTAACTTGAGGTGAATGAGTTTGTACTAGAGGGTGTGTCAAGTATTTGACATGCCCTCTTTGGTTTATTCCATCAAGCGATTCGGTTGTTTGCTCGTGCATCGATGTACTATCTTTTCCTCAAGATAGGTTTTGTGACACTCATTTTTGAACAAACATTTGTAAGGGTCTTGTTTTTTTAGTAATTTTGCAATGCTTTACGAATACACTTAAAATTCATCTATCTAATGAATATTTCATATAAATGGCTTAAAGAATATGTCGATTTCGACTTGACTCCGCAGGAAGTTGCGCAAGCCTTAACTTCTACAGGGCTAGAAGTGGATGCCTTGGAAGAAGTTCAAACCGTCAAGGGAGGACTAAAAGGACTTTATGTTGGGCAGGTGTTGACCTGTGAAATGCACCCCAACTCAGACCACCTCCACATCACGACAGTAGACTTAGGGAAGGGAGAGCCTCAGCAGATTGTATGTGGCGCCCCCAATGTGGCTGCTGGGCAGAAAGTCATTGTAGCCGACCTTGGCTGTATTTTATATGATGGTGATGATTCGTTTACCATCAAGAAAAGCAAATTACGAGGCGTAGACTCATTCGGAATGATTTGCGCCGAAGACGAAATTGGTGTTGGTACGTCACATGAGGGTATCATTGTGTTGCCAGAAGATGCCCCTGTTGGCCAGCCTGCTGCAGAATATTATAACCTTGAGAGCGATTGGATTATCGAAATAGACATCACAGCCAATCGGTCTGATGCTTTGTCTCATTACGGTGTAGCTCGTGATTTGTATGCATGGTTGAAGCAAAATGGGTATCAAACCTGTCTGCATCGTCCGTCTTGTGATGAATTTAAGGTAGATAATGAAGACTTGCCCATTGATGTCAAGGTTGAGAATACAGAGGCCTGCAAGCGTTATGCCTGTCTCTCACTCACGGATTGTGAGGTGAAAGAAAGTCCGGAGTGGTTGCAGAACAAGCTGAGAGTAATCGGCTTGCGACCCGTCAATAACATCGTTGACATCACAAATTATGTGATGATGGCTTACGGACAGCCCATGCATTGCTTTGATGCCGACATGGTTGAAGGTCATCAAATCGTGGTGAGAACACAGCCAGAGGGGACCAAGTTTGTGACCCTTGACGGTGAAGAGCATACTTTGGGTGAACATGACTTAAGCATTTGCAATGCAGAACACCCGATGTGTATTGCCGGAATCTTCGGTGGAAAGGGTAGTGGTACCTATGAAACAACACGCAATGTTGTTTTGGAGAGTGCCTATTTCCATCCAACCTGGATTCGCAAAAGCGCACGCCGGCATGGTTTGAGTACGGATGCAAGCTATCGCTTTGAACGCGGCATCGATCCTAATGGCACGATATACGCATTGAAGCAGGCTGCGATATTATGTCAACAACTCGCGGGGGGTAAGGTCAGCATGCAGATTAAAGATGTGTATCCTACACCTATTGAAAACGCCCAAGTGTCACTTTCATACGACTATGTGAATGGTCTCATTGGTAAAAAGATAGAGCCAGAAGTGATGAAGAGCATCTTGGAAAGCCTGGAAATGGAAATCAAGAGCGAGAATCAAGAAGGTCTTGAATTGTCTGTCCCCGCATACCGAGTAGACGTTCAGCGCCCCTGTGACGTCGTAGAGGATATCTTACGTATCTATGGCTATAACAACGTTGAAATTCCAACACAGCTCAAGAGTTCGTTGGCCATACAGGGTGATGAGGATAGGGCTGCCCATTTGGAAAACCTGGTGGGTGAACAGTTGGTTGGATGTGGTTTTCATGAAATTCTGAACAATTCGCTTACCAAGACGTCTTATTATCATGATTTGAACCGTTACCCAGAGGAGGCAACCGTAAAGATTATGAATCCTTTGAGTACCGACCTGGGTGTGATGCGCCAGACGCTGTTGTTTGGAGGCCTTGAAAGCATCATGCGCAATGTGAACCGTAAGCAAACAAACTTGCGCTTCTTTGAGTTTGGTAACTGCTACCAATATGTAGCAGAGCGAGAGAATGAGGAAGATCCGATTAAGGCATATCAGCAAGCTTATCATTTAGGACTGTGGGTTATTGGTAAACGTGTAGAAGGAAGTTGGGCGCATGCAGATGAACCCAGTTCATTTGACGAACTGAAAGCCTATGTTCAAAATATTTTTGCCCGGTTAGGCGTGCCTTCTGGCATGTTGGTAACAGAAAAAAGTGACAACAACATCTTCTCTCATGGTTTGAGCATCATGAATCGAGGAGGGAAAATCATTGCTGAATTGGGTGTTGTTTGTAAAAAGTTGCTAAAGCAGGTTGATGTATCCGGTGAAGTTTATTTTGCTGAAATCAACTGGACGGCACTTATGAAATTAACTCGTAAGAATAAGGTTGAGTACAAAGAGCTGTCTAAGTATCCTGCCGTTAGTCGCGATTTGGCCCTGTTGATAGATAAGCAAACAGAATTCGAGCAAATAGAAAAGATTGCCTTCCAGACAGAAAAGAAGTTACTGAAGCGCGTTGAGCTCTTTGATGTCTACGAAGGAAAGCACCTGCCGGAAGACAAAAAGAGCTATGCCGTCAATTTTATTCTGCAAGATGAGCAAAAAACATTGAATGACAAGCAGATTGACGGAATCATGCAGAAACTTATAAAGAATCTCACAGAAAAGCTTGGCGCCGAACTTCGATGATTCGGTTGCCATACTTTAGTAAATATAAACGATCATTTATCATTTAATAATCAACATTTAGGAACGAAAGTTCTTCGTCCTAAACCTCTTCAATGAAGAGGATTAAATATTTTTATTCCAATGGGAAGAGCATTTGAGTATCGTAAAGCAACGAAGCTGAAAAGATGGGGCCACATGGCTCGTACATTCACGAAAATAGGTAAACAAATTGCAATTGCAGTAAAGGCCGGAGGACCTGATCCTGAAAATAATCCCGCTTTGCGCGCCCTCATAGCCAATGCCAAGCGCGAAAACATGCCGAAAGACAATGTTGATCGTGCCATTAAGAATGCGATGGGGAAAGATCAAAGCGACTACAAATCGGTCACTTATGAAGGGTATGGTCCTCATGGAGTGGCTATCTTGGTAGATACTTTGACGGACAATACCACCCGAACCGTTGGGGATGTGCGGTCTGTATTCAATAAGTTTAATGGCAACTTGGGGACAAGTGGTTCACTGGCATTCCTCTTTGACCATAAAGCCGTATTCACCTTTAAGAAGAAAGATGGCTTGGACATGGATGAACTGATTCTCGACCTCATAGATTATGGTGTGGAAGATGAATATGATGAAGATGAGGAGACAGACGAAATAACCATCTATGGTGCCCCCACGAGCTTCGGTGAAATTCAAAAGCATCTGGAAACGGACGGTTTTGAAGTGACAGGTGCTGAGTTTACATACATCCCGAACGATTTGAAAGACGTTACTCCCGAAGAACGTGAAACGATTGATAAAATGGTAGAGCGGCTTGAAGAGTTTGACGATGTGCAAACTGTTTACACCAATATGAAACCTGAATAACAGGAACATGTTATAGAGAGTGCGTCAAGTTTGGCGCATTCTCTTTTTAAATATTACGAGTATGTGTATCGGCTATTGGATGCAAGTATCTAACAAGTTCTCGTAATAAGTATTCTTCAATTAACTCTATTGATAGTCAGCTACTCTGATTGTTTGCTGATACAATATTTCCTGCGGTTCTTTATCTGAATGCACTATGTAGGCAAAATTATATTTTGCATCTTTTAGTTTCTTAATACTTGTATTGTCCTTAATCTCCTTCACCATGAGTTGGTGTATTTTATCCCTGTTCTGTGCTACAATTTGCGCATTGTCCAATTCACCAACAAATGAACAGTGGTACGTGTAAGTCTTGGTGTCTTTTTGAAAGGTCACACTGTCCGTCCTTGTGCCATTAACCACTGGGGTAGGGCAGTATTTATCCGTATATTCCTTGGCTTCTCTTGCGCATCTGTCTTCCAGACTCTCATGACATGAAGACAGCATGGGAATCAATAAAATAGCGATGAATGATTTTTTCATGTATTCTTACATTATAAGCATTTCGAAGCTCGTATGTGCCGAGTGAAAAGCTAGTTTTTTCAGTTATGTTTGGGCGGATTCTATCCACTGCAAAGATACAAAGTTTTTACTAATTTTATCATTTCGTTCGTTGATATATGGTTTTAAATAGTTATCTTTGCATAAGATTGGAGGCCTTTGAGTCAGTTTGACGAACATAATGAAATTCATGGCACTATTTACTAACAAAATGATTGATTTCACTCTTTTAAACTAACGATTGAACTTCCTTCATAGCGGTAGTACAATCTTTGATACGATAACGAAAATATCTGATGGATCAAATAAGAAACTTTTGCATCATTGCCCATATTGATCATGGAAAATCAACATTGGCAGATCGATTACTGGAATATACTAAAACGATTCAAGTAACTGGTGGACAGATGCTTGATAACATGGATTTGGAAAAAGAACGCGGCATCACGATTAAAAGCCACGCTATCCAAATGGAATATCAATATGAGGGACATAATTATATATTAAATTTGATTGATACTCCGGGTCACGTTGACTTTTCTTATGAGGTAAGTAGGAGCATAGCTGCATGCGAGGGTGCTTTGCTGGTTGTCGACGCTACGCAAGGCGTGCAAGCGCAGACCATCTCTAATCTATATATGGCCATCGAACATGACCTCGAGATTATCCCTGTCATCAACAAGATTGACATGCCTTCTGCCATGCCAGAAGAGGTTGAAGATGAAATCGTAGAATTGATTGGATGTGACCGTTCTGATATTATTCGCGCATCTGGCAAGACAGGAGAAGGAGTAAGCGATATATTAGATGCTGTGGTGCAACGCGTTCCACATCCTGTGGGGGATGAGAAAGCTCCACTCCAGGCATTAATTTTCGACTCTGTTTTTAACAGCTTTCGTGGTATCATTGCCTATTTTAAAATAGAAAATGGATGCATCAAGCAGGGCGATAAGGTAAAGTTTTATAACACGGGAATGGAATATGATGCTGATGAAATAGGCATTCTCAAGATGAACATGGTTCCCCGGCGAGAAATGAAAACTGGAGAAGTAGGCTATATCATCAGCGGCATAAAAGATGCCAAGGAGGTGAAGGTGGGAGATACCATTACACATGTAAACCGTCCTTGCGAAAAGGCTATCTCTGGCTTTCAGGAGGTGAAGCCAATGGTGTTTGCGGGTGTTTATCCCATCGACCCTAATGACTACGAAAACTTGCGAACATCTCTTGAAAAACTTCAACTCAATGATGCCTCATTGTCGTTCTCTCCAGAATCGTCTGTGGCACTTGGCTTTGGTTTCAGATGTGGATTCTTGGGACTTTTGCACATGGAAATCGTGCAAGAACGTTTGGATAGAGAGTTCAACATGGAGGTCATCACTACCGTGCCCAACGTATCTTATATGGTTTACGACAAGCACGGAGATGCAAAAGAAGTTCATAATCCTTCCGGTTTGCCAGAAGCAACGCTGATAGAACATATTGAAGAACCGTATATCAGAGCAACTATTATTACGGATGCCAACTACATTGGCCCCATCATGACGCTCTGTTTGGAGAAGAGAGGCGAGCTGGTTAAGCAGGAGTTCATATCTGGAAATCGCGTTGAATTGCATTTCATGATACCGTTAGGAGAAATTGTCATCGATTTCTACGATAAACTCAAATCCATCTCAAAGGGTTATGCATCGTTCGATTATCACGTAGACTCGTTCCGACCATCAAAATTGGCTAAGCTCGACATCTTGCTCAATGGAGAGCCTGTGGATGCGCTGTCTACCTTGACGCATCAGGACAATGCTGTGAGTTTGGGTAGAAGAATGTGTGAAAAACTCAAAGACTTGATACCAAGACAGCAGTTCGACATAGCCATTCAAGCTGCCATCGGAGGGAAAATCGTCGCCAGGGAAACCGTGAAATGCGTCCGTAAGGATGTAACCGCTAAATGTTACGGTGGCGACGTGAGCAGAAAACGCAAATTGTTGGAGAAGCAAAAGAAAGGAAAGAAACGCATGAAACAGATTGGAAATGTAGAAGTTCCGCAGAAAGCGTTCCTTGCCGTGCTCAAACTGGATTAATGCTTTACGCAAACTAAAAATTACTAACTTTTCAATACCAGACAAATGAAAGAACCTGTTAATACACCTCGTGATATAGCAAGGGAATTGGCACGTAGATACAGTACGATGACACACGAGGAGTTGGATGCACTTGAAAGCATTCTCGTTCCCATGAAATTTGCGAAAGGTGAAATGATTCTCCGTGAGGGAGAAGTGTGTCGCAATATTTATTATCTCGACAAGGGATTGATACGTCAGTTTTATTTCAAGAACGACAAAGAATTAACAGAACATTTAGGCGAAGACCACACCATCTTTATGTGTATTGAGAGTTTGTTCAAAGAGCAGCCCAGCCACCTACAAATAGAAGCACTTGAGGCTTCCGTTGTTTATGCCATGCCCAAAGATGATCTTGAGAAGATATCTCTGCATCATGTCAATATTCAAATGATGTATCGAAAGATATTGGAAGAAAGTTTGATTATCTCGCAGGTTCATGCCGATTTAATCCGATTTGAGTCAGCACAGAACAGATACAAACGGATGTGCAAATTATCTCCTCAAGTAGTCTTGCGCGCTCCTTTGACCTATATTGCCAACTATTTACAGATGACCCCCGAAACATTGAGTAGGGTAAGGGCCTCTACTTTGTTGGACTGATTCACGATTTCCATGCGGAAAATCCAAAATGAATAAAATAATCTGTTTGTATTTATTTGTTGTTGTTAGTGTTTGTGGCACTAATGGCCAGACAAAGATTAAGGTGTTGTAAAAGACAAAAATAACATAGGTATAGAATATGTAACAGTATGCGTGGATAGTATCTTCACTTTAACAGATAGAAACGGACAATTATCCCTCGAATTACAATCGGTATCAAGGGTGATATGACTTGTACACATATTGGTTATAAAAAGAAAGTAACACCGTATTCTATATATAAAGCCTCAAATCCGCAACTAAGCCCTTGAACGTCCTTATTGCGGGATTTGAGGCTTTACAAATATGCTGAGCTTTAAAAATAATCAGTACACAGTTTATAAATTGATATTTGCAACAAACTTGCCAAATAAATATCCAAACTTATATAAAAGAAACATAAGTATAAGAATACCTACTATTTTATAATATGTAGGATAAGAATCCATTAATTTTCCTAAAAATTTCATAAAAAAGTCGCCTCCCTTAATTCCGCAACACTATTATCAATTAAACTTTTTAAGTACCTGATCAACAAAAAGTTGCCCAGGATTTTGCCAAGTCGAAGAATTCACTTATCTTAGTGTTGCAAAATAAGCAAGAGTATTCAACGATAGACATGGCAAATATACAAATTAAATCTGAGAAACTCACTCCTTTTGGGGGATTATTTTCAATCATGGAGCAATTTGATAATCAACATTGTCGTAGAAGATGCCAATCCCCCATTACAAATCCTTTATATAGAAGGATTTAACGATGTTGCACAGAAGTTCGTTAATGCAGGCTTTAGAAAAAGCTTGAATTATAATTTTTGTTTTAATAAAATGGCTTTTTATAGGCTTTTAGTTTAGGCTATTACTGTGTAACTATATGAATATAAGAACTTATGGTCCATCACTCCAAATTTCGGAAGACCCAAAATAATTCATGTCTTCTTGCAGAAACGAAATCAAATCATTATATTTGCAGTAACTAATACAATAGTTATTAAATAGTAATATTTAATATAACAACTAACATAGAGGTTACTATAATGTATATTTTTGAGCCTATATCAACACAAGACATCCTCAAACGACTGTCAAGTAACTGCCGATTACGTCGGCTGGAAAAGAACATCTCACAGAAAGCATTGGCAGAGACAAGTGACGTACCACTGTCCACGATACAGCGGTTTGAGCATACTGGGGCGATTTCCCTTACCAGCTTCGTGAAGATTGTCCGTGTACTGGGCTATGCGGACGATATGATGGAGTTGATAGGCAAGCCCAAGTATTCAAGCCTTGACGAAATGATTCGGATTAACAAGAACAAAAACAGAAAGCGAGGAACCGATGAGAGCGTTTGAGTCCTTGAAAGTGTTGTATCACGGACGCCTGGTTGGAAGACTGACTACGGGAGTCAACGATACCTGTCTTTTTCAGTATGACAGGGAATGGCTTGACACTGGTTTTTCCATATCACCATTAAAACTGCCGTTGAAGCCGGATTTGTTCGAGGCCGACTATCTGCCTTTCCAAGGCAACTTCGGTGTGTTTGAGGACTGCTTACCCGGAGGCTATGGCGAATACATGCTACAGAAGAATTTAAAGAAGCAAGGCATCAACTACTATGGCCTTAACACTTTGCAAAAATTGAGCATCGTTGGTTCATCCGGCATGGGTGCCTTGTGCTACGTCCCAGACAACAAAATTACAACGTCGCAAGATATCGTCGACCTTGATGCGGTGCAGCAGGCAGCCACGGACATCCTGTCGGGCAAGACAGATAAAAATGCAGGCATGCTATACGCCCACAGCGGAAACTCAGGAGGTGTACGCCCCAAGATACTCTTGTGGGAAGATGGGCGTGGATGGATTGTCAAGTTCCGTCACCTCAACGATCCCATAGAGTCGGGAATCATAGAATTCATGTACAACCAAGCTGCCAAGGAAGCAGGCATCACCGTACCACGGTTCAAGCTCTTCAATGGTAGATATTTTGGCGAGGAACGTTTCGACCAGACTCCCGATGGCGAGCGCATCCACATGGTTACAGCCAGTGGATTGCTCAACGAAAGTATCAACCCACCCAAGATGGACTATAAAACGTTGCTCGCATTGACAGGCTATATCACGCAAGATCCCATGGAGGTGGAACAGCAATTCCGAAGGATGGCGTTCAACTACTATGCGGAGAATTTCGACGATCATGCGCGGAATTTCTCCTTTCTCTATATTAATGGAAAGTGGAAACTCTCCCCTGCATACGACATGACCCATGACAGCCCTTTAGGCCAGCATGCCTCCACGGTCTGTTTCAAAACAAATCCCACTGAAGAAGATTTTATTGAGGTGGGGATGTCCGTTCAGATGACACGAAAACTTTGTTCTGACATCATCGAAGAAGTGAAACCCATCGGTCAACAACTTGTTAGAAAACTGAAAGAGAAAAACTACTGCATGGTTGGATTCATACAGAAGTATTTTGAACAGATTTGATGTTACCTTGGCCAGTTGGCAAGCATGGAATTATATGGCATTTATTGTGATTTTGATGAAAAAAGTGAAAAAGAGAAAAAAGTCAAGATAAGTTCTTTATGTCGTTATTCAGACATGCGCTGATTAATTCCAACAAGAAGAAATTTCTGAAGACAATTCGGTACGAATTGCTATCAACGCCAGCCTACTTGGGGAGAACAAAAGACAAGCATATCCTATATTTGGCCAGATCACTAAAAACACGACAATCATTCTTGTCCATATGGAAAAAATTAAAGGATTTCTCTTTGCCGTACGACACAGAGAAATCCTAATGACCGATTTGGGTTTAAGAGTTCACATATCCCCATTTTACACCTTAAATGTCCCGTTTTTACCTTCCCATCTCACATAAAGTTTTTCCCTTTTTACCCTTATACTTTTTTACCTTTGTATATATTCCTTGAGCGCCTCAACGTATTCTTCAAAGGCTTTAATACCTTCGGCGGTGAGCTTGCAGGTGGTTCGGGGGCGCTTTCCCTGAAAACCCTTCTCAACTTCGATGTAACCGGCGGTGGAAAGCTTGTCTATCTGCACACTCAGATTGCCCGCCGTGGCGCCGGTCTGTTCACGAAGATAGACGAAATCGGCCTCGTCTACGCCCATCAACAGCGACATCACGGCTAATCGGAGTTCACTATGAAGCAATGGATTCAATGGTTTCAACATGCCGTCACACCTCCTTCTGCTTGATAATCCAAGCTGGCAAGATCAGTCCCACGGCACTAACACCGGCCAATACCAGCATCTCCGTAGGGCCAGGCATCACCAGTGCTAACATACACCCCACCATACCGGCTATAAAACCGCAATAGGTAATAATCTTACTGTCGAGTATCTTGCCACTAGTCATACCCGCAATACCCATCAACAAAATAATAATGGCAGTAATAGGAACATAATAGGTATGAACTTGCGATGCAGCGTCGGGCACTAAAACCGGCACATGAATCTGGAAGAAAGCTATCATTCCCAATACAAAACCTAATGTACCTGCCATCACACCCATTGAACCCCATACATATCCTAAGGTCTTGCTCACGAAAGTTTCGGACAGTTTGGGCTTATTTCGGTTAGCCCATCGCTCACCAAGACTCACCAATCCCAGGGTTCCCCACAGCCCGTTGGCACCAGGCCCCATAGAGGAATGCGCCCAAAAATGGCCAACCACCAGGGCAATCACCATCACACTGATGCCCCAGAGCATCATACTCTTCCAGCTACCTCGGGTAATCGTCCGGCGACTTTCCTCCAATGTACGACTGATAATCTCCAGACTGCGCTCGGCAGTCAATTCATTTTTCTCGCTTGCAGCTTCCATATTCACAATTCATTAAATGTTTTACAATACAGTTTACTTGTGATCACAATGCAAATATAAATAAGTTTATATTATAAATCAAATAAGTTTAGAAAATAAACCGATATATTAATATTAATTAACGTGAGTTTAATGAATTGGTAACTATTCAGCAATCATAGGCATTGAATATCAGCAACTTGCAGACTTTCTATTATAGTAGAATACTCAAAAATGATACTATTTGCCAAAATTCTGATGTGTTTATTCTTGTAACTCACTGATTCTCAACATTACTCAATAAATATTGATTGCTGAATAGTTACAATGAATTGTAACTATTCAGCAATCATAGACATTGAATATCAGCAACTTGCAGACTTACTATTATAGTAGAATACTCAAAAATGATACTATTTGCCAAAATTCTCATGTATTTATTCTTGTAACTCGCTGATTATCAACATTACTCAATAAATATTGATTGCTGAATAGTTACAACGAATTTAGAATAAAGTGAGCTGTGTATCGAATGTCCTTTGTACATTGATGCACGGCTTCTTTGGGAATAAGCAATATGCAGCAACAGCTCCCAATATATTGACGATGAAATTGTCGAAGCATCTATGTCTGGAGTGTTCTACTTGGGCAATGTTCTTGAGCTCATCGTTCACCGTTTCAATGATAGCTCTCTTTCTGAGAAGAAGTTTGTCGGAAACGCTCCGATTAATTTCAACAAGAAGAAATTTCTGAAGACAATTCGGTACGAATTGCTATCAACGCCAGCCTACTTGGGGAGAACAAAAGACAAGCATATCCTATATTTGGCCAGATCACTAAAAACACGACAATCATTCTTGTCCATATGGAAAAAATTAAAGGATTTCTCTTTGCCGTACGACACAGAGAAATCCTAATGACCGATTTGGGTTTAACACAAATGCTGGGCGTTTTTTCAACGAACTTGTTCGTGTGTTGTAAATATGCGAATAATGGGGATGTTTTGTCATCTGTTTGATTGTTAGCATCTTATGTGATTTTTAAGCCAAAAGTGAAATCGAAAAGCAAAGTGTTTGAGGTAAAAACTCCTCTATTTGTGCAAAAAGGCCCTCCTATATGATGTAGATTGGGCCGCTATAGCTTGCAGATTAGACGGTAAGAGCATGCTAATAGCTGCTTTATTCCATGTGAATAAGGGACAAGATGATGAAATGAAGGCTTTGAACGCCTCAAATATCTACCAATTTTGTCTAATTCTCAATTTTGTTTTGTCAAAGAAAACGAATCGAATTAACAAATGAAAGATTTGTTAACATAATCAGGTTTCGTTGATTGCCAACCAGCCTTATTTTCACATCGTGTCGCAAATAGCAGTTCCATTCGCATACCTACTAATGGGCATGCTTGTTTTTTACATCGAGCATGCTTGCTCAATTGAAAGAGCCGTGTGTGTTTGTTGACGACCTTACATAAAGAGAAGTGGCTTTACTTGTATTTGTCGATAAAGTCTTTGGCTCTGGCATCTCCTAATTCTTTCGCTTTATTCAAGGTTTCCAGTCCTTCTTTCTTTTGCTTGTTTTGTACTTGGGCTAATCCTTTAATGAGATAGGCATCGGCATAACTTGGTGCGAGGGAGATGCACAGATCAGCCGTTTTGATGGCATCTTCGTAAAAATTCACTTTCAATTGTAGCGAAGCCATCTCTGCTAAGTACGTAGGTTCTTGTCGGTTCAATACAGCTGCATGAGCAATGTCGTTCAAGGCTTGTTGATATCTTCGCAGCTGTGAATTGCACTTATAGCGCGTGTAATAAAATTCGTGACTGGCTCTGCCCAGCATCAACGTGTCATATTGATTATAATCTGCCAATGCTTTTTTGTATTCTCCAATCTGGTCGTAAGCTACACCGCGTGCCAACACATAGGGAGCAGCCACTGGTGTCAAAGGCTGTGGACAGGCTGCGACGGCACTATCCAGTAAGGTTAGAATCTCTTTCTCATCAGCTTTGAGTTGAGTCTTTGCCTGTGCAGCTTCGTAAAAGAGTTCGCCAGAGCGTAACGATGTTTTCGTCAGCGCCATGAACATGTCATAGGCCTTTTGATAATCTCCTTTGGTAAAAATAATCTGTGCTTGCTGATGTTGATATACAGGAAGTGGATTGATGTTGTTTGCTTGTGTGGCTTCATCAAGTGCTTTATCTAATGACCATTGCGTAAAGGTGGAGTCGGGCTGATAAAGTTGTTGCTGATAGATGAGCTTGGCATACTCGGAGTGAGCAACATCCTTGTTTTTCGCTTGCTTGATTGCCGTTTCCATCTCGTCGGCAGCCTGTGCAAGCTGTCCTTTGTTGGCAAAAATGTTCGCTTGCGCTACATATCCATCAACAGATTGCGGGAAGAGACGTTTAAAGTCTTGCACATATTTGAGATAGTTCTTATGACTCTGTTCTCTTGACATCATCAGCATGACCAGTGCCTCTGACTCCTTGCTTGGCATTTGTGTACGTATCGAAGTTTGTCGCAATACAGGGTCAGCAATGCTCAGTCCGGTGTTTACTTTCATGTCGTTCATGAACTTTGCATCCACAGCATGTGTCTCGTCGGCACTGTTGGCATGTTGCAATATACCAATGACCTCACCCTTGGCATTTACGAAAGGGCAGCCCTCCTTGTTCGCCGGTGCTTCGGAAGAGAAGATATAATAGGCGTACTTATCCATAAAGGTTTCCACCTTTTGGATAGGAACTTGCTTGATATCAAGTGATTTGATGGAATAGCCTACGACAGACACTTTCTCATTTACCTTCGAGGTAGACGCAGCAATTTTTGCAGGAGTGGTGTTTCCTACTACTTTAAACTTGCATACGTCATATAGTTCATTTGCTCCAATCATAACGTCAACCGTCATGGCCTTGCCTTGAGCATCAATCACTACAGCACTGTCGGCTCCCACAAAAGGTTTCCATGTGCTGATTGCCTCTCCATTTTCTCCAACAAATACACCGCGTGTTGAACTAAGCAGGGTGCCATCGGCTTTGAACGTAGTTAATGAGAAAACCGATTTTGCTGCCTTTTTTACATTTGCAGACTGTGCGTTAACCTGGGAATGTCCCCCTAGCAGCAAGGCAATGAGGGTGGTGAGGGTTAGAATTGTTCTTGATTGTATTGGATGTATCATTGTGCTATTTATTTCATATTTAAAAGTTCGCGTGCGTTGGCAAGAGCCGCTTCAGTGACATTACTTCCACTCAGCATCTGCGCCACTTCCTGTACACGTTGGTCTTGGTTAAGTTCATACATGTTGCTTACCGTACTGTCTTTTGACTCAGACTTGCTTACCTTATAGTGAGTTTCTCCAAGGGCAGCAATTTGCGGAAGATGAGTTATACTGATGACTTGCCGATCGTTCTTGCCCATTTCGTCCATGATGTGTGCCATTTTCTCGGCAACACTACCACTCACGCCCGTATCTATTTCGTCAAAAATGATGGTAGGAAGTTTGACGGCCCCACTAATCATTGCCTTCAACGACAACATGACGCGCGCTATCTCACCACCGGAAGCAACTTGTGATACGGGTAATAAGGGTGAATTGGTATTGGCGCTAAACAAGAAAGAAACGCCATCTTGCCCTTTGTTTCCTAATGGTTTCTGCGTGATTTCAACTTTGAAGCGGATGTTAGGGATGCCAAGAGGAACCAAGCGACTCGACATTTCTTTTTCAATAGCTTTGGCGGCCTTTTGTCTTATAGTTGTTAGTTGATTGGCTTTCTTCGTACAGTCTTTGAGCAGTTGGTCAACCTGTGCTTGCTGTTTTTGTAGTTCTTCGTCACTATGGTCGATATGCTCCAGTTGTTTTTTTATCAACCTTTGTTGAGTGAGTAATTCGGTAACGGTTTCCACATGGAATTTGTGCTCCAAAGCATTGATTAAATCAATTCGCTCTTGAAGTTTTGCCAGCTGTTGAGGGTCGAATTCTATGTTTTCCGTTTTGTTCTGAATCTCGTTCTCTATATCTTTTAGTTCGATATAACAGCTTTCTATTCTATGTGCAACCTCTTCAATGGGGGAGTAAACTTCCTTGATGCCATCCAGTTGTTGAGTAATCGTTCTTAGTGCTTCGATGACGCCAACCGATTCTGCAGACAACAACTGTTCAGACTGATACAGGGCAGTCTTGATTTCTTCTGCATGTTCGAGCGTGGCGAGTTCCTGTTCGATGGCTTCCTGTTCACCCTCAACAAGTTGTGCCTGTGCGAGTTCACCATACTGAAAACGTAAGAACTCCTCATTTTCTTGGCTTTTTGCAATGTCAGCTTTCAATTCTTCCAACTGTTCAGCAGCCTTCTTGTATTCTTGATAACATGCCTGATATTGGGCCAAACTCTTGCTGTCCTGCGTAATGATGTCGACAACTTGTAGTTGAAAGTCTTCCTGGTTGAGCAAAAGATTTTGATGCTGCGAATGGATATCTATTAATTGCTCCCCCAATTCTTTCATGGTAGCAAGAGGTACAGGGGTGTCGTTGATAAATGCCCTGCTCTTTCCCGAGCTGTAGATTTCCCTTCTCACGATACAGTCTGTTGCATCATCATCGATGTCATTCTCTTCGAAAAAATGGAGAAGATTGTATTTGCTGACATCAAAATGAGCTTCAATCAGGCATTTATCCTTTCCAGATCTGATGAGTTTTGTGTCGGCTCGATTGCCTTTCAAGAGGCCAATGGCCCCAAGTATGATGCTTTTGCCTGCTCCTGTTTCGCCCGTAATGACAGAAAATCCAGGATAAAAGTTGATGTCAAGTTCATCAATCAGTGTAAAGTTTTGAATATGTAATTGCTTCAGCATCTTTATTCTTTGATTTTTTCCCATGCATTGTTTTGGGAAGCGTTGATGGAAAACAGTATTTCGTAGACCCGCTCTTTCTCTTTCTGGGTTCCTTTTCCGCTGTAGATATTAGCCAGTTCATCACGCTTAAAATCGGTCCATATCTGTGGCAACAAGCTTAACGGTCTGTTTTCGTGACTCTTTTTCAATCCCTCTTCCAATGCGGTTGTGATGTTTGTTCTGCCTCGCTCAACGTTTGTGGCCATTTGGTCTAAACCGTTTCTGTAATAATCGTATTGCAGTTGGCGGAAGGGTGACATGGCACTATCCATATAGTCGTTGATGATGGCAAAACGGTTTCGGCTGTCATCGAATGATTTCCAACCCGTAAAATTAAGATTCTGCGCATTGTTGGTTAGGTTGAGGCATCTTTGCAGTATGTCTTCACCGCCCATGGGGGAGAAAGAGTCCAGATTCAATCCAATGATGAGATAAGCATAATAAGCTATCAAAGCGGTGAGTTGGTTGTTGATGGACTCTTCATTGAATTCGAGTTGACCGAATTGAGCAAACTCAAAATTGAAGTCGTTATCAGTATTATTATATAATGTGGTAGTGTAAGCAGAGTTGAACACGGGTCTATTGGCTTGTATCAATGCCCGACAAGTGAATATGTTTGTGGCTTGATCGTATTTGGTCACCGTAATGTTGAAATTACATGGAATGCGTTCTATGCGTTGGAACTTCAGATTGGTCCACTGCCTGTCATTGATGAACCTAGTGAGTGTCTGCTCCAGATTCTCAAAAATGCTGGCATCCGTACCTTGTATTTGGTTGTGGTTGATATGGATACGCGCATTCAATTCCTGACTGTATACCGGCGAATAGACGCCAGCAGCCAAGAAAAGACTGAATATGAGGAGAGATACAAACTTCTTCATCTGTTAAAAAAATCAGTGCGCCAATCGTTCTTATTTCTTGTTAAACTCTCGTAAGCGTATACGGGTGAGCACCTGTTTCGTGTTGTTGGTAAAGTCATTGGATAACATCCAACTGTAATAACCTGGATCTTTTAGAAGAACTTCTGTCACGGCACAACCTTTATATTTACCGAAGTTGAACACTTCTTGTCTCATGGGTGAACCGTCTTCTGTGGTCAACACCTTGCCGTCAGGACCTTTCATGTCTTGCCAAACCATACGGCCGGCAAAATCTACATTGTCATTCATCTTGGAAAATTCGGCCAAGTATTTCATGTCGTTGGGCAATGCTCTGTCAGCTTCTTCGGCTGTTTCGGGGTTGTATTTGTCTAGTTGTCCCATCAATACACGATAGGTAACCTCTGCATCTTGGTCTGCCCGATGGGCTTCAAAGTCGTCTTCCATTTTCCGGCCACAATAGAATTTGTAAGCTGCTGCCAGGTTACGTCGTTCCATCTTGTGAAAGATAGCTTGGGCATCAACCAAATTGCTTTTACTGAAGTCGAAGTCAATGCCTGCACGCAGGAATTCTTCCGCCAGTATTGGTATATCAAAGTGATTCGAATTGTATCCTGCAAAATCGCAACCTTTAAATTCTTCTGCTAACTTTTGCGCTAAATCTTGGAATTTGGGTGCATCAGCTACATCTTCATTGGTAATGCCCGTCAAGGCAGAAACCTCGAGAGGTATGTTCTTTTCAGGATTGACAAGAATGTTCTCGCGCTCTTCTTTTCCGTCAGGAAATACTTTGATGTAAGATATTTGGATGATACGGTCTTTTACTAAGTCAAGTCCTGTTGTCTCGAGATCAAAAACTATGATTGGTTTCTTTAAATTCAGTTTCATTTTTAAGTGACTTGTCTATGAATAAAATGGAAATATCTACCCGATATCGGAATATATGATTTTCCACACCGGGTAGATATGCCTTTCCTCATGCGAGTTGCTGCATATCAGTCATTAAGCAGCATTGGCATGATTAGCATCAGAATGTCTTCGTCTTCCTCCTGTGTCGTCGGGACAATGACACCTGCACGGCTTGGATCAGCCAGTTGTATGGTTACATCTTCACTTTCAAGGTTGGTGAGAATCTCTGTCAACGAACTGCCCTTGAAACCAATGTTCATGGTTTGGCCAGAGTAATCGCAAACGATGCTTTCCTTGGCACTTGTCGCAAAGTCTATATCTTCGGATGATAGCTCCAGTTTACCAGTTTCCAGATGAAGCCGTACCAGTTGGCTGCTTTCACTTGCAAATGGCAAGATGCGTCTCAAGGCGCCCAGGAGTCCCTTGCGATCGACGGTGAGTTGATTGGGATTGTCCTGCGGGATGACAGAGTTGTAGTTAGGGTATCTGCCCTCTATCAATCTGCACGATAATGATCCTCCTGCATAATGTATTTCGGCGTTCTTCGTATCAAACTTAATGACAGCATCTCCCTCGTCTTTTGTCAGAACGTTTCTCAGCAACATGGCTGGTTTCTTGGGTAAGATGAACGATGCCGGCGTTTCACTCTTTAGTTTGAAGTTTTTGTTTCTAACGAGTTTGTGTCCATCGCTTGCCACGATTGCCAAACTGTCGCTCGTCAGGTCGAAATATATACCGTTCATGACAGGCCTCAGCTCGTCTTGTGCTGTGGCAAAGAGAGAACGGTTGATGTTGTCATTGAGATTCCCAGCATTCATCGTAATGACGGTTGCACCATCTGGTATTGCTTGTGATTCGGGATATTCTGCCGCATTTTGAGCAGTGAAGTTGTATACACCATTCTGGTATTGTATCTGAATGGTTAAATTGGTCACATCCACTTCAAAAGTCAGCGGTTGCTCTGGCAACTCCTTAACGGCGTCAAGAATGGTGCGGCTGGGCACAGCAAACTTGCTTTCACCATCACATTCATCAAGGTGCAATGATGTGCGCATGACATTTTCACTGTCACTGGCGGTAATGTTCAGCTGTTTATCTTGAATATCGAAGAGGAAACTGTCAAGAATTGGCAATGAATTCTTGCTGTTGATAACCTTTGAAAGTGTTTGTAAGCGACTGTTTAAAGCACTGCTTGATAATGTAAATCTCATTGGTATGATGTTTTAAATGTTTGTCTGTATTTATTAGTTACAAAAATACAAAAAAGCATTGTGTTGGACAAAAAAAGGTACTAAAAGTTTCTTTTTTTAGAAGTATTTTACTAATTTCGCAAAACAGAAGACACACATGTCAGATAATTTATTCAAAAAAACACTATAAATGGAATTACAAGGAAAAGTTATTGCTGAAATGCCTGAAAAAAGTGGGACGTCAGCGAGAGGAGAATGGAAAGTGAAAGAATATGTCATCGAAACGCACGACCAGTATCCTCGCAAGATGGTCTTCTCTGTTTTTGGTGAAGATCGCTTGCAAAGATTTAACGTTCAGGTAGGACAAGAGGTGTTGGTGTCGTTTGACATTGATGCTCACGAGTATAATGGCCGTTGGTTCAATAGCATCCGTGCTTTCGATGTACGTCAGGTAGATCCAGCGACGTACGGTGTACAGGGAGCGCCGGTGCCACCTGTCACATCCGATAACACGACTACACAGCAGGCTGACCCACAGCAAGGTGGAGCACAAGCTCCATTCCCTCCACAGTCTGAAACGGCAGGAGACAATGCCGACGACTTGCCATTCTAACGTACAACAGCCAATTGTAAATTACATAAAAAAGAGGATATGTCTAAAGATGGACATATCCTCTTTTTTATGAGAAACCGCGGTTTGTATATTGCTTGTTGGAGCGAAAGTCCCAATGTAAGTGTTTGTGTCGCAAATTACATGTGCAAGGAAAGGGCGTTCATCGCGAGATGCAATCAGATGGAACCTTGCTGAAACTTTCTGACTTACCTGACTGAAACTTCACATCAGACTTTTCATCGTGGATGAGTGCACCTTTGTGAACTTGCTTTTGGCTTGCTTTTGGCGAGGTCTTAAATGGAGCTTTTTCTTTTTCAGCCATTCTTTCTTCCGCTCCTCATAATATCTTCTTTTCCGTTCCAGATAATTGTCTGCCATGACTTATTTAAAGTGTGAGTAGATGACAGACAGCGTCTGCTTGTTTGAGCCGCCAAAGAGTTTGGTGCCTGATAGTGACATGTCGTGTACTACGTTGGTCAGAATCTGTGTCTGATTGAATGTGTAATAAGACGTGGTCACTGGTATGACAACCAGTTTGTTCCAATCTTCCGATTGTTTTCCCGCAGCCTTGTTGTGTGCCATGGCCTTGATGACACTTCCAATGTTGTTGAAGGTATAACCATTGTTGGCCCTGTCGTACGTGGCGAGGAAAGACGTTTTGTAGTCGGCAACTCGTTTGTGCTCAAAGAATGTATATAAACTGTCTTTCTGAATCAGCAAGAGTGTCTTTGGAATGTCCAATGCAAACTTGGAATTAACCTCATTGTTGATTCGTTTCAAATGAATTTTTGCAGCGTTGATAGAATCTTTTTCATGCCCTTTACAGATTTCTTCAACAGGGATTGTAATCTCTGTGAAGATGCCGGCAGGTGATTTTAAGTAAGTGTTGTTCTTGTCACTCACCAACTCGTTAATTGTCTTTCGGTCGTTCACCATGGTTGATGTCTGCAATACCTCTTCGGTACCTGAGAACGAAGCTGTTCCTGTATAGGTGCTGTCTTTGTTAGCGAACCTGAAATAAACGTTCAGTTGTGTCCTGAATATATAGGCCATCGAACCTAAACCACTGACGTGTTTGAAATAGAATCCTGGCACAACATGCTGTGTGAATGTCATGGAGTTCTTGAAATATTCAGGATGTTGATAATACTGGTTTAGGATATAGGTACCGTAGTTCTTATATCTTTTGCCGTTTTTGTCGGTGTATGGTTGATTCAGCTTAATTTTGATGTGATTCGTGTAGTTCTTGTCCCATCGGGTCTTTTCGCTGATTTGCTGGTCTGTCAATGTGTAAACCTTATCAGCTTGTAATCCATTTGTGCCGACATACCCATTCTCGGTAGGGTCAAAATTAGAATAATAGGTGTTAGCTTCGCTCATGGGTCTGCTCATTTCATAAGCAGTTAGCTTCATAGGCGCCAGCGAGTCACCATAGAACTTGTCGTAGTACAGTCTGATTTCGCACGAATCTGCCACAATCATTCCATCTTCTTTGTTGACCATTTTGTCAGCATCAGGAAATTGATAGTTTTCCTGAATGTGGAATTGAGTCATGAAATTTCCGGTGATGTATCCCCCTGTTTCCGGGTCTCTAATCTTTCCCAAGTACCCCAAGGTGTTTCTTGACAACACCGAATCTGCCGCGATAGAACGGGTAGAAACCATGAATGTATCGGTTGAAATCTGTAGATTGTCCAATGAGTTGGTCAATGATATGCCCACATTGTCGGTCGTATCGTCACATGCCGTAAACATGAGTGCGGCAAATGCAAGAACTGCAATAATCTTATTTCTCATTTGTGTTTAAGCTGTATTAAGTGCTGTAAACGAATCTGTTGGTGCTTCTGTATGTCCTTTTGTAACCCAAACGTGCTTATTTCTGCAAAACAAGATCATAGAACTCTTGGTAGGCCTTTGTGAAATCACTTCCTGGATATTTCAAGAATGGCAGTTCTTTGTCTGCACAGTACTTCAAGAGCTTTTCGTTGACGTCAGTGCCAGCCTCGATAATGCCATCACTATAGTCAATGGCCAGTTTGCCCAGTTCGAAGAAGTCGAACTTCTCATTGTATGGCTTGAGTAAATCCAGCTTGGCGTCTTTAAACTGCACGCATCTTTTGAAGTTGGTCCCCAAGTCGGTCTTGAGTTGTGTCTGAAATAGAGATGTTATCACCTTGGCGTTTGCAAACGAAGGCTCGTCTTTATAGGCTGTCTTTACATATAATGGGATTACGGCTCCCATCCATCCTTGACAATGAATGATGTCGGGTACCCAGCGCAGCTTCTTCACTGTTTCGAGAACGCCACGTGCAAAGAAAATAGCGCGCTCGCCATTGTCAGGATATTCTGTTCCAGATTCATCAACCGTCATTTGCCGCTTTGTGAAGTAATCTTCGTTGTCGATAAAGTAAACCTGTATTCTCACTTGTGGAATTGAAGCAACCTTAATGAGCAGTGGATGATCGGTGTCATCAATGATTAGGTTCATACCAGAAAGGCGAATTACCTCATGCAGTTGGCCACGTCTTTCGTTAATGTTTCCCCATTTTGGCATGAAGGTCCTGATTTCGCAATCATTTTCCTGCATGGCTTGGGGAAGGTTACGTCCCATGAGCGACATCTCTGTTTCTGGAACGTAAGGTGTCATCTCTTGGTTGATAAATAGAATCTTCTTCGTCATGTCCTTGTTTGGCGTTTACTTGTTTAATGTTGGCAGAATGGCTGTGGCATGCAAATCGTCAGCTTATCAGCTTGCAACATCTGCTCTTTATAGCAGCTTGTAACAATTGCCCAACATTGCAGCCTACAACATCCGCCCACTGCAAAGATACGAAAAATAATCGAATTACTGGCGTTAATTCCTTTAATTCGGTGTTCAAGCCATTGCAATTTGTTATTTTTAAACTTTCTGCGTGCCACCTGTCTTTACATTCCTTATCCGCTTTTCTATGATAAATGCCTGTGCAGCATCAATAGGTTGTACAGGCATCTATGGTTTATCCAAACTTGTTTTGTCTTGATGAGAACTCGTGAGTGTTGTGCCCATACGCATTATGGCATCCTGTTGTCCTCTACAACGAGATGCTGTCTGCGTGGTTTTACATCCTCCTGTCTCTTGTATATAGTGCGTCGCGGCCGTTTATTCTATCACCACCAGCGGGGTGTCTTCCATGACGCTTTCACCCTGTTTGATGCAGATGGCCGTCACCTTGCCATCTTTCTCGGCCTCAATGTTGTTGGCCATCTTCATGGCTTCCAGCACAACAACCGTGTCGCCAGCCTTTACCTCGTCGCCTACATGAACCAGGATGTCGGTGATAACGCCAGGGAGTGGCGCCTTCACGGCATGGTCGGTGTTGACATTAGTGGCCGACTGACTTTCTTCTTCAGGCTCATTGGCTACTGGTTTGTTCACCACGGGCTTTTTTTCGGGTTCTGGTTTTGCCTCAAGTTCAACATTAAAGTCTTCACCATTGACAATAACCTGTGCGATATTGTCAACGATGTTTCCTATCTCGACTGTATATTCCTTGCCGTCGATAATGTATTTGAATTTTTTCATAATCAGTGTTTCCTTTCTCTTAAATAGGTGAGTGGTTTACTTTGCTCCGCACTATCGTGGCTTTTCCGTGAAAGATACGAATTTGGCGTCCCACATGCTCTGCTTGGGCTTGATGGTTATTTTGCCCGATTCGATGTCGTGTACGTTGTTGCCCCTATATTCATAGAGAGCCATTGCGATAGCTGCATAAATGTTCTTATCCATGTCTGTTTTCTTCTACTTAATGTTTCTACATAGGCATGCATCCGTGTTTCTTGGCCGGAAGGCTTTGTCGCTTGTGCGCCAGCTGTGCCAGTCCACGGCAGATGCGGAAGCGTGTGTTGCGAGGTTCGATGACATCATCAATATAACCATACTGAGCAGCCTGATAAGGATTGGCAAACAATTCCGTGTATTCATCCTCCTTCTCTGCGAGGAACGCACGCACGTCCTCACCAGCTTCTTTCTTTGCCTTTGCTTCTTTCGCACTTAATACAGCCACGGCACCCGAAGCTCCCATCACGGCAATTTCGGCTGTTGGCCATGCAAAGTTGAGGTCAGAACGCAATTGCTTGCATCCCATCACGATGTGACTTCCGCCATAGCTCTTGCGCAGCGTGATGGTAATCTTCGGTACGGTGGCCTCGCCATAGGCGTAGAGCAGCTGTGCGCCATGCAGAATGACGGCATTGTACTCCTGACCGGTGCCAGGAAGGAAGCCTGGAACGTCCACCAGTGAGACGATGGGGATGTTGAAGGCGTCGCAGAAGCGAACGAAGCGTGCCCCTTTGCGACTGGCATTGGTGTCCAGCACGCCGGCATAAGCCTGTGGCTGGTTGGCCACAATGCCCACGCTCTGTCCGTTGAAGCGGGCAAAACCGGTGATGATGTTCTTGGCAAACTTTGGTTGTACCTCGAAGAATTCGCCATTATCCGTAATCTCTGCTATCACCTTATACATATTATAGGCCATGTTGGGGTCGTCGGGCAATAGCTCATTGAGCAAGTCACTCGTGCGGTCAACTGGGTCGGTGTTCTCCACGCGCGGTGCCTCTTCTGTGTTGTTGGAGGGAAGATAGGTCAGCAGCGTCTTGATGAGTTGTATCACCTCTTCGTCATTTTTGGCCGTGAAGTGGGTCACGCCGCTCTTCGTGGCATGCACGCTGGCACCTCCCAAATGCTCGGCATCGATGTCTTCGCCTGTCACCGTCTTGACCACCTTCGGTCCTGTGAGGAACATATAGCTGGTTCCTTCGGCCATCATGATAAAGTCTGTCAGGGCAGGAGAGTACACCGCACCACCAGCGCAAGGACCGAGGATAGCAGAAATCTGTGGAACCACGCCGCTGGCAAGAATGTTTCGTTCGAATATCTCACCATAGCCAGCCAAGGCACAAATGCCTTCCTGGATACGCGCACCACCCGAATCGTTCATACAGATGACGGGAGCTCCGTTCTGCATGGCCAGATCCATAATCTTACATATCTTTTCAGCCATGGTCAATGAGAGCGAGCCTCCGTTCACGGTGAAATCCTGTGCGTAAACGTAGACTAAGCGGCCGTCAATGGTGGCACTGCCCGTCACGACACCGTCGCCCAGGAACTGTTTCTTCTCCATGCCGAAGTTGTGGCAGCGGTGCAGCTTAAACATGTCGTATTCTTCGAACGAACCCTCGTCCACGAGCATGTCAATACGCTCGCGCGCCGTATATTTTCCACGCGCATGCTGCTTCTCTATCGCCTTCTCGCCACCGCCAAGACGAGCTTGTTCTCTCTTGGCTACCAGCTCTTTAATCTTTTCTACTTGCTTACTCATATTATTATTCAATCTTTTAGTTTCGATATATATGACGTCACAAAGGTAATAATAATTAGTGAAAGGTTGATGGGTTGAAGCGTAATTTATGTTATTGTAACACGGCTCTTTCGTTTATAGAAAGTTGTTTGTTGTCAAAAACAATCATTTGCCGTTCAACGAAGTCGCCCATGTCCGTGCGTATGTGCTGTTGTCTTCCTACGAAGGCAAATCCCTTACCCATTTCCATAATAAACTTCTGCAAATGGTTAATGATGCTGCCTTCCAGTTCAGACTCTGTAAAGTCTGCATCCGACTGCAAGCCAAGAAACTCTGCCACCATAGGATTTTTGATAAATTCCAACTTATCCTGTTGCGTAGGAGCTGTGAGCTTGTGCATCTCGTCAACAACCTTATCTTTATGTGCAGATTGGAGTAGGCGGTTATAATATTGTGAGGCAATATTACGGTGCAAGGTGCGGGTGCTCCACATCTCCCTCAATGCCTCTTGTTCATACCACCTACGCACAATAGGATCTTCCACCCTTATTAGTTCCCGATAATGCGTCCATGGCAGAATTTTTCTGCTAAGCGGAAATGAATCTTTAGATTTTGTACGCACTGCGTTCACAATCTCAAATTGCCCACTCACGGTGTTGACGCTTCCTAATTGTTGACGCACTGCGTCTACTTTTGCTGATTGTTGACTCACTGCGTCAACAATCTGTGGAAAACAACGATAAAACTCGCATAGGGAATTGACCATAAATTGTTTATTTCTTTTAAAATATTGCAAAATACGCAGAAATATATTATAAAAAAATTGCAAAATACAAAAGAAACCTTATCTTTGCCAACAAATTAAATACAGACAGAGATTGGAATCAACTTTTTCACATAGCCGCTTACACCATTGCTCCAAACATTCTTTGGTGCAGGATGTGCTGCAAAGAAAAAACAACTTTCTTTCTTTTAACACAAATTATTTGGTAGTTCCAAATAATTTTGTACTCTCTCTCTCTCTCTCTCTCTCTCTCTCTCTCTCTCTCTCTCTCTTATATATATAATAGGTAGATATATCTTCTCTTATACCCCTTTCTGTGCATTATGTTTTAGTGCGCAGCGAAGCTTTGTGTCTGCCTGTGTAAGCCCTATCTTTTCTTCCCTTTATAAATTATTGTATATCCAAAAATTAAATTTATTGTATCGTTATGAGTAAAACAGAAACAAGTGCCGCAGGTAAAAAGGTGGCTTACATCAGTCCTAATATCGTTTGCTTTTCAGTAGAGTATTCGCTTTGTGCAGCAAGTCCTTCGGATGGTGGACATAAGAATGCTGAACCCGATCTTGATCCTTTGGAACCGGATGATGGTCAGTGGTAAGCGGGCAACTTTTAAATACTTTATTCGTAATAACCATTTTTAATGAATTAATTTTATAAACAATTGATACAGATGAAAACAAAATCATTTATTTCATTTGCGGTTTGCGTGGCTGTATCTGTGCTGATGTGTAGCTGTTCTAACGAAGAGAGTGCTGATAGTAATAGTAATGGTCAGCTTACTGCCTTTACAGGAGGTATCGTAACAGAGGCTCCTATGGAGCGTATGCAGCTTAGTACTCCTGAAATTTCAACAGAAGTCCCTGGCTTTCTCACTCGCACCTCTATGAATCGTAACGCCATCGGTGGTCAAGGAGCCTTCCTTTGGGAGCCTTCCGATGTGATCTATGTAGAGGACGATGGTGGCAATTTGCATAAGAGTCAGAATACTGTCACTGATGCTGCCCCCCGCGCTACATTCCTGGTAGATGGTTCTTACACTGGTAAGAGTCAATACGATGTGTACTATTGTGGCACTAACTCCGGTGCCAGTGAAAAGAAAGTTGTTATCGCTAACAATCAGACGCAAGTAGCATTTAACAATACCAAGCATTTTGGTGCCGCTGGCGATTGCGGTGTGGCCAAGGCAAAGAAGAATACCGTTGCAGGTAAGAGCGGTTATCGTTTCGACTTGGAGCACAAGGCCTCTTATCTTTGCTTCCTTCCCTATATGCCCATTAAGGAGCAGCGTGCAAACTTTAGAATCCAACGCATAGAGATAACCTCAGATAACAATATTGTTGGCACTTATGATCTTACCCAAACAGGTCTTTCCGCTACGGGTACGAATGGGTCAAAGACTATTACGCTGAATGTAGGTACTGATGGAAGAGGTCTTAGGCTTGCTGATCAAGCAACAGCAACGAAAAGTATTAAAAACTCACTTTACGTAGTTATAGCCCCCGGCACCCATACTTTGAAAGTAAAATATACAGTTACACTGAATAGGGATATGACAATAACCAAAACTTATAAATCACATAACTTTGGTGCCAATAAGATTTGTGATATTCCCGTTAATCTTGGTGTTAGACATTACAGCGGTCGCAATTATTACATGTGGGATGCTGCCGAGAACTATTGGTCCGGCCATGAGTGGGACTCTGCTGATCGTTGGCAGACAACAATAGAAAATTTTTACAACCTCAATTATGCTAAATCTGCCAATGATTCTCGTTGGTATCACGAGGGTGAGGGTTCTTTCGAGGCTTCCATCAATCCTCTCTTCAAGGAGCTTCCCAATGCCAACGAAATGGCTTGGTACGTATTGAGGGGTGATGCTCATGTGGACTATAGTACTTGGTGGGAGGTTTTCGGTGAGCTTCGCAGCGGTGGTATCTGGTTGAAGAAGCTCAGCGTCATCGCTCAGGAAAGCGGCAAGGAGCCTGCTGCTTTAAAGCAGGCAGATCCCAACGGTAAAAATTTGCTTGCCTCTTACGATTCCTACACCATTTCTTCTGCGGAAGGCAAGCCAGCTGATAGTGAGATTGATAAATACTTTTTCCTCCCTGGGTTGGGCTTTTATGTCATGGGCAGGCTTACCGCCTTCGGTACCTACTCTCCCTACGGTTACTTCTGGTCGTCTAGTGCTCATCCCAGCATTAGTGATAACGCATACTACCTGTTCTTCAGCGATCGTTTCGTGATATTGGGTAGCCACCTCCGCAGTAACGGGATCGTGGCGCAGCCCTTCGAGTAGTCTCCCCCGATAGTTTTATTTCGAGCGGGCCCTTTAAAAGGTCCGCTCATAAATACCGCCCTTGGCGGTTGATTTCGACACAAGTAAAAAAGAGACCTAAAATGGGTCTCTTTTTGTCACTTATTCCTAACTCGCGTATAATTTCATCATGAACTTGTGTTCTGCTCTTACAGCCTGTTGTTTCTTTGACAATAAGCCGGAAGCCCTGCCGGTACGCATAGAGAAATCAAGGCAACTGGAACTTTTCTAAAGATTTTCTTATCCCCGAACTCGCGTAATAATTATACAAAGAAACACATTCAAATCCCTTGCCATACGCATGAGTTAGTTCTTTAGCAAGAGTAGTTATTACCTGTTTTCCATATTCGGCTCTCTCTTCTCCATCAAGTTTCTCACGTGCAATGCGTTCACCAAGCATCCAATTGCGAAGTGTGAGGGAAACATTGACAGCACGGTATGCTTGGTCAGGGGCATCCTCTATAATCGAACAGATGTCAATTTTTTATCCCAAAAACAGCCCTTAAATCGGCTCTTGAAAAGTTTCAATATAGAAAAAAATGATAGGCAAAGAGGATGCAAATAGGGGATGATGTGGGAAGAAAAAGCGCATTTCAGGGTAAAAGCAATGGTCTTACCAGCCAAGAAGAATGCTTTTACCGGGTTATATGCATGCTATTGCCAGTCAATTGCCTGCAAATTGGGGGGCATAAAGACATGCTTTTTAGCTGAAAAATGGTTGAATTCTGGTGCGCAAGCGGCTGAAAGATTCGTAATATCTTGTGTATCAGCGAACTACGAAAAAAGCTCATGCTTGGCTTATTTGCAAACAAACCTGTGTTCGTTTGCAAATAAGCCAAGCATGAGAAGATGTATTGTTAAGAAAATTCACAAAGGTGAAACTATCTGACACGATGCGGTTCAAAGTGAATTTAAGATGGTAGTCTGAGCTTGGAATCCTGAGCCAGACTGCCATACTATGTTTAAGCCTTACTCTTGTCGCGCGTAGCTAAGATGAAATAGCTAATCAATAGCAGGTAAGCGGCCAGTGAAAGCAATTCGGACAAGGGGTTGGCAAGCCAGTCAGGATTGATGGGGTTGAAGCCCGTAAAGCGCAGCAATGCGCTTAAAACGCCCATCAACGCACCGCCGGCGATGAAGCCGCTGGCCAGAAGCGTACCCTTCTCTCCGCGCTGTTTGTTTACCTCATTGTTTTTGCTGCGCGTGGTGACAAACCAGTGAATGGCGCCACCGATGAGGAGGGGCGTGTTGAGTTCCAACGGAATGAACATGCCCAGTGCGAATGCCAGTGCGGGAATTTTGAGCAAAGTGAGGATGATGGCCAGCAAAGCACCGATGCCGTATAAGATCCAAGGTGCGCCCGCACCATTCATCAAGGGCTCGATAACAGCTGCCATGGCATTGGCTTGCGGTGCCACCAGATGCCCTTGTTGTGCCGGATCGAAGCCGTAGGTTTGATTGAGCAGCATCATCACGCCGCCCACGGTTGCCGCACTCACCAGGGTCCCCAAGAACTTCCAAGTTTCTTGTTTGGCTGGTGTCGTTCCCAACCAATAGCCAATCTTCAGGTCAGTGACAAACGCACCGGCCATGGAGAGAGCGGTACACACCACGCCTCCCATGATTAAAGCGGCTACCATGCCCTCCGGACCGTTGAGTCCCACGGCTGCCATCACCACGCTGGCCAAGATAAGTGTCATCAAGGTCATGCCCGATACCGGGTTACTGCCTACGATGGCAATGGCGTTGGCTGCCACGGTGGTAAACAAAAAGGCAATGATGGCCACTAAAAGAATGGCAATCAGCGCATGCGTAAAGTTGTGCATAACGCCCAAAAGGAAGAATGCGAAGGTGATGAGAATGGCGGCAATGGAGCCGATGGCAATGACGCGGAACGAGATGTCCCTGCGTGTGCGTATCTCTTCTTTCGTCACCTCACCTTGGCCTTTCATCTCCTTAGCCGCCAGTCCAACGGCACTTTTGATGATACCCCAGCTCTTGATGATGCCAATGATGCCCGCCATGGCAATGCCACCGATACCAATACTCTTGCCGTAGGTGGTGAAAATCAGTTCGGGAGACATCTCGCCCACCGTCATGGTGAGGTTGGTGCCACCGATGTTTAGGATGGTGTCGCCAAACAACAGTGATAGTCCAGGCACGATGAGCCACCAAACGGCGAACGAACCCATGCAGATAATAAAGGTGTATTTCAGTCCGATGATGTAGCCAAGACCCATTACGGCTGCGCCGGTGTTTACCTTGAAGACCAGTTTTGCCTGGTCGGCCAGCTGCTGACCCAAGCCGAAAACGCGGGTGGTGAAGTTCTCATTCCACCATCCAAAAGTGGCTACGATGAAGTCATAAAGACCACCAACCAGTCCGGCCATAAGCAATGGCTTGGCCTGCGATCCGCCTTTGGCACCGCTCACGAGCACTTGTGTGGTGGCAGTGGCTTCGGGGAATGGATATTTGCCATGCATGTCGCTCACGAAATATTTGCGGAAAGGAATCAGAAATAGAATGCCAATGACTCCTCCGAGTGCCGAACTCATGAAGATTTTCATGAACGACGCACTCATTTCGGGGTACTTCGCTTGAAGAATGTAAATGGCGGGCAGGGTGAAAATGGCTCCAGCCACCACTGCACCCGAGCAGGCTCCGATGCTCTGTATAATCACATTTTCACCAAGTGCCTTGTTTCGCTTGGCGGCTGTTGACACACCTACGGCGATGATGGCAATGGGGATGGCTGCCTCAAACACCTGTCCTACCTTCAAACCCAGATAGGCTGCGGCGGCCGAGAACAACATCGCCATGAGGATACCCCATGTCACTGACCACGCATTGACCTCGGGGTAGGTTTGGTTTGCGTGCATGATAGGTTGATACTCTTCTCCTTCTTTCAGTTCCCTGAAAGCATTTTCAGGTAATTGCACTGACTCTTTTTCCTTGTTTTCCATAAGTAATATTTGTGTTTTTGCTGACAAAGATATACTAAATCAATAAGATAGCAAAACGAATTGTAAGATTTTATTCCACTTTGTCATGATTGCTGTAGAGCGGTGTGGAATGTAAAAAGATGAACGTCGATGGGCGATAGTTGAACTATTTTTTATACATTTGCATTCCCAAGTTGGTAAAACAATAAAATACTTCAACCATGGCCACTACCAAAAACAAGCGTCCGACACCGATAGATAACTCTTATGCGCATGTTCAGCCACAAGCAACTGACGTAGAACGAGTTGTTCTGGGGGCACTGATGATTGACAAAGACGCTTTTTCCATCATTTCCGAGATTCTTCGTCCTGAGTCATTCTACGAGCCAAGGCACCAGAAGATTTTTCATGCCATCCAGTCGTTGACGATGGAGGAGAAGCCTGTTGACATCATCACCGTGACCGATCAGTTGAAAAGAGAGGGGACGTTGGAGGAGATAGGTGGTGCTGCTTATGTGGTGGAGCTTAGTGCACAGGTTGCGTCATCAGCCAACATTGAGTATCATGCCAAAATACTTTCGCAGAAATCGCTGGCTCGTCAGTTGATTTCTTATGCCAGTGTCATCGAAACCAAGGCGTTTGATGAGTCGCAGGATATAGATGAGTTGATGCAAGAAGCCGAAAGTGACCTCTTCACGTTGTCACAAACCAACATGAAGAAGGACTATACGCAAATTGATCCTGTGATAGCCCAAGCAACGGAAATACTGCAAAAGGCATCTGCCAACACAGGCGATTTGACGGGAATACCTTCTGGATATACCAAACTGGATGGCATTACAAGTGGCTGGCAGAAGTCTGACTTGGTGATTATTGCGGGTCGTCCGGCCATGGGAAAAACGTCGTTTGCACTCTCTATTGCTAAGAATATCGCTGTAGATCATCATGAACCTATTGCCTTTTTCTCACTGGAAATGAACAATGTACAGTTGGTAAACCGCTTGATATCCAATACTTGTGAGATTGCGGGCAACAAGATTCTGAGTGGACAATTGACTGCTGATGAATGGAAACGTTTTGATACGAAAGTGAGAAACCTGATGGGGACACCTATTTATATTGATGACACGCCCGGACTGAGTATCTTTGAGCTAAGAACCAAGGCGCGTAGGCTGGTCAGAGAGAAAGGCGTAAAGATTATCATGATAGACTATTTGCAGCTGATGAATGCCAATGGCATGCGGTTTGGCAACCGTCAGGAGGAGGTTTCTACTATCTCCCGCTCACTAAAGGGACTGGCTAAAGAGCTGGATATCCCAGTACTGGCTCTGTCACAGTTGAGCCGTAACGTGGAGAATCGTGACGGATTGGAGGGAAAACGGCCGCAGTTGAGCGACCTTCGAGAGTCGGGTGCCATCGAACAGGATGCCGACTTGGTGCTGTTTGTGCACAGACCGGAGTATTATCGGTTGTATGAAGACAACAATGGGGTGGACTTGCGGGGTAAAGCTCAAATCATCATAGCCAAGCATCGTAAAGGTGCAACGGGCGATGTGCTGCTTAATTTCCGTGGCGAGTATACGCGTTTTGAAAACTTGGACGAAGGTTATTCGATGCCAACACCAGAAGGTGGCGAGTTTATGGAGTCGCGTCTTAATGGAGGTTTTCCACCTCCAGAACCTACTCCTTTAGGAGATTTGCCTCCAGCAGAGCCTATTCCGTTTTGATGAATGGGTGATCTTCTCAATGAATACAATAGAGAATTTGGTATAAAATAGTGAAAAAGAGACTGTTATGAGGGATTTTATCAGCGTGTTAAGATGTACTTTAGATGCTTTTCCTTTCAGGGAAAAAGCGCGCATCTTGTCTGTTTTCGTACTCTTTTTCATGTCTCTTTTGCCTTTAAACGGCTTTGCACAACAGCGTGATGCGTTGCGTGACAGTTTGAAGAAGGCCACCGAGGCCTTGGAATATCATCCTGACAGTGTAGACTTGCGGTTGAAAAAGGCAGCGTGGAATTTACAATTAGAGCAGTGGCAGTATGCTAAAGACGAGTATGATAGGGTGCTAAGTAAAGATCAACACAACATCGCCGCCTTGTATTATCGGGCTTTTGCCAATCAAAAATTGGGGCGATATAATTTTGCCCGACTTGATTATGAGCATCTGTTGCAAAGGGTTCCCGGACATTTTTCTGCGCTCTTAGGTCTGGCTTTGCTCAATCAGAAAGACAAACACCATACGGAAGCGCTCAATCAAATTAACCAGTTGGTGAGTCAGCATGCCGACAGTGCGGTGGCTTATGCCGCTCGTGCGGGAATTGAAGTGGAGCAGGGGATGCTTGAGTTGGGCGAATACGATTATTCAGAGGCCATCAAAAGGGATCAGAATAATACCGATTATCTGCTGAACAGAGCCGAGCTGCGTATTCAATTGGGCAAGACTGAAAAGGCAAGAGAAGACCTTGACCGTCTTGTGTCATTAGGTGTTCCGCGCCCAGCTCTCAAGAATTGGTATAGAAGGCTGAAACAATAAGTTTGAAAATACTGCGCCCCTGCAACCTCATTTCCTTGTTCTATCTCTTTTAAGTTGCAGCCGTGCCGGCACTATTTCACGTCAAGTGGGAACAAACCATACAGTCGGTCGTCAATCATATCAGTGATCTCCTTGAAATCTTGTGGGTTTTCTTTGAAATGAAGGCGGTCGCCATCAACAATCATGAGGTTCCCTTTGTACGTGCTAATCCAGTTTTCGTAGAGCGTGTTGAGCCCCTGTAAGTAGTCTATTCGGATGGATTTCTCAAATTCGCGACCACGTTTTTGAATATGAGATACCAGGTTTGGAATCCCTGAACGAATGTAAATTAAGAGATCGGGCAACTTCACGAGCGACATCATGAGGTTGAAAAGGTCTGTATAGTTGTCAAAGTCGCGGTCGCTCATCATACCCATGCTGTGCAAGTTGGGTGCGAAGATGCAGGCATCTTCAAAGATAGTGCGGTCTTGAATGATGGTATCGTTGCTCTTGCTGATGGCAACGACGTCTCTGAATCGCTTGTTGAGAAAGTAGATTTGCAGGTTGAACGACCATCGTGTCATGTCGGCATAGAAATCATCCAGATACGGATTGTCGTCTACTGGCTCGAATTGTGGTATCCAATTATATCGTTTTGCAAGCATGGTAGTGAGGGTTGTCTTGCCGCTTCCTATGTTTCCAGCTATGGCTATGTGCATGATGAATGAGTGTTTGTTGTGTGAATAGAATGATTGTTGATATGTTGAAAAGACGCTGCGTTGTGATTACAGATTGCCAAAGAGGCCGAACAGTTGCGCATCTATCTTGTCGATGATTTCAGAAAAGTCTCTCGGATTGTGCTCAAAGTCAAGCGCATCCGCCTCAATGATGAGTTTCTTTCCTTGGTATTTATTGAGGATAAAATCTTCGTAACGCTCGTTCAAGTTGGTGAGATACTCCAGTGGAATGGTCTGTTCGTAGTCTCTTCCGCGCTTTTGGATGTGCCCAACCAGGTTGGGAACTGACGAACGGAGGTAAATCATGAGGTCAGGAAGTTTGACAGCCATCATCATAGCCTCAAACAGTTCCATGTAAGTATTGAAATCTCTGTCAGACAAATGACCCATATCTCGGTTGTTGGCGGCAAAAACATATACCCCTTCGTATATCGAACGGTCTTGTACGATGGTTTCTTTCGATTGAGCTATATCCAGCAAGTCATGAAAACGTTGCTTCAAGAAGTAAACCTCAAGGTTGAAAGCCCATCGTTCAATGGATCGATAGTAGTCGTCCAGGTATGGATTAACGTCTACCGATTCCAATTTAGGCGTCCACCCATAATGTTTAACCAACATGTTTGTGAGGGTTGTCTTGCCGCTTCCGATGTTTCCTGCGATGGCTATGTGCACGGTTTTTGTCTTGCTAAGAGTTGATGACTAAGCAGAATGAGCCGGGCGTATTCTATCTATTAGATTCAAAGATGCAAAGCCTTTCTGCGTTTTGCATGCAAAGTTAGTCCAAACAGTGCATACTTCAAAATATATTAGTTGGTTTTTCTTGACATCCGTTCATCTTGACTTTCTCTTTTAGGAAGAAGCTGTCAGCCGTTCGTATGCGATGTTTTTCCCTTACTATTTGATGTGTTATAATGTTTGACAAAAGGTTATTTTATTCTAATTACGTGCTTTTGTTATCCCATTCGCGCATGCAATTGAAATGAAAATCCTATATTTGTGTCATACAGAATGATTCATCAAAAACATAAAAATATGAAAGGACAAGTTTTATCTGCGGCACTCATCGCCTTCAGTATCGTCGTTTTAGGATTTGCGATTAAGGGCGGTATCGATAACTTTGTGAACAAAGACCACAAGGTAACGGTAAAGGGATTGTCGGAAAAAGAGGTTGAGGCGGACAAAGTGACATGGCCCATCTTATCAAAAGAAATTGGCAACGACCTGCCACAGCTGTATAAGAACATTGCCAACACACAGGCCATCATCAAAAATTTCTTGTTGAGCAATGGTATTTCGGAAAGCGAAATCAGCGTCAACGCACCCTCGGTGATTGACATGAATGCTAACCAATATTCCAGCAATGAGTCGCGTTATCGCTATAACATTACCTCATCGATAACCGTAACCTCGAAGAAAGTGAAGTTGGTGAGAAGCATTATCGCCAAGCAAGGTAGCTTGCTGAAGGAAGGAGTGGCCATCGTGGATGGGGGATATGAGAATCCTGTGAAATACGAATATGTGTCTTTTGCGGCCATGAAACCGAAGATGATGGAGGAAGCCATTGATAATGCTGAGAAAACAGCCCAGCAATTTGCTGAAAACAGTCGCAGCAAACTGAACAAGATAACCAGTGCTGATCAAGGACAGTTCTCCATTGAAAACCGTGACTCCAACACGCCTTACATCAAAAAAGTAAGAGTGGTGACCACTATTACCTATTCTTTGAAAGATTAGTCGCCGTTGAAGGTCACACCAGTGGGTTGACTTTCTGCGCGCCTGCCGTTGGCTTTGTACGTGAAAGATGAAGAAAACAACGGATGTTTCATCGTGAAGCATCCGTTGTTAGCGTCAGATAGGTCTGTAAAGATGATAGACCTACCCACTTGTTTCTTGTATGTGAATGAAGAATTTTGCTTATTTGTTCTTCAGCAAGTCACGAATCTCCGTCAAGAGTTTCTCTTCTGTTGTGGGTTCAGGTTTTGCAGGTGCGGGTTCAGCTTCTTTCTTCTTCACAATTTTCATGACAGCTTTGACGAGCAAGAATACACAGAAGGCGATAATCAAGAAATCTACAGTCTGCTGAATAAAGTTGCCATAGTTCAACGTTACGGCTTCCATAGTCTTGCCATCTTCTGAGAGTTTCTCACCCAGTTTGATACTCAAGTCTTTAAAGTTGACACCGCCAAGCAGAAAACCAATAGGAGGCATGATGATATCGTTCACGAGGGATGTAACAATTTTGCCAAAAGCACCTCCAACGATTACACCGACAGCCATGTCAACTACATTGCCACGCATGGCAAATTCTTTGAACTCATGAAAAAATTTCTTCATAATAATTTTTTTGTTATAATATTGATTGATATTTTGTCATGTAGACTTGTCATTGTTCTTTTTCAATAATTATATTCTGTAAAGTTATCGAATAACAAGGCTTTTTTATATTATTTAATACATGAATCACATGCAAATATAGAAAATAAATTGTAACTTTGCATACAAATAAAGGATAATTGTTACTTGACGTTCGCTTTTTTCGTTGTTTCATGACACGATGAGAGATTCTGTCATCAGGATAGCAATCATTTCTATGATATATATTTTAACCCTTTAATAAATAAACTAAAAGTAAAATGATTAAAATTGGTATTAACGGATTTGGCCGTATCGGTCGTTTCGTTTTCCGTGCTTCTTTGGAAGAAGCTAATGCAAAAGACGTAGTAGTTGTAGGTATTAACGACCTTTGCCCAGTTGATTACTTGGCATACATGCTGAAATATGACACCATGCACGGTCAGTTCAACGGTACAATCGAGTATGACGTTGAGAAGTCTGAGCTGATTGTAAACGGTAATAAGATTCGTGTGACTGCAGAACGCAACCCTGCTGACTTGAAGTGGGATGAGATTGGAGCAGAATATGTTGTTGAGTCTACAGGTTTGTTCTTGACCAAAGAGAAATCACAGGCTCACATCCAGGCTGGTGCCAAATATGTTGTGATGTCTGCTCCTTCTAAGGATGACACTCCAATGTTTGTTTGCGGTGTAAACCACGAGAAGTATGAGAAGGGTACACAGTTTGTTTCTAACGCATCTTGCACCACCAACTGCTTGGCTCCTATCGCTAAGGTGTTGAACGACAAGTTTGGTATTACCGATGGTTTGATGACCACTGTACACTCTACTACCGCTACACAGAAGACTGTTGATGGTCCTTCTATGAAGGATTGGCGTGGTGGACGTGCCGCTTCTGGCAACATCATTCCTTCTTCAACAGGTGCTGCAAAGGCTGTAGGTAAGGTGATTCCTGAGTTGAACGGCAAGCTGACAGGTATGTCTATGCGTGTTCCTACTTTGGACGTTTCTGTTGTTGACTTGACCGTTAACTTGGCTAAGCCAGCTTCATACGACGAGATTTGCAAGGCTATGAAGGACGCTTCTGAGGGCGAACTGAAGGGTATTCTCGGTTACACCGATGAGGCTGTTGTTTCTTCTGACTTCTTGGGCGACCCACGTACCTCTATCTTCGATGCTAAGGCTGGTATCGCTTTGACAGACACCTTCGTAAAGGTTGTATCTTGGTACGATAACGAAATTGGTTACTCACACAAGGTTGTTGAGTTGATCAAGCACATGGCAAAGGTTAATGGCTAATCAAAAATAGTCGTTTAACGATAAATAAGCCGTTCGAGATAGCTCGAACGGCTTTTTTTTAGTATATTTGTCGCGTGAAGATGTTAACAATCTTAGGTCCAACGGCCAGTGGGAAAACGGCATTTGCAGCCCATCTTGCAGCCGATATCGGTGCTGAAATCATTAGCGCCGACAGCCGACAGGTGTATCGAGGGATGGATATCGGTACGGGCAAAGACCTCTCTGATTATGTCGTTCACAAGCAAATTCCCTATCATTTGATTGACATTGTAGATGCTGGAGAAAAGTACAATCTGTTCCGGTATCAGCAAGATTTTCATGCAGCATACGAGGATATCGTTTCCAGAGGCATCATACCCATTCTCTGTGGCGGTACAGGTTTGTACATAGAAGCCGTGTTGAAAGGTTATGCGCTGTCGCCCGTGCCGCAGAATGAGCAGCTGAGGCAACAGCTAAGCGATAAGTCGTTGGCCGAGTTGACGGGCATATTGATTGATTTGAAGCATAAAAACCATTCGGTGATGCACAATCAATCTGACGTGGATACAGCGCAGCGCGCCATCAGGGCCATTGAGATTGAAACCCATCTATTGCAGCATCCCATGCCCGAACGCACACTGCCACCCATTGACGCATGCATCATAGGACTGCGCATTGACAGGGAAGAACGCCGGAAAAAGATTACTGACAGACTGAAACACCGATTGGAAAACGGCATGATTGAGGAGATACAAGGGTTGTTGGCTTCAGGTATACCGTTCGAAAATCTAATCTATTACGGATTGGAATATAAGTATGTGACCGAGTATGTCATCGGAAAAACGACCTATGACGAGATGTTTCAGCAACTCGAAATTGCCATTCACCAGTTTGCCAAGCGGCAAATGACCTGGTTCAGGGGAATGGAACGGCGAGGCTTCGTCATCCATTGGATTGACGCGACGCTGCCCATGGAAGAAAAAATAACAAGAACGAAAGAGATATATGGCTATTGACAACAAACGGTGGGGGATTATTTACTGCCCCAAGAGCAACGCTTTAAGACCACAAAAATATTGGGAGCGCATTGAAAGAAGCCTGAAAGCGAATGGGGTGGAATACGACTATGTGCAAAGCGAGAATTCCGCAAGCGTGAGTCGCTTGGTCAAGATGTTCATCAATTCGGGGTACAAGACGATTGTCATCGTTGGTGGCGACTCGGCGCTCAATGACACTGTAAACTGTATGATGCAGACTGATTCGCAGCTGCGTAATGAGATTTCCTTGGGACTTATCCCCAATGGACTGATGAACGACTTTGCCCATTTCTGGAACATGCGGGAAGGTGAGGAAGAGCGTATCATCAAAGCGCTGAAAAAACGCCGTGTCAAGAAACTGGATTTGGGTTGCATGCGGTACACCAACAAAGACGGTGAGGTGTGCAGGCGCTATTTCTTGAATTGTGTGAACATAGGCTTCATCGCAGCCATCATGAACCTGCGTCGCAAAACACGCCGCTTATTTGGGTCGCGAACCCTGTCGTTCTTTTTTTCTTTCGCTTTGTTAATCTTCCAACGACTGGATTATAAAATGCATCTCAAGATTAATACTGATGTCATCAAACGTAAGGTAATGACGGTGTGCGTGGGCAACTCGCTGGGGTATGGCCAAACGCCTAATGCCGTTCCCTACAATGGCCAGCTGGACGTTTCTTTGGTCTATCATCCCGAAATGACCCAACTTTTTGAGGGTATCTATTTGTTCTTGCGGGGTAAGTTCCTCAATCACAAGAGCGTACACCCTTATCGTACTAAAAAGGTTGAAGTGTTTACGGCAGAACATGCCATGGTGGGTATTGATGGCCGACTGATGAAGACGCCGGTTGGAAAATTCACGTTGTCGATAGAACCCGAAGCCATTAATTTCTTGTTGCCCGACTAATCTTTTCTCTTCTTTTTTCTGTTGCGATTCAAGTCCTTTGCGTTTCGGTTCCAAACCCATTGAGTTAGACCTCCAAACGCATTGACTTTGACCTCTAAACCCATTGACTTTGGGCATCAAACCCATTGAGTTTTGTTTACCAGCATTCACTGATTTGGTTTTTGGACGTTACATCCGTTTTCATGCCTGTATCGACATTGGTTTTTTACGGAAATGATATTGGTGAAAACATGCTTGTGAATGATGCTGGAACCACGTTGTCTACTAACATCGACAGACAAGAGAGAAAACCACATTTGTTGCTCATCCAGAGCGAAATAAGATGAATTTTACAAATAAAGTTCGGTTTTATTTTGCTTTCAATTGAAAAATGACTAACTTTGAATCCGCCGTCAAACACGCAGAAATGTTGTTTGCTGCGGCCGTTAAATCTAGTAACAGACCAATATTATACCTTAATAGGCCTATGAGCTATCTTAAATTTGAGCGGGCTTTCATGACTAATTTGGAGGAATCTCTTCAGAGAGAATTGCTGCGTACCAATCGGTCGGGAGCCTATTCCTGTTCCACCATTGTGGATTGCAACACCCGCAAGTATCACGGCTTGTTGGTTGTTCCCGTCCCCGAACTCGACGATGATAATCATGTGTTATTGTCGTCGTTGGATGTGACGGTTATCCAACATGGCGCATCCTTCAACCTGGGTTTGCACAAATATCAGGGCGATCATTTCAGTCCGAATGGACACAAGTATATACGCGAGTTCAATTGTGATAAAGTTTCTACGACCATCTATCGGGTAGGTGGGGTTATGTTGAAGAAAGAAGTGGTTTTCCAGCACTACGAAGACCGAATCTTGATATGCTATACGCTGCTGGATGCACACTCTGAAACCACTTTGCGTTTCAAACCCTTTTTGGCATTCCGAAGTGTTCGTCAGTTTACGCACGAAAACTCTACGGCCAGCAGAGACTTTGCGCAAGTGGACAAGGGCATCAAGACCTGTATGTACCCAGGTTATCCGGAGCTGTACATGCAGTTTTCTAAAGACAACGAGTTTGTGTTCCAGCCCGATTGGTATCGTGGAGTGGAGTATCCTAAAGAACGTGAGCGTGGCTATGCGTCTAATGAAGATCTCTATGTACCCGGATATTTCGAACTGAACATCAAGAAAGGAGAGCGGGTCGTGTTCTCGGCATCTACCTCTTCCTGCGATCCGAAAGAGCTGCAACAACTCTTCGGCGAAGAAGTAGAGGCGCGTAGTCCGCGCGACAATTTCTTTCATTGTCTGGTCAACGCTGCCCATCAGTTCCACAATCGTACGTCTGAAGACGAACGGTACATTCTGGCTGGTTATCCCTGGTTTAAGTGTAGGGCGCGCGACACGTTTATCGCCCTGCCTGGATTGACCTTGTCTATCGAGGAACAAGACTATTTTGAGTTGGTGATGGCTACGGCCCTGAGAGGTCTCACCGGGTTTATGGAAGGCAGGCCGTTGACCGTAAAAATATATGAGATAGAGCAACCCGACGTGTTGTTGTGGGCGGTATGGGCCATTCAGCAATACGGTAAGGAAGCTGGAATGGAACAATGTATCAGTCGGTATTATCAATTTGTGTTGAAAATCGTTGATTTTATCGAGGCTGGACGCCATCCTAATCTCAGCCTCGAGAGTAATGCACTGCTCAAGTCGAATGGCAGAGATAAGCCAGTGACATGGATGAACTCTATAGCGAATGGCAGTCCGGTTGTGCCACGCTCGGGGTACATCGTTGAGTTTAATGCGCTATGGTACAATGCGCTGAAGTATGTGGCAGCCCTGGCAGAAGAAAGCGGAGACCTAAAAACCGTAGATCATTATGAAGCTTTGGCGACAAAATGTCAGGAATCGTTTGTGAATACCTTCTATAACGAACACGGTTATCTGTTTGATTATGTGGATGATGGGCGCCCCGATTGGAGCGTTCGACCCAATATGATATTCCCTGTTGCCTTTGATTATTCACCGCTGACACAAGAGCAGAAGAAAAATGTGTTGGATGTTTGTACCCGAGAACTGCTAACCCCAAAAGGATTGCGTTCGTTGTCACCCAAAAGCAATGGTTACAACCCCATGTACGTGGGGCCGCAAACGCAGCGCGATCATGCCTATCATCAGGGAACGGCGTGGCCTTGGCTGGGTGGTTTTTATATGGAAGCGTGTCTGAAATTGTACAAACGAACGAGATTGAGTTTCATCGAACGTCAGATGGTGGGCTATGAAGACGAGATGATGCAGCACTGCTTGGGTACGATTCCCGAGTTGTTTGATGGCAATCCACCGTTTCATGGGCGTGGAGCCATCTCGTATGCCATGAACGTGGCAGAGGTGTTGCGCACGTTGGAGTTGTTAGAAAAGTATAAATATTGAAAAGGAGGATGAACAAATGAAAGTTTTGATGTTTGGATGGGAGTATCCTCCTCATATCCTCGGTGGTCTGGGTACGGCCAGTTTTGGTATCACCGAAGGACTGAAAGCGCAGGGCGACATGGACATTACCTTCTGTCTGCCAAAGCCATGGGGTGACGAAGATCAGTCGAACGCCCATGTGGTTGCCATGAACAACGTGCCCATTGCCTGGCGTGACGTGGATGCCGACTATGTGAAAAGTAGAATTGGAAACATCACTGACTACAATGAATATTATCGGTTTAGAGATCATATCTATGCTGATTTCAATTACATGAATGTTAACGATTTGGGATGTTTGGAATTTTCAGGTCGTTATCCCGACAATCTGCATGAAGAAATCAATAATTATTCTATCGTGGCAGGCGTGGTTGCCCGTTCACTTGACTTTGACATTATCCATGCACACGACTGGCTGACCTATCCTGCTGGCATCCATGCGAAGCAAGTGAGTGGAAAACCACTATGCATTCATGTGCATGCAACCGACTTTGACCGTAGTCGGGGTAAGGTGAATCCAACCGTTTATAGCATGGAGAAAAATGGTATGGACAATGCCGACTGTATCATGTGTGTGAGTGAGTTGACTCGGCAAACGGTCATTAATCAGTATCATCAGGATCCCCGAAAGTGCTTTACGGTGCACAATGCTGTTTATCCACTGCGGCAAGAATTGCAAGATATCCCTCGTGCGGACCACCGGGGGAAAGAGAAAGTTGTCACTTTCTTAGGGCGTTTGACCATGCAGAAGGGTCCTGAATACTTTGTTGAGGCTGCCAACATGGTGCTTCATCGCACACACAACGTACGTTTTTGTATGGCAGGATCGGGCGACATGATGGATCAGATGATTTATTTGGCGGCTCAGCGAGGTATTGCACATCGCTTTCATTTCCCTGGATTCTTACGTGGAAAACAGGTATACGAGTGTTTGAAGGCTTCTGACGTTTATGTCATGCCGTCTGTGAGCGAGCCGTTTGGCATCTCACCCTTAGAGGCTATGCAATGTGGCACACCCTCCATCATCTCCAGACAGAGCGGATGTGCCGAAATTTTGACCAACTGTATCAAAGTTGACTATTGGGACATCCATGCCCTGGCGGATGCCATCTACTCCATTTGTCACAATGAAAGTCTGTTCACCTACCTGCAAACAGAGGGAAAGAAAGAGGTGGATCAGATTACATGGGAGAAGGTAGGCGTGTGGATTAGAGAGCTTTACGAGCGTACGATGGGCTGGCGTTAAGTGTGATAGATATGTGTGAAATAACGAAAAACCTATAAATAACAATGAAAACAATTTGTCTATATTTCGAAATACATCAGATTAGGCATCTGAAGCGTTATCGCTTTTTTGACATTGGTACCGACCATTATTATTATGATGACTATGAGAATGAGCGGTCTATGACGGAGATTGCCAATCAATCGTACATGCCAGCCCTCAACACCCTGTTGGACATGATTAAGACGCACCATGGATATTTCAAGGTGGCCTTTTCTCTTTCAGGCGTGGCAATGGAGCAAATGGAGATTCATGCACCGCAAGTGCTTGAGAAATTGCAAGAACTCAATGAGACAAAATGCGTGGAGTTCTTGGCCGAACCCTATTCGCACGGTCTTTCATCGCTGATTAATGAGGAATGTTTTGACGTTGAGGTAAAGCGTCAGTGCAAGAAGATGGAAGAGTATTTCGGCCAAAAACCGCGCGTTCTTCGTAATTCGTCGTTGATTTACAGTGATGACATCGGACTGCAAGTGGCACAGATGGGGTTTGATGGGATGCTGACAGAGGGCGCCAAACAGGTGCTGGGATGGAAATCGCCTCATTATGTTTATCATTGTACGTTGGCACCAAAGCTGAAACTTTTGTTGCGTGACGTGGATTTGAGTGACGATATCTCACTGCGTTTTAACAACAGTACGTGGGAAGGTTATCCATTGTTTGCCGACAATTACATCAATAGAATTGCCAATCTTCCTGAAAAAGAGAAGGTAATCAATATCTTCATGAATCTGTCTGCCATAGGGATGTCGCAGCCCTTGCACAGCAATATTCTTGAATTCTTGAAGGCATTGCCGTTTTGTGCAAAGCATAAAGACATCGTTTTTTCTACTCCTTATGAGATATGTTCAAACACTCAGAGCGTTGGTGCCTTGGATGTTCCAGATACAATTAGCTGGAATGATGAGGAGAGGGATGTGAGTGCTTGGCTTGGAAACCCCATGCAGCGAGAGGCATTCAACAAGCTTTACAGTGTTGCTGATCGTGTGAGAATCGCCAATGATCCGCGAATCAATCAGGATTGGGACTACTTGCAAGCCAGCAACAACTTCAGGTTCATGACCACTAAGTCGTCAGGAGTGGGATTGGATCGAGGTATTTACAGCAGTCCTTTCGATGCCTTTACCAATTATATGAACATCTTGGGCGACTTTATCAATAGGGTGAACACGCTTTACCCTGAAGAAATCGATAATGAAGAGCTGAATTCTCTGTTGACAACCATCAAGAATCAGGGGGAAGAAATAGAGATAAAGGAGAAGGAAATCCTGCGTTTGCAGACAAAAATTGAAAAGATAGAGGCGGCCAGCGATAAGCTTAAGGCCAAGCTAGACGAAGATACTGACAAGATTCAAGCTAGGGTTTCGGACAAAAAAGAAACGTCAATCGCGGCCAAAGACGAAGATTTACAGGCGTGATTCGTTGTCGTTTTGTAGAGATTAAGATGTGAGAAATCATAGTAGTGGCATGCACTTCATGGATTGTGCATGCCACTTTTTGGTAGTAGGTCAGTAAGATTTTTATATGAGGTTTCTGCAATTGCGCCTAAAATTGTTTACTCAACGACATTTTTTTCGCACCCCTTTGTTATTTGCTCGAAAACCTTTAACTTTGTACCATAGAAGGACATGAAGATTAGAGTGGGGCATCCTGTAATAATAAGCTAGCTCGTTCTTGTGCAGAATGTGTCGTTCTAGACATTACGAATCAGTATCCAGTAATATCATCAATATGCAACAGAAAATTATCATTTTAGACTTTGGTTCACAAACTACACAGCTTATTGGCCGAAGAGTGCGTGAACTGGATACCTTCTGCGAAATATTACCGTATAATAAGTTTCCTAAAGGTGACGAATCTGTCATTGGTGTCATCCTGAGTGGGTCGCCATATTCGGTGCATGACCATGAGGCATTCAAGTGTGATTTAAGTGATTTCATAGGCAAGTATCCCGTCTTGGGCATCTGTTACGGTGCTCAATTCATCTCGTTCACCAATGGTGGAAAGGTAGAAAGCACGGGAACGCGTGAATATGGACGCGCTCGTTTGGAAAAGTTTGATGCAACTAATCCGCTATTTAAGGGTTTTCAACCACAGTCACAGGTGTGGATGAGCCATGGTGATACCATTACTGCCATTCCAAGTGATTGTCATGTAATAGCCAGTACGAGTGAGGTGAAGTATGCAGCGTATGCCAGTGAGAAGAATCCAACATGGGCTGTTCAGTTCCATCCCGAAGTGTTTCATACCACACAAGGTACCACTTTGTTGAAAAACTTTGTGGTGGATATCTGTGGTAGCCAGCAAACATGGAGTCCAGCGTCATTCATTGAGAGCACGGTTGAGAGCATTCGACAACAAGTGGGCAATGACAAGGTGATATTAGGACTGAGTGGCGGCGTTGACTCTTCTGTGTGTGCAACACTTTTGAACAAAGCCATTGGCCGTAATTTGACCTGCATTTTCGTTGATCATGGCTTGTTACGGAAGAACGAGTTCAGCAATGTCATGAAGGCTTATGAAGGTCTTGGGCTGAACGTAATAGGTGTCGATGCCAGCAAGAAGTTCTTTGCTGACTTGAAAGGAGTGACCGATCCAGAGCAAAAACGCAAGATTATCGGCCGCGACTTCGTTGAGGTGTTCAATGCAGAAGCGAAGAAAATCACCGACGCTAAGTGGTTAGCGCAGGGAACTATCTATCCTGACCGTATCGAAAGTTTGAGTATTACCGGCATGGTTATCAAGAGTCATCACAACGTGGGTGGCCTTCCAAAGGAAATGCATCTGCAACTTTGCGAGCCTCTTCAATGGCTGTTCAAGGACGAAGTGCGCCGAGTTGGGTACCAATTGGGGATGCCAGAGCATCTCATCAAGCGTCATCCTTTCCCCGGACCCGGCCTTGCAGTTCGCATTCTTGGGGACATTACTCCCGAGAAAGTTGCCATTTTACAGGAGGCGGACGATATCTATATCCGTGCGTTGCATGATTGGATTTGCGAGGATGGCGAGCCATTATACGATAAAGTGTGGCAGGCCGGAACCGTATTGCTGTCTACCATTCGCAGTGTGGGTGTGATGGGGGACGAACGAACCTATGAGCATCCCGTCGCATTGCGTGCTGTTACCAGCACAGATGCTATGACCGCCGACTGGGCACACTTGCCATACGAGTTCTTGGCAAAGGTGTCTAACGAGATTATCAATAAGGTGAAAGGGGTGAATAGGGTTTGTTACGATATCTCTTCGAAACCACCTTCGACCATCGAATGGGAATGATGATTCCACATTTCCGTGCAAAATATAACAAAAAGTCCCAAAGATGAAAATCACCTTTGGGACTTTTTGTTCATGAATGTTTGTTCGTTTTTATTCGAAGCCTGCACTGATTATTTGAAAACCAGCTCATCTTTTCCTGGCTTTTTCTCGATGGTGATGGTGTCACCAGGGTGAAGTTCGCCAGAAAGAATGCGTGCTGCAACGCCATCTTCAATATAGGTTTGAATGGCTCTCTTCAATGGACGGGCACCAAACTGTACGTCGTAACCTTTTGTTGCCACAAACTCTTTGGCCTTATCCGAAACGTTAATGTGGTATCCCATGCCTTCAATGCGTTTGAATAGTCCCGTCAATTCAATGTTGATGATTTTCTTGATGGCATTCAAGTCAAGCTGATCGAAGATAATGATTTCGTCCAAACGATTCAAAAACTCTGGTGCGAACTGCTTGCTCAGACTCTTTTGAATAATCGAACGGGCGTATTCCTTATCCTCATCATTCATGCTGGGACCTAAATTGTTGGCAGCATTGAAACCAATACCACGGCCAAATTCCTTCAGTTGGCGTGTACCTGCGTTCGAAGTCATGATGATGACGGTGTTTCTAAAGTCAACCAAGCGACCGTTTCCGTCCGTCAATCTTCCTTCATCCAACACCTGCAGCAGCGTGTTGAACACGTTACCGTGCGCCTTTTCTATTTCGTCCAGCAAAACAATGGAGTAGGGATGACGCCGAACTTTCTCTGTCAGTTGTCCTCCTTCCTCATATCCTACATATCCAGGAGGTGCTCCCACGAGTCGCGAAACATTGAAACTTTCGGTGTATTCGCTCATGTCAATCCTGATCAGCGCATCTGTTGAACCAAACATGTGCTCTGCCAATTTCTTGGCAAGATAGGTCTTTCCTACGCCAGTGGGCCCCAAGAACATGAAAGCACCAATGGGATGGTTTGGATCTTTCAATCCAACGCGATTTCTCTGTATGGCCTTTACCAACTTGTCGATGGCAGAATCTTGGGCGATGACAGCGTCTTTCAGTTCTTTGGCCATTCCCTTCAACCTTACGCCTTCAGCTTCTGCCATGCGTTGAACAGGCACACCGGACATCATTGACACTACATCAGCAACCTCGTCTGCCGTGATGTTCACCCTTTCGTCCATCTTGCCGGACGACCATTGCTTGTTCATGTCTTCCAACTCAATTTCCAATTCGGTTTGTTTGTCTCGATAACTTGCAGCCAATTCGAAATTCTGATTGCGTACAGCTTCTTGCTTTTTTATCTTCACCGCATCGATTTCTTTTTCCTTGTCGGTGATAGAAGAAGGCACTTCAGCATGTTGCAAAAACACTTTCGACCCCACTTCATCCATGGCATCAATGGCTTTGTCGGGGAAGAAACGGTCGGTTACATATCTTTCTGTCAACTTGACACAGGCCAACAATGCCTCATCCGAATATTCAACATGATGATGTTGTTCGTATCTCTCTTTGATATTCTTCAGTATCTGCAGCGTTTCATCAGTGGTGGTCGGTTCAATCAGCACCTTTTGGAATCTGCGTTCTAAGGCACCATCTTTCTCTATCGAGTTGCGGTATTCATCCAACGTGGTGGCACCAATACACTGAATCACGCCACGAGCTAATGCTGGTTTCATGATATTGGCGGCATCCATGCTTCCAGGTGTGCTTCCTGCACCAATAAGCGTGTGAATCTCGTCAATGAAAACGATGATGTCAGGATTCTGTTCCAATTCTTTCAGCAAGGCACGAATGCGCTCCTCAAACTGTCCCCGGTATTTCGTTCCGGCCACAATGGCTGTCATGTCCAGACTTACCACTCGCTTGTTGAAGAGCACGGGGGACGTCTTGTGCTTGGCAATCAGTTGTGCCAATCCCTCTACGATGGCGCTTTTGCCGACGCCCGGCTCACCTATTAATATAGGATTATTCTTCTTTCGTCGTCCCAGAATCTCGATAACGCGTAGAATTTCCTTGTCCCTTCCTACCACCGGGTCCAGTTTTCCCTCCCTTGCTGCTTGTGTCAAATCGGTAGAGAAGTTGTCTAAGATAGGCGTTTTGCCATTTCCTTTTCTCGACTGTGTTGCTGTTGATGGCGCGGCATTGCTTTGGTTAGAGCCCGTGTGTTGCCCTCTTGATTCAAACTCAGCTTCCTCTTCCTCGTCTGGCAAGTCAAGTCTGCTGCTTGTTGGTTTTGCCATTCGTCGCAAATAGGTCAGCGTATCTTCGTAGTTCATGTTGTTTGTTTCTAATATTTCTTTGGCTCCATTGTTGGCTTGGTCATGCAAGATGGCCAACAACAGGTGATGCACGTCCACCGTTTGCGTATGTTGAATCCTCGCTTCCAGCACGGCCAACTTCAAAATGTTGCTGGCTCTCTCGTTCAAAACGAGTTCCGACGTGTTGATGGGTTCGTTGATTTCTTCTATTCGTACCCGGTTTTCCAATTCTGCTTTCACGGTTGGAAGATTGATGTTCAATCGTGTAAACACATTTTGTACCAGGCTATCCTTTTCTCTGAGCATCCCCAAAAGAAGATGTTCAGGGCCAACTGATCGGCTGGCCAGTCGGGTAGCTTCCTCTCTACTGAATGCCAGTACTTCGGATACTTTTGGTGAAAACTGACTAGTCATATCTCTTTTTACCTTTCTTTTCTAATTAAATACTACTGAATAGTTTGCAAAAATCGTGCCAATCTACGATTGCATCGCCATCCAATCCTGATGTCTTATTGTCAAGAGGTGCCTCGCCTCGGCATCAATCTCACTGCCGATAAAGCCAAGAAAATATACGATTCACCCACGGTATGTATATCCTGAACCAGCGATATTTGGTCACTGGCTTTCCTCCGAACCTGAGGATGAACTCTCTGAACTGACTTTTCTTAAATGGTAAGCCAGCATAGAGGAAGTAGAAATGCTCGCAATGATTGGCGTGTGCATACTTAATGGCATTCCAAACCGTGACCGTGTCGGGGTGCAGGGGGTAGAAAGTCTTGCGCTTGGATGCCAGATACCACAGATAAGCGTTTCCTTGTGAAAGGATAATGGTGCATCCGCCAATCAACTTGTTTTTGTACTGTGTGATGAATGTCTTGGTGTGTTGATTCTGATACAACTTCGTAAACATCTCTTCAGAAGGGATGAATCTCTTGATTTTGCTTCTGAAGTGGTTTTTCAAGTGATTGTAAAACAGTTGGAGTTCTTCCGTGGTGGCCACCTCACTCGTCGTCACTCCGGCAGATTCAGCGTGTGCGATACGTTTCAAAGTCTTCTTGCTCAGCCTGCTTTCAGGCGGCATACTGTGCAGCGAGTTATGAATCTCTTGCCAGTTCATGGGGAAGTACTTGTTCTGTCTGAAGTACTGATAGCCAAACATCTTCTGGCTCAAGGCGCTGAACTCTGTGTAAAGTGCGAGCTTGCGCCTAAAGAAGCGGTTGATTTCATACAGCATCAACCCAAACACTTGTTCCTTGTTCTCACAGCTGTCCTCATATTCTCCCTCGCCGTAAACTCGCCCTTGTTTATATATAAAAGGTGGAATCCAGGTGCCATGCCATCTCAGTAGGGCCAACATGTGAGCCACACACTTGCCAGAAGGGTCTTGTGCGACAACCATGTAAGGCGTTTGACCGGATGTACGCTCGGCTATCCGGAACAGCTCCATGCTGTGAAAAAAGTTGTTGCAGGTCATCGGCGGCAACTCAGAGCTCTTGGAAATGATACTCACCTTGATGTTGTCCATAGGACAAAAATACGAAATGTTTTCTGAAAAAAACAATGTTTCGGTGAATTTGATTAACTTTGTCCCACAGATTTCTAACTATTCTGATGATTAAACCATACAAAATCATTCTGGCTTCACATTCTCCACGGCGCCAAGAGTTGCTGCGGGGACTTGATGTGAGCTTTGAGGTAAAGGTGAAAGAGGGCATTCCAGAGGATTATCCAGCCAATCTGGACACGGTCGAGATACCCAAGTTTATCGCACAAAAGAAAGCCGCTGCCTACGAAATGGCTCAAAACGAGCTGTTGATTACAGCCGATACGGTGGTGGTGCTGGGCCGACATGTCATGGGTAAGCCTGTGGATGCCGACCATGCCCGACGCATGTTAAGAGAGCTGAGCGGCAAGATTCACCAAGTGATGACGGGCGTTTGTCTGAAAACGGCATCGGAGCAGCGTGCCTTTTCAGTGGTGACAAACGTGACGTTCAAAGAGCTTTCGGATGCTGAGATAGATTACTACGTTGAGAAATACCAGCCTTTCGACAAAGCAGGTGCCTATGGTATACAAGAGTGGATTGGCTATATTGGTGTAACCAAGCTGGAGGGTAGTTACTTCAATGTCATGGGATTGCCTGTTCAGCGCATTTATGAAGAGTTGAATAAAATGAAGTAACCATCTTCAATACAGCGCTTTAAGGTTGTGATACTTTGTGTTTTGAAAGATAATTGCAAGTGTGTTTTTCACCTTTCTGCATCATGCGTTCTTTCCATTCGTGCAAAGGTGGTTTTCAATAGCATTGAGTTTGGTGCTTAAAGTCATTGAGTTTGGTGTCCAAAGTGATAGAGATTGGACGCCAAACTCAATGCTATTCAAATCGATGAGCAGATTGATAGAAAAATAAAACGAAAAGCAGTGTGGCTCTTCGTTTTAGCTCACTCTTTATAAGTCACTTTCGCTTACGTTGAAGGTGCTGATGCTCATGTCGCCTTTTTCAATTCCCAGTTTCAACCATTTCATGCGCTGTGCGCTGGTTCCGTGGGTGAACAATTCTGGCTGACTGTATCCCTGTGCTTTTTCTTGCAGGTAATTGTCACCTATTTTTTCGGCACAGTTGATGGCCTCTTCAATGTCGCCGTCTTCAAGTGAATTGTATTCCGCGTCATCATGATGGGCCCATACGCCGGCGTAATAATCGGCCAAAAGCTCCAAGCGCACACTCACCTTGTTGGCTTCAGCCTTGCTCATGCGGCTCATCATGCTATGTCCTTCTGACAGGATGCCCAGCAAATGCTCCACATGGTGGCCCACTTCATGCGCGATGACGTAGGCGTAGGCAAAGTCGCCGCTGGCTCCCAATTGGCGTTTCATCGTGGTGAAGAACGAAAGGTCAAGGTACAGCTTCTGGTCACCCGAACAATAAAACGGCCCTACTGCCGATGATGCTGAACCACAGGCACTCTGTACGCCACCCGTATACAACACCAACGTGGGTGGAGTGTACTTCCGTCCCATCTGCTGAAATACCTTTGTCCATACGTCTTCCGTGCCTGCGAGTATCTGTCTGGAAAACTTTGCCAGCTCTTCCTCTTCTGCCGTGAATTCACGTTGTTGCGGGGCACGCTCTTCTTGCAAGCCGTTCAGTGCGCCTTGCTGGATAACGTTTCCTATCACGTCACCGAGGTTTCCGCCCGACATGAAGGTCATCAGGGCAATGACAACAATGGCTCCCAGGCCTCCGATGCCCGCCTTTGCGCCTCTTCCCATGCGCCGCCTGTCTTCTACGTTGTTGCTTTCTCTTCGTCCGTTTAATCTCATTTTGTATGTTGTTTTGTGGTTGACTTATTGAATTGAATGACTGACAAATTTAATCATTTATTTGATAACTCCGTTCAAAATGCCCACGAATGATGTTCCGATGCCGTAAAATCTTTAGTATTGGCAGGATGAGGACGGTTAAAATGCGGCCCCACACATCAGAAGTGGGTGTATCAGTTTAGGCTTGGCGCACCCCGATTTATCGACGTACGGGCCTGCTAACCTCTCGACGTTGCAGGTGCGTTACGGTCACAAAGCTGGCGATAGGGACAATAGGTGCATCGTTTCAGTTCGCTGGTGGGTGTGAAGGGGATGGATGGATTGTAGATTTCGCTCAGCAATTGTTGCAGATTTTCCTTGAATTTCGCATCATGCTCCCCAATGTCCAGCACCTTTTCCTTCTCTAAAAGTAGTGTCGGATCGTACTCTTCACCAGCGGTTTGTTGGATGAAGAGCAGTGCCGGACTTACTGGTAGCTGTGCAGGATTGAGCTGGGGATGGTGCTTGACGATGGAAGCGTATAAGAAGGTTTGTAGATAGTAATCCTTGTGCTTTTCTGAAAGCTTTTCATCGGTAAAGATGTCATCCACGTCAACAGGTGTCGAATTCATGGGTTTGCCCGTTTTGTAGTCGATGACCCGTATGCGATGCGTGCCGTCGGGATTGACAATCTCGTCCAATCGGTCGATGTAACCACCGATGGACAACGAGTGGGAGCCTTGCGCTGTCTCGAAAGTGAGGGTCGAACTGACCTTCTCTTCTAGTGACTTGATGATGAAGGGTGCCAGCTTTTCATCAATCTGCAGCAAGCGGTTGAGGTAGTCGATGATGACCCTTCGGTTGATGAGTTGCAGACCATTGTACTCGGGTCGGTAGCCCTTGTTGCTTACGTTGAATAATTCTTCGTTAAAGGCTTGGTCTACAAACTGTTCGATGCGCTTTCCTTTCGTTCGCAGGTCATGGATGTCGCTGGCTTGTATGCGTAGGTTTTTCTCCTTTAGATGGGTATAAATCAGTTCTGCGCTGCGGTGAAAAATGTTGCCGAACATGCGGTTGTCAACGGCATCCTCTGCCTCTGGCTCCTTCAATCCTGCGAGGATGTTGTAGTAAAATTGCAACGGGCAACGCAGATAGCGGTTGATGGCGGTGGGAGAGAGCTGCTCCAGCTGGTTCAAAGCCTGCATCACCTGTTCGTTTTTCTCGATTATTTCCGGCCCATGTGTCTCCATGCTTTGCCCGCACAGCATGGAGTATCGTTGGATGGGGTGCCCACTTTCTACCATCATCTGCAACATGAATCTGCTCATTTCGCCCGTATGACTAATCTCGGTTGAATTGTTGTAGGTCAGTGTCACGTCGCTGGCCCGTTGTATCAAGCGGTGAAAATGGTAGGCATAGATGGCCACTTTGTGCTTCACCGTGGTGAGTCCGTAGGCTTCACGCAAGGTGTGTGGGATGAAAGACGTGTCGCTCACCCCTTTTGGCATGTTGCCTTCGTTGCACGACAGCACGAGTAGATGGTCGAAATCGAGGTTGCGCGTTTCCAGCACGCCCATCACCTGAATGCCTTCAGCGGGCTCGCCGTGGAACGGGATGCTGGTGGCTTGAATGAGTTGGGCCATGAGGCGTTCGAAAGTAGTGAGGTTGATGGTGAGGTCGCCAGCTGCAATCAGGTCTGACAGTCGGTTGATCAAGGTGTACATTCTGAATACCGATTCCTGGAAAAAAGCGTCTTCGTTGTCTCTTCCTTGCTGTCCTATCCGTTTGAGGACATTGAGTATCCATGTCGTTAGCAAGCTGTTGGTTGGGTCGTCATCTATGTCTGTGAACAGAAGGGACAGGCCGTCGTCCATAGAAAGCTCGCTGCGGGTTGGAAAGTAACGCTTCTCGGTGTCGAGATGGGTCAGCAATGTTTGGTGATTCTCTGAAATATACTGGGCATACGGATGCCTTAACACGCGCTTGACGGCTGCCAGTCGGTACTTGTCAGTGTTGAGGATGTGGCCGGAGGTTTGCAGCATCAGCAGGACGTTGATGAGTGATGCCACCGGCGACTGCGCCAACGGATAGCCCGTGGTGATGTTGATTTTTCCAGCTTCTGGTGGGATGCAGTGGATTACCGTTTGCAAGAGCTGTTCGTCGCACATCACTATGGCGGTGTTCTTGCCAGCGTCGATGCGCCCTTTTTCACGCAGCCAAGTGGTGATGTAGCGGGCTTGCATGTTCTCGGTGGGAGCCGATAGGTAGGTGATGTCTTTCGGTTGGGTGAACTGTTTGTACAGCTCGTCCGACTGGTTGTCAAGCTCATTCGGGAATATATCCAGGTATTGGCGGATGAAATGACCGGCCTCTTGCTTGCCGTCTGTCAGGTAATAGCGGTCGAAGTCCCAATAAAACATGGCCTTACCCATGTCTTTCAGTCGTTTGAAGAGGGCTTGTTCTACTTTTTGCAGCACGTTGAAGCCCACGAAAACATATTGGTCGTATTCAAATTCAATGTCCTCATTCAGTGCCACTTGTCGATAAAGTGCGCCTTCGTAGGCGATTCCCTGGTCTGACAGACGCTGGTTGAAATCGTGATAGATGTCCTTGAAATGGCTCCACAGATTGAGAAAGCGACGTTTGAGTTCGGTGTCGTGGTCTTCATCAAAGTTCTTAAAAAACGCTTGGAGTATCTTTTTTTGCTCCTCAGACAGGTAAGAAACGTCATCAAACTCGTGTATGTCTCGAAGATTGGCAAACACTTTGTCGGCATCAACCATGTTCTTGTCAATGTCATCAAAGTCGGATAGCAACAGTTGGCCCCATCCATAGAACTTGTCAAGCGTTTCTTCGCTTCCGGTACATGCATTGAATGATTTGTGCAAGTCACAGATTAATTTGATGGAATCGCCGACGGTGAAGGGAGAATGGCGACGAAACAAGTCGCTGATGGTGATGTAGGACGGACTCCAGATGGGGCGGTTTGACAGGCATGCCAGCTGCTCGTTCATGAACAGCGATGCGCGCTTGTTGGGAAAAACGACCGCCACGCGGGATAAATCCTGCCCGAACTTGGCAATCAAGTCTTGGGCTACATATTTTAAAAAGCTGTTTTTCATATCACTTCTTCAATCTTGTTGCTATAAACATACCACAGGTATCCAGTCACATGTGCATGCCCCATCTGGGTTAACAATTGCATGTATTGCTTGACTTGGTCGATGTGTTGGGGCTTTGGTTGGCCAAACTTGAAGTCAACTACAATCATCTGTTGTCCATCGGTCATCACCCTATCCGGGCGATGGGTCATCACTTCTCCTGTCGTGGGATTGACATGCAAGATGCTGCATTCGTTAAATAGTTTCCATCTGCCAGAGAACCAGCTCGCAACCTTGGGATGATTGAGCCGCTTGTTCAACATCTCTTGGAGCTTTTCTCGGGTCACAATGTCATCGTATAATACGCCATCAAATTCTAATTGCTTCAAAACTGCTTCCACATCGTCAGCAGTTTTGATTTGAGAAAACAGCTGATGGAGGATGTTTCCCAGTTGGATGTAGCTGGATTGTTTGTCATCTGGCTCCTCATCTTGGCTGACAAACTCTTTGCTTTGGTTGCTTTGTCTGAACTCAACCATGTTGTCAAAACTCTCTATTTCTACCTTAAGCGTCTTGACAGGCAGCTTAAAGATGTTTTCGGAAGTCCTCTTTGTTTCGTCTTTAGGCGTGGACAGGGTTCCAAACTCCAGACTGATGGTGTCGTTCTTGTTATCCATGTCGCCCGTGAGAATGCTTCCCGACAGTGCTTGTTGCATCTCTTCCACACTTTCTTCAATTACCTTTGAGCGTCTGCCGGCACTCTTTCGCTGGCCAAGGATGAAGAGACTCTTGCCTGCTCTGGTCAAGGCAACGTAGAGTAGGTTGAGGTTATCAACCATGTTTTGCAGATGTTCGTGCTGATAATCGGGCTCAAAGAAAGTGTTTGTCATGCTTTTCTCCGAGAAATCTATCGGTATGAGCGGCAGTTGACAGAAGGGTTCGGCATCCGTTCTGCACCATAATGTGTACCTTTTTTCCAGCTGCCAGTCACAGAAAGGAATGATGACATGGTCGAATTCCAGTCCCTTACTCTTGTGTATGGTCAGTATTCTGATTCCATCAAAGCCATCACCTTGGATGGTTTTGTCATGTAATGTCTCATTCCACTGTTCCAGAAAGTTGTCCAATCCAGTGATGTTGTCAGTCAAATATTGATTCAGCAGGTCATAAAACTCACAGATGTATGCACTTTGATCCTTGAGTGTGTCGAGCTGAAAGATGGCAAACAATCGTTCAACCAAATCGATGGGCGGTAACGTCAGCAATGAATCGGCCTGTTGTGTGAATTCTTTTGGAAGCCAATCTGTAACGTCTTTCCCTTGAATGAATAAGTCATTGTCGTCCAATTTGTTGTTAAGTATTCGCTTTTGATATACTTTTGATAGATTGGCCAAGGCGATTTTGTCCTCCGGATGCATGAGACAATGCAGGGCATCTATCAGCAGATTGACCGCAATGGATGAGTCCAACCGGAACGCTTCGTCAGATACCAGACGTATTTCCGGCATGGTTTCCATCAGTGAGTCAGCGATGGTTGGTATCTCTTTGTTGTTGCGAACCAGGATGGCAATGTCTTTTTGCCGCACTCCTTGCCCCATCAACGTGGTGATGATCTGTGCGATTTCAGTCACCATCAGGTTGTCATAGTCTTCTTTTGGAAAGAGTTTGATGTTGGCAAAGCCTGTCCTGCTCTTCTCATCAGGTGCTTTTTGGCACACGTCCTCGTACGCTTTCTTTACTTGTTCGGCTTCTTCAGGGTTGTCTGTGGCCAGTGCTTCATACTCTTTTCGTGCGACAATCGTGAAAAATGTGTTGTTGAAATGAATGATGTTCTTCTCTGATCGGCGGTTTACGTCAAGTTTAAGAGTTTCGAGCGGATGACCTTGTGATGGAAACTCCTGCTCAATATTGTTCAATAGTCGCCAATCACCAGAGCGGAACCGATAGATGCTTTGTTTGACATCGCCCACGATGAGACCGGTACCGTCGGCATGACTGATGACTTCTTGCAATAGAATCTTGAAGTTTTGCCATTGGATGGTGCTGGTATCTTGAAACTCATCAATCATGATGTGTTTGAGTTGTGTGCCTATCTTTTCAAAGATAAAGGGCGAGTCGCTGTCCTCTATAAGTTTGTTGAGCAACAGCTGTGTGTCACTGAGCAAGAAGCTGTTGGAGTCGGCGTTCAGCTCTCTTACCTTTTTCTCAATGCTGCCGAGCAGTCTTAGCTGGTTGAGATGTCGCAAGATAAGTGTCGTCGTGCGGAAAGGAACGAGTAGTTGTCTTCGTCTTTGTTCTGTGGTATTCAGCAAGTTGGTGAGCTCTATAGCCAACATCATCAACCCCTCATCTTTTTGATCGCCCTTTCTCAACCACTCTTCCGGTGCATCCGCAGCTTTCTGTGCCGTGGCGTTGAACAGTTTGTCGTCATCATATTTACCTGAACTGAGCTTGATGAAGTAGCCTGCGGGTCCTTTTTTCCCACCCTTGAGATCATCGATGGAAGCCTGATGTCGGTCGAGTGTTTCGTTGAAGGCTTCCCCCATTTTACTGAATTCTGCTGATGCTCGATCTCGGATGTTTCTCAATTGTTTGGTGTATTGTACAAAGAAGTTGTCTTGACTTAGCACGTTTTCCAGTTCATCGCGATGCGCTTTATACACATCCTTAAAGATGTTCGATCCAAAATCCTTGATTTCTCCGATGACATTCCATGACTTGTCGTCAGAGATGTTTTGCCGGATGTATTCGTATATCCATCTCAAGAGTTTGTCGTTTGGCTGCAATTCTTCAATCAACTCATCTACTGCCTTCTCTTTCACTTGCTTATCTCTCAGCTCAATTCTTAGGTTTGCCGTGAGATCAAGTTCTCTCGCCAGGTTTCTCAACACGCTTTGAAAGAAAGCATCGATGGTTTCTACCCTGAAATAATTGTAATTGTGCAGCAACTGTCCCAATGCCTTTTGCGCCCTTTCACGGATTTTAGCACAGGGGAAGGGAATGGATTCTTGTATCTTGTGTAAATAACTATCAGAGTCGGGCAAGCCATGAGCGATGCCATATAGCTGGCTCAAGATGCGCATCTTCATTTCTTCCGTTGCCTTGTTGGTAAAGGTAACAGCCAAGATAGAACGGTAGGCGTCGGGATTTTCAATGACACGCTTCATGTACTCTGTGGCCAGTGTGAAGGTTTTTCCGCTTCCCGCACTTGCTTTATACACCGTGAGCGATGGTTGTTGGTCTGAAAAGTTGTTCGTTGCAGTCATGTTTTGAGTTTTACCATTGTCTGAATAGTTCGAAGCCAAACTTAAATCCAAAGTTTCTGTACTTGCCGTTGATGGTCGAAACAAATGCTCCAACAGAGGCCAGGCGCGTCTTGAAAGCATAACCCAGTTCGATGTAAGGATGGGCCTGCTTTGCGTGTAAAGCACTGAAATATAGTCTTTCTCGCTCTATGAAATGTCCCGCGAATGGTACCCAGGCAAGTATTAAGAAAGGTGACTCGTATGTGAAGTTGGCTCTCGCATAATAATGAGATGAGTTATACAGGTCTGAATCTAGCAGTTCGAACTCGCCTGACCAATCGTCTATCCATCCATCGGGGAGGAATGTTTGTCTGAAGTTCTCAAAATCCACAAAGTAATCATTGCTGGAGCGATGGGTATAAAAACCGCCTCCCAAGCGCATGGACAAGCTCTGCACGTTCCACAAGGGCAGGATGTACTGACCGTCAAATTCCCAACGCGTGTACGGCACGTTGGTATTCGCCAACTTATTGAGGCTTTGTTCGTAGCTGGCGGTCAGGGTAGGACCCGCATATCCCCAGGGTCTATACTGCACTTGCAACTTTGGGGCGAGAGAAGAATACACCCTAGGCTTGTTGATGAGGACGAATCCCTCTTTGTGTACGGCGGAACGGTGATGGAGAATCAAGCCGGATTGGAAACCAATGTGCTTGGACAGGTCATAATTGGCAAAGCAATCCCAATAAGTATCTTTGAACTCATCCAATTGCATGCCCTCCCAAATAGGATTGTTGTCGGTGGCCAAGTTCAGCTCGTTTACCAGTCTTCTATTTTTGATACGGCGACCACCGGATAGGGTAGTTTTCAGGTATGCGTTGTGTTGTTTGTCAAAATAATAGATGAGTGGCGTCCAAAAATAAAACTGTTTGAGTTTGAAAGAATAGCCGGCCTTGAACTGAAGCCAAAGGTCACTGTTGTTCGTAAACTTGTATCCGCCGCGAATATTAAACTTATAATAAAATCCCTGGTTGTTGCTGTATCCCATGAAGAGCGGGTTCAAGATGGGGTTGATTCTAAAATATCCCTGTTGGTCTGGCCCGAATTTTTGGTTGATATGCGTCAGCACATTTTCCCCAATCATGTCCCACAAAATGGTTTTCAGTTTCATTCGTTTGCTGGTTGACGAAAGACTGTCAATCTTTGTCGTGTCCTTCTCCGCAGCTTCTCTTGCCTTCACAATCCTGCCATAAATCAGTTTTTCATACGAGGTGAGCGGCTCTGGTCTCAACTGTTTCATCTTGTTCATATCATGGTCGTCCTCCATGTGGTCATCAACAGGTTTGGGCAGATTGTAAGCCATGGTGTAATGAGCTTTGATGTCATTGCCCAGAAACAGGAAACGAGCATCCAAGTTGCATTTCTCCGGGCGTATAGCTTGCATGATACCGCTACCCATTTTGATGAAAAGCCTGAATTGTATCATGTCGTATTCACCCGCCAGCCTCACTTGTATGATGCGGCCGTCATGGGGCGTTACGATGGCCACCCCGTTAACCAGCAGCGTGTTTTTCAGCTTGGGCTTGAACCTCAGTCGGATAACACTGTCAGATTCCTGCTCTAAGCTGTATTTGTAATATATTTTATTCTGCTTGTTGAAGGGTGAAAGAATGTTTTCACCAATCATAGTCACGTCGTATATGTTGGGCGTGAGATAGCTCATCAAGGTTGGCATGGCAACGTGTCGGCGAGGAATGGTGGACAGTGACAGCAGCTTTTTTGTAGTAAAGTCGCCAGACGGCAGTAACGACACTTCGTTGAAACTTTCCTGTACATATTCCCGTCTGCCGCCATGGGCCACCGCATACAAGGTAGGTACGGCCATGAGAAACACATTGCGCTTGTTCACACGCAACGAAGACTTGATGTAAGCATAGCTGGTGGTATCGGCAACTCGCCTGATTTCGATGTTTTGCGGGTAGCTGAAAACGCGGTGCAACAAAGTGTCGAGTTTACTTTTTGCAGACCATACTTCCTGTGGCAATGCGAGGCAGGGAAGTATTAACATCACTACTTTCAACAATGCTGTTCTCACCAAGGACAAAGGTACGATAACCTTGACAAAAAAACAAACGATTGATTAAAATCTTATTGGCATTTTTTATTCATCTGCGGATGGAAAAAATTCCATACGAGTGATGGCAAATGGCAGAAGGTACCCTGCAATTTGCGCTCGAGCAGGATAATCCATAGTTGGCTCCTTGGCCGTTTTCATTATTTATCTCTCCCCATAATTTCTGACAACTCAAAAAACTTGAGCGCACAACTGAATTATGAAAATTGTCCTAAAAAATGACAATAAATTTGCTCTTGCATAATGATGAAATAGAAAAAATTGATAGGTATTCGGGATGCATAGAAGGGGTAAATCATCAAGTTTTATGTTGTCTGGGTGTAAAAGCATGGAATTGTTCTTGTAAAGTGTATGACTTTGCAGCATAATAAGTATGCGTTTGGTGCGAAAAAGATATCGTATAACAGCACTAAAATACCCTTTTAGCAGTGTAAACGAGCGATAAATCGCCTTGAAAATCACTATGAAAATCGTAAAATGCTGACAACTAACACATTGCGTTTTTCGCTCATTTTTGCGATGTTTTCATCTTTGGACGTCTTCATGGAAAATATGCGAAGCACAGCGCATCATTTGTTAAGAAAAATTCAGCAAATCCATTGCCGCACACCATCATCCCCCTGCGAGGCATGAAGGCCAAAAGTTCTTAAAATATTGAAATATAGTGGTAAAATAAATATAAAATGGTAGACAACTTTCGCTTCTGTGTCATTATTGTTGTATTTTTGCGTTCAGTTTAAAAATTGAATAACAACACAATTATGGCAGAAGCTATTGATATTCGTGAGTTAAACATGCGGATAGAACAACAGAGCGGTTTTGTGACCAACCTTGTTCGAGGTATGGATCAAGTCATCATCGGTCAGAAACATTTGGTTGATTCTTTATTGATTTCCTTGCTCAGCGATGGACACATCTTGTTGGAAGGTGTTCCTGGATTGGCCAAGACACTGGCCATCAAAACGCTGGCCCAATTGATAGAAGCAGACTATAGTCGCATTCAGTTTACACCCGACTTGTTGCCTGCAGACGTGATTGGTACCCTGATTTATTCGCAGAAGGAAGAGAAGTTTCAAGTGAAAAAGGGTCCGGTGTTCGCCAACTTCGTCTTGGCAGATGAAATTAACCGAGCACCAGCAAAGGTGCAGAGTGCTTTGCTGGAAGCCATGCAGGAACACCAGGTGACCATTGGTGAAAACACCTTTAAGTTACCCAATCCGTTCTTGGTGATGGCCACGCAAAACCCCATTGAGCAAGAAGGTACTTATGAACTCCCCGAGGCTCAGGTAGACCGTTTCATGCTGAAGGTGGTCATTGATTATCCTACCTTGGAAGAGGAGAAACTCATCATCCGTGAAAATCTTCAAGGCGCCATGCCGCAGGTCACACCCGTGACTACTGTGGAGGAAATTCTCAAGGCTCGTACCATTGTCAACGAAGTGTATATCGACGAAAAGATTGAACAATACATCGCTGACATTGTTTTTGCTACCCGATATCCCGAGCGTTATCAACTGCCCGAACTGAAAGATATGATCACGTTCGGCGGTTCGCCACGTGCCTCCATCAACCTGGCCAAAGCTGCCCGCGCATACGCCTTTATCAAACATCGCGGATATGTTGTTCCCGAAGATGTGAGAGCGGTGGCACACGACGTGTTGCGTCATCGCATCGGATTGTCGTACGAGGCTGAAGCCAGCAACATGACATCTGAGGAAATCGTGTCGAAAATCATCAATAAGATAGAAGTGCCCTAAAGCGGGACGAGGAACAACTTGCACAGGCAGTCGCGTCTGATGAGAAACAACCCTGAAGGGCATGGTTCTACTGGATGAAGAATATGGATACAAGTGAAATTTTAAAAAAGGTAAGGAAGATTGAGATTAAGACTCGCGGACTGAGTCAGAATATCTTTGCAGGGCAGTATCATACTGCTTTCAAAGGGCATGGTATGGCTTTCTCGGAAGTGAGAGAATACCAGTTTGGTGATGATGTCCGTGATATTGATTGGAATGTCACCGCCCGCTTTAACCGTCCCTACATCAAGGTGTTTGAAGAGGAACGCGAGCTCACGGTGATGCTGCTCATCGACGTTTCCGGCTCTTTGGATTTTGGAACTAAGAAACAAACCAAAAGAGAGATGGCCACTGAGATTGCTGCCACACTTGCCTTCAGCGCCATACAGAACAATGATAAGATTGGTGTAATCTTCTTTTCAGACAGAATAGAGAAATATATCCCGCCCAAGAAAGGGCGCAAACATATTCTCTACATCATACGCGAGATGTTGGATTTTGAGCCAGAGAGCAAGAAGACTGATGTTGCCATGGCCATAGAATACCTCACGCGAATGATGAAACGACGCTGCACGGCCTGCGTGTTAAGCGACTTCTACATCCAGCATGACGCTAAAGAGTATAATCGCTTCGAGCATGCCATGAACATTGCAAACCATAAACACGATATGGTTGCCGTGCAAATATACGACCCACGTGCCAAAAACCTGCCAAACATAGGCTTGATGAAAATATGTGACGCTGAGACGGGGCATGAGATGATAATAGATACCTCGTCGGCCAAACTGCGCCGCGCCCATACGGCTTATTGGATGGAACGCAATGCCCAACTTAAGCAAACGTTTGCCAAAAGTGGGGTAGACTGGACGAGTGTGGCAACGGATGAAGACTATGTGAAGGCCATGATGCGACTATTTGCACAACGTGGCGTTTAAAGAATTTGTCTGTGGTGGGTAAACCATCTATCTGGTGTGTAAATACCATATAAGAATGAATGTAAACATAAAATATATTGTTGGTATCTTGCTTTGCCTTTTGTGCAAAACAAGCATGTCTGCCCAAACGGCCGTCGAACAAAAGATTGATTCGGTTGGCATCTTCATAGGGCAGCAGGCTCACATGACCATTGACGTGACGGCTCATGAGCGTGCCAAGATTCAATTTCCATCCCTCAAACCCTCACAGTATTTAGTTCCGGGAGTAGAAATCATAGATGTTTCGGATGCCGATACCACGGCGTTGGACAATCACTTCGTGAAGGTGTCCAAGAAATATACCATCACCTCGTTTGATGAAAAGTTGTATGCCATTCCCGGGCAGAAAGTAAAGATTGATGGAAAGGAATATGTGGGTGGCACTTTGGCGTTGAAGGTGGTTACCATGGATGTGGACACGCTGCATCCTAACCAGTTTTTCCCACCAAAGGACGTGCAGGATAATCCTTTCCTTTGGAGTGAATGGAGTCCCATCTTTTGGATGAGCGTCCTCATGTTAGTACTCTGTATCATAGGATTTTATCTCTACCTCAGACTCAAGAACAACAAGCCCATCATCACCCGAATTAAAATCGTCAAGAAGATACCTCCTCACCAGAAAGCCCTTACGGCTATCGAGAAACTGAAAGTGGAGAAGATGACTACTTCAACCGATCAGAAGACTTACTATACCGAGCTGACTGACACGTTGAGAAAGTATATCGAGGAGCGTTTCGGCTTCAACGCCATGGAGATGACCACCACCGAAATCATCTACCATTTGCAGCAGAACGGTGACCGCAAGATGATGGACGAGCTGAAGGGACTGTTTGAAACGGCCGATTTGGTGAAATTCGCCAAGCACGAAGCACTCATCAACGAAAATGACATGAACCTTGTCAATGCCATCAATTTTATTGATCAGACAAAGATTGAGGGACAGCCAACCGAAGAACGCATCGTGCCTAAACTTGATGAGAGTGACAGGCGTAAGCAAAAAAACAGAATGACAATCAAGACCCTACTCGCGGTCATAGGCATCGGTGTGCTGGGCCTGCTGCTTTATGTCATCTATCATGTCTATCTCCTGGTGATATAATTGGGAGCGGATGTGATGTCATTAAAATGAATGAAACGTGGAATTTGTAAATAAAGAATATTTCCTACTGCTGTTGCTGCTCATTCCCTATGTGGTATGGTACTTCCTTTATCGCAAGAAGAGTGAGCCAACCATGCGAATGAGCGATACGCATGCTTATCTGTTCGCACCCAAAAGCTGGCGAATGCGGCTGATTCATCTGCCTATGGTGCTTCGGTGCGTCACCTTCATCCTGGTGGTGTGCGTGCTGGCTCGGCCACAAACGCGCAACTCCTGGGATCAACGGTCTGTCGAGGGCATAGACATCATGCTGGCCATGGACGTTTCTACGTCTATGTTGGCTGAGGACTTGAGACCCAATAGATTGGAGGCGGCCAAGAATGTTGCAGCCGAATTTATATCAGGCAGGCCCAATGATAACATCGGACTGACGATATTCGCTGGTGAATCGTTCACCCAATGCCCCATGACAACCGATCATGCTTCGCTCTTGAACCTGTTGCGAAACGTTCGTACCGACATCGCTGCGCGTGGCTTAATTTCTGATGGTACGGCCGTAGGGATGGGATTGGCCAACGCTGTTTCGCGTCTGAAAGATTCCAAGGCCAAGAGTAAAGTGGTGATTCTCCTTACCGATGGCAGCAACAACATGGGTGACATCTCGCCCATGACCAGTGCACAGATTGCCCAGAGCTTGGGCATCCGGGTGTATACCATTGGTGTAGGAACCAACAAGGTGGCTCCTTATCCCATGAATGTGGGCGGGACGACACAATATGTGAACATTCCGGTGGAGATAGACTCAAAGACTTTGAGTGACATCGCCGCCGTGACGGAAGGCAACTTTTACAGAGCAACCAATAACAAGGAATTGAAACAGATTTACAACGATATAGACAAGTTGGAGAAATCCAAGATGGAAGTCAAGAAATTCTCCAAGCGTTATGAAGCCTTTCAGCCGTTTGCTTTAGCGGCTATCATCAGCTTGCTGTTGGAACTGCTGCTGAGAAATACGGTTTTGCGCCGTATTCCTTAAAGGTTTTATGGCGCAACTAATCAAACCTGTTAGCGTGAAAAACGTATGACGGCTGTATAAGTTGTATAATATGTTGAATACAGATAGTATATGGTAAGATTTGAAGACCCGATATATCTTTGGCTATTAGTCCTGATTCCACTATTGGCATTGGTTCGTTTTGTGGGCTACCGCCGAAGAAGACAGAAATTAAAGAAGTTTGGTGACCCCGAACTCTTGAAGTTGCAGATGGCCGATACCTCGAAGTATCGTCCGTCTGTCAAGTTCTGGTTGTTGCAGGCTGCACTGGCTTTGCTCATCATCATGTTTGCACGGCCACAGATGGGGTCGAAGATATCCAACGAGAAGCGCAGAGGCATAGAAACCATCATCGCCTTGGATATATCAAACTCCATGCTGGCAGAAGACGTGGTTCCGTCGAGATTGGCCAAGAGCAAGCTGATGGTAGAAAACTTGGTGGACAACTTTACCAACGACAAAATAGGGCTTGTGGTGTTTGCTGGAGAGGCTTTCGTGCAATTGCCCATCACGAGTGATTACGTCAGTGCGAAGATGTTTCTGCAGAATGCTGATCCCTCACTCATCACCACCCAAGGCACTAATATAGCGCAGGCTATCCGCTTGTCCATGGGCAGCTTCACGCAACAAGATAAAGTGGGACGTGCCATCATCTTGATTACCGACGGCGAAGACCATGAAGGCGAGGCGTTGGAGGCAGCCAAAGAAGCTCGGAAGAAAGGCATCAACGTATATATATTAGGTGTAGGTGAAACCAAAGGTGCTCCCATTCCAACGCCTGACGGTGGCTATATGACTGATGATACGGGACAAACCGTCATGACGGCTCTGAACGAGAAGATGTGTCAAGAAGTGGCTAAGGCTGGTGAAGGAACCTACATACACGTTGACAACACGAGCGATGCGCAGAAGCAATTGAATGATGAGCTGGCCAAACTGCAGAAAGGTGAAACCAACAGTGTCATTTATAGTGAATATGACGAGCAGTTTCAGGCTTTTGCCATTCTGGCTCTCCTGTTGTTGATACTTGAAATATGCATATTGGAAAGCAAAAATCCAATGCTGAGTAAGGTTCGGCTGTTCAAAAAAAAGGAGAATAGAGAAAGATGAATAATACATTAATCAGATATATGCTGGGTTTGTTTGTCATGGCTTTGTGCGTGACAAACGTGTATGCGCAGAGTGATCGACAGTTTATTCGCTCGGGCAATAAGCTGTATCGGTCGCAAAACTATGCCAAGGCAGAAGCTGAATATCGTAAAGCCATTGCACAAAATAGTAAAAATCCACAAGCTTTGTACAATCTTGGATGTGCGCTGATGATGCAGCAGAAAGATTCTGCGGCGATTGTGCAATATGAAAATGCGGGGAAATTGGAGAGCAGTAAGTCCAGAAAGGCCAAGATATACCATAACATCGGGGTGATATGCCAGAATCATCAAATGTATGGAGAGGCGATTGAAGCCTACAAAGAGAGTCTTCGTAACAATCCGGATGACAACGAGACGCGCTACAACCTGGCTCTTTGCAAACGCCAACAGAAGAATCAAAAGCAGAATTGTGGCGAACAAAAGAAGAAAGATGATCAGAAAGGTAAAGACAAACAGAAGAAAGATGATCAGCAACAAAAGCAGCAGGATCAGCAGCAACAGCAAAAGAACAAGCCGAAGGATCGGATGAGTAAGGAAAATGCTGAGCAACTCTTGAATGCCGCCACGCAGCAAGAAAAGGCCACACAGCAACGCATGAAGAAAGCCATGCGGCAGTCGGGCAAGAAAAAGCTGAAGAAGAATTGGTAAATCACACGTGATTAAAAGGATGAATAAGAAAAGGATGAAGCAATATCTCAATTATATATTTATCACCATACTCATTGGTGCGTTGTGCCCACTGGTTGGCAACGCACAATCCATCACCGTGTCGGTGCCGTCCCATGTGTCAGTAGGAGAGAACTTCAGGCTGTCGTACACCATCAACACACAAGAGGTAGACGATTTCAGAGCCGGTAACATTCCTGATGCTATTGAGGTGATTGCCGGACCGTACACATCCAGCCAGTCGAGCTTTCAGATGGTCAACGGTCATACCAGCAGTTCGTCATCCATCACTTACACTTATACGTTGTATGCCTCCAAGAACGGTACGTACACCATTCCGCCTGCAAGAGCACGCATCAACGGAAAGACCATCACGTCGAGAGCCGCGAAAGTGACTGTGTCAGGTACCGCACGACAGAACAATGGTGCGCCTCAGATGCACGATGACTATGCTGGGGAGGCACAAATGAGAAAGGCTGGTAGTAGGATATCTGGCAATGATTTGTTCATCAAGGTGAGTGCCAACAAGCGAAAAGTGCATGAACAGGAACCCATCCTGCTGACCTACAAAGTATATACGCTTGTTGATTTGACACAACTGGAGGGTAAGATGCCCGACTTGACTGGCTTTCACACGCAGGAAATCAAGTTACCACAGCAGAAAAACTTCCATGTAGAAAAGGTCAACGGGAAAAACTATCGCTGTGTTACGTGGAGTCAGTATGTCATGTATCCGCAAGTAACGGGAAAACTAGAGATACCAAGTATCACCTTCAAAGGCATCGTTGTCCAGCAGAATAGGGCCGTCGATCCCTTTGAAGCGTTCTTCAACGGAGGCTCTGGCTATGTGGAAGTGAAACGAAACATCGTGGCACCGGGATTGACGGTGCAGGTAGACCCATTGCCTAAGCGTCCCTCTGATTTTTCTGGTGGGGTGGGAAAATTTAACCTTTCAGCTTCGGTTAATCATAAGGAGGTAAAGGCCGGAGAGCCCATATCCCTGCGTGTTGTCGTGGGAGGCATAGGTAATCTGAAACTGATTAAACAGCCTGACGTTGCATTCCCTAAAGACTTTGACAAGTATGATGCGAAGATAACCGATAAAACCAAATTGACGGCAAATGGTGTTGAAGGCAATATGATTTATGACATACTGGCGGTTCCCAGGAATCAGGGACAGTATGACATACCTCCCATTGCGTTTACTTATTACGACACAGGTCTGAATGCTTACAAAACCATCAAGACGCAGGCATTCAAGATAAACGTAAAGAAAGGTGATGGCAAAGGATCTTCGGTTGCTGACTATCGACAGGAGAAGGCTAACGACATCAGAGGTCTTAAACTGCAAAAGGTGAGAATGCACCGTGTTGATGAGTTCTTCTTTGGATCTCCGCAATATTGGGTGAGCTTGTTGGTGCCGCTCTTGGCATTTATCATCTTGTTGGTTGTGTTCCGCAAACGTGCTTTAGACCATGCAGACATCGTGAAAATGCGCGGTAAGAAAGCCAACAAGGTGGCGACTAAGCGGCTGAAGAAAGCCAGAAACCTCATGGAACAAAATAAACAAGCCGAGTTCTATGATGAAGTATTGCATGCCTTGTGGGGATATGTCAGTGATAAATTGAACATGCCAGTTGAACAGTTGTCACGTGAGAACATCGCTGACAATTTGCAACGGCAGGCTGTTGATAGCAAAACTATCGATACATTTATCTCGGCACTGGATGAATGTGAGTTTGAAAGATATGCTCCAGGTGACCCATCGGGTAATATGAATAAGACGATTGACTCAGCCATGACCGCGATTATGGAAATAGAAAATGTGATGAAAACGAGCCCAAAACATAAAAACAATTCGACTGTTCATGGCAAAACATTCCTGTTGTGTGCGTTGATGGCAATTGTGTCCCTATCTGCTTCGGCTATCACCAAGGAGAACGCCGATACCGAATATAAACGAGGCAATTATCAACAGGCCATCAAGGATTATGAAGAATTGCTCAAAAAAGGCGTCAATGCTGACTTGTACTATAATTTGGGAAACGCATACTATCGTACAGATAATATCACCCAGGCCATCCTTGCCTACGAACGTGCACTGATGCTGTCTCCGGGTGACGATGACATTCGTTTCAATTTGCAGTTCGCTTCCTCAAAAACCATTGACAAAATTACCCCAGAGAGCGAAATGTTCTTCGTTACTTGGTATCACTCATTGGTCAATTTTACGAGTGTTGACAACTGGGCTGTCATGTCAATCGCATCCATTGTATTGGTGTTGCTGCTTGTGCTCATGTTTCTCTTTGGTCCCAACGTAATGTTGCGAAAGGTTGGCTTTTATGGCGGCTGTTTGTTCTTTGTCCTCTTTGTTTTTTGTAACTTCTTTGCTTATCAGCAGAAGAATAATCTTCAAAACAGGACGGCAGCCATTGTCATTGCTCCATCCGTCGCGGTCAAGAAGACACCAGCTAATGGAAGTGCAGACGAGTTTGTTATCCATGAGGGTACAAAGGTGGACATCACGGACAAAGGTCTCAAAGATTGGCGTGGCATCCGTCTGGCAGATGGGAGAGAAGGGTGGTTGCAAACCCGTCAGATAGAAGAAATATAATACATTATTAATACTGCATCCTGAAGTTGAATATACAAGCATTAACCGACCTGGATCATCAACTGCTGTTTGCATTGAACGGTTCTGATTCATTGTTTCTGGATGGAATGATGATGACCTTGACGTCCAGTGTGACATGGATTCCTCTGTATGTCGCCTTGTTTTATCTTGTTATCAAGAACAATGAGACGATGATGCAGATATTTCTCGTCATTGGTTTTGCCACCTTGTGTTTGCTACTTTCATCGGGAATGGCCGATGCTTTCATCAAACCTCTGGTGGGTAGAATTCGTCCTTGTAACGACCCGATGCTGAAATACCAAATCGACGTGGTTGACCAATATCGTCCAAGAACTTTCAGTTTCTTTTCAGGACATGCGTCCAACACGTTTTCTATTGCTCTATTCCTCTGCCTGTTAGTTAGAAGTAGTTTGTTCAGCTTCTTTATGATCACATGGTCTCTGCTTAATGCCTATACCAGACTATACTTAGGTGTGCATTTTCCAAGTGACGTTCTGGTAGGATTCGCTTGGGCAACCGTCGTAGGATTAAGTACCTATTTGATGTATTGTCGGGTGAGTCGAAAGCTCTCGGCCAATACGAATTATATCTCGAGTCAGTACACTCAAACGGGGTATAACTATAAGGACGTTCATCTTGTTATCTTAGTAATGTCTTTATCTTTCATGTATGCTATTTTTAGAGGATTAGTGTTGTTAACTTAATGAAGGAAAGAACGAAGAAATAAATGGATACAAAACATATACATATTAGTGATTATCAATACGATTTGCCTGATGATCGTATTGCAAAATTTCCTATTGCGCAGCGCGACCACAGTAAACTGCTTTTGTACAATCAAGGCAAAGTGGGCGAGGATGTGTTCTATCATCTGAAGAATCATCTTCCACAGGGGGCTTTGATGATTTTCAATAACACCAAAGTCATCCAGGCACGAATGTACTTCATGAAGAGTACAGGTGCCAGGATAGAGGTGTTCTTGATGGAACCGGCCGCTCCAACTGACTATGAACAGATTTTCCAGACAAAGGGACACTGTGCATGGTACTGCATGATTGGCAATTTGAAGAAATGGAAAGAAGGACCTCTTACTCGTTCTTACGAAATAAAGGGTCGCAGTCTTACGCTGACTATAACCAGGAAAAGTCAGCAAAAAGATGATAGCACAGAAGGAAATCTACTGCTGTCCGCACCTGCTACTCATCATTGGGTAGAGTTTGATTGGGATGAAGAAGATATTAGTTTTTCCGAAATATTAGAGGATATGGGCGAGCTGCCCATTCCTCCTTACCTCAATCGAGAAACACAAGAGAGCGACAAGACCACTTATCAGACCGTGTATTCTAAGATAAAAGGGTCGGTGGCAGCTCCAACAGCAGGTCTTCATTTTACCAACGATGTGCTTAAGTCGTTAGACGAGCATGGCATCGACAGGGAAGAGGTAACCCTTCACGTCGGAGCCGGAACGTTTAAACCCGTGAAAAGTCAAGAGATAGAAGATCATGACATGCACACCGAGTATATCTGCGTACATCAACAAACATTGGAGAAGCTGTTGCGACACGATGCAAGTGCCATCGCAGTAGGTACAACCAGTGTGCGGACATTGGAAAGTTTGTATTACATGGGCGTGTATTTGTCGACACATCCCGATGCCTCAGAAGCCGAGTTACATGTCAATCAATGGGCTCCTTACGAGAGAATGCGAGAGGATGGAACGACGGAACAGTTGGATGGGGGCTTGATAGACGGTATCACGCCCATGCAAGCGATACAAAACGTCCTCGACTATCTCAAGCGAAATCAATTGGGAGCTTTACACAGCTCAACCCAAATCATCATCGCACCAGGCTATGAATACAAGATTGTGAAGATGTTGATTACCAACTTCCATCAGCCACAGAGCACGCTGTTGTTGCTGGTCAGTGCATTCGTTCATGGCGACTGGCGGAAGATTTACGACTATGCGCTGGCTCACGACTTCCGCTTTCTCAGCTATGGAGACAGCAGTTTGCTGATTCCTTAATCGGGTGTACTCCTCGATGTCACGTCGGATGATAACAGACTAAGTGTTGAACGGCCATGTGCTGGACACGTTTGGCAGGGCAAGTAGAAATAAACATGTTGGATATTTACATTTTTTTATAAGATGAAGATAGGTGATAAAGTAAGTTTTCTCAGTGAGTCTGGCGGTGGTATCATCGCAGGATTCCAAGGAAAAAATATCGTATTGGTAGAGGATGAAGATGGTTTTCAGATTCCTACTCCCATCAATGAAGTGGTGCTTGTTCGAGAAGACGATTATAGCACCAGCAAAGTTGTGAGTTCTCTTTCACCGAAACCTTCTTCCGTGAAGCAGGCCATCAGCCATGCTGTAATGGATGAGGAGGAGGAAGAGATAGAGCAAGACCCAGCAGACAAGGAGATTACCTTCCGTGCTCCAGTAGAAGAGCGTAAAGGTGGCAACCAACTTAGTTGCTATCTTGCCTTTGTACCATTGGACATCAAGGAGGTGACCCATACGAGATTCGAGTGTTATTTGGTGAACGACAGCAACTATTATATTCGATTCACTTACCTTGCAGCAGAAGGACAGAGCTGGACCCTGAAAGCTACGCAGGAGGTAGAGCCTAATACAAAAGAGTTTATCGAGGAGTTTGGTCGTGAGGATTTAAATGAATTGGGGCGGGTAGCCATTCAACTGATAGCCTACAAGCGTGAGAAACCATTCATCTTGAGGCCTGTAGTGGACGTGCAGTTCAGAATCGATCCGGTGAAGTTCTACAAGCTTCACACCTTCGAAGAGAACGACTTCTTTGAGCAGCCAGCCTTGTTATACACCATCATCGAAAATGATAAAACCGCGCGGCCGTTGGTTGTAGACCCAACAGCTTTGAAGGCTGAGATGTATCAGAAGGCTGAACAAGATCACACCAAAGTTGCATCGTCGGCCAAGGCAAAGGCCGATACATACATGAGTCGGTATGATGACAAGCGACGGAAAGGAAATCCTTTTGTGTTGAAGCATCGGGACGATGACAATCTTGTGGTGGTTGACCTGCATGCCAACGAGTTGTTGGATTCTACTGCGGGCATGAGTGCAGCGGATATTCTGAATTATCAACTGAAGAAGTTTCGTGACACTTTGGCTGAATATGCTAATAAGAAGGGGCAAAAAATCATCTTCATCCATGGTAAAGGTGAGGGTGTGTTGAGGCGAGCACTCATCAACGACCTGAATTATCGCTACAAGAAATATCCATATCAGGACGCAAGTTTCCAGGAATATGGTTACGGAGCGACGCAGGTGACGATTAAATAAGGAGGAGTTAACGGGAGTTGCGGGAGGAGTTATTGGGAGTTAATGGACATTAGCTTTACAATTTAACTTAGGAGTTAACGTGAATTACGGGAGGAGTTAATGGGAGTTAATGGACGTTGCTCTTTTATATAAAAAGAATTTACTGCTAAACTTCACTTGCATTCCTTTGGCTCCTGTCAAATAATACGAACAACTTTAAATCAATACAATATGAAATCAGGATTTATTAAAGTAGCATGTGCAGTGCCACTGGTCAAGGTAGCTGACTGCAAGTACAATGTCGAGCAAACTGAAGCACAGATTGCTCAGGCTGAAGAACAGGGTGTCGAAATCATCGTCTTTCCTGAGTTGGGCATCACTTCTTACACGTGTCAGGACTTGTTTCAGCAGAATCTTTTATTAGATGCGTCAGAAGCTTCTGTACTTCATTTGCTGGACTTCACGCGAAAGTTGGACGTCATTGTCATCGTAGGACTGCCTATCATTGTCGGTGATTTGCTTTTGAATTGCGGTATGGTTATTCAGCAAGGACAGATCATTGGCGTGATTCCAAAGACCTACCTGCCCGATTACAGTGAGTTTTATGAGAAGAGATCGTTTGCGTCTTCACAAGATTTGAAGGAAACAACCATACATTATGCCGGACAGAACATCGTGGTGAGCCCAGATCCCAAAATCTTCGTTACTGCCGACGGTGTGCAATTCGGTGTAGAAATATGTGAGGACGTGTGGGCACCTGTTCCCCCAAGTAATACGTTGGCATTGGCAGGTGCCGACATCATCTTCAACCTCTCGGCCAGTGATGCTCTGATTGGAAAGTACAACTACCTCAAGAGCCTGCTCTCTCAACAAAGTTCCAGAACCATCACGGGATATGTCTATGCGACTAGTGGTTTTGGTGAGAGTACGCAAGACTTGGTTTATGCAGGCAATGGACTCATCTATGAAAAAGGAACCTTGCTGGCAGAGGGAAAACGGTTTACGTTCGAAGGACAGATACAAACCGCACAGATAGACATTGAGATGTTGAGAGCAGAGCGCAGAACCAACTCAACGTATGTCAATGCCCAGCGACAAGTAAATAATTACGCCAAGCAAAGAGGATTTTCTGACAACTTGAGCCCTAATCAGTTTGCCATTTTCAGCAATGGATCGGCCATCCATTACCTGCCATGCCTGCCATGTCTGCGGTCGTATGACTTTAAGTTAGAGCGTGAGATAGACCCACATCCCTTCCTCCCAGATGCAGAACAACTGGATGAAAGCTGTCAGGAGGTGCTAAACATCCAGTCGATGGGGTTGGCTACGCGCATCAAGCATATAGGCTGTCGTAACGCTGTACTTGGCATCAGCGGTGGCTTGGATTCCACATTGGCACTGTTGGTTTGCGTGTTGACGTTCGACCAACTTGGTTACGACCGCAAAGGAATCATCGGTGTGACCATGCCTGGCTTCGGAACGACAGACCGAACCTATCACAATGCTATTGATTTGATGCAAGAGCTTGGTATCACCATCAAGGAAATCGACATCCGTAAGAGCGTCAACCAGCATTTTGAAGATATTGGACATGATCCCAATGTACATGATGCAACGTATGAAAACTGTCAAGCTCGCGAGCGCACACAGATATTAATGGATTTGAGCAATCAGCTCAATGCTTTGGTAGTTGGTACAGGCGACTTGTCTGAATTGGCCTTAGGATGGGCAACTTATAATGGCGACCACATGTCTATGTATGGTGTTAACGCAGGTGTGCCCAAGACCATGATTAAGTTTTTGGTGCGTTTCTATGCCCAACACCTCACTCGTGAAGACCAGACCTCACGTATCTTGATGGATATTATTGATACGCCTATCTCGCCCGAGTTGACACCCGCCGACGAGCATGGGGATATTAAGCAAAAGACAGAAGATTTGGTGGGGCCGTATGAATTGCACGATTTCTTCCTTTATTATTTCTTACGTTTTGGCTTCCGTCCTCGCAAGATATTCTTGTTGGCCAAAAAGGCTTTTGCAGAAACCAAACCGCAGCAGCGGCAAGACTCTGAAGGAGATTCGCTCAATATGATTGGATATTATGATGAGGAAACTATTAAGAAATGGCTCAAGGTATTTTGCAAGCGTTTCTTCTCTCAGCAATTCAAGCGTTCATGTTTGCCTGATGGACCGAAGGTGGTCAGCGTGAGCTTAAGTCCTCGCGGTGATTGGCGCATGCCAAGTGATGCTACCAGCAGACTTTGGTTAGAAGAGTGTGACAGCTTGTAAACAGCGAGGACAGTAAATATGCTGTTAAAACACACGAACAATAATGTAAGTTAAACAGATGTCATCATTGATGAAACGATAAGAAGCGTGATTCGTCACGCTTCGCCTCTGCAAAAAATGATATTATAGCTTAAGTTTCACTCCCTCATTAACAACAAAAACTGTTTTAGGGAGTGAAACTTTTGTTATAAAAGTCTACATATTGTTTAGCCACTTGCACATAGTCGTGGTGCTTCTTGATATATTCCATGCTTTGTTGTTGTAGCCGTTTCACCCGTTCGGGATGTTGTACCAGCAGCTCCAACTCATGCTCTACGCTTTCATAGGTTGGTTCTACGTTGATGATGGGCCTTAGCTCCGTTTCATTCAGTATTTCGTAATTCTCCGGTTCGCCGCCACCGATGCAGATAATACCTCGGCTCATGGCCTCCAGAGCGTTCATGGATGGCGTATAACTGTATAGTTGATCCAGGATGGCATCAGAACCATTCATCATCTTTTTATATTCTTCGAAGGGCACGCTTTCGGCAATTCTCAATTGAACTTGACGGGGATATTTACGCACGATGGCTTGTGCAGCAGCCAACATGATGTCCGTTCCTTTGTAGACCGACCGCTCTTTATTTATGCCAATAAACAATTTTAATTTGCCGTCTTCTTTATTTCTAACAACGTCGTTGCTTGTTGAAACACGGATAGGATAGGGGATGAAGGTTGTTTTTTGTGGAAAGATTGGCTGATAACATGCCCAATATTCATACAATCCGGCTATAATGCCATGGCAAGAGTTTGCTATATATTCGTTCAACTGTTGTTTATCAGTGCCCAGCCAGTCTTTTCGTTCTTTCAGTGCCTCGGGTGTATTTCTCAGTTCGTGCCCCATGTTAAAATCGCTATAGCGCAATGGCATGGTGGTGCAACACGTATTTACCCAATAGTAGTCCATGCCAAAGGCTGCCAAGAATATCTTCCGATTGTGTCTGCGCAAATAGTGGTATATCGGTTCGATGCGGTGAGCCTTAAGTTCGAGGAACATGGGGTTGATGACCTGCACCACATCAAAACCTCGAAGTTTGGGCAAGAGTGCATACAGTCTTGCCAGATAAGAGATACCTCCCATCTTGCCAAGTTTCCTTGTCAGATTGATGTCACGGGGATAGTTTTTCCAGAAATCGCCATTGGAAAGAACCGTCACTTGGTGGCCAAGCTGGCGTAATCCTTCGGCCAATGTCCAGTGTACGTTACTATATTCTCCAAGGAGTAGTATTTTCATATGCGGTTGCTGTCAAATCGATATGGTGAACATGTTAGGAGCAACTTGTTAGGAGAATCAAGAATTTCCGACCCATCTTTGTTTGTATCACACTTCTGAACAGACGGTACTTCCAAGTGTAATTCTTTTTCGGGAGTGGGTATAGCCCTCTTCTCCCCAATCGTTCAATGGTTTTGTTCAAATGGTTGATGCTGTGGGTATATCTGGCTACATTATAGAGATAATCCATCGACAACTGAGCGATACGTCGTCGCATGGCATTGCGTTCCATTTCAGGCCATGAGTCCAAACGGTCTTGAAAATGAAAGAGAATGTTTTCTGTGTCTTGAAGCCGTTTCATCAGCGTTCGTGGCGCTTTGCTTGTTGTGCAAGAATTCTTACGCCGCCTATAATGATAAGCCCTGGCATCGGTCACATACATTCGCTCTGCGCGCAGAAGGAGTTGTGGCGTAAACTCTTCATCCTCGTTGAGTAAACCTTTTGTAAATTGCAGTCCACAAAGGATGTCCTTCTTGAACAAGTATTTCCACACCATCACTTGCAGATTGTTTTGACTGATATAGGCGCTCCCGGTCATGGGGCCTTGCACAGATGGCGCATTGTTGCCCTTTTTAGAGGAAGATGCAGCGAACGATACCACATCCGCATTTTTGTAGCGTATAATGTCAAGACAGTGTTCGTATGAAAAAGGAATCAGTGCATCGTCGCCGTCAATAAACTGAACATACATGCCATTTGCAACTTTCAAGCCCAGGTTTCTGGCTGCCGCAGCACCTTGGTTTGTCTGTCTGATGTAGGTCAGTTGATTCTGATATGCGGCCAACTCTTGCAAGGAACACACGTCTGATCCGTCATCTACCAATATAATCTCCCGTTCATCCTGTCCCAAAGACAGAGAAAACACGTTTTGCAAACACTCGATAAGTAGGTTGATGGGTAAATTGTAGGTTGTGATGATGAAACTCACCAACGGTGTTTTTGATAAGCCTTGTGAATATATTTGTTGAGTTGGCATAGATGTTTTTCCTATCATTTTACTTATTTTGCTGAGGCGTAGCCTGTCTTATGCAAAAATAGTGCGAGTCGAACATAGAGAAAGTTACTTTCTATATTGAGGCGATGCCTGTCTTTTGCAAAGATAATGGTTTTCTTCGTACCTTGCACATTTGCTGCGATAATTCTTTTATGCTAAAATAATTGTCGACGAAAGTAATAAATGTTCCTAGACGTCGTTTTAACACTGATGACCGTGGAACGACGTAACAACAGCTATACGCATATTTTAAAGTATACCAGTTTGTTTGGTGGTGTGGAAGGCTTCATAGTCTTGATTAGCATCATACGCAACAAACTTATCGCACTAATCCTGGGGCCGGACGGCATGGGACTCATGTCCTTATTCAACTCCACCATCAAATTGGTGTCCGATTCTACCAATTTTGGCTTGGGTATGAGTGCGGTCAGAGAGTTGTCAGCCTGTTACGAAACCGGTGACCAGTCTGCCATTCAGCACCAAATCTCTGTGGTTCGGGCTTGGGGTGTCTTCACTTCATTGCTGGGTATGTTCGCATGTGTCGCCCTAAGTCCTGTGTTAGATCGATGGATTTTTGACTGGGGCGACCATTCACTGCATTTTGCTCTGTTGTCCGTCATCATCGGAATGGCTGCCATCACTCGGGTTGAACTGGCTATACTGAAAGCAGTGAGAAAGCTGAGTGCCTTAGCTAAAATCTCAGTTTATCATGTAGTGGGCGCGTTAATCACCTCCATCCCCATGTATTATATATGGGGAGAAACGGCCATCATCCCTTCGCTCATCGTCATGGCACTCATCCAGATGCTCCTCACGCTTCATTATAGCAACCATCTCTATCCCTTTCGCATCTCGTTTAACACGGCTTTGATGTCAGAAGGCTTGGGAATGATACGCTTGGGTATCGCCTTTGTGCTGACTGGCGTGATTGGCAGTGGCGCTGACCTCTTGATTCGCCGCTATCTCAACGTTACGGGGTCGATGGGCACCGTGGGCCTGTATAATGCCGGCTACATGATGACAATGACCTATGCCGGCATTGTTTTTTCTTCCATGGAGTCAGATTATTTTCCTCGGTTGTCTGCCATCAAGGCCAATGGTGCCGCACTGAGCAAGGTTGTCAACAACCAGATAGAGGTATCTTTGCTGCTGGTGGCCCCCATGCTGGTGGCCTTCATCGTGTGCACGCCCATTCTTCTGCCTTTGTTGTACAGCAGCGAATTTATGTCGATACAAGCCATGGTTCAGGTTACCTTGCTGGCTATGTACATGAGGGCCATCAAGTTGCCCATTGCCTACATCCCGTTGGCAAAAGGCAATTCCAGGCTCTATCTGCTCATGGAGGGGCTGTACAATGTGGTGTTGGTCGTAGCCGTGATTTACGGCTACAGGCTGTTCGGACTCTTTGGAACTGGCGTTGCCATTACCTTAACGGCCGTTTTCGATTTTTGTTTATTGTTCTTTTTCATGCATCATACCTACCAATATCAGGTTTCTTCATCAGTCGTTCGATACGCGCTCATCCAAATGCCCATCGGACTACTTGCTTTTTTCCTGACCACGGTGAACAATCCATGGATTTATTGGGTGGTAGGCGGCCTTCTCACCACAGTCAGCCTCATTATATCCCTGCAAATTTTGCGTAGAAAAACCAATCTTTGGGAAAAGTTGAAGGCCAAACTGACTGGATGGTTCTCTGTGTGAACATAAGCTATTGTGAGTGGCGAAGCATGAATTCCACACGAGGATAGTACAGTGTTTTATCACGTTCAGTCGTTTGAAAATGCTACCTTCTGAATGATAGATTTGTGTTGTCAAATGGTAGTGGCTATACATCCATTGCAATTCACATGACTTTGGTGTCCAAAGTCAAAGAGATTGGCAGCCAAACTCAATGGGTTTGGCTGCCAATCTCTATGCATTTATAACTCCTTGATAGACAGGTAAATTACCTGTATGTTTAGAATCTGTAGTCCACTTGTACGTCTATGACGGAGTAATTATGGTTTCCGTCAGCCAAAGAGCGGTCGTTGGTGTAGGCGTATTCGGCACTAATCAACATGTTTTTGGTGAACGAATAGTTGCATCCAATTTCATATTGCGTCTTCGACTGGTTCCATTCTCCTGTTGGGCGATACATGTCATAGCGCGCTTTTACCCGCAATTTTGATTTGATGATTGGGGCCATCACCAGTGCATAGGCACCATCGGCCTTGTCACCTGCCTTATAATTGATGTTGGCATTGGTGGCATTGGATGGATTTTGGTAGGTTTGTGTAAAACTCAAACCTGTGGAATGAATGTATTCAGAGCGGAACGTCCAGTCGTTGACAAGATATTCGGCCGAGAAGGCATAACGGTTTTGTCTCAAAGAGCGTACACCCGATTGGGTTTGGTTCACGGTCTTGCCACTGGCGTCGGTAGTTGTGATGGGGTTATGCTGTTCGTCAACCACGTTCCATGTCCCCTTCCGGGCGTAAGTACCCGTCCAACCGAAAGCTCCTATTCTCATGCCTTTGACGGGCATTACCCACAGGCCACCTATGATGTCTTTCTTTTGATCCACATCCTTCACGTTGATTCCTTGGCCGTTGAACACGCCTACTTGGTAGTGCAACAGCTTGCGTCCATGGCTGTTGTTCAGGAAATCACCCTGCAACTGCAAACCGATGTCGCGGCCGTTGGATGCATGACCACCCGCACGGTCGTTAAAGCCTGTCAGCTTGAGTATGGTTTGCGCATAGCTCATGAAGCCTTGCTCCATGGGGTGCATGGGATTTTCAAAGCTAAAGGGTCGCTTAAATTGTCCCATCTTGATTCTTAAATAGTCGGTCTTCTGCCATTCTGCAAAAGCGTCGACGATGCGTGGACTGCTTCCAAGATTGGTTGTGTTGCCGTTGAACTGTACTTGGGTCTTCCAATAAAAATCGTTTGCGATTCTGCCGTCAAGTGACAGTCGAACCATACGGATGTTGAAAGTGTTTGATTCGGCATCCTTCTGTGAACTATATTTATACTGTGTCATGCCATAACCAGATAGTTTCACATTGTTAAGCCATGTAGGCAATTTTACTTGCGCATGAGCTGAAATGGCCATTGCTGCCGCCAATGCCAAGAGAATTTCTTTTTTCATAAGTTAGATGTTAATATCTTGATTTTGTTAATTAATGTGCAAAACTACTATATTTTTTTGAAAATAGGCAGCATGTTTCATAAAAAACAAGTTGAATAATTGTCTGGCCACACAACCTGCGTGTGCATTTTTCGGGTCAGTCGTAAAACCCAGTTGCAAGCTCTCCCTCTCATGCACATAATTCCATAAGTATTTGTTATCTTTGCATCATAAAGACCGAGCAATTGTTGCGTTGTATCTTTCCAGAGATACTCGCAGATTATTTTGATGTGATAGATATCCAAGAGAGCATTTCCCAGATAGACTTCTGGTTGGATGAGCGTAACTTTATGGAAGAGGTAGACCGCAAGGCTGGCACAGTAAGCAGTTACGGCTTTACCGCCGAACGGGTTGTCCAAGACTTTCCCCTTCGTGGCAAGCCCGTTTACCTTCATGTCCGCCGTCGAAAATGGCGTGACAGTTCCACGGGTGAGATATTCAGTTATTCTTACGATGACCTGACGGCTGAGGGCAGCAAACTATCCCCTGAGTTCGTTTCTTTTTTAAAAGAGTAGAATTGAGTCTACTGCGGAGAGCATTACAGGTATCGGCTCTCATTATGGCGTAGACGGTAAGCAGCTTTCCACCCAATACAAGGAGCATTTCAGCGATTATCGCTAGTGGGAGCAGTTGTCGCATGCGGGAGACTGGCTGCTGTTTGATGAGAACCTGGGAGAGAGCCTGAGTATCGATGAGACTTGTCTGAGCAGCGGTGAGGTCTATACGTTTCTGACCAACAAGGCTGGCAAAGGTGGCAGGGGTACGCTGGTAGCTGTGGTCAGGGGAACAAAAGCCGAAGATGTGATCCGTGTTCTGGAAAAGATTGACCTTTCCAAAAGAAAGACTGTCAAGGAGATAACGCTCGACTTGTCTTCCTCTATGATGATCATTGCGCGCACGGTGTTCCCCAAGGCACTCATCACCAGTGACAGGTTTCATGTGCAGAAACTTTACTATGACGCTTTGGACGACATGCGCATAGCCTACCGGTGGATGGCAAGGGACAGAGAAAATGAGGAGATGAAGGAAGCCAAAGCCAAGAACGAAACCTACAAGCCATTCAGATATAGCAACGGTGACACACGCAAGCAACTACTTGCCAGGGCGAAGTTTATACTGACTAAACACAAGTCCAAGTGGACGGAATCGCAACGGCTAAGGGCGGAAATAATCTTTGAAAACTACCCAGAACTCAAAAAAGCTTATGACCTGGCCATGGAACTTACCGATGTTTATAATGCCAAAAGCATCAAGGACGCAGCAAGGCTGAAACTGGCAAGGTGGTTTAATAAGGTGGAGAAATTGGGGGTGGACAACTTCTATACGGTGATTGACACCTTTAAGAACCATTATGATACCATACTCAATTTCTTTGTCAACAGAGCCACAAATGCCAATGCAGAATCCTACAACGCAAAAGTCAAAGCCTTTAGGGCACAGTTCAGGGGAGTAACGGATATTCCTTTCTTCCTTTACAGGCTTATGAAATTATGTGTATGAGGGGAGAGGGGTGCAACTGGATTTTACGACTGACCCTTTTAAAGAATTAAGAGATGTTAAGGAACTCGGGCGGCAACTATGCCCCTTTATCCTTCATTGTTTAATACCGCAGTTTTTAAAATATCAGGAGTTAAGGGATTGTGCAGCCGAGGTTGTCTCTTTGGCTCCGCAACTCCTTAACTCCTGAATATCTATTTTGTCGTTGCAGGCTTATCCGCAGTGGAAGTATTCCTGCACGAGCTTCTTCGTGGCATCGTGGTTCTTCTCGATGTCGTGGCGGAGCGTGCGGTCATTGAATGAGCGTAGCTGCTTGATGATGCCGTCGATCATGGCCTTGCTGAACACGCCCTTCTCCTCATACACCGCGCGCTGGCGCTCGAGGCAGTCGGCGGATGCGCAGCAGCTGTCAGGCAACTGAGCCAGTTTACTGAGTTTGTCGGCGTTTGCTGCATCGTGTATGTTGACGTTGACGTATGTGCTGTCTGCCACTTCGAGTGCGTTGTCCATCTCGAAGCCATGGCGGCATGCCACGCAGAGGCCGGCGATGAGTTGGTACAGGTCGGCGCTGCCGTCCGGTGAGCGCATCTCCACCGTCTGCTTTGCCGATGTGTCGGCGATGACCTCCGGCTCCTGCGGGTTTGCTGCGTGGCAGAGGTCGATGCCTGCTGTCCACCCGAGCGGCACTCTGACGAGCACGCTGCGGTTGCGGTCGCCCCAGCAAACGTTTGTCGGCGCTTCCTGATGCGGCACGAGGCGGAAATATGACGTTGGGTTCTTGTTGCCAAAGGCGGTGATGCTCTCTGCCAGGTCCATCATTCCGGCGATGGCCTTGCGCGCTGCGGCGCTCAGTTTCCCGCCATCGAGCATCTGGTTCTTGCCGTCCTTCACCATGCGCATGTGTATGTGCAGCCCGCTTCCTGCCTTGCCCACGGTGATCTTCGGGGCGAACGTCACGTTGAGCCCCATCTCGTATGCCAGGTTCCTAATAGCCCATTTCGCCAGCATGAGCTGGTCGGCGGCTTTCTCGGCGTACACCGGCAGGAACTCAATCTCGTTCTGTTCGTAGAGCAGGCCGTCCTCTGTGAAGTTGCCCACTTCCGAGTGCCCGTATTTTATCTCCCCTCCGGTCTGTGCCACATAGAGCATGCACTGCTGGCGGAAGTCGTTCATCTTGGCATACGGGGCAGACTCGTGGTATCCGTGCTGGTCGATTGCCGGGAACACCTCCGGGTCTTCGTCTATGACGTAGTATTCGAGCTCGCCCATCGCATAGAACTCCATTCCCGTTGTCTCGCGGAATGCGCGGCACGCCTTGCGCAGCGTGTTCTCGGGAGAAGATGCGAGCGGATTGCCGTCTTTGTCGAAGTAACTGCACAACATGCAGAGCGTCGGGATTTCTGCGAACGGGTCGAGGAACGCCGTGCTGAAACGCGGCAGCACATACAGGTCACTGCTTCCCGCCTCGATGAATGAGAACAGGCTCGAGCCGTCGACACGCTCACCGCATGTCAGTATGGTCTCAAGGTAATCCCTGTTCGTGATGACAAAGTTGAGGGTCTTCAACTTGCCGTCGTCCGCAGGATACATGAAATTGACCATCTTCACTTCATTGGCCTCGATGAAGCGGATGATGTCTGCCTTCGTAAATTCTTCCGTAGGCTTCTGCAGGAATGCCACCACGGGGTTGGCATTCATTGCCAGTTCTGCTTTTGTCATAATTGTATTAATATATTTTACAGGTTAGTAATGTAATTTTGCTTGCAAAATTAGTTATTTGTTTTCACACCGCCAAATAAAAACATGGAAATAATGCGGGGGGAGATTATAGACATAAAGTTTTGGATTATTTGATAAAGACAACGGGAATAGATCCTATAAAAAGATTTTTTCCTAACAAATTACGGAATACTGGGTTTTACGACTGACCCCATTTTTCCCTCTTAAAATGTTTTCAACAATTAATGATAGAATAATTTGTCAGTATCAAAAAATAAGATTATTTTTGCGGTTGTTTACAAGCAAAGATACAATCTTATGAAGAAATTCTTTTTACCAATTGTCGTATTGACGATGGTTGTGCTACTGGGAAGTTGCTCTAGTGGTAAAGATGTACCGTATTTTCAGAATATCGATGAGATTAGTTTGGCTGGATCTAAAGGTCTTTATGATGCCAAGATTATGCCAAAAGACATGCTGACCATTACGGTGAGTACAACAGATCCCGCAGCAGCGGCTCCTTTCAACCTGTCTGTAGGGAACACGGTGGGAGCTTCAGGTCAGTTGTCGAACGGTGGTGGTAATCTTCAAGGATATCTCGTGGACAATGATGGAAATATCAATTTCCCCGTCATTGGACATATGCACGTTCAGGGTATGACCAAATCGCAGTGCCAGGACATGATTCGTGAGAAGTTGTTGCCATACATGGCTGCTACAGAAAATCCAATCGTAACGGTGCGGATGTCAAGCTATCGTGTAACGGTCACCGGGGAGGTAAACAGTCCGGGAGTATTTCCGGTAACTACCGAAAAGATGAGCATCGTGGAAGCGTTGGCTAAGGCTGGCGACTTGACGGTGTATGGTAAACGAGATAACATCATGCTGATTCGTGAAGATGAGACGGGACAGAAGAAGATGGTTCGCCTCAACATGAATGATGCAAACTTGATTAACTCGCCCTATTATTATCTGCAACAAAATGATATTATATATGTACAGCCTAACAGCGTGAAAGCAAAGAACGCAGGTATCGGTCCGTCAACCACTTTGTGGTTTTCGTTCATTGGTATCGTGACGTCGATTTCTTCTTTGTTAGTAAACATTTTGAGAAATTAAGAGTAGGCGGATAATGACTTTTCAGAATAAAAATGAAGAATACCATGATTTGATGTTATGATATTCTTCATTTTTTTTATTTTGTGAGCCTGCATGGCACAACAATTAGCAGATAAGAGGATAATGATATGGAACCGTTAAAGCATGAATGTGGAGTGGCGATGATTCGCCTGTTGAAACCTTTAAAATATTACCAAGACAAGTACGGCACCTGGCAATATGCGCTCAACAAGTTGTACCTGATGATGGAAAAACAACATAACCGTGGACAGGAAGGTGCCGGTATGGCATGCATCAAACTAGGTTCGGAGCCAGGTTCCGAACATATGTTCCGGGAGCGGGCTGAAGGTAAGAATGCCATTCCGGAGATATTTGGTCATGTTAGGAAAGTGTTTAAAGAAGAATCACCCGAGAACATGACAGACATTGAGTATGTGAGAAAGAAACTACCTTTTGCCGGAGAGTTGTACATGGGGCACCTACGTTACTCTACAACGGGGAAGAAAGGACTGTCGTATGTTCATCCTTTCATGCGAAGAAATAATTGGAGAGCTAAGAATCTTTGTTTGTGCGGCAACTTCAACATGACAAATGTAGAAGAAATCTTCCAAAAGTTGATACAACAGGGACAGTGTCCCCGCATCAACAGCGACAGCTACCTGATGCTCGAATTTATGGGGCATCGACTGGACCGTGAGGTAGAACGCAATTATGTGAACGCCAAATCGCTGGGATTGGAGAATATGGACATCACTCATTACATCGAAGACCATGTGCAGATGAGTAATGTGTTGAAGACGACAATGCAAGATTTTGATGGCGGATACGTTGTATGTGGCATCACTGGGTCGGGTGAAATGTTCTCCATGCGCGACCCGTGGGGCATCAGACCAGCTTTTTATTATAAGAACGACGAGGTGGTGGTGCTGGCCAGTGAGCGTCCCGTCTTGCAGACAACCTTTGATTTGGAGTGTGATGACATCTGTGAATTGCAACCTGGACAGGCACTGCTAGTCAAACGTAATGGCGAGTGTAGTATTGAACAGATATTAGAACAACGCGGCAATTCACCATGTTCGTTCGAACGAATCTATTTCAGTCGAGGTTCTGACCGTGACATTTACAAAGAACGCAAGAAACTGGGAGAACTCTTGACGCTGGCCGTGTTAAAGGCTATCGATAACGATACGGCGCACACAGTCTTCTCGTTCATCCCTAATACGGCGGAAGTCGCGTTCTATGGTTTGTTGCAAGGCTTCAAGCAGCATGTTCATCAGAAGAAAATCCAGACGATACAATCCTTGGGACATGCACCTACGGCAGCAGAGTTGGAGGATATTTTGTCTGAATCGGTTCGTTCGGAGAAGGTGGCTTGGAAAGACATTAAACTGCGCACCTTTATCACCGAAGGCAATTCGCGTAACGATTTGGCTTCGCATGTTTATGACATTACATACGAGAGCTTGGTGCCTTATCAAGACAATCTGGTGATTATTGATGACAGTATCGTTCGTGGAACGACATTGAAAGAGAGCATTCTACACATCCTCGACCGTCTTCATCCTAAGAAAATCATCATCGTTTCCAGCGCACCCCAGATACGTTATCCCGATTATTACGGAATAGATATGTCGAGTTTGCAGGAGTTTTGTGTCTTCCGCGCAGCCATCAAGTTGCTGAAGGATCAGGGTAAAGAAGATACGATTGGTGACGTTTACGCCGCATGTTTGGACGAACTAAAGAAGCCTGTGGAAGAGATGCGAAATTGTGTTCGCGACATTTATGAGCCATTTACGGTGGAAGAGATTAATGAGAAAATCGTTGAAATGCTCCGTCCGAAAGATGTCACCACCCCGATAGAGTTAGTGTTCCAGTCCATTGACGGTCTGCATCAAGCCATTCCAAACCATCGCGGAGACTGGTACTTTACTGGTTTGTACCCAACACCCAATGGCATGAAGCTCTGTAATCAGGCTTTCATTGATTACTATGAGAAAGAATATAAACAATCATGATTAAACAATTGATATAATGAAGAATGTGACGCTTGTATTATCTGATGGAACTCGTTTCCACGGAAAATCTTTTGGGTACGATGCACCTGTGGCTGGAGAAGTGGTTTTCAATACAGCTATGATGGGCTATCCAGAGAGTTTGACCGATCCATCGTATGAAGGGCAATTGTTGACACTTACATTTCCTCTGGTGGGTAATTACGGAGTGCCTCCATTTACCATGGAGGAAAATGGTATTCCTTCTTTTATGGAAAGCGAGCGAATACATGCTTCCGCTCTGGTTGTATCCGATTACAGCGATTACTACAGTCATTGGAATGCGGTTGAAAGCCTTTCTGAATGGCTGAAACGCGAGAAAGTGACGGGCATCACTGGCATAGACACACGTGAATTGACCAAGGTGTTGCGAGAGAATGGTGTCATGATGGGAAAGATTTTGTTTGATGAAAATCCCGAACTCATTCCCGAAGCTGATTATGCCGGCGTGAATTTCGTTGACCGGGTGAGCTGCAAGGAGATCATTCGTTACAATGAAGGTGCGGGCAAGAAGGTCGTGCTGGTTGATTGTGGCGTCAAGGCAAACATCATTCGAAGTTTATTAAATCGTGGCGTCGAAGTGATTCGCGTTCCTTGGAACTACGATTATACCAACATGGAGTTCGATGGTTTGTTCTTAGCCAACGGCCCTGGTGACCCCGACATGTGTGAAGAGTCGGTGAATATCATCCGCAAACAGATTAGTAGATCACGAAAACCGATTTGCGGTATTTGCATGGGTAATCAATTATTGGCAAAGGCAGGCGGTGCCACCATCTATAAACTGAAGTACGGTCATCGTTCACATAACCAGCCAGTGCGACAAGTTGGAACCAATAAATGCTACGTCACGAGTCAGAATCATGGATATGCCGTTGACGCAAAGACGTTGGAGGTCGACTGGGAAGAGCTGTTTGTGAACATGAATGACGGGAGCAATGAAGGCATCCGCCATAAAACCAATCCTTGGTTTTCATCTCAGTTTCATCCTGAAGCATGTTCAGGACCGGTTGATACATCGTTTATATTCGATAAATTCATTGACACATTAAAGTAAGAGAAAACTATGAAAGACGAAAATATAAAGAAAGTTCTGCTACTGGGTTCTGGCGCATTGAAGATTGGTGAAGCTGGTGAATTTGATTATTCCGGTTCACAAGCATTGAAAGCACTTCGTCAAGAAGGCGTCTCCACCGTGTTGATTAACCCAAATATTGCAACGGTTCAGACTTCAGAAGGGGTGGCCGACAAGATTTATTTCTTACCGGTTCAGCCCTATTTCGTGGAGCGTGTCATCCAAAAGGAAAAACCTGACGGCATCCTGTTGTCGTTTGGCGGGCAAACAGCCTTGAATTGTGGTGTGGAATTATATAAGAGTGGCATCCTCGAAAAATACCATGTGCGCGTGCTGGGCACACCTGTTCAGGCCATTATCGATACGGAGGATCGCGAACTCTTCGTGGAGAAGCTGCGCGAGATTGGTGTCAAAACCATCAAGAGCGAGGCGTGTGAAAACATTGAGCAGGCTCGCAAAGCCGCCAAAAGCTTAGGCTACCCTGTGATTATCCGTGCCGCTTATGCTCTTGGAGGACTGGGTAGTGGATTCTGTGACAATGAGGAAGAACTGAATAAACTAGCAGAAAAGTCATTTTCTTTTTCGCCTCAGGTTCTCGTAGAGAAGAGCTTGAAGGGATGGAAGGAAATAGAATATGAGGTGGTTCGCGACCGTTATGACAATTGTGTCACCGTATGTAACATGGAAAACTTCGACCCGCTTGGCATTCATACCGGTGAGTCGATTGTCATCGCGCCTTCACAGACCTTGTCAAATAGTGAGTATCACAAGCTGCGTGAGTTGTCTATCAGAATCATCCGACACATCGGAATCATTGGAGAGTGTAACGTTCAGTATGCATTTGACCCCGAAAGCGAAGACTACCGCGTCATTGAAGTGAATGCAAGGTTGAGCCGTAGCTCCGCTTTGGCCAGCAAGGCAACAGGCTATCCCTTGGCGTTCGTGGCGGCTAAGTTAGGAATGGGTTATGGTTTGTTCGACCTGAAGAACTCCGTTACCAAGACCACCAGTGCCTTCTTCGAACCGGCTCTCGACTATGTGGTATGCAAAATCCCACGTTGGGACTTGTCCAAATTCCGTGGCGTAGACAAAGAATTGGGCTCTTCCATGAAGTCTGTTGGAGAAGTAATGGCCATTGGACGCAACTTTGAGGAGGCTATCCAGAAGGGACTTCGCATGATTGGACAAGGGATGCACGGCTTTGTGGAGAACAAAGAACTTGAGATTGAGAACATCGACGAGGCTTTGTGCGAGCCAACCGACAAGCGCGTGTTCATCATTTCCAAGGCCATGCACAAAGGATATACCATTGATCAGATACACGAGTTGACCAAGATTGACAAGTGGTTCTTGCAGAAGCTCAAGCACATCATCGATATAGACGAAGCACTGAAACGCTGTACCAGTATCAATGTCTTGGACAAGGAGTTGCTGCGTACGGCCAAAGTTTATGGCTTCACTGACTTCCAGATTGCGCGTGCCGTAGGTCTTGAGGCCGAAATGGCCAACATGCACCAGGCCATGCTCGTGGTTAGGAAGCTCAGAAAGTCATACGGCATCTTGCCTGTAGTGAAGCAAATCGACACCTTGGCGGCCGAGTATCCGGCACAAACCAATTATCTGTATATGACTTATGCAGGCGTTGCCCATGATGTAGCGTTTGAGAAAGACAAACAATCCATCATCGTGCTGGGGTCGGGCGCTTATCGTATCGGCAGCTCTGTAGAGTTCGACTGGTGCGGAGTACAGGCGTTGAACACCATCCGACGTGAAGGTTATCGATCGGTGATGATTAATTATAACCCCGAAACCGTTTCGACAGATTATGATATGTGCGACCGTCTGTATTTCGACGAGTTGACTTTCGAGCGTGTAATGGATATCGTTGAGCTGGAAATGCCGCATGGTGTCATTGTCTCAACAGGCGGTCAGATACCCAACAACTTGGCAATGAAACTCGACGAGCAGCATGTTCCCATCTTGGGAACAGCCGCCAAGGACATTGACCATGCAGAGGATCGTGCTAAATTCTCTTCCCTGTTGTCGCAACATGGCATCAATCAACCAGAGTGGAGTGCGCTGACTTCCATGGACGACATCAATGAATTTGTCGATAGGGTAGGGTTCCCGGTATTGGTTCGCCCGTCTTATGTCCTCTCTGGCGCTGCCATGAACGTGTGCTCTAATAAGGAAGAGTTGGAAAGATTCTTGAAGTTGGCTGCCAACGTGAGTGAGGATCATCCCGTTGTGGTGTCCAAGTTCATCGAAAATGCCAAGGAAATCGAGATGGATGCTGTCGCCATGAAGGGCGAAATCATGGCCTACGCCATATCAGAACACATCGAGTTTGCCGGCGTTCATTCAGGAGATGCAACCATTCAGTTCCCTCCACAGAAGTTGTATGTCGAAACCGTTCGCCGTATCAAGCGAGTGAGTCGTCAAATTGTCAGTGCATTGCACATCAATGGCCCATTCAACATTCAGTTTATGGCTCGTGACAACGATATTCTGGTCATCGAGTGTAACTTGCGCGCCTCACGTTCATTCCCGTTCGTCAGCAAGGTACTGAAGCTCAATCTCATTGATTTGGCTACGAAGATTATGCTCGGAGTGCCGGTTGAAAAACCCAGGAAAAACCTGTTTGACTTGGATTATGTGGGCATCAAAGCCTCACAATTCTCATTCAATCGCTTGCAGAAGGCTGATCCGGTCTTGGGTGTAGACATGTCGTCTACCGGTGAAGTGGGTTGTTTGGGCGATGATACCAATCAAGCATTGTTGAAGAGTATGCTCAGCGTAGGCCACCGCATTCCCAAGCATACTGTATTGCTTTCAACGGGTGGCGCTAAGCAGAAGGCGGAAATGCTGGATGCAGCGAAGATGTTGAAGCAGCATGGATACGAACTTTATGCAACGGCTGGAACCAGTCAATATCTCCAGGAAAATGGTGTTGATAATACTATGGTATATTGGCCAAGCGATGAAGGAAAAGAACCGCAGGCTCTCACGCTGTTGCATGAACATAAAATAGATATGGTGGTGAACATTCCGAAAGACCTTACACCGCGTGAGTTGACCAATGGTTACATGATTCGTCGCGCAGCCATTGACCTCAATGTGCCACTGATTACAAACAGTAGGTTGGCAAGTGCGTTCATATCCGCCTTCTGTACTCTAAAGATGGACGATATTGACATCAAGGCTTGGGATGAGTTCTAGTAAGTTTCTAAGTTTTTGAGTTTTTGAGTTTTTGAGTTGGTGAGTATGCTTCTTCGCACAATCAATACAAGAACTCAAGAACTCAGAAACTCACCAACTTAAAAACTTATACAAACAAAAAACCATCACTCACGAGGAGTGATGGTTGTTCTCTCAATTTTGTTCGTATTGATTACTGAGCCTGAGCTACAGAGTCAACTGCTTCAGTAACAGAGTCAACAGCAGCAGCAGCTGTAGAGTCAGCAGCTTCCATTGTAGAATCTACTACAGAGTCAGCAGTTGCTTCCAAAGAGTCAACGGCAGCTTCTGTCTGAGATGTTTTGTTACCACAAGATGCGAATGAGATAGCTGCTACAGCTACGAACATTAAAACTAATTTCTTCATTTCTTTGCTTTTTAAATCTGTAAAACAATCATTTGTTTATTAAAACATTGCAAAGGTAAGGCTTTTTTCCTTACCCAATACTTTTTTTTAGTCTTTTTTTTGCTTTTGTTTGTAACTTTTCTGTAACTACATGATAATCACTTGTTTGTAATTATTAAAAATATGTTAAATATTTATAGCTTCTCATTGAGTTTACAAAAATAGGGCATGAAATCGACAATTTGGATGCTCATGTACAGCCATCTGAACTTTTTTCTTTAATTTTGCATACCATATTAAATAAGGTAAGATGATTGATACGAGTGCTTTTCAAGATAAAACCGCTTCCTATTATACACTGGGTTGTAAACTAAATTTCTCCGAGACTTCTACGTTCGGAGAGATGCTCCAAGCGTTGGGCGTGCGTACCGTTGACAGAGGTGAGCGTGCTGACATCTGCCTCATTAATACCTGTTCGGTCACCGAAGTTGCCGACCATAAATGCAGGCAAGCCATTCGTAGGATGGTGCGAGAGAACCCCGGCGCGTTTATCATTGTCACCGGATGTTATGCCCAACTCGAATCAGAAGCAGTGAGCAAGATACCGGGTGTGGACCTGGTTTTGGGCTCTAATGAGAAAGCCCACTTGGTGCAATATCTCAATGATGCGTGGTTGCGCAGGAATGCATTTCGTGAGCAGGGTGATGATGTGCCTGATGGTTTGCATGCATTCCAATCGGTCAAGACGAAAGACATCAAGACTTTCCAACCCTCTTGTTCGAAAGGTAACCGCACACGGTATTTCCTCAAAGTGCAAGATGGGTGCAACTATTTTTGCACCTATTGCACCATACCCTTTGCACGCGGCTTCTCCCGCAATCCTTCCATTGCGTCTTTGGTTCAGCAGGCCGAGCAGGCTGCGGCAGAAGGTGGGAAGGAAATCGTGTTAACGGGCGTCAATATTGGCGAATTTGGCGAAAAAACCGATGAGACTTTTTTAGACCTTGTCAAGGCTCTTGATCAGGTGGAGGGCATCCGCCGATTTCGAATTTCCAGCTTGGAACCCGATTTAATGGCCGACGAGTTGATTGATTATTGTGCGCAGTCCAGAGCCTTCATGCCCCATTTCCATATCCCCTTGCAAAGTGGGTCTGACGAAGTGCTTAAATTGATGCATCGTCATTACGACACCTCGCTGTTTGCCGACAAGATACACCATATTAAAGAGGTGATGCCGCATGCCTTTATCGGTGTGGATGTCATGGTGGGCTGCCGGGGAGAAAAGCTCGAATACTTTGAAGAAAGCTACGAGTTCATTCGTTCACTGGACATCACACAGCTACACGTCTTCCCTTATTCCGAGCGTCCCGGCACCCGTGCGCTGTCCATTTCGTATGTCGTTTCAGAGCATGATAAGAAGTTGCGTTCGAAGCGTCTATTGCAGTTGTCTGACGAAAAGACGCATGCTTTTTATGCCAAGCATGTGGGGCAGGAGGCTGAGGTGCTGTTTGAGAAGGCCAACCGCGGCCGGGCCATGCACGGTTTCACCCGTAATTACATTCGTGTGGAACTGCCCGCAGCATTGGCCAAAGAAGAATTTGATAACCAATTGATAACGGTCAAATTGGGTGACTTCAATCATGACCGATCTGCCTTAAAAGCAATGATATGAAAGTAGCAATTGTCATTTTGAACTGGAACGGAGCCAAGATGTTGTCAACCTACCTCCCTTCCGTCATCAATTATTCTCGCGACGAAGCCGAAATCTTTGTGGCAGACAATGCGTCGACCGATGATTCCATGTCATGGTTGTCAAAACATTACCCCATGGTGAAGCAAATTGCCCTGGATCGTAATTGGGGTTTTGCCGAAGGCTACAACAAGGCTTTGGGCCATATCGATGCCGAGTACTACATATTGCTCAATTCCGACATTGAAGTTACTCATCACTGGCTGACGCCGCTCATTGAGTTTATGGACGCTCATCCGCAGGTGGCAGCGTGTCAACCCAAGCTGTTGTCGGTTTTCGACCATGACCAGTTTGAGTATGCGGGCGCGAGCGGAGGATTTATTGACAGATATGGCTATCCGTTTTGTCGTGGTCGTATCTTTCAGACGGTGGAAAATGATGATGGTCAGTATGATGATTCTTGCAAGATAGCATGGGCTACGGGTGCGTGTCTGATGATTCGTTCTCACGATTATTGGGAGGCCGGAGGGTTGGATGGCCGTTTCTTCGCCCATAGTGAGGAGATAGATCTGTGCTGGCGCTTGCGCTCACGCGGCCGTGATATCTATTGTGTTCCCGACAGTCAGGTGTACCATGTGGGTGGCGGAACGCTGCCTAAGAACAATCCGATGAAAACGTTCCTGAATTTCAGGAACAATTTGACTATGCTTTACAAAAACCTTAATGACAAAGATTTGAAGCATGTTATGCGCGTTCGGTGGTGGCTCGACTATCTTGCAGCCTTGCAAATGCTGTTGCTGGAGCACCATTGGGGCGACTGCCGTGCCGTGTTCAAGGCCAGAAAAGCATTCAAACGCTGGCGCAATGAATTTGAATTTGACCGCCAAAAAATTCAAAACAGCAGGTCGGTGCAAGACGAAAAAATACTGAACTCTTATTCTATTCTTTGGAAATATTATGCCAAGGGAAAGAAAAAATACAGTGAAATATAAGCGGAATTAAAGTAATTTTGGCTTAAATTTATCTTTTTTAGTTTAAAATTTGCTACTTATTATATTTTTGCTTAATTTTGCTCATAATAAGGATAATGTGTATTCGTTTTGAAGCAATATTATAGTCTATTATTTTTAGCCCTCCTGTTGTGTAGTGCTTGTCAGCTGAAACTCAAGCCTTACAATCAAGAAGATCAGAAGATGCTGGTAGAAGTGCAGCGCTATGATCGTCTGGAGAGCCGTTATCTCACGACGGGAGATTTCTCGGCGCTTCAACAAATGAATACCACCTATCCCATGGAAACCCGCACGTTGATAGAAGACGTGTTGGATTTGGGCGAAGTGAACGAACCATACATCAATTCAAAATTCCTTAATTTCTACCAAGACTCTCTGCTGCAGGTCCTCATTTCTGACGCAGAAGCTGAATATGCTGACATGGATGACATCAACAAAGAGCTTAGCAATGTCTTCATGAAGTTGCAAAAGTTGCTGCCGGGGCTTGAAATCCCCACTGTCTATGCGCAAATTGGCGCGCTCAATCAGAGTGTGGTGGTGGGCGACAAGCTGATTGGTATTTCGTTGGATAAGTATTTGGGAGAAAACTATTCGGTATATAAGAAATATTATTCCGAGCAGCAACGACAGTCCATGACACGCGAATACATCGTGCCCGACTGTATCGTTTTCTATTTGTTGAGCGTCTATCCCATGGAAGATCACGGCGTGAACACGCAGGTGGAAAAAGATTTGCACATGGCTAAAATTATGTGGACGGCCAACAAAGTGCTGGGTAAGCGATTTTTCAAAAGCGACTATGTGAATGTTGTCGACAAATTCATGCGGAAACATAAGAGCATCTCGGTAGCTGCACTGCTAAAACTGGATGACTATTCCAAATTTGAGGTATAGGGTGATGTCTTGAATTTAAACTTATACCTAATTTTTCCTGATAAATTCATACATATTATCATACTTTTATACCGTTTCAATAGTATTGAGTTTGGTGGTCAAGGTCATTGCTATTGAGGGGTAAACTCATTGAGTTTGGCGGTCAAAGTCATTGCTATTGAAAATCAATGTGTGCTTTCTTGGATTTCTTCCTTGTTTGGCATTCCGAAAAAAAAGATTTTTTTATTTTGCGCATTCTCACATTTAGCGTACCTTTGCATAAGACAGGCATCGCCTCGGCAACTTCAAACAAGCTTGGTTGCACTTGGCTCGCACTGTCTTTGCATAAGACAGGCATCGCCTCGGCAACTACAAACAAGTTTGGTTGCGCTCGGCTCGCACTGTCTTTGTATGACATAAATAATACATGAAATGAACTTAAAAGTACGCTTGGCGGCAATGAATTTTCTTGAATTTGCCGTATGGGGTTCCTATCTTACTTGCATGGGAATCTATTTAACTAACATCGGAATGGCTTCCAACATCGGTGCATTCTTTGCCATGCAAGGTGTTGTATCCATCTTCATGCCTGCATTGATGGGCATCGTGGCTGACCGTTTGGTGCCTGCTCAACGCCTTTTAGGCTATTGTCACCTGTTGGCTGGCTCGTTTATGTTTGCAGCGGCCTACTATGGGATGAGCCAAGGAAGTAATGCTGAGTTTGGTATACTCTTCACTCTTTATTCATTCAGCGTGGCTTTTTACATGCCTACCTTGGCATTGACCAATTCGGTAGCCTACAATGCCTTGACGCAAGCGGGGATGGATACTATCAAAGACTTTCCACCCATTCGTACATTCGGAACCATTGGCTTTATCTGTTCCATGTGGTTCGTAGATATCTTTGGCTTTAAGAGCGACCAAAATCAGTTTGTGGTCAGCTGTTTTTTGAGCATTCTCTTATTCCTTTACACCTTCACGTTGCCACATTGTCCTACGTCCAAGGGGCAGCATGCAACTGGTTTGGTTGAAGCTTTCGGACTGAAGGCCTTCTCTTTGTTCAAACAAAAACGAATGGCCATCTTCTTTATCTTCTCCATGCTGTTGGGTGTGAGTTTGCAGATAACCAATGGTTTTGCAACCCCTTTTATTGAAAGTTTCAAGACTTTGCCTGAATATGCGAGTTCGTTTGGGGTGAAATATCCAGTGATACTTTATTCTTTGTCACAGGTCAGTGAGACCCTTTGCATCTTGATGATACCCTTCTTCATGAAGCGTTACGGTATCAAGAACGTGATGTTGATTGCCATGTTCGCATGGGTGTTGCGGTTTGGTTTGCTTGGATTGGGTAATCCGGGAGACCGGGTGTGGATGTTTGTGCTGTCCATGATTATCTATGGCGTTGCCTTTGACTTCTTCAATATCAGCGGATCGTTGTATGTGGACAAAGCAACCGAGCCGGCTCTTCGCTCCAGTGCGCAAGGTTTGTTCATGCTCATGACCAACGGTATCGGCGCAACAATCGGTTCATTGGCAGCGCAGGCTGTGGTTACCTCGAATACCATCAATGGCGTTACCAATTGGTCGGCCTGCTGGTATGCATTCGCCGGATATGCTTTGTTGGTGGGAGTGAGCTTTGCTTTGTTGTTTAAACCCAAGAAAAATATGGTGAAGGCATGAACAGGGTACGGCTGATTTTCAAGAGCGTAACAGAGATTGTGGGTTCTGACGATGTGGGACTGCTCATCCTGGTGGATGAACAACAACAGCGTCAGCTTACCATCCCGTGTGACCGCAACATGCTGTATCAGTTTAGTCTTCGTGTACAAAAGGTTCCAATCACGAGCATGATGCTGCCAGAAGTGTTGTGGCAGGTCATCCGTTCGCAAACTACGATGCGCTTTGAGATTCTCATCAACGACTTGATTGAGGGACAGTATAGGGCTGTGTTGTACAATGTAGAAACGCTTGAACCGATCTTGATACGCATCAGTGATGCCATGTTGTTGGCCTATGTCAGTGACATTCCAATATACATTGATGAGAAGTTGATGAAAAAGCAGAGCGTGAAGTATGTTCACAATGCGCAGGGGATGTCCATTCCTGTAAACACCTTGACGGATGAAATGTTGAAAAAGGCATTGAACAAGGCCGTTGAAGATGAGCATTATGAATTGGCATCCCTGTTAAGAGATGAGATGAAACGACGCAATTTGCTTGATGCTTGATTTTTGAATATGAAAGAAGCCAGATATTTTTACGTTCCTAATGCTGCCCAGGCTACTGAATTACCACCAGAAGAGGCGCGGCATGCTGTCAGCGTTCTGCGCCTGAAAGCTGGTGATGAAATATTCTTAATGGACGGAAAAGGGTCTTTTTACCAGGCAAACGTCACACTTGCGGCAACCAAACATTGTATGTATGACATCGTGAAAGCGTTGCCGCAGCAGAAAACATGGAAGGGACATGTACATTTGGCTATCGCGCCAACCAAGATGATGGATAGGATGGAATGGATGTTAGAGAAGATGACTGAGGTTGGATTTGATGAAATTACGTTCCTGAACTGCCGCTATTCAGAGCGAAAACAACTACGAATTGACCGTTTGGAAAAGATTGTTATCGCTGCAATGAAGCAGAGTAGAAAGGCTTGGAAACCCGTAGTTCATCCCATCATGCCCTTTCAAGACTTCGTCAATCAGCAGCGAGAGGGTGGCCTGTACATTGCGCATTGTTACACAGAGATAGCCAGAAAGGATTTTCTTAAAGAGATACAACAAGCCAATGACCAACAAGATGTTACCATACTTGTTGGTCCCGAAGGTGATTTCTCGATTGAAGAAGTGCATCAAGCTCTTGAAAAGGGATTCTCGTCTGTATCATTAGGGCAAAATAGATTGAGGACAGAAACCGCAGGACTGGTATCAATCGTGATGTCACAAGTGGTAAAACGCGTCTTATAGTCCATGAAGGAAAAGGTTGAAAACATATAACAGACCCAGAAAAGGTGCCTCTTTGACAGTCTGATGTTTCATTAATAGAAAGGTAAGATTCAACATGAAAGTATTCAAATTATATTGCATTTCTGCATGCTTGCTCATCATTGCTTTTTTGTCATCTTGTTCAGATGACGAATATCGTCAAGCTATTCCGAAGTCAAGCACTGCTTTAGTGTCGTTTGACGTCAGTAAGATAAGTGGGGTAAACAGCGCCACATTACTGAAAGTGCTGCTCCGGATGAAAAATTTGGATGAGAGTGGTATCGATTTGACGCATAAGATTTATCTTTTTGAATCGCCTGACGGGAACTTAGGAATCTGTGCGAAAGTGCAGGACAAAGGGAAGTTGGAGCAGATGTTCATGAAGATGAACAGCAACCCCGTGAAGTACCGTGAGGCCAATTTCGCACAAGTCAGTGACTCTTGGATTGCCGGTTACAATGATCAGTCGCTTTTAATCATGGGACCTTTGCCAGTTACTGCGCAGGAAGTCATGAAAGGAACGATGGCTAAATATCTGCAACAAGATGAGGAAAACAGCGTGATAGCTTCTCCTATATTTGAAAAGTTGGAGAGCATTAACAGTCCCATGGCGATGGTAGCACAGGCGAAAGCCTTGCCTGAACAGCTTGTTGCACCGATGACATTAGGCGCTCCGAAGGGTGTAGATGGGTCACAAGTGCTGATAGCGGCTGAAATGAGCATAGAAAAACGATGCCTAACCATCGAAGGTAGACCGTTTTCTTTTAACCAACGCATTAATCAAGAGATTGAAGAGTCGTTTAAAGTATATCGTCCCATCACTGATGCTTACCTGCAATCCATGTCAAACGAGGCCTTGTTGGGCATGTTCGTGAACGTGGATGGACAAAAGTTTTTGCCCATTTTGCAGCAGAACAAGGGCCTTCAAGTGTTGCTGACGGGTATCAATCAGGCGATAGACATGGACAACATCATCCGCAGTGTTGATGGTGATATGTGCATCATTGTTCCAAACTATTCTGACGGAGCCATTCAATTGTCGATGGCTGCGCGTCTTGCGCATACAAAATGGCTGGATGACATCCCATATTGGAAGCAGTCAGTGCCGCAAGGTGCCAGATTGACGGATGTCGGTAAGAATATCTACTCCTATTCAGATGGCAAGACCAACTTTTGTTTTGGGGTGAGTGAGGACAAACAGTTCTTCAGCGGTAGCAGCAAGCAAGAAGCGTTGGCTTCAATTGGTCAAGCGAAAACGCCACTGCCCGAGCAGCTGCAAAATCAAATCAAAGGGCAGAAAATGGTCATGGTGATTCATTTCAACGATGTGCGCAATGAAACGATGAAAGTGTTTGTTGATTTACTGAAACCCGTGTTTGGACCTGTCAACACCATGGTATATAAATTGAAATAAAAGGTGGAAACTATCACATTGAACAAGGTTCTGCCGCATGTCTTTTCACATGTGCAAGGATTAGTGTCGGATGTTTGGAATGAAGAAATCACCTTCCATAAGGGACATTATTATCTGTTGGAAGCCAATTCTGGCAAAGGAAAGAGTACGTTTTGTAGTTATTTGATAGGGTATCGGCGTGATTTCGATGGGAGCATCTTGTTTGATGAGCAGAATATCAACGCACTCACAATCAAAGACTGGGCAGAAATTCGTACCCGGCAGGTCAGTTATCTCTTTCAAGAGTTGCGCTTGTTTCCCGAATTAACCGCTCTTGAGAACGTTCTCATTAAGAATAACATGACGCATTTCAAGACCAAAGCGCAAATTCTTGATTGGTTTGAAGAGTTGAGCGTGGCTGACAAGTTGAATGTCAGGATAGGACAGATGTCCTTTGGACAGCAACAGCGCGTGGCACTGATACGCTCGCTCGTCCAACCTTTTGATTTCTTGTTGGCAGACGAACCCATCAGTCACCTCGACGATGACAACTCCAACGCCATGGCACAAGTTCTCTTGCGTGAGGCAACTCACCAAGGAGCCGGCATCATTGTTACGAGTATCGGCAAACACCTGGCTTTAAAATATGATAAGGTTGTAAGACTATGACGCTTGTTTGGAAACTTCTTAGGCAACATGTGAGCATTCCTCAGTTTGTAGGTTTTTTCTTTGCAAACCTGTTTGGAATGATTGTCATTCTTTTGGGATATCAGTTTTATCGTGATGTCATGCCTGTGTTCAACAGCGATGACAGCTTCATGAAGGCTGATTATCTCACCATCAGTAAGAAAACAGGAACGACTTCCACCATTAGTGGGGAAGACAATACGTTCAATGAGACAGAGATTGAAGAATTAAAGCAGCAGCCTTTCGTCAAAAAGTTGGGCGCATTCACCTCGGCCGAGTATAAGGTGAATGTAATGCTGTACGTTAAGGAAACCAAATTGCTTGATTCCGAATTCTTTTTCGAGAGCATTCCCGATTCGTTTGTCGATGTTCCGCTTGCCCAATGGCATTATGACGAAGGCAGCAAGACGGTGCCCATCATCCTACCTAGGTCATACATCACCATGTATAATTTCGGCTATGCGCGCAATCACTCATTACCGAGCATCTCTGAAGGCGTGGTGGGAATGCTTAATGTGCGGATGGCCATTCATGGCAATGGTAAGGATGAAGTGTTTGAAGGAAAAGTCATTGGTTTCTCCGGTAAATTGAATTCCATCCTCGTTCCCATGTCATTCATGTCGTGGAGCAACCATCACTTTGCGCCAAACGCGACGAGTGCCCCCAACAGACTGATCGCTGACGTGTCGAGCACACGCGATGATGCCATCGCAAAATACTTGGATAGCCATGCGTATGAGGTAGAAGACAGCAATCTTGCCAACGAGAAAGCCATCTCGTTCTTATCGTTAGTCGTGTCTATCGTGATGGTCGTGGGCTTGTTCATATCCCTCTTGAGCTTCTATATTCTGCTCTTAAGCATTTATCTTCTCGTACAAAAGAATGCGGACAAACTTGAAAATCTCTTGCTGATAGGTTATCGCCCGCCTCAGGTGTCGAAGCCATACATCTTCCTGACACTCATGCTGAACGTCGCAGTTTTGCTGATGGCCGTTCTGGCTGTGTATTGTGTACGGGATTACTACATTGAAATACTGTATGCCATGCTTCCAAGCATTGACAAAACCAGTATGCTTCCTACTTGTTTATTGGGATTTATCATCCTGACAATCGTGTCTTTCATTAACAGTGTGATTATCCATCGCAGAATCTCTGCTTTATACAAAAAATAAAAAAAGGCAATGGTCTTCACAGATAATCGCCTTCAAATCTTCAATAGGTATTAGTCCTTTAAGGTAAAAAGATTGTTTTCAGGATAACACTTGCAAAGTTAATGTTTTTTTTGAATCCTCCAAACCTTTTTAGTTATTTTTTTTATAAAATTAAAAATGTATCCTTAAAGGTACAGATGTTTGCTGTTTTTCAAATCTGAATGTGGCGTCGGTCAACCTCTGTGTTACATGCATTCTCCATCAAAAGCAATGAGTTTAGCCAACAATAGCATTGAGTTTGCCCTCCAATAGCATTGAGTTTGGTGTCCAATAGCAATGACTTTGGTTACCAATAGCAATGACTTTCCATTCCAATATGCATGCTCTTGCAGGGCAAATTTCATGTTGTCTTGGAAACGGCACAGGTTTGGTGTGTCACGATTGCATGAATGTTCGGGAGTTATCTATTCTTTAATCTTGATGAAGGCATTTGTCAGGATGGCCGTGAGTCCACCTGTCGTAATGCCCGAAGAAAAGATATTTTTGATGGTTTCCGGCATGTGATCCAGTATACCAGGGACCATTTCTACGCTAAGGCCTAAGGCAAAGCTGATGGCCATCACCAATACTGCCTTTCGATTGATTTGTGTTGACGCGATGATTTTGATGCCAGCGGCAGCCACGGTTCCAAACATCAGCAGCGTAGCGCCACCAAGTACTGGGGCTGGAATTAAGGAAAACACCAATCCAACAACTGGGAACAGTCCTAAGACAACCAGCGCACCGGCAATGTAGTAGCCCACATAGCGGCTGGCAATGCCTGTCAATTGAATCATTCCGTTGTTCTGTGCGAAGATTGAATTGGGGAAAGAGTTGAACACAGCGGCCAACATGGAGTTGAAACCATCGGCCAGAATGCCGCCCGATGCTCTTCTCTCAAACACTTCACCTTCGATGGGTTCTCCAGAAATCAGCGAGTTGGCCGTGATGTCGCCGTATGCTTCGATAGCCGTTATGAGGTAAACCAGTCCCAATGATATCAGGGCCGAAATGTCAAAGCGAAATCCGTATTTGAATGGAACGGGAATGATAAAGCCTCCATAGCTTTGAATGGAATCCAAGTGAATCATTCCCATGAGATAGGCAGCGATACACCCAATGAGGAGACCCAGCACGATTGAACTCATTCGAAGAAAGCGGTTGCTGGAACGATTGAAGATGATGATGCTGAACAACACCAGTGCTGCCAACCCAAGGTTTACCAGAGATCCGAACGACCCGTCAGCTTCGGCAGCGGCACCACCACCACATGAGTTGATTCCGGCCTTGACCAGCGACATACCTATCAACGTGACAACGATGCCAGAGACCAGTGGCGTGATGATTTTGCGTGTGTACTTCAATAGGCGACTCACAAGCATTTCGACAACAGAGGCGAACGTGCAGGCGGTAAATATATAGGATAAAGCCATTTCGGTGTTCATCTTGCCGCCTACCATGCCAAGCATGCCGGCTCCGATAATGGGGCCTATGAAGGAGAAGCTGGTGCCTTGGATGCACAAGAGTCCTGTACCAATAGGACCAATGCGGTGACATTGTATGAATGTGGCGACGCCAGAAACGAACAAAGACATGGAAACCAAGAATCCTGTTGTTTCCAAATCAAAATTAAGCGCATTCGAAATAATCAGCGGTGGGGTGATAATGGCTACGAAGATGGCCAGCAAGTGCTGCAGTGCGGCAAAAATACTTTCTCGGAGAGCCGGACGGTCATGAAGGCCATAAATAAGGTCTGTCGACTTTGACCTTACTTGTTCTTGTTCTGTTGTGTTCATTTTATAGCGTGCAATTAATAGGGAAATGGTTACTTTTCGATGTTTTTTAATTTGATTTGGCAATTGTCTAGCGACTCAATCATCGCCAACGATTCACATCTCACGCCTTCAGCTTCTATACCGTCACGTCCATGTTGGAAGGTTTTTTCAATGATAAAGCCCATTCCAACCAGTTCTGCGCCGGCCTGTCTACATAGGTCGATGATGCCTTTGGCGGCATTTCCATAGGCCAGGAAGTCGTCAATGAAAACCACCTTGTCGTTGGGTGTCAGATAATCCTTGCTGATAACGACGTTGTATTCACGCTGTTTGGTGAATGAGAAGACCGTGGTGGATAAAATGTTGTCCATCGTTGACGGTTTTTTCTTCTTGGCGAATACCACCGGAAGGTCCAAAAGCAACCCCATGACGATGGCAGGAGCGATGCCCGAGGCTTCGATGGTCAAGATTTTGTTGATTTCCGTTGAGGCGTAACGCTTGATGAATTCGATGGCAATGGCTTTCATAAGGTTGGGATCCATCTGGTGGTTGATAAATTTATCTACTTTCAGTATGCCACCAGGATAGCATTTGCCATCTTTCAGAATGCGGTCTATTAATGTTTTCATCTTTTGCATTATAAAAATAATGCATGCAAAGTTACTAAAAAAATGTAAAGCACAGAAAGATGACAAACTATTTTTTCTTGCCGCTTGCGCCGTGCTTCACTTGATGCTATCGCTTGGTAATGCGGTGTCTGTTGATTGGTCTATTTGTTGTTTGCAGCCGTTGATCATGTTTTTAATCTGTGCCATACGGTATTTTAACCCGGGCTTGTATCCATAATGTTGATAATAGGAGCGTGCGCTTACAAAATACTCAAGTGCGTTTTCCCAATCCTTATTGAACAGATAACAGAATCCAAGACGGTAGAGGGCATCGGCTTTTTCGTTGTCATGGCACACGTTCAGCATCTTTTCGTAGCATGGGATGGCGGCCTGGTATTGTTTTAATTGAAAGTGACTTTCAGCGCTGGCATAATAATAGACCGATTGTTCGTGAGGTGCGAAGACGGTGATGCTCGGCATAACTGGGTCCAGATACAGGCATGCCTGCTCGTATTTCCATAGATGATAGTAGCACACGCCGATGTAAGCCTTGTACCTTTGGTTGAGAAGGTATTCTCGGTCAAGCTTCTGAAACAGCAAAAGAGCCTCATGATACTTCTCACTTTGAAAGTATTCTAGCGCCATGTTCAGTCGGTCTTTGTCACTGATGGGTCGGTTGTGAATGGCATCTGCTGGGCTGTTTTGCCCAAACAATAACACGAGGGTGGCCAACCCAATCATCAGATAGTGCCTCGGCTTCATGCTATGTTCCTCATTTTGTGTAGAAATCAATGACGCGTTGGATGGCTCGTTGACACACAGGACAAAACTCTGGTGTATCATTTGTCCGCATTCTACAATCGGGTGATGCGCGGTAAATGCCTTTCAAGGAGTAGCCAGCACCTTCTATTAGCCCCACGGAAGGTACATTTCCCATCATGTCTTGCCATTTATCAGAAAACTTAACCTTGGTTGTGATGTTTTGTTCCCATGGTTCGATGTCAAGCGGATACATGGGGATTTCCTCGAAATCATAGGCATATTCGTCGGCCAGTCCAGCAAAGCTGTGACCAAACTCATGTACGACAACAGGTTTGAACGATGGATGGTGGGTCATTGACAGGTTGTATGAATTAAGAATACCGCCGCCTCCGTACCAATTAGTGTTCACCAAGATGATGATATGTTCGTATGGAAGTCCTGCCAGCCAGTCGTGTACGGCCTTTAACCGCAATGTAGTAAGATAACGATTACTATAAAACGTGTCAAAATGAGAGTGCAGGGCGGTATTCTTCCACAGGCCTTTAGAAGGCTCGCTTGTACCGCTGTCTGCAGAAGGAGCTTTGACTGCTATGATGTTGAACCTGTTTCTCATGGACTTAAAAGGCTCATGCGCAAACAACGCCTCGGTGGCTTCGGCGGCATCTTTCAGGAAGGTGTCCATCTCGTTAGTGCGGTATCCCTCAGCCAGGAAGGCGATGTGGATGCAGCGGGAGGTGTCTTGAGCCGTTTGTAGCGTTTCAAATGGGGTGCGGTTTCGTTCTCCAATGTGCTTAATCAAGATGTCACTTGGTGCGATTGTGTGTGTCAGTTGGGTCATCGTCTCACGCCTGTTGTCATTCAGTGTCACTGTAATGTCAACGGTGTCCTTGGGCATCGGAACGAGAAATACATTCTCAAAAGCCCTGCTTGTGTGCTTGGCTTCATCGTAAGTGAGCCATTCTTGAAACAACGTAGAAAACGAATTACGGTAGAGCGTGCGCTTCGTGTGATGGTCGCGGACGGTTATTTGCCCGTTCCCCTCCAAGGGTAATTCGGCCAACCGCTGTTTTTTTCCGTACCATCTGGGCAGGACGTTCAATTGGTCAACGGCGATGTGTTGCTGGTTTGCGTTGCCCGAAAAAATATAATCAATGCGCAGTGTGCTGTCAGAAAACACCTTGTTGAAGTCCTGTGCGTTCGCGTTTGCAGACATGAACAGGCACAGAATACACGTGAGCACATGGGTTAGGAAGGTCTTGATGTTCATTGTTCAATGCTTAAAATAAATCAATTTCGTTCATCAACTCTTGTATATAGTCGCGTTGCCAATCGTCTTTGTGCAGCTTTTTGTCGCCATACAGCAAGATGTCGATGTCCATTTGGATGCGATTAAGCGACCTTTCAGCCCCTGTGTTTCCACATATCCGTTCCATGTTTTTCACCTTTTCGGTGAGTTCTTCAAGGGATTCTTCAACCTTTGTGTATGCCAAACAGTTGTAAAATAGGGCTGATGCCATGCCAATGGGCTGTGTCCACTTCTGTGTAGTGAACTTCATGTAAGGCCAAGTGTCAGCCAATAGCTGCCTAACTTGTTTCATGTTGCGCTCTTGGTTGACATTTGTTCCCAACGCTAAGATTACTTGTTTGCTGTCCATTTGTACAAAATTACTAATAATTATTAAACGTACACCAATCCATTGTGCTTTTTTTATGATTTTATGTAACTTTGTCTAACATCTTAATGTTCATGAATAAAATTGCGATTATATTCCTCTTTTCAATTTCATCTATGGCATCTTGGGCCCAGATGAGATGGAACCAGACTTATCAACTCTACATCAATCAATACAAAGATTTGGCTATTCGGGAGATGCTTCAATACCGCATCCCAGCGAGTATCACCTTGGCTCAGGCTGTTTTTGAGAGTGGAGCAGGGCGAAGTAGATTGGCACGACTGGGCAATAACCATTTCGGAATCAAGTGTCATGACTGGACTGGTCGTACCATTGCTGAGGATGATGACGCTTTGGGCGAATGCTTTCGCGCATACGATCATCCCCTTCAAAGTTTTGAAGACCATAGTAAATTCCTTGTGAACAGCAGTCGTTACCGCAAGTTGTTTAGCCTTTCCATGCAAGATTACCGTGGATGGGCGCATGGTTTGAAAGCTTGTGGCTATGCAACCAACCCGCGATATGCTTATAAACTCATCGAATTGATAGAGCTTTACGAGCTTTATGTCTACGATAGTGCCAGATCGTACGATCATGCCATGGTTGAATATTCTGGCAATCAAACAGTTATTAATCAGGCAAAGCCTCTGCATCCCATCGCAATCTTCAACAAGAATTATTATATCCGGGCTCGTCGCGGCGACACCTTCAAGCTGATTGGCGAGGAAATAGGCGTGTCGTACAAAAAGATAGCTAAGTACAACGAACGAGATAAAGATGATGCTTTGACAGAAGGCGAAATCATTTTCCTGAAGAAAAAGCGGAAAAGAGCACCGAAAGCTTTCAAGAATCGTCCGCATGTTGTCAAGAACGGAGAGAGTCTGTATATCATTGCACAGATTTATGGTATGCGTCTGTCCAGTTTATACAAGTTGAATGATTTTACTCCCGACCATACCATCCACGTCGGTGACGTTGTGAGAGTATACTAGGACAAGTCAGTTTGCACGGCTGCCAACAACAAAACAAAAACCATTGAGCCTGTAGGGGGAACCTCGCTCAATGGTTTTATTTTTCAAATAACCTTGCTACGGTCTTTCTATGAACTACTGAATGATGCGAGTCATGTTGAACTCTGCGATTTTTCCGTCAGGATTTACCTTGGCTTTGATGCGATAATGCATGGTTTGCTGCGTATCATCCACCTTGTCAACATCTTGGTCTGCAGAGAAATTCACGGTGTATTCGTATTGTTCGTCACCGATTTCTTTCTTGTCAATTTTGTAATCATTGAGCAGATGCCATGACATGCTGGCAACCTCCTGGTTGTATAGTTTGTGTAAAAAAGTGATGACATCATTTTTATTCGCATCCACTTTACCTAGGAAAGAACTGATGACAGGACTGACCGTGCTGGTCAAACCATTCTCGTCTTTTGCGTTGATGCTCTGAAAGAACTGTTTAAACAGCGAGCTTAACATGGCTCTTTCCTCTGGTTGTACGGTCTGTGCGTTGATTGTTTTGATGCCATCTTTAGCATCATCTACATACGCACCGTTGGGATGGTCTTCCAAGTAAAACTGATATGCGTCCACACTGTTGGCCGAACTGGCAGCCACCCAGTCCAACGAGTCAATCTTGCGCATGGCTTCTGCACGGTGTTCTGAGTTGGGATGCTTGTCAAGATAATCTTCCAGAGCCGTCTTCGAGTTGCTTACCCAAGCATCGGTCCATTCGCTATCCATTTGCTGGATGGCCGTCAAGCGAACGTGTATGGAGTCTCTGTGTGCCATGGGTGCGTCTTTAAAGCGGTCAAGATAGTCCTGAAGCACGATGGGATCTTCGCTCTTGGCAGCAAACTCGTAAGCCTCCAGCTCTTCTTTTGTTTGTGCATTGTGATAGAAATAATAGCCCACTCCACATGCAATGATGGCTATGATGAAAGCTATTATTAAAGTGGTGTGTTTCTTTTTGGGACGTTGCATGTCTCCGTTGGGCGCTGGAGACGTTGTGTCCGCCATGGTCGTAGGCTCTTCATTCAGCTCTATAGCCTGTTCATGAACCGGAGATGTATCATCGCGATAGTTCATATTGGCATGGTGGCAGTTTGGACATTCGTGCAAATCATTAAAATAAACTTCACCACATTGCGTGCAACGGGTCACTCTATCAGCAATTTCTACCCCGCAAGAGGGACAAACGGGTGCTCGGTCACTGATTTGGTGGCCGCACTCCGGACATCTAATTATCGCCATATTGTCAAAGTGTAGTATATGTTTGTTAATGTATCCATGTATACTTTCTCGTGTTCGTGACATTTCGTCGGAATCTGATTTCTCTGAGTCCGTGCCTTCCCATCATTCTACTTTTATCAACGAAGGTGTTGATTCCGTTGATTCTACCTTTACCCGTGTATTGCCACATGGTAATGTCGCGCCCGTCTGCCAATACCGGTTCTCGGTCGGTATACTGTGCTATCATGATTTGATAACTGTCCAGTTGTCCAGATAGGTTGTGGTCATAGAAGTTGGCACCCGTGTAGATGAGTGGTTTTTGCTGATAAGCTTCTTCTACCATGCGCAGGAATTTGTGTAAAGAGTCACAAAAAGCTTCTGTTGACAAGCCGCTACGTGTTTCTACGTCAATCATGGGAATGAGGTCTTGGTCGCCAGGTCGGCACTGTGTCATGAAGTTCTGCAGTTGGAGTGTCAAGTTGGTCTTAGGTCTGAAAAAGTGGTATGAACCCACTTTCAGGCCATAGCGATGCGCCAACTCAATGTTGGTTTGATAGGTAGGGTCTATCCTGTCACCGCCTTCAGTGGCTTTGAGGTAGACGTATGTGTTCTTGGTGTTTTCACCTACTGTTTCCCAAAACACCTCTCCTTGGTAGTGGCTCAAGTCGATGCCATGTACATGCGAGCATGTGTCTTCGCATTGTACGTCAAAATATTGGGCATGGACGGCCAATAGGCAGAATAGGGCAATCACGCATGAAACGATTCTTTTCATATCTGCAAATATACATAAAAAACAGAATCTTTACGCCCGGTTGTCTAAAAAAAATAAAGTCAGCGTGTATCTTTCTGGAAAATTTGCTTCTTTGGTGTCAATCGTTGTTTACAAAATCATTCCCGAATCGGTGAAAACATGATTGAAAAGTGATAAGCAGAATTTTATTTCTGAAGATTATCCTTTTCCTTCTAATTACTCTCATCTTTCAGAAGATCTGCCAAAAAAGCATCCAGGTCCTTGTCTAAATCGTTCATCAAGTCGCCTCCTATAATCACGGTGTCATCGTCTGCGACATACAGTTCGGCTATATTCTCTTGTTCATCATTCTCTAAAACAAAGCTAAATGGCTTGAGAATATTCATCTGATCAACCGTTTCATGAAGTTGTTTCAGAACTTTGCGAAGAATGGCAGCGGCATGTTCGTAGAACTTCTCCTCCGTATTGCCTATCCATTCTTCAACGACGCAACGGGTAATCTCGTTTTCATCGTCATCGAATGCTCGTAATTCTCCACTGTCTTGATAGATTCGGATGTGAATATCCGTAACGAGTGATGGAATTTCATCTGACGTGAACTTTTGTGCTATCTTGCGAATAGCATACTCAGTCTGCTTGTACACTTGTTCGGTTGCGTTCATTAGTAGGTCCTTTCGATTATACCCTGCAAATATAATTCTTTTTGCGAACACGGCAAGCAAATTTAGAAATTATTTATCTTAATGGCGACGACTCTCTCATTTGAGCAAGGTTGGTGATAGTGAAATGTCAATCATCCCTCTATTGTATCGACAACGATTATTATGGATGAAACATTTTTGACGACCATGTGTATGATGGTGGCTGAGCATTCGCCAACGCCACTTGCGTGTGTTAACAAACCTTTTGTTTGTTAAATCAATTCGTTTTCTTTGACAAAATAAAAACGCAAAATAGAGAAAACAGGAGAATGCTATAGGTATATAAAGTCATGATATCATCTTCTTTCATCCCATTTACGCAGAATAAACCGGCAATCTGCATGCTTTTACAGTCGAATATGTATGCTCTTGCTCCTCAATATGCATGCTTTTACACCCCAATTTGCATCATCTAACAGGCCTTTTTGTACAAAAACAACGGCTTTCTCCCTCAAAACACTTCGCTTATTCATGGTGATTTATGTTTGTAAACCGTATAACTTATTATAAATCAATAAAATAATGAAACACTTCTATATTTCGCTTATTTCCGGCGAATGAGTATGTTGGTGGATAAAACGCCCAGCATTTGTGTTAAAAAGTTGTTGTGAGGGAGATGTTTCACCGAAGAAGGTTCCGTTTGATAGAATACAGAAACAGCGCAATCATCATAAATGAATGAGGCTGTGCCGAAACGGCTTACAGGTTAATTTGTCATCGCATCACCTACATTTTGTATACAGGCTTTGCTTGTTTCGGCTTTTTTGTATAATTTTGCGTTTGATAAGATATAAATTTCAAACTATGTATAGAACGAATACATGTGGGGAGTTAAGACTTTCCGATGAGGGCAAGGAGGTAATCCTGTCTGGATGGGTGCAGCGTACACGTAAGATGGGTGGAATGACATTTGTTGACGTGCGCGACCGATATGGCATTACCCAACTTGTTTTTAATGAGGCAACCGACGCTTCTTTGTGTGAGCAGGCCAACAAACTGGGGCGTGAATTCTGTATTCAGGCAACGGGCAAGGTGAGTGAGCGACAGAGCAAAAACGATAAGTTGCCGACCGGAGATATCGAAATTTTAGTCAGTCAACTAAACGTACTGAGTGAAAGTTTGACGCCTCCATTCAAAATAGAAGACGAGACCGATGGGGGTGACGATTTACGAATGAAATATCGATACCTAGATTTGCGCCGACCTGCGGTAAGAAAGAATTTGGAATTGCGCCATAGGATGACGATTCTGATTCGCAATTTCCTCGACAACGAGCAATTCATTGAGGTAGAAACACCGATACTGATTGGTTCTACACCGGAAGGTGCGCGCGACTTTGTGGTGCCTTCGCGCATGAATCCCGGACAGTTTTATGCACTGCCACAAAGCCCACAAACGCTCAAACAGCTGTTGATGGTGAGTGGGTTTGACCGCTATTTCCAAATCGCCAAATGTTTCCGTGACGAAGATTTGCGCGCCGATCGTCAACCCGAGTTCACGCAAATTGACTGCGAGATGAGTTTCGTAGATCAGGATGATGTGATCGACTTGTTTGAAAATCTGTGTCGTCACCTTTTCAAAGAGATTCGTGGGGTGGAGCTGCCTGAGAAGTTGCAGCAAATGACATGGCACGAGGCGATGAGACGTTTCGGCAGTGATAAGCCGGATTTGCGTTTCGGCATGGAGTTCGTTGAACTTTTGGATGCGTTCAAAGGCAAGGCAGATTTTAGTGTCTTCAATGAAGCAAGCTACATTGGCGGCATTTGTGTGCCTGGATGCGCCAGCTATAGTCGTAAGCAATTGGACGAACTGAGCGACTTTGTTAAACGTCCGCAGGTAGGTGCTAAGGGATTGGTATACATTAAGTACAATGCCGATGGAACGATTAAGAGTTCTGTTGATAAGTTCTACTCAAAGGGACAGTTGCTGGAAGTGAAAGAGCGAATGGGAGCTAAGGACGGTGACTTGGTATTGATTTTGAGTGGAGACAACGCCAACAAGACGCGTGTACAGTTGTGTACGCTTCGCTTAGAGATGGGTGAGCGACTGGGTCTTCGTGACAAGAACAAGTTTGAGTGTTTGTGGATTGTTGATTTCCCCCTGTTCGAGTGGAGTGACGAGGAGCAGCGGCTCATGGCAACGCACCATCCGTTCACCATGCCAAATCCAGACGATATCCCCTTGCTTGATGAGCATCCAGAACGAGTTCGTGCCAAGGCATACGACTTTGTTTGCAACGGTATTGAAGTAGGAGGGGGGAGCCTGCGTATTCATGATGGACGGTTGCAGCAAAAGATGTTTGAGATATTGGGCTTCACACCTGAAAAGGCAATGGCCCAGTTTGGCTTCTTAATCAATGCGTTTAAATATGGTGCACCCCCTCATGCAGGTTTGGCGTTTGGTTTGGATCGGTTTGTGAGTATCATGGCCGGCTTGGATAGCATTCGCGACTGCATTGCCTTCCCAAAGAACAACAACGGCCGTGATGTGATGCTTGATGCTCCGTCGACCATTGATCAAAAACAATTGGATGAATTAGAGATAAAACTTGACATACATCAATAAAACGCTTCTTTGGTTCAACTAACCCATAAATGTGTTACTTTTTGATGTTTAATAATTGTGTTTTTTAAATAAAATGGTTACCTTTGCTTCGTTAATGAGATATTTTACCTCATTTGAGGTGCAAAGTATATTAAAATTTTATTGATTATGACAGAAAAGAAAGTAACGGCAGCAGTAGCTCCAAAGAAGGTTGCGGCTTCCAAGAAGACCACTACTACAAAGAGAGCTTCAGCAAAGAAACCTACTCTTGTGGTAAATGCTGAAAGCGTTGGCTTCCGTGCTGGTGATGTTTATCAAGCATTGGCCGCAGCAGACAAAGCGTTGAGCGTTGCTGAAATAGCTAAGGCTGCTAAAATTGGAACAGAAGAAGTCTATCTGGGAATTGGATGGCTGTTCAAAGAAGGTAAAATTAAGGATTCAGAGAATCTGTTTACTTTGGCTTAATTGCAACTCTTTGCTATCGGCTTTTGCCGATTATGAGGATGCAATATCATACTTTCTTGTTAGACAAACAGGAAAATTAAATGAGCTCGAAAATAGTTTGGGCTCATTTATTTTTTTATCTCCCTATCGTATTTTTTTCTCAATTGGGTTGTGATGCGAGCCAGTGACAGTGTTATTGATTCTTTTTCTTCTTTATTTTCTTGATTCTTCTGATGGCTTCCGGATGCTCAGGGCAGAGCTCTAATGCCTTTTGATAGTTGCGCAAAGCCGCTTCTTTCATTCCCTCTCTTTCGCATTCTTTGCCCATCATGACATATTCAACGGCGAGCCGTTTTAGCAAATCTTCTTTTTCTTTTTGCTCGTCTCGTAAGCGTTGATTTTCTTCTTTAAGCGTGTTGATGAGGTTGAGCTTTCGCCTGATTAGGCGTTTTGCCGCAGGCTTTTCTATTTCATACCTGCTGTGAATGGCCAGAAAGAAATTATCCAAGGCTGATTGCATGTCCCCCTGGCCGAATGCCATCACAGCATCATGATATTGTTTTTCGGCTTTACTTTGTTGTAAAGCTTTGTCGAGAGATTGCTGGTCATTGTATGTCTTTGCAAAACTTGTGATTTCTCGACTGATAAATATATTTTCTTTCTTGATGGGGGCTTCAAGGTTAATGCCTTCCAACGAACGACAACGTGACAGGGCAACGTAAGTTTGGCCTCCAGCAAACACGCCTCCTGATAAGTCGATTTTAACTTGATTGAAGGTTAGTCCTTGACTTTTATGAATAGTGATGGCCCATGCCAACCGAATGGGGAACTGGCGAAATGTACCAATTACTTCTTCTTCAATCTTTTGCTCTTTCTCATTGTAGGTGTATCGAACGTTTGACCAAATGTCTTGTTCTACATCTACATCCTCACCTTGTTCAGTCCTCACGTAAATTAAGCCATCGCTCTCATCTCCCATGCCAATGACGGTGCCCAAGGTACCATTCACCCATCGCTTGTCCCTGTCGTTCTTGACAAACAAAACTTGCGCACCTGTTTTGATTTCAAGTTTCATGGGAGTGGGCAGATTGTTTTCGGGAAACTCGCCTTCGATGATGCCATAGAAGACAGTGGGTTCGCCTGGTAATTGTTGAAGGTGTTGCTGGTTGATGTAGTCCACGCTATCTCTTCGAGTAGATAAGGTGATTGCCAGTCCGTCATGATTTTGTTGAGAGATGTTTCCTACTCTTTGATTGAGAATGGACAAATCGGTTTGCGATGTGTTGGACGTTCTGATATGGTCTAATATACTGATGAAAAGTGGGTCTGTTTGTCGGTAAATTTTCTGAAGTTCGATACAAATCAATTGCATCTCCCTGAAAACATGAGCATCAAAAAAGAATTTTGAAGGATAGAAAGGTTGTAGCAAAGTGCGTTCCTCTTCTTTTAATACTGGCTCTAACTGATACATGTCGCCAACGAGTAATAATTGCTTTCCTCCGAAGGGGACGCGCATGTTCTGAGCATAAACGCGCAGTATCTTGTCAATGAAGTCAATGATGTCGGCTCTCACCATCGAGATTTCATCGATGATGATGAGTTCTACTTCCTTGATGAGTTTGATTTTTTCGCTGTTATATTTGAGCGTTTTCCGAAGGTTTCGTACGCTATACCTGTTGTCATTAGGTAATAGAGGATGGAATGGGAGCTTGAAAAAACTGTGCAAGGTGCTTCCTCCCACATTGATGGCAGCAATGCCCGTTGGTGCAAGAATAACATGTTTTTTCTTGGTTGTTTGTGAGATATATCGAAGAAATGTTGATTTACCCGTTCCAGCTTTCCCTGTTAAGAATAATGAGCGATGGGTGTACTGAATAATCTGCAGTGCGTTTTGCAACTCCAGATTATTCAGATCAATGTGTTCGATGTCAGTTTCCTTAGCCATACCCATTATAGATTATCCAAATGGATTACCTCTTCTGTAGGCGTATGGTTCTCATTAGAATTTACCGAGTTGTCTTTTTGTTTCTCCTTCTCGTCTTTGATTGGTTTGGAAACAGGGTTGCCAAATTCGTCTAGAATGATTTCTTCAGAGATAGAGTTCAGGCTATCTGTTGCAGTTGTGTCCACTCGTGCCTGCTGGTAATAACTCGGACAGTTGTACATGTCGCTGCTAATATCTTTATCTTTAGGCTTGCCAAACTTAGCATGATATTGTTTGAAGTTTGGATCATCCAATACTGCTTGTAAGAAGTAGCCACATATAGGTAGGGCTGTCCTTGATCCTTGCCCCAAAGCACCAGTGCGGAAATGGATGCTACGGTATTCTCCGCCGACCCATGCGCCTACCACCAGTTTTGGACTGATGCACATAAACCAAGCATCTGAGTGGTTATTGGAAGTTCCTGTCTTACCTCCCCATTCCGTATCATTGTGTTTTCCCACGTATCCCCATAGGCTTTGTGACGTTCCGCCTGGTTCTCTTAACCCACCCAGCAATAGTTGTTGGACGAGGAACGCACTCTTGTATGGAATTACTTGTTCGGTCTTGTTGGGTGCGATGTAGACTTGCCTCCCATCACGGTCAACGATGTGCGTAACCAAAATAGGCTCATGATGCTTTCCATCATCGGCGATAGTACTATAGGCATTTGCCATTTCCAGCAGGTTGACGTCGCATGATCCTAACGCAAGGGATGGTTCGTCTTGCAGTGGACTCTTGATTCCCATCTTCTCTGCCGTGTCAATGATTCGTTTGATGCCCATTTCTTGTCCGAGTCTCACGGCGATAGAGTTGATGCTTCTCGCAAAGGCACCCTTCAAGGGGATGGAGTCTCCGGAAAAACGTCCATTGGCATTTCCCGGTGTCCATGTAACCTCTTCTTTCTTTTTCTTGTCATATACTTTCATGGAGATGTATTCATCCCGGCGTTTGTCACAAGGTGTCAGTCCCTGGTTCATCGCCTCAGTATAAACAAAGAGCTTGAAGGTAGACCCCGGTTGGCGCATGGCAGTTACCTTATCATATTTCCATGAGTTGAAGTTGATGTCGCCTACCCAAGCCTTCACGGCTCCTGTCTGTGGCTCCATCGCAACCATGGAGCAGTGCATGAAGCGCACCATGTATCGTATAGAGTCCATGGTTGACATTTCTTTCTCTATGGTTCCTTCGTCATAATCGAACAATTTTACCTTGTGGGGCTTGTTCAAATAATAGGTGATGGAGTCTGGATTGTTTTGATATTTGGCAGCAAGGTATTTGTACACAGGCTGTCTTTGTGCGATTTGCTCAATGAATCCAGGAATAACCTTTCCATTTTCATCAATCCATGGATCATTTTTACCCCAGTGATTGTTGAAGTTCCGTTGAATTTGCTTCATTTGTTTACGTGCAGCCTCTTCAGCGTACTTCTGCAGGCGGGTATCAATTGTGGTATATATCTTCAGACCACTACTGTACAAGTCATACCCATTCTCCTCGCACCAATCCTTCAAATAGTTGGCGACAGCTTCTCTAAAGTATAATGCCTGACCGTCATAATTAGATTCTACGCTATAACTAAGCTTGATAGGAATGACGCTCAGACTGTCATATTGCTTTTTAGATAGGTCGCCCTTGGTTACCATATTTTGCAAAACAACATTTCTACGTCTGAGACTATTCTTGGGATTGGCAATCGGGTTATAATGTGTTGTGGCTTTAAGCATGCCTACCAGCACGGCACCTTGCTCAATTGTGAGATTCGCGGGTGTTGTGTTGAAATAGGTTTTACTGGCCGTTTTGATTCCATACGAGTTCGATCCAAAGTCAACTGTGTTGGCGTACATGGTAAGGATGTCGTTTTTTTCGTACAACATCTCAAGCTTTAAGGCAATAATCCATTCCTTGCTTTTCATGATCAGTATCTTGATACCTGGTATCTTACCAAGCAATCCAGTGGAATATTGCGTGCGTACGCGGAACATATTCTTGGCCAACTGTTGGGTGATGGTTGATGCACCTCGGGCTTCACTGCCAACAATAGCATCTTTGGCAGCACCAAAGAGTCCTTGAAAGTCAATGCCAATGTGTCTGTAGAATCGTTCGTCTTCGGTATCAATCAGTGCTTTCCAGAACTTCGGATTCACTTCTTCATACTTGACGGGTGTTCTGTTTTCATTAAAATATTTTCCTATGAGCTTCCCATCTGCACTATAAATCTCAGACGCCGAGGAGGTATTGGGATTCTTAATCTGGGCGAAACCTGGTGATTTGCCAAACAACCAGAGGAAATTAAGATCAACAGCTCCAAGATAGATGATAAGTGCTATCAGCCCTGAGAGCAAAGCCACGCCCGTCTTAACATACCAAGGGCGTCCTTGATACAAGCTTTTATACCATGGCCAAAAGCCATGTAGTTTGATCCACAACCAGCTGAAAAATCTTTTTATCTTGTGAAGCATAATAGAAATAATTGATTTGCAAAGATAGCGAATTACTTGATGTCTATCGTTGATCGTCTATATAATTTATGATTTCTTCAATGTTCGTAGGCGAGAACCATTTGATTTGGTTGTCACGTTTGAACCATGTGACTTGTTTTCTCATGTATTGTCTTGTGTTTGACTGTATCTTTAGGATAGCATCATCCAATGAAATGTGACCATCGAAATAGGCGAAAAGTTCTTTATAACCTACCGTATTCAAAGCATTTAGGCCCTTTTGTGGATATACCGCTTTGGCTTCTTCAATCAATCCTTGGTTCATCATTTTCAAGACCCGGTTGTTGATTCGCTCATACATCTCTTCTCTGGGACGGTTGAGTCCAATCTTTACGATGTTGAAAGGTCGTATTTTCTTTGTGTTTTTACGATAAGAAGTATAGGTATTCCCTGTCATATAGCATATTTCAAGCGCATGAACCACGCGCCTGGTATTGTGTAAATCCACAATTTTGTAATGTTCTGGATCCAGAACTTTTAACTCTGCAACGAGAGCATCCAAGCCTTCAGTCTCCAGTTTTCGTTTCATCAGCCTCCTTGTCGCCTCATCGACCGTTGGTATGTCATCGATACCCTGGCATACAGCATCAATATACATCATGCTGCCCCCTGATAGCAAAGCCATTTGTCGCTGGTTGAAAAGCTGGTTTAAAAGTTGCAAAACATCGTCTTCATATTTGGCTGCACTATAATAATCTGTTAGATGCAACTTGCCGACGAAATAATGTTTTACTCGTTCTTGCTGCTCTTTGGTTGGGGCTGCTGTACCAATAGGTATCTCAGCAAATAGCTGTCGAGAGTCGGCATTGATGATAGGCGATTGCAAATGTTCAGCTATTTGCAACGCCAACTCTGTCTTTCCCACTCCAGTAGGGCCTAAAAGCACAACAAGTGTGTTCATTTATCTGATGATGCCTCGTTGAGAACTTTCTACAAAGTCGATGATGTATTGAATTTCTGGGGTAACGTTCAGGTTCTTTCTGATTTCTTCGATTCCTTCTTTCAAAACACCTTTGCTATAAAGCAATCGATAAGCTTGGTGAATCAGTTGGATTAACTCGTTGCTAAATCCTCTGCGTCTCAGCCCGATAATGTTGATGCCGGCATATCGGATGGGTTCTTTGCCCGCCATAACGTAAGGTGGAATGTCTTGTGAAGACCTGCTGCCACCCTGAACCATGACATAACCACCGATGTGACAGAATTGATGACATAAAACTGTTGCACTGATGATGGCGTAGTCATCTACAGTCACTTCACCGGCAAACTTGGTGGAATTGCCAATAATCACATTGCTGCCAATGATGCAATCGTGTGCAACGTGCATGTTTTCCATCAACAAGTTGTTGTTTCCTACCTTGGTCGTTCCTTTTGATGCGGTGCCCCTTGAAATGGTAACATTCTCACGAATGCTGTTTTTGTCACCAATTTCGCATATTGTCTCTTCGCCAACGAACTTTAAATCCTGCGGCTTCGTGCTGATGCTGGCACCGGGAAAAAACTCGTTGTCATCACCTATTCGTGCTCCATAATTGATGGTGACACTATTTTGTAGGATGTTACGGTTGCCCAGCACTGTGTTTTTATCAAGATAGCAAAATGGGCCGATGACATTATCGTCACCGAGTTGCGCTTCTGGATGTACAAAAGCTAATGGGCTTATTTGATTCATAGGGTTATGATGACTTTATGATGATGAAAAACATCGAGTGACACTTATGTTTATTTGTTTTTGATGATCTGTGCAGTAAACATTGCTTCAGATACCACTTGGTCGCCAACAAAGGCATAACACTTCATGCTACTGATGCCATGTCGTACAGGTTGAATCATTTCCACGCGGAAGATAAGCGTGTCGCCAGGAATCACTTTCTGTCTGAACTTAACGTTGTCAATCTTCAGAAAGTACGTAGACCATCGTTCAGGTTCTTCTACTTGGTTTAAAACCAACAACCCTCCACACTGTGCCATGGCTTCAACCTGCAACACTCCAGGCATGACTGGCTCTTGCGGGAAGTGTCCTGTAAAGAAGGGTTCGTTGCTTGTAATATTCTTTACCCCAACAATCGAGTTAGAACCGATGGCGATAATTTTGTCTACCAGCTGCATGGGATAACGATGGGGGAGCAGTTCCCTGATTCTGATGTTATCCATGATTGGCGGTTCATTTGGGTCGTATATCGGCGCCTGTATTTCATGTTTGCGAATCTCTCTGCGCATTAAGCGGGCAAACTTGTTGTTGATGGTATGTCCTGGCCGTGTTGCAACAATTCGTCCTTTGATGGGTTTGCCTATCAAGGCCATGTCACCGATAATGTCCAGCAATTTGTGACGTGTGCACTCGTTTTCCCACATCAAGGGCTTATGCTGAATGTATCCTATCTTGGTTGCATCCATGCGTGGCACTTTCAAGATGTCTGCCAGTTGGTCCAATTGGTCTTGTGACACTTCTCTTTCGTAGATTACGATGGCATTGTCCATGTCACCGCCTTTGATGAGATTAGCTTCAAGCAAAGGAAGGATGTCCCTGACGAATACAAAAGTACGGGCAGGCGCGATTTCTGTCGCGTAATCATCGATATTGTCGAGTGTTGCAAATTGACTGTTGATGAATTTTGACTCGAATGAGCACATGGCCGTTATGCTGAACTGGTCATCAGGAAGTATCGTAATACACGAACCTGTTTCCTCATCCTTCACTTCTATTTTCTTACGAATGATGTAAAAATCTTTTGGTGCATTTTGCTCTACGATACCAATTTCCTGAATTCTATTAACGTAGATGCCGGCAGAACCATCCAAAATAGGAAACTCTGGTCCATTTACTTGAATCATACAGTTGTCTATCCCCATTGCATACAGGGCAGAAAGACCGTGCTCAACGGTAGAAACGCGCACGTCGCCACGCGCCAGAACCGTGCCACGTTGCGTGTCAACCACGTTTTCGGCAATGGCCTCAACGATGGGTTGTCCTTCCAAGTCAATCCGTTGAATTTTATATCCAGTATTTTCAGGAGCAGGATTAAAGGTAACAGTCAAGTTCAGCCCCGTGTGCAATCCTTTGCCACACAGGGAAAAACTACCTTTTAGTGTTCTCTGTTTGATTGTATCCATTCTATGATTTATTTATCAAGTGCAATAGTCTTATTTGATATTCTTTTTCAATCGCTCCACCTCTTCTTTCAGGTTGTTGATTTCTTTATATAGTTCAGGAAGTTTCCGAAAGATGGCATGAGAGCGAAAATAGGGTCTCTCCTTCATGGGTGGCGTGCCAATGAGTTGCTGGTTGTCCTTGATACTACCAGGCGCACCCGACTGTGCGCCAAGGAACACCTTGTTGCCAATGGTGATATGACCAGCTACACCCACTTGTCCACCAAACATGCACCACTGTCCAACCTTTGTCGATCCGGCCACACCTACTTGCGCACTCATCACGGTATGTTCACCGATGTCGGTATTGTGGGCGATTTGAACCAAGTTATCTAGCTTCACTCCTTTTCTAACATAGGTGCTACCCATGGTCGAACGATCAACGCAAGTGTTGGCACCCACCTCTACATCATCTTCAATAGTCACGATACCAATTTGGGGTATCTTGTCGTAGCCGTCTTTGGACGGAGCGAATCCGAAGCCATCGGCTCCAATGACAGAGCCTGCATGCAGGATGACGCGGTTGCCTATCTTGCAGTTGTGATAGACAGTTGCGTGTGGATAGATGATACATTCCGAGCCTACGGATGCATTTTCCAAAACCACTGCGTGTGGGAATATCTGTGTGTTGTTGCCAATCACGACATTCTCACCGATGTAAGCAAATGGGCCAATGTATGCATTCTCACCTATCTTAGCTGTTTTGGCGATGTTGGCCATGGGGTGGATGCCTGTCTTTCTGGGCTTAGTCGACTCGTATAATTGAAGTAATTTGGCGACACTATCGTATGCGTTCTTCACGCGTATCAAAGTCGTCTGGACGGTTTTGTCCAACTTCAAATCCTCGTCAATAAGAACAATCGACGATTGTGTATTATATATATAATGTGTGTATTTTGGATTAGATAGGAATGAAATCGCCCCATTGGTACCTTCTTCTATTTTTGCGAAGGTGTGGACGGTTGCATCTTCATTGCCTTCAATTTTGCCTCCTATATATTGTGCTATTTGCTTGGCAGTAAATTCCATACTTTAGGTATCTCAATTGATTATTTTGCAAATATACCTATTTTTACTCAGACTTTTGACTGACGAATGTAATATTTGCGTTTTTTCACTGAAACATTTATTTCTTTCACGGTGCGTCTAACGCTATTGAACCCCCAATGGTGCAGGTGTTCCCTCACTGTTTATGGGTACCGGTGCGCAATGAGAGTCGAGTAAAAAGGGGACCATTTGTTATTTGCGAGATGATAACCTTTCTAATTCTTTTTCCATTTCTTGCTGAAGTTTCATCGCACTCTTTGCAGCTGCATCAGCAAAGTCCTCTCCATGGCTGGCATAGATGATGCCGCGCGAACTGTTGACGAGCAACCCGCAATCTTTCGTCATTCCATATTGGCAGACGTCTTGCAGGCTTCCTCCCTGCGCACCCACGCCAGGTACCAGCAAAAAGTGATGAGGAGCCACCTTTCTGATTGCCTCAAACATGTTGCCTTGCGTTGCACCAACCACATACATCATGTTTTGATCGGCCCCCCACGATTGAGAAGTCTTGATAACTTTCTCAAAAAGTTTCTCTCCGTTCTTGTCTTCCGTTAACTGAAAATCATGCGATCCTTTGTTGCTCGTCAGTGCCAATACAACCACCCACTTGTCTTCATATTCGAGAAAAGGCGTCACGCTATCTTCTCCCATGTACGGAGCAACGGTCAATGCGTCAACATCGTATTCTTCAAAGAAGGTCTTGGCATACATGGCGGATGTGTTTCCGATGTCCCCTCGTTTGGCGTCAGCAATGATAAAATGGTCGGGATAATGCGCTTTTAGGTAGCTAACGGTCTTCTCGAAAGAAGTCATGCCCTGAATACCTTTACATTCATAGAACGCCAAATTTGGCTTGTAGGCCACACAATAGGGTGCCGTAGCATCGATAATGGCTTTGTTGAAGGCAAAAATAGGGTCTTCTTCATGCTGCAAATGTGGCGGCATCTTCTTGATGTCGGGGTCAAGTCCTACACATAAGAAAGACTTTTTTTCGAAAATCTGTTTTATAAGTTGTTGTCTGTTCATAAACAATCTGTGAATATATAAGTGGTAAATTTATTGAACGATTTTTCCCTTTAGCGATGCTGTTTATTACCATGCTTCACACAACGCATAGAGGATGGATTTCAATCTCCATGACTTTGGCGTCCAATCTCCATGACTTTGGCATCCAATCTCCATGACTTTGGTAGCCAAACTCAATGCTTTTGGAAGCCGTATTCGTGACGTTTGATAATCATTTGTATACCAATTGGTTATGGTGATGATTATCTTGTGCGTGGGACTGACCTTTTGTGGTGATTAGCTGTTTTAAAGTTGTTGTTGTATTGCAATCTATCCTTGTGTAAAAATGATGACATTTTTGATTAAAGTTCATTCTCTTTGAGCTTTTCCGCATTCTCTGCTACGGTCAGCGCATCTATCATTGCTTGAATGTCACCATTGACAAAGCCTTGCAAATCGTGGGTAGTGTAGCCGATACGGTGGTCGGTGACACGCCCTTGCGGATAGTTATAGGTACGAATCTTCGCACTGCGGTCGCCAGTAGATACCAATGACTTGCGTCGGTTGGCAATATCGTCAATGTATTTTTGATGCTCACGGTCGTAGATAAAGGTACGCAAGCGTGACAGCGCGCGTTCCTTGTTCTTAGGTTGGTCGCGTGTCTCGGTACATTCGATGAGTATTTCCTCCACTTCGCCAGTGTTGGGATTTTTCCAAGGATAGCGAAGACGAACGCCCGATTCAACCTTGTTGACGTTTTGTCCACCAGCTCCCGAGCTTCTGAACGTGTCCCATTTGATATCACCTTCGTTGATGTTCACCTCGAATTGGTCGGCCTCTGGCAATACAGCCACCGTGGCAGCTGATGTGTGCATGCGTCCCTGTGTCTCTGTGGCTGGTACACGTTGCACACGATGTACACCACTTTCGTACTTCAATGTACCGTAGACATTGTCGCCACTCACTGCAAAATCGATTTCTTTGTAGCCACCCACCGAGCCTTCGTTGACCGATGTGACACTTAGCGTCCAACCTTTCGAGTCGCAGAAATGCTTATACATGTTAAACAAGTCGCCAGCAAACAGGGCTGCTTCATCTCCTCCCGTGCCAGCACGTATTTCCATTTGTACGTTCTTGGCATCCTCAGGGTCTTTTGGCACTAATGCTAATTTTATTTCTTCTTCCAACTGTGGCTGCATATCTTCGTTGGCTTGCAATTCCTCACGAGCCATCTCTTTCATGTCAGCATCCGTTTCATTGGCAAGAATATCTTTCGATTCACGTATGGCATTGAGACATGCAATGTATCGCTTGCGAATGTCCATGATGTCGCCAAGGTCTTTGTATTCCTTGGTTAGCTTTACATAGCGTGGCTGATCGGCTATGACATCTGGGTCGGTAATCAAGGTAGATACTTCTTCAAACCTTGCCTCTAATCCATCGAGCTTGTTCAGTATGCTGTTGTTTTCTATCATATATATTAATATTCGAATGTTCCAAATTCTGATTGAATGGTCAATGCGCGTGCTCCCTCTTCGATATGACCGATGATTTGTGCGTCAACATTAAAGTTTTTGCTGATGTTGATGATTTCTTGTGCATGCTCAGGAGCTACATATATCTCCATGCGATGCCCCATGTTGAACACCTTGTACATCTCTTTCCAATCGGTGCCACTGCACGTTTGTATCACTTTAAACAAGGGAGGAACGGGGAACATGTTGTCTTTTACCACTTTACAATTGTCGTTGACAAAGTGAAGCACCTTGGTTTGTGCACCTCCCGTGCAATGAACCATGCCATGAATGTGACTTCGGTGTGCATCCAACACCTTTTTAATAATAGGTGCATAGGTGCGAGTAGGAGAGAGAACCAAATGACCGGCATCAATCTCCACGCCTTCTATGCTGTCGGTGAGTTGATATTTACCGCTATACACCAAATCATCAGGCACGGCATTATCGTAACTTTCAGGGAATTTTTCTGCCAAATATTTGGCAAAAACATCGTGACGAGCACTGGTCAGACCGTTACTTCCCATGCCACCGTTGTATGTCTTCTCGTAGGTAGCTTGTCCTGTACTACTCAATCCAACGATGACATCACCTGGACGGATGTTGGCATTGTCGATGACGTCGCTGCGTTTCATGCGGCAGGTCACGGTAGAATCGACGATGATGGTGCGCACCAGGTCGCCTACATCAGCCGTTTCGCCTCCTGTGGGATAGATGCCGATGCCCATGTCTCGCATCTCTTGCAGTAACTCGTCGGTGCCGTTGATAATGGCAGAAATCACTTCGCCGGGTATCAAGAGCTTGTTACGCCCAATGGTACTCGACACCAAGATGTTGTCTACCGCACCCACACACAGCAAGTCGTCGGTGTTCATCACAATGGCATCCTGTGCAATGCCCTTCCATACGCTGAGATCGCCCGTCTCTTTCCAGTACATATAGGCCAGGGACGATTTGGTTCCAGCACCGTCGGCGTGCATGATGTTGCAATAATCAGGGTCGCCTCCCAGTATATCGGGAATGATTTTGCAGAAGGCTTGGGGGTAAATGCCCTTGTCGATGTTTTTGATGGCGTTGTGAACATCTTCCTTTGCGGCAGAAACACCGCGCATCATATATCTATCCATGTGTATCAATGTTTTTTAAGTTTGGTGAGTAAAACCGTTGATGTGATGACGAACAGCTGCATGAACTACTCTGTTCTTCCTTTGGTTATTTGTCCAAGCACATCATTGCTTGAGAGGGTTTAGGAAAGAGCATTTAGGCTTGGTGCCAAAACTCCCATGAAACAAAAGCCTGCAACAGCAGCATTTCTAATCCATTTTTGACCGTTGCACCCTGCTTGGCTCCCTGTTTCATGAAAAGCGTTTCATCTGGATTGTATATCAAATCGTACAGCAAATGATGGCTGCCCATTGCTTCGTAAGGCAGCTGGGGACAAACGTCGGCATGTGGATACATCCCAACTGGGGTACAGTTGACGATGACATTGTATTCTTGGATGATTTCGGGAGTGATATCATCATATCGCAATACATTTGGATGGTTTTGTCGAGAGACATATTTTGTTTCAATTCCTAACGACCTTAGCCCCACGTTTACCGCTTTTGCAGCCCCTCCGGTACCTAAGATTAGTGCTTTTTTGTGAAACGTCTCGAGCAGCGGTTCGATGCTGCGTGTAAACCCAATGACATCACTGTTGAAGCCTTTCAAAATGGTTTTCTTGCCCTTGTGCGTGACCTTGATAACGTTAACGGCACCGATGGATTTGGCCTCCGGGCTGAGTTCGTCCAGATAGTGGATGACCTTTTCTTTGTAAGGCCTTGTGACATTCAGTCCCTTGAGTTCGGGATTGGATGCCAACACTTCTTGAAGATTCTCTATATTGGGAATCTCAAAATTCACATAGCTGGCATTGATTCCCTCGTTCTGGAACTTCTCATTGAAATAACCTATCGAGAATGAATGCCCAAGAGGGTAGCCTATCAGTCCGTATTTGTCCATATCCATATCGTTATTGCACGCAAATCCATTGGCGTAGTTCTTCTAAATCATTCTTTTTCTGCAAAATACATCGTGCAGACACCTAATGTCAATCTCTTAAACGTTGCGTTGGAAAAGCCTGCTTTCTGTAAAATCTCAACCATCTGTTCACCTTGTGGAAAGGCTTCGATGGTTGACGTGAGGTATTTGTAGGCGCTTTTATCCTTAGAAAGGAGTTTGCCATAAAAGGGTAGAAGCGTGTGCGAATATACCTTGAACAATTGTTTCATCGGGAACGACACAGGTTGTGTCAGCTCAACAATGCTCAAGTGTCCACCTGGTTTCAGTACCCTATAGATTTCTTTCAGTCCGCTGTCCAGATCTTGAAAATTACGAATGCCAAAAGCAGCTGTTACGGCATCAAACGAATGGTCTGCAAAAGATAGGGCCAGACAGTCTTCTTTTTGAAAGGAAACGATGTGGTCTAAATGCGCTGCAGCAACTTTTCGTTTGCCTATTTCCATCATGCCAACCGAGATGTCAGCACCAATCAATTGTTTGGGTTGCAGCATCTTGGCTGACAGGATGGCGAAATCTCCGGTGCCGGTGGCTATGTCCAGTATAGTTTGGGGGGTGAAAGGTTTCAACTGCTTGATGGCTTTTTTGCGCCATCCCTTGTCTATGTTCCAAGACAAGCGATGGTTCAACTCATCGTACGTGGGCGCAATGCGATCGAACATTCGCTCTACTTGCTGTTTCTTCTCGCCCTCCTTACTATACGGTTTTATCTTTTCTTGTCCGTACACGCTGTTGTATGAATTGTCTTTTATTATTTTAGCGAAGCGAGATATTCACTGACATTCTTTTCAATGCGTGCAGCCAAATCATCATGGTCAGCCGCCTTCTTGAACTTTTCGCCAGTGATCTGTTCGTACAATTCAATGTATCGCTCGCTTACACTTTCAGCATATTCGTCCGTAATCTCTGGCACGGTCTGCCCAGGCTCGTTCATGAAGTCGTGTTCGATGAGCCATTGACGTACAAACTCTTTTGACAATTGCTTCTGTGGCTCACCTTTCGCCAGTTTCTCCTCATAGCCGTCGGCATAGAAGTAACGACTGGAGTCTGGGGTATGGATTTCGTCAATGAGATAGATTTTACCGTCTTTTTTACCAAACTCATACTTGGTATCCACAAGAATCAGTCCTTGTTTGGCTGCAATTTCCTGTCCGCGAGCGAACAATTTGCGCGTGTAATCCTCGATGATGGCGTAATCTTCTGCCGAAACAATCCCCTGACGGATGATTTCTTCTTTTGAGATGTTGAGGTCATGTCCTTCGTCAGCCTTAGTTGTTGGTGTGACGATAGGCTCGGGGAAGCGTTCGTTTTCCTTCATGCCATCGGGCAATTTCACGCCGCAAAGCTCTCTGGCTCCGGCCTTATATTCGCGCCAAGCGCTGCCTGTCAGAATGCTTCGGATGATCATTTCAACACGAAAGCCTTCACATTTTACACCTACCGTCACCATTGGGTCTGGTGTGGCAATCTTCCAGTTGGGGCAGATGTCTTTGGTAGAGTCAAGAAATTTGGCAGCTATCTGATTGAGAACTTGTCCTTTGAAAGGAATTCCCTTGGGTAGAATCACGTCGAATGCAGAGATTCTGTCAGTTGCAACCATCACGATCAAGTCATCATTGATGTTGTAAACATCACGTACTTTGCCATGGTAAACACTCTTTTGTCCATCGAAATGGAAATCAGTTTTTGTTAATGCTTTCATTGTTGTATGTTTAATCTTTAAACTCGAGTTTCTTTTCTTGGTTCCTGACATTGTCGTATGCTTCATAGGCGTTCACGATTCTCGTGACCAATTTGTGGCGAACAATGTCCTTCTTGCCCAATTCAACCACAGAGATGCCTTCAACATCGCCTAATATTCTCAGTGCTTCTTTTAAACCACTCTTTTGTTCGTGCGGTAAATCTATTTGGGTCATGTCGCCCGTGATGATCATTTTAGTGTTCCATCCCATGCGGGTGAGGAACATTCTGATTTGGGCTGGGGTGGTGTTTTGCGCTTCATCGAGGATGACGACAGCGTCGCTTAAGGTTCTGCCGCGCATGAAAGCCAGGGGAGCAATTTGAATGATGTGTTTCTCCATCATGTCTTGCAACTTCACGGCTGGAATCATGTCTTCAAGGGAATCGTATAAAGGTTGTAGGTATGGATCTATCTTGTCCTTCATATCTCCAGGCAAAAATCCAAGTTTCTCTCCGGCTTCCACGGCTGGGCGGGAGAGGATAATCTTCTTGGCAGCCTTTTCTTTCAGGGCTTTTACGGCTAAAGCAATGCTGAGATAGGTTTTGCCAGTACCTGCAGGACCAACGGCAAACACCATGTCCGAAGTATTGTATGCTTCGATGAGCTTTTGCTGGTTCTCGCTTCGACTCTTGATAGGGCGTCCCGATATACTATACACCACGACATCTTTGATGGAGTCGGCCTTTGTCTTGTGGTCATGAACGATGTCCAAGATATCTTCTTCCGTGATGGAGTTGTACTTTAAGACGTGCTTCTGCATCAGTTCGATGTCCTCTTCAATCTTGGCCATCTCTTCCTCGTCGCCCAAGATACGGATAACGTTTCCACGGGCAACTATTCGCAATTTGGGAAACAGCGACTTGAGCATCTGCAAATGATCATTGTTAACCCCATAGAATGTAACAGGGTCTATGTCTTCCAGAACAATATGCTTCTCAATCAATGTGATGTATAAGTTTAAATAATTGTTGCAAATGTACGAAAAAGATTAGACTTTAAAGATGTGGTATTGGAGTTTTTTCATAAAAGTGAAAAAAAAAGATTGGTACAGGGATTAACTGTTTTCTTTTTATTAACTTTGTCGCTCAGAAACTGTATTGATGAAGATTTCAAAGAAGAGATACTTACAAGGTTTTGCCCTCTGCGTGGTATTGTTGGGCATGGTGCGTTGCGTCTTTCCCGATGTTGCGGGCAATAGGGCTGCAAAGGATATCTCTTCCCCGAGTAATCATTTAGATTCGCTGACGCTGAAAGACAAGTTTCATGAAGATCCTGCAGTTAAATCCGTTGCTGCGAACAACCCTGAAGCTCGTCCGAGTATGCGCTCAACATTTTTCAATGCAGATGGGTCACTCGTTAAAAACCGAATTTATAGCGTCCAGAATTTTTCCAAATCGTTTCCTGATCAGAATGATGTTCAGCTCGTTGCCGCCAATAAGTTGGGGGTAAAGCCAGTGCTTGATCGTGCCGAAGCTGAAAGTAGAAAGGCTGAGTTGGTATACATTGGTGCGAATCCTTATTTCTATGTTGATCGCTTAAAAAGCAGTATTCCTTATTTGGTGCCACAGGCTGCCGTCTTACTTCAAGATATTGGGCGCAACTTCTTTGACAGTTTGCAAGTGAAAGGAATTCCCCTTCACAAAATTATTGTCACCAGCGTGATGCGAAGTCGTGAGGATATTGAGAGATTGAGAGGCCATAATGGCAATGCAATGCCTAACAGTTGCCATCTCTATGGAACAACTTTCGACATTGGTTATAATCGTTATATTACTGTACAAGACCCTGATGGACCTGCCCGCCGACAGGTTCATAACGATAGTTTGAAGTGGGTGTTAAGTGAAGTGCTGAACGATTTGCGCAATCTTAACCGCTGCTATGTGAAATACGAAATACACCAAGGATGCTTTCATGTCACGACACGATAGGTTAGAAGTGGTACTCGTATTCAGGCAAGGTGACGGTAGCTTGCCCCATCATGTCGAAATGATGATCCCTGACCATCCATCTTTGTCGTGATTTCGGTGCTCTTGGATTTAAGCACCTGGAGGTTTTGCGAAGAAGAAAACCTTCTTTTGTTCTATCAATTGTAAATCCTGAGGCTATTCGCGAGGATTTTCTGTTATAAGAGTTGATACGCCACAGTTCGAATCTATCTTCCAGTACCCATCCTGATTTGTTCCCCTTGTCCAGGCAGATGAACATGTATTCACCGTCAGGACTGAGGTAGGAGGATAAAATTTTATCATATTTGTGTGGCGTAAAGTTGAGTTCTTCATTGATGTTGAGTACTACATCCAGACAAAAAAACTTGTCTTTGCGTATGTAATACAGACTATGACGCTTGTTATCCGTATATTTCGCCACCACAGAGGCATCTTTAGATACATGTCTGGCCGCCTCGTTAACACGGTTAGCAATGGGCGTTTGAGCAGACAAAATCGTTGAGACGAATATGGATAAGAGTAATATTTTAAGTCTTCTTAATAGTATCATAATCAATTGCAAAGGTAAATTAAGAATCTGATACTCCCAAATAATTGATTTGTTTTTTGCATTGCGTATGTTACATGCTCGTGGGTTGCAGCTCTTGTTATTTGCGAGTTATACACTCAGAATAAATCCTTGTTTACCTTTCAATGAAAAACCGCCAGCTTTGCATATTCAAAACTGGCGGTTATGTCATAACCATGAGAGGCTATTGCGGTCTGTTATTTTGTGCAATTAGGCGTCCAAGGTTTCAGTTGTTTGAAGAAATCGTTTCCCTTGTCGTCTACTAAGATGAAAGCAGGGAAGTCAACAACGTCGATTTTCCAAATGGCTTCCATGCCGAGTTCGGGATATTCCACGCACTCAATGCTCTTAATAGAGTTCATCGACAGCACAGCAGCAGGACCACCAATGCTACCCAAATAGAAACCTCCGTGCTTTTGACAAGCATCGGTAACCACTTGTGTGCGGTTGCCTTTGGCAATCATCACCATCGAACCGCCATGATCTTGGAACTCGTCTACATAAGGATCCATACGGTTTGCGGTAGTAGGACCCATACTGCCACAAGGCATTCCCTCCGGAGTCTTGGCAGGACCAGCATAGAGAATAGGGTGGTTCTTGAAGTATTCGGGCAACTCTTCGCCTGCATCGAGACGTGCTTTGAGCTTGGCATGTGCGATGTCGCGTGCCACGATGATAGTACCGTTGAGACTCACACGTGTAGATACGGGATATTGCGACAGCTCTTTGCAGATGTCTGCCATGGGTTGATCGAGGTTGATTTTCACCACATCGCCTTCACCAGCTTGACGTAATTCCTCTGGAATGAGTGAACCGGGATTTTCGTCCAACTTCTCAATCCACAAACCCTCTTTGTTAATCTTGGCTTTGATGTTGCGGTCTGCCGAACAACTGACACCCATTCCGATGGGACACGATGCTCCATGGCGTGGCAAGCGTACCACCCGAATGTCGTGAGCCATGTATTTACCACCAAATTGAGCACCAAGTCCAATCTTGTGTGCTTCTTCTAAAAGTTCCTTCTCCAGTGCTACATCGCGGAAAGCACGTCCTGTTTCGTCCCCCGAGGTAGGCAGGTTGTCATAATAATGAGTAGACGCTAACTTCACGGTAAGCAGGTTTTTCTCTGCCGAGGTGCCGCCGATGACGAATGCAATGTGGTAAGGAGGACAAGCAGCTGTACCCAATGATTTCATTTTCTCTACCAAGAAAGGAACCAAGGTGCCAGGGTTTTGGATAATTGCTTTGGTCATTTGGTACAGATAGGTCTTGTTGGCAGAGCCGCCTCCCTTGGTAACAAACAAGAATTTGTATTCCATTCCCTCGGTTGCCTCTAAGTCAATCTGTGCAGGAAGGTTGCATCTGGTGTTCACCTCGTCGTACATATTAAGGGGTGCATTCTGTGAGTAGCGCAGGTTGTCTTGTGTGTAGGTGTTGTAAACGCCACGAGAGATGGCTTCTTCATCGCAAAAGCCCGTCCATACCTGTTGTCCCTTTTCACCGTGTACAATAGCGGTACCCGTGTCTTGGCAAAGTGGCAGTTTGCCTTTTGATGCTACTTCTGCATTGCGCAAGAAGGAGAGAGCCACATACTTGTCATTGTCTGACGCCTTAGGGTCGGTTAAAATCTTTGCTACTTGTTCGTTGTGAGCGCGGCGCAACATGAAACTCACATTGTGAAAGGCTTGTTGGGTGAGCATGGTAAGTGCTTCCGGAGTCACTTTCAGGACAGGTTTTCCCTCGAATTGACTAACTGATACGCCGTCTTTTGTTAATAAATAATACTCTGTTTCGTCATTGCCCATTTGAAACATGGGCGCATACTTAAATTCAGGAGTTTGTGCCATAATGTTTTTTATTGTTTTTATTGTCTTGTTATGCTAAACGTATTTAATTGTTATTTGCGCTGTCAATATCCAAATATCTCTTCGGTAGAAAGACGTTTGATGTTGCCAATTTTCTTTAGTGCCTCCATGTTCAAATTCTTCTCATCGCCCAGAATGACGTAGCGATAGGGTATGCGTGCCATGTTTTTCTGCTCGAAGTTGACAATATCTTGCATGGTGATGTTGGGCAAGGCTTGATAGATTCGTTCGTTTTCATCATAATCAAGGCCTCTTTCTTTGGCATCCAAATAAGCTTGAAGTACACCACTGCGTGTGACGCGAAGGCTGGCCAGTTGCTTCGTCAAACCCTGTTTGGCAATGTCGAAGGCTGCTTTACTTTGTGGAATGGTGTCTAAGATGTTGTTGAACACCTTGATGCAATCCATCATTTTGTCGTTTTGAGTGATGATATAAGTTTGTGCATACTCAGGATGACCTTTCAACGGACTGTTGTTGTAAAATGCTGATGCGCTATAAGCCAACCCTCTAGCTTCACGCAACTCTTGGAAAACAACGGTGTTCATACCACCGCCAAAGTATTCATTGAATAGAGTTCCTACTGCTACTTGCTTGGCATCAAAAGGTTTGTTCTCGTTGTGATACATCACCATGTAAATGTTTTTAGCATTGTAGGGAGCGATGTACACTTCGTTTTGAGGTGTGGTTTGTTCTTGATATTCTTTGTTTTTCAATGCTGGCTTTCTGGTTTTGGCTGGCTCATATAGCTTGTCAAGGCAGGCAGAAAGCTGCTTTGTACTCGTTGGACCGTAGTATAGCACAGATTGTTCGTATTGTTTGAGCGATTGAAACAAATCAACCAAATGCTGTGGCTGTAAGGCTTTCAACTCTTGTTCGCTTACAATATTGCGCACTTGATTGTACGGTCCGTACATGGCATACCTTCTCAAAGCATTGAAATTTTTGCGTTGATCGTTCTTGTCGTCTTGCCTTGCTTTCAATGTTAATGCAACATATTGTTCGTACGCTTTTGCATCGGGTTTCGCATCGGTCATCAGTTCGTTGAGCAATTTTACCGCTTTGGGCATATTCTCATCCAATCCTGACAACAAAATGGCGATCTTGCGCGGATTGGCTATGATGTTGAAGCTGCAGGCCAGTTTGTAAAACTCGCGTTTGATGTCCTCTGCCGATTTCTTAGAGGTACCCAGGTAGCTGATGTAATCACACGCCACTGCATACTCTTTGTTAGCAGTTGTGCCGAAATCCCAATTGAAAACAAGGTTAAAAAGTCCGTCATCGCTGTTGTGTTTGTACACAATAGGTAGCTTCTTTTTAGTCTGCGTGAAGGTTAAGTCGCGCTTGAAATCAAGGAATTGCGGCTGTATGGGCGTGGCGTGTGCATTTTTTATGTCACGCAAAAATGCACTGCTCTCGTTGCGGTTGCTGGGGATGGGGGTGATTTGCGGTTTGTCTATCTTCTTTTGCGTCGTGTCTTCTCCTTGCTTCTTGTACACACAAACAAAGTTGTCTTTGAAGTGTTTGTTGGCAAAGGCCATGATGTCTTGTTTCGAAATCTTTGCCAATCTATCCAAACGATTGACCACATCTTCCCATCTCTGATTGTTAATGAAGGCATCGGTCAGCATAGAAACGCGCGAACGATTTGACTGTAGCGATTTGTAATAATCGCGTTTGGTGTTGTTGATGATTGACGAGAGCAAATCATCGGCAAATGCTCCCCGTTTTAGTTTGTCAACCTCAGCCAATAATAGCTGTTTGACATCTTCCAATGATTGTCCCTCTTTGGGTAAGCCCTCCATGCAGAAGGAAGAATAATCGGCCAAGGCATTAACGAACGAACCACTTTCCAAAACCTTCATGCTTTGATTGAGGTTCAAATCTAACAATCCAGCATGTCCGTTGCTCAATATTTTATCCACCAAGGTGAGTGTGTCATTTTGCAGTGATGCAGCCCCGTCGAACTTCCAGGCCAGCAATACATTCTCGGCTTCCAGTCCCACTACTGTGGTGTCTACACTGGCTTTCAGGTCGGGTTGCGGTGCGAAGGTAGGATAGGATAGTGTTGGGTTCTTCTTCCATGCTCCGAAATATTTGTCCAAGATGGCTATCACTTCATCCGGATTCATGTCGCCTGCCATGCAGATAGCCACGTTGTTGGGCACATAGTAGCGTTTGAAATAGTTTTGGATGTTTACTATTGATGGATTTTTAAGATGAGCCTGTGTGCCGATAGTGGTTTGTGTGCCATAGGGATGCGTAGGAAACAGTTTGGCATTGAGTGCGTTCCACTGTTTCCTACCATCGTTCGAAAGCCCGATGTTGAATTCTTCGTACACAGCTTCCAATTCGGTATGAAAGCCTCTGATCACCATATTTTGAAACCGGTCGGCTTGTATTTTAGCCCAATTGTCTACTTCATTGGCCGGAATATTCTCTACATAACAGGTGATGTCGTTGCTCGTAAAGGCGTTAGACCCTTCAGAACCGATGGCTGCCATCAGCTTGTCATATTCATTGGGAATGTTGTATTGCGCAGCCAACTGTGATATACTGTCAATTTCATGGTAAGCCTGTTTGCGTTCGGCAGCATCGGTCAGCAAGCGATATTTCTCATATCGCTGCGTGATGTCTTGCAGATAAGCAGCCTCTTTCTCCGCATTGGTGGTGCCAAACTGCTTGGTTCCCTTAAACATCAAGTGCTCTAAATAGTGCGCCAAACCTGTAGTTTCGGCAGGATCGTTCCTACTTCCTGTCTTTACGGCAATGTAAGTTTGAATACGCGGCTTCTCTTTGTTCACGCTAAGGTAAACTTTCAGTCCGTTATCCAATGTGTAGATGCGGGCTTTCATGGGGTCGCCCGTCACTGTTTGGTAATCGTATACTTTTGCATATAGACTACTTTGAAACAGTATGAGCAGTAAGCTTGACAATAGTAATCTTGTTCTCATTTTTATGATTGTTAATGACTTGTTAGTAATATCCAATTTTGTTAGGTTTTGTTTCAAGCGGTTGAACCTGATTTCAGTTCTCGTATTCAACCTCTCGATCCAGTTTTTCAATGAAGTTATCGAATAAATTTTGTTCTACGTCACCCATGGCAAACTCTTTCTCAGCATCTTTTCTAATCTCGGCTATCCATGCCCGACGCGCCTTGATGTAATCTGTACGAATGCGATCGGCATCAGCCAAGGTAATGGTGTCGAGTTGATAATAATTCTTAATGAGTTCGTATGTCCAAGCCCACTGGTATTCTCGATAGTGTTCGTTGATGTCGGTGAATCTTTGCAGCACATCATCAATCGTCTCGAGCTCGCCATTTTTAATGTCGTCTATCAATCGTTCTTCTTCTGAAACAGGCAGCAGCAGTCCGGCCAGGTCTGTCCATTTGCCCGTTCCAATCGTCGTAGTGGGCGGTGTAAGTGCCGGGTCTTTCTTCAAAACTCGTTTCAAAACCGCACCCATGTAGATGTGAAGTGCGATGTCATAGTATTTGATACCTTTTTTTAGCGAACTGGCATTGATGACATATTCATGATAATTGTAGGTTGAAACGTCATCACCCGAGGCTTCGCGCAACTTTTCCAAAATCTTTTTTCCTTCCACAATTTCGCCAACAGAGAAAGGAGAAAGCCAATCGAAGTTTACGATACTCTTTTGTGAATGTTGCGGACGCAAATCTCTTTTCGGCCACTTGTTGATGTCTCTGTACAGACCAACGGTCGTAATGTTTCGTCCCGGCGACAAGTACATGATGTCACCATAGGCGATGAGGTAGGAGAACGGAAGGCTGCGCGTGTCGGGATGATACATCAATTTGCCGAAACATACAGAGAATGTGCCGATGTGTGCCGGCATCAACAGATAGGCACCGCTGGCCGTCTTGCATCCACGTTGCAGCACGCCATAGTGCATCGGCCCCATTTTATACGCATGGTTGCTAAAGTTGGTGGCTGAACCAGCATTGTAGAAAGAGAACATTCCGCCAATCAACAGGCTGCTCTTGTGATGACTGGATGAGAAGGGACCGCAGAAGGCTGCACAAGCTTCGCCGTTGGCCATATAGCTGTTGGCGAAGAATATACTGGAAGACGCCGTAAAACCATTTGTTACCTGGCAGGTCTCACCCACAAAGCAATCTTGCATTTTTACACTATTGATGATGGAAGACCCGTGCGAGATGATGGAATTTTCACAAATGACACCTGTGCCAATATATACACTGGCGGCCTCTGAACTAAGAATCGTACAGTCGCTCAGACGTGATGCACCGTTGATTTCGCAATCATCAAAGATGATGGTGTTGGTGATTTCTTTTGTGTTCACGATTTTCACACGATTGCCAATCCATGCTTGGTCCGATTCGTCTAAAGCCATGCTTTCCTTGATGAGACGGAGTATGGCGTCTTTGAGTGCCTTGTCTTGAAAATGTTGTACCATGAAGGCGGCAAACTGACTGTTTAATTCTCTGAACAATACTACGTTACCATCGCCCACTTCATTTAATACTGAAATGGTGTTGCCCTCACCATAAGTGGCTCCCTCGGTAGTCTCGAGTGTGCAAATGTTTGAAATAAAACACCTGTCGCCAATCGTATAATTATTGATGTAATTGCCAACGTTCTCTATCAGGTTGTTGTCACCTACGGTTACGTTTCTCAGTGTGGCGTTGAAAATGCCCGAATGCTTGAAAAACCCCTTCGTTACCTCCAACGTTTCTTCAAAGGCACCAAGACGATTCTCGCCATAGAATAGGACGCGACTCAAATACTTTGGACAGAATTCCTCAGCAACCAAAACAGAAGACCAATCTTCTGCCCAGCAACCACGATTTTCTAATGCACTTATCTCTTCACTTGTTAATTGTCTGTACTCTTTCATATTTTTCAATTAATCTGTTGGATACAAGAAGTCGTTATATGGATATTTCTGCACATGCAACTGCCGCACGGCTTTGTACAACGTTTCTCTGAATTCGTCAATGTTTTGCTTTTGTTTTGCCGATATGAAGACACAGTTTTCATTCAACTTAGCCATCCAGGTGCGTTTCAAGTCTTCTAACGAAAGGTTTTCTTGTGTAGAAGGTGTTAGGTCATCTGGGGCTTTCTCAACCCATCTGTATTGGTCTATCTTGTTGAAGACAATCATGGTCGGCTTATCTGCCGCATCCAATTCTTTCAGTGTGTTGTCAACCACTCTGATTTGTTCTTCAAAGTCGGGATGCGAAATGTCTACCACATGCAACAGCAAATCGGCCTCGCGCACTTCGTCAAGGGTTGATTTGAACGAATCGACAAGGTCGGTGGGCAATTTCCGAATGAATCCCACCGTATCGGCCAGCAAAAAGGGAAGATTTTCAATCACTACTTTGCGTACCGTGGTGTCTAACGTGGCAAAAAGTTTGTTCTCTGCGAACACCTCACTCTTGGACAACAGGTTCATCAAGGTAGACTTACCCACGTTGGTATATCCCACCAAGGCCACCCGAATCATCCTTCCGCGGTTCTTGCGCTGTGTGGTTTTCTGTTTGTCAATATCGATGAGCCGTTGCTTGAGCAGCGTGATGCGCTGTAAAATGATGCGACGGTCCATTTCAAGCTGTGTCTCACCCGGACCACGCAAGCCAACAGAGCCCTTTCCACCACCTGAACCTGAGCCGCCACCTTGCCGTTCCAAGTGAGTCCACAAGCGTTGCAGTCGAGGCAGCATGTATCGGTATTGCGCCAATTCAACCTGTGTTTTTGCATTGGCTGTCTGAGCCCGCATGGCAAAAATGTCGAGAATCAGGGAGGTTCGGTCTAAAATTTTAACCTGAAGTTCTTTCTCTATGTTTCTGATTTGCTTGGCAGAAAGCTCGTCATCGAAAATAACCATCCCAACAGGGCGGTCGTTTTCTTTCTCATTTTCTATATACTGTTTGATTTCTTCTAATTTTCCTTTACCCACATAACTCACCATGTTGGCCCCCCCCAGCTTCTGTGTGAATCTTTTGACGGTAACTGCGCCTGCGGTGTCTGCCAGAAATTCCAACTCATCCAGATATTCATTGGTCTTCTCCTCGTTCTGATCCTGAGTGATGAGACCTACGAGTATGGCTGTTTCGGCTTTTGCTTCTGATATGACAAATTCTTTCATTCGGTATATAAATATGGTGATTGCAAAGTTACAATAAAGCGATAAAATGACAAAATAAAAACATCTATTTTGTTACGGTGGCCAATACAACCCAATAGCAGCTCATCTACAATGTCAAGATTTCTTCGATGTTTGATGGACAGGGCGTAAAAACATGAGGCTGATAGATTAAGAATTTTCTTGACAACGTCCTCTCTTATCCTTGGCATATTTACAAACTCTGTCCCTGAAGTTTGTAAATATGCCAAGGAATTTGCAATGTCTGCAAGTGCTAATAGTACAATGTGTTAGTTATATTTCGTTGCGTGATGCGAATATTTTTCATACTATTTTTGATCAAAAGCATTGCTTTTAGACCATTATATGTATGCTTTTGCTGGTCAACAACATGCATATTGCGCCATCAAGTAATGCTTCTTGTCGAGTAAACTCAATGCTATAACGTAAGAAGGTCGACTTACACGGTACCGAAGTCGCTTGTTTTGTATCCTCTGTGCCTATTGATTTTTTCTAGAATGAAAGTTTACAAGGGTCGTTTTTTTGCCCACTTTTTTGATAAATTATATTACAAATTTGACGAGATGCGAGATGATTTTTTTTATTTGTAAAAAATATGAAAACTCAAAAAATAGTGCGGATTTTGCGTTTCAAATAGTAGGTCATTTGTTAACAAAACTATAAAAATGGATTGAAAACCTTTTTTTTAAGAAATCATGGCAGTCATTTCAATAAATTATGATAACTTTGTGTCATAAATAACCATATTCATCATGAAAGTAAAACTTTTAATGTTAGCACTATTTTTAAGTGGGCTGTCCTTTCAATCTGCGACAGCTAGTTCAGTAGCCGATTACAAGGTAGTTCCCATGCCGAGGGAGATTACTACAACGGCTAAAAAAGATTTTATGTTGACCGCTGCCACTCCCATCGTTTATCCAGAGGGAAATGCAGATTTGAAGCGTAATGCCGAATTCCTGGCACAATATATTCGCGAGGTCACTGGCATTCAGGTGTCAACTACCACGAGTAAATCTAAGAATGCCATCACCCTGTCATTAAACAAGAAAATGAAGGAGGACGAGGGGTATGTCATCACTGTGACAAACAAAGGAATTACTGTTACAGGAAAGACACCTAATGGTATTTTCTATGGAATACAAACCCTGCGCAAGTCGTTGCCCACGGAGAAAACCGACAGCCAAATTACTTTTCCGGGCGTTGTGATCAAAGATGCGCCTCGCTTTGGTTATCGGGGAGGCATGCTCGACTGTGGCCGTCATTTCTTCCCACTTGATTTCGTAAAGAAATACATAGATTTGTTGGCGCTTCACAATATGAATGTCTTCCACTGGCATCTGAGCGAAGACCAGGGCTGGCGTATAGAAATTAAGAAATACCCTAAGCTGACAGAAGTTGGATCGGTACGTTCTGAGACGGTCATCGGACACAATTCCGATGTTTATGATGGCGTGCCTCATGGCGGTTTCTATACTCAAGACCAAGCTCGTGAAATCGTTAAGTATGCTGCTGACAGATATATTACGGTGATTCCAGAAATCGATATGCCCGGTCACATGCTTGCTGCGCTGGCATCTTATCCTGAACTGGGATGTACTGGTGGCCCTTATAAGGTGTCAACGTCATGGGGCATTTTCGATGATGTGCTGTGTTTGGGTAACGAAAAGACCTATCAGTTCTGCCAGGATGTGCTGGGTGAGCTCATCGATATCTTCCCCTCTAAGTTGATTAATATCGGTGGTGACGAATCTCCACGTGTGCGTTGGGAGAAATGTCCTAAGTGTCAGAAGGTCATGAAAGACCACAACCTACCGGTGAAAAAGCTGCAAGGATATTTCACCAACCGCATAGAAAAGTTTGTCAACAGCAAAGGTAGAAGCATCATCGGATGGGACGAAATTCTCGACGGTGATATCAATCAGAGCGCTACCGTCATGAGTTGGCGTGGAGTAGCTCCTGGTATCAAAGCTGCCAAGAGAGGTCATGATGTCGTGATGTCACCAACCACCTATGCTTATTTTGATTACTACCAGACAGATAAAAAGGCTTCGGAACCGCTTTTGATTGGAGGGAATCTCCCCATCGAAAAGACTTACAGCTTTGACCCCTTGCCAGACACCCTGTCGGTTGACGTGCGTAACCACATTATTGGCGTTCAAGCTAACCTGTGGACAGAGTACATCGCCTATCCTAATTTAGCAGAATATCAGTTGCTTCCACGCCTTGCTGCCATTTCTGAGATTCAATGGTCAGATAAGAAGAAAGATTTTCCAGAGTTCAAAGAGCGTCTTACTAGATTCGTTAGATTCTATGACCTTTATGACTATGTATATGCAAAGCACCTTTGGAAGAAATAATTATTAATAAATTAATTGAAGATGAGAGTCATTATAGAAGAAAATTATGAGTCGCTGTCACATTGGGCAGCCGAACATGTCATTGAGCGTATTAACAGGTTCAACCCAACACCTGATCATCCTTTCGTGTTAGGATTGCCTACCGGTTCGTCTCCAGAAGGTATGTATGCCCGCTTGGTAAAGGCTTGTCAAGAGGGTAGAGTGTCATTTAAAAACGTGTTGACCTTCAACATGGATGAGTATGTGGGTTTGCCTGAATCGCATCCCCAAAGCTATCATTCGTTTATGGCGCGCAATTTGTTTGACCATATCGACTGTCCAAAGGAAAATATCCATATTCTTAACGGCAATGCGAAGGATTTAGAGGCTGAATGCAAGGCATACGAGGAGAAGATTAAAGCTGTGGGGGGCATCGAATTGTTTATTGGTGGCATTGGTCCAGACGGTCATATCGCTTTCAATGAACCATGCTCGTCTTTGACTTCCCGCACACGCATCAAAACACTAACCAGCGACACGATTATCGCCAACAGTCGATTCTTCGACAATGACGTTAACAAAGTTCCAAAACACGCATTGACGGTTGGTGTAGGAACCGTGATGGATGCGCAAGAAGTGATGATACTCTGTAACGGTCATCACAAGGCTCGCGCCCTGCAAGCTGTGGTAGAAGGACCGGTTACCCACTACTGGACAATCAGTGTGCTTCAGCAACATCCGCACGGAATCATCGTTTGTGACGAACCTGCGACCGACGAACTGAAAGTTGGAACGTATCGCTACTTTAAAGATATTGAAAAAGATAACATTTAACAACTCAAGGGGCGAGTAGCGTTTAAAAACTACTAGCCCTTTTTTATCGATGTAAAAACATGAATCTAAATTTAAGTTCAGAGATTGTATTAACTAAAATTCCGGTTGAAATATACCGACCTAAAACGGCCATAGACCGTTCGGAGTTAACGCGTTACGAAAAAATACACACGAACATCTTTGCCCAAGAGGAAGAGGGTGCGAAGCATGTGGCAGAAAATATAGCCGGCATTATTAAGAATAAGCAAAAAGAAGGCAAGTTTTGTATACTCGGTTTAGGTACAGGTTTGTCGCTCACGCCTATTTTCAAAGAGCTGATTAGGATGTACGAAGCTAAACAGTTGAGTTTTCACAATGTTGTTGTTTTCAATGCTTACGAATATTTCCCGCTCACATCCAAGTCGCAAAACAGCAGTATCAATCAGTTGTGCACACGCTTTTTAGATCACGTAGATATAGATAAGAAAAACATATTTACCTTAGACGGTAGCATTTCGCAAGACGATGTGCAGAATCATTGTCGCTTATACGAGGAGCGTATCAACACGTTTGGAGGTATTGACGTGATGTTGATTGGTATTGGTCGTAGTGGAAACATCGCCTGTAACGTGCCTGGATCTACTGTGACCAGCAACTCGCGCATTATCTTAGTAGACAATGTGCTGCGACAAGAAATGACTTTGAGCTTTGGAACGAACGAACAAGTACCTCCTTGCTCTATCACCATGGGTGTCGCAACCCTCTTGAAAGCAAAGAAAATATTCCTTGCTGCATGGAGTGAGGAAAAGGCTGAGGTTATTGAAAAGACCGTAGAGGGTGTGATTACCGATGCGCTTCCTGCCTCATTCTTGCAAACTCACAACAATGTTGAAGTGGTTATCGACCTGCCAGCAGCATCTCGATTGACACGTATCGTGCATCCTTGGCTTGTAAAATCGTGCCAATGGACTGATAAATTGGTGCGCTCAGCATTGGTATGGTTATGCCAGCTCACCGGAAAACCCATCTTGAAGTTGACAAATAAAGATTACAACGACCACGGTTTGAGCGAGTTGTTGGCACTTTATGGTTCGGCTTACAATGCCAACATTAAGATTTTTAACGACTTACAGCATACCATTACGGGTTGGCCAGGTGGCAAACCGAATGCTGATGACACATACCGTCCGGAGCGTGCGAAACCATTTCCCAAGCGAGTGATAGTCTTTTCCCCGCATCCCGACGATGATGTAATCTCCATGGGTGGCACCTTACGCCGACTGGTTCAGCAGAGACACGACCTCCATGTGGCTTACGAAACCAGTGGAAACATTGCCGTAGGCGATGAAGAAGTAACGCGTTTCATGCACTTCATCAACGGATTTAATCAGATATTCGATGGAGAAAAGGATAAGGTGATTAAGCAAAAGTATAGTGAAATTAAGAAATTCTTGGCAAATAAGAAGGATGGCGACATCGACACCTTAGACGTGCGCACCATCAAGGGCTTGATTCGGCGTGGCGAAGCACGCACGGCTTGTACATACAATGGCGTACCATTAGACCATGTTCACTTCCTTGACTTGCCTTTCTACGAGTCGGGTAAAATTGAAAAACTGCCGATGACGGAAAAGGATGTTGAGATTGTGCGCCAACTTTTGCAAGAGGTTAAGCCGCATCAAATATATGTAGCAGGCGATTTGGCTGATCCACATGGTACTCATAAGAAATGTACTGATGCCGTGTTGGCTGCTCTTGAACTTGAAAAAGAAGATGGAGCAGAATGGTTGAAAGATTGTAAAGTGTGGATGTATCGTGGTGCTTGGGCTGAATGGGAAATTGAAAACATTGAGATGTGTGTACCCATGAGTCCAGAAGAGTTGCGTGCTAAGCGCAACAGCATCTTGAAACATCAGAGTCAAATGGAGAGTGCTCCATTCCTAGGCAACGATGAACGTTTGTTCTGGCAGCGATCAGAAGACCGCAATCATGCTACCGCAGCCCTTTACGATAGTCTAGGGTTGGCATGCTACGAAGCCATGGAGGCATTTGTAGAGTACAAAGTATAGGTAAGATTTTACGCCTGTTTGAATGCTTCTCAAATATCTTTTCCAGAAGAAAAAATATTTGCGACGCATGAAAAACAGCTGTTTAGAATAAATGATTTACCCCAGTTATAGGTAGGCTTTGAAAACATTTGAGCTGTTTCAACTCGTTTATAGCCATCCCTTTAACTGGGGTAATTATGCTTTTGCTGGCAGATAGAAGGGTCAGTTCATGGTGACGTTTGGAGGAAGAGTAATCTCTCCTGCTATCGATTGTTTCATCTTTTGGCAGATAGTGTTATAGTCATCATATTGAGCCTGCAAAAACATTAACTTGGCAAGGGCTGCTTCAACGGTACTGTCGTAACCGCTAACAACACCAGCATTTTGCAATTGATACCCATTGTCATAACGCGACATCTCCACATTGCCCAATACGCACTGGCTAACATTAACGACAATGACACCTCTTTCCGCTGCTTGACTAAGCAATTGGGTGAGCCATGACGTCTGAGGTGCATTTCCGCTTCCGTAACTGCGCATCACAATGCCCCTCAAGTTGGGTACTTCAAGAATTTGTTGCACAATATCTTCCTGTAAACCGGGAAACAGTGACAACGCCATTACATGAGGATCCATGTGTGTATGGGGAACCATAGGCTTCTTGAAGTTGGGCTTCAAAATAAGATGTTCATGATAGTTGAAGTTCACGCCCGCATCACAGAGGTGTGGAAAGTTGAAAGAATCGAAGGCATTGAATCCATCTGCATTCTGTTTCGTACTGCGATTGCCCCGCAACAGACGCCCATTGAAATATATACACACCTCTGGAACGATGGCCGTTCCGTCTTCGTGATGAGCCGAGGCCAGTTCGATACTTGATATGAGATTTTCCTTTCCGTCTGTCCTCAGCACGCCAATTGGCAACTGACTACCAGTCAGCACAACGGGCTTTGTAAGATTTTCCAACATGAATGATAGGGCAGAGGCGGTATAGGCCATTGTATCGGTTCCGTGCAGAATGACGAATCCGTCATAATGTTCATAGCGTTCGCTGATGATGGTCACCAGCTTTGCCCACATGTTGGGTGTCATGTCACTCGAATCAATGGGCGGTATGAACTGATAAACGTCAACATCTGTCTGAATTAATTCAAACTCCGGCACGTTCTCAACCAAATGATGAAAGTCGAGAGGCTCCAAAGCACCAGTCTTGATGTTCTGCCCCATGCCGATGGTGCCACCGGTGTAGATTAGTAAAACCTTGTTTGTTCTTTTCATAGTAGATTTGTTTTAGACTTTGTCTTAGCGTTGCTCAAGCAGTACCACGTTCTCAACATGTGGCGTGTGGGGGAACATATCGACTGGCTGAACGGCCATTACCTTGTACTGCTCATCCAACATTTGCAGGTCGCGCGCTTGTGTTGCAGGATTGCAACTGACGTAAACAATGCGTTGGGGAGCTGCTCCGAGAATGGTTCGAACCACATCTGGATGCATGCCTGCGCGTGGAGGATCGGTGATAATGACATCAGGACGGCCATGTTCGGTAATGAATTCCTCGGTAAGAATGTCCTTCATGTCGCCTGCGTAGAACAGGGTGTTGGGTATGTTGTTGGTTGCCGAATTGACTTTCGCATCCTTGATGGCATCTTCTACGTATTCAATGCCGATGACTTTCTGGGCATCTCTGGCCACGAAATTGGCAATGGTACCCGTTCCCGTGTATAAATCGTAAACCAACTCTTTACCGGTAAGTTGGGCAAACTCGCGTGCCACGCTGTATAGATGGTAAGCCTGGTTGGTATTGGTTTGGTAAAAACTCTTGGCTGCCACTTTGAACTTTAGGTCGCCCATGGTTTCCGTGATATGATCTTTTCCCTTGAACACCACAACCGTTTGGTCGCCAAAGGTATCATTACACTTCTGGTTGTCCACGTAAAGTAGGGAAGTTATCTGTGGAAAGGTGTCAGCCACATGCTGCAATAGCCCATGCGCACGTTGCTCGTCGCCCTCTTCCTGGAACTTAAACTGAACCAGCACCATCCACTCACCCGTGTTCGCACTGCGTATCATGATGTCGCGCAGCAGTCCTGTTTGTGCTCTCAGGTCAAAGAAGCTGATGTCGTGGTCGATGGCATAGTCGCGAATGCAGTTTCTGATTTGATTGCAGAGGTCATCCATGAGCCAGCATTTCTCAATGGGATAGATTTTATCAAAGGCTCCTGTGATGTGAAAACCAATTGCATTCATGTGGTCATATTTCACCCCACCGGTCACCTCTTCCCAAGTCAGCCATCGTTTGTTGGAGCAACCAAACTCCAGTTTGTTGCGGTATTCATACGTCTTTTCTGACCCCATGATAGGTCTGAATTCAGGCAATTCTATCTTACCGATTCGCTCCAGTTGGTCGTGTACTTGCTTTTGTTTAGCCTTAAGTTGTTCTCCATAGGGCAACATTTGCCACTTACATCCACCACAAATTCCAAAATGCTGGCACTTTGGCGTTTGTCGCACATCACTGTATTTGATGAAACGTACCACCTCGGCTTCGCAATAGTGGTGCTTTTTTTTGCGCACTTGTAAATCTACCACGTCTCCAGGTACTGCAAATGGCACAAATATGACCATGTCGTCTATGCGTGCCAACGACTTTCCTTCGGCGGCAACGTCCGTAATTAGGATATTTTCTAAAAGGGGTAAAGGCTTCTTTTTTCTTGACATCTTGCTTGTTTTGGTTGGTAAAATTAAGGTAAAATCTGTAATTGTCCAAACAATTTGACAATATTTTCTTGAAGAACAGTTGAACCAGCTAACCATCTCAAAATTCATGTTCTTATCAAGCCTGTCATCCACATCTTTTAAATAGCATGTAAATTGGCGTGTAAAGTCAATGAGTTTGACCTTGAAAAGCATTGACTTTGGAGGTTAAACTCAATGCTATTGGCAGGCATGAAAAATATAAAAACGGCAAGATGTCATGCATCTTGCCGTTTGGTGTTAATAACCTTCTGTGGTTTAGCTATATATAAAAAATTGAAAAAGTTAAACTGCAACGTTATTCTTTTGTTCTTATTTCTATACTGAAAGCTTTTAATTGCCGTCTTTTGGAAATATTCTGATAAAGAAAGTGAACAAACTTTTGCGCATATTCTCTTCAACAATGTTGGCTTTGGTTGAGTGAAGGCTAGTTTAAAATGTATTGAAAGTTACCTGACGGTTAGGCTAATCTTAGTTGATACATGCGAGCTATATGATAGCTTGATAGTTCCCCATCATGATAACTTAAGTTAAACGAGTGAAATTAATTTAGCATATCAATCATTCTGTACAAAGATTTGTTGGTGATGAAGTTTACATCTTACAGACTGACTTATATGCTAAATTAATTTGATAAACGGTAATATCCTAATTTACATCAACCGCAGCAGAATAGAACAATAAGCTGAGCTGTGAAGATTCGGAGGAACATGCTTAACGGATAAACAGTGGAATAACCCGTTGATGGTGCGTCATGCGAACAAACTTGATTGGCGTATGCCAGTGCAGGTGGATCGGTATAAGTACCTGCTATCATGCCCATAATGGTGAAATAGTTGAATTTGTACTTCAAGCGAGCAATGGTGCCGACAATAAGAATGGGTATGACCGTAATGAGAACACCTGTGTAGACGTACTTCAATCCGTCACCTTGAACAACGGTGTTAACAAATCCATCCCCGGCCTTGATACCAACACTGGCTAAAAAAAGAACCAAACCAATCTCGCGCAGCATCATGTTGGCCGATGTTGTGGTATAAGTCACTAGCTTCATTCTATAGCCATAACGCCCAATCAAGATAGCGATGATCAACGGACCGCCTGCAAGACCCAGTTTCAAGGGGACAGGCATGCCAGGAATGGCAATAGGGAAACTACCAAAGAGGATTCCTATAAAGATACCAATGAAGATGGTTGCAATGTTAGGTGCGTTGAGTCGTCGCATGGAGTTGCCCAACATACGTTCTACGCGATTGACGTTTTCTTCATGTCCTACCATCATGATACGGTCGCCTACGTGCAGGTGAAGGTCGTGACTGGCAAACAAGTCGATGCCCTGACGGGTGATTCTCGTGATGTTAACACCGTAAATGCTGGAGAAATGCATCTTGCCCAGTACTTTTCCATTCATCGACGGATTTGTGATGACTACTCGTTTAGAAATCATCGGTTGTTTCTTTTCTTCTTCAACCCAAGGCAACTCTGCAGCATGTCCAAAGCTCTTGATGACCTCTGCGTCTGATTCAGCACAAACGATGAGCATCTCGTCGCCTTTGTGCACCACGGTTTCGCCATTTGGTATCTGGATGATGTCATCGTGTTTCAGCCTAGAACAGACGAATTCTCGATTCAAGAATTCCGAAATCTCTTGTAATGATCGTCCTTCAACGTATGAGTTGTCTACGCTAAGACGAATTTGGCATGGCTTAACAGACGTGTTTTCTTCTTCTGCTTGCATCAGTTTGTCTTCTTCTTCATTCAAGTTTATTTTGCAAATGAAGCGTATGGCAATGGTTGCAGCGATGATACCCAACACGCCAAGTGGATAAGCGCAGGCATACCCACTGGCTATTTGTGGAACGTTACCATTTGTAAAAACAGAGGTGAGTGCCTCGTTAGCAGCGCCCAAGCCTGGTGTGTTGGTTACAGCGCCATAAAGCGTTCCTACCATCATGGGCAGATTGGTCACATCAGAGGTGTCGAAAAAGATGAAATAACAGGCAAACATCACGGCGATGTTGAGCAAAACAGCCGTTGTGGTAAGCATATTGAGGGTGATACCGCCACGCTTGAAACTTTCAAAAAAGCCAGGACCTACTTGTAATCCGATACAGAAAACGAATAGAATCAGACCAAAATCCTGAATGAATGTCAGCAGACTGACAGGTGCGGTGAATCCAATGTGTCCAGCAACAATGCCTGCAAAGAGCACGAAGGTAACGCCCAAAGAGATTCCACCTATCTTAACTTTTCCCAATAAAACGCCAACAGCGATGACACTTGCGTAGAGTAAAACAATGTGCGCAACCGACTCGTTGTTGGTAAACAATTCAATGATCCAGTCCATTTTTATGGTTTTATAATTAATAACTGCGAGCGATGATGACACGATGTTTAGCTGGTTTACCTGAAACCATGTCTACACCGGGTGTTTGTTCAAAGCCAAATGGGACACAGCGAATAGTTGCTTGTGTCTCTTCTTTAATCCTTGCTTCGGTCTCTTCGGTTCCATCCCAGTGACAAAGGAAAAATCCACCATCTTTTATCTTCTCTTTAAACTCATCATAGTTATCGCATTCATAAATATGAGCATCACGATAATCTTTGGCTTTCTTCAGAATGTTTGCTTGAATGTCGTCAAGTAGCTTGTGGATGTATTCGGTCAATCCTTCAACAGGGATGGTTTCTTTCTCTAAAGTGTCGCGGCGCATCACTTCAATCGTGTTGTTTTCAAGATCTCTGCCACCCATAACCAGGCGCACAGGGACACCTTTTAACTCGTAATCAGCAAACTTGAATCCTGGACGTTTGTTGTTGCTGTCATCGTATTTCACGGCGATGCCAAGCTTTTTCATGTCCTCCATAAACGGATTCAACTTATCTGAGATTGCCTTATGCTGTTCCTCATTCTTAGCAATAGGAATGATGACAACCTGAATGGGGGCCAGCTTTGGAGGTAATACCAAACCATTATCATCAGAGTGGGTCATAATGAGTGCGCCAATCAGTCGTGTAGATACACCCCAACTTGTCGCCCATACATACTCTGGTTTGTTCTCCTTATTCAAATAGGTGACATCAAATGATTTGGCAAAGTTCTGACCCAAGAAATGACTGGTACCGCTCTGCAAAGCCTTACCGTCTTGCATCATGGCCTCAATCGTATAAGTATCCAAGGCCCCGGCAAAGCGTTCGGTCTCGCTCTTCACGCCCTGCACCACGGGAACGGCCATCCATTGTTCAGCAAAGTCGGCATATACCTTGAGCATCTTCTGTGCTTCTTCTTCAGCTTCTTCACGCGTTGCGTGGGCAGTGTGACCCTCCTGCCATAAAAATTCTGATGTTCTCAGAAATGGACGTGTACGCATTTCCCAGCGCATGACGTTGCACCACTGGTTGCACATCAATGGCAGGTCGCGCCAAGACTGTATCCAGTTCTTATATGTATTCCATATAATGGTTTCTGAGGTAGGACGAATAATCAGTTCTTCTTCCAGTTTTGCAGTGGGATCTACTTCCACACTATCGCCTGTTTCTGATGATTTAAGTCGGTAGTGTGTAACAACCGCACATTCTTTCGCAAACCCTTTCACGTGTTCAGCCTCGCGACTCAGGAATGATTTGGGTATTAAAAGAGGGAAATAGGCATTTTGTGCACCTGTTTCTTTAAACATCTTGTCCAGCTGTTGCTGCATTTTTTCCCAGATGGCGTAGCCGTATGGCTTGATGACCATGCAGCCACGCACTGCCGATTGTTCAGCCAAATCAGCCTTAACAACCAAATCATTATACCACTGACTATAGTTTTCAGACCTTTTGGTCAAATCTTTTAATTCTTTTGCCATGTTATCTTGATGAATAGTTATTTTCTTCTAAAATAGGGAAAATCATATAACATTTTAGTGATATCCCTTTTGACCATAAGTTTGTATTGCTTAAATTTGTCGCAAAATTACAAAAAATTGTTGACTTGGGCATGATAATGCAATAAAAAGAATTATCTTTGCAAATATAAATATAAACACAAAACTGAGTGATTATGAAGAAAATGAAATTTATGACATTGGCTCTTTGCCTTTTAACCGTCTTTAGTTGTTCTACAAAACAGGGAACCGGAGCTTTGGCAGGTGCTGGCGGTGGTGCCGCCTTAGGAGCCATTATTGGCAAGATAGCTGGTAACGCTGGCGTTGGAGCTGCCATCGGTGGCGCGGTAGGAGCTGGCGCTGGTGCTATGATTGGCCGTCACATGGATAAGGTAGCGCAAGAAACTGCAGCACAAGTGGAGAATGCTAAGGTAGAAGAAGTGAAAGACAAAAACGGCCTTGACGCCGTGAAGGTAACCTTTGACAGCGGCATTTTGTTCGCCAGCAGCAAGGCTAATTTGAATCAAACCAGCAAGAATGAACTGGCAAAGTTCTCTACCGTTCTGAAGAAAAACAAGGATTGTCATATTGATGTTTATGGACATACCGACTCAACCGGTAATGACGGCATCAACATTCCATTAAGCAACGACCGCGCCCGCAGCGTCGTGAACTACCTCAGGAGTTGTGGTGTTCCGTCCAGTCAGTTCCAGAATGTTGTAGGACAGGGCAGTACACAGCCCGTGGCCGACAATCGTACCAAGGCAGGACGTCAGCAGAACCGTCGCGTAGAGGTGTTCCTCTATGCCAGTCCGGCTATGGTTGAAGCTGCAAATGCAGGAACTCTTAACTAATAAAACATTAGGTAAAATTTATAAGGGGTGCTACAAGGTACCCCTTTTTCATTGAAACATGAAGATTATCGCATCATTCTTCCGTTGGGTAATTATTCTCTTTTTGGCAACATCAATCCTCACTGTTGTCGCCTACCGGTTCATACCCGTCTACATAACCCCCTTGATGGTGATTCGATGCTTCGAGAATGGCGAGCTCAAGATGCATCACCATTGGGTACCAATGGACGATATTTCACGACACATGCCTGTTGCCGTGATGGCCAGTGAGGACCAACGGTTCTTGTTGCACCATGGTTTTGACTACAATGCCATTGAGAAAGCTGCGGTTCATAATATCAAAAACAAGACGGGAAAGAAGCGCGGAGCAAGCACAATTACGCAACAAACGGCGAAAAACGTTTTCCTTTGGCCCGGTCGTTCGTGGGTCAGAAAAGGTTTTGAAGTTTACTTCACCGCACTTATAGAATTGATATGGAGCAAACAACGCATCATGGAGGTGTACTTGAATTCCATCGAAATGGGAGACATGGTATATGGCGTGGATGCCGTAGCACGCTATCATTTCGGAAAAACGGCCAGTGATTTGTCGCGATCTGAATGTGCACTCATCGCCGCAACACTGCCAAACCCCATTCGGTTCAGCAGCAAAGCCCCCAGTGGGTATGTTCGGTTAAGACAAAAAAAGATAGAACATGAGATGAAATTTATTCCATCATTCCCAAAAGAAGGAGAGGATATTGATCCAAACACCACCAAAGGAGGCATCTACCACAAGAAAAGATGAAAGATTTATTGTCGCAATTAAACCAAGAACAGCGCTCGGCTGTTACTTATAACGACGGTCCACAACTGGTCATCGCGGGTGCTGGGTCGGGCAAGACGCGTGTGTTGACTTACAAAATAGCTTATTTGGTTCAACAAGGTATGAAGCCCTGGTCCATCTTAGCATTGACGTTTACCAACAAAGCGGCTAACGAGATGAAGCAGCGCATCGCACAGTTGATTGGGCAAGAGACAGCCAGATACATCCAAATGGGGACCTTTCACTCCATTTTTTCTCGCATTTTACGCATCGAGGCCGATGCTATTGGCTACACTTCGGGCTTTACCATCTATGACGAAAGTGATTCTCGGTCGTTGCTCAAGACCATCATCAAGGAAATGGGGCTCGACGACAAGGTGTACAGGCCAGCCGGCGTACATGCCATTATCAGCAAAGCCAAAAACCAACTCATCATGCCTCGTGATTATTCCAGTAGGTCAGAATTCATGAATCGCGACCGAAACAGTCGCATGCCCGAGCTTCATTCTGTTTACGAGGCTTATGTACAGCGATGCCGTAAGGCCAATGCTATGGACTTTGACGACTTGCTTGTTCTGACCCACCAGTTGCTGAAAGAGCATGAAGACATTCGACAAAAATATTGCGAGCGCTTTCAGTATGTGCTGGTTGATGAATATCAGGACACCAACTACGCCCAACAATGCATCGTATGGCTGCTGACCAAAGAGCATCGTCACATCTGCGTGGTGGGCGATGATGCGCAAAGTATCTACGGATTTCGTGGAGCCAACATCGATAACATCTTGGATTTCCAACAGATATACGAAGATTCTCGCCTCTTCAAGCTTCAGCAAAACTACCGATCTACACAGAGAATCGTGCAGGCAGCCAACAGTTTGATTAAGCACAACGAACGGCAAATACCCAAAGACGTGTTCAGTGAGAACGATGAGGGTGAGAAGATTATTTTTAAACCCGTTTATTCTGACAAAGAAGAAGCATTTGTGGTTTGCAAGGACATCAAACGAATTGCCAGGCAAGATAATGCACCCTACAGCGATTTTGCCATTTTGTACCGAACCAACGCACAAAGCCGAAGTTTCGAGGAGGAGATGCGAAAGCAAAACATTCCATACCGAATTTATGGCGGCTTGAGCTTTTATCAGCGCAAGGAGATTAAAGACATCATCGCTTATTTTCGTTTGGTCGTCAATCCTGATGATGAAGAGGCCTTCAAGCGCATCATCAATTACCCAACCAGGGGCATCGGGAATGTGACAATCCAAAAGATAGCCGACTCGGCTCGCAACCATGCAGTGAGTTTCTGGCAGGTCATATCCAATCCTGCGCAATATCTCCAGGAGCTGAACCAAGGCACACTTGGCAAAATCAATCGATTTAAAGAACTCATAGAGGGATATATCTTAAAAGCTTCTGACACAGATGTATATCAGTTGGGCAATGAGATTATGAAGACAAGTGGATTCATTGCCGACATCTATTCCAATAGCGATCCAGAAGGACTGGCCCGACAAGAGAATGTAGAAGAGCTGTTGGCGGGTATGCAAGATTTCTGTGAAAGCAAGAAAGAAGAGGGTAGAGAAAACGAAATTTATCTCACCGACTATCTTCAGGAGGTTGCTTTGCTCACTGATTTGGACAGCGATGATGGCGAGGGAAGTAGGGTGTCACTGATGACTGTGCATGCCGCCAAGGGACTGGAGTTTCCCACCGTCTTCATTGTTGGACTGGAAGAAAACATATTTCCAAGTCCCCTGTCGATGGGCTCGATGCGGGAGATGGAGGAAGAACGCCGTTTGCTCTATGTGGCCATCACCCGAGCAGAGAAGCATTGTATCATGACAAGTGCCAAAAACCGATGGCGATTTGGCAAGATGGAGTTTGATACGCCAAGTAGATTTATCAAAGACATTGATTCACGTTTTATACACATAGAATCCGAATCCGAAGTCGAAGCGTCCGATGATTCATTACATACGCCTTACAGTGGAAGCTCCTTCTCGGGCGATGTTTATCGTCGATATAGTGACCGAATGCAGAACTCCCGGCCTGTGGCCAGCCAGTTCCAAGCCGACCCCAAGCCGAAAATCACTGCTCCGCGTCGTGCAGAGGAGGCGGTTGACCCCTTCTCTACCTCCTTTAAACGCCAACTCCAACAGGCAGGTGGAAACTTTAAGCGAGTAGCTGATGCCATGACCAACGGTGGGCGAACAGTGGCAGCCTCTTCTTCCAGTCCTGATGCCTCAGGCTTGCAAGAGGGCTGCACCATCGAGCATCAGCGTTTCGGCATTGGCACCGTACTCCGTCTGGAAGGCAAGGGCGAGAACCGAAAGGCCACCGTGGCCTTCAGGAATGCGGGAACCAAGCAGTTGCTATTGAAATTCGCCCGATTCAAGGTGCTGTCATAGCAAGGGTAGGATAGCGTTTGCAGAGCGCATTTTGTTGAGTTATTTCAGTATTTTAAATTCTCATTCTAGAAAAATATTCGCCATCACGCGGTTGTTTTCGAGTCGTTTTTAGCGTCTGTCAGCCTAAAAGCATTGCTTTTGGCCTTCCAGAAGGTACAGTTTGGCATGTTAAAGCAATTGGTTTTCTATTGAAAGTCATTGCTTTTCGGGTGTAAAAGCATTGATGTTCACAACCCGCATCAGGCATAGGAATACCTAAGTTATTGATACATAGTATACTGCAAAATTCTCATATTTGCGTGCTATCATGCGTCTGGTTGCAAATACGCGAGTATTTGAGAGGGTAGTAAATATTTTTCATCATTTTCACCCTACCAGTCGAGAATAAGATGAACAGCTTGTGGGGAAATCATCATTATGTCCTTAACATTCAATTCTGTGAGGTCCATGGGTGGGGTGTTTCCCATCGTTCAAAAAAAAAAGAAGGCCATGTTTATCATCCTTTAGATATATTTTTTTTTGCAGGTTTATTCTTTTTTTATACCTTTACCACATCAAACGAAGAACAACTTAAACCTAATCATATTAAAAATGACAAAAAATCAACAAATCGTAGAGTGCGTCCCTAATTTTAGCGAGGGTCGCAACATGCATGTAATCAAGCAAATTACAGATGAGATTGAGCGCGTGAAGGGTGTTAAACTTTTAGATGTAGACCCGGGTGAGGCCACCAATAGAACGGTGGTGACGTTTGTCGGTTCGCCCGATAATGTATTAGAAGCTGCATTCCAAGCCGTGAAAAAGGCAGCCCAGCTCATTGATATGCGCAATCACCATGGAGCGCATCCACGAATGGGTGCCACAGATGTTTGTCCACTCATCCCAGTGGCTGGCATTACATTGGAAGAATGTGCAAAACTCGCACAGCAGTTGGCAGAGCGAATCGCCAACGAACTCAACGTACCTTGTTATTGTTACGAAGCTGCAGCACGGACGCCCGAGCGTAAGAACTTGGCTGTTTGTCGTGCAGGAGAATACGAGGCGCTGCCCGAGAAGATGAATGACCCTGCTAAGGCACCCGACTTTGGGGCTCGCCCCTTTGACGAAGGTGTGGCACGCACAGGATGTACTGCCGTTGGCGCACGTGACTTTCTGATTGCTACCAACTTCAACCTCAATACAACCTCTACACGTCGCGCCAACGCCATTGCTTTTGACGTGCGTGAGAAGGGACGTCCACGCCGTGAGGGCAACTCTCCTGTGGGTAAGCCCATGAAGGATGAGCATGGCAAAACCATTATGATACCGGGTACCTTGAAAGGGACAAAGGCGATTGGGTGGTATATTGACGAATACGCTATTGCGCAAGTGTCTATGAATATCACGGATATCAACGCCACTCCATTGCACGTTGCCTTTGATGAGGTTTGCCGTTGTGCGCAGAACCGAGGCATTCGTGTCACGGGAACGGAGATAGTAGGACTGGTTCCTAAGCGAACATTGATAGATGCAGGCAAGTACTTCTTGCGGAAACAGAACCGCTCTACTGGTATTCCAGAAGAAGATATCTTGACCATCGCTATCAAGTCGTTGGGATTGGACGACCTCAAACCATTCAATCCTCGTGAGAAGGTCATTGAATACCTGTTGGAGGACGATAACAAGAAAGCCAAACTGATAGACCTTACCGTGAAGGAGTTTGCCGACGAGACTTCGCGCGAGTCTCCCGCTCCCGGTGGTGGAACCATCTCCGCTTATATGGGTGCATTAGGTGCTACCTTAGGAACGATGGTTGCCAACCTGTCAAGTCACAAGGCAGGATGGGATGATCGCTGGGAAGAGTTCAGCAACTGGGCAGACAAAGGACAGGAAATCAAGGTAGAGCTGATGCACCTTGTCGACGAGGATACCGAGGCTTTCAACCGTATCATGGCTGCCTTTGGCTTGCCTAAGAAGACGGACGAGGACAAAGCAGCCCGTTCTGCAGCGATTCAGGAAGCCACCCTTTATGCCACACAGGTACCTCTTCACACCATGAAGGCTGCCTATAAAGTGTTTGAACTCTGTAAGGCGATGGCACAAGAAGGCAACCCCAACAGCGTTTCGGATGCTGGTGTGGGCGTGTTGGCTGCCCGTGCTGCCGTTTTAGGAGCAGGACTCAATGTCAAGATTAACGCCTCTGGACTGAAAAATCGTGAGGTAGCCGACCAGTTGGTGGGTGAAGCTAATCAACTCATTGACAAGGCAAACCAAGCCGAAGTAGAGATTATGAAAATAGTAGAAAGTAAATTATAAGACCTTAAAGATAAAGAAAATGACGCACGAAGAATTCATGGCGGAGATTCGGGCAGGTATTCCTAACACCTTACCTGATCCACAACCGTATGACCACACGGTGAACCATGCACCTAAGAGAAAAGACATTCTTACACCAGAAGAAAAGAAGTTGGCATTGCGCAACGCACTGCGTTACTTCCCAAAGAAGTTTCATGCCACCTTGGCACCAGAGTTTTTGGACGAGTTGAAGACTTATGGACGTATCTATATGTATCGCTTCCGTCCTACGTATGATATGCACGCTCGTCCCATTGACGAATATCCACACAAATGCAAGCAGGCTGCCGCTATCATGATGATGATACAAAACAATTTGGATAGGGCAGTAGCGCAACATCCACACGAACTGATTACCTACGGAGGCAACGGTGCCGTGTTCCAAAATTGGGCGCAGTATCGACTTGTGATGAAGTATCTCAGCGAGATGACAGACGAGCAGACATTGGTGATGTACTCTGGTCATCCGCTTGGTTTGTTCCCTTCACATAAGGATGCACCACGGGTGGTGGTGACGAACGGTATGGTGATTCCCAATTACTCTAAGCAGGACGATTGGGAGAGAGACAATGCACTCGGTGTGAGTCAGTACGGACAGATGACCGCAGGCTCGTATATGTATATTGGTCCACAGGGAATTGTGCATGGCACTACCATTACTGTGCTCAATGCGGCACGCAAAGTTGGTGGTGATAACATGAAACTGTTTGTCACGGCAGGTCTTGGTGGCATGTCGGGCGCACAACCAAAGGCTGGCAACATTGCTGGCGTGGTGAGTGTGACTGCTGAAATCAACCCCTTGGCTGCTAACAAACGTTACGAACAAGGATGGGTAGATGAGCTACACGACAACCTTGACGAACTGATACCTGCTATCCGAAAAGCTGTCGAAGAGAAGCGCGTGGTGTCCATGGCATATGTGGGTAACATCGTTGACCTATGGGAACGTCTTGCCGAAGAGAATATCCGTGTGGACTTGGGTAGCGACCAAACATCTTTGCACAACCCTTGGGCAGGTGGTTATTATCCTGTAGGCATGAGTTTGGAGGAGTCTAATCGCATGATGGCGGAAGCTCCTGAGCAGTTCAAGGAAAAGGTTCGGGCGTCATTGCGCCGTCAGGTAGACGCTATCAACAAGCTCACCGCAAAGGGAATGTACTTCTTCGATTACGGCAATGCCTTCCTCTTGGAGGCAAGTCGTGCAGGTGCTGACATCCTTCGCAAGGACGGTAAGTTCCGTTATCCTTCGTATGTGCAGGATATCATGGGACCGATGTTCTTCGATTATGGTTTCGGTCCATTCCGTTGGGTGTGCTCATCGTGCGACCCGAAGGATTTGGAAGTGACCGACCGCTTGGCAACTGAGGTGCTGGAAGAAATGAGAAAAACTGCCACAAAAGATATTATCGGTCAGTTGGATGACAACATCCATTGGATTAAGGAAGCTGGCAAGAATCATTTGGTTGTAGGCTCGCAGGCGCGTATCCTCTATGCAGACAGTGTGGGCAGAACCAAGATAGCGTTGGCATTCAACGAGGCAGTGCGCAAAGGTGAAATCAGTCAGCCCGTTGTCCTTGGTCGTGATCATCACGATGTGTCTGGTACGGACTCTCCTTTCCGTGAAACCAGTAATATCTACGACGGTTCGCAATTCTGTGCCGACATGGCCATTCAGAATGTCATTGGCGATGCTTTCCGTGGTGCCACATGGGTGTCCATTCACAACGGTGGCGGTGTAGGCTGGGGCGAAGTCATCAATGGAGGCTTCGGTATGGTGGTTGATGGCAGCGATGATGCGAATCACCACATCCGTGAGATGCTTCTGTGGGATGTCAACAACGGTATCGCACGCCGTAGCTGGGCTCGCAATAAGGGTTCTATCGATGCCATTAAGCGAGAAATGGAACGCACTCCCGGCTTGAAGGTAACCTTACCCAACTTCGTGGATGATAGCGAAATAGAGAAACTTAACTTCTAAATCAACGTCAAGTCGCAATGCTTCACGCTAAACACTTCTTTGAGCGAGAGGCGTTGCGACTTGGCACATTAACAATCACACTATGATACACAAAATTAGCGCAGCACACCTCACGATTGAGGAGGTGGGAGCGATTTTAGAAAACCATGCTACTTTAGAATTATCAGATGACGCACGTCAACGAATTGTGCGCTGTCGCAAATATTTAGACAAGAAAATTGCCGAGTCGGACGTTCCTATTTATGGCGTTACCACAGGCTTCGGTTCATTGTGCAACGTGTCGGTAGACAAAGACAGGTTAGCTCAGTTACAAGTAAACCTCATCATGTCGCACGCTTGTGGCGTGGGCAGCAGGGTGCCAAATGACATTGTAAAGATTATGCTCTTCCTCAAAGCGCAGTCTTTGAGTTATGGCTATTCTGGCTGTCAGGTAGAGACGGTTGAACGATTGATCGACTTCTTCAACAATGATGTTTATCCCGTGGTCTATACGCAAGGCTCACTGGGCGCATCGGGCGACCTTGTTCCGTTGGCACACCTTTGCTTGCCACTGTTAGGAATGGGCGAGGTAGAGTATAAAGGTGAACGGATGAGTGGCAAGGCGCTATTGCAAAAGATGAACTGGCAACCCATACAGTTGGCTTCCAAAGAAGGACTTGCCCTGCTCAACGGTACGCAGAACATGAACGCTTATGCCGTTTGGGCAGTGTTGCAGAGCGAGCGTCTCTGTGATTGGGCTGACAAGATTGGCGTAATGTCATTGGAAGCCTACGACGGACGTATCGAACCATTCACGCATGCCGTGCATGCTGTCCGTCCACACAAGGGACAGATAGACACCGCTGCACATATTCGAGAGCTGTTAGAGGGCAGCGAACTCATCAAGCAACCAAAGGTGAACGTGCAAGATCCTTATTCGTTCCGTTGCATGCCACAGGTGCATGGCGCATCGAAAGACACGTTGGCTTATGTGCGATCGGTCATTGAAATAGAGTTGAATGCGGCAACCGATAACCCAACTGTTTGTCCTGACGACGACTTGGTGATCTCTGCAGGCAACTTCCATGGCGAGCCTATCGCCCAACCTATGGACTTTTTGGCCATTGCCCTGTGCGAATTGAGCAACATCTCCGAGCGACGAATCTATAAGTTGATTTCGGGTATGCGCAATCTGCCCAGCTTCTTGGTGGCAAAGCCCGGTCTTAACAGTGGGTTCATGATACCACAATATGCCGCTGCGTCTATTGTCAGTCAAAGCAAGATGTACAGCACGCCAGCTTCGGTCGACAGCATTCCGTCGTCGCAGGGGCAGGAAGACCATGTAAGTATGGGTGCCAATGCAGCCACAAAGTTGTATCAGGTAGTGCTCAACACCGAGCGAGTGCTGGCTATCGAGCTGTTCAATGCAGCCCAAGCCCTTGAGTTCCGTCGCCCATTGAAGTCGTCACCAGCCATTGAGGCTATCTATGCGGCTTATCGCAAGGTGGTACCATTCATCGAAAACGATGAGTTTATGTCGCCACACATTGCGCAATCGGTAGAATTTTTAAGGAAATAAATCATCAATCCCACTCTCTTCGGACAGGAGGAGTGGGATTTTCATTTTGTTACATGATATGAAACTTTTAGTAACCAACATTGCTTTTCTGGCAGGCATCCAACCCACGGACAAGCTACGACTGGAGGGTAAGGAGATGGCGCAGCTCGAAACGATTGCAAATGCCTTTCTCTATGTCGAGGATGGGCGCATCCATTCGTATGGTGCCATGAGTGATTTAGCGAAATGCAACCTTCCTTCTGATGTACAGCAGATAGATGCCAAAGGCGGAAGTGTGCTGCCCTCTTGGTGCGATTCGCACACACACATTGTCTTTGCAGGGAGTCGTGAGCAGGAGTTTGTGGACAAGATACGTGGCTTGAGCTATGCCGAAATCGCCAAACGCGGCGGTGGCATCCTCAATTCTGCCGACAAGTTGCACGACATGTCCGAAGACGAATTGTACCAACAGGCGATGCGTCGTGTAGACGAAGTCATCCGAAATGGAACAGGGAGCATAGAAATCAAGAGTGGATACGGTTTGAACACCGCTGACGAACTGAAGATGTTGCGCGTTATCAAACGCATCAAAGAGACGACATCGCTCAAGGTGGTTGCCACTTTCTTGGGTGCACATGCCGTTTCGCGCGAATATGCAGGCAGACAAAGTGAATATGTCGACTTGGTGATCCATGAGATGATTCCTGCTGTAGCCAAAGAAAACTTGGCAGAATACATTGATGTGTTCTGCGATACGGGCTTCTTTACGCCCGAAGAGACCGCACGTATTCTTGAAGCTGGGGCAAAATATGGCATGCGAGGCAAGATACATGCCGACGAGTTGGCGTCCTCTGGTGGGGTAGAGGTAGGAGTTAGACACAATGCCCTATCGGTAGACCATCTCGAGAGTATGACCGCAGAAACGATAGAGACACTACGTGGCAGCGAAACCATGCCTACCGCTCTTCCCGGTACATCGTTCTTCCTGAACATGCCTTTTGCCTTGGGGCGCAAAGTCATTGACGAAGGGTTGCCTTTAGCGGTGGCAAGCGACTACAATCCAGGCTCGACGCCATCGGGAGACATGAAGTTTGTCATTTCGCTGGCGTGCATCAAGATGCGTCTCTTGCCAGCCGAAGCAATCAATGCTGGCACCATGAACAGTGCGTATGCCATGGGATTGAGCAAGGATTACGGTTCTATCACGAAGGGAAAGGTTGCCAATTTTTACATCACAAAGCCCATCCCGTCGGTTGACTTTATTCCTTATGCTTACACCACGCCAATTGTGGACAGGATATTTTTGCGGGGCGAGGAGTATATTCCACAAACAGAGTTGTAGAAAACAGGCAGATGTTCTGGATTCAAACCAGTTCGTTTGCTTTCTTCTTGGTTCCTCTTTCTTAACGAAAAAACGCTCAACCTTATTGTTGTTGAGCGTTTTTTCGTGTGTAGGGTCGTGTTATTTTCGCATCTGACGGTCTCTCTCTTTCAACACGCCATGGCGATAAGCATCAAGCAGTGCTTCCAAATCCTTGATTTGTTGTTTGAGTTCTGCACCTTTGTCCGTGTCTGCCACCAGCATGCGGTGTGCACTCATCTCAACAATTTGCGTCGTTCCGATGATGTCTGTGCCTTGCAAAATGGCATCTTCGGTGTTGGTAAAAGGCTCGTGCTGCACCAATTGGAAACCTCTACTATGGTACACCAAGGTGTAGCCAGCAATACCAGTCTCTTTGTGGTAGGCTTGTGAGAAGCCTCCGTCAATCACCATGAGCTTTCCGTTGGCTTTGATAGGATTCTCACCATTCATCACATGAACGGGAACATGACCGTTGATGATGTGCCGATTGGGGGCTTTTACGTCGAAGGCATCCAAGATTTGGTCCACTATCGCTTCTTGGTTACGCAGTTTGAAATAGTTACCCTTCTCTTCATGGTGCGTCTCTTTGTCGGCAATGAAATACCGTTCGAAGGTAGACATCTTCGACTTGTTGAACAAAGGACTATCGGGACCACACCACAGGTAGAGGAAATAGTCGATGGCATATTGGTGCTCATCGTTAGGAGCGTCATGTTGGAAGGCGGTACGTATCATCATGCCCGTCTGGTGCATCAATTGTCTTCCCACATATTTCCGTCCGGGATAAATCTCTACTTCTTTCAATGTGCCGTCCTCGTTGAGTGGGATAGAGGCGTGAAACAGCAAGTTACCGTTAAAGATGGCGTACATACACCCATGTTGTAAAAGCAATCGCATGTGCTTGTGCAGTTTCTCGCTGACCATGAACGAATGGCGAAGTCGTTGCATCAGTTCCTTTTCTTCGGGCGTCAATTCGTTGGGATGCTTAGGATCTACTGTGGGGAAATAATAATCGTGAAGCTCATATTCTTTTCCGTCCAATGTGATAGTGCCCTTCTCATAGTTCACGAAGTTGAAGAGTGCTCTGTTTTGCATCTTCCACTCGGGATGACGTTCATAGAGTTGCGCCTCTTCCTTAAACTGAATAATCGCAATTGCCTTGTGCATGAGTGCTGTGAGCCGCAGTGTCTTCTCAGCAACTTCTTTGGAACCCCCGCTGAGTTTGGGATAAAAAGCCTCGCAAGGGTCGTCTCCATAGGTCTCCATGGCGAAGGTAGCCAATGGCACTAAGTTGATACCATACCCCTCTTCCAAGGTGGTGAGGTTGGCATATCGCAGCGACAAGCGGATGACATTGCAGATACACGCATTGTTTCCTGCACATGCCCCCATCCATAGCACGTCGTGGTTTCCCCACTGAATGTCCCAACTGTGGTAGTGTTCCATGGTGTCCATGATGATGTGTGCACCCGGTCCACGGTCGTACACATCGCCCAAGATGTGCAGTTGGTCTATCACCAGTCGTTGAATGACGTGTGCCAAGGCAATGATAAAGTCATCGGCACGTCCAGTAGAGATAATAGTCTCAAGGATGACGTTGTAATAAGCCACCTTATTCGTAACGCCAGCATTTTCGTGCAAGAGCTCTTGAATGATGTAACTGAAATCTTTGGGCAGTGCTTTTCGCACTTTCGAGCGCGTATATTTGCTGGACACATCACGACACACCATTACCAACTGGTGCAGGGTAATGTGATACCAATCGTAAATATCCTGCTCGGCAGCCTTGACCAATTGCAGTTTCTGCTCTGGGTAATAAATCAGTGTGCATAACTCTCGTTTCTCACTCTCTCGCAAGGTGTTGCCAAAGAGTTCGCTCACTTTGCGCTTGATGTTGCCAGAGGCATTCTTTAACACATGCTGAAAAGCCTCGTTCTCACCGTGAATGTCTGCCAAAAAGTGTTCCGTTCCCTTGGGCAGATGCAGAATTGCTTGCAAGTTAATGATTTCGGTACTTGCATCGGCGATTGTGGGAAACGACTGTGACAATAATTCTAAATATCTTAAATCTTGTAGAGTAGGGTGCTTGTATTCCATTTCCATTTATTTTATCGTATTCTGTTCTGTTGTGTTGACGGCTTCTCTTAGCCTTTTGGTGTGTTTGTCATCAAGGGGATTTAATGGCATGAACCCTTCTGTAAGTTGGTAATCTTCACTCAAAACCTGCATGATACGAGCCGCGAATTGTGCTTCATTCAGCTGCTCCAGCATGTTGTTGAGTACGTCTTCATCGTATTCCAAGCTGTTCAGCGTATCGTTCAATTCCCTCAATGCCTGTTTCTTGATGTTGCGACGGTGATATTGATAACGCAGATAGAGAAGGGCATGGCACACCTCTTTTTCAGGACTGTCGTCATTGGGAAAGATGTTTAATCTCTCTTGGATGCGTTCGTGTGTCAGCTGGTCGTGTGCCTCGAGAATCTCGTGATACAGCTTTATCGTTTCATGAACCATCTCTTCGGGCGAAATCATAGAGGTGGTCACGGCATTGGATATGACGTGAATTTGCTCATTCCATTTCCTCTTTTCCATTTCCTGCTTTTCAATTCCTCCCCAAACGATGAGAGCCGAAGCCTGTTGGGTTGCTTTTTTGGGGGCAGATGTCTGCAAAACTTGGGCGGGAGTGGGGTGTTTGGGGAAATGCCACGGAGCCAGTTGTCCCAAGGAAGAATAGACAGTTGGAATCAATAATCTGTGGCATTGTTCCAATTTCTTATGAGCCGAAGCATCCCAAGCCCCGAAAACATGCACGATATCGGGGAACTCATGGGACAGCTCTATCTCGTTGTATCTTTGAAGATACTGTTGAAGCATCGACAGATGAGATTGATAGTCGGGACTGCCCGCTGCCTTCTTGGACATATATAGTTCTACTCTCATCACTATAGTTTATGGCTGGTGAAATCGTTTTTGTCTGCTCTGACGTATCTCAAACGATAAGATAGATTTCTCCACATCATGCTGATTTCAAAAGGTATGACCTTCCAAAGTGCGATATCTTCCAAGAAATATGTAAGCGTTCTCTTGGCAAATCGTACACGCAGGATGACCGTAAGGAGCAAAGAAACCATGGCTGTTAGGAGTAACGTATAATTCATGAGTACACCACCATATACCATCATGGCCATGATGAATAGGTAGGAGGTATGCAAGAGTATCGTATCCAGATTGAACAGCAAGCGCATGGGCGTTGATCGGTTGAGGTATTTGCGTGTTTCTTGATAGAATAGATGCTTGTTGAGCCATTTCTTTTGCAGTGGTTCATCTTCTATGATCCAGGCATCTTGCTCCATCATGAGAGCGGATGAGCCTTTTTCCGCATATTTGTTGACTATGAAATCGTATTCACCGCGTAGCAGGTGAAGGTTGCCCCGATAGCCTTCTCCTTGTAGAAAAATACTTTTTCGAAACGCCAAATTGGCAGAATTGGTGCGATAGGCAATACCGTTCTCCGCCTTCTTCATAAGGTACAGTTCTATATACAGCTGTTCAAGTCGGCGAAAGTCAGCTGTTTCCGCCGTGTAGTTGCTATATCCCAGCACCAGTTTGTTGTTCTCATTGCAAGCCTTCGACATGCATTGCAACCAATAAGGAGAAGCGGGTGTACAACCGGCATCGGTCATAATGATCCATTCATACTTTGCCGCCTTCACTCCAAGGGTAACAGCCAACTTCTTTTTACTCATGTAGCGCGAGGATGAAGGGATGAACGTTGCGTAAAGATGCGAATCGTTTTCATACCGCTTCAATACGTCTTCCGTCTCGCTGTCACCTTGCTCGGCTACGACAACGACCTGAAAATCGTTGTCAAACTCTTGTGAAAGAAATGAAGATAGGTGCATCTCCAGTTCTTTGGCTTGGTCGTGTACGGTCAGTAGTACGGTGATGGGAACTGATGTTTTCGCAGGAATTGAGCAAGCTTTTGATGGTTCTTGGGCAGAGTTCTCTTCTTGAAAGCTGCCCAAAGCAGCAGATTCTTTCTCCTGGAGGTGGGAGGGTAGAAACTTCTTCACGATTTTCCTAAACCGGTAAAAGGGAGAAAAAAAAGGAACTGTCACTGCAAGCAGCAACGTGATAGTGCTTAATATGATGGTCAACTGGTCAAAAAACATAGACACGAATGATTCTACAATATTATAAATCTTCTGTTAAATAACCTTCGGGTAGTTTCCTACAATTGTATTGACTGGCCATCACTTCGCCGTAAGCACCCGCAGACCGGATGGCCAACAGGTCGCCGCGGTGACATTGGTTTAAATCAATGGCTTTGGCAAACACGTCACTTGACTCGCATATAGGCCCCACCACGTCATAGGTTTCATGCGCGTCTTTGCTGGAAAGATTCTCTATCTGGTGATGCGATTGATACAGAGCGGGTCTGATAAAATCGGTCATACCGGCGTCAACGATACAAAACTTCTTGCGTACGCCTTGTTTAATGTACAGCACTTTGGTGATTAAACTTCCACATTGTGCAACGATAGAGCGACCAAGTTCGAAGTGTAAAGTTTGATGTGGGTACAACTTCAAGTGCTGGGCGTATGTCTGAAAATATGCTTTGAAATCAGGAATGGGTTGCTGGTCAGGATGTTCGTAGTTCACACCCAATCCTCCGCCAACGTTAATGCTTTCAACATGAACATGATGTTGATGCAGTTCTTCCTGCAATTGATTGATTCGATCGCACAAAGAAACGAAGTCACGCATGTCAAGAATTTGTGAACCGATATGAAAATGTAGGCCGGTAAACCTCACATTCTTCATCCGCAAACACGCCTCAAGGGCGGTTTCCATCTCACACAAAGCAATACCAAACTTGTTTTCGGCTAGTCCTGTCGTGATGTTCGCATGGGTATGAGCTTCCACGTCAGGGTTGATTCGCAAAGCAATGCGTGCGATTTTACCTTTCTTTTCAGCAACCTCGTTGATAACCTCAAGCTCGGCAATGCTCTCAACGTTGAAGCAAAGAATCTCTTGGTCAATGCCCAAAGCGATTTCCCAGTCACTTTTGCCAACGCCAGCATAAACAATCTTGTTGGGTGAGAAGCCTGCATCAATGGCAGCCTGAATCTCTCCGCCACTCACGCAGTCGGCCTCTAATCCGGCCTGACTGATGATGTTGAGCAGCTTTGCGTTGGCATTTGCCTTGACGGCATAATGAACTTGGAAACGTTCATAAGGCTCAATTTCAGTCTTGATGGCCTGGAGCGTTTCTTTCAGCAAAGCCGTGTCATAGTAATAATACGGCGTTTGCTTGGTGCTAAGTTTATCTAATGAAACCAACTGATGCATAGCTTCCCGTCAATTACCGTTCGCGCAGGTTGTTTCAAACAGCAAGTCACTCAAACTTTGCAACGCTCGCTTCTTGTCAGCATTCCTCACCAAGAAAGAAATGTTATAATTGCTGCCACCATAGGAAATCATGCGAACCGGAATATCCTTCATGGCATCCAAGGCAAGTGTTTCGAATCCAACATTACTCCAGTCTAAATCACCAACGACGCAGATGATGCACATGTCGGTATCAACGGTCACAGTACCGTATTTCTTCAATTCATCAACGATTTCATCCAGATGCGTGGCGTTGTCAATGCTCATGGACAAGCCCACCTCGCTGGTGGCAATCATGTCAATGGGCGTTTGATAGCTTTCAAAAATCTCAAACACTTTTCTCAGGAATCCAGTCGCAAGCAACATCCTGGACGATTTGATTTTGATGGCAACGATGTTGTCTTTGGCCGCAACGGCTTTGATTTTTCCACGGACTATCACGTTGTCAATGAGCGTGCCGTATGCATCGGGTTCCATCGTATTCTTCAATCGAACGGGTATGCCCGCGTATTTGGCAGGCTGGATGCAAGTGGGGTGGAGGATTTTGGCCCCAAAGTAAGCCAGCTCGGCAGCTTCTTCAAAGTTGAGTTGGTGCACGGCGTCGGTCTTGTCGACGATGCGTGGGTCGTTATTGTGCATGCCGTCGATATCGGTCCAAATAACAATTTCTTCAGCGTTGAGTGCGGCACCAATTAAAGAGGCCGTGTAGTCGGAACCGCCTCGCAGTAGGTTGTCTACCTCTCCATAAGCATTTCGGCAGATAAAACCTTGGGTAATATAAATTTGGTAGCCCTCATTGTCAGCCATGATGGCGGAGAGTTTTTCCTTGATGTAGGGTGGGTCTGGTTCAGCATTCTTATCTGTTCTCATAAAATCCAAAGCCGAGAGCAGAACTGCATGAACACCCTGCTCCTGCAAATAGTTGACCACCATGTTGGTACTCATGATTTCACCTTGTGCAACAATGCACTTCTCTTCGAACGATGTAAAAAGATCTTTGGTAAACGAACGAAGATATTCAAATTCGCTTGCCAAGAAGTCGCGGGTTTTCGCCTTGTATTCATCCGTCTTATACAATTCGTCTACATGCTGCATGTATTTTTCTTCCAATGTGTTAATTACCTCATTGGCGCCTTCCGGATTCTTCTTGTAGAGATAATCGGCTATCTCTATCAGCGTGTTGGTAGTGCCGGCCATGGCCGACAGGACAACAAATGTCTGCTCACCTGACCGTGTTACGAGTGAAGCTACATTCTTCATTCGTTCTGGAGAACCTACAGAGGTTCCCCCAAATTTCATCACCTTCATCTTTATTAAATTTACATTGCTTCGTATATGATTTGTTTATCACTCAACCGATGGACACGGTTGCGAGTCGCTCTCGGCTTCTTCTTGCAAGTCTATTTTGTTGTATTCGTTCGTAATGTCTTTGATGCGCCCATCTTTGCAACGATACACAATACCTGGGAATTTGTCTAACATAGGGATGTTGTGCGTGGACATCACCACAGCTGTTCCCGTTTGGGTGATGTCTTTCAGTAGCTTCACGATGTGACTTGCCGTCTCGGGATCCAAATTACCGGTAGGTTCGTCGGCGATGATGATCTTCGGCTTGTTCAACAAAGCTCTCGCAATGGCTATACGTTGCTGCTCACCGCCAGAGAGTTCGTAAGGCATCTTGTACTTCTTCTCAATCATACCCACATCATTGAGTACTTCATCAATTCGCTGGTTAATCTCGTTCTTGTCTTTCCATCCAGTGGCTTTCAAGACGAAATACAAGTTTTTGTAAACATCCCGGTCATGAAGAAGCTGGAAATCTTGAAAAATAATCCCCATTTCTTTTCTCAGCGCAGGCACTTCGTTGCGTTTTACCTTTATGATGTCTCTGTCAAGGATTTCGGCTTTTGTGTCTGCATCGCCTTCGATATCCAATTCGCAATACATGGTTTTAAGCAGCGAACTCTTGCCAGAACCTACCTTCCCGATGATATAGATAAACTCTCCTTCGTCTACTTTGAAGTCAACGTCTTGCAAGATGTGATTGTCTGCCTGAAATATTTGAACTTTTTGATAATCTACTAACATATCTGATTTTTCCTTTTGATGATTTTGTTTAATGCCAGTTGGGGTATGTCATAGCCAAGAATGGTTGTCCTACAAATGAGGTTGTTGTTGGTCTTTTTACTTTTAAACGAAACATTTTATACGCTTGAAGTATGATGCAAATTTAGACAATTTTTCCGAATTATGCGCCTCTCGGGGTGGAAAAGAGTTGGTTGGCGTACATGCTCTATTATTTAACCATGTTGCTTTTCGTTTTTTGTTATTTAATCGAACGGGTGGTTCACCTGTGAAATGTCTTCTGTCGCAATGTCTTTTTAACACAAATGCTGGACGTTTTTTCAACCAACTTGTTCGAGTGTTGTAAATAAGTGAATCATGGTAGAGCTTTGTTATCTGTTTGACTGTTAGTATCTTATGTGATTTTTAGTCCGAAAGAGAAATCAAAAAGCAATGTGTTTGGGGCATAAAACGCTCTATTTTGTGTAAAAAAGACCTTTTATAGGATTGAGATTGGACGGCTAAAGTATGCAAATTGGACGGTAAAAGCATGCTAATTGCTGCTTTACTTCATGTGAATAGGGTACAATATGATGCGTTTAAGGGTTTGAATACCTAAAATAACTCCCAATTTTGTCTATTTTTCAATTTTATTTTGTCAAAGAAAACGAATCGGTTTAACAAACGAAAGGCTTATTAACAAATAAGGAGTGTATTGTTGATTGTCATCTATCATTATTTTCAAATCGTGTCGAAAATGGTAGTTCCATTCGTGTTCATACAAAAGAGCATGCTGTTTTTTTTACACCGAACAACCTTGTTTCAATGAAAGAGCCGTGGGTTGACGTATCATCTTTCGGAAACTAAAATATGTTAAGATGTTGGGTATTTCGTTCCACGATTGGTAGAATGTTACCGAATCTCCGAAATTTATTGTAATTTAGCAGCAATGATGACATATATTCAAATATGTGTTGGTTGAATAAATTCGACCCACTGGGTTGTGATGTATCAATCTATTTCAAGAGTAGACTCTTCCACATAGATGATTTGTCCCATGAGTCAACCGAAATCACATGTGTAACAATTATAAAAAACATAGAATATGAAAAAGTTTGTCTTACTGACAGCTGCTGTCTGTTTAACATCTGTAGCATTCGGACAGAATGCAAGTTCTTCTCCCATAGATGAATACGAGTGCATCTACGAGTATCAAGTGAAAAACACCAAAGGTTCTATTGATGCGACCTCTACCATACTTCAAATCGGCAGAAACACAGCAAAGTTTTCTGATTATACCACCTTTCAAGTAGACTCAGCCATAGCTTGCAAAGCTCCCGAAGCTGACATCCAGAAGTTCAAGGCACAAGAAACGAGAAACGATATGCTCTTCGACCAGTCTGTTTCCCAAAATGAACCTAAAGGTAAGTTGACTGTTTATAGCGTCATCACACCGAATTATTACAGTTATACCGAGAGCGCTACACCCATCAATTGGAACCTTTCAGAGGAAACTAACACTGTCTGTGGATACACTTGTCAAAAGGCAGTGGGAGAATATGGTGGCAGAACATGGATGGTTTGGTATTCTTCTGAAATACCTGTTTCCTTTGGACCTTGGAAACTTTGCGGTCTGCCTGGATTGGTATTGGCGGCTAACGATGCAGAAAACATACATCAGTTCAAGGCAATCACGTTCCGTAAATCCAACACTCCGATGAACTTGAAGCCATACACTAACACCATCAATATTTCAAGAGAGCAATTCATTAAAGCGAAGAACAAGTTTGAGATAAATCCGATGGGCAACATCCCTGCGGAAGCCATCAGCGAGATGAGTGTTCAGAAATTCGATAACGGTGAATATAAAACCTTGGTCAATGGTGTGGTGGTGAGAGTTCGCCCAAATGGATATGTTCCACTGGAATTGAAGTAAACAGTGCACATTGATGAATAGGCGAATATTCTTGATTTTCATGCTGTTGACTTGCCTCTGTAACTCCTCTTTTTCCCAAAGTGTAGTTACGGGAATAGTGCGTGATACCACTGGTTTGGCTTTGGAAGGAGTCATTGTAAAGGCTACTGCTGACAAAGCAACTTTAGCTTTTGCACGAACAACCGAGAAGGGAGCTTATAAACTAACCCTGAAAACAGATGCCAAACAGCTCATCATCACAGCCGAAACCATTGGATATGAGAAAGCTAAGAGAGAAATCAAGAATATCTCACAGAAGTGCGACTTTATCCTGAAAGAGAAAACAACTGCATTGAAAGAAGTCGTGGTAAAAGCTCCTGCCATCTACCAACGAGGTGACACCCTGTCTTACAACTTAGCCTCGTATATAGGAAAGAATGACTACACTTTGAAAGATGCCATGAAGAAGCTCCCAGGCATTGAAGTAGAGGACAAAGGTTCCATCAAATATTTGGGCAAAGAGATTTCTAATTTTTACATTGATAACATGGATTTGTTGGGTGGACGCTATAACATAGCAACCACAAACATTCCCGCTGCGTTAGTAAGCACTGTGCAAGTGCTGAGCAACCATCAAGCGGTGAAAGCCAAAAAGGATGTCTTTTCCGACAACGTGGCAATCAATGTAAAAATGAGCAACAAGGCAAAGTTCAAACCAGTTGGCTCTTATGGTGCGTCGCTTGGTGTGGGTAAGCATACTTTGTATGAAGTGAATGGTGCAGGAATGCTCTTCATGTCAAACTTCCAAATGTTGGCTTCACTAAAGGCTGGCAACATCAATCAGTTTGCTTTGACAGACGGAACGAATCACTTTGCCAAGCAAGAGACATCATCTACAGTATCTAATTTATTGGGGAATCTTTCTGCTTCCACACCTCCTATTGACGTTGACAGATATGCTTCACCAACAGACAGGTTGGTATCTTTCAACCTATTGAAAAAGATTCATAAGGATGTTACCTTAAAAGGGAATATAGGATATAGTTATGCCAAAAGCAAGTACGATTATAGTTTGACGAGAAGTTATGCGGATGCAGACCATCATATCATCATCGCCCAAGCGTATTCACCTCTATTAACTGTACATCGTCCGAGCATTCTGTTGGAATATAAAGACAATTCGGATAAGACTTATCTCAGAAACACTTTGTCTGGCACTGGTTCTTTTCTAACATCAGAGTTGCCAACTAAAGAGAATGAATCTTTCTTTAACCAGAAACAAAAAATGCGAGCGTTTGATTTGAACAACAAGTTCTCTACCTTGTGGAATCACAGGGATTTGCGTTGGTCGGTTACATCTGTATTGTCATATCAAGGTTCGCCTATGGGAAAGATAATGCTTGACAAGGAAACTGCCGGTGATGTGGTGCAAAATGCCAATGGACAAACGTTCAGAACGGAGAATACCATCTCTGTATCAAAGAAGCATCTCAACTCTCGCATCTATTTGCCTTTGTTGCTGAACTACTATATTAACAAGGTGAAGACGAACTTGCAGCCCACAGATAAAAGCAACGACGTGAGTATGCAACACTTTAAAATGGCGTTGGCACCACAATATGAGTATTCGCATCCGCAATACAGATATGTCTTTCGATTGGAAATGCCGATGCGCATAGACTATATAGCTCATAGAGACCACATGTCGGCATCATCGTCTGGCTCTTGGTATTATTCTATTTGTCCAAGCGTGTATGGCAACTATAAGGTAACTTCCCGTTCTGTGCTGCGTACCAATTTATTCTATTCCCGTAACTTTGGCGACATTCTGGACTTTTTGAAAGCACCTGTCAGAATCAATGATACCTCGCTGAAAATTGGATCTGGTGTACTGGCAGACAACAAAAGTTGGAATGCCTCGCTACATTATGATTATAAGATACCACTGAAAATGTGGTTCCTCAATGTAGACCTTCTTTATAATCAGGAAAAGAACAACTTGCTTTTGAGTCAAAACGCAAGCTCAACGCTCGTCACCATGTCGAAAATACACACCCCAAATACAGGAAGAAGTTTGATGGAGCAAATCGGTATCACAAAATTTGTAGAGCCAATCAAGACCAAAATTTCATTAAATGGTGTTTATCAATGGAAGCGACAAACGACTTTGCAGAATGATGTTCAGCAGAAATACACCTGGAAAAGTTGGATTATTGCTCCGAAACTCACTTCACAACCATGTAAGTATGTGGAGTTAAATTATCATAGCATGTTTGCTAAGACTTATCTTTCTACAGAGCATCAGAGCAACAGCTATTTGAGCCAGCAGCATAAGATATCATTGAAAATCATGCCATTCGATGGCTTCACATTCGACACCTCTGCTGATATTGTCAAGAATGAATTGACGAAAGATGTAACGAAGACCATGAGTCTATTGGATATGGGATTGTCCTATAGAAAGAAAGCACTCAAGGTCTCCCTTGACATCAGAAACATTCTGAACCAACAACAATATGGATATACCATCTACAACTCTGTCAACACATTTACCTATAATTATCAATTGAGAGGAAGAGAGTGTGTTTGCTCCGTAATATTAACCATGTGAGTCTTACATGACAAGTGTTGCAAAAGTGAGTTTTATTATTTCTCGATTCTGAAGAGAAATTCAGCCATTGACAGCAAGGATTTTGAATGTTAAACAAAAAAAATATTGACTATGAAGAATCTACTATTAAGCGCCGCAATTGGCGACATCGCAGGAATGCCGTACGAATTTGAAAATCGAACTAAAAATTATAATGCGGTCGATTTACTACTTTCATCAAATACTTATACAGATGATACTGTCTGCACGTTTGCATGTGCGGAAGCACTTATAAAGAATTTGAATATGGCAGAAAACCTTTGGAAGAGATGCCGTGCAGACTTTTATCGTGGATTTGGCGGACGATTTGCAAGATGGCTGATTGCAAAAGATATTCAACCTCCGTATAATTCCTTTGGCAATGGTAGTGCGATGAGGGTTTCATCGGCTGGATTCATGGCTAAGGATGCCAAAGAATGTATAGAACTGGCTACACTGACAGCGATGCCTACCCATAATCATCCCGAGGGAGTTAAAGGAGCAGTAGCAACTGCTTTGGCTATATTCTACGGTATGCAAGGGCAAAACAAAGATTTTATTCGAGAGCATGTGCTTGAAAAATACTACCCAAATTGGTCGGACTTGACCTATCAAGGTATAAAACCCAACTATGACTTTGATGAGACCTGCCAACAGACTGTCCCTACTGCCCTTATTTGCTTTTTAGAAAGCGCAGATTATGCGGACTGTTTGAAGTTGGCAATTGCCTTAGGCGGTGATGCAGACACTTTGGCAGCCATTTCTGGTCCCATGGCATACGCTTTTTACAAGACCATGCCAAAAGAATTGATTGATAACGCAATCGCTAAACTTCCCGAATGGATGCTTCAAGTGAATAAACAATTTGACGAGTTTGTGAACAAATAACGAATAGCGAATGTAACAATATTGAAAAAATATGGCACGTGACTCGCTTTTTATTCATCATCCTGGTCAGACGTTCGTAAAATAATGCTGGTTGCCCCGATGGTAAAAAGCGATCCTTCTCGAATGATTCTGCGTTCGCGATCGCCCAGTAGTTGGTTGTTTACGAATGTACCGGTATAGCTTGGGCCGTCGCTGAGCTCGTATTTCAGCTTGCCATGCTTGTCTTTGGACACCGTGATGTTGCAGTGTGTCAGGTCAACGCTTGGGTCGGTCGTTTCAATAGGGCACTCTATGTTGTTGCCTTTGACGTAGCGTCCAATGTGATTGACACCGAACTGAAGGGGTAGAACTTGTTTGTAGTGGAATACGTTCTCAATGACAACAATCGCTCCATAAGCTTGTTGATGAGCGTTTTCATCGATATTCATGTCCTTTTGTCTTTCTTTCAGCTTGGATAAACCTATCTTAATCCTGAATTGCTTGTTACATTCAGGACATTGGAAAACTAAAGATTGACCGTTAGAATATTTTGTTTCGTCAAACGTGATGTAATTGTCACATTTGGGACAGCGTACTCTTTTCAATTTTACAGGTTGTTAATGAGAGGAAATGGGGGATAGTTTTAAAACCCAACCATCCGCAAATTCCTTTTTGTTTTGAAGGTTATTCAAGGCATTGTATGCTGCTCGTTCGGTTTCATACTGTCCGTAGATTACTCTTGTGCTTTTATTCTTCGTGTAAACTTTTGCCTGGGAATAGCCTGCTTGATGTAACTTTTCTACGTATGCGTTTGCATTTCTGACCGTAACCCTACTTGCCAAAACAATCACGTAGGCGGTTGTTTTTTCTTCTACTTCTTTCTTAATAGGTTCACTCGCTTTCGTTTCTTTTACAATAGGCTTTTCTTCGGTTCTCTCAGGCGCATCATTTGGCAAGTCGACAGAACCCGTAATAATGTCTTTGGGCATGATATGATACAACAAACTGGTATCAATGTTTCCAAACAATTTGGCATTGTTTCCCTGATGGTTTAGTGTTGCCGGAAACAAAAAGAACGCCACGGCTACTAAACAAGCTGCAACCAGATTTCTGACGACGCTGACTTTAACTCGGATAGTTTTGCTCGTATCATCATCAGTGTCAGGTAGTTTTACTTCTGTGGGCATGAGCTGCTCTTTCGATGGCTCTGAGGCATCTGCATGTTCAGTCTTATTGCGCTGTGATTCAGCTTGTTCAATAAAGCTTGTTTGAGTAGCTTGTTGCGTAGAGGTGACGCTTGAGATAGGGGCTATATCCAATGAACTCAGCCCATATAGGGTGGGGGTCAGGATGCCGGCCTCACATGGTATGAACGTAAATATCCCCTCACTATTATTATAATGTAGCGTGCCGATGTCTGACAAGTGGAATTGTCCCTCGTTTGAAAGATGCTCTTTGATTTCGATAACCTCACGCTCGATTCTCCGAAGAGCTTCGGGATAGCTGATGTCATATACGTCTACATACGACTGCGCCAGTAATGAATCGTTGATGGTAAGTTGTGGATTGAACCCAATGGTGCGGAGTGGGGGATAGTACAACTCATCCTGCTCTTCATAGTGAGCATGAACGGGATGAGCCATGAACCCACCAAAATTTGGAATGATGACACAGTCATTGTCCAAGAGCAGCGTTTCGATATGTTTTTCCAATTCAATCACGTTTGCAAATTTATTGTTTTTTTACGAATAGAGCAACTAAAAACGTGAAAAATGCAACGGTGATAAATAAAAGCAACAAAAACTTTGCAGTTCTGTTGAATTGTGGTACCTTTGCTATGTAGATTACGTTCAGAAGAGTCAATAATGAAGTACACAGAGTCAAAAATAAAAGGGGTATGGATCATCGAACCAAAAGTGTTTGAGGATGCGCGTGGTTATTTTTTTGAAGCATGGAAGCAGGCTGATTTTCAGAAACAGATTGGACAGGTTGATTTTATTCAAGACAATGAATCGAAATCCAGTTTTGGAGTTTTGCGTGGATTGCATTACCAGAAAGGTGAGTATTCGCAAGCTAAATTGGTAAGGGTTATCAAAGGCCGTGTGCTTGATGTGGCTGTTGATCTTCGTAAGTCGTCACCAACTTTTAGCCAGTACGCCAGCGTAGAGTTGAGCGAAGATAACAAGCGTCAATTGTTTATTCCCCGCGGCTTTGCTCATGGCTTTTTGGTATTGAGTGACGAGGCCATCTTTACTTATAAAGTGGACAATCCCTATACACCAGCACAAGAGGCTGGAATACGTTGGGATGATGAAACGATTAATATCATCTGGCCCATAGACAAAGATAAGATTGTGACCAGTGAAAAAGATTTAAGAGCCTGCTCATTGACTGATGCTGAACTTTTTGATTGATTCTGCATTAGGATTTTGACACAAAAACGTCTTTATGTAGCGATGAAAACATCTATCTCCACAATTGTTATTCTACTCGTCCTTATGTTCTTTGCTGCTGGTTGCGCAAATAAGAATAAACAGGACGAGAACGCATTGTCGCAAGAAGATGTGAAGGCCAAGCAACTCCTGCAAGGCATCTGGTTGAATGAAGACGAAGAAGATGTTGTTTTCAAAGTTCAAGAGGATACGATTTATTATCCTGACTCAACCAGCATCCCTGTCTATTTCAAGATTGTTCAAGACTCACTGATTTTACAAAGCTCGTCGGCCGTCAAATATGCTATTGTCCGACAAACGGAGCATCTTTTTGAATTCAAAAACCAGTATGGTGACGTGGTTCGTTTGGTGAAGAGTGACAATCCAGAGAACGAATTTGCCTTTATGCGCAAACAACCTGTGGCTTTAAACCAAAATAGTTTAATCAAACGCGATACTGTCATCCATGTCGATAAACAGCGTTATCACTTTTATGTTCAGGTAAATCCTACGACGTATAAAATCATCAAGAATTCTTATACCGACGAAGGTGTTGAGGTGGGCAACGTTTACTATGATAACATTGTACACATCAGTGTTTACAATGGTGCCAACAAATTGTTCTCACGAGATTTCAAAAAAGCTGACTTTCAAAAATTCATCCCGCAACAATTTTACACGCAATGTATTCTTTCAGACATTGTTTTTGATCATCATTCCTCACAGAGTGTGAATTTTAAAGCGTACCTGCCAATACCCGACTCTACAACAAGTTATGTAATTAAAGTAAATATCACGTTTGAGGGAAAATATGAGCTGAGCATTTAATTGTATAATAATACAAAACAGCTACTAACAGTATTCTACTCAATGACTTGAAAGGTACTTGTAAACAAGGTACTTGTAAACAAGGTAGGCAGTGATAGGTGTGGACAAGAAAAACAAGCTGCCTGAAGTTTAGTATTTGTCTTGATGTTTTTGGATGAGAATATAACCGACAATACCCAAAAAAATGAGCAATAAAGCCGTGAGCAATATACCGTTCATCCTGTTCCAGCCAGTAACGTGGCTGAGTACGAGGATAAACACCCCTAGGTATACGCAGTAGAGTGCAATCGAGGGAGATAACTTGTTTCTCATCAGTAATCTATATTTGTCGACAAAAGTACGAAAATTATTTGGCAGACTTGCAAAAAAACAGTACCTTTGCACCGCAATTTGCAAAAAATATTTAATCATTAATTTTTAAAGTAGTATGAATCAATACGAAACCGTTTTCATTTTGACTCCCGTTTTGTCTGATGAACAGATGAAGGAAACGGTCGCTAAGTTCAAGAAGCTGCTCACCGACAATGGTGCTGAGATTCTGAATGAAGAGGCCTGGGGTATGAAGAAACTGGCTTACCAAATTCAGAAGAAAAACTCGGGCTTCTATTGCCTGTTTGAGTTCAAGGGTGAGCCCACATTGGTACAAACACTCGAAACCGGCTTCCGTCGCGACGAGAAAGTAATTCGTTATATGACTGTTAAGCTCGACAAGTATGCAGCAGAGTATGCATTGAAGAGAAAGCAGAAATATGCAAATAAAAAGGAGGCATAATCATGGCAGCACAGAATAAATCAGAAATTCGCTATTTGACTCCACCTTCAGTGGACACTAAGAAGAAAAAGTATTGCCGTTTTAAGAAGAGCGGTATCAAATATATTGACTATAAGGATCCTGAGTTCCTCAAGAAATTCTTGAACGAGCAAGGCAAGATTTTGCCACGTCGTATTACTGGAACATCTTTGAAGTATCAGCGTCGTGTGGCACAGGCTGTTAAGCGTGCTCGCCAGATTGCACTGCTTCCTTACGTAACCGATTTGATGAAATAAATAAGGAGGAGGAAACAGAATGGAGATTATACTGAAAGAAGATATCATCGGTCTTGGATACAAGAACGATATAGTGAACGTAAAGAAGGGTTACGGACGTAACTATTTGATTCCAACTGGCAAGGCTGTCATCGCATCAGAATCGGCTAAGAAGGTTCTTGCAGAGGACATGAGACAGCAGGCTCACAAGCTGGCTGCTTTGAAGGCTGAGGCTGAGAAGAAGGCTGCCGCATTGGAAAATGTAGCTTTGGAAATACTGGCCAAGGTTTCTGCTACTGGTGTTACCTACGGTTCGGTTACCGCTGCTACTGTGGCTGAAGAACTGGCAAAGAAAGGCTTTGACATCGACCGCAAGATTGTCACCATGCGTGACGTCAAGAAGGTAGGTGACTATGAGGCTGTCATTCACTTCCACAAGGAAGTAGAAGTGAAGGTTCCTGTGAAAGTAATAGCAGAAAACGCTCCAAAGGAAGAGCCAGCAACTGAAACGAAGAAGGTTTCAGAACCTGCTGAAGAGGCAGCAAATGCTGAAGCACCTGTTGCAGAAACTGAAGTAACAGAAGAGGCAGAAGCCCCAGCAGCTGAAAACGCTGAAGAGGCTGCTGAATAGCATGGTGTGGGGAGCGCCTTTGAGCGTTTCCCGTCAAAGTTCAGAGAATTTTTAGATATATAATTGCACTGTAAAGCAAATCTATATGTATTCCCGATTGGTCGCACAGCTGACCAATCGGGATTTTTGATTTGACTGGCTTGTGCGTTGTTTGTAACTATCCGAGAACTGTTGGTTTCTCTTTGACACTTAACAAGCCAAACTTGTTAAAGAGGTTCCCCCTCATTTTTTTCTAAGCTAACATCACGGATTAAAAACAAAGACGACCAGTAGCACCTTGACAAGTGTTCGTATTTGTTTGAGCGAGATGTAATACATGTATTTTATGGTATTGACAGAAACATTTAACATGTTGGCAATTTCAGAATTAGAATAATTGCTAAGTTTTAGTTTGAATATCTTCTTTTGTTGTGGGGGTAAGGCTTCCACAGCTCGCATCACCTTTTTCCACTGTTTTTCTCTTGCGAATCGCTGCTCATCGCCATCATCTTCGGATACCAATTCTTTGAGCCAGAAGTTAGCTCCTGCTATTTTCTTCTTATTGTCGCGGAGAGTATTTATGATGTCGTTTTTGAGAATGCAGAAAAGATAATTTTGGATGGGGCAAGACTCATCAAGCGTTTGTCGATTATTCCATAACTTGATAAATGCATTTTGAACAGCATCTTCTGCCATATACTTGTCGCCGAAATATTTAAATGCAAGAAGATAAGCTCGGCTGGCATATAGTTTATATATGCTAGCAAATGCAAGTTGACTGCCATTTTTGAGTTCTTTTATCGATTCTACGTCTTCTTGATTCATGCAAAACTGGTATTTCATGTACATTTACTGACGAATTAACTCTTCAGCTTATGTCATGACAAATCTATAAAAAAGAATGGTTATCAACAACTTTAATATGCTAAAATGTGATGAAGTTTACGTTACAAGAAGAAATTTCAGGTGGTAAGAACCTATATTCCATATTTTTGAATAAGATAACGGCAGAACTGCTGAACATGACTTGTTTCGACACAATCTATCTTTTCTGTTGAGTTAACCCAGTTTTGTTCAAATTCACCTATTGCCTTGTCAAGCTGTTGCTGATCGAACGGCTTTCCTGACATAGCAGATGCTGTCAACTCGTCAATATACATACTCCACCTACGAACGTAGTAGGTTCGAATAAGCCCGCTCCACGTTCTATTGGCATAGTCGTTAAGTGAGCCTCCCCATGTTGTAATGAGATTTCGTGCATTCTTTTCATAGTATGCTTTTTCCAGGTCATTATTTCCATAGTCACGCGCATCATCAATCCAGTTACCAATGGAACAGCGAGAGTTGGCAGCAGTGAGATAATCCAAGTCGACCAAAACCTCTTTCATTGTGTTTCCTGTACGTTGCAAGCCAACTAAATCTTTATTTTCATAGCATGAATCAAGTTCTAACTTTAACTTTAAAAATTTATTGCCTAAAATTTGTCTGCCAACAGCAATAAGATCCAATTGATATTCATTTCTATCACATTCGGAAACGTCACTCATAAGTTTCCAAACATCTTCCAGGCGTTTTGTTGGGTAAGTAATTCCAGTTCGACGCTCCTGGTTGTTCCCTAATATGGGTCGTAATGCAGGAAGTATGCCCAATGATCTCGGAATTTGAGTATAAATATCATTAAACAATATCTGCCAAGCCTGCCTCATTTTAGGAGATGAAAAGCCGACATGCCGATCTGCAAGATTGTCTATCCACTCCTTGTCAGCAGGTTTTGCCGTCCATGCTTGTGTCAAAATATATTCGTAAGGAAACTGTATGACGTCAAGTCCTTCCAGTGTGGAGCCTATGCCTATCAGGTTTTTGTTCTTCTTGTTCAGAGCCTCATTCAGCCTCTGTCCACTTTCTTTAACATTACCAGTAATCGTTGTGTTGCCTCCAAAATTTCCCAAATAACACCAAATATATGGCTGCCCATAAAAGTTATTGGTTGTCTTCCATAGTTCAACGTTCTCACAATGATAATCCAATAGAGACATTTTTCCTCGTGGAACTCCTGTTAGCAGAGCTTTTATTCGTTTTGGTGTCCATTGCTTCTTGTTATGGTAGAACATCCACGACATCTGCATCCACTCAGCTCCAGGATCAACAGATGTAACAGTACGATATATATTATGTGATATTTCTTTTAAATATTCAGGCTTCCAACTGGGCGGGTCTACTTCATTGAATGGGTCGATTCCGTAGATATGGTCTGTTACGAACAAAGCCTTTTGTTCCTCGAGATACATTTTTTGGATTTTGGCAAACAGAGGGTCTTCCGGATTCAAGAAGTGACATCGGTAATCATCACTGAAGCCAGCCCATCTTCCCAGATACTTAATATTGGCCTGAGGATATAACTCTTTGAGTTTTGCAGGTACATGTCCAGAAAAAGCAGGGAGCACCGGCTTCATATTCAGAGAGCGTTCGCGTAGCAGGATTCTTTGCTGAAGCTCTTTTTGTTGTTCGAGCCAAGACATTGGAAGGGGACCGTTCCATTTATCAATATTGGCCATTCTATTCCACGGCAAGTATGTCGGCCCTGTGAAATAGCCCCTAATTTCGATGTCAGACATGCCCATTTTTTTCCACACAGCATACCAAACAGCCTCCTGTCCTGTGATGGCCAAGGGCATGTTTACCCCATTCAGCGCCATCCAGTCTATGAGTCTTTCCCATTCTTTCCAACTGAAGAAAGGCATCGTGTAACCGTACGTACAGTAGTTAAGGAAAAATCTTCTTTCTACTTTAGCATTCGATTTAACGAGAGTAGGTACGCCTGGGAGTTTATCAGGAACCACCACCGGAACCTCAGCATACCAAGACACGGTGGTATGGCAGTAGTTATTCAGATAGTAATTCAAAGCCACAGCCATTGAATTTGCATTGTTCCCAGCAATATGAATCCTGCCATCCTTTCCGCTTTCAAGCGTATACGCATCTGCTTTTGTCTTTGACTTGCTTTTGGTAAATTCGAATTGTGACTCGTGCTTTGGTAGAATTCGACTTACCAAAGCCTTAACCGACACAATATCTTGATCTTCTGCATTGCAATAAAATGGTATGAATAACAGATAACCCAAAAGGAATAGTTTCTTAGCAACACTCATTGATATTAGAATTTTAATGGTTTATGGTTGATATGATTCTTCTCAGATCTTTCAAGGGATTGGTCAGGGGGAGTTGTTTTTCTGTTTGTCCTTGTTTGTTTATCCAGCTTTCCTCCCATTGATCCAGCATTTCTCGTTGGTTTGAAAAATATATTTGTATTCTTGGAATATAATAGTCTTTGATAAGTCCGCTCCAGCATCTGGCAGCATAGTCTTCTTGGTGACCTCCCCATGTGGTAATTAATCGCTTGGCATTCGCTTCATATTGATTTTTTTCCTGAGGCGTGTGTCCTTGACTTCTGGCTTTTGCTATCCAAACATCAAGCCGGTCGGTAGGGTGAGATGCTAAGATCTTATCGGCAAACAGAAGCAAATCAATAGCCTTATTGAGCTGTTTGTTTGCCTCAACATGTTTGTTGAGAGAGTCATAGCGGAGTGCATTCTCGTAATATATATCAGCTTTTGCACCAAGGTATTGCGCAGCGAAAAGTATCGCATCGTCTTGGTAGAATTTTGACTTACCCAACTCGTCAGCGCACGACAAAAAGTCCTCAACAGCTTTGAAATAAGTGTCATTCAAATCGTGTCTACTCTTGCGCTGAGTGTCAGGAATGACAGTTTGCCACGTAAATCTTGGATATGAATACAAGGAGGAGTATACGCTTTTTCTGAATCCGTTCCACGCAGCTTTCATCTTATCAGGATATTCGCCATATCGCGCCATGCAATAATTCGCAATCCACTCATCAAGATTTATCCCCTTGTCAGTCCATGCGGCATCAGTCAAAAGCTCATAGACCACCTCGTTATTCTCCAATCCCTCGGGAGCAGATCCTATTCCCACTAAATTACCTTTGTTGGCTGCCGACAAAGCCAGAGAAGCATCGGTAGCATACATTTCCAAGTCGCCTGTAAGAAGCGTCTTTCCCCCAAAGTTAGGAACGTAGCTGAATATCCACTGTTTGCCATAAAAACCGTTGTGACGCTTCCACGTTTGCTCGGTATGCCACACCCATTTGGGATAATCGTTGCCCAAATCAATGATAATCATTCGATCGTTTGGCACCTGGCTAAGTAAGGCACTTAGACTTTTTCGGTTCCAAAAATCATGCTGGTAATCAAAGGTCCATCCTTGAGTTACCCAAATCGCATGAGGATTTCCGGCATTTATTGACTGATAGATTGCCTTGCCATATTCAGCCAATAGTCTACATTTTCCTTCTTCGTCATTAGGATTGACAGGGAGCTTCATCTCATTGAAACTATCAGAAAGATAGTAGGTGTTTTCACCAAACTCCCTTTCCCATTCCTCAATAAATAATTTGCCCAATTGTTTGAAGTATGATGACTCAGGTGGTAAAACATAAGCGTTCAAGGAATCAGCAAAACCTCCCCATCGGAGATGTTTGAAATTAATCTCTGGATGCTTTTTGGCAAATGCCTTTGGCACAAAACCAGCAAAAGCTGGTGCAATGGGCTGCATGCCCAACTCTCGCATGCGTGATATGATTTTGTGTTGTAACGTTATTTGTTGCTTGTGCCACGCATCAGACAGAGGGCCGTCCCATTGGTTGAGGTTACCCATTCTGTGCCAAGGAAGATATGCAGGTCCGGTGAAGAACTCCCGTATTTGAGCTTTTGAAAGCCCCATTCTCATCCACACTCGTTCTGCTATTGCCTCTGATGCAACAGATGCCAAAGGCATGTTCACTCCATGAAGTGCCATTAAGTCGAGTTCTTTTTCCCAACGCTTCCAATCCCAATAGGGCATTGTATACCCAAATGTACATACGTTAAGAAAATAGCGGAGCTTGAACGGACTATTGACGACACCAGAGTGGTAATTTGGAAGTTGCTTAGGCAATTTTATATTATTTCCACTCCATGTGGCTATGACGTGGCAAGCATGGCGCACATAGATGTAAAAAGCATAAGTCAATGCCGTTGTACTTGTTCCGCTGAGTGTTAGACAATTGTTCTCACAACTGATAGAGAAAGCATCCAGACCCCCCTGACGTGGTAAAACCTTATATACTATGCGGTTTTCAGGAACCTCTAAAATACGATCGAGAACTCTTTTTGCTGGCACTGTGATATCATTATCAGCGGCAAGAAAAACTTGCGGTAATAATAAAAACAACAATAAAAGTAAGTATTTCCTAAACATCATGATTCATATCTTGAGCCAAGGTTATCTTTTAAGAATAATTTCCGATACGATTGGAAAATGGTCTGACAAGTACGACCGTACCGTTTGACTTGTTTTCACCTCCCATCTATTCTTAGGATAAGCATATATATAGTCTATTTTAATCTTTGGAGTTGTCGATGAATATGTCTGATCCATAATTGTCATGTTGCGTCCCCATTTTTCCATAACCTTCTCTATAGCAGGTTCGGTAGGGCCAGCATTGAAATCTCCTCCAATCAAGACCGGATAATTACACTTTTGGAGTTCTTGTACGATAAATTCTGCCTGCTCTCTTCTGGCGTCCTTTTCGCTTATATCAAGATGGGTTACAGCAAACACGAGCGTGTCTGTGCCTACTTCGTATGTAGCATACATAACGGCTCTTTGCTCAGACTTGGAGGGATTGGGCAGCATTACTTTTTTCATGTCAATGCATGGATACCGAGACAGCATACCAATACCATAATAGCCCCCCGAGTAGTGAATGGTTTTTCCATACAAACCAAACATACCCGTGTGATAGGCTAATTCTGATATAAAGTTCTTTCCGTTCTGCTTGGGAGCACGTTCACGATGAGTGTTGCAGTCTACTTCTTGCAAGGCAACAAAGTCTGGCTTGAACGCTTTAATGTGATAAGCCAACTCCTCGAGTGATGCCAATTCTCCAAAGCGCAAGTTATACGTCATGACTCTTAACTTGAGTGGTTCTTGCGCCCCTACACAAAGTGAAATAAGTAGTAGGTAAAATGAAATTAAGATTCTCATATTAATTTTATTTAATCTTCAATACTGAAACTATTGGTAAATGGTCTGATGCGTTAATCCCGGTAAAGACAGTGTGAGATACAACCTCTACTGCTGTTGATGGTTTATAGGCAATATAATCCAACTCACGATTTGGCTTATCAGAAGGAATGGTAAACTTGTTGGGATCTTTGTTCGTACGAGTAAAACCGTTTGCTTCCAACATGGTTATAGATGCATCAGTTGGACGGCTGTTGAAGTCGCCACCTATAATGATCAATTTATGAGCGTATGGTTCTAAACATTCTAAGTACTTGGGAAATTGCTTAAGCCGCTCACTCTCAGTAACGGAGAGATGCATTGTCGCAATATAAATATCTTTTCCTGCGAACACGATTTTTGCACTACCCAATATGTTGCTGCCTTTAATCGTTTGACCATCTATCATTTTGGGCAAAGGGTGGTTTATGATATTCTTCATTTCATATTTAGACAATATCGCAGCGCCGTAAGCTCCAACCTGATAGTCTTTTTGCTTGAAAAATTTGTGATATTTATACCCTGCTCGCTTGGCAAGTTCTTTTGCCTGATCAATATTTAATGCACGCGTGGTCATGGAATCAACTTCCTGCAAAAGCACCACATCGGCATTTTTATCCTTCAAGACCTTAGCCACATTGCGAACTTCTGCCGGAGAGGGAACACCAGAACCTAAATATGGGGAACAGTGACGAATATTATAACTCATTACCGTTAAATTATTTTTACTCTTTTGATGGTCCCAACCATTATCTCCAGAAGTATTGAAGTCTGTGCTGGCTTTGGAGCATCCTGATAAATTTACCATCAGAATACCCATGATAAGAATTATATTTTTCATTTTATTTTTTATTATGTTGATACTTATAAAAGTTTAATGTGAGAATATATTACTCCTCCCATCCTGGATTTTGTCCCAATAAAGGATTCTTGAGCCTTTCCTCATACGGCACAGGCCACAAATAATGCTTTTTGGGGTCGAAATATCGGATTCCGCCTTCGGCCGTAGACTTTTCATGAACAATGTCGCCAAACTCGTCCACACCATTGTCGGGATACGGATTCCGTCCTAAATCATTCATGCATACAGTTAAGCTTGGTCCCGTTATAGCACGACCAAATCTCAGTTCACCTTCGCGCCAACGCATAATATCTGCATAACGCATACCGTCGAAACTCATTTCTACTCGGCGCTCACGCTTCAATTCTGTCCATAGATCCATGTTCCATTTTTTCAACTCGTCGAGTTTCATAGGATGCATGCCCACCCGGTTTCTCAACTTATTGACAGTTTCGTCAATCTCCTGCTGAGTTAAGGTGCCGTTTAATTTGTACAAGGCCTCGGCATAAGTGAGTAAAACCTCAGGATAACGAATGACGTTATAGTTGTTATGTCCTTTTCTATAAGCTATATTGTTAATGATGCTGTACTTTTTAAAATAAAAACCCGTATAGCTGTTAGCCCCCTTGCGGTTGTTGTTACTTAGCGAAGCAAAACGTGGTAATTTAAAAACAGGATTTGCTTTGTCTACATCCTTGTCACCATCGTCGCCGCCGGGCCACTTGTCACCAGGAACATAGAGTGTCATCCTCATACGCGGATCCCGGTTTTTAAAATAGTCTGCATAATGTTTCTCGGGATATGTGTACAAATCAGAAGTTACGACATTATTATTGTGATAATATTCCAATCCTGCCTTAGCCGGTTTACCGTCTGTGCACAAAAACGCATCTACTAAAGTCTTGGATGCCATAAAACGCACATAGTCAACCGGACTGCATATTTCTCGCGAGGTGTTGTGCATGCGAACGTCTTTCACATAGAGGCTGAAGATAATAGATTCATTGTTCTTTGGATTTGACTCTACGTCTCCCTCTTGCTGGTATAGCTTGGCATAGTCGTACAGTCCATAAGGACTGTTATCCATAATCTCCCGGCAGGCATCTCTTGCTATCTCATAACGTTTGTTCTGCAAGGCAATACGAGCCTTCATGGCTAAGGCTCCCCAACGGTCAATGCGACCAACATTAACTCCTAACTGTCTCTTCGCAGGCAAGCGTTCAGCAGCCCAGTCAAGATCAGCCAAGATATGATCAATGACTTGGCTACGGCTCGTTCGAGCGATATAGGCCTCTTTGGATGTTATCACATGATCCACCCATGGTACGTCACCAAAGAAAGTGGTCAACATGAAATACTCATAGGCTCTAATGACCTTCACTTCACCGGCATACACATCTTTAACTTTCTGCGGGATAGGGGCGGAGTTGTAGTTGTCAAGAAAATTATTGCAAGTGTATATATTGCTATACGCTCTTCCCCAATATGAGCTCATAGGAAACCCGTCGCTATAGGTGTGTTTACCTCCGGAAACCTTGCTCAATCCACTTTTAACGTCACCCCACAACACCGTTTCAGCAGTTGCCTCGGCCCATTTGATTAGTGTCTCATAGTCAAAAGCATCATAACACGGGTACAAGGCCGATCGTAACTGTTCCTCTGTTTTCCAATATGTTTGGTTGGTAACCGAATCCAAAGGGTATTTATCTAATATATCGCTGCATGAAACTGTTATCATCAGACCGATGAACAGAATGCCAAAATATTTAAAAGTCTTCATAACACATCATTTTAAAAGTTAACGGATAGTCCAAAAACATAAGTTTTGACTTGTGGATATATACTCCCAGAAGTTTCACGTACTTCTGGATCATAAGAACCAAAATATTTGGTAAACGTCAGCAAGTTATCAGCTGAAAAATATGCCCTCACGTGATTCATGCCCAACTTGGACACCCATTTGTTAGGGAAGGTATAACCCAACTGCACGTTCTTCAAACGTAGATATGATGCGTCCTCGAGCCAATAATTGCTAAACATGAGGTTGTGCGACTGTCCTTGATATAATCTCGGATAAGTTCCATTTGGGTTATTAGGAGTCCAACGGTTCAAGTGTTCTTCTTTTGGAACCGAATAGTCATTGATGAAGCAGTGACGGGCTTCGTCTGAAAGATAACCATTCACTTTACCCACGCCCTGGAAGTAACAGCTGAAATCCCAGCCTCTCCATGCAATATTGGCCTTGATAGCATAGGTGTAATGTGGGAATGGCTCGCCAAACACCACCTTGTCATACTCGTCAATCGTACCGTCAGGCTTGCCCTCAGGACCGCTAACATCCCGATACTTAATGTCTCCTGGCTGAACAATAGACTTATGTGCGCTTGGCACAACAAATTTAGGATTGATGTACTTTCCATCTTCGTTTCTTCCTTCGAAATCGCTCGTTTGAGCCAAACCGTCAGTCAGATACCCATAATAGGCATTGATAGGATCACCTACACGCCGGATATGGTTACCAAGACTTGGTTCGCTATTGCCCAAATCAGTAATTTTGTTTTTCGAATCAGATATATTGAAACTCAGTCCATACCTTACTTCACCGATATGGTCTCGCCAAGAAGCACCAAACTCCCAGCCTTTGTTCTCAATACGTCCCATGTTCTCAAACGGAAGATTATTCGAACCAACAACACCTACAATAGTCGGAAAAATAGGTTTCACCAGTGCATTGATATTTTCCTTTTTAAACCAGTCGAACGTCAAGGACAATCTATTACTGATAAAGTTCAAGTCCAAACCGACATTCAGCATGCGTATCGTCTCCCACTTGATGTTTGTATTTCCCAGTTTCCTTTGCTCAAATCCAACGTTGTTTGTACCACCGATAGGATATGCCTTTTCCCTACGTTCGATGGGTGTAACATAAGGATAGAATGTACTGCCCACATTTTGGTTGCCCAATTCTCCCCAGGATGCACGCAGCTTTCCCATCGACATGTAAGAATCGAGGAACCGCATGAAATCTTCTCTGAAGAAATTCCAGCCAACAGAGAACGAAGGGAAATAGCCCCAACGGTTGTTCTTTGCAAAACGAGAAGTGCCGTCTATACGAATGTTGGCTTCAAACAAATATTTATTGTCAAAAGCATAATTCAATCGGCCAAAATAAGATTGTAATGCCCATTGTCCTTTGGTGCCACTGTTTGTAATGTCTTCCGTACCCATACTAAGCACATAAATATCATCGACGAGAATGTTTTTTCGACTTCCACTCAAATTGCTGTTATCATACCATTCTTGTGAAAAGCCCAGCAATGCTCCAATATCGTGCTTCCAAAACTTCTTGTTGAAAGTAGATGTGATCTGGAAGCTTTGCGTCAATGCATCTTGATGACTTTGCCGAACTGAATTTTTCATCGTCTTGTTGTCAGGGCTTGGCTCGCCATCTGCATTAAACTTGAGCAATGTGGGCGAAAATTCATCTATTTCGCGGAAATAGTAGTTTGCAGCATACTGTCCATTCAAGTATAACCCGTCTACGATCTTAAGATTGGCCTCAATGATGGCATTCAACGTTCTAGACTTAGATTTCTCTGAACCCCCTTCATAGGCGACATACAGTGGGTTGCCTACCGATCCGTATGACCAGTACGGCGTATCTTCCCATTGTCCGGCATCATTCTTCTGCTTCCATTTGATTGGCAACAACGGTGAGATTCTCTGGGCCAGACGAAATACTCCACCCGTTCCTGAAAATCCAGATATATGGCGGTTGTAATCAACGAAGCTAACCGTTCCATTCAGTTTCAAGCGAGATCCTATTTCCGTATTCACATTGATACGAGCATTATGACGTTTTGAATTGAATGCATCGCCAACCACCAAACCATCTTGGTTCAAATAGCCGTATGACAAAAAATATGCACTTTTGTCACCACCACCTCTTACACTAACTGCATGGGAGGTCTGTAAAGCATTCTTTTTGAAAATCTCATGCACCCAGTCTGTGTTGGAATATTCATTTGGATATTCTCCTGAATCATATTTTTGGAACGCATCCTCGCCGTATGGTTTGGAGAAGCCAGCTGCTGCCATGGACTCGTTGTAAAGTTCCATATATTGCCTTCCATTAACCAACTTTGGTAAGGCTGTAGGGGTTTGCATTCCCACATATCCACTGTAAGACACATGGGCATTCTCTTTTCTTTTACCTTTTTTCGTTGTGATTAGTATCACGCCATTTGCAGCGCGGGCACCGTAGATAGCTGACGAAGCAGCATCCTTGAGTACCGATACACTCTCGATATCCAACGGATTCAGAAGGTTCAGGTCGCCTCCTGCTACTCCATCAATTAAAATCAATGGCGAGGTGTTGCTACTGATGGTGTTGATACCACGAACCCTAATACTGGGCACGGCACCTGGTTGTCCGCTCGAAGACTCAATGGTTACCCCTGGCAACATTCCTTGCAAACCTGATGTAACGTTAGCTATCGGTCGATTTTCCAAGGCATCGCCCTTAATCATCGAAACAGCTCCAGTTAGATTTATTTTCTTTTGTGTGCCGTAGCCTACAACAACGACCTCATCCAGTCCCGTGGCATCTTCCTGCATCACAAGGGATATAGTCCTGCCATCCCTCACTGTGTACTTGATCTCCTCGCAACCTACATAGTTAATCTTCAGCACTGTGCCAGGATCTACTTTAATGCTGAATTGTCCTTCTTGGTCAGTGATGGCAATAACTTTTTGGTCAAGTGTCGAAATAGTCGCTCCAACAAGAGGCTCACCATTTTTATCCTTTATCGTTCCGTAAACAGCTGGCAGTGCATCATTCGCTACATAAGTTGGTGAAGGCTTGGTCTTAGCGTCCTTTTTCTGCCTGTTTGTCCTATACAACATAATGGTACCATTCTTGATGCTGTATGCCACATCAATATTCTGGAACAATGCATCCAGCACCTTATCCACCCTTTCATTCTTGGCAGACAGGCATACAAGCTTATCCACGTCGACAAATTCCTTGCTATAGGCAATCTTTAGGTTCGATTTCTTGCCTATAACCTTCATCGCTTTTCCAAGGGGCATGTTGTTGAACTTCACACTTATTACCTGGCTTTGAGCACAGAGCCAAAGAGGTAAAAATGCTGCCACAAAAAACACACATAGTCGTTTGACAATGTTTAATTGAGTTGTTGTCTTCATAGCTAGAATTAATTGATAATATATGTTTGTTCGTCTTGCTTGTTGATTCTTATCGGTGTGATTGTCTCCATTGTTTCTATCACTTCTTTGATGTCGTTCGAACTGCAGTTGAATGTATAGCTGTATTTTTTAGCAGCGTTCTTTTTGATGATGAAGGTGACATTGAAATTGCGTTCGAGCGTCAGCAGCACCTCATCCATCGGCGTATTAAAGAAAGACAGTCTGTTGTTTTTCCAATCTGACGAACCATTGTTGCTTGACACGTTCCTAATCCAACATGATGCCGTTCTACGTGCATAGATGGCCTGTTGGTTGGGCTCCATAGGCCGTAAGGTGTGTTCCATACCTGATTTTCCCACCAGAACATGTCCTTCATCCAAAGTTGTTACGACATCTTTATTTTCCGGATAGGCTTTGATATTAAATTTTGTTCCCGTAACCTTAACCATCATATCGTATGTTCTGACTATGAATGGATGTCTTGTATCTTTGGCGACCTGGAAATATCCCTCGCCTTCGAGTCCAACTTCCCTGAGTCGGCCATAAAATCTATCGGGGTAACTAAGTTTAGAGTCAGAATTAAGAAATACTTTTGTGCCATCAGGGAGAACCACGAGCAATTTCTCACCCTTTGAAGCATAGATTTCATGGCGTTTAACATTAGAGTCAAACATGAGGTAATAGGAACTGAATCCGAGCATAAAGACAATGATCGCTGCTGATGTCCACTTGAGGACATTCGCAATTGAATGATGTTTCTTTTGCGTGATTACTCTCATGATGTTATTAAATACACCTTCCATGTCAAACTCAGGTGCATCAAGTTCTTCGTCGGCTCCTTCCTCATGATTGGTAAGCTGCTCAATATCATGATCTAGCATGTCCTCTATATTTTCAAATAGCTTCTCGCTTTCTTTTGTATTCTTCATGCTTTTTTTATAGAATACACATGAGGAAAATAATAGTATGTAAAATAAACGTTAATTACCCTTAATAGCATCCTAGGCAGGTAGTCAACTCTTCGAACAGGCTGTATGCTTTATTTTACAAATCCGAAGGATGAAATGGTGATGAAAAAATAAAACTTGGCTCTCATCATACTATCTCACAACTCTTTTAATAAGGCTCAAAAGAGGTGAAGGTTAATAATCGAGGTGCAAACCTCTGCAGTGTTTTTCATGGTTTTAATACTATCCAAACACCAACAAGTTTTGCACTTCGATTATTAATCTTCAAGTAAAAGCACGAAACCGCCGTATGCCGAACGGAATGTACGGTGGTGTGGAGGTCGGTTATGTGATATGTGAGGTAAGCTCCAACGTTAGCCGTTTACTGTGTAAATCAAAAAAAAGAGAATGCATGCGTAGAAACTTGCATTCTCTTCTTATCTAATATCTCTTTTGGGAGATACTCAACTTTGTCTAAAAGCTTATCGATTGACCGTCACAGCAAAGTAGTCTCTCTTGCCAGATGGCCAGATGCCTTTGATGTAAAGCACGGGATCTTTACTTGTTGATGCCTTTTTTACAGCAGTTTGCAAGTCCTCTAATGCCTTCATTGGTATGTCATTCACCTCCAGAATAATGAAACCCTTCGAGATGCCAGCCTCTTTTAGTGCCCCATTGTTAATTTTAATCACTTCCAAGCCGTAGCTGGTGCGCATCTGTTGCTTCTGTGCTGAGGTTATTTCTCTGAAGTTGCCCCCAAGAACATCGAGGTCTGCCACCTTGACAATGCTTGTGTTGCCCTGTGCGTTTTTCAGCGTAACGGTTTTGGTGTTCTTTTTCTTGTTGTGCAGATAAGTGATGGTTATCTTCTCACCAGGGCGCTTGCTGTAGATAATTTCCTGCAACTCGGCCATCTTGTTAATCTTTTTGCCATCCAGATTGGTGATGACGTCGCCTTCTTGCAGACCAGCTTCAGCACCCGCTCCTTCGCTCTCAACCTTGGCAACGTATACGCCAGAGTTGGTTCCCAGATCCACATCTTTATCCTGGTCTTTTTGCATGTTGATGTAGTTCAGCACGTCTTGACCTTGAATTCCGAGCATAGCACGCTGCACTGTACCAAATTTCTTGAGATCGCTCACTACTTTGTTCATGATGCTTGTCGGGATGGCGAATCCATAACCGGCATACGAACCCGTTTGAGAATACAGCATGGCATTGATGCCTACCAGCTCTCCTTGTGCGTTAACCAAGGCACCACCAGAGTTACCTGCGTTGATGGCAGCATCGGTTTGGATAAAACTTTCTACACCATTAGCGTACAAAGATCTAGCTTTTGCGCTGACAATTCCAGCCGTTACTGTATTGTTTAGACCAAATGGATTGCCTACAGCAATGACCCATTCGCCAATTTTCAGTTTGTCAGAGTCGCCAATGGGAAGGGTAGGAAGTTTGCTTCCGTCAATCTTGATGAGTGCCAGGTCGGTAGTTTTGTCGGTACCAACCACTCTTGCAGAGAACTCTCTATTGTCTGTCAACGTGACAGTTAGTTCATCAGCACCCTCAACTACGTGATTATTCGTAACAATGTATCCATCATCAGAAATCAGCACGCCCGAACCGGTTGCTCTCTTCGGTGGTGTTTGCATTTGTCGCTTTTGTGTTCCACCTTGTCCTTGTCCAAAGAAATCGAATGGGAAGCCAAAGAAATCAGAGAATGGATTGCTAGGTACCTCCACGGTTCTGGTCTTCGAGTTCTGCACATATTTGATGTGAACCACTGCCGGCAACGCTTTATCAGCAGCATAAGTTAAGTCTACTGGTTGTCCTGCAGCGGGAACTTGATCACCAGCTGCGTTCACCTTAATAAACGAGCCGGCAGAAAAAGCAAGTGCGATGAGGCACATTGCTGTTAGCAAATAGTTAGAATACTTTTTCATTTAAATATGATTTAATTGTTCTTTATTTCTTTCATCGAGAATGTTCTGCCTGATAGATGGCAAGCAACATTCTGTCATTTGTTTATAACTGATGCAAATTTAAACGCAAAAAACGTTAATCTGCCATTTTGTCCAGTTTCTTTATTCCAATTTAACAATTTGTTTTAACACATTAACGGCTCTTAAGTCATTGTCATGCGTTTTTACAAATATTGAAGATTCCAGGGCCTGTGTTTTTCAATTATCCTCAAAGATTTAGGTTTATCCAAACGATTAAGCGATGACCATGTCAGACGTTTGGACGCTTGTGTATAATGGTTTTCTGTTGGTGTACTTCCACTTTGTACTTCAATGGCCTAGAAGTAAAAACTTTTTGTTTCCACTCTTCATCTCTTTATTTTTTACTATCTTTGCGCTCATAAGTAAGTGTTCCGGCTCTGCCGCTGGTATCTTTTGGATGCGAGAGGAAAGTCCGGGCAACACAGGACGCTCCACTTCTGAAACTAGAAGCTATTGGTGACAGTAGGTGTCGGTAGAAGAGAATAACCGCCCGCAAGGGTAAGGGTGAGAAGGTGGTGTAAGAGACCACCAGCTGATGGGTGATCATCAGGCTGTGCCATCTGGAGGTTGCAAGTTCGCGTATACCATTGTTTGAAGGTTGTCCGCCTAAACGTTCGCGTACAATGGAGGGTAGAATGCTAGAGTTGGAGGGCGACTTCCAAAGTAGATAAATGGCAGAGCGCCAACATTGTTGGTTACAGAACCCGGCTTATAGGAACACTTCATATTTTTATGAAATCAAATAGCATCACCAAGGCAAGACATCAGAGCTTTGCCTTGTAATGAAGTACAACCTATGAACAAGTATATACAGCAAGTTCAGCGTTTCCTGACAGTAGATATTTGGCGCATTACACCCAAAGACGTGTCGCCTTTGCAATATCTGCTCATTAGCATCGTCAAAAAACTATCATTGGCTGTCAAGTTCTTCTTCACTAAAGGAACTAGCGATTTAGCTGCCGCACTGACCTATTCCACGTTGTTGGCCCTGGTTCCCATCTGTGCAGTGGTGTTTGCAGTGGCAAGAGGGTTTGGCTTTTCTAAGTACATTGAAGAGTGGTTTCGCAATGCCTTGTCAGGACAGTCGCAAGCAGCTGAGATTATCATCGGCTTCGTCAATTCGTATTTGGTTCACACGCAGAGTGGCGTTATCCTTGGAGTTGGCTTACTCTTCATGTTGTGGACAGTGCTTCGGTTGACGCGAACCATTGAGCAAACTTTCAACAACATTTGGCAGGTAAAACATGAACGCACGCTGTTTCGCACCGTCACCGACTATCTTGCCATGGTCTTTTTAATGCCCATCTTGATCGTCTTGATTTCGGGTATTTCCATTTTTATGACCGCATTCGTCGACCGTGCGCAAGGCTATATGCTGCTCGCACCCATGTTGCAGATAGGCTTGAAGGTGATGCCTTTCGTTATCATGTCGTGCGTGTTCATAGGTTTGTATATCTTCATGCCCAACACCAAGGTCAAGATTACCGCTGCCATCGTGCCAGGCATTCTCGCCGGTGTGGCCATGCAGGTGTTGCAGTTGTTCTATATCCATGGCCAAATGCTGCTGTCCAGTTACAATGCCATTTACGGATCGTTTGCCGCACTGCCATTGTTCATGCTTTGGGTGCAGATATCGTGGACCATTTGCTTGTTTGGCGCGCAACTGTGCTACACTAATCAGAACTTGGAAGATTTAGCCTTTCTGACCAATCCAAATGAAATTAGTCATCGCTATCGGCTCTTGATGAGTGCCGTGCTGCTCAGCAAGATATGCAACCGATTCGTTGAGGGGAAGAAACCTTATACCGCTCTTGAATTAAAATTGGAAACAAACATTCCGATTCGCGTCACCAACGACTTATTGTACAATTTGACAGAGGTGAATCTCATCAATTCGAGTGTTTGCCATGAAGATCATGATGGCGACCTAATCTACCAGCCAGCACAGACGTTGGATCATATAACGGTAGGCGACATGGTCGATAGATTGGAAGCATTGGGGCGGTGGGACATGCAACTTGATTTGCACGAGCAACTCACTTCAACGGATTGGAAGCATCTGTTCGACTTACGCAAGACCTATTTGGATCAGCTGCGAGATGTTCCAATCAGGGCGTTGTTTCCTCAAGAAGGCATGCAAACAGATAATAATGCGTGAAAATACCCGTTATTTAATTAGGTATTGGTATCTTACCAACCAATTATAAACTAAATGATTGTTGAGTTTAATCTGCTTCATCATTATAACAGTAGAAAGGATTAGCGTATGGAAATGAATTTGCCAGATTTTATGAAGTATAAAGACAAGTTCTCTAACTCTGGTTTTGTCGAAAAAATATCACGCATTGCAAAGCGTGCGGGTGCAAAGCTTGTCTATGCCGCACTCATTCTTTATTACACCTTAGAGAACGACAAGGTGTCGGTTAGGGATAAAGCCATCATCATTGGAGCGTTGGGCTATCTCATCAGTCCACTTGACGTGGTGTCAGATGCCATCCCCATTGCAGGTCTTAGTGACGACTTGGCGGTATTGATTTACGTACTCCATAAGGTTTGGGGAGATGTATCTGAAGAGGTCAAGCAAAAGGCCAAGGCAAAGATGAGTCAGTGGTTCGACCTTGATGAGATCAGCTCGGCCGACGATATCTTTACTGAGCGTCCCGAAGACACGCCTGTTTAGAAGGCTGTACAGCTTGTCGTTACATATTAAAAGAATGTAAGATAAGAGTTCTTGTTGCTGTGCTAAAAATTCTTTGTTGGGCCTAAAGGGTTGAAAGACGTAAACCGTTCTTTTGCTTTATGTCATCCAGCCGCGTAGCCTTTCACCGTGTTACACCTCATTACCATTAAGCATACAAACCTGTGTGGGTACTGGATCCGTGTCTGATAGATGATGAATTTTCTTGACAACCAACTTCTCTGTGCTTAGCTTATTTGCAAGTAGATCTATCTGTTGTCGCAAATAAGCCAAATATAAGCAGATTTCGTATATACCTATAATACAATTCGTTACCCGAATATCGTACTGTTTCGCCCATCTTTTTCATCATCTTTCCTGCCAAAAGCATTGCTTTTGGGCTTTAATATGCATGCTCTTGTGAGGCAATCACATATCTATAGACAGGTAAAGTGATGCTTGTAGTGCAATAAAAGCATTGCTTTTCCCTGTCAACATCCAATTTTTTCCTACCAAATCTCAATTGTTTGCTTCCTCATTGCCTATCGTTTTTTGCTAGAATGAGAGTTTTCATGGGGCGTTTTAAGGGCAAAAAACGGTTATAAAATCGTACATTTCTTGGACTTTGTGGCTCGAGGCATATCCTCGTTTTAGTGTGGTTATCAGGAATAGGGTTGTCGTTTTGCTCAACTATATGTGGTATCAGACCAAGTACAAGCAGTCGTTGTGCTTATTTTTACAAAGGGAAAATGAAATAGGGTAGAGGCATTAGGGCAAGATGAAAGAAGATGTATAATTTGTATTTTTTTCACATTGTTATTGTTGCACCATACTTTTATTTTCTGTATCTTTGTGTTATCAACATTATAGAATACTAAGATTATGACAAAAAGAAACGAAATTTACAGATGTGAAAAGTGTGGTAACATGGTTGAAGTAGTGAATGAGTCAACCGGAGAACTTACCTGTTGCGATGCTCCTATGAAACTTTTGAAGGAGAACACCGTTGACGCTGCGACGGAAAAGCACGTTCCTGTGATTGAAAAGATAGAAGGTGGCTACCGTGTAACCGTGGGTGAGGTAGAGCATCCGATGACTGAGGGACACTACATCCAGTGGATTGAGCTGATGACGCCAACCGAAGTTCTTCGCAAATATCTTACACCATCTGACAAACCAGTGGCTGAATTCAAGACCTGTGCGACGGAAGTTTGTGCACGTGAGTACTGCAATCTGCACGGTTTGTGGAAAGCAGAATAAGGCATTGCTTTGTCTTTCGCTTTGAATCTATAAAAAGAGACAATCACCAGCGTGGTTGTCTCTTTTCTTTCACTTTCAGTTTCTTCTGATTCTGCAAGGCTGAAAAACGCCTCTATGCCTCATGTGCGTTCTGATAAAGATATCTCTTGATGCTCTTCTTCGGCGTTTTTTCAAACTCTTCATCATGTAATCTGATGGCACTCAGTTTGCTATAGGCTGGCAACTCATTGTTCAGTTGCAGTCTGTTTTGTTCCATGACTTCTTCAATATCCGACCTTGTCAGCCCAATGGAATTAGCTTCATCCAAGTCGGGACAAACCAGTCCCACCAGTTTGTTGTTTTCTTGAATCACCACACTCTCGCTGACCATGGGCATGGCGTTGAGCCTATCTTCTATTTCTTCGGGGTAAATGTTTTGCCCACTCGCACCCAACAGCATGTTCTTCAAACGTCCCTTGATGAAAATATTGTCTTCTGCGTCCATTGTTCCTAAGTCGCCAGTGTGATACCAGCCATCAGCATCCAGTGCTTCTGCTGTAGCTTCAGGATTCTTGTAATAGCCCAGCATCACGTTTGTGCCTCTGGCCCAAATCTCACCGGGAACGTTCTGCGGATCGTTACTATTGATCTTTACTTCCATGTGGTAGGCAGCACGACCGCAACTGCCGGGGACAAACGTCTCATGGTTGGCGTATGCGATGATTGGAGCACACTCGGTTGTGCCGTATCCAACGGTATATGGGAAACCTATCTTCTGCAAGAAATTCTCGATGTCCTTGTTGAAAGCAGCACCGCCAATAATGACTTCATGGAAATTGCCACCAAAAGCGTTGATAACCTCTTGTCCAATCTTCTCGTGAATCTTGGTGTTGATGACAGGCATGTTAAGCAACAGCTTCATCATGTTGTTCTGTATCTTTGGGTAGACCCGCTTCTTGATAATCTTTTCGATGACCAGCGGTACGGCAATAATTAAGGCAGGCTTGATTTCAGCGTATGCTTGAGCAATGACGGCTGGGCTCGGCAGACGGGTAAGATAGAAGATGTGGCAGCCCGTAATAAACTCATAAATGAACTCAAAGGCCATGCCATACATGTGAGCCATGGGCAGAATGCTTAACACATGATCGCCTTCGCGCATGATGCCGCGCAACTCGTGCTGGGCAAAGTCTGCGTTTCCCCACATGGCACGATAGGGAATCATCACACCTTTCGAGAATCCTGTCGTTCCGCTCGTGTAGTTAATCAGTGCCAATTCTTCTGGATCTTGCTCGATATAGTAGTTGACATGTTCTGGTCTGAAGTACTTAGGATACTTTTTTCCGAACATCTCGTTAAGATGTTCTCGGGCATACGTCAACTTCTCTGTTCTGGAAACGAACAATGAATAATCGGGAATATAAACGATTCCTTCCAAGTCTGGCATCTCTTTTTCGTCGATGACGGTTGCTACAACGTCGCCGACGAACAGCAATTTTGCTTCGCTGTGATTGACAATGTTGTGTATTTGTTCGGCGGTAAATTCGTGCAAAATGGGAACAGCAACGGCTCCATAAGTCAGTGTTGCTAAGAATGCGCATGCCCAAGCCGCACTGTTTCGTCCACAGAGGGCAATCTTATCACCCTTCTGAACACCGCTGTTTTCAAACAAGATGTGCAGCTTTTCTATTTTGCGAGCCACATCGTGATACTGAAGAGTAACGCCTTTATAGTCAGTTAGGGCGTTCAAAGTCCAATGGTCGATAATGCTCTTTTGAATGAGGGCATTAAAACTCGGAATTTCTTTCATGCTTCTTTCTATTTATCTTAGTTGAATCATATTTCTGATGTGAAAATCATTAAGTTGAATTTTTCGGTGTCAGTGTAAATAATTCTATTGCACAATATTTAAGTATGTGTGCAAAGATAATGTCTTATTTGCACATGTACAAGAAAAATGTGCATGTTTTTTCGTAATATTCAATACATATTTAATGTTTTGATAACTTATCTTCCTGGCAATAAAAGATAAAAGCAAGACTGCCGTCACGAAAATGTTATGTTAAAGTAACAGGTGGAAAGTGGCGTAAAATGAGTGAAAGTGCTTATTCGTACCTCATGGATTTGGCCGGATGTATGTGGGAAATGAGGTAGCTTGGGGCTATTAAAACCACAACACTGATTAAGAGTGTAGCCACGTTTAGCAGTAATAAAACGGGGATATTGATTTCGACTGGTACCGTTGTTACATAATAAGTTTGTGGATCCAGACCGACTAAACCGGTATATCTCTGCAACAATACCAACCCAATGCCGATAAGATTGCCGATGAGAAGACCGCGCGTAATGATAAAGACGGCAAACCATAAGAACGTATGTCTAATCATCGCGTTCTTGGCTCCCATGGCTTTCAGTACGCCAATCATGGTAACACGTTCAAGAATGATAATGAGAAGTCCTGAAATCATGGTCACTCCGGCCACGGCAATCATCAAAGCAAGAATGATCCAAACGTTCAGATCGAGCAAATCCAGCCATGAGAAAATCTGGGGACTGATATCTCTGATGGTCTTTGATGAATAAGTTTCGCCGTATTGATCTACCGTTCTGTTTAAGCGATTGATGAAGATAGCTTCTGTTTCATCAACCTTATTGAAGTCTTTCACCGTGATTTCAGCACCTGATACCTGGTCTTTTTCCCAGCCATTAAGCTTCACAGCCGTGTAAAGGTCCATGAAGCAAGTGACATCATCATATTGAGCCAGGTTGGTTTGATAGATGCCTGCAATGGTGAAACGCCTCACTCTGACCCCAGCGTGGTCAATGAAATAAGCAAATATCCTGTCACCTGTTTTTAATTTCAGCTTCTTTGCCATCGACATGGACAGCAATATTTTGTTGCTGCTTTTTGTGTCAGAGAAGGCAGGGATGCTTCCTTCCATCAGATTTTGGTGGATAAAGGTTGAGTCAAAGTCAGGCCCAACCCCTTTAAAAACCACGCCAAGGAAGTCGGAGTCGGTTTTCAATACACCTTGTTTGGTTGCAAATCGTTGAACATGCTCTACGCCTTGTGTGTTTTTCAGCACCTTGATCAAGGAGTCTGTCATCTGAATGGGATACGATTCTGAGGTCTGCAGCGTCATGAAGTTAGCCACTTGGATGTGGCTTCCAAATCCAATGACCTTCGCACTGACAGCATGTTTGAAACCAAACACCACGCATACAGAAACAATCATCACAGCAAGACCGATGGCAATGCCAGCGGTAGCAATCCTAATGGCAGGTTTGGAAACCTCCGCCTTGTCACCGTTTACACTGTAAATTCTTCTTGCTATGAATAAAGGTAAATTCATCTCTGATTCTGTCGTTATAGGACGATGTCATTTGACGCATTGCTTGTGGAAAGAACTGGCTTGGCAATTCTTTACCAACCCTATGTTACAATCGTTCTGTATCCACTCTTCCCGGGTATTTATCTAGTGCCTCACGCAGCACTATCAGTGCTTTTTCAAGATCGTGTTTGTTGAGAACATAGGCGATGCGCACTTGATTGATTCCTGCTCCTGGTGTGGTGTAGAAGCCCGCTGCCGGTGCCATCATCACCGTTTCACCTTCAAATGAGAATTCTTCTAGGCACCATCGGCAAAACTTTTCACTGTCATCGACAGGCAATTTCGCTACCGTATAAAAGGCTCCCATAGGTATAGGAGAGTACACGCCCGGTATTTTGTTCAATCCATCAATAAGACATTTGCGCCGTTCAACATACTCATCGTACACCGTACGGTAATACTCTTCAGGTGCATCGAGCGATGCTTCTGCCACAATCTGTCCAAGAAGAGGAGGAGAGAGACGTGCCTGACAAAACTTCATCACGGCCTTTCTCACCTCAATGTTGCGTGTAATTAGCGCTCCAATGCGTATGCCGCATTCGCTATATCGCTTGGAAACCGAATCAATGAGGATGACATTGTCCTCAACGCCCGTCAAGTGCATGGCACTGATGTATGGTGAACCAGTGTAGATATACTCCCGATAAACCTCATCTGAGAACAAAAACAGGTCATATTTCTTTACTAAGTCCCTGATTTGGTTCATCTCTCTGCGGGTGTACAGGTAACCAGTAGGGTTGTTAGGATTGCAAATCATGATGGCACGGGTATGCTCGTTAATCAGCTCTTCAAACTTTTCAACCTTGGGAAGCGAAAAGCCTTCCTCGATGGTCGTTGCGATAGTCCTGATCTTCGCACCCGCACTAATAGCAAAAGCCATGTAGTTTGCGTAGGCAGGTTCAGGCACAATGATTTCGTCTCCAGGGTTTAAGCAACTCATGAAGGCGAACAATACCGCCTCACTGCCACCAGATGTAATAATAATGTCATCGGCCGAAACGTTGATGTCGTACTTTTTGTAATAGCCTGTTAGCTTCTCTCTATACGACAGGCAGCCCTGACTGGGCGAATATTCCAAGATGGTTCGCTTGATATGTTTGAGTGCATCCAAACCAACTTGTGGCGTCGGAAGGTCGGGTTGCCCAATGTTGAGGTGGTAAACCTTGATACCACGTGCCTTTGCTGCTGTCGCCAAAGGCGCCAACTTGCGTATGGGAGACTCCGGCATCTCTAATCCTCGAACAGATATTTCTGGCATATAATTCAATTATCTTGTGGGGTATTGTATGATGGACTTTTCCCTTTTGTCCTGACAATCGTGCAAATGAGTGTGGTACGTGTCATCATTCATGCCCACAACTCACTAGCATGTATGATGCAAAGGTAACAAATAAATCTGAACACCAAATGAAGTGTGGATATAAAATACCAGAGTTGGCATGAAATAATATTATCCACACGGTCTTCACAAGTCGTTCTTTCCATTTGTGGGATTTGTCGATTTTTACTACTTTTGCATCCACATCATTCAAGCAATATAATAACTTCATTTAAAAGATATAACAATGAGAACAAGAAATGCCAATTGGTTTGAAACAAATGTACAATATGAGCGTCAGGCAGAAGACGGACTCTTTGCCAAGGTAAGAGAAACTTATGTGGTAGACGCCTTTACTTTTGGCGAGGCTGAAGATGCCATCACCAAAGAAATGGCGAGCTATTCAAGCGGTGAGTTCGTCATCAAGAACATTACGCCGGCTGTCTACAGCGAAATCTTTTTCAGTGACAGAGAGGCCGATGACAAATGGTATAAAGCCAAACTGATGTTTATCACCATTGATGAGGAAAAAGGTAAGGAGAAACGTACGGCCGTCAGTTATCTCGTTCAGGCCAAGAACATCGAAGGAGCCCTTCAAAATATCGGCGAAGTGTTCTCAAGTAGCGTGCTCGATTACGTAGTGGCCAATGTTTCAGAAACCAAAATCATGGATGTTTTTGAACACGATTTGAAGAAGGAACCCGATGACCAGCCTGAAGTATAAACGGCTGAAGTGAATAGGAGTGTGGTTCGTTTAAATTTACATAATCATGGTTGATGTAGCAAAAAACTTGCACGACGTGCAGAAAAGGCTGCCCGATGACGTTTGTTTGGTAGCCATCAGTAAGTATCATCCCAAAGAGATGATAGCGAGTGCTTATGCGGCTGGGCAGCGCGTCTTTGGTGAAAGCCGTGAACAAGAGCTCGCTGAAAAAGTGGAAGCACTGCCCAACGACATTGAATGGCACTTCATTGGACACCTGCAAACCAATAAGGTGAAATATATTGCTCCTTACATCAGCATGATTGAGTCGGTCGATTCGCCAAAGCTTTTGCGAGAAATTAATAAGCATGCAGCTCGCAGCAACCGTGTTATCGACGTGCTGTTGGAGTTGCACATTGCTGAGGAGGCCACCAAATATGGCTTCACCTTGGATAAATGCCGTGATTTCTTGGAGGTCGGCGAATGGCGTGAATTGTCGAATGTGCGTATCTGCGGACTGATGATGATGGCGTCAAACGTGGACGATGAACGACAGATACGCCAAGAAATGTTGACGGCCAAAGACTTTTTTAACGAAGTAAAGGAGCGGTATTTCGCTGACCAACCATCTTTCAAACAGCGTAGTTGGGGTATGAGTCACGATTATCTCATCGCCGTGACGTGTGGCTCTACCATGGTAAGAGTGGGTAGTGCCATATTTGGCGAACGCTAAATCACATCATAAAATAATGCAGCATCCTTTCCCTATCAATCCTTTCTGATTAATAGTGGAAAGGATGAATGTATACCTTCTTGCCTCCAATGATGTATATGCCTTGTGGCAAAATCGATTTGTCGGTTCCCATATATTTGCCATCAATGCTGAAAATACGTTTGTCGCTTGTCGCTTGTTGGGAGAATGTAGGCACAATGCCTTGTGTAGAGAACTTTTTGAGGAAGTCGAAATAAACGATTCCCTCTTTTTCAGAGATGTTATAAATAGGCTTATCTAACGTCGCACCCGTCCACGGTTGATAGTTGGGCAGCTTTGTGTTGTTGGTCAGTTCGGTCACATTGTCAACACCAGGAAACAAGTCACCCTTCAGTTGTTCTGTGTATTTTTCACGTTTGTTATTGTACGAACTGAACAATAAACTATCGGCAGGTATCACTGTCATACGGGGTTTGCCCTTTATGTTGTTAACGCTGTTATTCCTTAAACTAAATGCTTGGGCATCATAATTAACGCGATACATCATCATGCCATGCCCACCCAATTTAGAATTCCAACGTTTGTTCTGAATATTCTGGATGATGTAGTATTCGTTTTTGCTCTTCTCCTTGTCGGTATAAATGCGATAGGCTTTCCCACCTTCATCAATGTTCTCCAGAGTTACTTGTTGTGCGTCTTGCAGTTCTTCAATGTTCATCCATCCCATGGCTTCACGTTCCCATGCCGTGTAGGCCGTGGGGCACCACCCATTGGCAGTATATTCACCGTCGTCCATTAAGCTCCATGCCTCCATTCCCTGATTGTCGCCCCTTGAATCGGCGAAGGTAGGGTAGAAGTCGGGCAAACCCATGCAATGACTAAACTCATGACAGAACAGGCCTATGCCCGAAATCATTTTTTGTTTAGGACTTTTCTCGTTACCAATCAGTTCGTTGCTGATACCAGATCGATACACTATCTTGTCATCTACAGTAAGAGTAGGATAGATGGTTCCTGCCTTTGGCCACATCGTTTCGTTTTTTGCGCCCATGTTCTGGCCATATCCTGCGTATACAACGTACACCAAGTCTACATAGCCATCGTTGTTGGCATCGTATGCAGAGAAGTCAAGCGAGTCGTCCATGAGCTTGCAAGCATCGGTAATCAGTTCGGTAAACTTTACACCGCCACCGTTGGGATCGGTTCCTCCATAATAGGCAAGCTCGTGTGGAAGTGTCACTGGACCATAGATATCAAACTGTGGACAGAACGTTCCAAAGCTCATGTCTTTAAAATATTGTTGTACACTGGATGCATTCCTGTTTTCACCATGACCATAATCTTGAGGATGTCCTTCGCCATTGAGAAACTGTTGGAACGATTTGCGAGGATTGGGGAGGGTGAATGTGGTGTCTTGGTAGGCAGCCAAAATGACAATTGCCTTAGGCGAACCCGTGTGTGGAAAGTAGGTGTTGTCTGATTTCACCGGCTCTCTTCGCATGGCACGAGTTTGCAGCTGTGTGTTTGCTTGTTCAAAGAAAAGCTTTTTATCTTGTGCGGCAACTAACTCTTTTTCAGCAGCTTGTCGCCCGTTTTCTTCATGTGCCAACTGCTTACTCGCCGTTATGCGTCCAAATTTGTCAATCGCTGCGATGTAGAAAGTGTTTTGCTCGCGCACCAAAATTGCACCGTCTTGCGTGCTATACCAGTTAAAATGTTCATCTCCATGCTGGTAAACTTGTAGAGTGGTTCCGTCTGGTTGGGTGACGATAAGCGGCATGCGCCAAGCTTTTGCAGCCCACGAGCAAACGGAAAGTATGAGTGCGAGTATGATAAATAACAGCTTTTTCATTTGTATGGTATGTTTCTTTCCATGGGCAAATGTACGAAAATAGTTTTGAATATCAATTGGTTTCGTCTTATTTTCGACCATTGAGCATTTGTTATAGGCAAGATTTGAGAACGCATTGACAATGGGGCTGTCTATCGTGTCATCGTCCTAAGAAAGACAAGGGGTTCTGTTCAGTTGTCCAAACTCATTGACTTTGGTCTCTAAAGTCAATGCTATTGGAAGGTAAACCCATTGAGTTTGGCGGTTAAAGTCAATGAGTTTGCCAGGACGTTTAAATGATTACTGCAAAACAAATAAGACAGGCGGAGAATGACCTGACGTCTGTTCACAGGATTGCACCAATCCCACAAAACAATTTGCTAGCGTTACTGGTGTTCTGCTTTATTTGCCGATACAGGAAATAAACATCGCTGATTATCAGATAGTTAGGTGTTAAACGGTAGAAAAGTGAGAAAACTGCTCAAAATAATTTTCAAAAATCGCATTTTTAACGTAATTAACATTTGTTAAGGCGGCAAAAGCCTCAGGTTGACTCAAAATCGGCAAAAGCATAGAGTTTAAGCTGCTTTTGAAGGGATGTGCCACCTTTCTTAAACTATAGGATAAGTTCTTTTGTTCTTTCATTCGGTTGAATATTTCGTTAAATGTTGATATTATATGCTCAATATATTGTGACGAAAAAAGTAAGCGTTTTACACCCTTTGACTTGTCCGCCTGGATGAATCGAGCAGATATTTCAGAGAACTGAGTGAACATATCATGGAGAATTTCATGGGGTGTTATGCTTCGATATATTTACCTGGCTCGAATGACTCATGCTCCCCATGAAATACATACCCCAACTGATTGGACACACATTTGGTATTGCCTATCTCGACATCCACGTTGTAGTGGGAGTGGCCATATATCCAGTAATCGATGCCGCTATCCTTGATGTAGTCTTCCAGTTCAACCGTGAAAGCTCCGTTAGCTTGGCTTTCGGCAAACTTGGGGCATTGCATCTGGAAGGATGGGACATGATGGGTTACGACAATTTTTCTTCTGGCCTTGCTGCTTGATACGGCGTTCTTCAGGAAAGCCAGGCACTTTTCATGTTCGCGGTTGAAATCAGCAAAGGTGAGAATATCGCCATTGAAGATGATACGCCGGAAGTCGCTTACCACTTGTTCCGTATAATATGCCTCCTTCAGGGGAATCCTGGCCCACAATGTGGTTATGATGAAGTCAATGTCACCTATATGTACTACGGCATTATAATAGCTGTGAACATTAGGACGTATTTCAAGGCAATAGCCATCGTTCAGCTTTGCGATGTCGTAGAACTTGTAGAACTCATGGTTGCCCATACAGGCTATTACCTGCTGGTAGTTCTCCGATGCCCAGTCCCAGAAGGGATGTTTGGTATAGTTGTCATCCCCCAAGTAGCCGATGTCGCCAGCCAGAACGAGAATGTCCCCTGTCACTTGCAGGGGATTCTCCTTCAGGTATCGCCAGTTGTCGGCAAACTCCAGATGGAGGTCAGACGCATACTGTATCTTCATGACTGTTCTATGGCAAATAATCCATCTAATTGTTCAAGCAGAGCCTCGATGAATGAAGGATCCTGGTCAAGAGCCTTTGCAAGAGGCTCTGAGAGGGCATCCCAATCATTTCTGATTGAAACGACAAATTCTTTTATGCAAGCGACGATTGGCTCTGGAGCCGTAATCTGACTGTCTTCCATGATGACCACGTTCTTCAGCACGTCAGAACGATGCTTCTTGATGTCCTTGCTGTTGACATGCTTGCCATTAGCCTTGTCCTGCAAAAGATTGAGGTAGGCACGTGACTTCAGGGCAATGAGGGCCGCTGAGTCAGCATGGCGAAGCCCGTTGGTCAGTTTGCTGTGGTCGATGGTGAAGTGATAGAAATCATCATCCATGATGATAGCACTCAGGCTTGACGTTTCCTCGTCCACAGGCAACGGCTCAATGGTCAGACCCTTTGGTTCGCCGAGAATGTCTGGATGCCGTGACAGCAGTTCAATCATTTCGGGATAGTCAGGTTTGCCATTGACAAAGCGGTATAGCTCGTACTTAGGAGCTTCCCCTTCAGACAGCTTGCGCTTTTCAGGGCGATAACCGCCTTCACGCACGAACTGCCAGAAGTGTTCGGCAAAGTCAGCGGTCATCTTTTCGACAATGACAATCATATCAATGTCGTGGGTTGCACGAGGACGTACTGCCGTCCCGGTCATAGCGATGTCACAAGCCGTGCCACCGATGATAACGTAGTTCTCTGAGTAAGCTTCAAATGCTTCGCGGAATTTCTCTAATCCTTCCATTCTATATCATTAATTAAACGTTCAACTTCGCCTTCCACTCGTGGGTCTGCATCCTCACGGAGTGAAACGGCCAATGATAGCCTGTCCACCCATTCGGCTTCAGTACCAATCTTGGTGACAGGCGGGTATTTCCATGCCTCAATGATGATGTTACCGTCGAACTCATTAGGACGTACCAAGGTTCCAGAATTCCTGAAGTCACGGAGCTGTTTAACAGTCATCATGATGATCCTTTCCGGGTCAGGGTTGAGCCATGTGTAATGTGCCAGGGCATTGATGCCACATGCAGGGTAGTGTTCATCTGAAAGCAGGTCATCACAGAAGATGCGTTCTTCAACAGGATTGATGAGGACGGATTGAGCCTGTTCCCACAGATCCTTCCCCGTCTTATCGAAGTGGATGACTTTCCGCTTGGAACCATCGGCTACCTTCTGGCATAGTCCCAGGTCTTCAAGGCAAGTAATGCCAAGCGTAATGCTTGCATATGAATAAGGCATCTTGTCTTCTATGTCTCGTGCTGCAAGTCCTTCGATACTTTCTATCTGTAAATGGTAGAGCAGCAGGTATTGGGCTACTGGTGTCAGAGCCTTTGCCTGTTTGGTCTTGCGAATACGCTCGTTAGCCAGAAGCATCGGCAGGTGAATGTATTTGTCAGATGCGATGAAATAAACATCCTTGTCGATGAGCCTTTGCCGTTCATAGGCTGGACATGTCGGCAGCAAGAAAACCGTGGGACGCTGTAACAGCGAAGTAAGATTGCTGGCTGTGACAGACAGACTGCGTGGTGAGGCAATCTTGCCTTTGGGTTCAGCGAAAAGTAGTGACATTCCATGGAACTCGCCATCGTAGAACTTGTATGCAAGAGAGTCCCCGATGGTAACACCTTTCATCTGCGCTTTGCTTCGTTCTTGCAGCTGTAAGGGTCGTCCTAATATGACTATATCTTTCGTTTTAACCATTCTGCTTCATTTTAATATACAATTAAAACGATGCAAAAGTATTAAAATAATCTGATATAACCAAAGGTTTTCCCATTTATTTTGCTTTGTGCATCAAAAATCGGATATTTTATGTTTTGAATGACTCTATAATCGCAACTTTTTCCTGTTTAGACCTCCGCCTCGTCCTCTACAACCTTGCCGAAATCACCGGCAAAGGACAAAGAACCCCACACAAAAACTAAACAACATCTTTTCTTTCAAAATTGCGTAAAAGGATGTATCGATGAGTAGCGGCGTTGAATAACAGTAAGTTACGATGATACAAGTCAATAATAGCATGTAGCGATGATGTAGCAATATGTAGCAAAGTGTAGCTATAGCTATTAAATGTAAATGGTGAATCCATGGTGATTTGATGGTGGAATGTATGGTGAAACGAATCACCATGCTTCCACCATGGGCGTTAATGTTAAAAGAAGTCCCTCATTTGTTAATTTTTCATCGGTTTAATTCGTTTTGTTTTTAACCGAGGTAAAACCCCAAAACTTGTTTGAGATGGGTTGTCCTGGCAAATGTAAGCAGCCCTTCGAGCCATTTGCGATGCTCGAAGGGCTTTGGTTTATGCAGACTTCTTCCCGATTAGTCTGTTAAACTCGCTGGCATAGAATACCCCAAGAAGGTATTGCTCCAGCTGCTCCAGAGGCAGATAGTCGGTGCATCTTGTCCCGAACTCTCCTGGCTTCTCTACCACATATACGGCATACCTTGCCCCACATCGGGCATCGGCTGCACGGAGGATGGCTTTAGGGTTCAGCTGAGTGACCCATTGCTCAATCATTGTTTTTCTCTGCTTGTTCGTCATATCGCCTAATACTTTATCAGATACCATTCATTGATATTCCATACCTCGATGTCGTAGTTAGTCTCATAGCCCTGCGTCTGATAGGCAAATTCAAGTTCCTTGCGTAGCCTGCGCCTTGCTTCGGCTTCCAATACTCGCTTGGAGGTCTTCTTAATCTCGTCCTCGTCAAAGAACTCGTCCAGCTCTATGCGGTGGTTCTTCACGATGGCATTCACTGCTGCCCATTTGCTGGTGAATACGCCAGCACATTCCCGATGACTTGTGCTGTGCCATGCTTATGATAAGTTAAACATTATGTGAACCATTGTGTGACTTTATCCAAAAAACGCCTAATTCAAAATGATTTTCGGGCATTCTTCTCATAAAAACTTTCCATAACGTTATATTATAGTGGCATATGCCAAACTAAAAATTATAACAATATGGAAGAATTTCAAATTGAAAGACTCGTAGAGAGGTGTGAAACCTTCTTGCGAAAAGCTGGATATAGGGAGAGTCTTATATCCAGGTACCACTATGTCTGGAAAGTGGGCATTCAAAGTTACATGCAAGAAAGAAATCTTGCTTTTTACAATGCTGACATTGGGAATGAATATTCCAAGACTTGCTGTGACTCAGACGGACACGTTCGTTCCTTTGATAGAGTCCTTTTGCGTAGCATCCAAATGCTTGATGACATGTTAGCCACAGGATGTATTAGAAAAACTAACAGGACAGCAACAGTGCGAGAGTTTTGTGGCGAAATCGGTAATCATATGCAAGATTTTCTTCAGTATCTTGCAGGAATAAGAAGGAGCAAAGGAACCATTGAAATATATGAACGGTGCCTGCACGACTTTTTGCAGTACCTTACAGACCATTCTGTTCTACACCTTTTGGATATTTCCGAACAATGTGTGGTCGGATTTCTTCAGCCTTATACAAATAAACAAGGAGGATTCAAGTCCCTACGAGGTTGGTTCTCGTACATGGAAGAAGAAGGAGTGATGCCTAATACTTTCATGGAACTATTTGATTCTTTCCCAAAGCTTCGCCGTCATCAAGAAGTTCCGTCATTCTACTCAGTAGAGGAAATCAAGAAGATAGAATCCTCCATCAAACGAAGTAGTGCCGTTGGGAAAAGAAATTATGCAATGTTCTTGCTTGCATCCAGACTTGGCTTACGTGCCTCAGATATTGCACGTCTCAAGTTTAATGACATTGATTGGGAAAAGAACACTCTTACCATTACAACGCAAAAGACGGGCAAGGTTGTTCAGCTACCGCTGCTTGCTGATGTTGGCAATGCCATTATTGACTATCTTAAATATGGACGTCCGCAGTCCAACAGCGATTCTGTTTTCCTGTCCGCTCGCGCCCCGTATACAGAAGCGACAAAACAAACCGTCAGTTGTGGCGTGGCAAGAATTATTACCAAATCTGGAATAGATTACAGCAACAAACGCCATGGCCCACACTCCATGAGGCATTCACTTGCGGGGCTTTTGCTTGGAAATGGAACTATGCTTCCTGTAATATCCGAAGTCTTGGGACACAAGTCTTCAGAATCTACCATGACTTATTTGCAAATCGACATTGCGGATTTGCAGAAGTGTGCATTGTCTGTGCCTGTCACAGAGGATAGTTTCTATAAACAGGGAGGAGGAATGTTCTATGCATAGTAAATATCTTTTCAAAAGTGTCTTGGCTCCATATATACAAAGGTTGTTGGAAATCAAAAGAACTTCAGGTGTTATAGGCACATACAATCATTGGATTTTTAAGGAACTTGATGAATTTGCCATACAATATGGGCTTCAAGAACCTGCCATAACCGAAGACCTGATACAGTCATGGCGTGCAACTCGTACTAACGATTGTGACAGGCGTATATATTTCAAGTTTTCTGCATGGATTCAGCTTGCGACCCTCATGAAACGCAGTGGTATAGAGTGTTATGTGCCCAAACTTCCGAAAAGGCCTTCATCCGAATTTGTCCCATATATCTTTACACCTACGCAAATTCAAGACATGCTCAAAAAGGCTGATGAGATTCGGATTAGTCATTTTATGATAACAACAGGTATCATGGCATTCCCATGTCTCCTAAGGCTGTTATACAGTACAGGTCTGAGAATCTCTGAAGCCTTGTCAATATTGAACGAAGATGTTCAGATTGAACAGCAATATATTCGTATTAGAAGCAGCAAGAATGGTTGTGACAGGTTAGTACCCATATGCGATTCAATGAAAGATTCTCTCTTGCAATACATCCATTATCGGGACCAGATGCCAATTGATGGCATCAATGATGGTAAACGATTGCTGTTTGTGAAATGTGATGGCACTGCTATTAAATCAAATGCAATTAGTAGCTATTTCATTGATGTTCTTAAGCGATGTGGAATTCCCTATATAGGAGGGCATCGTGGCCCACGTCTGCACGACTTGCGTCATACATATGCAGTACATGTACTTGCACAGATGGCTCGTAATGGGACAGATGTCTATGCTTGCCTACCCATATTGTCAACGGCACTGGGGCATCTGTCAATAGCATCTACGGAACAATATGTACGCCTTACGGCATCTATGTTCCCTGAGATAGAAGAACAATGCTCTCAACTTAACTCTTTCGTTTTTCCAATGCAATATATCAGACGATGAATACAAATACAGATTTTGCAGCTTGCATAGTACGTTTCCTTACTCAGTATCTTCCGCATGAGAGGAATGTCAGTTCCAATACAATAGCGTCATATAAGACTGCGTTTGTGTTATATATCAAATACATGAAATCAGAATGCGGGGTAGATGTCTCCAAACTGAAGTTGGAACACTTGACTCGTGCAAGCATCCTTGGCTTCTTGAAATGGCTGTTGATGAAACAAAACAATACACCTGCAACCTGTAACTATCGGCTTGCCGCATTGCATTCTTTTGTGCACTACCTAAAATATGAGGCTATCGATCGTTTGGATGAGTGGCAGCGTATTTTGTCGATTAAGCCATCCAAAGCCGAAGTAAAAGGGCTAAACTATCTTTCACAAGAAGGAATAAAGTTACTTCTATCCCAGCCTGACGTGACAACATGGAAGGGCAGAAGACATCTTGCGATTCTGTCATTGATGTATGACACCGGAGCACGAGTACAAGAAATTGCAGACCTTACGGTTGGTTGTGTAAGACTGGAACATGAGCCATACAGCATAAAGATATTTGGCAAGGGACGAAAAACGAGAATCGTCCCCTTGGCAAGAGAGCAGGTAGTCATCTTACGCCAGTACATGGAAGAGAATGGTCTGTTGAACACTAACAATGTGTCAGAACCATTATTCTTCAACACACGGCATGAGAAGCTTACTCGTGAGGGCGTGTCATACATACTAAAGACATATGCGGATTTGGCACGTATTCACTCGCCTTCCCTTATCCCGCAAAGGATTAGTTGCCACTCCATTCGTCACAGTCGAGCCATGCATTTATTACAGGCCAATGTCAATCTTGTCTATATAAGGGATATATTAGGTCATGTGTCCATACAAACAACAGAAATCTATGCCCGGGCTGATTCTAAAGCAAAGCGAGATGCTTTAGAAAAGTCTTACGCCAAATTGACACCAGACTTAAACACTCCTCGTAAATGGGAAAAGAACAAGGACTTGTTGGAATGGCTGATGGCCCTGAAAAAATAATGCCATTATGCAAAGAGAAAATGTGAAGTAGTATTGTATTCATTTGAATTGCAACTCTATTTCGCATTTTCTTCTCATAATATTTAACTTGTCATAAGCATGGTTATGAGAACCTTGTCATAACCAAGCGTCAGTCTCGTAAACAACAAATATCTGTCTCATATTGCTTTGGTATTATTGGGAATAGGCAGCACTCTTGCCACCTATTCCCAATGTTGTTTAATCTCCAATCTCCGAAGTGATGAAGTCCATGTGTCCTGCGAAGATGTCGTCTGCCTCAATCTCATGCTCATTGCCCCGGTCGTTCTTCTCGTCGCCTATGATGGTGAGGTCTCCATCCTTGTTCACTCTGACAGAAAGGATAACCACGTCACAAGGCTCGTCATAGTCGTATGCCGCTACGATGGGGCATTCACCCTCGAAGTGCCATTCATAGCCATCATCCACCTTCTCGCCATGAAGTTTAAGTGCTGCTGCAAGTTCTTCCTGCTCACGGTGCTTCACCTCCTGCACACTGTCATAGATGGAAAAGTCCTTCAGTCGTCCGCTACGTGTGGCGTGAACTTCTTCGCCGTTCTCCTTGTCGGTGTCATACTCATGGAACTGCACCGGCACAAAGTCGATGGGTGCTGCCATCCAAGAAATGTTGTTCAACGAATAGCCGTGCTCGGAGAGGAACAATTCTATTTCGTCCTCCAGCATGTGGTCGGCTACATTCAAAACCTCGATGCGCACGTTGGCGCTGTCCATTACGATAATCTTCATAATCTGCTATGTTTAAGGGTTATACTTTAGTCTTTATCATAGAGCCGTGAGAGGAATGCTTGCAGTTCTGAGTCCTCAATCTCTCCAAGGGTGCAAGGCTTGAAATCCTTGTCCTGCTCAATCCTCAACGTGCCAAGTCCGTACTCGCTCGCATCATAGGTGATACTTGCCATTTCGGTTGCAGACTGGTAGCCGTACTCCGTCTCATGCAGTCCAGTAACTATGCCATAGAGCGTGAAGTCATTGCCTTCCTGCTGACCTTCCATGATGTACCAGCGGATATTGCCAAGGTAAAACACTGCGATGCAAAGAGCATCCTTCTTCTTCGCGTCCTGAGAATACAGGGGATAACTGCTCAGAGCCTCTGTCAGCTCTGGAGTAATCAGTCGGTTGTTGAATTGCGTTGTTGCCATATTGCTTGAAATTTTTATTTCCCTTTTATCAAAGCCTTTCGGCTGTGTTGCGGGAAGATTTTTCTGCTTTCAGAAGTGCGGATAGGGCAAATAAGGCAAGACTGTCGTGAAGAATACTCTTTAAGCAATATTTGCCTAAAGGAAGATTGTTCACAGGACACGCCTTGCAGTTTGACAAATCCAAGGTAACTTCGCAGAAAAATGATTCCCCAGCTATACAAAGCCGATATGATCAATCGAAAGTAAAGAAGGAGATGAAACTGAACGGTTGAATTGCAGGATGCAAATTAAGTCATACATGAATGACGGTGGGGTAGCGGCAACGGTACGGCTGCCAGATGAACGTCAAAGCGAGTGGACAAAGACCATTTCGGAAAGGACATCAAACTGAGCTGGCGAAGAATGTAGTCAGCCCTGTGGATGCCAGGGAGAAAGGTCTCTGTCCTCTCGCCGTTCATCCGTTCTGCTATCGTGCCATCGGCTCAATAGCAAAACCAGCCCTGCCGTTCCGCTTTTGGGTGGGCGTAGTTCTTTGATACCATGAAAGCAGAAGCGAAGAATGAGGTCAATGGCATAGCAGGGCAAACAAAAGACGAATGGACAGGATTCAGATGAAGAGCATGTACTCCAGCTGAGATCATCCTCGACTGATGAAGCCTGTCGTTTCGTGTTTGCCCATCCCGAAGAAGGTGTCCTTGGTCAGTGCAGCTGTGCTTCACCGATGAAGTACACTTTCAGAAGGATTATGGAAAAGGGCGTTTATTAAGGTATCATGTTAATTATTCGTAAATTTACGAACAAGTGTTTGCGTATTAAAATTATTGTTCGTAACTTTGCGAACAAATTTAAGCGATTCAGTATGGAGAACAAGAAAGAATATACAGAGAAACAAGAGCGGATTGCCCGTTTTGCCAAGGCATTGGGACATCCTGCAAGGATTGCCATTATGCAGTTTTTGGCCAGACAGGAGCAATGTTACTTTGGCGACATTCATGAAGAACTGCCTATCGCCAAGGCAACCGTTTCACAGCATCTGACGGAATTGAAAGATGCTGGGCTGATACAAGGAACCATAGAAATACCTAAGGTGAAGTATTGTATCAACCGTGACAATTGGATGCTTGCCAAGATGCTCTTTCAAGAGTTCTTCAACCAGGAAATGGCGAAATCAGATTGCGGTTGCAATAAGTAATCCTATAATACATAAGTGAAGTAGTATCAAATAATATCATTATAAGAGATTATTATATCCCTTATGTTCGTAGTTCTACAAACGACAAACAATAAATGTAACTTAAAATGAAAAGAACATTAGTTTTAATGATGGTCAGCCTCATATTGCTGGCCTGTGGTGAGAAATCGAATGCCGTGACCGTTAAGGAACAGTCGGGAAAAGTAAAGGACTTCGTGGAAGTGCTCTATTTCCACGGCAAACAGCGTTGCGTGACGTGCCGATCCATCGAGCAGAACACGAAAGAACTGCTGGAGTCTAAGTTCCAAAGGCAAATGAAGGAAGAAAAAGTTGTCTATCGCGTGATAGACATCTCAAAGACGGAGAACGCCCAGATAGCGGAGAAGTACGAAGTTACCTGGTCGTCGTTATTCCTTGTCCAGCACAAGAACGGCAAGGAGAAGGCTGAGAACCTGACGGAATTTGCCTTCGGACATTCGCGCACTCAGCCAGAAGCGTTCAAGAAAGGTTTGGCAGAGAAGATCAAACAAGCATTGAAGTAAGGCTATGGAATGGTTACAGACATTGCTCGACAATAGTTCGACACCCGTGCTGACGGCATTCTTATTGGGTCTGCTCACTGCTATATCTCCCTGTCCTCTGGCAACGAACATAGCCGCCATCGGCTACATAGGCAAGGACATTGAAGACCGTCGCCACGTGTTCCTGAATGGACTGCTCTACACCGCCGGACGCATAGTAGCCTATACGGTGCTGGGGCTTGTGCTGATACTGATTATCCGACAGGGCGCATCCATGTTCGGCATCCAGAAGTTCATTGGCACTTGGGGCGAGCTGTTGCTTGGCCCGGCACTAATCGTCATCGGACTGCTGATGCTATTCAGCCACCGGCTCAACTTGCCACAGTTCGGCTTCAATGGAAGCAACGCCGAAGGATTGAAAAAGCGTGGCGGCTGGGGAGCATTCCTCTTGGGTGTATTGTTTGCCATGGCCTTCTGCCCTACGAGCGGTATGTTCTACTTCGGAATGCTCATTCCTATGTCAGCAACAGCCACGTTGGGCTACCTGCTGCCAGCGGTCTATGCCTTTGCCACCGCCTTGCCCGTGCTTGTTGTCGCTTGGCTGTTGGCTTTCAGCATGCAGAAGGTAGGCAAATTCTACGGCTGGCTGAAAGGCATTGAACGGTGGGCAACTATCATCGTAGGTGTGTTGTTCATCCTGATAGGGTTATACGAATGTTACATCATTTATTTATAACAAATTAAAGATCAAGAATTATGGAAATCAAGGTTTTGGGCTCAGGGTGTAGCCGTTGCAAGAAGGCACTCGAAGTGGTCAACAAGGTTGTCATCGAAAGTGGCATTGATGCCAATGTAGAGTATGTGACTGACATCATGCGCGTGATGGAGTATAACGTCATGGGCACTCCTGCGGTAGTCGTTGACGGCGTAGTGAAAATCAAGGGCACCGTGCCGACGGAGGCTGATGTCAGAAAGGCACTTGGCTTATGATACAGCAAATGGCCGACTGGCTTACTTATGGGTTGCTGGGACTCGATGCTACATCGGGTCTCGGCTCAGCCCTCAACTTCTTCATCTACGACTCGGTGAAGATCCTGCTGCTGCTCTTTGTCATCAGCGCATTGATGGGCGTGGTGAATGCCTATTTCCCTATTGAACGACTGCGCAACTATCTCATGACACATCGCCTCTATGGGCTGCAATACTTGCTGGCTTCCGTCTTCGGAGCCATCACCCCGTTCTGCTCCTGTTCGTCCATCCCCTTGTTCATCGGCTTCGTCAAAGGAGGCATACCGCTCGGTGTCACTCTCGCCTTTCTCATCACTTCGCCGTTGGTCAACGAAGTTGCTGTAGCTATGTTTCTCGGCTCGTTTGGCGTGAAGGTCACAGCCATCTATGTCGTTAGCGGCATCCTGCTCGGTATGATTGGCGGCTTCCTTTTAGGAAGAATGCAGCTTGAACCGCTATTAAGTGACTGGGTGAAACAAATTCAGATGCAGTCCACACAGCAGACAGAGGCATGGGAGGCTGAGCACGTCAGCTTCACCCGCCGTCTGCCATCCATTCTCCGTGAGGCATGGGGCATCGTGCGTGGTGTGCTGCTTTATGTCATCATTGGTATCGGCATCGGAGCCATGATGCACGGCTTCGTGCCAGAGGGATTCTTTGAGCATTATATGGCTCGCGACAACTGGTTTGCCGTGCCTCTTGCAGTCGTTCTTGCCGTTCCGATGTATGCCAACGCTGCTGGCATAGTTCCCATTATCGAAGTATTCGTAGCCAAGGGCATTCCTCTTGGCACCGCTATTGCCTTCATGATGGCCGTTGTAGGATTGTCGTTGCCTGAGGCCACACTGCTGAAAAAGGTCATGACGTGGCGGCTCATTGGCATTTTCTTCGGCTTGATAACGTTGTTTATTATACTGTTGGGTTATCTATTTAATGTGTTCATGTAGTATGTTAACGTGTAATATAATGCGGAAAGAATGACGGTGGGTAGCGGCAACGGTACGGCTGCCAGATGAACGTCAAAGCAAGTGGACAAAGACCATTTCGGAAAGGACATCAAACTGAGCTGGCGAAGAATGTAGTCAGCCCTGTGGATGCCAGGGAGAAAGGTCTCTGTCCTCTCGCCGTTCATCCGTTCTGCTATCGTGCCATCGGCTCAATAGCAAAACCAGCCCTGCCGTTCCGCTTTTGGGTGGGCGTAGTTCTTTGATACCATGAAAGCAGAAGCGAAGAATGAGGTCAATGGCATAGCAGGGCAAACAAAAGACGAATGGACAGGATTCAGATGAAGAGCATGTACTCCAGCTGAGATCATCCTCGACTGATGAAGCCTGTCGTTTCGTGTTTGCCCATCCCGAAGAAGGTGTCCTTGGTCAGTGCAGCTGTGCTTCACCGACGTAGGACACTTTCTGAGGGATATGCGCCATGAGAGGAGAATGAAAAAGTCCTGCCCAACCAGGCAGGACTCGCTGGCTTCAGCACAGTACAATGGTAGCCCAATCTATGGGTTTCCCTTCCTGCTTCATTTTTTCAATCAGAGCCTTAATCTGATCCTTTTTCTTGTCTGTTACACTATCCATAATCATAAAGAATTGTGGGCAGGTGGTTAGTCTGCCCGTTGCCTTTAGAAATTCTTGTTGACGTATTTCTCAAAATCAACGTCATTGAGTTTGAAGAACTCCTCTGCCGGTACATAGCAGTAGAACTTGTCGTCATCGGGGCTGCCTTCCTCTATATGTGCTTCAAAAACCTCTTCGGTCGTCACCTTGACTTCGGCATTCAGCTCCTTGATGAAGACGTTTCGATACAAGATGTTGTTTCCGTCAATCATCATGCCCAGCAACGTCGGTCCTTCTTCGAGGCACTTCATTTCCTCGAATACCAGTTCCACCAGTTTGCCTTGCTTTTCCCTCTGCAGGGATGTGTAGATGATGTCACCCTCCATTTCCTTGCTGGAGATATGAACCATCAGGCGATGCTCCGTTTTGTCATAGTAGATGCTCTCCACGTCGATAGCCATATCACCGAAATAGAGCGTTCCTATCTCCACCATGTCATAGTGGTCGATTACCTCTTGAATGAACCACTCCCTGCGGGTGTCAAGAGCTTCATCCGTGAGGTCGTCAAGAGCCTCGTGTTTTTCCAAGAGTCTTTTGTACTCTTCGTTTTCAGTCTTTTGCTTTGCCATAATGATTAGAAATTGTGGGCAGATGGTTAGTCTGCCCGTTACCTTTTACTTTGTCTGGAAGCACACTCTGTCTTTCCTGCGAAGTTGCAGCACAAGGTGATACTCCTTGTTCAAGTCTGCCAGCTTCTGTAGTTTCTGCCGGGTGTCCTCCGTGTTCTCCATCAGAGAAGCGTAAATCAGATTTCCGACTTGTCTTCCCTCGTTAACGTCAAAAGCCTTGAAGCCCTTGCATCCGTCAAACTTTGCATATACAATGTGCCAATCCATATTCACTGACCTATATTAGTCTACAAATTCAAATTCATCCCTATAGCAGGTTATTTCTGCTCCACTGCCTAATACGATGCAGGTGTACTGATAGCCATGATAGCCACCGTCTATGCTATCCAAATCCACGCTGATGTCCCAATACCCACGATACGGAACAAATAGCCTTGCGTATCTCATTGCATCCTCCTTTCTTCGTTAGAATGGCATATCCTTCTCGTCAGGTGCTGGAGCGTCCTGCGGTGGCTGGGGTGTGTGCTTTGCCTTAGCCCCTTTCTTGGCAGCCTTCTTCGGGTTGTCGTTCTGCTCCTCTTTCTTCCCTGCATTGACGAAAGCGATGCTGTCTGCATTGATTGAGATTTGCGTGTGGCTCTCGCCTTGGCGGTCTGTCCACTGGGATGTGGAGATAGTTCCCTCCACGAGAATGAGCCTGCCCTTGGTGAGATATTCAGCCAGACGGACATGGTTCTCACGGCTGCTGCGTACCCTTACCCATGTAGTGATGTTCTGACCTTTGGAGTAATCATCAACGGCTATGTCAACCGCCATGAATGTTCCGTGCGTTCCTGTGATGACTTGGCAATCCTTGCCGATGCGTCCGATAGTGTGTGTGTAAAGCATAATCTAAAATGTTTGATGGTGAATAATCGAATGAAATCTAACTCTTTTCTTTTCCCTTTAATCAGGAAATCTGCATTGCAGAGGGAAGAAGAAGGCTCACTTGGCCTTCTTCTTTGAAGTTTTCTTCTCCTCCGCAGGAGCTTCTTCCTCCTTGTCGGGAGTCTCATAGAACTTGGTGGCTACCAGCAGCACTCGCTGATGCTTGACACCTTCTTGATTGCTCCATTCCTCAGGCTTGAAGTAACCTTCCACGGTGAGCATTGCACCCTTGGTGAGCTTGGCGAATGACTCGGCGTTCTCGTTCTTACGCCATGCTTCCACGTTGACGAAAGCCGATACGCGGTTGTTCTCTTCGCCGTTCTTCTCGTTACGGCCGATAGCCAGTGAGAAACGTGCTACTGAAGCGGTTGTGAACTGACGGATTTCTGCATCCTTACCTACGAAACCTGTTACTGCGAAATTGTTCTCGATCTTTTTCATTTTTTTGAATTTTTAGAAGTGAAACATTTATTTTTTACGTTGCTTTAAGAGTTGGCAAGGGAAGTATGGGAATGCAAGGAATTACCGAATTATTTCACCCTTGGGCCAGGAAAAGTTTTTATTGGATGCCCTGCAGACGGCAAAAAGTTTTTGAAAAAATTCAGGGAATAAGGCACCTGGTACTTGCAGAATACGGCTTGCACTAACTTTGCGACGGAAAAAGTAAGTGTACTCGCTTCGCCCGGAAAAGTCATCAATGAGTAAGTCGGAATAAGAACAATTCAGTGACAGATACGAAAAGGAGGATGCCCGGCAGTCCAACGCACAGACTGGGCACGTCTTGGCCATCGGACGTAGAAGGACACGCGAAGGGGCTGCATATCATTCCGCTATAAGTTGGAAGCGTGCAGAACAATGAATGTCCATTGACAGGTAAAGGGGCTGTGCCGTGGAATGTAATAAATGAAGGAATGGGAAAGAGATTGAGAATGTAGTATAAGCAGCCTGTAAGGTATCAGGATATGGACTACGACAGGGATGGAAAGGAGGAATTCGGAATGATAGAAGAAGGGAAAGTGAGCCTTCATTCTTGAATGATAAAAAAGAATGGTTGTGTATGTGTGAGAACAATAAAAAAAGGTGCTTGTGAATTAAGCACCTTTCTTGGGGTTATGAAAAATCCGAAGTCTTTATTTACGCATTAGTGTCAATCTTTGTAGTTGCAAAAGCCAAGGAAATTATAGGTGGCTATTTGCTCATTATTTTGAGGACGACTGAGCCTTCAAAGCCTCAATATAATCGGTCTTTGCTTGTATCAAGTCGTCCTTGGCTTTCAGGGCTTCGTCTTTAGCCTTTAGGGTCTCTTTCAGGCTTTCGACCTCTTTGCGAAGAGAGTCATTCTCGATAAGGAGATTGTTGCTGAGAGAGACGTTGCCAATGTAGTTGTTGTTTCCATTGACGTTGTTTGTTGCAAATGAATTGCCCAGCCTGAAATAATCCAGCGGCATATGAAAGAAGTCGGCCAAGGTTTCAAGTTTGGAGAGGCTGATGTCCTTCGTGCGCCTGAAATAATTCATGGTCTGCTTGCTGTTTTTGAAAAGAAGAGAGCAGAGGTTCTGCTGTTGCTCTTTTGAGAGGCTTGCGTAGAGATTGTCTACCAGATCAATGTTAAGCATAAATGACAAATCTTATATTTAATATGTTAATATGTTCTAATATCCTCAATAAATTGAGCGGATTATTTTTCTATTTCAATATTTTGAGCTAAATTTGCGTGCAAAATTACGCATAATTCTTGAATTAACAAAGTAAATTGGAAGATTTAACACAATATAATGAGCAGATGACGCAAAAGGATATTGCTGCATATTATGAGCAGTTGACACGAGGTGAGAAAGGTCGTTTTACGGCATTCATCAGTTTACGTCTTGGTGGTTCGCCACATTCTTGGCAGCACAGACTGTTGTGTGTTGCCAGAAATACCGCTATTCGCCCTTTGTCCCCTGTTATTATCAGGGAGCTGGGCAGTATCATCAAGACTAACTGCTGGAGAGCGGAGTTTGCCGAATGATTCGGCTTCTTCTCAATGAAATTTGATATGATAAAAGAAAAATACATAGATACCATCAAGTCAAGGGTTGACATCAGCCAGCTTGTGATGGACTTATGTCCAGGCACTTCTCTACTGAATGCCGGAAAGAATCGCAAGAAATGCTGTTGCGTTTTCCATAGCGAGAAGATACCTTCTTTGATGTTGGATCTCTCGCTGAACATGTTTAAGTGTTTCGGCTGCGGCAAGGGTGGCGACATCATTAGCTTTGTGCAGGAGCTGAAAGGCTTTGACTTCGTGGAAGCCGTAAAGTTTCTGTTGAAAACATATTGCCCTGATGTTGATACCAGTGACCTTTACTCCAAACAGACAGATGAAGAGATAGAAGCCGAGCAGCATAGGGAGAGCCTGTTTATCTGCAATAAGTTCGCCTATGACTTCTTCAGACAGCAATATGAGGCAGATTGCGAAGAGTCGGCCCGATGTCGCTTGTATGCAGAAGACAGATGGGAACGGGAGTTCTGCAAGACGCTGGGACTGGGTTATGCACCCTTAAAAGGAAACCAGTTCCTTGCTTTTGCCAGGAAACAGGGGCTGAAAACAGAATTGTTGTTAGAGCTAGGTTTGATAGCACAGGAAGAAGACCATCCAGACCATTATTATGATTTTTACCGTGGTCGACTGATGATACCACAGCGTGACCGATATGGTCGTATCGTGACGTTTACGGCCAGGTCACTTAATCCTCAGGCTACAAACAAATACCTCAATGGCAAGGACAGTCCCATCTACAAAAAATCGCTGAGTATCTTTGGCATAGATGTTGCCTTGAAAGCGGCCCGGCAGTCAGGTAAGGTCTATCTCGTCGAAGGAGCGCCCGATGTGATGCGACTGCAATCATTGGGCATTCCCAATGTCGTTGCCTCCTTGGGCGGTGCATGGTCAAAAGAACAGTTGAACACCTTCAGTAGGTTCGGCTGTTCGTTGTGTTTTATCCCTGATGCCGATGTACCGAAAGAAGGGGAACGGTTCGGAAAGGGCGAACAGTTCGTCTTCAAGAATGGCCGACTTGCCACAGAGCTTGGCTTCCAGGTGTCAGTGAGGGAAATCCCTACGGATGGGAAGGTCAAACAGGATGCCGACTCCTATATCACCAGCATGGACCAATGGGAAACCCTGACGGAGAAAGACTTTATCCTTTGGTATGCCGACAAGCACTATGACTTGGATGGCACGAACGATGATCAACTGAAGACTATCAGTGAAGTCTGTGACCTGTTGGTTCATGTCCAGAGCGATGTCATGCAAGCCTCCTTGCTTGGTGACCTGAAAGGCAAGTTCAGGAAGGCCGCTGTCTGGAAGACTGCCCTTGCCGACGCTGCAAGGCGGCTTCAGGAGCAGAGACATCGTCAGGCCATGCAGAAGAATGACGAGCTGGAGGGCTACCGTTTCTATCGTCGTGGTCGTCATTATTACGACCTTGACCAGCAGGGACGGGAACGGGACTGGACTAACTTCGTCATCCATCCACTGTTCCTAATTGCTGATGACAAGTCGCCAACCCGTATCTTCGAGTTGGAGAATGAGAGCGGCATCCGCAAAACTATTGAGCTGCGCCAGATGGATGTCACAAAACTCGATCGTTTCAAAGACCAGATAGAGGGAAAGGGTAATTTCCGTTTCTTTGAGAAGCAGGAAAAATACGAACTGCTGAAAGCCTTCATGTATGAAAAGACTGAGGAAGCCCTTCGTGTCCCTCAGATGGGGTGGAACAACATCGGCGAAAAGGGCTTTTATGCTTTCTGCAATGGTATTGTCTATGGTGGCAAGTGGCAGCCGGTCGACGAATATGGCATCATCCGTCTTGACACCGAGAATTTCTACTTGCCAGCCATGTCTAAGATCCATAAGTCAAACCGCACGGGGTTTGTCAACGAACGTCGCTTTATGCACAAGCCAAATATGGATATATCTCTGGAGCGGTATTTTTCGCTTATAGTCGAGCTTTATGGTGAAAATGGGGTGGTGGCGCTTTGCTTTTATATGGCTTCCCTGTTCCGTGACATCATCATCGACAGTACGCGCTCTTTTCCTTTGCTGAATATCTACGGTAAGAAAGGCACGGGAAAGACGGAGTTTGCCATAAGCATCATCAGCATGTTTCAGCGCAACCCGGAGGTCAGTAATCTGGAGAGCACTACTTACTATGCAATGGGTGATAAGTGCGCGGAGGTCAGCAACATGATTGTCCACTTCGATGAATACAAGAACTCTCTCAGCCATAAGCACATTGACTTTCTTAAGGGTATCTATGACAATGCCGGACGCTCTAAACGCAGTGCAGATGGTGAGCGAAGGGAAAGTACCAATGTTGATTGTGGAGTGATACTGACTGGTCAGGAGATGCCGACCGCCGATGCTGCGCTGTTCTCCCGTGTCCTTTTCTTGGAATCCCAACGAAGTGAGCGAACCAAAGAGGAAACGGATAAATTTCACAAGCTCATTCAGCTTCGTAATGCCTGTCCGACAAACATAACTGTTGAGCTGTTGCATTTCCGTGATAACTTTGAGACTCGATGGCAAAAGGCTTGGGAACGGGCGCTGAACGAAATCAAGGATGAGGTGGATTATAATGTTATCGGTGAGCGTTTCATCAACAACTGGGCAATGATGCTGGCCACCTTCTATACGCTTGAACCATTTGTAAAAGGGTTGCCTTTCAATGCAAAGAGAGTCAAGGATATATGTCTTCGAGGTCTTGAATACCAATTCTCGCTTTGCAACAGTACTGATGAGATTAGTATGTTCTGGTCTATGTTCTCCAAGTCTCGTCAGTTGGGTGACATCAAGGAAGGTCAGGACTACAAGATCAGTTATGTCGGCAGCCTGAAGGTAAGCCAGAAAAAATCTCCGCCTAAGACCATCGATTTCGGGAAGGACACCTACGTTCTCTTTGTCCGCGAGAAGATTTGTCTTGCCAAAGCCAATATTCAGGCAAAGCGTGAGGGTAAACAGATGATACCCGACGAGTCTCTGTTGTCATACCTGACCAGTACCTCAGAGTATCTTGGTAAGACTCACTCAGCCCTGAAGTTCTATGTCTATGATGAGACTGGTAATCCCGTCCGTAAGACCAATGAGAACGGCATTTGTGAGTTGTTCTATGACCAGGAACGTGTCCTTGCCTTTGACTATGAAAGCATCTGTGCCAATTATGACATCGACCTGCGCACGATGAAAGAACGTGTCGGCAGGTCTTTTCCTGAAAACCAATCATCCAACCCAATAGAATATGAACCAACAGAATAGTCCATTTCCATTGTTCTTCACTCTGGAAAGAGTGGAGAACGGCTATATTCTGACTGCCAAGGAGAATACAGGCAGTCTGTCACAGGAACCGAAGTTCCGCAAGGAAGTCGTTGCTGAAGACAAAATCAGTTCCCGTGTCGGTCAGTTGCTTAATCTTGAAGCCATGACGAAGGAACGTCCGCTTTTATTCCATGTTGAAGCTGTCAATGAAGGAACTTACAAGACGGAGAGCGATGTTCCGGCTGATCATGTGATGGAAGCCAAACTTGCCTTTGTCCATATCAAGTCTAAGAACATACCTGCGGACACTGTATTAGTGTTGCAACTCACAGACACCCATTCGATTGAGGTCTGTGGTGACAAGGCAGAGAAGATAGCAAAGGATAATGGCATCAGTATCACCCGTACTGGTGGTATTCCAGTACTTCGCTTGCCTGATAACAAGGACGGCATGAAGCTGCTTGCCTCTTTTTGCAATCGTCCCCAGTTGCTTACCACCACCCAGAAGGAAATCCTTCAGTGGTACAATGAGCATAAGGTCGTTATGGAATCCAAAGCCAAATAGAAGATTATAATTGTATATATCGTATGAAATCCAGAATTATCGCTGTTGCCAACCATAAGGGAGGCGTTGGCAAAACCACTACTACCAGCAGCCTTGGCAGTATTCTTGCCAGTAAGGGCTATAAGGTTTTGCTTGTTGACCTCGATGCACAGGCCAACCTTACAACTTCGCTTGCGTCTTTCAGTGATGGTGCCACCATTTATGAAGCCATGACTGGAAAAGTTGAAACACTCCCAATTGTCATACTTCATGACCATCTGCATCTTATCCCAGCCTCTCTCACACTTGCTATGGCTGATGTCGAACTGTCATCTGCCATTGCAAGGGAACGTATCTTGTCAGATCTTCTCATTAAGAGTAAAGCCGTAGAAACCTATGACTTTATCCTTTTTGACTGTCCACCCTCGTTGGGACTGATGACACTCAATGCCTTTACCGCATCCACTGATATTCTTATTCCGCTGGTCGCTGAGGTGCTGCCGTTCAAGGGGCTGACCATGATTAACGATTTTATCAAGATGGTACATGCCCGGCTCAATCCCCAAGCTCATGTCAGTGGCATCCTTATCACCCGTTGGGAAGCCAGCAACCTTTCCAAAGGTATTGAGAACAAACTGCGACAGGCATTGGGGGACACCGTGTTCCGCACGAAGATACGTAAGAATGTCCGGCTGGCAGAAGCCCCGTTGGAGAATGCCAACATTGTTGACTATGACCCAAGAAGCAATGGTGCAAAGGATTATCTGAGTTTTGCCGAGGAGTTTCTTGAAAGGATGCACCAGGAAGGAAAGGGGGCAGTATTATGAATAACAAGAATCTTGATGCACTTTTTACAGGATTGACAGGAACGCAAATTTCCCCGACTTCTGAGCAGCCTGCAAATCAGGAACCCAATGACAGGGTAAAGAATCTCGACACAGAGAGGGAATTGAGTGAAGAAATCAAGGAAGAGCGCTTCTGTACTATTGTCCAGTCCGACATTCTCCGAAAGATACGTATTATCGCCAAACGTGAAGGCTTGCAGATTAAGGAAGTTGTCAATGCTGCTTTTGGAAAGGCCATCAAAAGCTACGAGCGGAAAAATGGTCCGGTAGATGGGCGAATGAAAGGGGATGCCAAGAATCTCTTCTGAAAAATCACTATAGATATATAGAATGAACGGTAGGCTGCGAATGTGAAGTCTGCCGTTTTTTGTGCTTTGTCAGAGTGCTTGAAAGCTCTTGTTGCTTATTTGTTGGTTCTACTTGATTTTGTGGTTAGAACCAATTCATTTATTTACCCCAAAATATTGCGGTATCTTCTCTATATTTTACGATGGAGAGGGATAATCACTCTAATTTTGCATCGAAATTTTGACAACGAACAAAACCAAAAGTGACCGCAATGAGCACATTCGTAATTTTCGCCATCGTACTGACATTAGGCTACATACTCTACTATGCAGCCATGATAACCATAGACATGACAGCAAGACAGAAATCCGATGCTGCCACCGAAGAAACCATCAACACTGATGGCTTCTCAGATATGGATTCAGATGATGACGTTGTTCCCCGTAATGTCATTGAGAATACTGAGACTGGAGGATTCAGTTTCTCATCCCCGGAGCCTGTTATTGCTGAGCCTGTTGATATTGCAGAAGCCAATGAAGAGGAACCATTATCAACAACCACGGTTGATGAGGGTGAGACCGCTATTGATGAAGCCACTGACGAAGAAGGCACAGAAGGTGCCGACGTACCCGATGATGCACCTGATGTTCCAGGTGATGATGAGCAGCCAGTGGCTGAAGAACCATTAGAGGATGGTGTATCAGCAGAAGAAACGTCGGAGTTGGAGGATGAAGAAGAGCCTGTGCCTGGCATCGAATACTATGAGGAGAAGCCGGAAGATGATACGGACAAGAAAGACTTCGATGTAAATGATGCTTTCGACCCGGACTTGTTGACCCCTAAGTATGGTGTCACCGAGTTAGTCGAACCGCCGGTATCAGACGAAGCCCAGGAGAAGGCAAATATGGTCAATGCGTCATTGCTGTCTATAGCCAGCAAGGGCAATCAGATGGACAGTTTTGACCTAACCCGTGTTATACGAGAGCAGAGAGCAGGACAGTTAAATATCGAGACCCATGATGAAGTCACCAACTACTAATCACATTCAATTCGGAGTATTCCTTCCCCTTTTGTCTCTTACCGTCTGCCAGACGGCATCAGCCAAGAGTGGGGCGGTGGACTATTCCTGGGGTGCGGACGGCTTGGCCGAGGCAACCTCTTTTGTCGGAACGATGATGATTTATACGGTTGATGTCCTCTACGCTGTGGCTGCTATCATGGTTATCGTTTCAGCTTTGCAGATATACATCAAGATGAACAACCACGAGGGCGACATCACCAAGAGTATTATGATGCTTTTCGGTGGCATCCTGTTTATGATAGGAGCGATGATAGTCATGCCAGCCTTCTTCGGTTATCAGAACATGAATTTCATATTTTAGAATATTGTATTCGCGAACCACAATAGGAGTTAATTCACGGAATGTTAAACCAAAAAACGTCAAGAAGCAATGAAACAGTTTTTCAAGAATGCTATCACTTCTACGGTACATTGGGTAAAGGGCATGGGGTCACGTGTCAAGACAGGAGTCGTGGCAGTATGTGTCGCCATCCTTTCGCCTGTAGGTGCCTTCGCTCAGTCGCTGGCTAACACCGGCTATGATGCAGGAACCAGTGCCATGGAGGAAGTAGCTACGCAGATTGCGGCATACGTACCCTATGTGGTAAACCTCTGCTACGCTCTGGCAGGAGTGGTGGCCATTGTCGGCGCTATCAGCGTCTACATCGCCATGAACAACGAGGAGCAGGACGTCAAGAAGAAGATCATGATGGTGGTAGGTGCCTGCATCTTCCTGATTGCAGCCGCCAACGCACTGCCTCTGTTCTTCGGTATCACAGGTTAACAACGAGGTAACTATGGCACAGGAGACAGACAACTACACGGACTATCCGATGTTCAAGGGGCTTCAACGTCCTTTGGAGTTCATGGGATTACAGGGAAGGTACATCACCTGGGCGGCTATTACTGCTGCTGTCGGAATCCTTGGCTTCATGCTGGTCTATGCGCTGACTGGTTTCATTATCGGTCTTGCCTTTGCCGTGCTGTCAATCAGTACAGGTGTCGGCATAATCATGGTGAAACAGCGTCGTGGCCTTCATTCCAAGAAAACGGACAAAGGTGTTTTCGTCTATGCCACGCTGTGTAAACTGTAACCAGCCGTAGTTGCCAGAGCATTTGGATGAGGGCAGTCGGTTACTGCCGGCTGCCCTTATTAAATCTCAAATAAGAAAGAAAGTACATGGCAGTTTATATCATATTAATTTTCATCGCCATCTTGATTGGCATGGCAATTTCCGTTTCCGCATTCGGTACAGGCGGTAAACGGGCAAAGATATTCAAGGACATCTACTTCTCGGTCGAGGACGTGGATGGTGTTGGTGTGCTTTATACCAAGACTGGCGAATACTCTGCTATTCTTGCCATGCAGAATCCCGTTCAGAAGTTCTGTGCCAATATCGACAGCTACTATGAGTATTCGAGTCTCATGGCGGCAGTCATGGCAACCTTGGGCGATGGCTATGCCATCCACAAGCAGGACATCTTTACCAAGAAAAAGTTTAAGGGCGAGGCAGACGGGAACAGAGAGTTTCTGTCTGAAAGCTATTTCCGCTATTTTGAGGGAAGGGAGCATACAGACTGTACCACTTTTATTACTATCACGCAGGAAAACAAGAAAAGCAGACTCTTCAGCTTTGATAACAGAAAATGGAGAGAGTTTCAGGTAAAGATTAACAAGGTCAAGGATCAGCTCAGAGACCGCGGAATACATTCCGAGTTCTTGAATAAGGCTCAGACAACAGAATATGCTGACCGCTTCCTTGCCCAGAACTTCACGGACAGACATGTTTCGTTGAACAATTTCAATGTCAAGGACGAAAGTATCGGCATTGGCCCAAGAAAGTTTAAGGTGTACAGCCTTGTCGATGTGGATAGCATTATCCTTCCGGCTTTGATACGTCCATATACCAATATAGAAGTTAACAATATCACCATGCCTGTGGATTTGATGTCACTTGTTGACAGCATACCAGGCGCACAGAGTGTTGTTTTCAATCAAGTCATATTCATCCCCAACCAGAAGCAGGAGATGAGTAAGCTCGCCAAGAAAAAGAACCGCCATGCCTCATTGCCTAATCCAAGTAATCAGATTGCTGTAGAGGATATCAAGCAGGTTGAAGAACTGATAGCGAGAGAGAACAAACAGCTGGTCTATTGCCATTTCAACCTGATTATTACCACTGCAGCCGATGCAGATCTCCAGAAGTGTACCAACCATTTGGAGAATGCCTTTGGGCGTATCGGAATCCATATCAGCCAACGTGCTTACAATCAGTTGGAACTATTTGTCAACTCGTTCCCTGGTAATTGTTATGGCCTTAATGCAGAGTATGACCGTTTCCTGACACTGAGCGATGCTGCTTGCTGCATGATGTACAAGGAGAGGATGACCAAGAGTGAGGAAACGCCTTTGAAGGTCTATTATACAGACCGTCAGGGTGTGCCCGTTGCCATTGACATCAGTGGAAAAGAGGGCAAGGAGAAGCTAACGGATAACTCTAATTTTTTCTGTCTTGGCCCAAGCGGAAGCGGCAAGTCGTTCCACATGAATAGTGTCGTAAGACAGCTTTGGGAGCAGAATACAGACGTTGTCATGGTCGATACTGGTAACTCGTATGAAGGTCTTTGTGAGTATGTCGGTGGTAAGTATATCAGTTATACCGAGGAGAATCCTATCACGATGAACCCGTTCCGCATCCAGCGAGAAGAGCTGAACGTGGAAAAAATAGGTTTCCTGAAAAATCTCATCATGCTCATCTGGAAAGGTAGTAACGGCGAAGTGAGCAAGACAGAAGACCGTCTTATCGAGCAGGTCATTACTGAATACTATGAAGCTTATTTTGTTGGTTTCAAAGGCTATTCTGCCTCTCAGAGGGATGCCTTACATAAGAAGTTCCTCATTGAAACAGCAACACAAGGCAGTGCCACAGACACCAATGAGGAAGTCGAGGCGCGGATTAATAAGCGTATCAAGGAGATGGAAGACCGAAGGAAAGCACTGAAGGTTAAGGAACTGTCCTTTAACTCCTTCTACGAGTACAGTACTCAGCGCATACCGTATATCTGTAACGAGAATAAGATTGCCGGTATAGATATATCAACTTATAACTATATGTTGATGGACTTCTACAGGGGAGGCAGTCATGAGCGTACCCTGAACGAGAATCTGGACTCTACGCTTTTCGATGAGACCTTCATCGTTTTTGAGATTGACACCATTAAGGATGATCCATTGCTATTCCCACTGGTGACGCTAATCATCATGGACGTTTTCATTCAGAAGATGCGTATCAAGAAGAACCGTAAGGTGCTTGTCATCGAGGAGGCGTGGAAAGCCGTTGCCTCTCCCATGATGGCAGAGTACATCAAGTATCTCTATAAGACAGCTAGAAAGTTCTGGGCAATGGTTGGGGTAGTTACACAGGAACTCCAGGACATCATTGGCAGTCCCATTGTCAAGGAAGCTATCATCAATAACTCAGATGTTATCATGCTGCTTGACCAGGGTAAGTTCAAGGAACGTTTTGATGAAATCAAGGCAGTCCTAGGCTTGACCGATGTAGAATGCCGAAAGATATTTACTATCAATCGTCTGGAGAACAAGGAAGGCAGGGCTTTCTTCCGAGAAGTGTTCATTCGACGTGGTCTTGCCAGCGATGTCTTCGGTGTTGAAGAACCGAGGGAATGCTATATGACCTATACAACGGAACGAGCAGAGAAAGAGGCCCTGAAACTCTATAAGAGAGAACTGAAATGCTCTCATCAGAAAGCCATCGAAGTCTATGTCCGTGACTGGAACAAGTCCGGCATCAGCAAGTCACTGGCTTTCGCTCAAATAGTCAACCAGGCAGGACACGTGTTAAACTTAAAATAGAAAATTATGATTAAAAAATATAAGCATATTGATCTATGTACCCCCATTGATAAGATTGAATTCGGACAAGGAAACGACATCCGTATTCATAATGCTTTTCGTTTCTATGAGATTGAAACAGTCCTTGACTTGTGTAAAATGAGTCGCAACGCATTCCTTCGTATAAGGAATTGTGGTGTTCGGACTATTCGTGCTATTGAGGCAACCTTGGCAGACTATGGCCTGGAGCTAGAAATGGATGAAAAGAGCATCGAGGAGTATCAAAGATACCATTCCTTTGTTTTGACTGATTCTGAGTGGGAAGAACGTAGATATGAAATTGCAAAAGAGATTTATCTCAATAAGTTTTCAGACTTTTCCAAGGAAAGCGCAGAGTTGGCTCTGATGGCAGCTGATGATTTCATAGGTGTCCTTAAAAAACATTACCAAAACAAAGATTAGTAATTATGAGGAAGACGCTGTCCATATTGTTCGTGTTACTGACCTTGGCATTCCCTGTGAGTGTCAAGGCTCAGTACTATAGCATCAATGTGGACTACGGCACAATGGAGGCCATGTCTGAGGCTTTCACTACCGAGGCTGCTATGGAGGCTCTTCATAATGAGAACCTTCAGAAGATCTATGACAGCTACAAAGCTGCCGAAGTTGCCAGTGCCGGTATCTTTTCTTCAAAATACCTTGATAGGAAAGCACTCACGAATCTCAATTTGTGGGATGACCGACAGGAAAACTACTACTACAACCGTATCTATAAGATTGTCTCACGGCGTATTATACCAAAGATAGTCGTATGCGCCCAGCTGATGATAGAAGACCCTTCTACAGCTATCTATTGGGGCAGTTACCTTCTGAAGACCTGTGATGATGTCAAATCTCTCTGTCAGCAGTTTGAGAACATTGTCACGAACAGTACTCTAAGCTTTAATGATATTGCCTTTCTGGAGATATCTGAAGAACTGAAAGCAGTTTTCAACTTGGCCAAATTAGGAGGCATAGACTGGAAGGAACTTTTCGAGCACCTGGGCGATGACATTGAAGGGGCGTTTTCCGAGGAGAACTTGAAAGCCGACCTTGACAATCTCATCAGCAAAGGTGTTGGCCTTGCCAATGCCGGATATAACAATGGTGTGAATCAGCTGCTCCAAGGGACAAGTTTTGGTGGCACGTTCATGGAGAAGGTGGGAAGTGTGCTCACCCTTGCCGATAATGTGAGGAACATGTATGAAGAGTACAAAGACTTATCCGCAACCCAAGTTCTGACTACAGTGATAGGACAGGAGAATATCGGCACTCTGTTCAATCTGAGTGACTATAATCTCACTCGGTGGATAGATGACTGGGCTTCTGCAGCTCAGGGCAGTTATTATACTCAACGTGTTTATATCTATCGTAGGGATGCTGGGAGTGAGACACTTTGTAACTATAATCCTCCTACAGATGATAACAGTATCATCAATGGTGGCGAATGGTACAGAATCAGCACCAAAGACCCCAATTTCTATCCAAATTCCACTCAGTATGAGGCCGCTTTACTAAATTCCGAGGGTTACGCAGGGTGGAGTCGTGAGAGGGTACGCCAATTGAATGCCAGTGGTGATGGCTTCAGCTATTCCATCTATTATTCACCTCTTGCCTACATATTGAGCAAGTCAAAAAGTGGCCAGTATGCCAAGGCTTATGCCTATAGCATCCAAGTCACAAAGTCGTGGAATGTCAAGGAAGAGGTCTATGAGGCCGTCTTTGACAGCTATAGTATGGACTGGAACACGTTCATGGCTCAGATGAATGCCCGTTTGAATCAGTATAATGAAAACGGTGACCATCGTGACATTGAGAACACATCTGAATTGAATGATTATATCTCTACCCATCCGACGGAGAGCAACTATACTTATTATATCGGTTATGATAACCGAAACTACTATCAGGCATCTAATGCTCAGAAGATTGCTGGAGCTGCATCTGCCACTTTCAGCATCACATGCCATGATGGAGGCACTTTGGGTAAGGGCAGTACCACCTATAAATGCAGTCACTGTGGAAGTAGTCCCAGTAGCCACACAAAGGAATGTTCTATGTACACAACGCTTACAGGAACATCAGAGATAGACACCGGTGAGCTACAGGCTAAAATTGCACAGTTACAACAGGAGGCGGCCCATCTGCAGAGCCAGTTGGATGCCCTTAATGTAGAGAATAGTGAATTGCTCCGTAAGATGTCCCAGGCGACAACCACTGAGGAATATAACCAGTATCAAGCCACTTACAACAGCAACAAACAGAAGATACGCGATTTACAGTCACAACTCGACACGATTAACAAGAGTATTATTGACACCAGAAACGCCATTTCTGAAGCAGAGGAAGGGGAGCGTGCCCAGACTGATGACTATACCAGAATACCGCAGTTGATGAAGTCCATGAAGGATGCCTATGGAATCACATGGACGGACAACGGCTCTTGGACGGGCTACACATTTATCCGCAATGGAACTGTCGGTAGCGTCAAGGGAACGGTTACTTTCAAGGCAACGGTTTCTATTGCACGAAGACCAAAGTATTTCCTTGGTATCAAGATACACCGTGCCATTGTGCAGATTGATTGGGAATTGACCAGTAGCTGGAGTGATACGTCCGTTGCCGAAACGATGGAACTTGATCCTTCAAAGACCGATGATGAGAACGCGGCTATTGTCAACCAGCGTTTGAGTGAGCTTGCTCAGGAATATCCTTCATGTACGGTAAGTGTTGAATATAGCCGTCGTCCAGGACTGGAAATAGAAGACACAGACGGAGTCCGTCACCTCTTATGGGCAAGTGACCGTCTGGAGATTGCCAGAGGCATTGAGGCAAGGCTTGCTAAAATATACACAGATCTGGCAACGATAGAGAAGTTCCTCCATTATAAGCACACAGTCAGGGATTGGGTACACGACTTGTTACCCAAGCTCAATGCTGACAAGAACCGCAAGATGAATATCGCAGAAAAGAGTCGTCGCCGTTGGATGCACAACGGAGGCAGTGACTATTACGATTGGGAGGAAGAGAACAATTATTATGATGATGTTGAACCCTAAGACGATTAGCAATGAGACAGTTGAGACATATAATCCTATTGCTTTGCCTGACTGCCTTGTGTCCCAAGGCTGTCATGGCTCAGTTAGTCCCTCGTGACATACCGACCATTGAAGCTTACATCAACGACCACAAGAAGCAGCGCAGCCTCCTTCTTGCCCGTGCCACCTTGGAAGAGAGCAATGCCCTCCTGCACAAGGCCAGCAAGGTCACTCATCGGGAGTACAGGGATATCAATCTTGAATTAGACAAGTACACCCGTGCCTTTGACATCATTGACCTTGTGTACAGCACCGTCAGCACAGGATTCAATGTCTATCGTACCTATGATAATGTTTCGGAGAAGATAGGCAAGTATAAGACGATGCTCGAAGACTTCAATGAAAAGATCATCCAGCGTGGGCGCATAGAAAGTGCTGACACGTTACTGCTTGCCGTCAATGCCAGGGCTGTTGCCCATCTTGCAGAGGAATGTCAGAATCTTTATTCCTCCGTCTGTGTGTTGGCGGCTTATGCCAGTGGCCAGGTCTGTTGCACCACTGCCTCCTTAATGCTGATGATTGACAATATCAACAAGTCACTTGACCGTATCAAGGACATCGTGAACAGTGCCTATTACCAGACCTGGAAGTTCATACAGGCGAGGACGAGTTATTGGAAGTCTGAGATATACCGTTCCAAAACCATTCGTCAGATGGCAACGGAAGCCTTTGATCGATGGATGGAAGCAGGAAACATTCTTGATTATTAACGTAAAGAAAAATAATATGAGAAAGAGCATCTTCATATCGGCTGTTGCTATACTTTTCATTTGTATTGAGTCCCATGCTCAGTCAATGACCTACAATCACGATGCCTCCAAGCAGGGGCAGATTCAGGTCATGGAACTGGGTGCGGGTAATTTGACTCCAGAGCTTTACTATACCGTTACCCATCGGAGGTACAAGAACGGAGCCAAAGCAGCCACTTCTGTTAAGAACACTTTGCGTATTGCAGCCAATACCGCTTCTATTCCACAGGTGGAATATGCAGACAGTATTCAGGCAGACCTTGAAGGCCGTGCTAAGATTGAAGCAGCCAATATCGCAGACCGCCAGGTTGACCTTGCTTGGGTCACGGAAGGAAACAAGATTGAAAGCAAGCTGCTTGCCTTCAAAAACAATATCAACGCTCTGAATGGGAAGGCTCAGACAGAGGAAATCACCAACTGGACAGAACTTGGCCAGATGTATGACTTTGCTATCAAAGCCACCCGGCAAGCATACATGCCCAATAGTGAACGTCAGAAGCAGTATCTCGCCATCTATGATGAGATTGTCAAGAGCAATGACCATCTCTTGCTTAGAGTGCGATACCTGACTACAAAGAATCAGGCAGACCACCTTGTTCAAGCCATGTCACGTTTCCAGCACCGTGTCAGTGAGAATGCGACTGCTGGCTATAACCGTTGGCGTGATGCCTCCCATGAAGGCAGTACCAGACGAGTATCAAATAATCCTTAAACGAAAGAAGTAATATGAGTAATGACAGTACCGCTGTTGATTTCGGCATTAACCTCCTTGAAGAAGAGATTGATGACGTGATATTCAGAACCAACGAGTTTCTGACCGATGCCACGTTCACGGGCGGTCAGGGGCCGTTTTGGTGGATTCTCCAGATGTCTATGGCTTTGGCAGGACTCTTCGCCATTATCGTCTGTGCGCACATGGCCTATAAGATGATGGTCAAGCGTGAGCCATTGGATGTAATGAAACTGTTCAAGCCGTTAGTTGTCAGCATTGTCCTTTGCTGGTGGTACCCACCATCGGACACTGGTATAGCAGGAGGTCACAGCTCTTGGTGTGCTCTGGACTTCCTGAGCTATATACCTAATGCCATAGGCAGTTACACCCATGACCTCTATGAAGCCGAGGCAGCACAGGTGGAGGATAGGATGCAGGACGTACAGCAGCTGATGTATCAGTTAGGCGACGAAGCCGCAGACCCCATGTCCACCATCAAGGCGGCCAGCAATGCCGTCAGTGCCTTGCTCACCCAGAGTAGTGTGCAGGATGTCACAGATGCCGATGCTGCAGCTGAAGATGAAAAAAACATTGTAAAAGCAGAGATGACCAGTACCACAGCCGGACTTGTGATGTTGGCCGACAAGATAATCATGCTGATAGCTTTAATCACTTTCCGAATAGGTTGGTGGGGAACCATCTACTGCCAGCAGATCCTGTTGGGTATGCTTACTATTTTCGGGCCTATACAATGGGCGTTCTCCCTCTTGCCGAAATGGGAAGGGGCATGGGCTAAGTGGATTATCAGGTATCTCACCGTCCATTTCTATGGAGCCATGCTTTACTTCGTCGGCTTCTATGTCCTCTTGCTCTTTGATATAGTCATCAACATACAATATAACGACCTTGCGGCTGTCACAGCTTCAGATGAGACCGTAGTCAATTACTTGCAGAATGCCTTCTTCTCGGCAGGCTATCTGATGGCGGCCAGTGTTGTGGCCTTGAAGTGCTTGAACCTTGTTCCAGACCTTGCAGCATGGATGATACCTGAGGGCGATACCGCATTCTCCACCCGTAGCTTCGGTGAGGGTGTGGCCACCTCCATGCGTCAGTCGGCAGGTCGTTTAGTGGGAGTTTAATATAATATCGTTATACAATGGTAATCAAGAATTTAGAAAACAAGATTAAGCTGGTGCTTATTATATGCAGCCTGTTCTTAGTGGGATGTGTGATCATCTCTCTTGGCAGCATCTGGACAGCCAGGGGAATGGTCAGTGATGCACATCAGAAAGTGTATGTCCTGGACGGCAATGTTCCCGTCCTCGTCAACCGTAGTACGATGGAGGAAACCTTGGACGTGGAAGCCAAGAGCCATGTCGAAATGTTCCATCATTATTTCTTTACTCTTGCACCTGATGACAAATACATCAAGTACACGATGGAGAAAGCCATGTACCTCATCGACGAGACAGGTCTGGCACAATACAATGCCCTGAAGGAGAAAGGTTTCTATGGCAATATCATGGGAACGAGTGCCGTCTTCAGCATCTTCTGTGACAGTATCCGTTTCAGTGAAGAGAATATGTCCTTCACCTATTATGGCCGTCAGCGTATCGAGCGCAGAACTTCCGTGCTGATGCGTGAACTGGTCACTGAGGGCTATCTGAAGCGTGTGCCGAGAACCGAGAACAATCCGCATGGACTGCTTATCGTTAACTGGCGCACTATCCTGAACAAAGATCTGGAGCAGCGTACAAAGTCGAACTATTAAACGATAATAATATGGGATTTAAGAAGATTCTGTTCGGGGAGAAAGTTCCTGATAAGGACGACCCGAAGTACAATGAGCGTTATGAAAGGGATGTGGCAGCAGGAAAGAGTTTCGCCCAAACCCTGCATCTTGACAAGGGTGCTGCATGTGTACAGCGTTTTGCCTCTAAGCACACAAAGTTGTTCCTAGCACTCGTTTTCTCTTTCGTGCTCTTCAGTGTAGGACTAAGCCTGTATCGAATGACACAGGCAGTCAAGTACCGACCTCAGCCTTCCAGTGCCGTTGAACGGCAGGAGAAGGAACTTCATTTTAAGCGTCATCATGCGCCCAAAGAGCAGGGTATGACGGAAAGGAAAGACATCAACAGTTATACACCACATCAAATAGACGAATATGAAGCTTACAGAAAAGATTAACTTCCGGCAGCCGAAGTATATGCTTCCTGCCATCCTGTATATTCCCATCCTGTTCTTGGGCTTCTTTGTCATACGCCTCTTTGGAACGGAAAAAGCCGAGGTGGACAAATCGAACTTGGAAACCACCGAGTTCTTCAACGACAAGTTGCCTGATGCCAATATCAAAGGTGATGGTATCGGCGACAAGTACACCAATATGCTCAATGACTTTGGCAAGATTAAGGATGAATCAGCCGTAGAGAACATTGAACGTGGTGGGGAAGACATCAAGGAAGAATATACGTCACAGTACAGTGATGCAGAGGTCGCTGCTATGGATCCCAACAGCAAACAGGCACAGGAGTCTTTGGAACGCCTGAAGCAGTTACAGGAGCAGATGCGCCAGCAACAGGCACAAGATAATCATTTAGCCGATGACCGTACAGGTGGAAACACTTCAGAGGAAGACGAGACACTGGAGGGACTTCGCAAGGCACTTGCAGAAGCGAGGATGGAAGGTGAACGCCAGGCTTCAGGTGCAATGTCTGCCGTAGAGAACAGTGCAGCCGAAACAGGAGGCAAAGCTCGGCAGCAGGTAGAACAAAAGGTTGGTGAAGTCTCCATCAATGAGAATGCCGTTACCGAGATAGCGGAAGAGGCAGAAGCTGAAGAGGTTGTCAAGTCACAGAAAGAAACTTCGGATTATTTCAACACCATCACCACTAATGAACCCCAGAATAAACTTATCAAAGCCATTGTCGATGAGAATGTCAAGGCGGTTGATGGAAGCCGTGTGCGCCTAAGGCTGTTAGATGACATCGACGTTGGCGACCGTACTATCCCAAGCGGCAGCTATCTGTATTGCACGATGAGTGGTTTCAGCCAGCAACGTGTTAAAGGAACCATCAAGAGTGTTCTCGTTGATGACGAGTTGGTAAAGGTTAATCTGAGCATCTACGATACCGATGGTATGGAAGGATTGTATGTGCCAAGGAGCAGCTTCAGGGAAACCACGCAGGATGTCGCGAGTGGAGCAATGAGCCAAAGCATGAGCCTAAATGACGGTTCTGCCACCAGTTCATTGGGCCGCTGGGGAATGCAAGCCCTTCAGAATGCTTATCAGAAAACTGCCAATGCCATCTCAAAGAACATTCGCAAGAATAAGGTGAATATCAAGTATGGTACTCAGGTTTACTTAATCAATTCCAAGGAAAAGAGACAAACAAAATGAATATCAATATGAAACTATCAAAAATGTTTGGCACGGCAGTCTTTACGCTGCTGTCCGTTGTGCCAACTATGGCACAGACGACGATGGACGATATGCTATATCTTACCGTCAACGAGAATGTAACCACTGTCATTACTGCCAGTGAGCCCGTCCGTTTTGTGGACATCAGTACAGACAAGGTGGCTGGTGACCAACCTATCAACAACACAGTCCGTCTCAAACCCAAGGAGGGGATGGACGTACACCATGACGGCGATGTATTAGCAGTTGTTACCATCGTTACGGAACGCTATCGTACCCAATATGCCCTTATCTATACTTCCCGTATGGATGAAGCAGTGACAGAGAAGACGATTTCCTTGGACGAGCGAGTTCCGTATAATAATCCTGCCGTCAGTATGTCAACGGAAGATATGACACGTTATGCACGTCAGATATGGGCATCACCGGCACGTTTCAGAAATGTATCAACCAAGATGCATCGAATGACTATGCGACTGAACAACATCTATAGTGTTGGGGAGTATTTCTTCATTGATTTCTCTGTGGAGAATAGGACTAACATCCGTTTCGATATTGACCAGTTAAGGGTTAAGCTCAATGATAAGAAAACTTCAAAAGCAACCACTGTGCAGACTATTGAGTTGAAGCCGGAACTAGTTCTTGATCCAACACAATCTTTCCGCTATGGCTATAGGAATGTCATTGTCTTGAAGAAGATGACTTTCCCCAATGACAAGATCCTGACCATAGAACTTAGTGAGAAGCAGATTAGTGGCCGTACCATCAATCTCAGTATCGAGTATGAGGATGTGCTTAGTGCCGATTCGTTTAACAGAGCCATACTGATGGAAGAATAAAAAACGATTGAACTATGAAGAAAATAAGTAATATGAAGCCGTTACTTGTCTCTGCCATGCTCTTGCTGGCAGTGACAGGTAAAGCACAGAGCCACGGCAACCGTCTCACATTGGGCGTTGGTGCGCTCTATGAGAGAGGCTTTGATGTAACGCTTGCCGTGGAGCATGAGACAAAGAATCACAACGCTTGGGAATATTTTGCCAATGGCTATGTAAAGTGGGCAAAGGACGAATCTGCCGGACATGTCACCAAAGAATCATTCTGGAACAACTATCGCACATGGGGATTGGGTGTGGCCTATAAACCATGTGTTGTACGTTCCAGAAACAAGTATGGCAGTCTTCGTATCGGGGCCAGTGCTGGCAGTGATACCCATGAGGTAGTAGGTTGGGCAAACCTTGGTTATGAGCATAATTATGTTCTCCGTCATGGATGGCAGCTCTATTGGCAGGTGAAGACAGATTTGTGCATCAATGGTGAAGACCTGTTTCGTACAGGCATTGTGTTAGGCATTAAACTTCCAACAGGTTCACGATAAAAACGAGTTATTATGAAAACCCTAAAATCCGCAGATATTTTTTCGAGTGTCTGATTTAGCCCTTGCTTGTGACGA
>CABQNT010000003.1:0-234204 GCA_902465605.1 uncultured Prevotella sp.
AATCATTTTATAAAACTCTTGTTTGGTGTTGAAAACTTGAGTTTTTCACTTCCAACCTGGAGCGCAAAGTGCCGAAGCGTTCTCGTATATTCATTTTTCATTATTTTGGACTACAAATATAATAAAAGGCAGAGAATCTATCCCTGTCTTTATGCTTAATTATTTAGGACCAGATTGATTATCAGGCAGTTATTCTGACAACTCCCAATCTGGAGCATTATCTAATTTGTTAATAGAACTTGGCACAAAGATGTCGTATCCAGTCAAGTCGTCTTTAACATATTTATATTTATTTTTTTCCATCAAATAAATAATAGTCCATTTACTATTTATATTATGTTCGTTATATAAAACTATATTTTCTATTCCATCAGCATAATGGATTTTTTTACAATATTTTGATAATAAAAATTTAACTCCATATCTATTATATTCATTTAAAACAAGAGAATCTACCATGAACACTGATTTTAAAATATATCTATTCTTCTTGTTAGTTTTTACAATTCGTTCATAAACATAAAGAGAATCTTTATCTCTAATAATGGTAAGAGAAATATCAATTATACTTTTTTGTGATAAATTGAAATTGTAGCTAACGATAGTGCTATCTCCCTTATATTTATTTTTTTTTGTGTAATTTGGTCTACAACTACACACAAAAAAAATAAATAGGATTATTGTAATATATTTCATTTTTTCTTTTTCTTTGAAATATATAAATTATAATTGCCCATCATAGAGTCAACCAGCAAGTGCAAAATTAGTCAATCCTTTTATAAAACTCTTGTTTGGTGTTGAAAACTTGAGTTTTTCACTTCCAATCTGGAGTGCAAAGTGGCGATGCGTTCTCGTATATTCATTTTTCATTGTTTTGGACTACAAATATAACAAAAGGCAGAGAATTTATTCCTGCCTCTACGCTTATATTGAAAAGACTTTTGAAAATCAGGTGATTGTTTTGACAACTCCCGTTTTGAATCATTATACTACTCGCAGGACTCATCTATACCCACAAACCTTCCCATCTTAAAATTAAAACTAATAAAACAGGTGTCCCTGTTAGCATTTGGAATAAAGTCTCCTCCCATGCGTTCAATATATATCAGTTTGTCTGTAAAAAGTGTAGTTTCTCGACAGTTAGGCTTTCCAAAAACACATATGAATTTAGAGGAGCATTCTCTATATAAAGAATGCTCCTTGATTATTTTTTCAGCAAGTTCTTTACTCCTTAAATTCAAAGTCCCAATACTATCTTTTGTCCAATCTTCGTTTTCTTGATAGGATGTATGGCAAGTGCACGACAAAATCGCAGTTAGGCATAATACATATATAGCAACTTTCATAGTTATGGTTTCTCTAATCCAAAAAATTGTTTAACAACATTCTTCCAAGTCCTTTCTGATGAGTCATGATTAAATATTATATTGGTTGCCTTTCCAATTCTTCCAGAAGTTCTTCCTCGATCCCAAGAAGCCTTATCTAAGATTTTTTTGATGTCCCCATTCGTCCATCTCCTTATTGACGGATTTACGCGTAGAGTCAACCAGCAAGTGCAAAATTAGTCAATCATTTTATAAAACTCTTGTTTGGTGTTGAAAACTTGAGTTTTTCACTTCCAATCTGGACGTAAAGTGCCGAAGCGTTCTCGTAAGTTCATTTTTCTTTGTTCTGGGTTACAAAAATGGCAAAAGACAGAGAAGCTATCCCTGCCTTTGTGCATATTTTTTATAACCAAATTGATTATCAGGCAGTTATTCTGACAACTCCCGTTTGTAGCATTACCCGAAATTTGTTATATTTTAGAACTCTGTTATTCAAAGATATTCTGAATTTGTCGAATTCACGTTAATTAGAATAGTCATCTATCTGAAATAATATCCAAGAACGCTTATCTGTTTTGAATAAATATTTCATATATATTCCCGAATCATAGCCCTTTAAGATAACAGTATGCGTCATTGTATCAACCTTTAACATTATTTTTTGCCCATCTATTATAGAATCGTTGAATTTTGTATATATCCAATCACTCTTGCTGATATGCAGAATCGAGTCTGTCTCTTCATAATCATAACCTTCATATATAATTTTCAACGGAAACAAAATGTGTTGCCGTTGAAAACATGAGTCTGAGGCGAACTTTTTGAAAAAATCATAAAAAGTCGTTTTTCCTGTCACATTTTTTTTTAGTGATATCACAGCCCTATCCTTTAAAACTTGCTTTTTATTATTTGGTTGTGCACAGCTTATTAAACAGAGAAAAACAAATAGTATGTAAGTAAACTTATTCATAATATATGATAACTACTCGTTGGCGGAATTAATTTAAGTTGATAAACATGAGTAAAAAGTTGTACACGTCGTTAACTTTTTAGTTACTTAGTGGTACAAAATCTATTAGGTTATAAAATCATTGTTATGCACAACCTCATGGCAAAGTTCAAAAAAATACTTGAAATCTGCAAGCAATATACTGGAAATCAAGCCAGCGGGAAGAGAAAAGTTCCTCAACGGATAAAGCGTATGAAGTAAACAGGACAATAAACGCAAACAATCGAATTCGCTTCGCCCGATTCGTTGTTAAAAACAAACGCCCATGATTGTTTTTGCCAACAAACTCCCTGTTTAGTTGAAAGAGTTGTGCCGATGAACGGATGTTCTTTCTGCTTTGTTTCCTAATAAATCTTAAATCAGAAGAACTTCCGCAACTTTTAATTATATTTGTACATCCAACAAACAATCAAACAAATGGAATTATGGTAACAGGAATTGTGATTTTGGTAGTCATCGTGCTACTGGTGCTGGGATGCATCGGCATCTATAACAACTTGGTGAGATTGCGCAACAATCGTGAGAATGCGTTCGCCAATATCGACGTACAACTTAAACAGCGTGCCGACTTGATACCTCAGTTGATTGGGGCCGTGAAAGGTTACGCCGACCACGAGAAGCAGGTGCTGCAGCGCATCACCGAGGCCCGCGCCATGGGCATGGGTGCTACGACCATCAACGAGAAGATGAAGGCCGACAGCGCACTGACACAAGCTTTGGCGGGTCTGCGCGTGTCTTTGGAGGCTTATCCCGAACTCAAGGCCAACCAGAACTTCATGCAGCTGCAGAACGAGATTGCCGACATCGAGAACAAACTCTCTGCCGTGCGCCGTTACTTCAACACGGCAACGCGCGAGCTGAACAACGCCGTGCAAACATTCCCTTCCAACCTTTTTGCCAACATGTTTGGCTTTAAGCGCGAACCCATGTACGAGATAGCTCCCGAACAGCGCGCTGAGGTTGAAAAGGCGCCGGAGGTGAAGTTTTAAGGGCGGTTCTATAAATTACCACCGTAAAGTTTTTTATGTCAGTCTTTTTACGTTTTGTCATCTTGTGGCCTCTTTTTGGTTCAATTTACTTGTTCGTTCAGTCGTATAGCTCGCTATACTCCTTCACTCACAAACAAATTGACCACAAAAATAGTCTCACAATCTGTCAAAGCTAATTTATAGAACCGTCCTTAAAGCATGAAATACGTAGGCATCCAAACGCAGATACGCCGCAACAACATCATGAGTGCGTTGTTGTTGCTGGCGTTTCCTGTTATCATCCTGGCGATGATTTGGACTTTTCTGGCGCTGCTCAACTACTTAGGCGGGGGCTATTACGACGCGAACGGCGAAATGGTACACACCCTCAACGTCGAGGAGGTGAACGCTTATTTCGTCCAGGCCATTCCTTGGGTACTTATCGTGGTGGGCATTTGGTTTGTCATCGCTTATTTCTCCAACGTGTCGATGATACAGCATGCCACTGGTGCCCGTCCGCTCACGCGGCGCGAGAACCCGCGCGTCTACAACATTGTGGAGAACCTTTGTATGACTTGCGGCATGGACATGCCCAAGATTAACGTGGTAGACGATTCGCAGTTGAACGCCTTCGCCAGCGGCATCAATGCCAAAACCTACACCGTGACGCTTACCACGGGCATCATCAACCGCCTCAGCGACGAGGAACTCACCGGCGTGGTGGCTCACGAGCTTACCCACATTCGAAACAAGGACACGCGCCTGCTCGTGGTGAGCATTATCTTCGTGGGCATCGTCGCCACGGTTATGTACATGGTGGTGCGCATGTTGTACTACGCGATGTGGATGGGGGGCAGCTCGCGCAGTAGCAAAAGCGAGAAGGGTGTCGGCCTGTCGTTCCTGGTCATCCTCTTTGTGGGATTGATTTGTTGCGCCATCGCCTACTTCTTCACAATCGTCACCCGCTTCGCTATTTCTCGCAAACGCGAATACATGGCAGATGCCGGTGGGGCAGAGTTGTGTGGCAACCCCATGGCACTGGCCAATGCTTTGCGTAAGCTGTCGCAAGACCCAGGACTGGATGATGTCAAACAGCAAGACGTGGCCCAGCTCTTCATCGTGCAGCCAGATGCGATGTCATCGGGCCTGATGGGATTTATGAACTCGCTCTTCTCCACGCATCCCGACACGAAGAAGCGCATCGCCATCCTCGAACAGTTCTGATGACCATCGGCGGCTGGTTTGTCGCTTCCACGTGACAAGGCCATGCGAGAACCTACTCTCAGAGTAGTGGTTGTTGTTAAAAGCTGTACTTCAGTTTAACCCACGCCTCGCTGTTTTTGCCATACATCTTGAACATTCCTCTGTCGGCATGAAAATAGTCGTATCCGATAGTGATTGCTGTTTGATCGTTGAGTGAATAGGTGGTGGACAGGCGATTGAAGATGCCACCGTTTGTTACATCAACGTAGGCAAAGGTAGAAAGTTTTAGCGTGTTTTGCAGCAGTTCTTTGGCGAGCCGTGCCGTGGCTATCCCTGCATGGCGATAGATAGGCAGTCTTTCGAGATTGCCCGATGTGTATTTGTGGCAATATTGCAGGCTTGCATTCCAGTCGTTGCCAGGGTACCAATCAATGCCGATGAGGGCATTGAGTGCATTGCGGCATTCCACTTCGCATCCCATTGCAGCATTTTGCGCCTCGTCGATGTATTTGGCTACCTCTGCTCGAATGACGAATTGCCCGATGGGTAACGAACAGTCGGCTCCTAACATTGTCATGCGGTGATAGCGTCCATCGATGTGTAGTGACTTTCCGTCGGTTGTCATTCCCATACGAAGGGCTGGCAACTTGTTCCACGTCCGCAGGGCACTCACAGAGAAATCCACACCGCTTAGGTTGACGGTGATGCGTCCACCATATTCCATGTTCTTCAACCGCTTTTCTGGTTTTCCGCTTTCTAAGTCTATGGAATAGGGGAGGGAGGTGTTCGGCAACCGCATTGCCCACGGATTGCGCAGATCGGTAGGTATCACAGCGAAGTTAGTTACAGGGTTGCACACCGCTTCTGCTGTAATGGCTCCCAAGGTGTATTTGGCACGTAAGCCATTCACAGGCATACGTATGTCGTCATAGTCTTGAGCGAGAAATTCGGTGTAGTCGATGGGCGACACACAATCGGTAAGGCGCAGTGCGTCTGCCACTCCCCATATCACGATTTGCCGTCCCACACGCAGGTCGAGGTTGCCTTTGGTATATGACAGATACGCCTCACGCAGTTCTATGCCTGTGCGGTCTTTCAGTATTCCGTTGTAAATAGCGTTCAGCGAGACAAAGAGAGCTGTCGCTCCTTTTTCGAGTCTCACTTCGCCCCTTGCCCGAGTTCTCGACGCCATCCAGTCGGCATTCCCCGTTGTTCGGAGTGCGTGATAGGTGTCAAGAAATCCCTTCACCCGAATTTGTAATGCGTCATCGCTGTCTTTGTCATACATCTCCTGAAGTGTCTCTTCGGGTACTGTTTCAAGACTGTCAATTGTTGCTGTTGGCGTTTCTACTTGGGCTGATGCCTGTGCCGAGAACATCGGCACAAGCAAGAGAGTGGATAGTTGTATCAGGTTCATTTTAGAGCCCTTTCTCCAATTTGGAAACGGTGAAGAGGTTGGGCGCCACCTTGACATTGAATCGCTGGTTGTCCATGCGAATGATGGTCTTGTGCCCCGTCTGCACATTTTCCATTTGCATGAGGTGCATCGTCCAGAATCCCTGTACTTTATCGATGTTGGAGATAGAGAGTCGGCGGTGTAGCTTATTCAGTTTGTCGTAGTATTCTGCCTTGACAGCCATCAAACAGTCCTGTCTTATCCACGTTACTCGACGTGTATAGATTTCGTCTTTGTCATTGGGAATCGACTGCACCACCCAGCATCTATGTCCGGCTAAGTTTTCTTCTCGCAGGAGCTGGTGTTTTTCCTCGTCCACATTGCGCATACTCATGTCGTTGTAGGTAAAGTCGCTACCCATGAAGTAGTCGGTTTTCGACGACTTACCGCTGATGCGTCTTGTCTTTTTCATGGCCGGCAGATAGAGCCACTTGTCGTCCACCTTGCGTGGATTGTCGTAGTCCCAGGTGAGGAATCCTGTTCCCTTCACATCTCCGGGATAAGTGAAGAACATAATTTTCTTTGTGTCCTTGCCCACGTCCATAGCCCATGACTCGAGCTTTCTGATGCGTTTGTGTCCACTTCGTTGAATGAGCGTCATCTCTACGGTAGCGTAGCGTGTGTCGCCATCAGGTCGGTTCTTTACTTTTTGCATAATATCTCTACCAGACAGTCCTGCTGCCTGTGCGCTACCAATTGCCAACAGGGCGATGAGCAGCAATGTAAAATTTCTTGTTTTCATTCTTTTTAGGTTTAATTGTTATTTTGAGTGTTGTTGATATTTACTTTTTCTTGCTTGAAGATGTGGAGATAGTCTATGAAGATAGGAGTGAGTAAGAGGTCAGCCAACAAAGCCGATACCATGCCAGCTACTGCCAGTATGCCCCAATTGCTCATCTGTGTGGCATCGGAGAAGACGAAGCCCATGAATGTAGCCGAGATGACGACCGTGGACATCACAATGGCAAGTCCTTCGGTGCGGAAGGTGCGGTTGATGGCTATTTTGTAGTTGCCATATTTGTCGAATGCCACATGACTGTGGTTGATGAAATGAATGGTGTCATCGACAGCGATACCCAAGACCATCGGGATGAGCGAGGCGGTCATGATGTCGAGTGGGTAGCCGAGCCAGCCCATCATTCCACCTACGATAATGGCAGGGGCAATGTTGGGTATCATCCCTACGAGTCCCACTTTCCAGTTTCCAAAAATCAGTACGAGGATTATGCCGATCACCAATACCGACAGCATCATCGACCACATTTGTCCTCGCTCCACATACTGCTGCATGACGGTGAATTGCGGAAGATTCCCCACCACCGAAACGTGTGCATCGGGGAAGAGACGGCGTGCCTCCGCCTGAATGTCGTTCATTTCCTTTTCCGCTTCGTTGGAGTTGTAGTTGTTCAGTTCCAGCTGCAATCGTAGCCGCTTGTAGTTGTAGTCCATCCAGTATTCCGACTCCGTTCCTCCCGCGTTTTCGTAGAGCAACAGCAACTGTGCCACCATATCGGCATTGTCGGGAATGGTGTAAAATTGCTGCTTGTTTCCGTTGAGCGTGCAATTCATGTCTTTCACAATGTCTGTGATGGAGTTATAGCGTTTGGTTAGCTTGTAGCCGTCAGCAATTTTTGACAATTGGTCGAGCTTCTGTAGATTTTCTGGTTTCTTGGCATCATTGTCGTGCGGCAGCGTAATCATCAAATCGTAAGCATACATGGAGCCGAGTTCCGTTTCACAAAGGTTGAGGAATTTGTTGACGTAAGGCACTTTTCTCCCCATCGTCTTCTCAATGTCGAACGCTGGCTCGATGAAGAAGAGTCCGATGCCACAGAAAATCGTCAGCACCACCGACAACGTGACAATGCCCCGATGATGGCGTATCACAAAGCTCCCGAATTGCTCAAACCGATTGCCAATATAGCCCTCAAAGCTCTTCGACATGTTGACAGTTGGTTTTCTATCTTTGCCAAACGACAACAGCAAGGGAGTGATGAAAAGGCAGGTAATCAATACGGCGAGCAGGCTGATTGATGTATTGATACCAATTGCCTGCATGGGTACGATGTTCATGGAAAGGAATGTCATCATGGCAGCCACGGTGGTGAGTGCCGAGAGCGATACGCCCCAACCAGTCTCGCCCATTGCGTCGATGATGGATTGCCTGCGCCTACCTGTCTCTACGAAGCGCGTCTTGAAGAAGTTGTACAGGTGGATGTTGTAGGCAATGGAGCAAGCAAAGGTGAGAATGACGGCTATCATCATGGTAGTCATGTCGATGTAGATGCCTGTCCAGCCGATGATGCCAAAGCTGATGAGCAGTCCTAAGACAGAGGTGAGTAATGGCGCTATTACTCCACGTAGCGAACGAGTTACAATGAGCATTACTACAATAGAGATGATAAATGCGAAGAGGAACAATCGTCCCATTTCGCCCTTGAGATAGACCACCTTCTCATAGCTCAGATAAGGCATTCCCGCAGCAGTGGGCGACAGTTCTGCATATTTCTCCTTGCCTATGATATGTCCAGCTTCCCTCCCGGTAATCATGTCGGGAGCCATGTCGCTCGTCTTCTTCCACACACTATCGGCAGGGAAGGGGCGCAGCTTTACCATGATCCATGTCATTGTTCCATCGGTCGATACCATTTTCTTCGCCAGATAGGGTTTGCTGTAAGCCTTGCGCTTGATTTCTTTCAGTCCTGCGGCATCCGATGGAATTTGCTCGGGTACAATCTGCTCTATGGTCATACCTTCTTCCGTACCAGAGGCAAACTCAAGGTCGGTGAGCGATGTTACCTTGTCGGCGTACGACAAACTATCTTTCAGTTCGTTGCTCAGCTCACGAATGAGTGTGAGACTGCGGTTTGAGAAGATGTCCTTGTTCTTTACCAATACTGCCACATAGTAGTCGTTACCAAAGATAGACTTGAACTCGTTGGTCTTGAGCAGTATAGGGTCGTCGCTTAGGAAATAGTCATCGAACGAAGTTCTTATCACGATGCGCTTGGCTCCAACGAGAGAGAACGCGACAAGCAGGGCGAACAGCGCACCCACAATAAGCCGATGGCGCAAAATCCAGTTCGCCAGCTGCCTGAAAAGGTTGTTGATTTTTTCGATTTTCATTGTTGTTTTTATTTTGATGATTGATGATATGATATTCCGGTCTTGGCGAAGCCTCAATAATGAACAATGTTCCGATTTGTTCAAAAAAAAAGCGCACCGCTCATTGCCTGAACGGTGCGCCTTGCATGGGCTGGCAGCTTCCTGCTGCCTGATATGTCGTTTTCTCCTTGTCATTTCATGATGGTTGTTGATGGCGACAAAGGTAAGGATAAAGACCGGGAAGGGCAATACCCAATAATGGGTATTTGTGTCGCCCCGTGCAGGCCGACGAAAAAAACAGGCCGAACGCTTGGAACTATCGGACAATTTTCGTATCTTTGCCACCGATATATCAACTCCGTGGCTCGCACCACGTCATAAGCAATGTGCAGCGTGTGTAAAATGCAAAACTTTTTTGATGACCGCGTGATTTTTCCGACAGATTATTTGGTAGTTCCGAATAATTTGCTAACGCACACACACTAACCGCCAGTCAACTCTCTTATTTAGATACGCGCATACGCGCGAGGCGCACGCATGGAAACATAGGCAGGACGGGGATTTCACGGGAATTCCTCTCCTGCTTTCTTCATGTCCGCTCGCCAAGTGAACAAAGCTCGCATAAGCAAGCGTCAGCAATAGACATTTCTCAAATATAATTATCATTTAAAGAACAATATTAAAGAACGAGCAAAATGAAACAGAAAAAGTACATTACACCCAATGTTGAAATCGTTTCCACGGAAATGCAACAGAGCCTGCTCGCCGGCAGCAACATAAACAGTTCGATGGACAGTAATGACAGCGACTGGGAAGTTGTAGACGACAGCGAAACATCAAGTTCAGCACGAAACGCGACTGGGTCGAGCAAGTCCTTCAATAGCGACTGGGAAACTGGGTTGTAGGCGGAAGCAGCTTACAGGAAAGCGACTACGAAACAAAAGTATCAAACGACAAAAATGACTAAGAAAAACAGTATGAAAGCAATCAAAGCAATCAAGGCAATGAGACAGGCAGCGGTGACCGTAACGGCAGCCGTGGCGCTTGCACTGACCGGGTGCACCGGACAGGAAGACATCATCGACGGCGGCGATACACCAGCACAGGGCGTAACGTTCACCATAACCGCCTCGACCGGCGTGGAGAACCCCGACGGCACGCGCGCCAACCTCACCGAGGGCGACGGCAAGAATCCGTGGCTATGGGAAAAAGACGACAACCTGCTCGTGGTGGACGCTTCCGGCAAAGCCCTCGGCACCCTCACGCTCAAGGAAGGCATAGACAAGGAGAAGGGCGTGTTCGAAGGCCCCGTAAACGGGTTAACAGCCGGACAAAAGGTCCGCATATTCTATCTCGGCCCCAACACGAATACAGACCGCATCGTAAACGGCAAGATCATGTTCGACTTCTCTACGCTCGACGGCAAGCGCGAATCGCTGAAAAACTTCTGCGCCCTTAACGCAGAAGGAACGGTGAAGATGGACGGCAACAAGGCGGGCATACTGGGCGACGTGACACTCAAGAACGCCTTCGCCGCAGCCCACTTCAGCGTCAAGGGCGAAGCCGATGTGCGCCTGGGCGACACATACAAAGACCTCGTGGTACACGGCGACGTACCCCTGCAGGCCACCGTCAACGCGGCAAGCGGAGACATTGAGAGCACCGTCATGGCGGGAAAGGAGAGCGACGTGCGTATGGGGCTTGTGTTCAAGACCGCCGCGAGCCCTGATGCGCCCTATGACATCTACCTCCCTCTGGTGCCCAACAAGGTAGCGACCGAAAAGACCACGCTCTCCTTCGACATCTACACCGACAAGCAAACCTCCAACGAAATCGTCTCCGCCGGAGCCGAACCGGTGAACGTAGGCACACGCGCCGACGCCTTCGTGCGCACCGCCGATGGCACCCCATCCGTGTTCACCGTGAGCGATAAGGGCAAGAAGGTCAACTTCACCGACGGCAACCTGCAGTACATGATGCCCAAGCAGGTATATTCACTCACCGTGCGCAAGCACATCGCTCCCAACACCCTCTACCGCAAGGGCAAGGACAAACCACAAGCGCTGACCGCCAAGTACTACGTGCTGAAGGGATACTACCGACTCGCCCCCGAGCAGTGGAGCTTGGTGCCCCCCACCAACACCACGGACGCCAACGACTACTTCGGCGAGTACACCTGTGTGCAGGGCTTCGACGGCGCATGGAACGTGAGCAGCACCGACAACCCCGTGTTCGACATGTTCTTCTTCGGAAAACCAAAGTACCCCACCCTCGTCGACAAGAGCAAGGGCAAATACTTCCTGCCCACAAAAGACACAGAGTACAAGGGCACGGACCAAGACTGGACCAACTACGCGAAGCTGGCCGACAGCTCCGACCCATTAGTAACCCTCAGCAATAGCGAGTGGCAGTACCTGTTCGACGTGCGCCGTTTTCCTGACGACGCCAAAACGCCTGCCTTCGCCCTCGCGTTCCTCGACCTCAACGGCAACGGTACCGTGGAGAGAAATGTGGACCAGGCTGGAATCGTGATATTCCCCGATGGAATGAACAAGTCGACTGCAGAGTCGCTCTTCACCAAACCGAATGGCTCTACTTTCGGCAAGCGTACCCTCGACACCAACCAGCCGAGCGGCAATTTGGGCAAGATCCTCAAGATGGAAGCCGTCACCGAGAAGGGCTGCCTCTTCTTGCCCTTTGTCGGATGGAACGCAGGCCTTAAAAATGGCAAATGCAAGATAGATCAGATAGGCCGCCACTTCAACTACTGGACCTCCACGTCTAGCAGTGCTCCGATACCGGGGAACGTGTCAATGATCCACTACAACATCACGATCGGCGCGACTTTCGGCTCGAAAGGCGAAATCGGCGGCAACGCCGTGCGCTTGGTGCGCTTCGTAAATTGACACCGAACCCTCGGGGACAACGCTTCTGCAAGAAAAGAAGTACTGCCCCCCGAGGTGCGGTTCGCCAAACAGCCCGACGAGCCGGGCGGACAGACCGTGGAGAGGATCAAGTAGATACTCTCAGCTTTATTCCCCCCAAAAGGAAAATGATATCTTAAAAGGGTTGATCGCAGCAATGCGGTCAACCCTTTAATATTTTGTTGTCAATTATCATTCAAAAACAAGTTATACTCATTCTGTTTTTAATTGCTGAATATCTGTTTTTTGCAGCCGTTGTTTTATAGTGTTTTTATGCTTTGTTTTCCTGTTGCAGTCTTACCATTTGTGCAAAAGTCCCATTGTGTGCCATTAGTTCATTGGGTGCGCCCTGCTCCACGACTGTTCCGCCCGAGAGTACTATGATGTGGTCGGCACCCAATACGGTGCGCATGCGGTGCGCAATGATGATGACGGTCTTGTTGCGCACCAGTTCGGAGATACCAGCCTGAATCTTTGTCTCGTTCTCGGCATCAAGGCTGGCGGTTGCTTCATCCAAGAGGATGACAGGAGCATCTTTTAAGAGTGCGCGGGCTATGGAGATACGCTGCCGCTCCCCACCCGAAAGGGTTTCCCCATTTTCGCCTATCACTGTATCGTAGCCTTGTGGCATACGATTGATGAAGTCATCGCACTGTGCCAATCGTGCCACATGCCTTACTTCCTCATCGGTGGCATCGCGCTTTCCTATGCGTATGTTGTCGGCAACAGAGGCATTGAAGAGCATCACGTCTTGGAATACTACGGCGTAATTTTTGAGCAACGTCTCTGGTTCTATGCCCGAGATGTCGTGTCCGCCCAGTGTTATCTTCCCACTATTGATATCCCAAAAACGTGCAGCGAGCTTGGCAGTGGTACTCTTGCCACCACCAGATGATCCAACGAGTGCGGTTATCTCGCCCTGTCGGGCAGTGAATGAAACATTGTGAAGCACCTGCTTGTCTGTTTCGTAGGAAAAGCTGACGTTGTGGAACTCAATGTCATAGTTCGAAACTTCCACCTCTGTGTTGCCCGTCTGTATGGGCATTGCCTCCATCTCTTTCATTCGTTTGATGCGTACATCGAGAAAAGTAAGAATGGCAAGGTGATTGCATACTTCAAGAATAGGATTATAAACCATTGCCGAAACAAGGAGGAACGCCAAATAGACGAACACCGACACGTCGCCACGCTGTAGCATCCATGCGCCTACAACGATGACGGTAGGCATGCCCAATTTAAGCAATACAGCGGAGATATTGACAAACACACCTGTCAAGAGTTCACCGGCAACAAGTCCTTTTTCCAATATTTTTAATCGCTGGTCAAACCGCTGATTGTATTCGTCCTCGCCATTGTACGATTTGATTTCCTGAACACACTCCAGTCCTTCCTGTATCTGTTCGCTCACGCCACGTTTGATGTGGTAGACATGTGTAAAAGCCTTGTCCATTCGATTTCGTGAAATCAATAGCACTACCAAGGCAAAAGGTACTACCCAAAACAGTGCGATAGCTAATCGCCAGTCGTAACAGAACATTCCCGCTGCGATAATGACAATGCTCACCACAGAAGCAAACAGTTGGGGAATGGCGTGCGAGAACGTTGTTTCCAATTGTGTGCAGTCTTCCATAATAGTGGCAGTGAGGTCGGAGAGATTGCGCTCACCAAAGAAGGCGAGAGGCAAACGGCGCAGTTTCTCGGCTAAGGAGATACGGCGTTGCGCACTCTCATTATATACGGTGGTATAGGTACTGTCGTATTGCCGACGAATCACGACGAGCATCACGACCATAAGCCCTGCTGCCACGAGGAGATAAAACCACAACGTATGAGGGGCATTCATTGGCATATTATCGAGATACTCCATTAGGAAGAAAAACAAATAAGTGGGTGGCAGCATTAGCACAAGGTTGAGCAGTGTCGAAAAGATGATGCCTTGCCGCAAGTCTTTTGCCCCTTTTTCCGTAAGAGCGAAACGGTTTTGAAAATATTTAATCATGACTTTATGACTTTATGACTTTTAATAGATGATAGTTTCCACGAAACGGATTGTTGATATTCATTCCACATACGGTGGTATTGCTTTTCCTTACTCAATAGTTCCTCGTGCGTTCCCTGTTCGACAATCTCGCCGTTGTCCACAACTACGATGCTGTCGGCATCCTGCACAGTGGTAAGTCTATGAGCTATCATCAGCACGGTTTTTCCTTGGGTGAGATGTGCCAGTGCCTTACGGATAAGCTGTTCGTTTTCGGGGTCGGCAAAGGCGGTTGCCTCATCGAGCACCACGATAGGGGCGTCTTTCAGAATGGCACGGGCAAGAACAATACGCTGCTGCTCACCTCCCGAAAGATAAGTACCTTCGGCACCGATAACGGTATCCAATCCCTGTGGCAGCCGGTCGATAATCTCGCGACTTTGTGAGAGGTCGATGGCACGGCTAATCTGTTCAGTCGTTGCATCAGGATTGCCGTAACGTAGGTTTTCGATAAGCGAAGTCTTGAACAGACGGGTGTTTTGGAAGACGAACGACACGTTGCGCATCAGCTCGTCCTTGCGCATATCCCTCACGTCTACACCTCCAATGGTAACACTGCCATGACGTACGTCCCAAAAACGGGGTATCAATCTTGCTATCGTGGTCTTTCCGCTGCCCGACGCTCCTACAAGCGCAACGGTCTTTCCTTCGGGAATGGTAAGGTTGATATGACTCACTGCATCTTTCTCCGCTCCCTCATATCGGAACGAAACGTCATCGAAACGAATGTCGTACGTTTCTGCCCGTTTTGGCTCGTCATGCTGCGAGAGCGGTGCAATATCAGTGAGCTGCTCTAATCGTTCCACAGCCTCATTTGCCATGAACAGGTCCTGACTGAGATACATGGCTTTCATCACGTTGGAAGCGATGAGCGGTGCAATCACCACATAAAGTATCACGTTGGCAATAATTGTGGTGGTATCTCCACCGTGTCCTATCAGGATAATAGCAGTAGGAACGAGGATGAAGGCAAAGGCATTGATAGCCAGTATATAAAATGACATTGGCGTGCGCCACACAAGCGTACACTTGATGACAAGGTCGCGGTAGCTGATAATGCTATCGTAGAAACGTTTGAACGAGAAGACCGTCTGTTGGAACACCTTGACCACGGGAATACCTCTGACATATTCCACTGCCTCTGCCCCCATCTTCTCCTGCGCATCAAGGTAGAGCCTTTGAAACTGGTTGTTCTTCGGGTTCATCATATATCCCATAATGCCTATCGCACCAATGAGAGGTATTATTGCAGCCGCACCCAACTGCCAATCCACAGCAAATAACAGTACGATAACACCTATCGGAGCAACGACACAGCTCGCCACATCGGGTAGCAGGTGTGCCACGAAAGTATGTGTCTGTCCCGAATCCTCATCTATGATTTTGCGCATACGTCCCGTGTTTTGTTCATCGAGATAGCCCAATGGCGCACGCATCAGCCGTTGCATCGCCTTGCGTCTCATGTTGGTTTCGATACGGAATGCTGCGAGGTGAGAAAGCATCAGTGCCAAAAAGTAAAGCAACACGTTTGCCACCGATATGACAAAAGCCCATAGGGCATAGTCTATAAGGGGTGTGTTTGAGAGGTTGCCCTTGGCGATAAGTAGTGTGCGCACCACGAGCCACAAAAGTATGAATGGGACAAGCGACAGCAGTCCGTTGACTGCCGACAGTGCTACGGAGCATGGCAACAAGTATTTGCGCCCTCCCATGTAAGCTCCTAAACGTTTGAGAGTTTTCATCATATATTATCGTCTTTTAATAATTAGTCCTTATGGTTTCAGTAATGCTTTCCAACCTGCCATGCTAAAGTCCATGTACTGCTCCAAGGCAACTTTGATATCCTCATCGCTGTAATCTTCGTGTTCTACAATTTCACAGAAAACGGTTATCCATGTAGAGCAAGTGATGTGAACCAAGAATGGCGAAATGTTGGCGTTGAGATGTGGATAGCGTTCTTTCATCAGTCGCAGGTATTCCATACCCACCTTCATCTGTCTGTCCACCATCTTGTCTTTATATCCTTGTAGCGACGTACCCTCCGAGTTGAATAGGAGTAGTCGAAGCTCTGGACGAAAATCCTTTATAATGGATAACATGTCTAAGATATAATCTATTTGTCGTTGCCGCATGTTGAACACGTCTATCGACAGGAACTTTTCGTCATTGTGCGACAGGATGTGTTTGTTCAATGCCTTGGTGAGAGGTCGCAGCACCTCGCAAAACAGTTCGTCCTTGCTCTTGAAGTAATTGTATAGGTTTCCTACAGCGACACCTGACTTGCGAGCCACTGTGCGGATGGAGGTGCAGCGTACGCCATGTGCGATAAATTCTGCACGGGCGGTAGCGATGATGCGCTGCCGAATGTCATCTTTCAGAGTTTGCATATTTAGGGTAAAGGGGTAATAGTGAACGTTGTTCTATTTTGTTCATAAAAAAAACGCACTGTTCTTTTATTGAACAGTGCGTTTCGATAGTCGAGGGGTGTATATCCATATATATAATATGGTACTTTCGTTTTCTCATACTCTTGTATTTTCTTTGCTGCAAAGGTACGAGGTGTGAAGAAGTTTTGCAATACCTAAAAGTAAGTATTTTGCGGTAATCGGCTGGTATATGTTAGAAAGGTCAATCTGCAGTATCAGGTTTTCTTCACCGTTCCTGCATTTATCTTGCCACTTTCTTTCCACCTATTATATATATACCCTTTGGCAAATGCTGGAGGGCTTTCCAGCCTGTGCCCACCTTCACACCACGAAGGTTGTATATGGGCAGACGGTCTTGATGGGCTGTCTCTTCGATGGAGTCGATGCCGCTTGGCGTACGAGCCAGCCATCTTTGTTATCGTGTCTACATGTCATCTTCTTGTTCCCATAGTACCACCTTGCCTTGCTGTAGCGATAGTGGAACGTTGATGAGGCGTTGGTTGCTGCTGCCACGAAAGAGCAGGTCAGGGTCTTTGAGCTTTTCCACAAACGGACCGTCTACCAACACGTCTACCAGTTCGAGCAGTTGGCGTTGTTGCGGATTTTTGATGAGTGCTTCGAAGGTAAAGCCCGTGTAGCACCAGATGTTTTTGTTGGTGCGTGTCTTTATGGCGTGTGCTAATTCTGCAAACCCTTCGGCTTGAAACATGGGGTCACCTCCCGAGAAGGTGACGTTGGCAAAGGGGTCGGCCTCTATCACACGCATGATGTCCTCCACTTGCATCCACTGTCCGTTGTGGATATCCCATGTCTGTGGGTTGTGACAACCCGGGCAGGCGTTAGGACATCCCGCACAGTAGACGGTGGTGCGAAAGCCCGGTCCGTCTACCGTGGTGTCTTCGAGAATGGATAGGATGGATAGCATAGGATACGGAGCAGCCTCTCCCCCGACCCCTCCCCGAGGGGGAGGGGAGTAGATAGACTATTTTCTTGAGAAGGCTGTTTGGAAGATGAGTTGGAAAGTTAATGAGTTACTGAGTTTGTGAGTTACTGAGTTTGTGAGTTTACAACCTCTGTTTAGCCAGCTATCTACTCCCCTCCCTTTTGGGGAGGGGTCGGGGGAGAGGCTTTTTTTTCTACTCGTGCGTCACTCTGTCGTTGAGCTCTGCTAACTTGCCAGCGTTCCAGCGTTCGGTAGTGCCTACGAGGTAGCCTGTGATGCGTTGCAGACGGTCGATGTGATGACTGCCGCACTTAGGACAGGTGTCGAGGTGTGCGTCAGCGTTCTCGTATCCGCAGTCCATGCAGCGGTTGCGGTTGTGGTTCACGCTGCCGTAGCCCATGTTGTAACGATCCATCATGTCTACCACGTTCATGATGACTTGTGGGTTGTGCGTGGCGTCTCCGTCTATCTCCACGTAGAAGATGTGACCACCACGGGTCAGGTCATGGTAGGGAGCTTCTACCTCAGCCTTGTGGCGTGCGCTGCACTTGTAGTACACGGGCACATGGTTAGAGTTGGTGTAATAGTCACGGTCGGTGATGCCTGGCAGTGCGCCAAACTCCTTGCGGTCCTTCTTGGTAAACTTTCCAGCCAGTCCTTCGGCAGGTGTGGCGAGGATGCTGTAGTTGTGTTGGTACTGCTCGCAGAAGTCTTTGGAGCGGTCGCGCATGTAGGTCACGATTTTGATGCCCAACGCTTGTGCTTCTTCCGACTCTCCGTGGTGCTTTCCTACGAGTGCCACGAGACATTCTGCCAATCCGATGAACCCAATGCCCAAGGTGCCTTGGTTGATGACGCTCTCTATGGTGTCGTTTGGCTCCAGCTGCTCGCAGCCACCCCACAGTTTTGACATCAGCAAGGGGAACTGCTTAGCGAAGGCTGTCTTTTGGAACTGAAAACGGTCGTCGAGTTGCTTGGCGGTGATTTCCAGCATGTCATCGAGCTTGGCAAAGAACTTGGCGATGCGTTGCTCTTTGTCTTTGATGTCCATGCACTCAATGGCGAGCCGCACGATGTTGATGGTGGAGAACGACAGGTTGCCCCTGCCGACACTCGTTTTCATGCCGTATCTGTTTTCAAACACGCGTGTGCGGCATCCCATGGTTGCCATTTCGTACATATATCGCTTGGGGTCGTCGGCGCGCCACAGCTCATGTTGGTTGAAGGTGGCATCAAGGTTCAGGAAGTTGGGGAAGAATCTCCGTGCCGTCACCTTGCACGCCAAACAGTACAGGTCGTAGTTGCGGTCATTGGGCAGATAGCTCACGCCTCGTTTCTTCTTCCAAATCTGTATGGGGAAGATGGCAGTCTCACCGTTGCCCACACCTTGGTAGGTGCTGTTGAGCAATTCGCGTATCACGCAGCGCCCTTCGGCAGAGGTGTCTGTACCGTAGTTGATGGACGAGAACACTACTTGGTTTCCTCCACGCGAGTGGATGGTGTTCATGTTGTGGATGAAGGCTTCCATCGACTGGTGAACGCGCGCCACGGTGCGGTTGATGGCATGTTGCTTGATGCGTGCATCACCTTTCAGTCCGTTGAGTGGGCGGTCGATGTAGTCGTCTATCTCGGTTTGGTACAGGTGTTCGAAGTTATCACCATAGAGATTTTCCAGATTTTTCACCTCTTCTATATACGAGGAGCGCACGAAGGGTGCGAGATAGAAGTCGAAGGCAGGGATGGCTTGTCCGCCGTGCATCTCGTTTTGTGCGCACTCCAAGGAGATGCACGCCAGCACGGCGGCTGTCTCGATGCGCTTGGCGGGTCTGGAAGAACCGTGCCCAGCGGTGAACCCATGTTGCAGGATGTGATCCAATGGGTGCTGGCAGCAGGTGAGCGACTTGGTGGGGTAGTAGTCTTTGTCGTGTACGTGCAGCAGATTGTGTGCCACCGCCTCACGACTTTGCTCTGACAGCAGATAGTCGTCTACGAAGGGTTTGGTGGTTTCCGAGGCAAACTTCATCATCATGCCAGCTGGCGTGTCAGCGTTCATGTTGGCGTTCTCGCGTGTCACATCGTTGTTTTTGATGTTCACGATGTCCAAGAACACGTCGCGTGTCTTTGCCTTGCGTGCAATGCTGCGCTGGTTGCGATAGGCGATGTACTTCTGTGCCACGTCTTTGCGGGCACTCTTCATGAGTTCCATTTCTACAGCGTCTTGGATATCCTCTACCGACATTTGCGGTTTTCCGTGCACCGAGATGTGGTCGGTGATTTGCTGTATGAGTCGTTCGTCTTCACCTTTTTCGGTGTGTAGCATGGCTTTTCGGATGGCAGCCATGATTTTTTGGTCGTTGAAGCCTACTATGCGTCCGTCGCGCTTCACTATGGTTTGAATCATATTTTTTAGTTTACGAGTTTACGAGTTGACAAGTTTACGAGTTGATGAGTTTTTTAGTTGACAAGTTTACAAGTTGACGAGTTTTTCTAGGATATCTAGGATTTCTAGTTTTCCTAGGATTTCTAGTTTTCCTAGGTCTTCTAGTTTTCCTAGGTCTTCTAGGATTTCTAGTTTTCTAGAATTACTAGCTTTCTAGGATGCTCCTTGAAGAAAACATTGTGCTTGCTTACTATATTTTTTTTATTGCTTTGCAAAGATAGTAAATATTTCAATGAAAAATCATTTTGGAAAACTTTTATCAAGTTAATAAAAGTTAATCTCCTTAAATACAATAAGTTATAAAAAGTTTTGGAAAACTTTATCTATGAATTTATGAAAGAAATTATATTTTTAGATAATTAAATTGAATAAAAACAGCTAATAGGTTATCAGTTTTTGTAAAGAATATCTGGCAAACAAACAAGCTGATAGACAAACACGCTGATAAACAAACACGCTGATAAACAAACAAGCTGGCAAACAAACAAGCTGGCAAACAAACAAGCTGATAAACAAACAAGCTGATAAACAAACAAGCTGACGAGCTGATGGTTTAACTCGTGAGCCTCTCAGCCCATGAGCCATCAACTCGTCAACTTGTCAACTCGTCAACTTGTCAACTCGTCAACTCGTAAACTTGCAATCTATCTCACCACCAGCTTGTCGAACAGTAGGCGCTTGCTGCCGTCTACCGTTCGCAGGGCACGCAGCATGATGTAGCGGGCGGGGGTGGGGGTGAGGTATACATCCTGTCGAATGGGGTTGTTGCGGATGTTCGAGAACTCGCCCGTGGTGAGGGTTCGCAGGTGTGAAGGGTCGTCACCAACAAGAATCTCGTAATGGGTTGCGATGCCCTTTTGCGCCGGCTGATAATGTAGCGCGCTCACGGTGCGGCTCTGTCCCAGATCCATCAACACCTCATTCTCTGCCGTGCCGGGCACTTGGGTAAACGCATAACCCTTCAGGTCGGCTTCCTTCAGCTCAAAACTTTCTTGTGCGTTGGGAGCGTGGTAAGCGGCTATCTCACTGATGCAGAGGCATCCCCGCGCATCATTAAAGCGGATGCGCAGCTGCCGAGTGGTAATAGGCTTGAAGCGCAGCAGTCGTTTGTAACCAATGGTGGTAGTCTCTTCGTTGAGCCGGATGGGCAGCCACTGCTTGCCCGAGAGATACTCCACGGTGAAGCTCTTGACGCGCTGTCCCAGCGGAATGTACTCTTGCAGCAGCAGGCGGTTGAGCCGTGTGGCACGGGGGAAGCGGATGCTAAGCGTGGCACTGCGCACGCTGTCATGGGTGGCCCAATAGGTGTTAAAGCGGTTGTCGGTCAGAGCCTTCACGCCAAACCGTCTTCCACGCTCGTCAGACGCTTTGATGCGGGTTCCCCGCAGGAGATTGTCCGCCAGTTCGTTCGTCACCCGCTCGTGCATGGCCACGATGCGTGCAGAGTCGGTGGGATGGATGCGGCCCTCCTTGTTGACGGGGAAGTTGATGAGTAAGTTGGCGTTGTGTCCCACACTGCGGTAATACAGGTCGGTGAGATGGTCCACCGATTTCACCTTGTTGTCCTCGCGCTCATGGTAGAACCAGCCCGGTCGGATGGACACGTCGCACTCTGCCGGCACCCATTGGTTGCCATCGGCGTGTCCCTGTTGCAGTTCATAATACTTCTCATAGCCAGGGAACACCTCGCCCCGGCGCAAGAACGACCAGTTGGTGGCATGCGCATATCCCCGCTCGTTGCCCACCCACCGACAGCCCGGTCCGCCGTCTGAGAACACGATGCACTGCGGTTGCAGCTCGTTGATCATCTTGTAGGCGCGATCGTATTGGTAGTAGGTGCGGCGATCAATGGTGCGCGTGTCTTTAGCTCCGCCATACCATCCGTCGCCGCCGTTGGCTCCATCGAACCAAATCTCGAAGATGTCGCCGTAGCGCGTGAACAGCTCGCGCAGCTGGTGGTAGAAGTAGTCTACATAAAACGGCGTGCCGTAGAAAGCCTGATGCCTGTCCCAGGGCGAGAGGTATACGCCAAACTTCAGTCCGTACTTCTTGCATGCCGCGGCCAGCTCGCCCACCACGTCGCCCTTTCCGCCCTTGTAAGGCGTGTTGCGTATGCTGTAGTCGGTGTAGTTGGTGGGCCACAGACAGAAGCCGTCGTGATGCTTGGCCGTGATGATGACACCTTTCAGACCCGCCTTGACGAAGGTTTGCGCCCATTGTTCGCAGTCGAGCCTGGTGGGATTGAAGGTTTCCAATTTGCAGTCGCCGTAGCCCCATTCGCGGTCGTTGAACGTGTTCAGACCGAAGTGGACGAAGGCATATGTCTCCATCTGTTGCCACCTCACCTGATGCTCGGTGGGGATGGGCATCACCGGTGCGGGTGCCTGGTCGTTGTCCTTGGCATGTATTGTCATACTGCCGGCCAAAGTGATGGCCAGTAGGAGCCTTCGTGTTTTCATATTGTTTCTTTTTTATTTATAATGTGTATTGTCAATTGTTTGTTGTATTCCAGTATGTTGTCAATCATATATATGATTTCTCGTGTTTGTTTGGGTTTCAAAGAGTTTTTATCAACATGTGCGCCTGCCTCCTTCACGCTTTTCTGTTCGCAGGTGCTTTTGATACATCGCTGTGCGTGTCGTTGCTCTTGACCATCATGCTCACGAACGATTGCTCGGCCATATACGATGAGCGCACCAGCGGACCGCTCTCCACATGGTCGAAGCCCAACTCCAATGCCTGTTGTTTGTATAGGGCGAAGGTGTCGGGATGCACGTACTCCACCACGTCAAGCTGGGCGGATGAGGGTTGCAGGTACTGTCCGATGGTCAGCATGCGACAGCCCGCCTCACGAGCATCGCGCAGCAACTGCGTCACCTCGTCGGGTTGTTCGCCCAATCCCACCATGATGCCCGTCTTGGCGATGAATCCAGCCGTGGCAATCTCTTGCAGCACTGCCATACTGTTGCGGTAGGTGGCCCTACTGCGGACAGATGGCGTGAGCCGTTCAACCGTTTCCAGGTTGTGTCCCACGATGTCGGGTTGGGCATCCAGCACGGTTTGAAGCTCTCGGCCCCGGTAGTCGGGAATGAGTATCTCAATGATGGTGTTGGGACACAGGCGGCGCACCTCCCGGATGGTTTCGGCCCAGTGAGCCGCCCCCTTGTCGGGCAGGTCATCGCGGTCGACCGAGGTAATTACGGCATGTTTTAGTCCCATTGCCTTCACCGATCGGGCAATCTTTATCGGTTCCGTGCCATCGGGGGGCAGCGGGTGACCCGTCATCGTGGCGCAGAAGCGGCAGGCGCGCGTGCAGCGGTCGCCCAGAATCATGAAAGTGGCCGTGCCGTGTTTCCAGCAGTGTCCCCTGTTGGGACATTTGCCACTGCTGCAAATAGTGTGCAGTCCGTTCTGTGCGATGGTGTCTTCCACCATGCCGTATTTCTCGCCACCCTCTATCCGGGTGTACAGCCAGCGAGGCTTCCTTAATATAGGTTTTCGTTGTGTTTTGTCCATGTGGTGTCTTTGTTCAGCAGGTTTATCCTGCCGTTTTGCTGTTTGCAAAGATAAATATTTTTTGCAAATAAAAGCAAGAAAAACCATCTTTGCCTGTCACCTTGAAGGCGACTTCTTTTAAACTGATGCGTCTTGCCGTAGAATCTGCTCACTCTTTTTCACTTTCATTCACTATGCTTTGGAAAGAATAGTTCCAGCAGATGGTGCTCTTTAATAGCTAAACCGTTATCATTCAAGTAGATGACTTCTTTTTACACAAGTGCTTGGTAGTGATAGACCGCTAAATGCGCATGTACAAAGGGTTTGAACATAATTTAATAATTCTGCCTATTTAAACTCTGTAAATGGAACAAATATTGCGCAAATCGACAGTATCTTTGCAAGTGAAGAAAGGCACATCCCTGATTTCTCCAGCGTAGGTGCGTGATGCATCTGTTCGGTTCACAGAGTAAATGGACGAAGGGAGGGTAGGGGTGATTGCAAACTCTTTTTGATTTAGGATAATCAAGTAAATATAAACTGTAAAGTAAAAATGGAAATCACACAAAAACAGGCAAAAGATGCCATGAGAAACACGTTTGAAAGGTTGATGAGGTTGCCAAAAGGCAGTCAGGTGCGGTGGTTGGGCACCGTGTCCGACTTGGTTGAACTGGTCCACATGATGTGGTACGACGGTCTGACCATCGATGAACACGGACAGGTGCTCAACTTCAGCACCACCGTCAACCTTCTTTGCGAGCGGCTCAACCTGCCCTCGCCGCGCAAACCTAACACGGTGATGAATAATGTGCGCAAGCGCAAGAACCCTGATCTGCAGCTCCTCACCCGCTGCCGCCACCTGATGGAGCAAGGGGAAGAGCCGCTGGGGAGGTTCATCAAAGAAAAAGCCTCTCCCCCTCCCCCTCCCCAAAGGGGAGGGGAGTAGTTAGCTTTGGACTTTGAACTGTACTTACTTTGAACTTTGAGATTTGAACATTGAACTTTATGATTAACTGAACTGTCAACTCGTCAACTTGTTAACTTGTCAACTCGTAAACTAAAAACTTTATGATTAGTTGAACTATCAACTTGTCAACTCGTAAACTTGTCAACTCGTCAACTAAAAACATTATGATTAGCTGAACTATCAACTCGTCAACTTGTCAACTCGTAAACTAAAAACTTTATGATTAGTTGAACTATCAACTCGTCAACTTGTTAACTTGTCAACTCGTGAACTAAAAAAAACATGAAAGCATATCTTAAATTAGAATTGAATTTTTTCGAGGCACCCGTGTACATGGAGATGCGGGCCATCGAAGGGTGTACCGGTGAAGGATGCGTGTTGGCCCTAATGCGCTACCTGCGCACCTGTCCTAAGGGAACGGGGTACCTCGCCGCATTGAAAAACATCGCACACGACTGCCGTAAGTCAAAAACGTATTTGATGCACATCATTTCCGACTATAAAATCTTCGAAATCGTGGATCAAAAATTCTTTTATTGTCCCTACTTGGAGCATTCATTATTCGTTCAACATTCAACGAACAATCAATTTACCCCCTCGCAAGTGCTTGATAATCAAGACTCGCCCTTATATACTAATAATACTAATAATACTAATAATACTGATAATACTGATAATACTAATAATCCGACGACGGAGAAAAAAAGAGCCGACGCCGCCGACAGAAATTTTAAAAATAAAAATCGGGAAACGATTCCGGCACGTCAGACCTGTCAACTGGAATCGCAACCTGCACCGCAACAGGAAGAACAATTAGCAGCTCAACCAATGCCTCAAAGTGCTTCCCAAACGCCCGTTAGCAAGCGGGCGGACAAAAGCATGTTGGTTGATGCTCAATCTCTTACAGATAAGCGCCCAAACCACATGACTTTGGCGGCTAATGAGCATGCTATTGCCGGCCATGCGTCTGCGGCCGATGTGGAAGCGGTGGAGAAGGGCATCCTCAATGCGTTGTTTGGCGATGCAGCTTTCATGCGCAGTCTGGAAGCGCTCACGGGGCTGTGCGTCTATCGCAACGCCCACACCCGCTACTATTGTCTGCAATGGTTCCGCATGCTGCGCCATTCGCAGGGCAAGCCCATCAAGGACATCTCGGATGCCAAATGCCATCTGTTGGCTCTGCTGCGCAAGGGCAGAAAGACGCGCGAGAGCTTCCACCGCTGGCACAACGACCAATTAGATCCCTCCCACAGTTCGATGATTACATAGAGAAGATTCATCGCGCCCAAACGGTTTGCGGAACGTGATGAATCACGGTCCAACGATGCCTCAGGCTCCTGCCACCAGGTAGCTCATGTAGCCCAGGAACACCACGGTGAGCAAGGCACCTTCCCAGCGGGCAATGGTGTATTTGGTGAACGAGAACAGCCACAGCATCACCATCGAGATAATCAGCATCGACAAGTCGAGGTTGGTGATACCCTTGAGCTGCATCGGACTGATGAGGCCTGTGATGCCCAGAATCATCAAGATGTTGAACACGTTAGACCCCAACACGTTGCCAATGGCAATGCCACTCTGTCCCTTGCGAGCCGACACCACGCTGGTGGCCAGCTCGGGCATTGAGGTTCCGCCGGCAATGATGGTCAGGCCAATCACGGCATCGCTCACGCCCATCGACTTGGCAATTACCGTGGCCGAATCGACAAACAGGTTGCTGCCAAAGACCAGACAGCCCAAGCCCAACAGCAAGAAAAAAATAGATTTTGGGAGAGAATAGTTCTTTTGCGCTTCCTCGTTCTCGTCGGGTTCTTGCTTGGCTCCCTTCAGGGTGAAATACATGTACAGCAAGAACATAGTGAAGAGCACGCCTGCGTCGATGCGCGAGAGTTGGCGGTCGAGGCACAGCATCAGCAACACCCACGAAGCCACAAAGGCAAATGGGATGTCCCGCTTCACCGTTGATTTCAGGATGGTCATCGGTGCCACCAAGGCAGCACAACCCACGATGAGCAGGGCGTTGAAAATGTTAGATCCCACGACGTTGCCCACCGCCATGTCGGGCGTGGACTTCAAGGCGGATAGCAGACTGACAAAAAACTCGGGCATGGAGGTTCCCATGGCCACAATCGTCAGTCCAATTACTATTTGCGACATGTGCATGCGTTCTGCAATAGCAACGGCACCGTCAGTCAGTCGGTCGGCACCCCATAACACGAGGGCGATGCCGGCAATCATCCATAAAATGTTCAACCACATAATCTTTGTATTTGTTGCCTATCTTGTTGCAAAAATACAGGATTCTTTTCACATAATCATGTTGAAACCGTGTTTTTTGCAAAATACACCTTATTATATATGTGGTTGAACAAATCAGAAGAAGAATGAGTTCCAGGCGTTAAACCTGGTATCGCCTTCGGGCCATTCTGCGGTTCTCCCCAGGATGACGCTTGCAGCTTACGTGGAGCCAGATGCGCCCAAATCGACTGTACTCAAAGAGCAGTTGGTCGAAGGGACAGTGCAGCAGGATGAAGTCGAAGTACGCCTGACCGGTCTGCTCATTGGGCAGACGGATGTCAGCCGCCTCACCGAAAAGATGTTGCGAGTTGCCCACACCGTGCAACAGGTTGTTGAGCAGTTCGCACCGATAGCCGCTGTTGATGTAGATGGGGCCGAAACGATGGCGCAAGGGCTCGAGGACCTGGCGACACAGCAGGCGCATGTTCTCCAAGGCCTGGGCGTCGGGCGTGTTGTTGATGTGATACTTTTCGGCCGTTGCCGAAGCTGTGAACTCTCGTAGCGAGAAATGCTCGCTAAGCATGTGTGTTTTCATGATAAAAATTATTTTTAGTGAATGAGAGTACAGCGCACGGTCGTTGCCTACCTTCGCTCATCTCTCCGAGGGTCAAAGGTAGGAAAAGCATTGCAGTGGGTCGAATCCAAGCAATAGGTTTTGAAGGAGCAAAATGGATGGGGATTGCTGATGGCGGCTTTCTCTAACGCATCCAACATAAGTTGTTAGTGGGAGGTGTGACGACTGGTTTTGTGGTTTGTTTTTGCTCCATGCCAAAAAAATATATTAATTTTGCACCAAAATTAGAGACAGCCGAATGCAGGGAAAAGTTTTTTTCTTTGTTGAGGCACGTTCTATTTTTACAAATCAATCAACAAAGAGACGTTATGGAAAAGAAATTGAAACCGGCAACCCTCTGCATCCGTGGAGGATGGAAGCCACAAAACGGAGAACCCGTTCAACCCCCAATTTATCAGAGTACTACTTTTAAATACGATAACACCGAGGAGATGGCTCAGCTCTTCGATTTGAAGAAATCGGGCTACTTCTACACCCGTTTGGCCAACCCCACCAACGATGCCGTGGCACAGAAGATAGCAGCCCTTGAAGGAGGCGTGGGCGCCATGCTCACTTCGAGCGGACAGGCTGCCAACTTCTATGCGATGTTTAACGTCTGCGAGGCTGGGTCGCACATCGTGGCCTCTACCGAGATCTACGGCGGCACGTTCAACCTCTTTGGCGTGACGATGAAGAAACTGGGCATCGACTGCACCTTCATCGATCAGGAGGCTTCGGAAGAGGAGATACAGAAGGCTTTCCGCCCCAACACGCGCGCCATGTTTGGCGAAACCATCTCTAACCCAGGATGCCGTGTGCTGGATATCGAGAAGTTTGCGCGCATCGCCCATCGCAATGGCGTGCCACTCATCGTGGATAACACCTTCGCCACACCCATTAATTGTAGGCCTTTCGAGTGGGGATGCGACATCGTGACCCACTCTACCACCAAGTATATGGACGGACATGCGGCCGCCGTAGGCGGAGTGGTGGTGGACAGCGGCAACTTCGATTGGATGGCGCACGCTGACAAGTTCCCCGGACTGTGCATGCCTGATGACTCGTACCACGGACTGACGTATGCGAAGGATTTCGGCAAGATGGGCTACCTCACCAAGTTGGTGGCACAGCTCATGCGCGACCTTGGTTCCATCCCATCGCCGCAGAACGCCTTCTTGCTCAACTTAGGTCTGGAGACGCTGCACCTGCGCGTGTCCCGTCACTGCCAGAACGCTCAACGCATTGCCGAGTTCCTTGAGGCAGATGAGCGCGTGGCATGGGTTCACTACTGCGGACTGAAGAACGATGCACATTATTCATTAGGACAGAAATATCTGCCCAATGGCTCGTGCGGCGTGATTGCCTTCGGCCTGAAAGGTGACCGTGAGACGGCCGTGAAGTTCATGGACTCGCTGCGCCTCATCAACATTGCCACCCACGTGGCCGACAGTCGCACCTGCGTGCTGCATCCCGCCAGCCACACCCATCGCCAACTGAGTGACGAGCAGTTGCGTGCCTCAGGCATCGACCCCACCCTCATCCGCCTCTCTGTGGGCATCGAGGATGTGGATGATTTGCTAGATGATATCAAGCAAAGCCTAGGATAAAAAACAATCCTAGGAATCCTAGGGACACTAGGAAAACTAGGACTCCTAGGTATTCTAGGAAATCTAGGAAATCTAGGAAAACTAGGACCCCTAGGTATTCTAGGAAATCTAGGTATTCTAGGAAATCTAGCGAAAGCCTATTCCTCAAAAAAAATATTCCCTGGGTGCCTTGCGGCCCCAGGGAATATTTTTACTTCTTTTTCTTCTCAGATAAAATCAGAGGAATGCCTTGTCGGAAGGATTCCCTCTCCTGTCCTTGTTCGAGGATGACAGCCTGCACAATCTGCATAATCATATTTGCCTGTCCCTCCTTCTCATTGTAAACACCGATTGAACCGGGGATGTTGTAATAGAATGCCACTTCATACTTCTTGCTCACCCCATGGTCATCCAATTGGTAGGTCAGTCGGGTGGGCTGTATGACAAAGGCTACGGGCGACACGCTATAGAACCCGATGTTGCACTTCAAATCTTGGTCGGGTGCCGTGAGCAGTAGTTTCCGCAAATCAGTGTTGGTCACGTTCTCCGCCAAGGCTTTCGCTGGGAAGTTGTGAATGACCATCGTACTGTCTGTTGTCAGCGACCACGAGATGTCCAGCGTATCAGTGCGGTCAGCGGCACTCTTTATCTCACGCTGTGGATAAATCAGTTTGCCGGTATGCTTACCCTTCACCTTGGCAAAAGCCAATTGAACCTCTTCTTTCGTAATCTTTACTTGGTTGTCTTCGTTGGAACCAAGACAAGAGGTTAGCGAGGTTGCACCCAGGGTAAGACATGCCGCTAACAGCCATGTCAACTTTACATTTTTCTTCATTTTCTTCATTTTTTGTTTGTTAGAATTATCATTGTTTGTCAGCAAAGCAACCCATGTCTTGACCGTGTTTATGACAAGTATGCGTTACTTCTGAAAAATAAACAACCGAACAACGTAAAACATTGCATGAACAAATGTTAAATAACGTAAATAGTACCCTGTTTTGTTCTCTTTGGTGTTTTCTATTCGGTAGTTTCCTCGTCGTTTTCTTTCTTTTCGGGTGAGAAAATGGTCTCAAAGTCGGTCATGTCGTTCTTCACAAGAATGTCGTACCATTGCAGCAATTTCTTGATGTCGCTGTCGTGCACGCGGTCTTGATCGAATGACGGCAGCACCTTGGCGAAATATTCGCGCAGTTGTTTGCTGTCGGCTTTCTTATAGTTGAACGACACCAACTTGTTTTGCTCCTGTTCGCCCACGCCCTTGAGTACCTTCCACAAAGGTACGTCATCGGCGTCGGTGTACATGGCGATGTCGCCCAGATTGGTAACCCTGTCGGTGTAGAAGGCCGGCATGCGGCGATGTGTTTCGTCGAGCGATTCGACAATGAGGTTCATTTTTCCGCGTGATACCAATTTATAAAGTCCTGGTTTACCTGCGATTGAAAGAATTGTTTCCATTGTTATTCGTTAATTTTCGTTTGATAGATGATACATGTACCACCCCGCAACCCTGTACACCTTATATTATAAGATGTGGTTGCGGTGCAGTAGTTCTAAAATTTTCTCTATTTGTTGGGGTAAATTAGCTTTTCCATCGTTGATGAGTTCCATGTCGCTCAGTCGGACCATCTCGTCTTGTGACAGCTGACTGCTGATCCATGCCGTGGCCTTTTCGCGGCTGATAGCATCACGAAGCATGATGCGTTCCACACGAATCTCCAAGGGTGCCGTGACGCATATCACCTTGTCGGGCCTGATGCGGCGGTCGAAATGAGCGTCAAACAAGATGGCACTCTCTACCCACTGCAACGGCGATTGTAGGAAGTCGATAGCCACAGCGGGGTGAACGATGTCGTTGACCGCTTGCTTGTTGGCCTCTGATGTCAAAAGGAACTGGGCGAGCACCGACTTCTGAAGATCCGCTCCCACGTACACATCCGGTCCCACCAGTTGTGTGAGTTGTTGCCGCAGCTGACCATCTTCTCGCATGAGTCGTTTGGCTGCCTCATCACAATCGTAGACGATGATGCCGTGCTGCTTGAGCAATTGGCAGACAAAACTCTTGCCCGACCCGATGCCACCCGTGAGGGCGACAATACTTTTCTTGTTGTTCATCGCACCGTTGGTTGCATGGGTGGTTATTGTTGTTCTACGAGATAATCCACCTGGCTCATTTCCAACCGCGCCTGTCGTACCTCAGCAGGGACGGTTTTCAGGTGCAAGGCACATTTGTCCGAAGGATTTGCCTGCAACTCGTTGTAGTCGACCACCACCTCGAATTGTTTTTCATTGATTTTCCTGAATGCCGTGACACCGATGTTGAACAGCACCTTTACCTTGGTTGGGAAGGTGCGCAGGGTTTTACCTTTTGGCATGTTGATGGCCTTGATGGGAACCTCGATACTCTCTTCGGTGAGGATGTCGGGGAAGAGCCCAATCTTTACCTGCTCCGGGACCGTCTTTACGCCAATGATTTTCTGCAAGTTGACCTTTCGAATCAGCGTGTCCGTGAAATTGGTGATGTTCAGTTTCTCGGTCAGGATGTACGTCAGACTGTCCAGCTTGCTTTGTTGCGCGTACACCGTTACCTTTTCGGGCCAGAAGCTCACGCGCGCCAGGTAGTAGTTTTTGGCGGGTGTCATGGTACCGTTCATCCGTACTGGCAGGGTTTTCGACTGTCCGAAGTTGAAGAAGAATCTCAGTTGGTCGGGCTTCAGTGCGGTGATTCTGGACGACGTGGCCAGTCGTTGGTACAAGATGTTCTGCACGTCGGCCAGGGGTACACTTCCTTTACCTGCACTTTCGTTGGCGTAGGTAGAAAAGTTGAGGTTGATGGGTCGTAACCGTCTGCCCGTAAAGTCACTCATGAAGGCAAATCCTTTGTCGCGTACCGTCATGATGACGGTGTCGGGCATGTCGGTGGTGATGATGATGTTTTTGGGTACGTTGACCAAGCGTATGGGCACGGGAATCTCTTTTTCGTACATCTCATCGAGCGTCATGGAGAGCCAAAACGCCGCACTGAGAAATAGGAAAAACAAAAACACCAGGAATCGCTTGGATACCAAGTCGAGCAAGAAATTCCTGATGGGTGCGGTGATACGCTTGAGCTGCTTGAGCATGTGCGATTGCGGTTAGGCGTTAGTTGCGTTCTGCGAAGCCGCGTCGGCATAAAGGAAGTTGCGGTCTACCTGTACGATAACGCCGCGCGCGATTTCCACGTCCACCTTGTTTGTGGTGAGGTCGATGCGCTTCACAATGCCGTAGATGCCGCCGTTGATGATTACCTTTGAGCCTTCCTGCAAAGCGTTTTGAAAGTTGCGTATTTCCTTTTGTTTCTTTTGTTGTGGACGAATCATGAACAGCCACATGATAGCCAACATGGCCACCATGAAGATAAGCATGCCTGTTCCGCCGCCTGCTGCTTGTGCAGCTAATAGTAGTGTTGTCATATTTAATTGGTTGATTAATTAATTCGTATTTCTATTTCTATTTTTGTCTATTCTTCTCCTTCGGTCGGTTGCTCTGTATCAAGAGTTTTCTCTCTCTTGGCAGACCGGCGCTGCTTAGGTTCAGGCATGGGTTTGAGCATTTTGCCTGTTGAGATAAGGTGGCGTGCAATGGAGTCGAGCATGCCGTTGATATATCCGCCGCTCTTTGTGGTACTGTAACGCTTGGCCTGGTTGACGTATTCGTATATCGTCACCGAGATGGGGATGTTCGGGAACGTGAGCATCTCGGCGATGGCAATCTGCATGATGACCACGTCCATGTAGGCCAACCGTGAGAAGTCCCAGTTGCGGCTGGTCTCGCTCATGTACAGCTGGTAGGTGTCGGCATTGAGGATGGTGGCGCGGAAGAGTTTGGTGGCGAAGTTGCGGTCTTCCTCGTCCTTGTATTCGGGCAAGATTTCCTGATCGGCCTTGTTAGCCTGTTCAAACCGCCTGATGGTTTTCAGCACGAAGGTATCTACCACCTCTTTGTCATCGTTCCAGTAGAGGCTCTTCTCCTCGAGCAGGGCATCCAATTCGGGATTATCCTGAATGAGCTGTTTGTACAGCTTGCGCCATACCTCGCGGTCGGCCTCATAACTGTCGTCCGTGTCGGCCATGTATGCTTGGTAGGTTTCCGACTGCTCAATCTGGTTACATATCTTTCTAATGAACTCAACGTCATCATCCCAGGTCAGTTTCTGTTCTTCGATGAAGTCGTTAAGCATCTTGTTCTCTTCCAGTTGAATGGCAAACTTGTTGAAGGCGAATTTTTGTGAAGGCATCTCCGTTCCTTCCCTTTCGGCTTTCTGCGTGTTAATCTCCACCCTGTGTCGCTCTTCACGCGAGATGGCCACGATGAGTTGGAGCAGATAGATGTACAAATGGTATGCTTTGGAGAGGCAGAAAAGCAATTCTTTCTCTGCGTTATCCATGTTGTGATTGCCATTCTGATAGTATGCGTAGGTTAACTGGACTATCTTGGTCCTGATTATTTCGCGATTGATCATCCTTGTGTTCTTTCTAAATTTATTATGCAAATGTAGCCTTTTTTTACATGACATGCAAGCAATCTTTCTGGATAATAGCAATTTTTTACAGAAACTTTGCATATCTCAGATAATTCAAGTAACTTTGCAGCGCTTTTTTGAGCGCATCAGTGACACCGACGCATGTCGTAAAAGTAGGGGAGAGGAGTCATGCTCCGCCTATTGCTCTTACTGACAGCATCGGCCAAGCAGGAGAGTCCTGCGTCTCTGTGTGATGGCGAATTAAGGCAATGAATGTTCAACAACTTAATTTAGAGTAACACATTATGAAAGAGATTAATGTATCAGGTAAGAAGCGTCAAGACCTTGGAAAGAAAGCTTCTAAACAATTGAGAAAAGAGGGTTATGTACCCTGTAACATTTACGGTGCAGCACAGGCTGACGGCAAACCCGAAGCATTGGCTTTCGCGGCTCCCATGTCAGAGTTGCGCAAGGTGGTGTACACACCGCATATCTATGTCATCAACCTCAATATTGATGGCGAAAGTCATACCGCCATCTTGAAAGAACTGCAGTTCCATCCTGTGACGGACGCACTGCTCCACGTTGACTTCTACGCTGTGAACGACCAGAAGCCTATCACCATCGGTATTCCGGTGAAGTTGGTTGGATTGGCACAGGGTGTACGCGATGGTGGACGCATGAACCTGTCTATCCGCAAGGTGAACGTTACCGCTCCTTACCAGCGTATTCCAGAACATCTGGACATCGACGTTACCAACTTGAAAATCGGCAAGAGCATCAAGGTGGGTCAGCTGAATTTTGAAGGATTGGAAATGGCTACATCGAAGGATGTCGTGGTATGCTCTATCAAGATGACACGTGCCGCTACCATGTCTACCGACACTGAAACAGCTGAAGAGGGTGAAGCAGCCGCTGAGGGCGAAGGTGAAGGCGAAGCTGCACCAGCAGAGGCTTAATCAGCCCGTGATAGTCACGATTATTTAATCAATGGACAAATACTTGATTTGTGGACTGGGAAACCCGGGTGCTGAATACGCGGGAACCCGCCACAACACTGGATTTATGGTATTGGACGCTTTTGCCAAGGCGTCCAATATCGTTTTTGAGGATAAGCGTTATGGCTTCGTGGCCGAAACCAGTCTGAAGGGTCGTAAAATCATCTTGCTCAAGCCCACCACGTTTATGAACCTCAGCGGTAACGCTGTGCGCTATTGGCTCAACAAGGAAAACATTGATCAGCGCCGCTTGCTCGTGGTTTCAGATGATGTGGCCTTGCCCTTAGGCGAGTTCCGCCTCAAAGGTAGTGGCAGCAATGGCGGGCACAACGGACTGGGACACATCCAGCAGCTCATCGGCCAGAACTATCCCCGTCTGCGCATGGGCATTGGCAACGAGTATCCGCGTGGCGGACAGGTAGACTGGGTGCTCGGTCACTATGATGAGGCGGATATGCAGGTTCTTCAGCCTGCCATCGACACGGCGGTGGAAATCATTAAGAGCTTTGTCCTGGCTGGCATCGACATCACCATGAACCAGTTTAACCAACAGGGGAAAAAGAAAGGGGGCAAATAGCCAATTAGCCCAATTAGCCCAATAGGGCTAATAAGGCCAATAAGCCTAATTGGCCCAATAAGCCTAATAAGCCTAATTGGCCTAATTTGCCCAATAATCACTATGACAGAAACAACCTCCACCACTCCCAACCTTCGTGTCAAGGACACTGGGTCGGCGCGCATTGACAAGTGGCTCTGGGCGGCTCGCATCTTCAAGACCCGCACACTGGCTGCTGATGCTTGCAAGAACAATCGTGTGAGCGTCAATGGGGTGAGCGTCAAGCCAAGTCATGTCATCAAACCCGGCGAAACGATTGATGTCAAGAAACCGCCCATTACCTATTCGTTCAAGGTGCTCAAGACCATCGAACAGCGGGTGGGGGCTAAGTTCATTCCACAGATTTATGAGAATATCACCGATGCCAAGCAGTACGAGCTGTTGGAGATGAGTCGCATCAGTGGATTTGTAGACCGCGCTCGTGGAACCGGACGTCCCACGAAGAAAGACCGTCGTAGCATGGATGCCTTCATCCGTCCAGCTCTCTTTGGATGGGATGAAGATGAATGGGATGAAGATGATGACGACAACCAACAATAAGGCACAATTAGCCAAAAACGATAACAGCATGACAGAACGAACCACCACCACAACATCTAAACGGCAACCCTGTAACGTTGCCATCTTTGTTTCCGGCAGCGGTACCAATTGCGAGAACATCATTCGCTATTTTCAAGATTCACCGCTGGTGCATGTCGCACTGGTGTTGAGCAATAAGTCTGATGCCTACGCCTTGGTGAGAGCCGAAAGGTTGAACGTTCCTACCATTGTCGTACCCAAGGCCGAGTTCGGTAAGGCCGACGAGGTGCTGAAGCTACTCGATGAGCATCACATCGATTTCATCGTGCTGGCTGGGTTCTTGCTGATGATTCCCGATTATCTCATCCAGACTTACCACCGGCGCATGATTAACCTGCATCCTGCTTTGCTGCCCAAGTTTGGCGGCAAGGGCATGTACGGACACCATGTGCACGAAGCGGTGAAGGCCGCGGGCGAAACCGAGACAGGCTTCACCGTTCATTGGGTCAGTTTGGTATGCGATGGCGGAGAGATTATCGCTCAGTTCCGCACCCCACTTCTCCCATCCGATAGTGCCGACGATATTGCGGAGAAAGAGCACCAACTGGAGATGAAGCATTTCCCGCAAGTGATTGAGCAGGTTGTTGGGGAATTCTTGGGGAGAGAATAGGAATAGTGGGAGTTAGCAGGAGTAACTTGAACTTGGGGGAGTTAGTAGGAGTAACTTGAACTTAGGGGGAGTTAACAGGAGTAACTTGTAGTTAGCAGAAGTTAACGGACATTAGCTTTGCAAATTAATCACTTCTTTGGCAACGCTATTGTCCGTTAACTTCTATTTACTCCCCATTAACTCCCGTTACCTCCCATGATCTTCTTTGGCAACGCTAATCTCTACCAGTGTCTGCCGCCATGACCGCCCCGGTTGCTCCGGCCGCCGTAGCGTTGACGATTACCAAAGGAACCTCCTCTTTCGCGCATGCCTTGACGTGCTTGGCGGCCGCCAAAGATGTTCAATCGATAAATCACATGCAGCATGGCATAGCTGTTGATGCTGTTGTATTCGGTGTCGCTGCGCCGCATGGCATCAATAGATCTGCTGAAGTTGCTCTGATTGTTCAGGATGTCGTAGAACTGCAACGACAGTGTGAGGTTGCGCTGTTTCAGCAGACTCTGCGACAACTGCACGTTCCACACCAGCTCGTTGGTGTTCATGGCCTGATCGTTGTAACCACGACGACTGTTCTCATGCAAGTCGGTCGACAGACTTGTTCCCCACGGAGCCGTCAGGTTCACGTTGATGCCGTAGGAAAAGCGCCATGTGTCCAGATTACTTTGTTTTTGCAGTTGGTTGCGCGTGTGGTCATAGTTCACCGATCCATTCAGCTCTACTTCCAGCCATTCGTTGCGGAAGCTCATCCCCAGACGCTCGTTAACCGATAGCGACCGTGTGGTGTTCTTCTGCGAGTCGGCTTTGCGGTTGAGGCTGATGTACCCCACACGGTTGTTGTATCCCAGAGAAGTCCACGTGTTAATGTTCCATACTCCTGCGGTGTCAATCGAGCAGTTGTACATCAGTCCGCCATTGGTATTCCAGTTGCCGTTGATGTTTTCAGGCCGTGTTGTTCTTCCACCTGTTTTCTCATCGTAGGTCACCTTTCGACTGATGCTGTTGCGCGTGTTGCCATAGTGCAGATAGCCCATGATGCCTTGCTGATGGCTGGTGATGTAATTGTTGTAAAACAGGCGGAAGCTGTTGGTGAACGATGGTTTCAGTCCCGGGTTACCTCGGGAGATGTTCAAAGGATTGCTGTCGTCATAAATGTCCAACAGTTCTGAGATACCCGGTTGCGTGGTGTAGCCTCGATAGTTGATGCGCAGGTTGCTCACGTCCGAGAAGCGATAACGGAAGTCCAGGGTGGGGGTCATGTTGGTCACGGTGCGGGTTGTGTCGGCATCCACTCCTTGATAGCGCTGGATGAATTTCGATTTCTGCGGCTGTACCATCAGTCCCACGTTGAAGTCGTACTTGGTGCGAATCATGCGGAAGCCCAGGTTCACCTCGTGCGTATAATTTTGGTATTGCGAAAAACGACTCAGGTCTTCATCCAGATACGTTTCGTAGGGATGTTCCAATCTACTCAGATAACTGTTCCAGTTGCGGTACACAGGACTGAGGCCGGCGAAGAAGTCCTCGCCCAAGTTGCTGAAGTCGTAAGTAGAGCGGTCGCTCTTGCTGTAGCTGTAGTTGAACTTGTAACTCAGTTGCAAAAACGTGGCCTTCCACAGTGGTTCGCTGTAAGTAGCCTGCACGCTGTAGTTCCAATTCTTAGACGGTGTGAGATTGTAGCGGTTGGTTTGGTAGGTCGAGTCGTTGCCCAGCGCATTTTTCACCTTATATAAATGCACGTTGCTCATCGTGAGGTTGTTGTTGTCGCTCTCGTTATAGTGGGCGCCGGCCCTCAAGGTAACGTTGCGACCTTTGTTTCCAAGTCGTCTGTTCAGTTGCAACATTCCGCCGAATCGTTTGTTCTCACCGTAGCTGATGCCGTTGTAGTCGCGCCTGTTCACCACCACACTGTCGGCCGCCATCTTGACCAACGATTCGGCTGCCAATGGGTCGCTGGTATGTAGAAACGGGTCTTCGTTATACGATGCCGACAGGTTCCAGCTGCGTCCGTCGTTGGTCGAATAACTCAACCTGGGGCGAAACATGATGTTGGTCAGCGTGTCGGGTGTCCATTCCACTCGCATGTTGGCGTTCCATCGGTTGTTTCGTCCATATTGCTGGTTGACGCTGTTGGAGAACGAACCCACGCGACTGACGAAATTTTCAGTCGATCTTTTCGTGCCGATGTCACTGTCCGAGTGGTTCCAGCGCACGCTTCCGTCTATTTTCAGCGTGTCTTTCTTTTCGTAGTTCAGGTTAAGGCCCACCATTTTGTTGGCGTTCAGTCCGTTTCTTCCTCTTCTAAAACCTCCCCTTCGCCCAAATCCCATGTCGTTGGTATTGTTCGCATTGCCAAAGGCCATGATGCGCAGACCGTCTTTGAAATAAGCTGCCATGAGGCGTTCGGCATATCGGTCTTTGGTTCCCACGGCCAGGTCGACGTTGCTAATCATCCCTTTGTTCATGCCTCGTTTCAAACCAAAGTCAAGCACCGTCTCCTCGTTGCCATCATCAATGCCCGTTACGCGTGCCAGGTCGCTCTTCTCATCATACGCCCTTATCTTTTCTATCGCATTGGTGGGCAGGTTCTTCATGGCCGTCTTGGTGTCGCCAACCATGAATTCTTTGCCGTCCACCTTAATCTTTTTCACCTCCTTGCCATTGATGGTAATCTTCCCATCGTCGTCTACCTGTGCGCCAGGAATGCGCCTCACCAGTTCTTCGGCCACCGACCCTTCCGGCGTGCGGTAGGCCGAGGCGTTGTAGATAAAAGTATCTTTCTTCACCACCACCTTCATGGCTTGTCCTGTGACCTGCGCCTCTTTCAGCATCACGGCATCGGGGCGTATGGCCGTTTGTCCCACCTTCACAGACTCGTTCTTCGTGATGTGGATGTTCTGGATGCTGGTGATGTAGCCAATGCTCGACAGCTTGAGCAGGTACCTGCCGTTGGCGGGAGCCTTCAAGGTGTAGGCGCCATGCTTGTCAGATACGGCTCCGGTGACAAACGTGCTGTCGGTTTTCAACAACTGTACCGTGGCATGCGTCATCGGCTCGTTCGTCTCTTTGTCTACCAGTGTTCCTGTAATCTGTCGTTCTTGTGTCCATGCGGCCATTGATATCATCATCAATGCCAGCAAGGTGAGGAGTATTCGCTTCATTTGTCTAGTTTCGTTTACCTTTCGCGTCGACCCTGTTGTGGTTTCCAGGGCCGAGATACCTTATTATATGTGATGTTCAAAAAGCAATAAAGTTTAATTTTGGTTTGGAAAAATATCAGTGGGGCGCTTTAAAAGGTCTCTTGTTCAATGACATTATTTGCCATAGGACAGAGGATTGGGGATTGGGTGAAAAATCATTGATTTCGTCTCCTTGTTCCATATATTTTTTGAATCAATCTCCATGAAATTGCATAGTTGTGTCCAAACAGAATTTGATTTATACACAACAAGAGCGCACTCCACCTGTTTGACAGGGAAGTGCGCCCAATGGCGAAGCACCGCATTATGTGTGCCGCTCTAATCTTTAGTTTCTATTTTATTACTACCTTCTTGGTGGTGCCATCAGAGAACCTCAGAATATTCAGTCCTCGGACTGGTGCATTTAGGCGCATGCCATTTAGGTTGTAAATGCCTATAATATGGCGGTTCTTAGTGGTCTGTACATTCTGCACACCAGTCACCGTTGGTAACCCAAATTTAGAAACAGCTAAGATTGTTGCCATTTGTCCATAAGAATAAGAAGTGAACGATAGGCCCTTCACCTTCTTGCCCTTCTCGATGCCGTCGTAATCGTATTCAAAGATGCGGAAATCGTTCCTGAAGTCGAACTCATCTACTTCTGCTTCACCAAAATCTTGATTAATGGACATGATGCGCCCTAATCCTGCTACGGCTGTAAGGTCGTTGTCATATCCATACCAGTCTACGGCATTCATGTTCCAAGCCTGACCTTTTGAGTCGTCTTCATAGATAGGTGTTATCATGATGTCGTTGTTACCACCTCCCGTGCTGGTGTATAGCACATAGATGTGCTCTGCCTCTTCAGGTTGTGCGAATGTCACTTTATAAGTCGAATAGGGCTTATCTATCACCAGTGCATTTTTTTGGTCAAATGGAGACAACTTGAAGACATTACCACTCTTAGTGGTAATCATGCGGTCGGTACCGACAAGGTGTCCGCCCTCATCTCGCTCAACACTCTTGGTATAGAATGTCCATCCGTTGGCATCAACTGCTGCCGTGACATGTTTATCGGCTGGCAGAGCTTCCACGATGACATCTTGATTCCAACCCTCTTTTACTTCTACCGGAATGCAGGTTGCTACCGCCGACTTGTTTTGCTCGAACATTTCCACCTCGGCCAATGAAGGATAGAACAGCGGATTGAGTGTGCAGACAATAGCTATTTGTTTGGCTGATACGTATTCGGGAAGCATACATTCTAGTACCGATGTCTCTCCGATATTTTCAAACGTATGGATGGTAGTCCATCCTCTGTTGCCATCGTCGCTCACTTTAATTTCAATTGTCTTGTTGACCAATCCATCTTGTTCATTGTCGTCTTTACCTTTGTTGTTGTCAGGGATATGAATCCTTATTTTTGATATGCTCCAAGGTTTGTCGTTGGTAAACACGGCCCAGAAATCGCGTTCGTTCCTGCATGGATCTTCTACCATGGCACAAGCCTCCTTTTGTGTGTTACCATCTGTAAGTGCCGTGGTAACATATTTCTTGACGGGCGATCCATATACATAACCATTTGTATATTGCAGCAAGTCGGCCTTCAGTCCAGCAAAGGCATTATTGGCCGATGGGTCATCAATGGTTATCTTAATAGATTTTTCCTTGTACGACTTGCCATTGTGTACCATCACCTTCAGTGTGGCTACGCCCATGTTCTTGCCGGCAGTTACGGGTATGGTGAATTGGTGTGCATCGCGGTTTTCAACGATGTCGCCCACGGTCAGGTCGGTACCAGTTGCTTCAACCTCACATTCGAAAGGCTCTTCTCGCTGGTCGCCATTCATGTCATAGTCTACCACGATGCTTCGGCTGGTGGACACGTTCATAGTCATTGTGTCTTCTGCAGTGAGCTTCAGGTTAGAGTTGCTCACACCATAGACTTCAAACTCCCAGATGCGTATAGTCATGCCGTTATCAGAATAGGGATTGAGCTTCACGTATCTGGCGGTGGTAGGCATGATGTAATCTTCCTTAATGTTGTCGTATTCACGCCCTTGTTCGTCAACTAGCAGCTTCCAGTTGATACCGTCTTCACTGAGGTAGATGCGGTATTTGTCAAAGTTTTGATTGTTTTCAGGGCCTGATTTGCAATCGTATATCTTGAAACCGTACACTCGATAGTCACTTTGTAAGTCGATTACACATTCTTGTGTGTTGTTGATGCTGCACCATTTATTGTGTATGTTGCGTGGGTTGGTTTCTCCATCAATGATGTTTTTAGGCGATTCTGCATCACCTGTGGCACTGCTGTAAGATACTACTGTTTTGTTCAGTGCTACGTTCTTCACTGTGTTGAGATCGTTCGGCTCCAAAACGTCGAACACGCACAACTCTGAGGTAGAGGTGCCAGCTTCGTTGGTGGCCTCTATTTTGACACTTTGTTTGCCAACAGCTTTGGCAATGACGGTAATCGTGTTGTCTGTAAGCTTGCTACCCTCTTTCAACTGTACTGTTTCCGGCAGTGTCCAATGCCAGCCAGAAGGCTTGCCTGTACCTTTGGCTTTCAGCGTTACCTCTTCATCTACTTTTACATAACTTTTACTTGGTACGATGGTAACTTGTGATAGTTGTGCTGCAGGGTAAGCGACATCCAATGTGGAAGGTGTTTGCTCCGTTCCGTCTTTCATGATTGGAACAACCGAAACTGTCACCTTTTTATCTTTTCCATTCCTGTCAAATGTTGGAATGTAAAATCCTTCTCCGCGCGTTTGTCCAACAAGTTTCTTCTCACCAGACTCAGATTGGAGATAAACATCGAAGTGATCCAAGTCTGCATTGTTGTCCCAGTCCCATGTTAAACGAAGATCGCCTTTGAATTGTTCAAATTTTGTTTCGTTCACCAAATTCGTTATGGTCAACTGTTTAGGAGCATAATTGGCAGGTAGCATAGCCATTTCTCCCAATGTAAGCACATACCTAGGTTGTTCAGAAGCAGCTTTCAAGTTGAGAGCAATCATGTAGATGGTCTGTCCCATCACCGGTGTGAGGTCATACTCTGCTACTGTCCATCCATTTTCATTTTTCTTTGTCGGGTTGGTCAGGGTGACCATTTTTCCGTCAATCTTGCTTTCGGTGCCCAGTTTTACCTCAAGTGTATTATCGTCAGAGCACTTGTACACCAATTTGAACTTGCCTCCAGCTGTCACATCGATTTGTGTCTTGTAAAGGCGCATGAGGTGGTCTCCTGCTGACAGTTTTCCACTGACTGTGAACGAGTTGCTCACGTTGTAAGCATCGCCCCAGTTTATATTTACCTTCAGGTCGCCTCGGTTTTCTATCCACCATCGCCAGGTAGGCAACACGCTCTGCATGCCCGAGTGATACCAGTCTTGCGTGGCTTTCTTCTCTCCTTTGACGAAGCGATACTTGCCTATGCCCACACTCATATCCGACATGAAAGGCATCTGCTGGATAGCAGAACGCTCTACAACGCATCCTGACAGTCCTGGCCATGAGGCATATCCACCGTTGTCAGTCATCTTTGAAGGGTCGCCCTGACGGTTTACCCACGTGGCCTCCTCATTCATGAAGGTGAGTAGCATAGCCTTATAAGCCTTTTCCCCTTGGTTGTCGGCTTTATCCAGCAAATCCTTGACATTGTCTTTCCAGATCCGCTCCTCAGGGCAGAATAGATCAACCGAACCCGAATGGCCGTTGACATCAAAAACGGTGCGCAAGTCACGGCCAAAGCCACACAAACCGGCGTTAACACACTGAATGCCACTGTAAATTTTTCCGAAGATGTCCTCGGGTTTGCAACCTATTCGGTCGGCATAACTGCGGTAGTCGCCCACTGATCCATATTCCAAAAATTGTGATGTGTTTTTGTGACTGGCCAATATTCCTACGTTCGGTTCGTGTGCGGCATTATACCATTGAATTTCCATCTGCGTATCACCAGCCTCGTCGGCAATACGGTTGAACTCTTTGATGAATCCAGCCCAATCTGTTGGAAAGAGCACGGGTGTTTCCTGGTTGATGAACCAACCGTCGAAACCAAAATACTTAGCTATCTCGTAGAGTTTGATGGCATAGATGAACTTACCGTTCTCCTGTTTCAGAATCTCGTGTACCCATTCGGCCTTACCACCATAGGTAGTTGGTGGAAAGAATATTTGCCCCAACACCTTCACACCGCTAGCATGTGCTGCATCTATTGAACCAGCGGGAGGCGGGATGATAATACCTTCGGATGCCGATCCTGCCCAATACACCAACTTGTCCATGTACTGCCAGTAGGTAGGTTGGTAGCCCACAAAATTGTTGGCACCCTGAGAGGGACTAAGACTACAGGTTGGGAAGAGAATGGAGGCGTTGCATACTTGTCCTTCGTAATATTGATTACGATTGGCCTTCATTGTTGTAGGTTCTTTAAATCGGGGTGCCAATGGCACTCTGCTTCGATTGAACTTGGCATTAGGGTCGGTTTCCGGCGACCAATTCTTAATGTCTTCTGGATGCCAGCATCCGCCATAGGGTTGCTGAGCATGAATGGCTGCCGTGGTGAACAATGACAGGAAAGCCATTCCTAAGAGTTTTTTTAGAATCATAAATGTTTGTTAGTTAATAGTTTTAATAGTATCAATTGTATTTGTATGTGTGTCTCTTCCTTCGTGTATGCTTATCATACCGTTCTTATATATAACAAATACCCTCACGAAAACACTTAAGACTTTTTATGCAGGATTCGATACTTCACGATTCTCTCCGTCAGTGGGAGCGGAGAAAACGAAAAAGGTGTGTTCTCTTGATTAAAGGGAACACACCTGATAGTAAGAGCATAGCCACGGTTTGAGGCTACGTTGCTAATTGTTATTGAACCAATACCTTTTTAGTAGAACCATCAGAGAACTTGATGATATTCAAGCCCTTAACTGGAGCGTTGAGTCGAATTCCGTTGAGGTTATAAATTCCAACAACTTTTATTTCAGTTTTTCCGTTCGGTATGGTCCTGATAGCAGTAGATACCTGCTTACCTTTCCTACTGACAGCCAAAATGGTAGGAATGCATTCGTTCCAAGATGAGTTATATACAGCGATGTTTTTTACTTTCTTGGTCTTGTCGGTCTCTATGGTGTAATCGTACAAGCGGAATTGGTAGCGTTCATCGATTTGGTTCTCCACAAAATCATCGGCATCTCCCCGTTTGATACGTCCAAGCCCCCTGACAGCTGCATCGCTGCTATAGTAGCTCTCAAACCAGTCTTCCGGTTGGACAGATATCATTTTGTAAGTGTCATCTTCGTAAACTGCCTCAATGCTGATATTTCCGTCACCATTTGCACATATCAAGAGTACATAGAGTTCTTCACATTCTACAGGAGTGGTGAAATTCAATGTTTGCCATCCTCTTCCAGCTTTCATCCTGTAAGCATTGTTCTTGGTATAGTCAGCCAGTTGGTATGTAACGCCAGACTTACTGACCACCTTGCGGCTCTCATCAGAGAGGGCTCCCTTTTCTTGTACATTCTTGGTATATAGGCACCAACCTTGAGTGTCGAGTGCAGCTGTTGTATGAGCGGTAGCGTCTTTTTCTTCCACAATCACATCAGCATTCCAATTACTAATTTCAACAGGAGAAATCACAGGTATAGCATCAGCCAGTTGTTCATAAGCTTCTACTTCTGAGAGCAACGGATAATGTAATGCGTTCATGTTACAAATAACGGCCAGGTATTTCACATTCATAAACTCTGGCAGAATGCATTCCAGCTTGATGGTTCCATCGGTGTTGATAGGCAGCTTGTCAATATTGTCAAAAGTCTTCACAGTGGTTAACCTAGTGAGGTCGTTTCCCATGGCAATCTTCACTTCTTTGTTGGCAGGACCAACATCGCCATTGTCGTCAGCTTCGTTGTTGTCATAAGGAATCGTCACAACTACTTTAGACAAATTCCAAGTCTGGCCTGAAGGGGCTGTGAAAATAGCCCACACATCGTCCTTATGCTTGGATACATGGTCAACGTCTTCACATGCGTTCTCTCTCATTTCACCGTCAGTCAGTGTACTTAATTCCTGTTCTGTGTATTCAGCCTCGAAAGAGTAGTCTGCATCGTACAGTCGCAAGGTTGCCTTGGTGCCTTTAAGCACGTTCGGTTGTGTTGCGTCGTCGATGGTTACCTGAACCATGCGTTCGATATAGGCTCCACCATTGTCAATTGTGATTTTCAAGGATGTTGTACCAATTATTTTGCTGGCGGTTATTGGAATGGTAAACGAGCCTTCTTTAGTGTCTTCTGTAATTTCGCCTATCGAAACATTGTCGTTACTTGCGTCGACCTTGCAGACAAAGTCGTCTTCGCGAGTGTCGCCATTGAGGTTGTAGTTTACGACGATGTTTTGTGTCGAACCAGCATTGATGGTGTATTGTTTGTCAACATGCATGGTCATCTTGTTGTCCGATAGCCCAAACACTTCAAACTCCCAGATACGTAGAGTCCCATTAACATGAGGTATCAGCTTGACATAGCGAGCACGTACAGGTGCTATGTAGTTTTCCTTAATGGTGATACCTTCGGTTCCCCTCTCATTGACAACCGTTGTCCAGTTCTTCATATCGGAGCTTACCTGGATTTGGTACTGGTCAATTTGGTCAACGCCAGACTCTGGTCCAGCATTACCGTCATAAATTTTAAACCCATAAATGCGGTATGGCCCTTGCAGGTCAAAGATGGCCCAGTTGTCAGAACTGATGTTGCACCACTTATCGCTTGTATTGTAAGGATTGGTTATGCCATCGATGATTTTGCTTGGTATTTCTGAACCGTTTGTCGAACCACTGTAGTCAACCACCGTCTTATGCTTGATGACATTAGTTATCATTTGTAAATCGTCTTCGTTTTCAAAGACATCAAGAGCGTCCTTTTTTGTTTCTGAGGTTCCTACGACATTGGTTGCTTTCACTGTGACGGTTTTCCTACCTGCTGTCTTAGCAACCACTTCAATAGTCTGTTTATTTAGACTCGATCCTTCTGCCAAGATAAGTCCTTGTGGTAGAACCCACTCGAAAGAGGTAGGACTCCCAGTTGCTTGGGCTGTCATGGTAACCTTGTCGCCTACTTTGACATAGCTCTTTGATAAAGAGAAAGTGACAACAGGGGCTTTCGGGGCAGGATAGTCAACGGACAGTTTTTCTGCAGACCGTTCTACCATATCTTTCATTATCGGTACCAGTTCTACACCTATTTTTGTATCAATTCCTGCACGCTTGAAGGTTGGAACATAAAACCCTTCGCCTCGTGTCTGTCCTACCAGTGTACGCGTTCCATCCAGGGTAACCGTATAAATGTCAAAGTGGTCGAAGTGATTATTGTAAGTGTAATCCCATGTCAAGCGAAGGTCTCCTTCTTCATCACCCAAGGTGCTTGTTGTCCTGAAGTTAGTCACTTTTACGATTTCGGGAGCATAATCTTTCGGCAACACGGCCAGCGAACCTAGGTTTACCGAAAAATTGTTGATGCTGGCATCAGTTTTGAGGTTGAGTGCAATCATGTAAATGGTCTTGCCGTTGAGTGAATTCAAGTCATAGTCGGCAATGATCCAGCCGTTCTTCTCTGTCAGTTTGGGGTCTGTCAAGGTTTCGTCAGGTGTAATCGAACTCTTCGTTGACAATTTGGCCTCTATTTTCACGTTATTCGGATTTTTGTAAACCAAGCGGAACACGCCACCATTCTCCACCTTAATTTGTGTTTTGTACAACCGCATTAAGTGATCACCTTCTGGCAAGGTACCTGCAATTTTGAAGCTAGAACCTAAGTTCCAAGCGTCGTCCCAGTCGATGCTGACCTTCAAGTCGCCTTTGTTCTCTATCCACCAGCGCCAGGTAGGCAAAATGCTTTGCACACTGCTGTTATACCAGTCCTGTGTGCCTTTCTTGACTCCTTCTACGAAACGATGTTTACCATTTCCCACACACATGGAACTGACAAAAGGCATGCTGCTAATCACCGTACGTTCCAAGATACAGCCAGAGATGCCAGGCCAAGAGTCATACGATCCCTCGTCAACGGCTTGTGAAGGATCACCTAGTTTGTTGACCCACATCTGCTCTTCCGAATTGAATACCTTTTGCATCGCTTCGTATGCAGTAGGACCTTGATTCTTGGAATTGTCGTTCAGATATTCTTTTACATGGTCTTTCCAGGCACGCTCCTCAGGGCAGAAAAGGTCGACAGAGCCTACGTGACCAGTGGTTGGGAAAGCGGTACGCAGCTGAGATCCATAGCCAGTCAATCCGCTGTATACACACTGTATGCCCGAATAAATCTTACTGAAAGTCTCACCCTCTGAAATGCCTAGCTCTGAAGCATACTTGCGTTTGTCACCCACGTTACCGTACTCTAGAAACTGAGAGGTGTTTTTGTGTGTTTTCAAGATTTGTGTGTTTGGATAACCCGAGGCATTATACCATTGTATTTCCATCTGGGTGTCGCCTGCCGCATCAGCTATTTGGTTAAATTCTTTAATGAATCCTTCCCATTCGCTGTTTGAGCCTCCACCCGTTTCCTCGTTGATGAACCAGCCATCGAACCCGAAATACTTGGCTATTTCATATAGCTTCCGCGCATAGATGTAGCTGCCATTCTCTTGTGTTAATAATTCACGAACCCATGCTTGTTTCCCACCATAATAACTGGGTGGAAAAAATATTTGTCCCAAAGCTTTCACACCGCTTTGATGAGCAGCGTCAATGGACCCTGCGGGAGGCGGAATGATGATTCCTTCAGATGCCGATCCTGCCCAATATATCAATTTGTCCATATACTGCCAATAGGTTGGCTGGTACCCTAGAAAATTGTTAGCACCCTGTGATGGACACATGCTACAGATTGGGAACAGAATGGTGGCGTCGCACACCTGCCCTTCATAATACTGGTTCTTGTTGGCCTTCATCAATTCGGGTTCTATCACTCGCTTGGCCAATGGTACCTTGGAACGATTGAACTTTGCGTTCGGATCGCTTTCCGGTGTCCATGTACGAACATAATCGGGATGCCAGCATCCTCCATACGGCTGTTGTGCTTTGGTGATTACCATGCACAATAAAGTCAGAAATGATACACTTAAAAGTCGTTGTAGTTTCATAAGCATTGTTTTTAGTTAAAAGTGATATTATATAAAGGTTATATGATATTTTTGTTTGTTTTTCCTCGAAGTACTCATGTGGTCAATGCCTGTCTTCCATAGTAGGATTAATTATATAACAATCTTGTTGGGAAAAATACTTAAGCAATAGTACGAATGCTCACGTTGATCTTCTACAAAGTAAGGTCAACGTGAGCGTCGTTGCCGAGATTATTGTCGTACTGGTTGTGGTGTACCCGTGCGGAAATTGTTTGGTTTCATGCGCTTTCCGCTGTTGTCGTTAGTGTCTTGTACGTCCCACCACAGACGTTTGCCTTGCGAATTAGCTCTCTTCAGGTCTTCATGTGAGGCGAAATATTTGTTTGAGCCTTCGCTGTTGGGGTAGAAGATGCGCTTGATATTCTTGCCCTCTGGTACGTCACCTCCAGACATGTTACTGAGTTGGTTGGCCAGAACTGGATAGTCGGTGCGTCTGAATTCCGCCCAGCCCTCATTACCATTGGGGAACACAGCCATCCACTTTTGGGTGATGATGGCTTCGAGAATGCGTTCTTTGTCACCGCTGGCGAACACACCTTCCTTCCAAACTTTGAGTCCGTCAATATATGAACTCGCTTGCGCCTTATCAATTTGGTAATAATCCATGGAAGCTTTCACGCCTGCCCTGAAATAGTTTTCTGTACTTAGGGTCAGGTCTTTGCCAGTCCACCCTCTCAGTGCAGCTTCGGCTTTGAGAAATAATGATTCTGAATAGCCCAGCCAGACGGTTGGACGCGCATCGTTGAACCAATATTTAGGGTCGAGTTTTTTTGATAGCGGCTTAGGTTGGCAGCGAACTAAGCTGTAGGTAAGGGTCGACATGGATATCTCAGGAGCTTGAGTACCTCGTTTGCAGCCTTTGAAATCCTCGCGAACACTTTCGGTGGCACTGGCAATCATGTTTTGTGACATATTGCCCCTGAACCAGCTAACCAGACAGCGAGGGTCGATAGTCTTTTCTTCAAATTCTCTCCTGCTTTTCCTGATGATGTAGGTTTCTCCGCCTGTACTTAAGTTGCGGTAATATTGTTCCAAATCCCAAGACATCACACTTTCGCCATTGTATCTGATGCTGCACATGGTCAGTCCGTTTTCTGATCCGCCTTCATCCATGCCACCCATGTCGACTGGAGCGTACTTTGGGACGGTTTGCATGTTGTCGGCATTGCTCTCCATCAATCCATACTGATTGTTTAGCGCAGCCTCTCCTTCTTTCTTGGCACGTACGGGGTCTACATTAGAGATGCGCAATGCCATGCGCAAGCGCAAGGTGTTGGCAAAACGCAACCACTTGTGTAGATCGCCAAAATAGCAGATGTCCTCTTTGCCTACATTGTACTGTGAAGCGTCGTCGGGCTGTATGCTGTCAACAGCCTGCTCGAGCATGCGAAACATACAGTCGTATACCTCGGCCTGTGTGTTGTATGTTACGTTGTTGGTCTCAGGAATGCGTGCCTGAACGTAAACCTTGAAGGGCATGGCGCCATAGGTATCCGTGTTGGCCAATGCCAGAAACGCATAGTAGATACGGGTGACGTAGAACATGTTCTTATAGCGTTGCGGCGTAGTGTTGAACTTAAAAGCTCTGAGCAACGTGCGATACTCTGAACTTCGGTCGTCGTAGAAATGCGCCCACCGTCTGCCACTCCAGCCATCAGCATAACCATAGTCTGGCGATTTCTTCGCATGCTTGGGCTGGTTGTTGGCAACATAGCCAGCATAGATGTCGTGGCTGAGGTTGGTGGTTATCTGGTAATCGTTGTAATATCCTTCATACAAGAAGTTACGGAAAGTGGATGCTGCACCAGCCAAGTCGGTCTTGCAGGTCAGAGAATCGTCCGCACTTAGTTTGTACGTGAGGTCCAGGTCAGCATATCTGGTATTGTTGTTGCTCTTGGTGGTGTCTTCAATCTCTGTTCCAGCCCCTGATGTCTTATCTTCTATCTCATAAGGATTATGTCCCATGTCTTCCAAGTCATAGCATGAGGTAATCGCACACATGACGAATACGAGTAACAGAAAATGTATGTAAGAAAACTTGTTGTTCATTTTGTTTATTACTTTAATCATTAGAATCCTATATTAACCGAAAAACCGAAAGTGCGTGTATACGGCACAGCCATAAAGTCCAAGGCCTGCGAGAACATCGTGGTATCGTAACCGCCATCTGGATTACCAGGTGTGTGTTTCATCAAGAAACACAGGTTTCGTGCTACGAACGAAAGTTTGCATTGAGTCAGTGGCGTATGTTTGAGTATTGATTTTGGTAACTGATAACCCACGGAGAGTTCTTTCAACTTGATGTACGAGGCGTCGTGTACAAATTCTTCGGCAAATCCCTTCTGAGATTTGAACAGGCCAATGGTGGAGTAGTAGTTCTGTGCGCTTACAGGGATGTCGTTTGCATTGCCGTTTTCCTTCACACCCGATACAATCATATAGTAATCACTCTTGCCCGCTATCTCTTTGTATTCACCGCGATAAGCTGTGCGTTCCGAGGTACCCACTGAGGTGGCCATGCCTTCCGACACAGAAACTATGTTGCCGCCAAACTTCATGTCTAACATGGCAGAAAACAGTATACCCTTGTAGTTGAAGGTTGGTGTGACCGACATGAGCAAATCGGGCTGTATATTACCGATAGGATGGGCCAGAAGAAATTCCTCCATGTTGCCATCTCCCGTCTCGGGCTGTGGAAGTCCATTTTTGTCTACAATAATCTCTCCCTCTTTGTCACGTTTCAACAGGTTGTTTGCAAAGATGTCCCCCAATCGTCCACCAACTACAGCACCTACCTTCACAGGCATATTGGGATCGCCATTAAAATAAATGCGCTTCACACCATCAGCCAGACTCTCTACTGTCGACTCGTTGTGTGCGAGATTGATACCCAGGTTGAATTCAAAGTCACTTGTTTTCACTGGAGTGGAGTAAACCATGAGTTCTACACCTTGGTTGACAATTTCTCCTGCATTGACCCATTGTTGGCTCCAAGGTGAAGATGCGTCTACCAGCATGGCTTGATTCTTTGTTGATGACCAATAGTAGGTGAAATCAAAACCCAGTCGATTGCTTAGGAACTTCATATCTAAACCTGCTTCCAGCGAACTTTTAATCTCTGGTTTGAGGTTGCTGTTCATCTTGATGGTCTGAGGAATCGGCTGGCGTATGCCGTTACTGTAGGTGAATTTTCGTACGTTATACAGGTTGTAGGGCATGGGGTCTTTTCCTACTTGTGCTGCTGAAAGTCGCATCTTGGCAAATGTAATCCAAGAAGGCAACGGCTGCTTGATACTGCGCATGAAGTCAGAAAACACATAGCTGATGCTAGCCGATGGATAGAAAAACGAATTATGCTGTTTGGGCAACGTCGACGACCAGTCATTGCGAGCCGTGAGGTCCAACGAGAGGTATTCTTGATAGGCCAGCTGCAACGATCCGAAGACAGAATACATGGCCCGTTGGTGACCATTTTCGTTGGCCGAGCTAAGGCGAGCGCCGGTGTTGAAGAGCCAGTTGTCTTTGTCTAGCATGTTCTCCACGCCTGCATTAAGTGTTTCGTGTTGCAGATACATGATGTTGGTCCCGGCAGTATACCCCAGTCTGAATGCGTTAGACAATTGATGGTCGCCCATGAATATGAACGAGATGTTGTGCTCGAAGTGATTCTCTTCACCCCTTTGCATATTGTCGGTTGTCACCTTCTCGGACCAATGCTGTGATGAGGAGGAGATGGCTTGATCGCCTAGGCTCAAGTTAGAGCTTTGCAAACGGGTGCGGTAGTAATCGAATGCATACTTCGCGCTGAACTTTAACCAGTCGGCCAGGTTTAGATTTGCTGCGTAGTAACCGAACGCACGCCAGCGCTCATCCGAGTTTTGGTATTGGTGACGTACATAGTATGGATTGGAATATTGTTGGTTGGGTCCGAACCAACTCTGATGCAAGCGGGTGTCGGTGGTGAAATGCTGCAAGTCGGACAGCCGTATGTTCCCCGGGATGAGCAGTAATTGTGCAACTTCACCGCCAAGCCCGGTCATGGGACGGTTCTCTGCTTTCATGCGTGATAAGGATATCTTGCCATCCAGCGAAAGATATTTGTTCATGGTGGTACCAGTGTTGAGGTCTACGTTCAGTTTGCTCAGCGTTTCGTCTTTGAACAGACCATCGTTGCCGTTGAAGCCGATGGATAAGCGATAATGTGACTTCTCGTTAGCGTTGCCCAGGGCGATGGTGTGAAATTGTGAGAAGCCTGTCTTGAAATAATCCTTCAATTTGTCTCCATAGTAGCGGTAGGGGATGGGTTGTGCTAACCATGATGGTTCGTCGTGCCCGTCCAGAGCAGAACCGAAAGCCATTTCACCTGTCAACGTCTTCTCACCATTCTCATTGGTCATGTAGATGGGATTGCCTTGGCTTCCCTGTCCGTACAGTTTTTGCATACCGATAGTCTGCGATACCGTGCTCCAGGTGAAGTTGCCACTGTATACGATGCCGAAACCATCTTTATGCGAACCTTTCTTGGTCGTCACCAAAATGACACCGTTTCCAGCGCGTGAACCATACAACGCTGCGGCGTTAGGTCCTTTCAGTACGGAGATAGATTCAATATCCTCGGGGTTGATGTCTAATGACGTCCCGCCTCTGTCATATCCACCGTATGCAGATGCATCGGATGTCTGATCGTCGGTGAACGGTACACCGTCGACAATCCACAATGGCTGGTTGTTGTCGGTGAGCGAGGAATTACCGCGAATGGTGATTTTGGTGGTTCCTCCCAGTCCTGTGCTAGAGGTGTTCATCTGCAGTCCAGCCACTTTTCCCTCAAGGGCGCCTGTAACTGTGGGGTCGCCAGTGGGATTGAGGGCGTCGCTCTTGATGTCTTGCACCGAATAGCCCAGCATTTTTTTCTCGCGCTTGATGCCCAATGCCGTTACTACGACTTCGTCAATAGACTTGGCGTCAACCAACAGGGATGTGTTGACGATATTTCGTCCGTCTGCTTTCACCTCTTTATCTTTGTAACCTAAGTATGCGAAACTTAACGTCGGGGAGGATGTGTCTGTCATGATGGTATAGTTGCCTTCAAAATCGGTCACAGCTCGGTTGGTAGTTCCTTTTTGTGTGATGGTGACTCCAATCATAGGTTCCCCATTTTCATCAAGCACTTGTCCAGTAATCTTATTTTTTTTCTCGCCGATTTTCTTCTTGGGCTGCTGGGGTGTTTGTTGCTTGAGATACACTATGTTGTCTTCAATGGTGTATTCTACATGTTTGCCGTTTAGCAGTTGTTTTAATAAAGCTTGTATTGATATGTTCTTGACATTCAAAGCACTGACGGGAATTTTAGATAAACTGTCATCGTAGAAAAACTGATATTTTTTCTGTGACTGAATTTTTTGGATGACAACTCCCAATGTAGTTTTAGGCGTTTTGAGAGTTACCTGTGCAAAACCTCTTTGAAACGGAAATACGGCAAGCATCACGGCAAATGCCATGCCTGTCCATTTAAGGCCTTTAAAAGACTTCATTTTTTTTTTCATTTTTTGGTAGTTATTTTAGTTATTTGATATTCGGTCGGCTAGTGTGTTGTTTATATAACAAGGGTCTAAATAAAAATACTTAATAAATTATGGATTGTACTCTGAAAAGTTTTTATAGAAGACTGTGCGAGATGCAGTAGCTGCCACATACTTTACAACTCATGAAGCGAATGAAGCAAATCTATGAATATCGTGAGTTCAGAATATTAATCCCACTTAGTATGCACATGACGTGGCTGGTTGGTTGCTTGCTAGATGAAATATGACATTTCGCTTCTTTTTACTGTGCCATTACAAAGTAAAAACAAGGAAGTGTGGATGGGAAATTTATTCACTTTATCTCCATTACTCATTGACTTTGAAATGCAATCTCCATTCAGTGTACGAAGCTTGTGGCATAGACCTTACATGTCCTTGATGATATAGGCCTTCCGACCTCTTTTTTGGAATGTGATGGGAAGCGTGTTTTGTAATAAATTGAATACGGAGTCAATGTCTCTTTTGTACTTGATGCTGCCGGAATAGGTATTTTTCAAGTTTACTTGTGGTGAAATTTCTATGTTCACATTATACAATTTTTCCAATTGCTTAGCAATTTCGGCAATAGTTGCATTTCTGAAAGGGATAAGCAGAGTATGCCAAGCTATATCCGTCTCATTGTAGATGTTGGTAACTGTCACATGGCCCGTGTGATAGTCAAGTTTGGCTTTCTGGCCAGGTTGTAGAACCATTTGGCCAGCTGAGCGGTTGCTCTTTACCTCGACGGAGCCCTCAATTAGGCTCACTTCAGAGTACATATTTTTTGTATCGTTCTTGAAGTCGAAGACTGTTCCTAAAACAGTAACGGTCATGGCTTTGTTTTCCACTACAAATGGTTTGGCCTTGTCTTTCTCCACTTCAAAATAACCTTCTCCCTTGAGTGATACCCTTCGAATGTTATCATCAAAAGTTACCGGATAGGTTAGAGACGAGTTGTGATTGAGCCATACTCTGCTGCCGTCGGGGAGCTGTATCTGTTTGGTTGTCTTGCCATCAGTCGAGGCAGTCATATATTGTGTCGCCGATTTGAATCCATGAATATACCATAGCGATCCCGCACCAGCTAAAACGGTTATGAGTATGATAGCCGCATAGCGCATCCACGTGCGTAACCTGGTTGAACTGGCACTGGTCAAAGGGGCAGAGCAGACACGATGGACGTGTTTCAGGGATGCTTCTATTTGGCTTTGCGACATGGCGTCGCACTGCAGTTGTTGATAGATGCGTTCCATCTCAAACAAAAGGTCAGCATTTTGTTGATCTTTGGCCATCCATTCGTACACTTGAATCAACTCGTCTTCTGTGCACTGACCCAATATGAAGTGGATAATGGTATTTTCACTTATTTCGCTCATGAAAGATGTCTTTTACATGTATAACAAGTTTGTCATAAAAGATACTTAATCCAAATGTGAAATACTACAAACAATGGGGCTATTTTATATAGTTTTTTCCTTAGGTTCTTCAAGGCTAAATACATGTGTGCCTCCACCGTGCGAACAGAGGTGTCGGTGAGTTCTGCTATTTCGACATTGTGTAGACCTTGAATGTAACTAAGCTTGAAGACCTCGCGGCATTTTATTGGAAGCTCGTTGATGGCTGTATGAAGTATTTGCCGCAGTTCATCGTTCTCCAAATCTGATTCTGGATTTCGCACATGACCTTGAAGGAACTCTATACGCTGGGAGTTGATTTCTTCCATCAACTGGATGTAGCCTGAGGACATCTTTCTGCGTTTCAACACGTTTATAGAACGTGTGTATACCGATCGGTAAAGCATAGACTGTACCCTGTCGCCAAACTCTATCGCAGAGCGACGTTGCCAAAGATCTGTAAACACATCCTCGACAACGTCCTGGGCATCTTCATCATTGCCAACCATTCCTTTTGCATAGAAAAACAATTTGGCGTATGTTTTCCTAAACAAGCTGTCGTAAACGGAATGTAGATCTTGCTGCATGAAACATTTTGAATAAAAAGCCATTGCAAATGTAGGTAAAAGCACCGACAATTACAAATAATTCAAATAAATCTCAGGTTTTCATATTATTATTTTCTTTTTTTTTTCATCGTACACAAAAAAGCGTTATATTTGCAAAGTTAACAAAACTATTTACTAACAAAACAAATTGCCATGAAGGTTCATGAATATCAGGCGAAAGCCTTGTTTGCACAGTACCATTTGCCAGTAGACAAGAGTGTATTGTGTCGGACGGTCGATGAGGCCGTGTCAGCTTACCAATCCTTAGGAACAGAGCGTGCAGTTGTAAAGGCCCAAGTGCATACGGGTGGTCGTGGAAAGGCTGGCGGCGTGAAAGTTGCTAAAGGAGAAGAACAACTTAGAGAATATGCTTCTCAGATTTTAGGTATGGATATCAAAGGCTTTACCGTCGATCGTATCTTGGTAGGCGAGGCTATTGATATTGCGTCAGAGTATTATGTAAGTATTGTCATCGACCGAAAAGTAAAGTCTGCCATTCTGATGTTAAGTCGTGAGGGTGGTATGGACATCGAGTCGGTTGCTAAAAATACACCAGAAAAAATCCATAAGATACCCATTGATCCACTCATTGGCATGCCCGATTACTTGGCAAGAGAAGCTGCTTTCTGTCTTTTCGATGACAAAGCGTTAGTGAAGCAGGCCGTTCCAGTTTTCCAAAACCTGTACCGTCTCTTCAAAGAGAAAGATGCTTCGTTGGCAGAAATCAATCCATTGGTAGTGACCAAGAGTGGAGAGGTGAAGGCGATTGATGCCAAGATGACTTTCGACAATAATGCCTTGTATCGTCATCCTGATGTTTTCGAACTCTTTGAGCCTACGGCAGAAGAGCGCAAGGAGCAGGATGCCAAAGACAAAGGATTTAGTTATGTCAACCTTGGTGGTGAGATTGGATGCATGGTGAACGGTGCCGGACTGGCAATGGCAACCATGGATATGATTAAGCTGTATGGCGGTAACCCTGCCAATTTCTTGGATATTGGCGGTAGTTCTAATCCTACGAAGATTGTCGAGGCGATGAAACTGTTGCTCAGTGACAGTCATGTACGGGTGGTTCTCATTAATATCTTTGGTGGTATTACACGTTGCGACGATGTGGCAAAGGGATTAATCGAAGCGTTTAAGATGCTCGATACCGACATGCCAATCGTTATCCGACTCACTGGTACCAACGAGGCGGAGGGTCGCGAGCTGTTGAAAGGAACTAAGTTCCATGTGGCTAAGACCATGAGCGAGGCTGGTAAAAAAGCCGTAGAACTGGCTCAACAGTGCATGAACAAATAAGATATCTAACCATGTTAAATCTATAAAGCGATGAGTATATTAATTAATCACGATACAAAGTTAATTGTCCAAGGAATTACGGGACGCGATGGCAGTTTCCATGCCACGAAAATGAAGGAGTACGGAACCAATGTGGTAGGTGGAACTTCGCCTGGCAAGGCTGGACAAGAGGTTGCAGGAATTCCTGTTTTTAATACGGTAAAAGATGCAGTCAAGGCTACAGGTGCCAACACTTCGGTGATTTTTGTGCCAGCAGCTTTTGCCAAAGATGCCATGCTCGAGGCTGCCGATGCCGGCATTCAGTTGATTATTTGTATTACAGAGGGCGTACCAACGCTCGATGTCGTAGAGGCTTATCGTTACATCTCCGACAAAGGAGCCAAGTTGATAGGTCCTAACTGCCCGGGATTGATTTCTCCTGAAGAAAGTATGGTGGGCATTATGCCAACCAATATCTTTAAGAAGGGACATACGGGTGTGATTAGTCGTAGTGGAACATTAACCTATCAGGTGGTTGCTGACCTCACTGCTGCTGGTTTTGGACAGTCTACCGCAGTGGGTGTAGGTGGCGATCCTATCGTGGGTTTGTATTTCCAAGACTTGTTGGAGATGTTCCAAAACGACCCAGAGACAGACAGTATCGCCCTTATTGGTGAGATTGGTGGCGACGCAGAAGAGCGTGCAGCCGACTATATCAAACAGCATGTAACCAAACCCGTGGTGGCTTTCATCTCTGGACGCGAAGCTCCGAAGGGCAAACAAATGGGACATGCGGGTGCCATTATTTCCAGTGGTTCGGGAACGGCTGCCGAGAAGATAGCCGCTTTTGAAGCCGCAGGAGTGCCAGTGGCTCGCGAAACCTGCGAAATTCCTGCCTTATTGAAAGAGCGCATGTAATAGTTGTAAATATCTGAGAATGAGTAGGATAAGCTGACGTGTAACGCTTGACTTTCCTACTTATTCCGGATGTTGAAACAAAAGCATAGAGTTAAGCCCCTTAAAGCATGTAGATTACACGCTAATCTGCATGCTTTAAGGGGCTTAATGCAATGAGTTTGTTTGGAGAGGGAGAGTGGGGGAGTTTTTACCCAAAAACGCTTGACAGATTTTGCTGTTTGTTCTATGTTACCTGTCAATAAATGATTAATTTTGTCATCGAAATTTGTATTCTCGAAATCATCATCATTATATTATTATCAATCTAATTATTTTATCGATATGAAATCTCGCTTCCTGTTTATTTGTAGCATGCTCGCGATATTCACGCTTCATTTATATGCTCAAAATTCATTACTCTTCAAAGAAGACATGATGTACACTAATGTCACTGTATCACATAATGGGAACTCTCGGAGTGTATCAGCCTTAATAGATACTGGTTGTTCTGTCTGTCTTATAGATTCTACTTATGCAGTTGATTCCTGCAACGTCATAGTAACAGGGAGTAATGCTACTATCGGGAACATTGCAGACAAGCGCATCAAATCTTTCGATTTTAATGTAGACTCTGTTTCTATTGCTGGCATTTCATATCCTAAGGTGCGATGTTTTGTAGTTGATTTAGCCGGTAAATTTCTACATCATGCGCCCAAATTTATCTTGGGAGGAAATTTCTTAAAGAAAGACATTTGGTGTTTCGATCTAAATAATCGTATGATGAAGCGTAGCGATGTCCCTAAAAAAGGAAGTTCAATACGAATTAAATGGAAAAATCATGACGACTATAGAGATGTCGGTTTGAATTCTATATATTTTAAGGGTAAGATTGAAGGGAAGAAGGCCTGTATCTTTTTTGATACAGGCAGTAAGCGCAATTACCTTCCCAAAACTTTTGGAATAAAAGCTACAAGAGAAATAGAAAAGGAGAGAGGAGATATTGCCAATAAACTAAAAATGATGAAGTGTGGGCTATGCGAAGGAGTAAGTATGGAATTATCTCAAAATAGATACCTACTTGATTTTATTTTGACTAATGATCAAGATCCTTGTGTGAATGCGTCTTTCTTATTTGGAAAATCTTTCATTTTAGACTATTCACATAAAACGCTTCACATATTAAGATGATATACTCATCTTTCCTGATAACATGACTCCGGTATTGCTATACCAATCTATAGCCCCCGCATTCGTGTCAAAAGTGTGGCTTGAATAGTATTTTGGCCATCCTCGAAGCACCGAAAAGGGGGAAAGAAAGCCTAAATAGTTGGGTATCTTCTTTCCTCCCTCGATCATGGCATTCTTATTCTTGCTGATTTGGACAGCCATGAACTAAAATGTATAGCGGATGTAGCTCCTTATAGCATGCAAATAAAACGTTTATTTGCATGCTATAAGGCTTTTTTATGCAATGGGTCAATAGGGGTAGGAGCGTGGGAGAGTTTTTCTCCTAACATCGCTTAACAGTTTTTGCTGTTTGTTCTATGTCACCTGTCAATAAATGATTAACTTTGTCATTGAAATTTATATTCTCAAAATCATCATCATTATATTATTATCAATCTAATTATTTTATCGATATGAAATCTCGCTTCCTGTTTATTTGTAGCATGCTCGCGATATTCACGCTTCATTTATATGCTCAAAATTCATTACTCTTCAAAGAAGACATGATGTACACTAATGTCACTGTATCACATAATGGGAACTCTCGGAGTGTATCAGCCTTAATAGATACTGGCTCTTCGGTCTGTCTTATAGATTCTACTTATGCAGTTGATTCCTGCCACATCGTAGTAACAGGGAGTAATGCTACTATCGGGAACACTAAAGGCAAGCGTATCAAATCTTTTGATTTTAATTTAGACTCTGTTTCTATTGCTGGCATTTCATATCCTAAGGTGCGATGTTTTGTTGTTGATTTAGCAGGTAAATTTCTACATCTTGCGCCCAAATTTATCTTGGGAGGAGATTTCTTAAAGAAGGAAATTTGGTGTTTCGATCTAAATAATCGTATGATGAAGCGTAGCGATGTCCCTAAAAAAGGAAGTTCAATACGTATTAAATGGAAAAATCATGACGACTATAGAGATGTCGGTTTGAATTCTATATACTTTAAGGGTAAGATTGAAGGGAAGAAGACCCGTATCTTTTTTGATACAGGCAGTAGGCGCAATAAACTTCCCAAAACTTTTGGAATAAAAGCTACAAGAGAAATAGAAGGGGAAAAAGCAGATATTGCCAATAAACTAAAAATGATGAAGGGTGGGCTATGTGAAGGAGTAAGTATGGAATTATCTCAAAATAGATACTTACTTGATTTTACTTTGACTAATGATCAAGAACCTCGTGTGAATGCGTCTTTTTTATGGGGAAAATCATTCATTTTAGACTATTCACATAAAACGCTTCACATATTAAGATGATATACTCATCTTTCCTGATAACATGACTCCGGTATTGCTATTCCAATCTATAGCCCCCGCATTCGTGTCAATTGTGCGTCTTAAATAGTATCCTGGATATCCTCGATGCACCGAAAAGGGAGGAAAGAAAACCTAAATAGTTGGGTGTCTTCTTTCCTCCTTCGCTCATGGGGGGCTTTTTCTTGCTGATTTGGACTGCCATGTACGAAAACAGATAACGTAAGTAGTTGTATACTTCATGGCAGAGTTGTGGTTCTTCTGATGAAAGCGATACGTTTTGCATCACAAGCGTATGACATTTTACGGAAGAACCTTATTCATTACCAGCCTAATTGTGGACCAAAGTGCCGATAGGCTCGCCTTCCAGCACCTTCTTCAGGTTGCCAAACACATCCATGTTGAACACATAGACCGGGAGGTTGTTTTCCTTGCACATGGCCGTAGCGGTGAGATCCATCACCTTCAGATGACGGTTATACACCTCGTCAAAGGTGATGTCGTCAAACTTCGTAGCCGTGGGATCTTTCTCCGGGTCGGCCGTGTACACGCCGTCAACGCGCGTACCTTTAAGCATGACGTCGGCTTCAATCTCGATACCACGCAGCGAACTGCCCGTGTCTGTGGTGAAATAGGGCGACCCCGTGCCGCACGAGAAGATGCAAACCAGTCCGTTTTCCATCGCCTCAATGGCCTTCCATTTGTTGTAATACTCGCCAATAGGCTCCATGCGAATGGCTGTCATCACCTTGTTTTTAACGCCAATCGCACCCAATGCGGAACTCAATGCCAAGGAGTTGATGACCGTAGCGCACATACCCATCTGGTCACCCTTCACGCGCTCAAATCCTTTCTGCGACCCGCTCAGTCCTCTGAAAATGTTTCCGCCACCAATAACGATGCTTACCTGCACGCCCATGTCGTGCACTTCCTTGATTTGTTGGGCATAGTCGGCGAGCCGATTGGGGTCGATTCCATAACTCTGACTGCCCATCAGGCTCTCTCCACTCAACTTCAAGAGTATACGTTTAAACTTTACCATATTGCTTATAAATGTTCGTTTGATTGATTCTGTTTTATAAAAATAGCGCAAGCCGAATACAAAGAAAACTTGTTTACTTTGTTAAGGCGCAGCCTATTTTATGCAAAAATAGCGTAAGCCGAATACAAAAGAAACTTGTTTACTTAGTTAAGGCGCAGCCTATTTTATTTAAAAACTCCACCTCTTTAAGGTAGTAGCCTCTCATGCGCCCATTGGTATCTTGCAACACCAGTCGGCCATCGGGTTCCACCGTCACGATGGACGCCTGGAAACAGCCCTCACGGTCGCGATAAGGATGCACGCCCTCCCGCCGATACAGCGCAGCATAATACTGCTTGGAGATTTCGTCGAACGCTCCTTCTTCCAAGCGATTGTAATAATGCTCGAAAGCTTTGATAAGTTGATGAAGCAGCTTGTCGCGTTCCAACTCATGTCCCAGAATCTGCGCTAAGGACACAGGGTTGGGCGCATCGCTCTCAAAGACCGCCTGATTGACGTTGAGGCCCACTCCATAGACACAGCGTTGAATAACCTGTGCGTGTACGCTCAACTCGATGAGTGTGCCACTCAGTTTGCAGTCTTTCCAGTAGATGTCATTCGGCCATTTAAGGGTAATGTCGTCAACATATTCGTCTAACACGGCTTTAATGGACAAAGCACCAGCCATAGACAAAAAGAATTGACTTTTTACAGGCAGCTTTTGGGGATGAACCAGCAGGGAATACAGCAAATTTTTCCCTGCCTGACTTTCCCAACCATTCTGTCCTTGTCCCTTACCGCTCGTCTGGTAATCGGCCTGTACGACCACCATCTCTTCGTTGAAACAATCAGCGTGTTCGCAAAGGTACACATTGGTAGAGTCTACCTCATTGAGTTTGACCAGTTTGATACGCATTTTTGGTTATAACAATACAGGGTTGAAGGCATCTTCGAAGTGCTCGATCTGCATGTTCTCGGCTGTCGATCCCACGATGGAAATGACATCAAAGCGCAGCTCCTCTTGTATGTCAAACATCTTTACATAAACATCAGCCGCAATACCGAGATTCCTCATCTTCTTCTCATCAACGGCATCGGAGGGTAAGGCAACCTCGTCTGACCGACGTGTTTTCACCTCGACAAACACACAGGTAATGCCATCGGGCGACAAGGCGATGATATCGATCTCGAACTTACCATGCCGCCAGCCACGCTCGCGGATGGTATATCCCTGCTTGTGCAGGTAATCGACGGCTGTATCTTCGCCCCATTTCCCAAATTTGTTGTGTGTAGCCATGTCCTGATGCTCCCTGATGATGTGTTGCAAAAATACGGTTTTTCTTCCACACATCAAAAAGAATGTTGTAAATTTGCAAGCACACAAACAGACACGACCATGACCGACGACGAACAACGCAAACAAGACGAACAATTTATGCAAAAGGCATTGGCAGAGGCCCATGCAGCCTACGATGAAGGAGAAGTACCCATTGGCGCCGTCGTTGTGTGCCAAGGTCGCATCATTGCACGCGCACACAACCAGACAGAAACCTTGAACGACGTCACGGCGCATGCGGAGATGCTGGCCATCACGGCCGCATTGGCTCAACTTGGCGGCAAATATCTGCCCCAATGCACCCTCTACGTCACCGTTGAGCCTTGTCCGATGTGCGCCGGTGCCATGGGGTGGGCGCAGGTTTCACGCATCGTGTATGGGGCCGGCGATGAGAAACGGGGCTACCAGCGGTATGCGCCAAACGTGTTGCATACCAAGGCCACGGTCACGGGTGGTGTGCTGGAAGAGGAATGCAAGCAGCTGATGCAACAGTTTTTCAAGGCAAAGCGATAAGGCATTGCAAGGCTGAGCTGCCTCAAAGTCGTTTCAACAAGGAGAATGAGCGGCTTCAATAGGGTGATTGAAGCGCTTGACATCAATAAAAAATCCTCCTACTCGGACTGTTCCGAGCAAGAGGATTGATATGTATAGTTATTGCTTCCCAGCAGACGCATGTACGTTATTTCTGGGGAAGCGTGTGTTTCTTGACAGCCTTATCTCACCAAGATAACGAGGTACTTACTGGTACTCCAGAAGATTTCTGGATTAGTGATTCGAAGCACATACTGCTTGTTGGCATCGCGCTGCAACAGATAACTGCTGGATGGGTGCATGGTAAGAACCTTAGCCGACTTGGAGTACAACTTGATTTCCTTGTTCACGCGGATGTCAATCTTGGTGAAATAATCCTTGTTGAAGTTGGCCTGCAACACCTTATCCCCCTCGATGATTCGCTGTTCTTTCAGCTCTTTTCGTGTACCAAAGACAAACCAAGCGGTGTTAAGCTGCTTATCCTGGCTGTTGATTACCTGTGATTTCTGCGAACTCTCGGTTGCCAAATTGTTGACATTGGTGTTCAGGTTGTTGATTGTTTCATCTAACTCGGAGATATGGATGTCCTTCGCATCCAGTTCGGCACGCAATTCCTGAAGCTGCTTGTCTTTCTCTTCCAACTGAGCGGTGAGGCTGTCCAATGCTTTTTTCAAACCATCACCTTTCACGGAGCTTTGCTTGAGCTGATTACGGAGCTTGGCAATCAGTTCGCGGTTACGCTTCATGGTAGAGGCGATGAACTGAATGTCCTCACGAATCTGCTGCCCTTTGTTGGCACCCTCACCTTCTTTGGCGATGGTCACCCTGTTTTCTGCCGCATTGATTTCCTTGAATCCCTCTTGGATTTCGTTGAGTGTACCCATCATGTCATTGATTTCGTTGTCTTTCTGACTGATGATTTGCTGCAATGAGTCGGCTTGAGCCGCCTGTTCTAAATCGCTGTTTTTCTTGTTATTCTGACATCCAAAGCATGCGAAAGTAATGATGGCAATGGTGGCCAGACTTAAAATCTTTTTCATATTCGTTCTGTTTTAAGTTTCTTATTCTTGTTATCTCCACCCACCACAATGACGATTTCGCCTCGCGGTGGGATTTCTTTAAAATGTTGTATCACCTCTTCAAGTGTGCCTCGGACATGCTCTTCGTGCAGTTTGGATATCTCACGAGCCACGCTCACGGGGCGATCGGGGCCAAATACATCGGCAAATTGCTGTAATGTTTTCAGCAAACGATAGGGCGACTCGTAGAAAACCATCGTTCTACGCTCTTCTTTGAGCGCCTCCAACTGTGTTTGTCGACCTTTTTTCTGCGGCAAGAAGCCTTCGAAACAGAAGCGGTCACAGGGCAAACCGGATGAAACAATCGCCGGAATGCAAGCGGTGGCTCCAGGCAGTGTTTGTACCGTGATGCCTGCTTTTGCAGCTTCGCGTGCCAGAAAGAATCCCGGGTCGCTGATGCCAGGTGTACCTGCATCGCTGATGAGCGCTATGCTCTGGCCCGCCTTCAATCGTTCTACAATGCCCGCGGAAGTGCCATGTTCGTTGAACTTATGGTGTGACAGCAAGTGATTTTGTATGTCATAATGCTTCAACAACTTGCCCGATGTCCTGGTATCTTCTGCCAACACCAGGTCCACCTCCTTGAGAATGCGAATGGCTCGCATCGTCATATCTTCCATATTCCCCACTGGGGTGGGCACGATGTACAATATTCCCATATAGAACGCAAATATAGTTAAATAATCAAGACGAACAAAAAAACTGTCAATTTCTTTGCAATTTTTAATTGCTCTTCGTATTTTTGCAGCAACATGATGGAATATTTGACAGGCGAATCACATCGCCCAGGAAGAATAGAAGTAATATGCGGCTCTATGTTTTCGGGCAAGACAGAAGAGCTGATTAGGCGCATGCGACGGGCTAGCTTTGCCAAACAGCGCGTTGAGATATTCAAGCCCGCCATAGACACCCGCTATTCTGAGGAGAATGTGGTGAGCCATGACCAGCATGCCATTCAGTCTACTCCCGTTGATTCATCGTCAAGCATTCTGTTATTGTCTTCCGATGCGGATGTCGTGGGTATCGATGAAGCCCAATTCTTCGATGATGGACTCGTCAAGGTGTGCAACGAATTGGCCAACAAAGGGGTGCGCGTGATCATCGCAGGACTTGACATGGACTTCCAAGGACGGCCTTTCGGACCCATTCCCGGTTTGTGCGCCATCGCTGATGAGGTGACTAAGGTGCATGCCATTTGCGTGAAGTGTGGTGCATTGGCTTACATCAGCCACCGATTGGTGCAGAACGATAAGCGCGTTTTGCTGGGCGAAAAGCTCACCTACGAACCCCTTTGTCGGGAATGTTATCAAAAGGCCTTGCTCGAAGAACAATCCGTTTCGATGGCTCCCCAACAGGAAGAAAAACTCAAATAGGATACATCAATCTACGAAAATATGAAAAGACAAGAAATCACCTTTGACAAGTTTATACGAATAGCCTCCGTCCTGCTATTGATATTCTTCGTATTATACCTTGTCAACTACCTGAGTGGTGTGCTTCTACCTTTCTTTGTGGCCTGGCTCTTTGCCTACTTGCTCTACCCACTGGTGAAGTTTGTGCAATATAAAATGCATGTCAAAGTTCGCGCCATTGCTATTATCATCACCATGTTGGCCGTGGTTGTGGTGATTGGCGGACTGGTATATGCCATCATTCCGCCGATGATTGAACAGTTTGGCAAGCTCAACGACATCCTTAACAACTGGATTAATCAAAGCACACACAGTAGCGACTTAGGCTCTTACATCTCGCAGTGGATTACCAAAAACCGCACTGAAATAGAAAGCTTCATGAAGAGCAAGGATTTCAGCGACATTCTTAAAACGGGGATGCCCAAGGTATTTACCTTGCTTGGACAAACGGCCAGTGTCGTGATTAGCATCATCGCTTCGTTAATCACCTTATTATATACCTTCTTCATCTTGCAAGATTATGAATTTTTGACCGACAACTGGATTCGCATTTTCCCGAAGAAGAATCGTCCATTCTGGGAAGAGTTGATGAAAGATGTGGAAAGAGAACTCAATAATTACATCCGAGGACAAGGACTTGTTTCACTCATCTTAGGCATTCTTTTCGGCATTGGCCTCTCCATTATCAATTTCCCAATGGCCATTGCGCTTGGCATCATGATGGGATTTATGAACCTGGTGCCCTACCTCCACACGTTAGCTTTGGTGCCAATGGTCTTCCTGTCCATGCTGAAAGCAGCTGACACGGGCCAGAATTTCTGGATTGTCTTTGGCTTGGCCATGCTCGTGTTTCTCATTGTTCAGGTGATTAGTGATACCGTCCTCACGCCTAAAATCATGGGAAAAGCCATGAACCTCAATCCCGCCATCCTGCTTTTGTCCCTGTCTGTATGGGGAACATTGCTTGGATTCATTGGTCTGATTGTGGCTCTTCCGTTAACAACCCTGCTCATTGCTTATTGGCAGAAGTATGTGACGCGTGAGAAAAAACAGGACGAAACAACGCAAGAACAGCTGCTTGAGCAGGCGGAAGAAGGATAAAAGGCGGAACACGCAGGGCGAATTCCGTCACTATTTGCTGCCAAGAAATGCTTGTGAATGCCTATTTCAGGGTGATGATGTCGCTCCAACGCGTGGTGGGATTCTTACTTCTAAAATCGTGTCGAATGGCATCCGTGAAAGCAACGTGGTGCCCTTGCTCGTCCTTTTCACGGTATTGTTGGGCTCCTAATACCACCAATTCGGAGCCGCCGAGCTTGTTCAGGCGGTCAATCACCTGATCAAGCCGCATCTGTTTTTCCATTTGATCGCGGTTATAATCGATGAAATTGGTTTGAACAGCATTGCAGGACATGATGCCCATCACCACAACTCCCGCCTTTTTATACTGCAAACCAGGCACGAAGATTTCCTGCAAAGCCTTTGCTGCCGCTTGCACAATCTGCTGCGTGGAGTTTGAAGGCGTTAAAAGTGTCACCTCGCGGCTGTTCCAATACTGCTGCTGATCTTCTCTAAACTGATTGGTGTGGATGAACACACTCACCACAGACGCCACGCTGTGTTGCCGTCTGAGCTTCTGTGAACAGCGCACAGCGAAGTTGGAAACGTGCGTCCTAACGGTTTCAAAGTCGGATATCGTACCCGTAAAGCTGCGACTGGTACAGATGCTTTTCTTTTTCGCAGGTTCTTCATTCGGAATACAGTCTTCTCCATTGAGTTCCATCCAGGTTCGCACGCCGGTGACATGGAACAGCAACCGAACCCACTCCTTGGAATGGTTGGCAAAGTCGTAGGCCGTCTTGTCGCCCATTTCCAATAGCTTGGGGGTGTTTCGATGTCCTATTCCCCACACCTCACCCACTGGAAATAGCTGGAGAGCCTTGACGCGTTTTTCTTCTGTATCGATGATGCAACAATGATGATAGCCCTCATGTTTCTTGGCAAAGTGGCTGGCCGCCTTCGCCAGCGTCTTGGTTTTGGCCATTCCGATGCTGATGGGAAGCCCCGTATGCCTCAGAATACGCCGATGCAGGTCTTCGCCCCACTGCTTCAATTCGTCAAAACTCATGTCGGGAAGCAAGCAGAAGCATTCGTCAATGGAATAGCGAAACATCTGTGGTGCAGCCTCTTTGATGATGGTCATGACGCGCGCCGTGAGTTCGCCATACAACTCGTAATTGCTGGAAAACACGGCAATTTCCTCACCAGGGAATTGCTCTTTCATCTGATAATAAGGCAATCCGGCCTTGATACCCAGCTGTTTGGCCTCCTTACTGCGTGCCACCACGCAACCATCGTTGTTGCTCAGCACAACAACGGGCTTGCCGTTGAGATCGGGACGGAACACCCGTTCACAACTCACATAGCAGTTGTCACAGTCGCAGATGGCATAAAACATATTATTTTTTCCAGTTTTTGATGGTCCAAACCACCACGCCCCACACCTCAAACTTATCCAATTCGCTGACCCTAATCGGTCGGAACGCCTTGTTGGCGGGCCGCAATTCGATATATCCCTCATGCACATGGGTCATGTCGAGATACTTGATGGTGAACTCTCCATTAATGTAAGCCACAATCACATCATTATGTCCAGCCTCAACCGAACGGTCTATCACGGCGATATCCCCATCGTTGATGCCGGCATCTATCATCGAGTCGCCCGACACCCGGCCATAGAACGTAGCGTCGGGATGACGGATGAAGTCACGATTGAAGTCGAGAGAGTCTTGCAGATAATCACCCGCAGGACTCGGAAAGCCGGCTTTGATGCCTGGCGCCAGCTCAAGTTCAAGTTGTTCGAGAAACGAACTATTGAGTATTTTGATGCTTGACATATCAGTCTATTTGCTCCTCCAATGCTAGTTGTATTTTGTTGTAGTTGCAGCAAAAGTACAGCTTTTAGACGAGAAACACAAGCGTGTATTATTTTTTAGTTAGATTGTCCGCATTGTAGGAACGAGTGAAGCTACGCACTGTGGTGAGCTTGAAAGAAACTGGAGTTCATCGGGAAACTATATCTGGCATAAAGGTCAAGCCGCAACCATGGAGCGTCGCAAGCGAACAAGCCATAATACAAGGATGTCACCGTGAATGAGATTTTCGTACTAATATATGTTAAGATATTATGACGAGGTATAGTTATCTCCATAAATCCAACTATTTTTATAAACGATTCCAGGTCATTGTCACTCAAAGATTTCGTTGATAGCACCCGAAAGAATACGTGATACGCAGTCGAAAGAGATGATGATGACTTGCCTGCGAAGAATTGGTAGGCTTCGCAATGAACACACCAAATCCTGATAGCGTTTTGAATTTTCAAGATTGACGATTATGTTACGAAAAATAAGATTGACTTGTGCCCTTGTTGTGTTTGTGCTCATCACAGGGCTGTTCCTCGATTTCACCGGCACACTGCACACCTGGCTGGGATGGTTGGCAAAGATACAATTCCTCCCCGCCGTACTAGCGTTGAACATTGGAGTGATTGTTTTCTTGGTTGTGCTGACTTTGGTATTCGGACGCATCTATTGCTCCGTCATCTGCCCATTGGGCGTTTTCCAAGATATAGTGTCATGGGTTAGCGCACGACGTAAGAAAAAGCGGAATCGTTTCTCATACTCTCCTGAAGTTAAGTGGTTGCGATATGGCGTTTTCACCCTTTTTGTCATTGCTTTGATCGCAGGCATTGGCTCCTTGATGGCATTGCTGGCTCCTTACAGTTCGTACGGACGCATCGTACAGAACCTGTTTCAGCCGATATATATCTGGGGTAACAACCTGCTGGCTTTCTTGGCCGAGCGTGCCGACAGTTATGCTTTCTACGAAAGAGATGTGTGGTTGCGCAGTCTGCCTACTTTTATCATCGCCGCAGTAAGCTTTGTTGCGCTCATCGTGTTGGCTTGGCGCAACGGACGTACCTATTGCAACACCGTTTGTCCAGTGGGCACCGTGCTGGGATTTATCTCGCGCTTCTCGCTGCTTCATCCCGTACTTGATGCCGGGAAATGTACCAAATGCAGTCTGTGCGCACATAGGTGCAAAGCGGCTTGCATAGATTACAAAAACCATAAGATTGACTATAGCCGATGCGTGGCGTGCATGGATTGTATCGATAACTGTCAGCACGATGCACTTCATCTGCAATGGCGGTGGAACGACATGAGCCGCTCAAAAGAAGAAAAGATTGTGAAAGCGGATGCCACAAAGCCGATTGATACCTCACGCCGGACATTCCTCATTGGGGTGGCTGTTGCCATGACAACGGCGGCATGGGCGCAGAAAAAGAAGAAGATAGACGGAGGATTGGCTGTCATTGAAGACAAAATAGTTCCGAAACGAACGACGCCCATCACACCTCCCGGTTCGCTTTCGGCCGAGAATATGGCACGGCACTGCACCGCATGTCAGCTTTGCGTGGCGCAGTGCCCCAACGATGTGCTTCGCCCGTCAGCCGACTTGATGAAGTTGATGCAACCCACCATGTCGTTCGAGCGGGGCTATTGCCACCCTGGATGCACACGATGCAGCAACGTTTGTCCTACCGGTGCCATCAGACCCATCACACGCACGGCCAAATCAGCAACGCAAATCGGCCATGCCGTTTGGGTGAAAAAGAATTGCATTCCACTCACTGATGGTGTAGAATGCGGCAATTGCGCCCGCCATTGTCCAGCAGGTGCTATCACGATGGTGCCGAGTAAGGCTTCAAATCCAAAATCTCCGAAAATCCCAGCGGTCAACACCGAACGTTGTATTGGATGTGGGGCGTGCGAAAACCAGTGTCCGGCACGTCCGTTCAGTGCTATCTATGTAGAAGGCTATGAAACGCACCGCATTGTCTAATCAAACTTGAACGAAACAATGACTAAATAGAATAGTTGAAACAAGGGACACTATAAAAGCAACGGTCATTGATGGCGCAACAACATATCGCCGCCATTAGAGATGTTCCGCTTGTTGGGCATGACCAAGATGGCAACACCATGCAGGGACATGATGTCAAGCTGGGACAAGGTATCAGCCAAGGTGATTGTAGCACAACGAGCATTCTGCATCGCGTCTTTCTCCTATGCCTTGCGCCACTCATCTGAGCGATTGGTCGTCCCGATACCTCTTGTGCCTAAAAGTTATCGTTCACAATTTGTTTCCCGAAGGGCGTCAGGGCAAGACGCATCAGACGAAAGTGCATTTTGGCCCATGGTATACCAACGATGGTGATGCAGAGCAGCAGACCGAAGCCAAGATGCGTGAGCGCAATCCAGATACCTCCGATGAAGAACCACAGCACATTCATAAACACGTTTACGCAACCACTGCCCTGCGGACGATCAACAACATGCGAACCGAATGGCCACAGAGCAAGTATGCCAAGCTTCATCGTAGCAAGGCCAAAGGGAATACCAATGATGGTAATCATCAATACCAATGACGAAGCGAAATACTCCAAGGCGACGCCAAGGCCGCCAAAGATAAGCCAGATAATGTTTCCTAAAATTTTCATAACGACCTACTCATGATATGTTGCTGACAAAAATAGGAAAAATATTTTGAAATGGTAACTCATTTGTCCAGAAATATGAGGTTGTACCATCCTTTGTCGAAACAAGACAGTCTGTATGCTCTACTGATGATATCGAATAAGGAAGCTCTGCATGATAAGGGTATTGGCATGACCTATACGGCGTTTTTTTAACACAAATGCCGAGCGTTTTTTCAACCAACTGGTTCGTGCGTTGAAAAAACGGCAAGCAGGAACGGTTTTTGTTATCATATTGATTACCAGCGAGTTGGATTGTTTTTTCAACTTAAAACGCCATGAAAAAGTAAAGCGTTTAGAGCCAAAATACCTATTTTTTATGCAAAAAAAGCCTTCAATATGGTGCAAATTGGGCGGTAAAAGCATGCCATTTGGGCGATTAAAGCATGTTGGTTGCCGCTTTATTCGATATGAATGACGGAACAAGGTGATGATTTTACGGCTTTGAACCCCCAAAAAAGTCCTCGTCATCATCTATTTCACGATTTTATTTTGTTAAGAAAAAAGAATCTTTTTAACAAACGAAAGGTTTGTTAACACATAGAAGTGTCATCGGCTGCCATTCTCTTCTATTTATGCATCGTGCCGTAAATGGTTGCTTCGCTCGTAAAGTCAGTGAATTTGTCACCCATTGATTGTCCCTGGGATGGTATCCTCTTTAGAATGGATAGCCAATGGCCAGGTGGAAACTGTTGCCATCATCGAAGCGCAAAAGGTTGTAAAAGCCCTTCTTTCCCGTGTGGTAAGGAACATGAAGGCCGACACCCCAATCCACACGAATGACGAACAAGCCCAGGTCGTAGCGAACGCCCACACCAGTGCCCACGGCCATGTCGGTGAACACGCTCTTCCACTTGAGCTGTCCTCCAGGCCGCTGAGCGTCGTCACCAAGCGTCCAAACGTTGCCAGCATCGAGGAAGACGGCACCATAGAGATCGCCAAACAAATGGGGACGGAACTCCAGGTTGGCCACAAACTTCACGTCGCCGGTCTGCTCTATGTATGACATGCGCTGGTTGCTGGGCCGGTATTTGCCGGGACCAATGCTCCGCACGTTGAAAGCCCGCACGCTGTTGGCACCACCCACGTAAAACTGTTCGTAGTAAGGGGCTTTGGTGGCATTGCCGTAACTGTATACCACACCGGCATTAAGATGGCCTGCGATGGAATGATTGTCGCCAAATCGCCACAGCTTCACGAAATCGGTTTCGAGCTTCACAAACTGGGCGTATGGGTTTTTAAACAGCTTCTTGCTCTTGTCGTTCCACTGTTTTCCGGCCGCCATGTAGCCCAGCGACAGGATGTTAGCGGCTTCGCTCACGGTGGTTCGCCATGAGAAGGGATGGCGAGAACCTATCCCTGTGGTATATTGATAGGTATAACTCATCTTGGGAACGAACTGGTCGCGCATGGAAATCTGCAAATAGGGATTGTCGGCCAACAAGACCATGAACGAATCGGTGCGGCTGGTCATGTATTCGTACGATAGCGTGAGTGGACTAAACTCGTGGTACGACTGCGGTGAAGTCCAGAACTCATAGGTCAAATCGCCCGAAACAACATGCCGTTTAAAGTAGCCGGCACGGTTCAAGATGTTGTTTGACATGCGCAGAGTTGTTGATGGTACACCGTAATACCGCCTTCTCCTTCGGGGTTTTTTGCCCGACAGCACGCGCAAACTGTCTCGTTTGGCGCGGTGAGGAGCCGACCAAAAGAGATTGGCCGGCGTGAGCATTCGTGGGACAATCAGGGAGATATCGCCGCCATATTCGTACGAGTTCACCTTCGATGAGCTGCCTTCCGACCGATGCCCGGTCTGCCATTCGTAAGAACCATGGACGTTGATATCCAGTTTTTCGCCTCCGCGAAAGGCGTTCAACTTGGTCAGACCCATAATCAACTCTGGTCCGAAGCGCTTCGAGGTCTTGCCTTTGGCATTGGCGTTGATATAAAAATTGTAGGGTTTGTCAAACACGCAGTCGATGTCTAAATCGAGTGTATTACAGGTTTCTGACGAATCTCGCGGTGTAAAGCGGAAGCTGCTGTAGGTGAAAAGCCCCGTTGAGTGCAGGTAGTTTGACGATGCTTCCTGGTTGGCAAGGCTGTAAAGTTGTCCGGGACGTATCTTCAAACCGTTATAGAAAACGCCCGGACGCAAGGGTGACTTACGCCGTGCATAGCGAAGGGTGAAGCTGCGCCGCACCAACGAATCGGTGAGTTCTTCCGTAAACTGTCGCCGCAAATTCACGTTCACCCGTCCCACATACCATTTGCGCGTAACCTCTGGCTCCAAGCTGTCGGCTTCTTGAAAGCGCAGCACCACCTTGCCGGGCGTTTGCAAGGTGTCGGCCAGATAAGAAGCGTCGGTGGGTTTGGCATAGTAATAGCCGTTGTTGCGCAGCAAGCGGGCCACGCGTTGCCGCTCGGATTCAAGAGCTGGAACGCTGAACGGGTCGCCTTTGTGAATCAAAGCCTCATCCTTGGTGGCTGCCACCAGACTGTCTGCCCCGGGTGTGAAGTTGAGATAGCTGATGGAGTCGAGCCGCCACAGGGGCCCCATGTTGACGAAATAAGCCACCTTGGCTTTCTTCGGATTGGATTGCTGAATAATGTCATAGTCGACGTTCCCTTTGAAATAGCCAAACTTCTTCAACTGCAACTCGCCTACCGACTTGCGCAGCAATGGGTTTACCTGGCTCAATAGCTTCGGTTTCGAGCCAAATGCCTTGGTAATCCATCGGCTCACGGCACTGGTGTCTTGCGAGAAAGCGTTCCATATCCATAGGCGTATGGGGATGGGAGTGCGATAATAACTGCTGCCGAGCAAGGACGATGTGGGCGCGGTGGCCAATACCGACTCCAGTTCCATCTTGGTTTCATCGGCATGAGCGTTCTTCTCATAGTTGTCAAACTGAATCTTCTTCAGTCCGGTAAACAATTGTTCGCCATCGGGAATGGCGCTGGTTGTAGAGCATGCCGTCATGATGGCCGGCAGCAGAATGAGCGCAAGGATGTATTTAGTTAGTCGTTTTGATGTCATTGTTGATTGAGTCTTTTTGGACAGGACGAATGGTTGGCAAGGCCTCTTTGTCACTCTTGAAACGGAAGATATCCTTGAAATGGGCCAGCTTGCGGCGCCAAGTAAAACCAACGCCATACACTCCGATGAGTCCCTCGAGCCAGTCGTAGGTGTTGTTTTTGTAGAACAAGCGCAGATACTGACTGGCGTTCTGGTTCAAGCGATACTCCAATTCAACGTTATCGAAGAACGTATCGTCACGGTTGGCCATCACCTCCTCGCCAGTGGACACCCGTCCACCGATGATTACCCGCAGCCGGTTGTTCCACAGTCGCTTGGAGAATCTGAAGTTGTAATCAGTATGCATGCCGCCACTGGCCATCATCGTGTTGTCAATGCTCATGCCCACATCTAGTCCCATGGTGCGCATGGCCGAACCGGCAATGTTGTTAATCTCGGTTTGCAAGTACGAACTCAAGGCGCTGTTCATCGAGAATGCCGACGGATTGGCGTCGGTGAGGTACATGCCCGACACCAACATGGTGACCGCCACCTTGCCTCTTCCTTCCACGGACATGGTGTTTAGTTCGTCTTGAATGGTCATGTCGCTCGGTGAGCTGATGATGAACTCGATGCCAGGGTTGCTAAGTGTCTGCGACAGCTTCACGCCACAGTCGAAATCAACGACACGCCCGGCACCCGTACCCTCGCTCACCGTGGCCTTGACAGGCTCCGTTGCCGTGATGTTGAGCTTGGGATTCATCGGATCGCCATTGAACTCTATGTAACTGCCATTCTGGATATTGAAGGTCTTCAGCGGGATGACGGGCAACGAATATTTCATCTCTCCGCTGTGAAGAGTATACCGACCCGTTATCTGGATGGATTCTGCTGGGTTGTAACTCATACGCAAATCGCCTCCACCCAGCAAGTCGATGTAATTGGTTTGGTCGGCATTGAGCATGCAAACGATATGAGCAGCCTCATCAATGGTTACGCCCATGAGCATGTCAAAGCCGGTAAGCTTGGGTCTGCGCACCACCTCAACCGTGGAATCATTAAAGTCGGTGAACTTCACCAGCTCGTCTAATTGGTTGTCGGTGGCCAGCTCTGAATCTTTCAGCACGTAAGTCATGTCAGTGGTGCCCAGTACATTGAGCTTTCCTCTAAGGCGCAAGTTCTCCACCGGACCTTTCATTGTGCCGAAGAAGTCAACAAAGGCCTTGCCGTAAGCCTCGGAACGAGGATTCTCCCGAGCATCGATTATCTCGAAATTCTCAGCTCGCATGCGGATGTCGAGCATCATCCGCTCGGTATCAGAGAAGTCGAAAGCCCCATAGATGTTCAACGGACTGTTGTTGTTGGCGAACATTTCAAAGTTCTCAAACAACAGTTTACTGTCCTTGATTCGAACGGGATCATTGGCAAAGCGAAGTGACACGCCGTATGGTTCGCTGAAGATATAGGACGAGTCGAGATAGATTTCGCCATCCATGTGGGGCTTTCTCATCGACCCACGCACGGCAATTTCGCCCTCACCATAGCCACGCAAGCCGATGATGCGCTTGGGAATGAACCCGTTCATCAACTGCAAGGGCAGACGTTCCAAATTGAGTGTCGCATCCAGGTACCCATGCTTGTCGTAGGTTCCCGTCATCGTTGCTACCTCCTTGTTATCACTCAGCAGCACACCATCCACGAAGTGGCTCCCGTTCGACTTCGGCATGTACACGAATTCTGAACTGAGGTTGCCCATTGGACTCTGTTCGTAGAACATGTTTTTCACCGATACGGCCGACGAAACCGACAGCTCTGTGGGGGTTTGGATGATGTGGAAATCGCCGTTCATCGTCCCGGCTATGTCGGGAGTGTACGGTATGACGCTCATGATGTTCTTCAATTCTATCTTGTTGAGCGACAGGGTTACATCTTGCAGCACGTCCAGATGGTCGTCATTGGAATACAACTGAACACCCGTTCCGTCCTTGGCACGCAGCAAGATGTTGGCCGATACGCGTCGGTCGTTGCCCAAGAAGAGATAATTGTCGTTGTTCACAGCAAAATCTTTGTAACCCAGTACAATCTTCGTACTGTCCAATCGGGTTCGGATACCACGCTCTTCCAAGTCGGCAACCAGTCCTAATGCAATGCCCAACTGGTCATGCTCGTCGTATAGTTTGGCGCGGATGTTGGTTCCTTTTTCATGCAGGGCACCATCGAAGAGGCCCTTGAAGACATACTGCGGATTGCCCGGTGCGTTCTGTATGCGCCCATGGTAGGTGGTTCCCTCGGGATTGGAATGCAGACTCAGCCGAACGGTGTCCAACTGGATGCTGTCTAACAGCAGCTTGTCTACCTGCAACAGACCTTCCAATCCCATGCTGGGAGACGATTCGATGTTCACCAATGCCCGATCCATGTCACACCCATATCGGCGCATGAGGTTCACAAAGAAGTTGTCTTTACCCGATTTGAGATACAGGTTGGCGTTGGGAAGATGGTCCCTCAGACGTTGCTGGTCAATGTATTTATCTTCGAACTGCCGCTTCAATTCGGCCACAAAAGCGTTGCCATGTTTCATCAACTTCTTGTAGCCTTGCCCGCTGTGCATAGACAGGTAGAAGTCACCGGTGGCCACCTCGGCATGGGTTGTGTCCCTACGGGTCAGCACATCAAGGTTCATGGGCTGGGGCTTGTATATCCTTCCGTTGTCGTTGATGACCATGTTGTCAACCGTTCCTTTCAGTTTGTAGGATTCTTTGAGGTCGGTGGCGAGCTTCAAATGACTCTTCACTGCTACCGAGATAGTGTCATCCAACAAATGAAGACGATGTAAATCCACATGCTGCAAATCGGTCACCACGGTGGCATTGATGTTTTTCGAGCGTGTCAAGGCATCGAGCGTGATATCACCTTTGATGAGTGGGTTGTTGCTGTGTATCAATGCCTTGGCATGTCCATTCTTCACATGGGCATCGGCCGTCATGTGGTTAAGATTGTAGTTTCCGTAATTGAATTGGGTGATTTTGGCCTTAGCCGTAAGCGTTGTGCGGGGTGAGAGGAAGTCGGTGCCCTGTCCGCTCACGTCCATAGTACCGCTAAAGGGGGACAATCCCTGGTTGGGCAGGAAGTTTTGAAGCGGCATACGGCGTGCATTCAACTTGGCGGTATAGGCCATTTTGGCCGCATCCAACTGGGCCTTAGCCTGCAAAGACCCTCCTCCTTGCTGAGCAACGAAATCCGTTGTATATTGCTTGCCATTGATTTTCAGACTGCCATCCAGAGCAATTCCCTGCGGTATGTTCACCTTTTTGCGCATTTCCTTGTCCAAAAAGGCTTTCACGAAATCAAGGTTGCCTGTCTTGGCTTTCAACTTCACGTCGGCCTTCAACCGCTTCGGATCATCGAGGTTGGCCGCATAGCCGATGGCATAGGCTTTCAAGGCCGTGGGCAGATAGATGTTCAGACCGTCAAACTGCATGCGCTTTCTGTTGCCACTCACCACTCCATCGACCAATAGAGGTGCGTTGGGCCATTTTTGTTTGAATTCTTTTGGCAGGTCACCCATAAAGTGCATCAGGTCTTGCTTGCCCAAAGTGGCGTGCACGTTGGCGTTCATCTTCCCATTAGTTTGCTCGGAGAAGCTGTTCAAATCCATGTCGAGGTCGGCCATCAGGTTCGATTCCGACGTTTTGAGATGGGCATTCTTCAAACTCAGTCGCGTGGAATCAAGCGCCACATTGCCCGAGAGATGTTGCAAATCAAGTCCGCTCTTCTCCCGAAAAGCAATCTGCCGCACGTTCATGTCCAACTTAGATGCTTGGTATTGCAACGAGTCGATGCCTACGGTTATGCCGCTCAGCGCCAGATGGTTATAGTCAAGTCCCTTAGAGTGTGCTTTCCATTTGTTGTCATAATTCAACTTTCCGTCCGTCCAGTCCAGTTTTTTCAGTCGGTAAACACCCTCGCCCAGGTCGAACGAGCCATCGCTGGCCACCGCTTTCCCCAAGTATGCTCGTACCTGAAGCGTGTCGCCAGGCAGGTGAACGGTGACGTCAGAGCGGCGAATGTCCAATTGATCCAGCCCAATTTTCCAAGTTGTCTTGCTCTCCGTCGTGTCCTTTGGAACGCTGTCAGCCAGTGCCACTTGCAGCTTAGCGTCTTCCAAGTTGGCCTGATTCACACGCACTGTCGAGCCGCTCAGGTCGATGCCATGGCTCACCAAGTTCAGCTTTCCGATGGTACCTTGCACCTTAGCTGCGGCAATGAGGTTGACGGTATTGAGTTTCAAGCCCTCGAACGTCAGCTCATCCACCTCCACCTGCTTGTGCAGCAAAGGCATTAGCTGCACGTCAGCCACCATGCGACGCACCGATGCCACGGTGTCTTTCACCTGCGGCAGCGAGTCGTTGGGCTGGATGATGAGCACATCTTCCATGCTCAAATCCAACGGAAAAGCCAGACGCACACGGTCGATGGAAATCTCCATGCCCGTTTTCTGCGAAGCATAGTAAGTGGCCTTCTGCAGCATCCATTGCTGCACGGGAGGAATATATAGTAGTATGGCGAGTAGGGCGGATAGTGCTACTGGAACACCCAGGATAGCACCTCCCCACAAGAGAGCTTTCTTCATCATAAATTTTTGTTGGACAGCCTCAGCCGAACCATCAGGATGGTTTGATTTTGCAAATATAAATGTTTTTTATGAGATTATTATTTTTTTAACGGATATTTTGCGATGTCAGCCGATTCGATGCAGCCTTGCGCTGATATTATCGCGTGGTCTTGCGCTTCTATTTTTGATGCTGTTTCCCGCAATCAATCATGCAATAATCTCTTTGTGAATGATGTAAAGGAAAAAAGCATTGACTTTGATCGGCAAACTCATGAAGATTGGGCCTCAAAAGCAAAGACTTTGCCACCCAAACTATATGAGTTTGCATGGGTGGGAGCAACCATTCCTGCATGCGCATTGCGCCTTGGGCGAAAAACAGCGGGGATTCAAAAATGCGGCATGGGCATACACGAAGAGGCTCCCGAAACAAAATTCCGAGAGCCTCGTGTCTAACATTAAATTCATTACGGGGGACTCATCGCTGCCACCTATTCCATGTCCTCATTGACATGAGGGCGGCAACCTCCCTTGAGCGAGCACCCAAGCCGTGGCTTTCAACGGTCACGATCTGTCATTCAGGTCAATCTCCACCTAATGGGATTATCTTGATGGGACAAAGGTAGAAAAAACAATGGTATGCATCAATCCTTATTTATAAGGATTTTGTTGTTCGCGACCGTCAGGATGCTACATCCTACGTCAGCTATTCATGGCACCACAATGGGGACAACGACCCTTGTGCTGAATAATTTCACCACAATTACCGCACACATAATGCGGCTGGGCGTGGCGCTTGTACTGCTGGATGGCAAACCAATAATAAGCCACAAGTAGGGGATAGCCTATATAATATAAGGTGGTAAGACCGAAGACGATGTAGTTGACGGCACAGGTGGCCAACAATCCGCTGAGGTACATCACGGCATCGCTGAAGGGCAGCTGGTGCCGAACGTCATCCACGGCCGCCAAACCCACGATGAGCATGGCCCAAACCGACAGTAGGAACACCATGAGCAGCAACGGCACCGTGAAAGGATTGAGCGTGGGATGATAATAAAAATGCCTCCACATGTCGGGTTCGAACATCTGGATGCTGGCATACAGTGTGGCCGACGAGGCTACGATGAGGCACAACAGCGTGGGATAAAACGAGTTGATGTCGCGGAAATGCACAATCCACGCCTTGTCCTTGACAAGCCGGCGCATCCAATAGGCGATGGCTATCAGCGTGATGACCACCAAGAACACCAGCAAGTGGGTGTCCGAGAAGGTGGAAATAAACTGCGAGATGGGGTCGTCGGGCACCACGTTCGGCAGCATCTCCGACTCGTGAATCCACCCAATCGTGTGCTGGTCGCTGGCCAACTGCACCCAGACGGAGTCTATCGTGTCGGTGGGCAGCATGCGGATGTCGGCCACCACCACATGACTGTGACGGGCCAGCACCAAACTGTCTGTCATGAATCCGGAAAGCAATTCTTCGGGTTGTTGCTTGAGCAGCACGAGCGAATCGCTCTTGACGATAAAATTATAGTTGTTGGTGTAATGGTGCTTTGAATAGAAATGCAGCGAGTCTACCTGCTCGGGGTTCAAGGGAACGAGGGCCTCGGAGGTTTTACTGGGTCGGTGATAACAACCACAAAGCAAGCTCAGAACCGCCCACAGCACCAGGCATCGGCACAGCAGGAGCAACGGCTCACGACGCGTTCGCTTGTTTACGATAATTTCATTCTCCGGCATAGATGTTCATTTGGCATTCGTCACACTTAAACTCCAAACGGAAGCGGCGACCATCACCCAGTCGCAAATACAGCGGTTCTTTCCACGTGGGTTGCTTGCCACCCCGTTTTATACAATATCCCAGACTGTAACGCAGACAGTGACGGCACTGCATCACCAGCACAGAATCTCGCCATTTCGCCCCTTCATCTGTCCCTTGGCTCACCTCATAGGCATCAGCCACGTTTGACAAGCCCTCACGTTGATAGAACGATTTGGACAGCGTGTTGGCGATATTGTACAGATAGGTAAACTTACGGTATTCGGGTTGCCATGCCAATGTGCTGCTTGGCTTGCGCGCTGGCGGAGCTGTTGGGGAAACAGACGGATGTGCGGATGGCGTTTCAACTTCGACGGGACGTTCCAACTCGATGGCTTGCACCACCTCGCGGCGCAGCGTTGCCAATGCGCTCGACGGGATGAAATAAGCATCGGCCTGTCCTTCCAGCTCAATAACGTCGGCCAAATAGGGCGTGTCGCCCAGCTTACCCAACTGTCGCAAAATATTGTCGCGTTGCGGTTTCATGGCCTTTTGCTTGTCCATCTCCAGTATCTGGCAAGTGGGTTTGATGCCCTGCCCCGTGGCCGAGAGGGCAAACCCCTTTTCGGTGACCGACAAGGTGAGCGTGATGGGAATCTTGCGCTCTGCCGTCTTCCCCTTCAACAGCTTGCTGAACGCCTCATCGCGATTGCGGTACAAGGCCGCACCCGGTCGCAGGTTGTCCGGCATGCGCAGCGGAAACAGCCGGTTGCCCTCTGCCCGATTGATGCGAAAACCCTCCAACTCATGCTCATCATTGATGAAACAAAGTCCGTCGCCATTGGCAAAGCTGGCCGTTCCGGCAACATTGAACGAGCCTCGCCTGATTTCCTTCACCTTGCCAACATACTCGCCCAGTGCCTTAGGCGTGTCGGGCGAATAGATGTAAGGTTGTCTGCGATGCAGAAAATAATCGGTATATCCCCGGTTGAACGTCTTCTTCAAATCGGGTTCAAAGTAATACGTCACCCGGCCTAACGATGCCCGGCGGTAGTCATCCCCGCGCTTCTCGATGATGCGGTTCAACCGCTTCGAGTAGGCCGACACCACGTTTTTGACATACTCCACATCCTTCAGTCGGCCTTCTATCTTGAACGAGCAGATGCCCGCGTCGGCCATTTCCTCCAGGTGATCAATCTGACACAGGTCTTTCAGCGACAGCAAATGGCGCTGATGTTCTATCTCACGCCCTTGCGCGTCAATCAAATCGAACTTCATCCTACAGAACTGTGCGCATGCACCGCGGTTGGCACTGCGCTGAAAACAATACTGCGAGGCATAGCACACGCCCGAGTAACTCACGCACAGCGCACCATGCACGAAGCCTTCCAACTGCACGTCAGGCACAGTTTGGTGGATGGTCTTGATTTCGGCAAGCGACAGTTCGCGCGCCAGCACAACGCACTCGAAACCCAGACCATGCAACCAAGCTACCTTTTCGGCCGTCCGATTGTCGGTTTGCGTACTGGCATGGAGGGCCGGCAACGGCTTCAAGTCCTTGGGCAACAGTTCGAGTACGGCCATGTCTTGCACCAACAGCGCATCCACGCGCATCTCCGTCAAGGCCCGCAAGAGCGCGCGCGTGTCCTCAAGTTCGTCTTCGTAGACAATGGTGTTGACCGTAACATACACCTTGGCATCGTACTGATGGGCATAGAGGCACAGCTCACGGATGTCGTCCAGCGAGTTGCCAGCCGATGCCCGCGCGCCAAACTTCGACGCACCGATGTACACTGCGTCGGCTCCATGATCGATGGCAGCCTTTCCACATTCCAAGTTTTTGGCCGGTGCCAGCAGTTCCAGTTTCCGCATTGCTTATCTTAAAAATTCGTTTATCCAGTTTGTAAACAGTAGGTGGGCGTGCGCACGCCAGGTAACGAGCGGTCCCTTGGCGGGGTTGTCGTCACGGTAATAGTGCCTGGGCAGGTCCACATCGTCGCGCTTCCCCGCATCACGATGGTACTCTTGGTCCAAGGTGTCGGGCGCATACTCCATGTGTCCCGTGATGAAAATCTCCTTTCCACCGGCCGTCATGCACATGCTCACCCCACATTCTTCCGACTCTGCCAACAGCGTCAGTTCAGGATGCTGGAGGATATCCTCCTTCCTAATCTCGGTATGGCGACTGTGCGGCATGCAAAACACATCATCAAACCCACGGAAAATGGGTACTTCAGGATGCAGCACCCGTTGAGGAAAGATGCCAAACATCTTCTTAGGAAGCGCATATTTGTTAATACCTTCATGAAAATACAAGCCCGCTTGCGCCGCCCAACATATATATAAGGTAGATTTGAGCGAAGTCCTTGCCCACGAAAATATCTGCGTCAGCTCGTCCCAATAATCCACTTCTTCAAAATTCAAATGCTCTACAGGTGCGCCAGTGACGATCAGTCCATCGAACGACTGCGATGTCAATTCGTCAAAATAATGATAGTAAGCATCCATGTGAGCCGCTGGCACATGCGTTGGCGTGTGCGACCTGAGCCTCATCCACGCCACTTCAATATCCAACGGAGATGCCGACAGCAACCGCAGAATATCGGTTTCGGTCTGCAACTTGGTAGGCATCAGGTTCAATACGGCTATCTTGATAGGCTTGACCTGTCCATGCGCGGTCTTCTCTTCCCCGCGTTCCACGAGGATGTTTTCCTGTTTCAGCCGTTCGATGGCTGGAAAATTTTTGGGCAAATGCAGTGGCATAACTTCTTTGAATACACTCAATTGATCATCACGAACCCCCATGATTGCGTGATGTGCAAAGATACTAAAAAGATAAAACATTCGGTTCGCCTGACATACATTTTTAACATGTGGTAAGAGACTTGAACATGGATGCGGACGATATGCAGGTGGTACTGTCCGCACTTGAGGGAGTGAACAGACGGATAAAGGAAGTGGCACAGACACACAAACCGCTGTTTAGAGGTGAGCATTTCCTAACGAGCAAGGAAGTATGCGAGCGGCTGTATATCAGCCCTCGTACCTTGCAGGACTATCGGGACAGGAGGATTATTCCCTACACGCAATTCGCAGGGAAGATACTCTATAAGGTGTCGGACTTGGAGAGATTATTAGAGGATAGCCATAAGAACTTTCTCTAAGTATTAGAATATAGCTTCCCATTTATAAAAATAAGCCTACTTTGAAACAATAACCAAAGTGGGCCTATTTTTGAAGAATGTGAACTCAAACTGCCTAAAGGAATTGCACTTCTATCTTGAATGTTTATAGCCTTCTTTGATGCGATTATCAAAAAGGGCTGAAATCACGATAAAGACACACTTTATAGAATGTTATGTTTTTGTCTTTTACTATTCAATCAGTTTTTCAAATCTCTGGTGACCTCAATTCAGACTTAAGCACTACTCTTTCCTTTTTATTCAGAGTTAGATTGATCAGCCCATTGAAAGCTATATCAGACTCTTCATATTTCATATTCGGTCTGGCATAGTAAACCTTAAGTTTATAATTACCAGCCGGCAATTTGCTCATCTTAAAACGAACATCGTATTTGCAAATGCAATCGGCAAGCGCGTCAAGGACATTATGATACACAACAAGGGTAATCTGATCATCTTGATTAACAATGCTCACATAGATATTTCTTACGGCACAGTTGGCTTTCAAATCTTCCAGTAGACACTGAGCTATACCGTCTTTGTCCAACTCTATACTTAATTTTGCTGGAATAGCATTGTTTTCTGCATAGAAGTCAGGACGTGTATCTGTCGGAGAGATGCTTAATTTACAATTAGAATTTGCAACATCATAAATTCTTAATGGCTCAAGAGCTACCTTCTCTGAGGAACATGCAGATAATCCACAGAAAAGGATTAGGCTGTAAAATACTTTTTTCATAATTACAAGGATTTTATATGTTGATATTTATATAAACGTAATTACAAGTTATTTCTTGCTTATATTATTACGTATTTCTGTTTACTATTCAATCAACTTCCCGTGTTTTTTGAGTATTGAGAGAAACTCTCCCCATTCTGCCGCTCTTTTTTCTTTTGCTTTTTGAATGGCCTTGTTCTCTTTAACATATTGACTATTGTCCTCAATATTGCGTGGGTAACAGTCACTCAGATAAAACTTGCCAGATTCTGAAACTAATGATAAGTCTGTGAAGATTTGACTATTGAAAGATGACACAAACGTTGAGATATGGAGTAGAACCTTACCATACGAATGTATTTCTATGTTACGATAAATGGGAAAGAGCAGACTTGTCGGCTCAAAATCTTGAAAAATAATCTCACGGGTCTGCGCGTTGAAAGACTTGATGTTGTCAAGTGTAAAGAGATAGGGGCTTGAAGCGGCTCTTGTCATTCGGGCTGTCCCTATAGCAAACAATTCCGTTTTCGATGCTTGCACTGTGGGAGTTGAAAAAGACTCATCTTCATTGCTGCAACCAATAAACAGCAACGAGAAGATGAACGCTTGTAATACACAAAAGTACCTTTTCATAATTTGTTGGATTTAATTAGTTATTATAATATGTGATCGTCAATTATGTTCATATACTTCTTTATTTCTGCCATTAAGGAATAAACATGCTTAACACTTTCCAAGCCAAAGGCATGATTATCCTTGCATCTGTTTTCAACCATATCGGCAAACGCTTGAATTTCCGAGAAGAATCCTTGTGAAACAATTTGGTTATTCCCAACTATTGGTACAAAACCATTCCTTCCGTACAGATTGACAACGGTTGCATTATTTTGGAAGACCTTTTCCAAAGGGATTCCCCATATTGCAGAGTGTCTTGGAGAAAAATCAAGTCTTTCCATTCTGTCCAATATATACTGTCCTTTGTCCGTACTGATACTTAATTGTTCCTGTGGATTCTGCCAAGAGTAATCTGTTGATAGTTCCAGCATCCCCGTTATATTTTGATGCTCCAACACAAGGAATAAGGTCTGGCCACCATCCTTACTGCGCATTTCCTCTGCCGCCTTTACCTTTGCTTTGCCAAAGAGAAACGTAACATAGTCAAGAGGATGGATAAACAGGTCGAGCATGGCATCACCCTCTGGGTATAGCCCCGTAAGATAGTGATAATGATAATGTCGTTTGCCATCACCTTTCAATCGCTTTTGCAGAATTTGAGTGGCAGGGGCAAAACGTCTTTGCAGTCCGACGACGACATGTTGTGAGCCATAAAGTTTGACGGTATCGGTCAAAGACTTTAGTTCCCTCTCGTTCTCACACGGTGGTTTCTCTATGAATAAGGACTTCCCTGCTTTAATGACTTCGTTTGCTATATGAAAGTGCGAATGTGGATTAGCAGCCACAAAGACTCCCGAAACCGTATCATCATTCAAGATGTCTTGTAAAGAAGTCGTACCTTTTACTCCCTTGTACTTTTGAGAAATCAGCCCGGCTTTCTTCTCCGAGGTGCAACAGATGTATTTCAATGGCAACTGAAGATATTGTATCACAGGCAACAGGTTACTGACACAATGATTGCCAAGACCTACAAGAGCATACCGTTGGGTGTAGATATGGTTCAGTTCCCTTATGCTCCGCACACTCTTGTATCTGCCGATGATTTCGTCTATATGTCCCATAGTTTATGCTGTTATTTGCTTGAAATGTTCCTTATAGGTGATTTGCGTGTTGCTGCTCCATTGATATTTCCCGTAAAACAATTCTATCAGTCGCTTGGGAAACATTTTCTCCAGATTCCTTAACAGGATAATATCATACTTCCGGTGATAGTTGATCCAGCATTGATTACACGTTTTGGAGTGTTGACACTGAATCTTACAGGTTTCCTTTGAATTGAATATCTCGTCAAGCGTGTTCTCATGGGTGTTGCCCAAGACCACGTCCAAATTCTGGCACAACGGGACATCACCATTGGAATGGATGACCAACTCACTGAAAATGCTATGGCACCTCAGTTTCAGCCTGTTATTCTTCCATTCGTCATATAGGGCCACAAAATCAAAATTTTCATTCGTTTGATGTATGGATGAAGGTATCTGACGGATGAAATTATCATCATTGGCTTCCATCAAGTCCTTGGTCGTGTCAAAGAATGACATTGTGCTGTAAATGCCAATACGCACGTCTATGCTATATTTCTTGGCACAATCTATGACATGCTTCATATCCTCAAACGAGTTCCACGGAGAAAGGCAAAACATCAAGGAAATAGGAACAATATCCCTACACGCCTCTATAACTTCGATAACCTTATCATATCCATCCCTGCCACGCATATAGAGATAGGTTTCTCTGGTGCCGTCAAGTGAAATATACAGATGCTTGGGGTGATGATTTTTTACAGCAGAAATTACCTTGTTTACCGCAAGACAATTAGACAGCAGCGTATAGTTAGGATGATAAGTGTCAAACCATCCCAATATCTTGTCTGCTTCGGGATGAAGGATAAACTCACCTCCCTCCAAGCCGACCGTCGTGCGTTTCGTTATACATTTGCTGTTCATTATCTTGATGATGTCGTCTAATCTTAAATTTTCCGTAGGTTTCTTCCAAATGGAACAGTGCTTGCAACGTGACTGGCAGTTGGTAGTGGAATATATCATCAAGGAAGTAAGTACCTTATGCCGTCTGCGTATTACATTGTTGGCAAATACTATTCCGTTGTGGATGTAGTCATAAATACTGTACATTCTTTCTTTTGAGTTTTGTCTTTTATTGTTAAGAGCAGAAAACCACGAAAAGACTGCACAATATTTATGACTTTTTTTATCTATTTATTTCATTTACCAAGTAAGCCGCAATCCAAATGGTACTGTTATGATGAACGGATGTTCTGTGCGGTAGGTTTCAAGGTCACTGCCATTCCAGAAGTAATAGAACATGTTAGGTTCTAAATACAGACTAAAAGGCTTGAATAGCCTATACTGAACACCGATACCTAAGTTCACAGACCACTGATAACGTGGCTTGATGTCACCCTTTAACGTGTAGGACGAGTCAGACGTTATGATATACTTCTTATCAAGTGAACTGTGAACTGGCATCTCGAATGTCACTCCACCAGTTGTATAGGCATTGAATCGTCCCTTGCTCCATATACGATAGGTCAATTGCAATGGTATGCCCACATAATCAATCTTCTGGGTCTTCAACAAGGTCGCACCATGAAACTCACTCTCAAAATCAGACTTTATTCTTGTGTAAGTCAATCCTGTTCCAAAAGTCCAATGGGAACTTAGTTGCTTATTGAGCGACAAACTAAAGGTTTTGGGGCGGTAGTGGTGCGCCTTCTCACCTAAGGATGCGTTGCCTTCTGTTGCATTATTCTGTGCTATCCATGACATTTTTGCCCTCTCGACAGAATCCATCAGTGCATTGTTCCGAACCAAATAATTTACATAATCATCCCATGTATATAATTTGGCCGAAGCCCCACCATTAGCGTAATCTACTACTGATAGGTAGTTCAAATTGGACATGGCTCCATTTGATCCGGCATTAGATGAATAGCCGAATTTAAATGTCCATGGGTATTTCTTCTTATTGCTGACACTAGGCGACATACTTTCATTCAATGCCATCATTTTTTCTTCGGTAATTTGTGGAATACGAAGCACGGAGTCTATGGTGCTGATACCCTTTATAACCAATTGTTTCTGTATAGAATCCACATGGAAAACTACAGTCTGCTGCTCGGATTCTACACTATCTGTTATCATCCGTGAAGAAATCTTTTCAGTAGAGGTAGCCATTTCTGCCAAGGCACGTTCATCATTATTACTGGTACTTATACTTGATGGGATGGAATATCTTGGTTGCACTATCTTTTGAGAGGCAGATTCTTTTTGAACCCGTCCTGGCAGCTCCTTATGAGTGGTTACTGCTGTTTGCTTGTGTTCAGAAGTTCCAACAGTTTTGTCCTTCGTTACGAAATAGATATAGACAGATATCAGAATTGGAAGCAAGAAGAGCAACCAATAGTTCATCAGTATAGTCCGCAACATTTTCTTTGCCCGAACCAACTGAGAAGATGAACTGTGAGGATTGATACCAAGCAGTTCTCCAATTTCCTTATGAGAAAGACCATCCAGAACCGAGAGTTTGAATATCTCCCTGTTCCCCTCCGGTAACGACTCTATTGCCGACAACAATAGTTCAAGTTCTATATTCTTTTCTTCCTCGTCTTCTTCGCTCAAAAATTCTGTGCCCAGACTAGACAGAGGAATGTCATCCTTCACTGTGCTTTGCAGGTACCTTAGAGAAAGGTTCCTTACAATGGTGATCATCCATCCCTCCAATTTTGAGTTGTCTTTCAGCGATTTGATGGAGGTGAAGATGATGATGAACGCATCATGCAAAATATCTTTTGCCGTGCTTTCGTCTGTCACATAATGCTGGCATATCCGCAATAATCTGTCGGAATATGCCTTGTATAAATTTCCGAGAGCTTTCCGTTCTCCCTGTTTACATGCGTTTATATCAACATCTACTTTCATAGATATACTTTTCCTTTTTATTAAAAGGAGCAGATTGTGACTAAAAGACTGCACGAATTTTGAAACTTTTTTTTGAAAAACTTGAAAAAAGGCTCAAATTTATGACTAGTGGCCTATTTTTAAGGGCGAATAATCAACAACAAGAGCACTATTGCAAAGTTCACCTCCCGTCATAAAGGAAACATTGGATTGCGTATTTTGATACCTGTAACAAACGATGGTCAATGGCACATCTAAGGAATTATAATTTGTCTGAAGTCATGAAGTAATTTCTCCATTCTTTTCATCAATTCCTTAAAGGGCTTGGCTTCGCCATATATATATCCATCTACCATATTTGTCTCATAGTCCAGACGATAGGCTTTCAGAACCTCATTTCGGGGGATAAAATCAATACTTGTCGGATAATCTTTGTCATAGTCCACATATCCCAAATGATAGAAACGACGACGATGTTCTACGATAGCCTTATAAAGGTTGCCATCGTTCAGTGACTTCTGGCCAAACTCTGTGTCCATCAATCTATCTAAATCATAGAGATGCCGGGACATACGCAATGTTCTTGGTTCTTCCTTTTGAAGCTCCTCACTAAGAAGCAGTGCCTTTTCCAGGAATGTCCTTGATGGCGTTACTGTATTAATAGATGCGGCCATTTCATCATCCTCTTTTGGGAACTTATCAAAGACAAGAGAACGAATTTCACATTGTTCATAGGGTTCTGACATAGACAGACAACTGATTTCTATTTTAACTCTCGCATCAATAAGTCTCATGCTGGATGGCAAAATGCTCTCATAATTGACGAATATTATAGTCGGGTCGCTATCATGGTCTATAGGCCTTGGAGGTTCCCCTGTCACCGTTTCATTCATTATAGTATACCCTTTAACTCCCATTTTAAGGAGTTCTGCATCCAGTTCTGCAGAGAGAGTCCCATGAATATAATCCCGTGATGCTTTTCTTAGTTTCTTCACCTGATTGTTGTTCTCGCACTTTGCAAATGGCAAGTTAAGGACGTCCCCAAAGAAGTTCCTGCCAATGGAAATGTCTATATCTTCACTGAATCGATTGATGAGATTCCATCCTTTACTCAATGAAGTTCCCCCCTTGAAAAGAAGCCATTTCCCACAAGATGTATTGAACAATGCTTTGAGAACTACCGTCACCCACCAATCTTTCTCTACGGCATTATCTTCGATATTATGATCCTGGGCTACAGTTTGTATCATTGCTATTCGTTCGTCGCTACTATGATTTTGCCAACTACTCATGATTGTTTTTGCTTAAAATTTTTATTATGTTTCGCCGTATCCATGTAGGCATGACCTTTAGATCATCAGACATGGTCTCATCCTCTGGATATTTGCTAAGTATTGCACTAATTGCACTTTCCCACTCTTCATTATAGTTTCGCTCCCCAATAGCCTTCATGGCTTGTACCAAAAGGCGTGTGACCTTTCCTTTCAATGCGAAATTCTTGGGCACTCCTCTTTTGAACGTGATGGTTTTATTGCCACACTTGATTTTTCTTGCAGACCCACTGGTAAGAAAAATAGGGGTCATAGTTACTTGTTCGGATAATCCAAGCATATTCAACGCTGTACTACCAGTAGGGAGAATTTCAGCATTGTCTCTCTCTGCAATTGCATGGGCTATCTCTTCGGTAGTTGGATAAACTATACCAAATTTAGTTTTCTTCGCTTTAAGGTATATGCCACGAGATAATCTTAACAACAAATCCTGTCGGACAAAATCTGATAAAATCTTGCCCACATACTCATCGTCGTATTCAGGGAAACTATTATTAAAAAACAGAGTACCGGTGTTTGCTTTTTCAATACAGTTCCTAAGAATATCAACAACCTTCTTTTCTTCTTTATTTATTAACATATATTAAGTCGGTTATTTTTGCAAAAATACCGAGTATTTTCCAAACACCCAAATTCTTTGAAGTTATTTTTATTTGGGTTGATCATTTCCATTCCATTTCAGAATATCATTTTGCAAGTGATACGAATATAATGGCAAGCTGTGTGTGTTCTTACTGGAAGATTACCAATAGAAGTAGTATGTAGTTTTTAAGTAGTAACTGGATGCTTCTCTTACTAACTACGCTACAAGATTTTTTCTTTCACCGTATTATACCCTATTGTAGTTATGTAGTAAGATATAATCAGTGAAAGAAAAAAGCGTATTACCATCAGTTATCCATGTTGCCTATCAGGAATATCGGTGTTATTATGGATGCTGGTTTCTGCAGCTTCTGACAGATGTACTTTCTGAACAAATGCGCTTCCGTGTTGTCTAACAGAAAGGACAGAGCGATGATGATAGAAAGCGGATAGAGCGGTGCATAGCCTTTGAGCGGTCCATTGCTTGGTCTTCTGGCGCTCCTTTCTTATGTACATCTGTCCGCCAGCTGCCGTTTAGATATGCTTGTATTCCAAATTCTCCATATCTGAGATAGCCAAGCCTGTGAAGCAGGAAAAGACAAACATCAGTCTTGCCAGTTCCGCTTCCTTGTCGTTCATCTTCATTGACATAAGTTTCATCACATCGCTCTTTTGCAAAAAGCGTATCTTCTTTTCCTCCTTCTCATACCTGGCATTCTCAAACGGATTGCAGCGTATAATCCTCTTGCTGACCGCACGGAACATTAGTCGGCTCAGCCAGCAGAGGTTGCTGTTGACGGTAGATGCTTTCAGTCCACGCTTTTTGAGAAAGAAGCGGTATTCCTCGAACAAGTCCTCTGTAATTGTTCCGATGGATATATCCTGCACTCCTTTGTTTTCTACAAATTCACGGAGATTTCTGTCAGAATAGAACAGATTCAGGTAAGTTCCCTCTGCCCTTGATCTGCCAACACTTTCCTTGATTGTTTGGAGTTCCGCTCTGCTCATGGCAAGGAGTGTGATGGGATTGGTGGCAATACCCTGCAAGCGGTTTTTGATAAGCTCCACACTTACCACTCCATCCTTTACAAGAATGTCCCGATAGGTCTTTTCCACCAAATCCCTGAACTCATTGATTCTTTGATTAGTCTTCCTGCTGATTGTCAAACCCTGCTTGGTGTTCCATTCGGAGAATTTACACTCTTCTCCTGTGGTAATGGCTGCGTTCTTTCCGTCGATGGTGATACGGCAGAGAATGGCGGTATTGCCGTCTGCCTTGGTCTTCTGTCTGTTGATATAAAACAGTATCTTGAATGTACTTCTCGTAATGGTCTTGATTGAATTGTTCATGTGTTATTTAGCTATAAAACAATGTTGAATGAAAGAAATGGTCAAATAGCCAACTGCATATCTTCAGTGAAAGAAAGGAAACGGTCAAATTCCTCAAAGAGTTTCTGCGGTGTTACCTTTGCATAACGCTCGGTCATGCACACGTTGGAATGCCCCAGCATCTTGCTTACCGTTTCAATAGGCACACCCTGTTCAAGTGTGATGAGCGTGGCAAATGTGTGCCTTGCCGTATGTGTGGTAAAAGGAAACGAGATGCCTGCACGAAGCCGCAGGGCTTTCAAATAAGATTGGTAAGTGGCATATCCCATGAAAGGGAGCAATGTTTCCCTTTCATCGCTGTGGAGCTTCTCCATCAGCCATATGGCTTCGGGCAGCAGTTTGACACGACAAGGCACACCTGTCTTTTGGCGGTTGAACTTCAGCCAAAGGCCACCCTCGTCATCACGCACAAGATGGGACTTGTCCAGTTCCATCAAATCACAATACGCAGCACCCGTATAACAGGCAAAGAGGAAAATATCCCTTGCCGTTTCCATTTCCTCCTCCAATTCCTCAAAGTGGAGAGTCTTTAACTTCTCAAATGCTCCTCTGTCAAGTGCTTTGGGGAGTTTCTTGTTACCCTTGCTGATTTTGACTTTGTCGAAAAGCAGGATGTCTGCCAATCCCTCACGGTAAGCCAGCCTGCATACCGTCTTCAAATGGGTGGCGACATTGTAGAATGAGCTTTCCTGAAATTCACACTCTCCCAAGAAGTACTGCTGAAACTCATGGATGAAGTTCTCTGTCAGTTGTGAGAAGGCTAAGTCAGAAACCTTATACTTCGCTTGGATGAACTCCTGCAAGTGGATTCTCGTGGAGTGATAGCTTGCCATTGACTCTTTTCTGAGGTCTACATCGATATGACTTTCTTTCTCTTTTATGAGCATATCAAGCCTCTCGATGAGCATGCACCGTGTCTGCACACTGCCTTGAAACTGTTCCTTCACGTCGGTTGCGTCAAATGGGCAACCTCTTGTAAGCAAGGACTGATAGGCTGACTGGATGGACAGCAGCAAGTTCTCCAACCTGCCATTCACTTCCACCGCCTCACGACTTTTTCCGTCCATTCTGCTCTCACGAGGATTCCACAAGTCAGGATTGCAGGAGAGCTTGCAACTGAACTGTGCGATGGAACGCCCGATGGTAATGCGTTCCATAATCGGAGCCTTACCCGACTTGTCCAGACCGCTCTTTTTGAGGTAGAGCAACACCTTCATTTTTTCTGTTTTCATACGCTTTGATGTTTTGTGGCAAAATTACCAATTTCAAAGCGTTCCTCACTTATGCAGAAAACTGCCGACTGCAGCAACAGCCACACGAGCGAAAATAATTCAGTTACCGAATATTACTCCATCGTTACCTATGACGAAATCGGGTAACGGTTTGGTAACTGAACTTCTGCTTAAATCTGCATATTATAACTCTTTTTGAAAAAAGTACTTCTATGCAAATTATTCCGTTTCCTGCTCATTATCAGCCAGTTTACACCAACTTCGATATTTCTTCATTTTCGTTGATTAGTTGTCTGGCAAAGGCATACAGATTGCACGCTTAGAACCATGCTTTTGGAGCGAGAAAAAATGAAAAGTGAATGCGTTGTAATGCAGGGAATCTGTAATTAATTGTGTAGCAAGGAAATACAAAGATGTTTATTTTGGGCGTATTTGCGCCATGTGGCAAGGCCAGTTGCAAATACGCAAAACATGAAGAGGTTGGTTGTTAAGAAAAAATCATGAAGCCTCTTCCAATAATCCCCGCTGCCAAATGTGTGCCTGCTCAATTTGATTTCATTCCATTTACGAGTGCAGGATGGCCATTCGCAGGCGGAGGATGAGGCAAGGCATGGCCGCTTCAGTTTAGTTTTTGTTTTCCGTTTCAGCGGGTTCTTCTTCAAATTCGACGTATTCGCCTTCGTCTTTTTTGAAGATTTTTTTGTTTATTTCATCAGCATCCCGATGGTCTACCACCGTTTGGGTGGTGTTTCTACGGTGCTGCCGCTGCTGGGCTGACCCCTTGGCTTGCTCTCTGAACAGTTTGGCACCTTCGCGGAAAATGCTGATAAACTTTGCTGCAGAAAAGCCTACCACCAGCAAGCCGATGAGGAAAATGATGAAAATTATTTTGAATATCATAGTTTCTGTTCTTTGTCGTGATTCATCTTGGTGATTTTTGACCTACCTGTCAGTAACAATCCCAAGGATATGAGGAAGTAGCATGCAATGACAATCCACCAGCCTTTCAACACGCCAAACGTTATAAGCACAACAGCGGTGAAGATGATGAAGCTGTGTCGGATGGCGTTGCCCTGCCATTTAAAGTTTTTGAATTTAAGGGCGAACATGGGAATCTCGCTGACCAAGAGATAACAACTCAACAGCAGCAAGGCCAGAATGTAGACCAGTGCGCCGGCATTGTTTTCAAGCCAGGCAGGGCTTGTGACGATGAGCGATCCCCAAAACAGGGCGTTCGCTGGTGTGGGAAGCCCAATAAACGAATCGGTTTGACGCGTGTCAATATTGAATTTGGCCAGCCGCAGTGCCGAGAAAGCTGCCATGAGGAAGGCCAGAAAGGGAATGAACGTGCGGTAAGGGTCGAAAGAAAATGCCTCGGATGTAGTAAGAAACGACGGATAGTCGATGACCGTAAGCTCACAAAAAATCATGGTGGATGGCGCTACGCCAAAGGTGACGCAATCGGCCAGCGAGTCTAATTCCTTGCCGATGGGCGATGATACCTTCAGAAAGCGGGCCGACATGCCGTCAAAAAAGTCGAAAGTGGCCCCGGTGAGTATCCATATCAAGGCCATCTTGGCATCGCCGACAAAGGCGAAACAAGTTGCGATGCAGCCCGAGATGAGGTTGCTGCAAGTCAGTGCGTTGGGTATGTTTCTTTTGATGATGTTGCTCATTTGTGTCGTAGAGGTCTGGTAGGGTAGTGGGTGTGACGTGCGTCATCCCGATTGCCGTTCCCGCTTTGTTTTATTTCAGTTTTGCAATGACGGTTTGGTCACCCGTTGTTTTTTGTCCCATCTTCACGCACACTTCCGTTCCGAGCGGCAGGTATACGTCCACGCGCGAGCCAAATTTGATGAAGCCCAGGTGCTCGTCAATGTAGCAGTCTTCACCTTCTTTGGCGTAGGTCACGATGCGTCTGGCCATGGCTCCGGCAATCTGTCGACAGAGAACGTCCACACCGTCGGGCGTGGTGATGATGATGTCGCTGTGCTCATTCTCCTCACTGGCTTTGGGCAGCCATGCCTTGTGGTAGTTGCCGTTTTGGTGATGAACCAGTTTCACCTTACCGTCAACGGGAAACCAGTTGGCGTGAACGTTGAACAGGCTCATAAAGACCGAAATCATGAGGCGCTTTTCGTGAAAGTACTTGTTCTCTTCCACCTCCTCAATCACCACGATTTTGCCATCGGCCGGCGCCACTACAATCTTGTCGGTGTCCTCAGAAGGAAAATAGCGGATGGGGCATTGAAAGAAATTGATGACGATGCAATATATCGTTCCGAAGATAACCGTAAAGGCATAAAATGGGATTTTTGTTTCGAACGAACGCCATAATAGCAATGCAATGGCTGCAATGACTATGAATCCCCAAATCAGGGTGTCTGTTCCTTCGCGATGTATACGGATTTTCTTCAGTTTTTTGATTCTTTTAATCATAGTATGAAAACCGATTAGAAGTTTGTGCAAAGATAATTGTTTTTTAGAAACCGCACAAACTTTTACGCTCATTCTTTGGCCGTGTCGCGCATATTGAGTACCTTTACGCTCCAAAATAATTTGAGCACATGAACGATTTTGTCCACCTACACGTACATACTTATTATTCCATTCTCGACGGTCAGTCGCCCGTGAAGCGGCTCGTTGACAAGGCTGTTGCCGACGGGATGCGCGGCTTGGCCATCACCGACCACGGCAACATGTTTGGCATCAAGGAATTTTTCGACTATGCCAACACGGTGAACAAGCAGTTGAAGGCCGACGGAAAGCAACCCTTCAAGCCCATCTTTGGTTGTGAGATGTATGTAGCTCGGCGCAGTAGGTTCGACAAGGTCAAGGACATGGGCGACATGAGTGGTTACCACCTCATCGTGTTGGCGAAGAACTACCGGGGCTACAAAAACCTCATCAAGCTGGTGAGCCATGCCTGGGAGGAGGGCTATTACATGCGGCCGCGTACCGACCGTGAGGAATTGGAGAAATATCATGAAGACCTCATTGTTTGTTCGGCTTGCCTGGCCGGTGAGGTGCCACGCAAAATCATTGCCGGCGACATGGCCGGAGCCAGGGAAGCGGTAGAGTGGTACAAGCGAGTTTTTGGCGACGATTACTACCTGGAGATACAACGCCACGAGGTGAAAGACCCCTCCATTCGGGCCAATCGTGAGGCCTATCCCATGCAGCAGCGCGCCAATCAGGTGATTTTCAAACTGGCCAAGGAGTACGGTGTTAAGGTGGTGTGCACCAATGACGTTCACTTTGTGGACAAAGAGAATGCCGAGGCTCACGATCACCTGCTGTGTCTATCTACGGGGAAAGACCTTGACGACCCCACGCGCATGCTTTATTCCAAGCAAGAGTGGTTTAAGACCCGTGAAGAGATGAACAGCATCTTCAGCGATGTACCGGAAACGATGGCGAATACCCTCGAGATTCTTAATAAGGTGGAAACCTATTCCATCAACCACGACCCCATTATGCCCAACTTCCCCATCCCCGAATCGTTTGGAAAGGAAGAGGATTGGAAACAAAAGTTTACCGAGGAAGACCTTCTTCGTGAGTTTACCACCGATGAGAATGGCGAAAATCCCATGTCGGAGGAAGAGGCGCAGAAGCGGGTAGACCATCTTGGTGGCTATGAGAAGATGTATCGCATCAAGTTTGAGGCCGACTATTTGCAGCATCTTGCCTATGAGGGTGCCAAGCCGTTGTATGGCGACCCGCTGCCCAAAGAGGTGGACGACCGCATACGCTTTGAGCTTCATGTGATGAAGACCATGGGTTTTCCGGGGTATTTCTTGATAGTATCCGACTTTATTCGTGCGGCCCGAGAGGAATTGGGCGTGATGGTGGGACCGGGACGTGGGTCGGCAGCCGGGTCGGTTGTGGCCTACTGCTTGGGTATTACGAAGATTGATCCCCTGAAATACGACTTGCTTTTCGAGCGTTTCTTGAATCCCGACCGTATCTCCTTGCCCGATATCGACACCGACTTTGATGACGATGGCCGGGGGAAGGTGCTGAAATGGGTGATGGACAAGTATGGCCACGAGAACTGTGCGCACATCATCACCTACGGCAGTATGGCAACCAAGAACTCCATTAAGGACGTGGCGCGGGTGGAAAAACTGCCGCTGGAACGATCGAACGCTCTGTGCAAGGCCATTCCGGAGAGGCTTCCCGATAAGATGAAAATGAACCTCACCAACGCCATCAAGTGCACGCCCGAGTTGCAAATGGCCGAAGTATCTACCGACATACGCGAGAGCAACACTATCAAGTATGCCAAGATGCTGGAGGGAACGGTGCGGGGAACGGGCATCCATGCCTGTGGTTTCATCATCTGTCGCGACCCCATCAGCGACTGGGTTCCCGTGTCAACGGCGGATGACCCCGACTTTAAGGACGAAAAGACTAACTGTACGCAGTATGATGGGCATGTGATTGAGGAAACAGGTCTGATTAAGATGGACTTCTTGGGGCTGAAAACCCTGTCTGAGTTGAAGGAAGCGGTAAAAAATGTGAAGCTGACGAAGAACATAGACATCGACCTTGACAAGATTCCCATTGATGATGAATTGACCTACAAGCTTTATCAAGAGGGGCGCACCATCGGCACGTTCCAGTTTGAGTCGGCCGGCATGCAGAACTATCTGCGCCAGTTAAGTCCGACGAAGTTTGAAGATCTCATCGCCATGAACGCCCTCTACCGTCCCGGTCCCATGGACAACATTCCGTCGTTCATCGCGCGTAAGAAAGGGGAGGAGGAGATTACATATCCCATTCCGGTGATGGAGCGGTACTTGAAAGATACCTATGGCATCACCGTCTATCAGGAGCAGGTGATGTTGCTCTCGCGCTTGCTGGCCAATTTCACGCGTGGAGAGAGTGATGCCCTGCGTAAGGCAATGGGTAAGAAGAAAAAGGCGATAGTAGATGCCATGAAACCCAAGTTCATCGAAAGCGGCAAGAAGAATGGATATGATGAGAACGTGCTGGACAAGATATGGGCCGACTGGGAGAAGTTTGCATCCTATGCCTTCAACAAGTCGCATGCGGCCTGCTATTCGTGGGTGGCTTTCCAAACGGCATACCTCAAGGCTCACTATCCTGCTGAGTTCATGGCAGCCATCATGAGTCGACGCAAGGACCAGATAACGGAAATATCCAAGCTGATGGACGAATGCAAGTCGCTGCGCATAGCCACGTTAGGACCCGATGTCAACGAGAGCTATCAGAAGTTTGGCGTGAACCACAAGGGGGAAATACGCTTTGGTCTTGCTGCCATCAAGGGCATGGGCGATGCCGCTGCAACTGCCATCATCCAGGAGCGAGAGGCCCATGGACTGTACCAAGACATTTTCGATTTAGCACACCGAGTGGACTTTACGCAAGTCAACCGCAAGGCCTTCGAGAGTTTGGCGCTCAGTGGTGGATTCGACAGCTTCGGCATTCCGCGAGAGAGCTACTTCACTGCCAACAATAAAGGCGAACTGTTTATTGACACGCTGGTGCGCTATGGACAGCTCTATCAGAACAAGAAATCAGAAATAGAACATTCGCTGTTCGGCGGCGTAGATGCCGTAGAGATTGCCACGCCACCCATTCCTAAACCAGAGTTGTGGAGCAACATTGAGAAACTGAATCGCGAGCATGATTTGGTGGGAATCTATCTTTCGGCCCATCCGCTGGACGAATTCAGCATCGTGTTGAAGAGCATGTGTAATACATCGTGTACCGAACTGGGCGACAAGGCAGAGTTGGCCAAAAAGGCAGATGTGGTTTTCGCTGGCATGATTACTGAGGTGAAGGACAAATTTACGAGAACCGGAAAGCCTTGTGGCTTCGTGACAATAGAAGATTTTAGTGGAACAGGCGAAATAGCCTTCTTTGGAGAGGAATGGGGAAAGTGGAAAGGCATGATGGTAGTGGGCAGTACCGTTTATCTTACCGGCAAGTGTTCGCAGCGATACCGTGACAGCAACTACTACGACTTTCGCATCAACGATGTTCAGTACCTGCAAACGGTAAGAGACAAGCAGATACACAGGCTGACCATTGTCGTGGACAGCGAGGCCATTGATGAAGTGGTGGTGAACGACATCGTGTCGATGTTGCAAGATTCGAAAGGCAACACGCAGCTGTGCTTCCAGGTAGTGGACAAGAAACATCAAACCAGTATCTTGCTTCATTCTGGGCTTCAGCAAATCAGTTTGAATCATGACCTAATCAGATATATCGAAGGAAACCCCAATATGAATTATCTGGTGAATTAATTTGTCACGATGCTTGCATGATTCATGATAATCGTTTATCTTTGTCATAAATACATATAAAAATCAAATAAAAGATGGAAGTAAAAATTACAAGCGAGAATTTCGAGAGTTACAAGAATGGCGATCTGCCATTGGTAGTGGATTTATGGGCTACATGGTGCGGACCCTGTCGCATGGTAGGGCCTGTTATCTCTGAGTTGGCAAACGACTATGATGGAAAGATCGTCGTAGGTAAGTGCGATGTAGAAGAGAATGACGACATCGCCATGCAGTTTGGCGTGCGCAACATTCCTACTATCCTCTTCTTCAAGGGAGGAGAACTGGTAGACAAATTCGTCGGGGCAGCCTCAAAGGCAACGCTTGATGAGAAGTTCAAGGCCCTGTTGTAATAGCAGTCCAATCAATGAGGAAAGTATGGTGGATGTAAGGCATCTGTCATACTTTTCTTTGTTTTTAGGAGGCGAAGGTAGCTTTTCGCGATTGTTCAGCAATAATTTAGAATGTCAATATTGTGGTATAATGGACTCTTCCAATAAAAAAGGAATGACACCAACATAGATTATGCCATCGTCATCCGTCCATAATTTGGAGTTGCCATCAAGAATTACCATTTTCTTAAAGAAATCCCCTGAGTTCTTTAGAGAAAATGTTTCTTGGTTCTTTTTCTCAACAGTATCTACATTCAATGCAGATTGGATGTAAATCTTTTCACGTCCTGTATTGGCGATAAAATCAATCTCATATTGTGACTGTTTCTTCTTGCCATCAATAACACGTGTCAGTTCTACGACTCCAACATCGACGCGATATCCTCTACGAATTAGTTCTATATAAATAAGATTTTCCATTAAATGAGACTTTTCTTGTTGGCGGAAATTCAGTTTCGCATTTCTTAATCCCATATCAATGGAATAATACTTCTGAGTGTTGTCGAAGTATTTCTTTCCTTTAATGTCATATCGTTTAGCACCCAAGAACAAATAAGCATCTTCAAGATAGTTGATATAATTCTTGATAGTATGATCAGATGTTTTGCGCTTCATAAAAGAACTGGCAGTATTAGCCAAGTTATGGGTATTTGTTAGTGAGCCTACTGCTGAATAAAGCGAATCAATAAGAGCATCCAACACTTCATCATCCTTTAAATTATACCTTTCAACAATATCTTTAATGTACACATTCTTGTGAAGGTCGTAAAGGTATTTCTGTTTTTCAGACTCACTTTGTTCCAAGACTGCTGACGGCATTCCCCCATAGGTTAAATACTCTTCAAGTGCATCAGCTTTTTCAAGACCAGACACTTCATAATATTCTTTGAAGGAAAGTGGATATACTTTTATTTCTGACCCTCTATCACGGAAATTCGTCACAATATCAGAAGACAGCATTTTAGAATTTGAACCAGTAACATATATGTCCAAATTCTTCCGTGCCATAAGGTCATTGAGAATGTCATAGAACGTTGTGTAAAGCATATCCTTGTCGTCCTCAGATACAAGGCTTTCGTCTATAACTTTGTTTTTTACTTTTATAGACAATTGTATCTCATCGATAAAAACATAATATCGTTTTTCTTCGTCGCATGCTTTATCCATGATGTATTCATAAAGCGTATTCGGATTTCTGTACTTTATGTTCACTTTCCTATCTAATGCGATTTCTATGAAACAATCTTCAGAAACACCCTCTTTCTTCAGATAATCTTTGTATAATGTCGATAACAGAAAAGATTTGCCACAGCGTCTAATGCCAGTGATTATCTTTACCTTTCCATTCCAACGCTTACTTATCAAAGCTTCGATATATTTATTTCTTTGGATAACCATATATTACTCATATTACTGCAATATCAGTCGGATCGTTCGACCTTTTTTGCAGTACAAAGTTATAGAATTAAATTTAAGTAAGCAAATTAAAGGCAATTTTATTGCTCTTAAATAGTTTTCATCACCAATTCTTCCCGCAGGTTAATGTGAAAAATGCTATCTCGCATTTTTGAGGGGTTGAAGATTCAAAATCGAAGTGCAAAGGCGGCTTCGACCAAATGGGCAACACGCTCAACTTCATCGCCAATGGTGAGGCATCTAAAGCAGGCACCGTTACGGTGGGTGGAGCAGCCAAGTACTACAACAAGGCAGAACCATACGTGCAGCTGGTAGGCGTGTATCCGTACCTGCAAGGAGAGAACAAACTTGAAAAAACAGGCATAGACAAATACTCGTTGACCTACGACCTCGGCGCAAATATTGACGCAACGCAGCACAAAGACCTCATGATAGGCAAGACCAACGTTGTGGTTCAGGCGGAAGGAGAACAGCAACCTGCCGTCATTACCTTGCATCACGCCCTTACAGGCATCAACTTCGCCATTGGCGACAAATGCCCCACTGGCTATAAGATTGCGGGTATCGAGATGCGGGGTTTGGCTGCCAAGGGTACTTGTGAGGTGACATTCAATGGTGACATGCCCACTTTCAACTGGACACCCTCTGACGCGAAGGAGAACATTCGCCTGAAATGGCCCAAATATGAAGGTGTAGCCTCTACAACTGTCACCCCAAACAAAACTACCCAAGTTAACAGATCCCAAGTGACGGGTGTGATGACGGATGGCAAGCGCGACAATCTCACCATCTTCATGATTCCGCAACAACTGGGTGCAGACGCAAAAGCTGTTATTTGGTTGACGAAGGATAATGGCTTATTCAGAAGACCAAATCCTGTCAGAGATACAGACCATCGAGCAGACATCAAGAAACTCACCATCAATCTCGCTGCCGTCAAAGCGTGGAAACCAGGACAGGTAGTTGTTTACAGGATTGATGAAGAAATCTCGGATGCTGATTTGCGTTATAAGTTTAACCTTACGCCATCAATCACTGAGTCCCAGCCTGGTGACGATGGCCTTTCTGCGGCTACGTTTAAATTGAATAGTTATAGATATACATATTATGGTCAGTATAGCGAATTTAAGTATGATCAATATGCAGCCTTGCAGACCTTTCAGATTATCAAATATGCATACGAGGATGAGGCAGGAATGAAGCATGAAACCGTTACGAATGAATTGCCAGATTGGGTTACACTGTCAGTAACTCCTGTCAAGGGCACGAATAGCTCTGCTCCATCTTATAGTATGGCAGTAAAGGTAGACCATACCAAGCCAAGTTACCCGGCGAGCATCAAAAAACTGCTGATTACCTTCAAGCAGGATAACAGCGAAATGGAAGAGTGTACAATGGAAATCACCAACTTGCAGCCCAAGGCAAGCAATTAGTTGGCACCGTACCGCTAGTGTTATACAGCAATATATGAGGAAAGGCGACATCATGAGGTGTCGCCTTTTTTTTAGGGTGTTGGCTGGTGGCCGGCCATCAGGAGAACACCGCGACGGCACCTGCCACAAGCCTACACCTTAATAGATGTAGTATAGAATAGGCACTGTGGCTCCGTGCTGCTGACTATGGAGCCTTGCTGACCTGCTTGTTATCGACCACGATAAGTCCTTTGGTTCGAGCCACTCCATACATATAGAGCGCCTGCTTGTGCGTGCAGCCGAGGATTTGCTTCAGGCGCAAGAGAAAGTCGGACCGCTTCAGGGTAGACTCGCCAGACTCGCTGAAAACACGATTGACGGCATCCTTCAGACGCGGCTCATTAAACGCCAGATTGTGGTTCTTACGATAGGTCAGATAGGCAATCGCCAAGATGAGCACTACTGCAATGAGAATAATATACACCATTTTCATAATATATAAGGTTTTTGATGGATAATTCCTGAATAAAAACCACACATTCCACATCGGGAGAATGGTATCTTAAGCTCTCCTTAACAGAAAAGTTACAACGCAAATATAAACATTTTAAAGATAAATCAACTACTTTTTGATAAAAAAAACGATAAATCAAAAGAAAAATAGCCAATTAGACGGTTGATTAGAATATATTTCTTATTTTTGGAATCATTAATACCAATAACTTAAACACTTAATTAACTGATATGAACGACACGAACAAGAAAGCAGAGCCTCTGGAACAAGAACAGTCAAACCAGGACTCATCATTCGATCGCAAACGTAGGATTATCGGTGCCATCTTCGGCCCGATATGCGCCATCCTCGTGTGGATTACCCCCATCTCTGGCCTCACGCCCGAGGGCCACAAGCTACTAGCCATCATGACGCTGGTGGCACTGTGGTGGATTACCGAGCCGGTACCCATCCCTGTGACTTCCCTTATAGGCCCCACCCTCTGTGTGGTGTTCGATGTGGTGAAGATGAAAGAGGCCTTTGCCGCCTTTGCCAACCCCATGATTTTCCTCTTCATGGGAGGCTTCATGATAGCCAAGGCCATGATGGTGAATGGTGTGGACAAGCGTATCGCCTATGGCATCATGTCGATGAAATGGGTGGGCGACAACCCGCGGCGCATCTTCCTGGCCATCGGACTGGCGTGTATGCTCTGCTCGGGTTGGATTAGCAACACGGCAACAGCTGCCATGATGTTCCCCATTGCGCTGGGACTGCTCGAGGCTATCCGCGAGATGATGGCCGCGCAAGGCAAGATTATCAACCTCGGCTCGTACAAATACGCCACTGGCCTTATGCTCATGACGGCTTACGCCTGTTCCATCGGCGGCGTACTCACGCCGATTGGAACGCCACCGAACATCATCATGCTGGGATTCCTCAACGAGATGTGCGACCTGCATGTATCGTTCTTCCAGTGGATGGTATGGGGATTCGTGGCCATGGTGGCTTATTTCGTGATTGCCTACATCGTGCTTTCCCGCATGTTCCCAAGTGACGTGAAGCACATCGCAGGCGCCACCGAGTTCATCAACAGCAAGGTAAATGCACTGGGAAAATGGACCCGCGCGCAGAAGAACACGATGATTGCCTTCGGTGTGGCCGTCATCCTCTGGATAACGCCAGGCGTGCTGAGCATCGTCCTCGGCACCCAGAGCGAGGTGCTGAACAAATACAACAGGCTCTTCCCGGAGGCCATTGCGGCCATGGTGGGTGCGCTGCTGCTGTTCTTCCTGCCCGTGGACTTGAAGAAGAACAAGATGACGCTCGACTGGAAGGATGCCGTAGCAGGCGTGGAATGGGGTACGTTGTTGCTCTTCGGCGGCGGACTGGCCATGGGAGGCATGATGTATTCCACCGGTCTGTCGAGCTGGATTGGCGACCAGATTATCGCCATGATGGGCGGCAAGCCGTCTGAACTGCTGTTCGTGGCCGTATTCTGCGTGATGTCACTGCTGCTGTCAGAGCTGACCTCGCACACCGCTGCGACCAATATGATTGGTCCGCTTGCCATTGGAACAGCCCTCTCGGCAGGGTTTAGTCCAGTGCCGGTGGCAGTAGGCGTGGCCCTCTCTGCCTCGTTGGGCTTCATGCTCCCCGTCTCGACGCCACCCAACGCCATCGTTTATGCCAGCGGTTATGTCCCCATCACAAAGATGATTAAGTCGGGTGTGTACATCGACTTCATCGGTATCGCCATCGTCACCATCCCCGTTGCGCTGTACTTAGTGAGCATGGTTGTGGGATAAGTGGGCTACAGGCACCTAAAAAAAAGACCGTATCCCAGTCACACGACAGGATACGGTCTTTTTGGTACGCTCGGCATGAGCATTATCTAACGGGTGGAAGTCCCGAGTAAGCCCTAATAGCGGGAATTACATAGCCAAAGGCAAGGGTGTTCATCGTGAGGTGAAATCTGAAGGAAGCCGGCGGCAAACATCTGGCCTAACGAACAGGAACTTCATATAAGGCATATGACCGTGGGTAAGGTTGCTAAACAAACCAAAGCCCGATAGCTATTCGGAACGGTTGGTGGAGTTTCCTTGAGCTTTGCGAAAAAATGAAGTAGGTATAAGATGGAAAGATAATGTTCTTATCCGAGGAGGTCTCACGGACGTTTCAAATAGTTGTTTTTACGAAAGAAGCGGAGTAAAGCTTGCCGTGAGAAGTCAGCAGAGGTCATAGTACCCAAGGTACGTGTGCCTACAGGGAAGGACCGAATCGTGCAGTGCAATAGTAAATGAATGCTACCCTGCGAACCTTTTCGTCAGATGTCCGAAAGGAGCTCTCTATCCAAGACGATAGGACGGAATCCGACAATAGGGTAGAAGTGACGTTACTCAAAGGGATAGCTGAAAACAACTTGCCACACACCGTGAGGTGTAAAAGTACGAAACCGCCGTATGCCGAACGGCACGTACGGTGGTGTGGGAGGTCGGTAAATGTGAAAGTAGGAGGTAAATGCCTTTTATGAATAACATTTACCTCCTACCCGATTTATATAAACTACATTTAATTGCGTTATCCACATTAAACTTATTTATCATTTAATTGGTTCCGCATGCACATAGTATTCACTGTTTATAGGGTCTTCTTCGTCAGTTTTAAGTATCAGTACCATGCGTGAATGTTTTGTACGCCAATATGCCTTAATATCAGCATCTTCGGGTAGTGCCTTAAACGTTTTACACAGCGAAGCCTTTTCTGTTTCTTTTATAGTACTGTGTGCTTCATAGTACTGGTCCATAATCTTCAACAGACCTTCTCTTTCACGTTCAAGCACGCCTAACATATATTCCTTGTCGTTTTTGTCTTTTGCTCCTTTCAGTACAATACGTAACTCTGCATACGGATTTGCAATGTCTTCTTTGTAGGCTGTAGGTGGAGTGATGATGAACTCACGGTTCTTGTCAAGCAAGCAATATTCTGTTAGCTCGGGGTTCTTTGGATTATACCTTACAATATCCCAATCGTAACCAAAGAATCCATCATTTACTAAATAGAGCCTCTTATGAGCTTGATAGACAATATGACCATCTTTATAGCCATTGGCATATACGGTAGTATTGTCATGAGGTGTGAAGAAGTATGTACTCCACCAATAGGAGGTCTTCAAACTGTTTGTCTTGCGTTCCATGATGCCAAAGCTATCTGGCATATCACGACAATCACTCGTCCAAGTAATTGAATCGTAGTAATTGTAAAAGGCGTTATCCGAAGAGTTGAACCCATATTCATCGGTAAGTTCAAATGTTATAAGGCGGAAAGTCTGAAACACAGGGTCTGTGTTGTCTTTATTGTCTTCTGTATAGTATGCCTTAATCTTGAACTTGCAGTTTTCAGGTACAGAACGGTCTATATCCAAATCATATGTGTAACTTTTCTTCATCATTTCCAAATCTGTTTCTGTCATGCGCTTATATACAATCATGCCATAAACAGACTTGGAACCATTGCTGCCTTCACTTCTCGTTCCTATTTTTTGCATGGTATACATTAAAGTCTTGCCATTCGACTCGTCAAGTTTAAGAATCTGCATGTATCTGTTTTCTGTTGTCAGATTGTTGTTGCCAAACAGTATGAAGCCATTACCCACGTCATAACTCCATGATACACGACTGAAACAAAAGGCAGGCAAGTCATCACTATAAAAATAACTAAAAGCTTGCTGTGATGTTTCAAACCAAAAGTGTGTAGGGCTGCCACCAACTCTGTCTTTCCAAAATTCCTCCTTGCTCAACTTTCCGTTTTCCTGTACCTCATAAGTGGCAATACTCTCCCAACCATAGCCCTTGACCTTACTCTGTATTTCTTCTGCTGCTATTGGCTTTCTCCCTTTTAGCACACAGCACCCCTCATCATTGACAGTATAGGTTTGGTTGAATAGATTCATATCCAACTTACGTTGCTCAACACTCAATTCCTCAGACTTATCGCAACTGCCAAATACAACAGTGCAAGCTACGATGAGTGCTATTAACCAAAACTTCTTAGTCATAATAATCCAAATTTAAAGATTTTACATATAGACAGATTACGGATTTTCAGTGTTTCAAATTCTGCTGTTCAAGATAACTGAGTGCAAAAATACAAAAGTATCAACGTAATAGTGCTTTTTTTTATTTTTTATAACACTCAAAACATACTTTTGTAATCGGTAACTTTGAATCGTCAAAAATCGGATCGAGTGATACGACAGTCATGCAGTGCATACTCTTCACTCTTCCCTCTTCATCCTTCATTCTTCATTCTTCACTTTTCATTCTTCACTTTATAAAATATTATTACCATTTCCTGTCATTTCCTTTCGTCGCATCTGGGCAGAAATGCGCCATGTTTTTTCGGATAATTACAAGACCGAAGAATATCAAAAACACAAGGCCGATGCGGTTACAGCCTTGTGGCACTGCGATTTGAGCTTATCGATTACGCGACCGAACCTTTGTCGCATCGTGATTAGAGTTTAATCGCAGTGGCGTTTGATATCTAATCGTAGACAACAAAAACGTATAGTAAAATCATGTTTGTTAAAACCCTGAACGTCAACCCACTACGAATTATCTCAAATTTCTCGAATTTCAAACCGAAGGATTCTTATTTTTAAATACGCGAAATATAGAGAGATGATTGTAAGAAAAATTATCAGTATTTGTTGTCTCAGGATTCATCCAGGACATCTGTTGATGAGAACAAAACTGCATGGATGAACAATGATCCATTTTAATTGATGCAATAGGACAGAGGAGGTGACCTCGTCAGGAATAATCTTGCTTCTCGTGTTAAATAAGGATTATCACTCCAAATGTCGGATGAATCTATTTTTATATTATGTTTCCCTGAAGAGTTAGGCTTCTTGGTCCTCTCCCCGTTAAAATTTACAGCCCCTTGGTGTTTGCCCCTTTTATCGAGAACTTCAAATTCTCTATGTTGCGTATCAAAAGAATAATGATTTCCTTTAGAGCTACTGCTACCCAAGTGATCAGGATGGTAGTAGAACTGCATCTTCTCGTGGTCGTCGTTCGGCTTGACTCTTGTACTTACAGAAAGAAGCTGCGTTATTGTCTTTGCGCTTAACGCTGTCATAACGTACGATCGTTTATGGTTATCAACTATTAAACGTCGTTCTTTCCTGTTTATTGCTTACGGCTTTTAATACACATATAAGGATATTGATCGTTACCCATATATGATATGTGAAACTCCACCAACCTTTTCGAATAGCTATAAGACTTTGATTTGTCATGCAATCTTGTCCACGGTCATATCCTTGTATGAAGTTTCTGTTCGTTGGGGCAGATGTTGCAACAGCTTCCTTCAGATTTCACCTCACGATGAACACCCTTGCCTTTGGCTATGTAATTCCCGCTATTAGGGCTTACTCGGGACTTCCACCCGTTAGATAATGCTCATGCCGAGCGTACCAAAAAGACCGTATCCTGTCGTGTGACTGGGATACGGTCTTTTTGTATGGGGTGAAGGCAGGTTCTCGTTTCATTTCTCCTTTTTTATTTCATATTTTTTTTCCTCAATTCTTATTTCTTATGGACGCAGGAATGGGCTTCTGCATTCGAGACCTTCCATCTCCCTCTCTGGAATGTCACATCATTGTAACTTGATTCAGTTTTTCTTCTCAGAATGAATCCATAACTTTGTGCTGTCTTTTTGTAGACCTAGGTATTAGCGTGATTTATTTGAAATTGTCAATGATGAAATATTTGAAAACATGGAGTGTGCTTTTCGCTACACTCCTGTCTGTTGGTGCGTTTGCCCAGCAGGCACAATCTGTTATGTTGCCCAACGGCTGGCGCCTCACGCCTGCAGGCAAACATTTACCGCTGGGAGACCTCCCGCTGAACATGGCCGTGTCGCCCAACGGGCGGTGGCTGGCCGTGACCAACAACGGCTACGGCCGTCAATGCGTCAAGGTGTTTGACACCAAAAAGCAGGTAGAGGTGGATGACCAAACCATCCGCACCAGTTGGTACGGACTGACCTATTCGCCCGACGGCAAGACACTCTATGTCTCGGGTGGCAACGACAACCAGGTTAACATGTACCAAGTGGCCAAAAATGGGAAAATACACCTCGGCGACAGCATCGTGCTGGGCAAGAAGTGGCCCGTGCGCATATCGCCCGCTGGTTTGGCTGTTCATCCCAAAACCGGTCATCTTTACATCGTGACACGTTGGGACAACTCCCTGTACATCTACGATCCAGCAACCAAGCGGCTCCTCACGAAGGCTCCTTTGGGTGGCGAGGGCTATCAGGTGCTGGTGTCAGCAGATGGCAAGCACGCTTACGCCTCCTGCTGGGGATGCGACCAGGTGAAGGTTTGGGACGTGACAGCGAAGGTGTGGTCCGATTCTATCCCCGTGGGAAGTCACCCCAACGAGATGTGTCTGGACGAGAGAAACGGTAGACTGTTTGTGGCCAATGCCAATGACAACAGTGTCTCGGTGGTGAACCTGCGGCAGCGGCGGGTGGAGGAAACCCTCAACGCAGCTCTTTTCAGTCAGTCGCTTCCTGGCAGTACCACCAACGGACTGTGCTTGTTGAAGCATGGCAGGCAGCTGGCCATCGCCAATGCCGACAACAACTGTGTTACACTCTTCGACGTGTCGACGCCAGGCAGCAGTAGAGCCATGGGATTCATTCCTGTAGGATGGTATCCCACGAACGTGAAGTATGTCAACCACAAGCTGTGGGTGACCAACGGCAAGGGACTGAGCTCTGCGGCGAACCCACATGGGCCATGGCCTGTCTCTCGGCAAGAACAATTTGAGCATCATCGGGGCGACGTCAAGAAAAATAAGAAAGTGCAGTACATCGGCGGTATGTTTCTCGGGACAATGTCCATCATCGATGTGCCCAACAAGAAACAGTTGGAACGATACACTCGACAGTGTTTTGTCAACACGCCATACGACCAGAAAAAAGAATATCTCTCAGGCAGTGAGCCAGGCAATCCCATTCCACAGAAGCTAGGTGATATCAGTCCCATCAAGTATGTATTTTATGTCATCAAGGAAAATCGAACGTACGACCAGGTGCTGGGCGACATCCCCAAAGGCAATGGCGATTCATCACTGACGCTCTTCGGTCGACGCGTCACGCCCAACCTTCATAAGATAGCCGAGGAGTTTGTGCTGCTGGACAACTTCTATGTGAACGCTGAGGTGAGTTGTGACGGACACAATTGGACTATGGGTGCCTATGCCAACGACTATTTGGAGAAGGTGTGGCCAACCAACTACAGCAGCCGGGGCGACGTATATGCCGGTGAGGGCGGCCACAGAATGGGTAACAACAAGTCGGGCTTCTTCTGGGATTTATGCAAGGCCCGTGGTGTATCCTACCGTTCTTATGGCGAGTTTTGTAAACGTGAGACCAGGAAGGTAGGCGGTAAAAAGATTGCGGCAGAGATTGTGCCCACCATCGCCTCGCTGAAAGGCCACGTGTGTCCCACGTTCGAACCTTACACCCTCAAGGTGAGAGACACACTTCGATATCGTCAGTGGGAAGCCGATTTCGATTCTCTGTTGGCCATCAATCAGGTTCCGCAGTTTAATACCGTGCGCTTCGGAAACGATCACACCGAGGGCATGAAGCTCAAACGGCCCACGCCATACGCCCATGTGGCCGACAACGATTTGGCTGTAGGCAAGCTGATAGATCACCTCAGTCATTCACCCATCTGGAAAGAAACGGTCGTGTTTGTCATTGAGGACGATGCGCAGAATGGCTCCGACCACGTAGATGCCCACCGCAGTACGGCTTATGTGGCTGGTGGATTTGTGAAGCGAGGCTTCGTAGACAGCACACCCTACACCACTACCTCCATGGTGCGCACCATGGAACTGATATTGGGTCTGCCGCCCATGACCCAGTACGATGCCGCCGCACGCGCCATGTGGCGATGCTTCACACCGCAGGCCGACGTTACGCCCTTTGTGCATCTGCCCAACAATGTGGCGTTGGACGAGCTGAATGTGAAGGCAAGTAAATACCAGGCCATGAGCGAGACCTACGATTTCACGAAAGAAGACAATGTTCCCGACGTGGAGTTCAATCAGGTTCTATGGCACGGACTCAAAGGCGAGCATGTGCCGTATCCACCCTTGCGACGCTCTGCCTTTCTCACCTATTCGGCACAAGAGGATGATGACGATTAGGCACAACTCATATTCCCAGCTGCCGTAGAAAAGATCTTTGTAAGCGAGGATGATGGTTAACATGATGAGCATAGTGCCGGGGGTGGGGGGCTAATGTGCCACTCTGAAACATTGTTCGATGATGAATGGATGAGGCTCCATGTTCTTTTGCTATCTTATGTCCTTCTTATATTATAGGTGTAAAATATCGACCCGCTCGTAAGTTCAATTAAGATATTCTACATCTTATCACAATAAGGCTATATGCCGAAGGATGCAAGTCCTACAGCCCCTCTTCGGAGGGGCTTATTTTTTTGAGAGTGTATTATAGCTCGTCTTTAAGACACGCTTTTTCTTATTTTATGTTTTCCATTTGTGAGTTGTTTTGCCTTGAAAACAGATAACGATAGCGCAGTCGTTTAATTTGTGGCGGTTAGTTTTTCCATAACCTGCAAAAGTTACCGACTCAAGAATGTTTATATGAGACTTTGTCCTTGGACGCATCCTCTTAAAGGCCGGCTAAGATTCAGCGTGCGCTTGAACGTTGTGGTTTCTTCTATTCTATCAATAAATTCCATATTATCAATAATTATCTTTGCCAAACATTATGTTTTGCAAAGATAATATTTTAATTACTATCAACACACAAAATCACCAATCATTTTAATTCTGATCAGAATTATGTTTGCGAAAGATAATGTTTACCGAATATAATATAGGTGAAGTGAATACTGTAAATGACACTCTTCATGCAAACAAGAGGCCCTTTGAAAGAGCTTTTAACCTGAGTTCGGGATAAGAGGGACCAAGGAATCTAAGCGGCTTTATCTGCCTATTCGCAAAAAAATGTACCTGGAACACTTGGCTGGAGATGTATAAGCAAGGGCAAAGGATAAGAATGGTAACGAGCTTTTTATCCCAAGTGAAAACGTGCATTGTTTCGTAATCTTGGGCTTTTCTTTTTATGAATCCTAGCGATAGGCAGACAATGCCTACCAGCTCAAAGAGCCGAAACAGGAAGATAAAAAGGCTGACTTGTTAAAAAGAATGCGTCCAGCGGAGCGTGCCGCCTTAATGGAAGAGGGTAAAATATTATAAAAAATCGAAGATTATTAATTTTGTTTTATAGAAAATGCCTAACTTTGTAAACTGAACTTTATAAGATTGTGTAATTCCTATTAAATATAATTTATATGAGTATTAGTAAAGATGTCATCAAACAGTGCCTGATTAGTAAGCAGCGCGAAGTAGATGAGGCGGTGATTGTGAACCGTCCCACAGACTTTGAAGAGAATGGCAATTATGTGATAGTTGGCGTGAGACATGCGGGTAAGTCGTATCTGATGTATCAGCGCGTGCGTCAGCTGCAGGCGGAAGGAAAGGGATGGGACGAGATTCTGTTTGTGGACTTTGAAGATGAGCGTCTGGCTGAATTCCAGACGCAAGACTTTAACAGTCTGCTGGAAGCCCATCTAGAGCTGTATGGTAAAAAACCGGTGGTATTTTTGGACGAGGTGCAGAACATTCCGCATTGGGATAAGTTCGTGCGTAGGTTGGCTGATGCAAAATACAGTGTGTATGTGACAGGTAGCAATGCCAAGATGCTGAGCAAGGAGGTGGCAACTACGTTGGGTGGACGGTTTTTTATTTGCGATGCGTACCCATATTCATTCAAAGAGTATCTAGCAGCTCAGCAGGTAGAAATGAGGGAGCATTGGGAGTATGACACGATTCAAAGAAGCGAAGTGAAGCGACATCTGAATGAGTACTTCTATTACGGTGGTCTGCCAGAGATCCTGTCGTTTAAGAACAAGCGCGCTATGCTTTCGAGCTTGTACCAGAAGATCTACCTGGGTGACATCTGTGCCCGGAACAATATTAAGAACGACAGGGTGTTGAACATCCTGATTAAGAAGATGGCAGAGAGCGTGAAGCAACCGCTGTCGTATAACAGGCTGAAGAACGTGATAGTGGCAACGGGGTCGCCCATCAGTGTGCCCACTACGATAGACTATGTGGATTATGCTGCTGACAGTTGGCTGATATTGCCCATGGAGAATGAGATTGGGAAGCTGACGGAGAAGGAGATGCAGAAGAAATACTACTTCGTTGATAACGGCTTACTGAACCTGTTCCTGATGAACTCAGAGACATCGTTATTGGAGAACATGGTGGCGGTAGAACTGTGCAGGCGGTATGGCAAAAAGAATGTGTTTTTCCTGAATGCGGAGAAGGAGATAGACTTTGTTGTGCCTGATGAGAAGCTTGCTATACAAGTGTCCTACAGCATCAAGGATGAGATTACTTACAACAGGGAGGTGCTACCACTGGTCAAGTATGCCAAAGCGCACGAGGACTGGAAGTGCCTGCTGATTACTTACGATGAGGAGGGCACGGAAGAGGAAATACCCGTGGTTCCTGTGTGGAAGTGGTTGATGTAGGCCTTAGAGAGCACGAATCTTATCGATTGACACGAATACATTTAAGATATGGATACAAAGAAAGGGTCAGTCGTAAAATCCAGTTGCACCCCTCTCCTCTCATACACATAATTTCATAAGCCTGTAAAGGAAGAAAGGAATATCCGTTACTCCCCTGAACTGTGCCCTAAAGGCTTTGACTTTTGCGTTGTAGGATTCTGCATTGGCATTTGTGGCTCTGTTGACAAAGAAATTGAGTATGGTATCATAATGGTTCTTAAAGGTGTCAATCACCGTATAGAAGTTGTCCACCCCCAATTTCTCCACCTTATTAAACCACCTTGCCAGTTTCAGCCTTGCTGCGTCCTTGATGCTTTTGGCATTATAAACATCGGTAAGTTCCATGGCCAGGTCATAAGCTTTTTTGAGTTCTGGGTAGTTTTCAAAGATTATTTCCGCCCTTAGCCGTTGCGATTCCGTCCACTTGGACTTGTGTTTAGTCAGTATAAACTTCGCCCTGGCAAGTAGTTGCTTGCGTGTGTCACCGTTGCTATATCTGAATGGCTTGTAGGTTTCGTTCTTGGCTTTGGCTTCCTTCATCTCCTCATTTTCTCTGTCCCTTGCCATCCACCGGTAGGCTATGCGCATGTCGTCCAAAGCGTCATAGTAAAGTTTCTGCACATGAAACCTGTCACTGGTGATGAGTGCCTTGGGGAACACCGTGCGCGCAATGATCATCATAGAGGAAGACAAGTCGAGCGTTATCTCCTTGACAGTCTTTCTTTTGGAAAGGTCAATCTTTTCCAGAACACGGATCACATCTTCGGCTTTTGTTCCCCTGACCACAGCTACCAGCGTACCCCTGCCACCTTTGCCAGCCTTGTTGGTCAGAAACGTATAGACCTCACCGCTGCTCAGACAAGTCTCATCGATACTCAGGCTCTCTCCCAGGTTCTCATCAAACAGCAGCCAGTCTCCCGCATGCGACAACTGCTCCCACTAGCGATAATCGCTGAAATGCTCCTTGTATTGGGTGGAAAGCTGCTTACCGTCTACGCCATAATGAGAGCCGATACCTGTAATGCTCTCCGCAGTAGACTCAATTCTACTCTTTTAAAAAAGAAACGAACTCAGGGGATAGTTTGCTGCCCTCAGCCGTCAGGTCATCGTAAGAATAACTGAATATCTCACCCGTGGAACTGTCACGCCATTTTCGACGGCGGACATGAAGGTAAACGGGCTTGCCACGAAGGGGAAAGTCTTGGACAACCCGTTCGGCGGTAAAGCCGTAACTGCTTACTGTGCCAGCCTTGCGGTCTACCTCTTCCATAAAGTTACGCTCATCCAACCAGAAGTCTATCTGGGAAATGCTCTCTTGGATATCTATCACATCAAAATAATCTGCGAGTATCTCTGGAAAGATACAACGCAACAATTGCTCGGTCTTCATGATGCAAAGATAACAAATACCTATGAAATTATGTGTATGAGAGGGAGGGGTTGCAACTGGGTTTTACGACTGACCCCCTTGTAAGCATGGATTGTACCATTTTGGCGCAGTCTAATGTATTATATAGGTCTCTTTACGGTAATGATTTTCATATCGACGTGGGCTCTGACGTTGTCTGTTCAACTTTGATAGGCAGTTGGAAGAGCCTCAGTTCGTGGAATAGACAATAGGACGATTCCACACTTGAACCTAAACTTCGCACTTAACTAACTGATAATAAGAAGTAAGATATCATAATGAGAATGCTTTGATACCAAATTATTCCCATTACAAATCATCTTGTTCTACTTATAAATTTAATTTCCCAAAACTAATAGGAATGCACAAAGTTTGTTGCTTCTCCAATGTTTTTAAATTAACTTTCATTTACACTTGGTTGTGTGTTATGCCCTTCTGGGGCATATCGCCTCTGGCTTGATGTTATTATAGACAAGCTCCATCAAGTAAACGTAACAACTTTCTTCCATCAGTCAAGACATTAGGAGACCATGCCATAGTCGATGATGATTATGGCACGGTCGTCATAATTTCGGGCACATCAAAATCCTATACCTGCACCGGCAACGAGATAGACATGGTCGTTGGTGGGTGAGACTATTGCTTGAACAAAGAGTGGTATCGAGAATTTACCAGATAATCCAAAACTCTTCGATGCTTTCAGCGATACATCGGTTATTGCGGCCTTGCCGTTATAGTAGCCTTTCCATGGTGTAAAGCCTATTGATGGCGTCAATGTCACTTCGGCCGGGCAAGCGATGTCGTATGACGCATTGATGTAAGTTGAACAGCAACGCTTGTCGCTGTCCGTACGCATATCGGCTCCGGCAAACCATGTTGACCAACTGAGAGTAAGAGGCAGTTTAGTGCTGAAGTTGTAAGCAACAGTCGCCTCAAAGTGATGGCCTCCATCTATGGGATTGTCTGTTGGACCTTGCTTGTAGTAACCATAAGGATTATGCAATCCGCCCCACCAATAATCTGTCAATGTGGCTGATAATCCACCAATGGAGTAAGATAGATTAATGTCCAGTTCTTGAACGTCGCGGTCAGCATTATTTGTCAGACTCTGACTACACCATGCCGACAGGGACAATCCTTTGTACGACAAGCCAAGACTAGGCTGCACCGAAAAGCCGGAGTTCTGGTCCATTCCACGCCATACGTAGTTATTTACCAAGTCAATGTTGCCATTCACGGTTACTTTGTCTTGTGCGGAAGCGGCTGACGATAAGGTCATGACCGCTCCCAAAATAGATGCGAAAATAATTTTTATCTTCATCATTTTTGTGAAATCAAGATTGGTTTAAGTTTATCAAGAGCTACATTCAGTTTCAATACATTTACCTTTGCAGGACCGAATAGGCCAAGCAACGGACGTTCAATGGATTTCTCAACCAATGTTGCAACTTGCTTTTCATCGAGATGCCTTGCGGCAGCTACTCGTTTCACCTGCACCCGAGCTGACTGCGGAGTGATGTCGGGGTCGAGTCCCGAACCGCTCGCCGTCACCATTTCAGCCGGCACGTCCTTGCGCTCAAGGTATGGATGATGTATCAGGAAAGAGTCTATACGTGTCTCCACTTCGACAAGATATTCGGGATTCGTAGGTCCCTTGTTGCTGCCACACGAGTTGGCAGCATCATATCCATCGCCTGCACACGAGGGTCGTCCCCAAAAATATATGTCTTTGGTGAAGTACTGCCCTACGTTGGCTACACCTACCACTTTGCCATCCACTTCCACAACTTCGGCATTACCATTTCCCGGACCTGCCACTTTGCCAAAAATCCATAATACCATTACATAACCGAGGTACAGGAACATGCACAATACCATCGTTAGCCTGAAAGCTACTATAAAATTTTTCATATCTGTATTTCAATTAAAAGAATAAACCTACGATTAAATCAATCAGTTTGATACCCACAAATGGAGCAATGATACCTCCCACTCCGAATATCAGCAGATTGCGTCGGAGCAAAGCGCTTGCCCCTATCGGCTTGTACTTCACGCCACGCAATGCCAAGGGGATGAGCAGCGGGATGATGATGGCGTTGAAGATGACGGCCGAGAGAATGGCACTCTCGGGAGAATGAAGATTCATGACGTTCAGAGCTGCAAGTTCTGGTATGGATACCATGAAGAGGGCAGGCACAATGGCAAAGTATTTCGCCACATCGTTGGCGATGGAGAAGGTGGTGAGTGTGCCACGTGTCATGAGCAATTGCTTGCCAATCTCAACGATCTCAATGAGCTTTGTCGGGTCGTTGTCAAGATCTACCATATTACTAGCCTCCTTGGCCGCTTGAGTACCGCTGTTCATGGCCACACCCACGTCGGCCTGTGCCAATGCTGGAGCATCGTTGGTGCCGTCGCCCATCATGGCAACGAGTTTGCCGTTCTTCTGCTCTGCTTTAATATAGTTCATTTTGTCTTCTGGCTTAGCCTCGGCAATGAAATCATCCACTCCAGCTTTCTCTGCGATATATTTGGCAGTCAGTGGATTGTCACCAGTCACCATAACTGTCTTCACACCCATCTTATGCAGACGCTCAAAACGCTCACGGATTCCTTGTTTAATTATGTCCTGTAGTTCGATGACTCCAACAACTTTTTTGTTGACAGTCACAACAAGAGGTGTACCGCCATTGCCAGTTATGGCTGTCACGAGACAAGAGATATGCTCGGGAAAGGTGTAGCCGGCATCCTCGGTAATATGACGCATGGTTTCGAAGGCTCCCTTGCGAATCTCTGTGCTGTCCTTCAACACGATGCCCGACGACTTCGTCTCGGCAGTAAACTTTATCATGTGGGCACCCTCGGTGTGCAATGCCCTCATCCTGAATCCGTCGTTTCGTCCAAACTCTACTATTGACTTTCCCTCGGGAGTATCGTCGGCAATTGAGGAAAGGAGGCATGCCTGTTCAAATTCGGCCTTATCCACCCCTTCGGCAGGATAGAACGCAGTGGCCTTACGGTTGCCAATGGTGATGGTTCCTGTCTTGTCAAGCAACAGCGTATCCACGTCACCCGCTGTCTCCACAGCCTTACCGCTTTTAGTGATGACATTGGCACGCAGCGCACGATCCATACCGGCAATACCGATGGCAGAAAGTAGGCCGCCGATGGTTGTTGGTATCAGGCAAACGAATAATGAGAGGAACGAGGCTATGGTGATCACTGTACCCGTATAGTCGGCAAAGGGCTTTAAAGTGACGCAGACTATCAAGAACACCAATGTGAACACTGCCAACAGAATGGTAAGTGCAATCTCGTTAGGGGTCTTCTGACGTGATGCACCCTCCACGAGGGCTATCATCTTGTCGAGGAAACTCTCGCCAGGTTGCGTAGTGACAACCACACGGATATGGTCGCTAAGCACTTTTGTACCACCAGTGACACTGCTCTTATCGCCACCGGCTTCGCGGATGACTGGGGCAGATTCACCTGTGATAGCACTCTCGTCGATGGAGGCAAGTCCCTCAACAATCTCACCATCGGCAGGAATAACATCGCCGGCATCGCACACAAACTCGTCGCCCTTCTTCAGAGAAGAACTGCTGACGGTTTTGATATTACCGTTCACATACAGCTTTGCTGGCGTCTCCTCGCGCGTCTTGCGTAGGCTGTCAGCCTGAGCCTTACCACGTGCTTCGGCTATGGCCTCGGCAAAGTTGGCAAACAGCAGGGTGACGAAGAGGATAAGCAAAACCCATGCGTTGTAGGCAAACGAGCCTTGCTCGCTGCTAAACGCCGAATAGATGGTCGCGGGCAGCATAACGGCAGTGCAAATCTCCACCGTGAACATAATGGGGTTCTTTTTCATCTGCCTCGGGTCGAGCTTCACAAACGACTGTTTGATGCTCGCTATAACAAGTTCTTTTTCAAATAGATTGTTCATAACTTACAATGTTAAGTGTTCAGCGATTGTACTTAGTGCATGTACGGGGAAGAACGACAAGGCTGCCACGATGAAGATGACGGCAAAGGTCATCACACCGAATGTAACGGTATCAGTTTTCAGCGTTCCTGCACTTTCGGGAATATATTTTTTCTTAGCAAGAATACCAGCTATTGCCACCTGACCTACGATGGGCACAAAACGTCCAAGGATAAGCACTATGCCACACGAATAGTTCCAGAACCAGGTGTTGTCACCCAAGCCCTCAAAGCCGGAACCATTATTGGCGGCCGACGATGTGTATTCGTAAAGCATCTCGCTCAGTCCGTGATAGCCGGGATTGTTGAGCCATCCGCCCTCACTTGCAACGAACTCAGGAGCATGAACGAAGAGGTATGCCGCCAATGCAGTGCCAACGAGAATAATAAACGGATGGAGCAAAGCTACCATCGAGGCTATCTTCATCTCGCGTGCCTCCACCTTATGCCCTAAGAATTCAGGAGTTCGTCCCACCATCAGTCCACTGATGAACACTGCAATGATAAGGAAGGTAAAATAGTTCATCCAGCCAACACCAACACCGCCAAACCAAGTGTTTATCTGCATATTCAGCATCTCTATCATTCCCGACAATGGCATGGTGGAGTCGTGCATTGAGTTGACCGAGCCATTGGAGGTGACAGTGGTAGTGACACTCCACAATGCACCAGCGGCCGAACCTATGCGCACTTCCTTGCCTTCCATAGCTCCTCCATTCTGTGCAATCCCCATGGTACCTATCCGTGGATTGCCGTTCATCTCCTGATACATGTTGATGCCCACACCCACAAGATAGGCAAAGAGCATCACTCCAAAGATGCTATAGCCCAACTTGCGGCGTTTCAGATAGAAGCCGAATGCAAAAGCCAATGCCATCGGGATAATCAGGATACTACAACACTCTACTATATTTGTAAGGTAAGTGGGGTTCTCAAGCGGATGCGATGAATTCACGCCGAAATAACCGCCACCATTCGTTCCAAGTTGTTTGATGGACACGATGGCTGCCGTAGGGCCTTGCGACACCTCCTGTTTCTGACCTTCAAGGGTGGTCAGCTCCATCTTTCCGTCGAAGCCCATGGGTGTACCTTCCACTATCAGAATCATACCTACAACTAAAGACAATGGCAATAAGATGCGGGTAGTGCTCAACACCAGATAACGCCAGAAGTTACCAATAGTCTGCGTTGTTTTTGCCGCCAAACCCTTCATGATACCAGCCATTGCTGCCATACCTGTAGCGGCTGTGATGAATTGGAAGAGCATGATGACAAAGAGCTGCGTGAAATAAGTCAGACCGCTCTCACCGCTGTAGTGCTGCAGGTTGCAGTTAACCATAAACGAGATACAGGTATTGAAAGCCTGGTGGCATGTCTGTCCGATGTTGCCGTCGGGGTTGAGAGGCAATACTCCTTGTGCTACCAAGAGCACCATACCCCACACAAACCAGAAGAGGTTCACCACAAGCAGTGCACGGAGAAACTTCTTCCAGTCCATCTCCTCGTCGGGATTCACACCGCTCAACTTATACATAAGGCGTTCCACCGGCTTCATGAAGTCGAGGTACGTTCGTTCGCCTTTATACACTCGGGCAATATACTTGCCAAGTGGCCAGGCGAGTCCCACCATAAGGACAATCTGTAGGATTACTCCCAAAACTTCCGTATTCATACGTCATTTAGAATTTTTCGGGCTTGATGAGTACGTACATTAGGTACGCAAAAACCACCAAGCTGATGATAAATAATGTTGTGTACATAATCTCTACCTCCTTTTTAGATTTTCTCGAACCAGTCGATACATTTGAAAAATAGCCAGAAGCAGCCTATGCCGCTCAACAAGCAAATTGCGAAACCGATTGTAAACAAATCCATTTTCTTTCTGTTTTTAAAAGTTATACATAAATGTTTTTAAAAGTGCGATTTCTCGCCATGGCAAAGCTCGAGTAAACTCGACTTTGTTCATATGGCTTAACGAAATCGTTGTCACCTTATGTATCGCAATGGATGTGCCAAATATGTTTTTAATCATATATTATACTGTGTATCAATATCATACAAAGATAAAGATTGAAAATGTAGCAAATAAAAACCCTTCCAAAATGAAATAAACACATTCACTTTGGAAGGGCGGGAATGACAGTGTGGAGCATTTATACGGTTATCCCATATTCTTCAATCTTACGATAGAGAGTGGTAAGTCCGATTTTGAGCAGTCGAGCCGTTTCTGTCTTGTTGTCGTGAGTATGGTGGAGAACCTTGATGATGTGGTTGCGCTCCACACTCTTCAGGTCAAAGGAATCATTGGCTACAGCGGATGTATTGTCCGAAAGCATGTCTATAGGCAGGTCATGATTAGTGATTTCGCTTTCGCATACGATGATGGCATGCTCTACGGAATTCATCATTTCTCGCACATTACCTGGCCATGGATAAGACAAGAACAAATTCTTTGCTTCGGAAGACAGCACAGGGGGTGGGCAACCAATTTGCTTGGCATAACGCTCAATGAAATGCTGGGCAAGCGGCAGTATGTCCTCCTTGCGCAGGCGCAATGGTGGAAGTTCTATGCGAAACACGGAAAGACGGAAATAAAGATCTTCGCGGAATCGCCCATTGGCTATTTCTTCTTTCAGATTGCGGTTGGTGGCTGAAAGGATGCGCACATCTACGTGGGTAGTCTTTGTGTCGCCAACTTTCACAAATTCTCCAGTCTCAAGCACACGCAGTAGCTTCGACTGCAACTCAAGCGCCATTTCACCAATCTCATCGAGAAATACCGTACCATGATTGGCTTCCTCCAATAATCCTTTCTTATCCTTCACAGCACCAGTGAATGCCCCAGCCTTATAGCCGAAAAGCTCACTTTCCAGCAATTCACGGCTAAATGCCGAGCAGTTAAGAGCAAGAAATGCCTCACTGCTTCGATGGCTTGCATTGTGGATAGCTTGGGCAAAGACTTCCTTGCCAGTACCGGTCTCACCGTTGATGAGCACGGTAACATCTGTTGTAGCCACCTTTTGGGCTTGTCGGAGGACGTCAGAGATTGCAGTTGATTTTCCTACAATAGTGTCAAACGTATGCGATTTTGCCGTTGTGTCACTTGGCTTCTTTTTCTTATTTTCTGCCGCAATGACATCTATTGCACGGCTCACGATAGGGATAATCTTGCGGTTGTCATCACCCTTGACAATATAGTCAAAAGCCCCATTCTTGATGGCCTGCACGCCGTCGGGAATGTTGCCGTTGGCGGTGAGGAGAATTATCTTGGCTTTAGGAGCCAACAATTGCAGTTCCTGCACCATATCCACGCCGTTGCCATCAGGCAGGAACACGTCGCAGAGCACCACCTGCACTTCATTGTGCTTTAAGGTATATATAGCCGTGGCACGGTCTTTTGCTTTTAGTACCTCATAACCTTCCAGTTCCAGCATGCGTGAGAGGAGCATACGGATGGTTGGTTCATCGTCAATAATAAGTATCTTGTTCATAGTTTTTTATATATCTTTTTACACTGGCAAGGAAACGACAAACTTGCTGCCCTTACCCAATTCACTTTCAACTGTAAGTGTGCCATTATGCGCCTCGACAAAGTCGCGCGAGATGGAGAGTCCCAGTCCGCTGCCCTGTATCTTGGTACCAGGTACACGGAAATACCGCTCGAAGATGCTATCATGATAACGAGGGTCTATGCCTCGTCCGAAATCCTGTACATACAGCATTACGTGGTGCTCGTCCTGTTGCAAGGCTCCTATAGTCACCCGGTCATTTTCCGAAGAATATCGTATAGCATTACTCAGCAGATTGGTCAGTACCCATGCTATTTTCTCGCTATCGACATAGAGCTTGTTTATCTTTTCCTTTGGGTAATCCACCTCTATGTTGATATGGAACTTGTCTGCTTGTACTTGGTTGGCCTTTATGGCATAATCAATCAGCTCTATTGGCCTTGTGATATGAGGTTTGAGCTGCAATACTCCGCTTTCTACTTGTGTCATGTTGAGCAATTCGCCCGTGATGCTGAGCAGCCGTTCTCCATTCTCACGGATGCTGTCCGACAATTCTTTTTGCTCTTGGTTGAGACCGCCCACACGATTGTTGGCAAGCAGTTGCTCGCTCATCAGAATGGCTGATATCGGGGTTTTCAATTCATGGGATATCGTTGAGATGAATGTTGTCTTTGCCACATCTAGTTTGTGAAACTCGGTGATGTTTTTCAGCATAATCACTGTACCGCTTTCTTTTATGCTTCCCTCGTGGTCTGTCATTCTTACAGGCAGATATTTCACCTGGAAATAACTCTCTTTGTTGTCGGCATAGATTTTCAGTGGCTCTGTCTTTTTCTCGTCGGTCTCATGTACCTTATGTCTGTCCATCCCTACCAGTAGTCGGCGCAGCAGGTCGTTGCGCATGGCTGTTTCCTGTGCTGACTTTCCCACGACATCCTCACGTCGGAGATTGAGAATGCTGAGTGCCTCATTGTTGATGAAATAGAGTGTCAGTTTATGGTCTAAGCAGACGATAGGTTCGTCGATAGAGTCGATGATGGTCTCTATGTACTGTTTTGACACCTTCAGTTTCGAAAGCGATGAGTTGTGGTAATCACGCAGACGGCATGCCATTTGGTTGAAATTGGTGGATAACTGCTCCATGGCCTCACCACCATGGAGGTGCAACTGAGTATCGTAGTTGTGGTTGGCAATCTCGTTGATGCTTTTGGTCAGTTCCTGGAAAGGGCGGGTGATATACTCCGGCAATTTCAGAAGCATCCATACTCCCACGGCGATGCTCAATCCGCCAAACAGCAACAACAGAGTCAAGGCTCTCGTCAGACCATAGTCTGCCACAGGAGAAGTAGGTTCTGTGGCTGTGAGTATCTGCAGGCTGATGACGGAAAGCACCACCAAACCGATGATGAGCGACACTAGAATACCCACTGAGAGTGTAAGTTTTTCTTTTGCAGTCATATCCTTTTAATTTTTTATGCGAAAATAATTAAATCTACGCCCATTTCTTTCAATTCAGACAACAATTTCCGATAACTTCCTGCACGCATCAGCAAGCGGGGAAAGGAGAATGATGGTTGTCCCATACAAAGCAGTGTGGCATGCTGCTGTCGGCAGAACTCTGATATACTCTGCGGAATGTTGTCGGAAACCACCTTATGTACTTGTCCTCCAAGCTGGATGATCAGTTCCAGATGGCTCATCAGATGACGTTGTGAGTCCAAAGGAATGAGGTCGTTGTTCTCGCCACGTGTCTGAACATATAGTGCCAATAGGTCAGCGTCAAAACTGTCCGCCATTCGTGCAGCCTTGCGGATGATATGTTGCTGTGTTTCGCTATTGCTGCTTACACATACCACAATCCTTGACGTCCCTTTAGTCCTATATGTTCGTGGCAGTACCTCTTCCTCTACTTTTTTCCCTACTCGAAAGGCTACTTCCCTTAGTGCCAGTTCTCGCAGTTGCAGGATATTCCCTGCTTGAAAGAAATGGTCAAGGGCTGTTTGTATCTTGTCCTTGGCATATATTTTCCCGGATTTCAGACGTTCCAGAAGCTCTTCGGCCGTAAGATCAATGTTCACCACTTCGTCGGCTTCTTGCAACACTCGGTCTGGAATGCGTTCCTTCACATCGATGCCTACCATCTCCTTTATCTCATCTTTCAGACTCTCTATGTGTTGTATGTTTACCGCAGAGAGTACGTTGATACCGGCATCAAGCAGTTTCATCACATCTTGCCATCGCTTGGCATTGCGTTGTCCCTCCACGTTGGAGTGTGCCAACTCATCAACAATTACAATCTCAGGATGAATCTGAAGGATAGCGTCTAAATCCATCTCTTCAATCTCCTTGCCTTTGTAGAACACCCGCTTGCGGGGAATCACGGGCAGTCCTTTCAGTGCCCTCACCGTGTCTGCCCGACCATGTGTCTCCACATAGCCTATCTGTACATCTGTGCCGCACCGTAGCATCTCTCGTGCATCCTGAAGCATGCGAAAGGTCTTGCCCACTCCGGCAATCATTCCGATGTATATCTTGAACCGTCCCCGATGTGACCGTCGTATCAGGTCAAGAAATTGCTGTATATTTTCTTCCATATATATATAGCGTTTATTATAATACATTTATTGCCCTTAGGGACAACCATATTTCTCTATGACCAACTGCCACTCCACGTCGATTTGTAGAATATGAGAAGGAAACCGAAAATTTCAAGTCTGCCTATGAGCATCAGTGATGAGAGTATCCATTTGGCGGCATCGGGCAATGCTGCCCATGAGAAGGCAGGACCGAAGCTGCCTAACCCAGGTCCTACATTACCCATTGCAGAAATCACGGTACTCATGGCTTCTGTAAGTCCTACTCCGAATACCATCAGCAGTGTCCAGCCGATAAAGGCAACTGACATATAGGCGGCGAAGAATACAAGAACCATTGTCACCAGCTTATTGTCAAAAATACTACCAGCTCTTATAGGCAATACGGCACGCGGATGCAGTATCTGACGGAACTGGTTGCGTATGCAATGGGCGACTATTATCATTCTGAGATTTTTAATACCTCCACTGGTTGACCCTGTGCATCCACCCGACAGCATCGCAAAAATCAGCAGCATCCATGTAAATGACGGCCACAGGTTGTAGTCGTCAGTGGCAAAGCCACACGAGGTGTGACAAGTAGCCACTTGGAACAGGGATTTGCGGAATGCTTCCTCCACGCCATAGCCGTTGTTCAGGATGAGTGCCGTCGAGATAATCAGGGTAAGCAGACCTGCGGAGGAGGCGAACCATCTGAGTTCCACGTTTTGCCATAGTTGTTTCCAACTTCCCCTTAAGGCAACAATATAGAGCGAGAAATTGATGGCAGAAAGCAACATGAACAACGACACCACGTATTCTATATACGGAGAATGCCAATAGGCAATGCTTTCCTGTTTGGTAGAGAAGCCTCCTGTGGCTATGGTGGCCATGGAATGACACACGGCATCAAATAAGCTCATGCCCCCAACCTTCAAGAGTGCGCTCTCGATGACAGTCAACAAGATATAAACCAAGAATATATACCGTGCCATGACACGTGTCTTGGGACAAATCTTGTTGTGAGTCACTCCCGTTGCCTCAGAGAGATAGAGCATCTGACTGCTGACACCGAACTCAGGCAAGAGAACTATGGAAAAGCAGACAATCCCCAAACCGCCTATCCATTGCGTCAGACTTCTCCAGAATAATATGCCATAAGGCATGCTCTCGATGTTGTCCAATATGGTGGCTCCTGTGGTGGTGAAACCTGACATTGTCTCAAAGAAAGCGTCGGTAATATTCGGGATGTAGCCGCCCAACAGGTAGGGGAACATTCCGAAAACCGTGTAAAACACCCAGGAAAGAGCCACCACGATATAGGCTTCATAGCGTGAGGGAGCAGACTTCTTTTTCCGACCATAGACTAACAGCATGATGCTTGCCGCCAGACATACAGAACACGAAACGGCGAAGGCTATCAAATCTCTCCCGCCATACATCAGGGACACGCAGCAGCATGCTAGCAGCAGTATCGATTCGAATGCCAAGAGCAAACCTATCAGATAGGCAATAAACCGATAGCTGAGTTCCTTTTCCATATTGGGACTTACCCCGTATTGCTTTATATCCATAAATGTCACTTATTATACTTACATCACTATATACAAATGGAGTACCAAAGAACTAAGGATGGTAACAAACCGCAGATAATCAGTAAGATATGATTTTACAAAATAAACAACATCCTTGTAATACCCTTTCATTTTGAAAGGGTTGCTTTCCATTCTGACAAAGCGAAATCTTTATTTTTTGCAAACAACTGTCATCTCTTTTTCATAGGTTTGTATTTATCCTTGTACTTATCTCTCCACGGCAATTCTGATGTTGAACCTCCACCACCAGTGCCTACGTGTGGTTTTGCGGCTCCGCCTGTTGCCAGTTCGATGGCAGCACTTATAACCGTTACATTCTCTTTTAGCATAATTTAACTAATTAAATCGACTAAAGGAGTAATTTTGGGGTCATCATATACAAGTGGTAACACATTTTTGGGGGGGGTGGTAACACATATTGGTAACACATTTTGTTCCCGATAGGGCTTTTTAATTCCCGTTACGTCCTGTTAGCCGCAGGTTCAACATTTAGCATAACTTCCTCTAAATGTGCTATTTAGCTAACAAGCGGCTTGTATAAACGGAAAAGAGGGCTTCATTGCTGAAATCCTCTTTTTTAGTACTTTGTGACTCGCATGGGGCTCGAACCCATGACCCCAACATTAAAAGTGTTGTGCTCTACCAACTGAGCTAGCGAGTCTAACCAAAAACTTTCATAAACGATTAATGATGAAAGCGAGTGCAAAGGTATATAGTTTTTTTTGAAACACAAAACAAAATAGTGTTTTTTTATCGGAATGTCCGTAAGTTCTCACTTTGATTTTGAATTTGCACCCCCAATAACTCGTTGGTGAAATAAATGTCATGACAGTATGTGCATGTGAATATTCTTGACAGCGAGGGGCTTCATATTTTGCGTATTTGTAAACCGACTGTATGTTGTTAGCAAATACGCCAGCTATGAGCGGTTTTTGAATGGGCTTGTAAATCAATATGTTGCGCATGTAGTGTGTGGTGGTGTGTCTGTTTAACAAGGATTTTTTTTTAAATAGCATTGCTTTTGGGGTACTGTTTACATGCTATTACGCCCCAAGCGCATGCGGTTTTTCGGTCAAAGTGGTGTTCCTTGCATGTTTAAAGTCATGACTTTTGTGGAAAAATTAGATTTTTCTTGCCAAACAGTCGCTTGTTTGCATCCCGCATGCCTATTGATTTTTTCCAGATTGAAAGTTTTTAAGGACCGTTTTAGGGGCTATATTTGGTAAAAAAAGTCAACGTAAGGGACCCGTTTCTACTCTTGCTCATCAGCGTGGTTACCTGCTGCCAACCGACTTTCTGTCTTTGTTTTGCTGTTTTCAAAGGCTTTGTTGATGTCATGAACTTTTACTTTTTGTAACATTATCTTATTTTGTTTGAAACCTAAACATAATGTGATAGGGCTAATTTTGCCGCCATGGTAATTTTATTGTTTTGTTAAAGAAGATGAAAAGATTTTTGGAATGGAGAACGAGTATCACGCTGTTTTTTCTGTTAGTCTGCGCATTTCCCGTCAAGGCCCAAATGCTCACGCTGAAAGGAAATGTTGTTGATACGCAGGATGAACCACTCATTGGGGTAAGTGTAGTGGAAAAAGGAACCTCGCATGGCACGATTACTGATGTGAATGGCGATTTCACTTTGAAAGTAGCTGCCAAGACACAGCTTGTTTTTAGTTATGTGGGTTATCAAACCCAAGTAATCGAATGGAATGGTCGTTCGCCTTTGCACGTCGTTATGAACGATGATCGTAAGGTGCTGGATGAGGTGGTTGTAGTAGGCTATGGCACGCAGAAGCGTGTGAACCTCACGGGAGCTGTGGCTACGGTGAATGGCAAGGAACTGGAAAACCGTTTGTCGCATTCGGTCACCAACATGTTGCAAGGTTCGGTAGCGGGTGTCAATGTAACCACCTCGGCAGGAAAACCAGGGTCGACTGGTGCTATCAATATACGTGGTGTCAATTCTATTAACAATGCCGACCCGTTGGTGGTCATCGATGGCGTGACAGGTGATGCGGGCGATTTGTCTCGGCTGAATCCGAATGACATTGAGTCTATCTCCGTAGTGAAAGATGCTTCGGCAGCGGCTGTTTATGGTGCGCGCGCCGCTTTCGGTGTGATTTTGGTCACCACTAAGTCGGGTAAATCCGCACAAGGCACGATGGGCAAGACCGTACAGGTGCGCTATAGTGGCCGTTTTGGTTGGGAGCAGCCCACCACCTCGACTGATTATGAGAATCGAGGCTATTGGTCGGTGTACCATGTTAATAAGTTTTGGCAATCGAACAGTGGTACCAATTACGTGAATTATACCGATCATGACATGGAAGAGCTGTTGGCACGTGTTAACGACAAGACCGAGAATCCAGAGCGTCCGTGGGTGGTCGAGGAGATGCGCAACGGCCGCAAACAGTGGGTGTATTATGGCAACTACGACTGGTGGGACATGTTGTTCCGCGAAAAGCGTCCCAGTCAGCAGCACAATGTGTCGGTGACGGGTGCGCGCAACGGACTGAGTTACATGCTCTCGGGTAACTATTACCGACAGGAGGGCATGCAGCGCGCACATCCTGACGTGTTCAATCGGTACAACCTTCGGTCGAAGATTGATTTTGAGATGAGTAAGTGGGCCACATTGTCCAACAACACCTCGTTCTATCAGTCAGACTATACGTCTATTGGTTGTGGCGGGGTAGAGGATGCCATCGCTCTGAGTGCACGTCATGCCATGGCTTGTTTCCCTATGCAGAACCCAGACGGAAGCTGGATTTATGCCACACCTTATTTAAAATATAAGGTGGGCAATGGACGACACATCATTTTAAATGAGAATACACACCGCAACCTGGATAAGAAAATCAACTTTGCAAATACCACGCGGTTGGTGATTAAGCCCATTCAACAGCTGTCGGTGACGGGCGATTTCACTTATCGTTTTTATCAAACCCAACACACCGGACGTACCTCAGAGTTGTGGTATCGCGAATATCCCGATGCTCCGCTGGCTTCGTACAATACCGGTGCGGGTGAGAATCAGCTGGATGAGGCTGTGCGCTCTAACTATTTTTATTCTACCAACGTGTTTGCCAATTATGCTGACACCTTTAATGAGCGTCATCATCTCTCGGCCATGGCTGGTTTCAACCATGAATATTATTATCGCAAGGGCATATCTGCCTGGGGTAGAGACTTGTCGTCTATCGATTTGGATGACCTCAACCTGGTGGGTCAGAACGAGAACGGAGAGACCGAAACTGGCGTGGGAGGCGGTCAGGCCGAATATGCTTTAGTAGGTTTCTTTGGACGTGTAAACTACGACTACTTGGGTAGATATCTCTTGGAGTTGAGTGGACGCTATGACGGTTCGTCGCGTTTTGCCAAAGAGTCGCGTTGGGGTTTTTTCCCATCTGCATCGTTGGGGTGGCGCGTTTCTGAAGAATCTTTCTTCCGTCCAGCCAAACAATGGATTGACAACCTGAAACTGCGCCTCTCGTTTGGTTCGTTAGGCAACCAGAGTGTATCATCGTACTACACGTATATGCGTTTGGTGTCTATGCACAACTTTAGCAACTATACCTTCGGCGAAGGCAGTGCCATGCCAAAGTATTCGTCACTTAGCGCCCCCATATCCGACAATCTTACCTGGGAAACCGTGCAACAATGGAATGGCGGATTTGATATGTCGATGTTTGGACAGCGGTTATCTATCGTTACCGATTTCTATGTTCGCAATACCAAGGACATGCTCACCGCCGGTGTGGCGTTGCCATCGGTTTATGGTGCTGCCGTTCCTCGCATGAATGCCGCAGACATGCGCACGAAGGGATATGAAGTAAGTGTGAACTGGCAAGATAGGTTCAAGCTGCTCAATCGGTTGTTCCGTTATCATGTAGGCTTTGTGCTGAGCGATTACAAAAGCACCATTACCAAGTACGACAATCCCAACAAGTCGTTTGCTAAGGCCCATTACGTAGGTCAGCGCATTGGTGAGATATGGGGCTTTACTACCGATGGACTTTTCAAGACGGATGAAGAGGCCAAAGAATATGCCAAGCAGGTGGATCTTAGTTATAGTAGCGGTCGACTTCGTGGCGGTTGGCAGGCTGGCGATTTGAAGTTTGTTGATCTCGACGATGATGGCAAGTGGGGCATTGGTCAAAACACGGTTGACAAGCCTGGAGATAGAAAGATATTGGGCAACTCGTTACCCTCGCTTTCTTATGGCATCACGGCCGGATTCGACTGGTATGGCTTCGATGCTTCGGTATTCTTCCAGGGTACAGGTAACCACTACTGGTATCCAAGCGGACACAACATGAACTTCTGGGGCGGATTCTCCTATTCTTATCTTACCTATTTGCCCAAGGACTTCTTAGGCAAGCTGTGGTCTGAGGAGAATCCCAATTCGTATTTCCCAAGACCACATGCCTATGGCGCCACGGGTGGTTATCTGGCAGAGGTGAACGATCGCTATTTACAAAACATCCGTTACCTACGTCTCAAAAATTTATCCATTGGATACACCTTACCTAAGGCTTGGACAAGCCACGTTGGTGTGGAGAAACTAAGACTTTATTTCTCGGGCGAAGACTTGTACTACTGGTCACCTTTGAAGAAGAACACTAAGTACATCGATCCAGAGGCAGCCTTCAACAGGAGTAGCGCTGGAAGCAACAATGCGTATTATCCATGGCCGTCTACCTATATGTTTGGGGTTGACGTGACCTTCTAATGGCTTTACAATAATCAAGAAAACAAAGGAAAATGAAAAAGATAACAATCAAACTATCGGTTGTTTTGGCATTCGCAGCACTTACATCGTGCCAACAAATGGACTTGATGCCCAAGGACCAAATGGCTCAATCGGAATATTTCAACAACAAGACTGAGCTCGAATTGTTTAGTAATCCCTTCTACAACGATATCTTAGACAAGACGCCTTTCGATGAGAAGAGTGACATTTTGGTAACCTCTATTCTCAACGAAATCATGGTGGGCGGCAACAGACGACAGGTACCCGCCTCGGGAGGCGGTTGGAGTTGGGGACCGCTGCGCAACATCAACACCTTGCTGGAGAACATCGAACGTTGTACAGATGCTAAAGCTGTGGAGCATTACACAGCCGTAGCTCGTTTCTTTCGTGCTTATTTCTATTTTGACAAGGTACGAAGGTTCGGTGATGTGCCTTGGTACGACAGACAGTTGAGTTCGGAGGATGAAGATTTGTACAAGCCGCGCGACTCGCGTGAGCTAGTAATGACCAAGATGATAGAAGATGTCGATTATGCCATAGCGCATCTGCCTGCCAGGCGCAGTGCCTATCGGGTGAATCGTTGGGCCGCCATGGCGCTCAAGGCTCGTTTTTGTCTCTTCGAAGGTACTTATCGTAAGTATCACAACCTAAGTGTTCCTGGACATGATGCCCGCTATTATCTGGAGCAATCTGCACAGGCAGCCTCACAACTCATGCACAGTGGGAAATACAAATTGTACACAACAGGGCATCCGGACCAAGATTACCTTATGTTGTTTGTTCAACATGAAGCCAATCCCGATGAGTATATCTTCGCCGTGAAATATGATTATGCTTTGGGTGTGCGTAACAATGCTACTGGGTTTACAATCTTGGCATCACAAGGACTGCCTGGATTGACAAGAAAGTTTGTGAATACTTATCTTATGAAAGATGGTTCACGCTTCACCGACCAGCCGGGGTGGGAGACGATGATGTTTAAGGAAGAGGTAAAGAATCGCGATCCACGCTTGGCACAGAGCATGCGCACACCAGGATATACGCGTCTAAATCAAACTCGCATTCTGCCTCCAGACCTGAAAGTGGCTATTACAGGCTACCAGCCCATTAAGTTTGTACAGGACCCGACCGATAATAGTAGTAACAACGATCGCACAGAATCGTCTGACGTTCCCATGCCCGTGTTCCGCTATGCCGAAGTGTTGCTCAACTATGCTGAGGCGAAAGCCGAGCTGGGAACCTTGACGCAAGCCGATTTAGATGCTTCAGTGAATCTTATCAGAGCACGTGTGGGCATGCCCAAACTGCTGATGACAAAAGCCAATGCCAACCCCGATCCTTATCTTAGTTCCAAGCAATATGGCTATCCACAGGTGTCGGGAGTCAACAAAGGGGTGATTTTAGAAATTAGACGTGAGCGGGCTATCGAACTCGTGCAAGAAGGTTTGCGCATGAACGACCTTTATCGTTGGCGTGCAGGTCAGTGCATCAACCAACCTCTGACGGGGATGTATTTCGAGGGACCTGGTGAGTATGATTTGTCGGGTGATGATCAACCCGATGTTGTTTTGGTGCCTAAAGGTACGAAAAAGCCCAAAGAGCGCGAGGGTGTTGTTATCTTCGAGTTAGGTAAAGACCTCTTGCTTACCAACGGCAATCATGGCTATCTGGATTACCACCAGCATGCCGAACGCAATGGTTTTAATGAGCAACGAGATTATCTATATCCTATTCCTATTGACGAACGCACCCTGAATCCTGCCTTGACACAAAATCCTGGTTGGAAAGACGGATTGGATTTTTAATACATTACTCGTATCAATAGTGCTGATACCCCACCAACCGGTCGGTACGTTCACCGATTCCGCGATAGTAGAGTAGTGCCTGGTACTTGTTTTCCGTTTGATAGAACGACCCCTCGGTGCTTACCGGAGCGGTCGTTCTGTCTGTTTTTGCAACCACATACTGGTACGAGTAGTAGCCCTGCTTCAACAGCACTGCCGCCTCGTAAACTCCGTCTTGCTCGTTGTAGTGCATCTTGTATTCCGGCATCAGTTGGTCGTTGGTCCAAGTTGCGTTGAGATATACGTCCCCGTTCTGCCTGGGTGCCTGCAACTTGAAATGCACGATGAGATAATCAGAGCTGGTGTTGTTCTCCACGTTGTCGCTGTTGCGGATATAGAATGCCCCATTGGCATCCTCATCGTAAACGTAATTCGGGCGAGGCTCATCAGTCCAAACGTATGCGTGATAATCGTTGCCGTCCCAGTTGACGGATTCCAATCCCATAGTCGTATGGTTCACATCCAGCATTTCAAACTTACGGTATTCGTTGCCTCCGTCAAAAATCAGTTGCTTGTTGTGTACCCATTTCAGGGCATCGGGCATGACGTATTGCGGCTTGATATTGAATCGTTCCTTGTTCCACCGACCGTTTTGGAGTACGATGGTCTTGATTTGGGTTGCCGGATCGGTTACTTGCAGCATGCCATAATTTACCTCCATGTTCACCTGCTGATGTGTTCCGTTGATGTCGATGTCTGTATTGGTCACCACCTCCATCTGGATACCAGCGAGCGGTTCCACGACCATGAAGCACGCAGACAGGATTTTCTCGTTGTCGTTGTTTTCGTCGAAGACCGTGAGGCGATAGTTCCCGCTCATCTTCAGCCTGCATCTTTCGTTGGGTATTTGCAGTCGATAGTGGGTGTAGAGCGTTTTTGTGTTGATTGATTTTTGCACGTCATCGATGGTGTTCCCCTCCGCAAAACCATCCAGATAATCGCTTGCGAACAACTGAGAGGTGGTGCTCCAGTCGGCTTCGCAATGTTCAAGGGTGTAAGTATAGCGGTGATATTCGTGGGTGAGGTCGTCAAACGCGATGGTTATTGGTTCACCATCCAACTGGGTGATGGGGGGTGAGAGCCAATCTTCCCCTGCGATCACTTGCAAGGAAGCAATCGATTTTTTGTAAATCTCGTTTTTCTGTGCAGCGCAAACGCTTGCTGTCAGCAACAGACAAATGCCTACCAGTGCTCTGTTTATCGTATTCATTTCCATGATGTGTTTTGCAGAAGGCTGCGTGATGGCACCTGTTAGAATTCGAGTATAACCTTTCCGTTGATCAATCGGCCGGTCAGATAATTGGGAACGGCGTATTGTTGGTTCGTCACATCCGTGATCCAATAATACGAATTGACGTTACTGATGCCGAAGAGGTTTAGCGCGTCAATGCCCAACCAAATGTTCTTGAAGACGGATTTCGAGCGACGGTCGTCATTGTTCAGCAGTCGATAACTCATCCCCAGGTCCACTCGTCTGTACGCAGGTGCGCGAAATGAGTTACGTTCCAATTCGCGGTGCGGGGCTGCAAAGGGAAGACCGTCGGCAAAAGCCAGCTTCAATGACATCTTCCATCGGTCGGTTCCGGGGAAGTAATCGGTGAAGAACAGGTTCACGGCGTACCGCTGGTCGGTAGGCATGGGAATGGTCTTGCCATTGAGTTTCATCTTCGTGTCCATCACGGAGAGGCTTATCCACGAATCGGTTCCAGGCACAAACTCGCCATACAGCTTCAAATCCAGTCCCAAGGTATGTCCCGCCCCCATGTTGTCGCCATAATATACCACCTTGACGTTGTTCACACTGTATGGCACCAGGTTGCCCAATGCCTTGAAGTAGGCTTCGGCCGTGAACTTGAATGGCCGCCTGTTCATCCTGAATCGGTAGTCCATGGCGGTGATGAGGTGGATGGAACGTTGGCTCTTCGCCTTCTCGTTAAGCCGTGCGTACGTCGTTCCGTTGACGGTTGTCGTGTCTCTTATCTCTTTGTAGAAAGGCGTTTGGTAGTACAATCCGGCCGCCAAGCGAAAGGTCATGTTCTCGTTAAAGGCTGGTATGATGCCCAATGAGGCGCGCGGGCTCACCACCAATTCTTTGTTGAAGCTCCATCTGCTCATGCGCACCCCGTAGTTCAAGGTGTAGTGCGTGTTGCCGTTGCGGTTGCTAAATCGATAGGTGTCTTGCAGATAAGCCTCGATGCGCCGGGCATTCAGTTCGTTTTTGGCACGCAGAGAGTAAATCATGTACAGGTCTTTTCCCGTGTGTGGGATGCTGTAGCCACTTGAATCCCGCATCTCATATTCGGCAGCTTGCTCTTGAATGTGCTCAAACTTAAATGTCAGTCCGCCTTCCACCTGATGTCGCTTGGATGTGTGTTTGGCCATCAACTTCACGTTTTCCACATGGGCTTTCAAGTAGTTACGCGCATGTTGAAAGTAGGTTCCAACGCCCAAGTTCTCACTTGTCTCGGTTTGTGTGAGCCAATATTGTCCCTGGATGTCGTATTTTTCACGTTCGTTGGTCGAGAAAGCCGAGGCTAAGAGTGACACTGACGTGGAGTCACCGAAGTTGCGCGTTAAGTCGATTGAACCGAAATAGGTGTTGAACCGATCCTTTTCATGCCCATCAAAATATACTTTGAACGACTTAACGTTTTGCAATGTACCGAAAGCCGTTTCCCTATTTTTTGGCGTAAACGTGTAGTGGTTGTCCGATAGGTTGCCGATGAACGACAGTTTCCACCGCTTGTTCGGCGTATAAACCAGGTAAGTTTGGTAGTCTAAGAAATCGGGTTTGTATTCTCCCTCGGTCTCCAGCGACCCCAATAGATATTTGTTGGTCTTGTATCTCAGGCCGTTGCTCCATGCCACCGTCTTGGTTCTGAAGCCTACGAACGCACTGGCTCCCAACAAACTGGCAGACACGTTGGCTTCAAATGGCTTGGGTTGCCGGTAGGTGATGTCGAGGGCCGACGACATTTTGTCGCCGTATTTGGCCTCGAATCCGCCGGTTGAAAAACCAATTTTCTCCACCATGTCGGGATTGATGACCGACAGTCCCTCTTGTTGTCCCGACCTTACCAAGAAAGGTCTGTATATCTCTATGTTGTTGATGTACACGCTGTTCTCGTCAAAGGCACCACCCCTGACGTTGTATTGTGATGACAGTTCGTTGTGCGAGGACACGCCGGCTTGCGACTGTATGAGCTCTTCCACGCCGTTTCCCGTCACCGAAGGCAAGGTTTTGGCATGTTCTGTCTTCAGGTTCTGCGTTTGTCCGGTCTGAATTTTCTCGCCCAGCACCTTCACTTCGCCCAGCATCTGGTCGTCGCTGTTCAACACGATCTGCAACGTTTGCTTGCCTCGCGGATGGCGCAGCACGCGCTGTTTGGTTTTGTAGCCAATCATGGAAAACCTGATAACTACCGAGTCGGCCGACATCAGTTGCATGCTGAACTCGCCTTTGAGTGAGGTCACGGTGGCTTTGCCCTGTTGCAGACACGACACGGTGGCCAGCTCCACGGGATTGAGTTGCTCGTCAACCACTCTTCCTTGCAAGGTAAATGATTGGGCTTGTGCTGCCATTGCGCAAAGCAGCAACAGACTGATTACAACGGTTCTCAATTTCATCATTGGTCTGATAACGCAATAGTTGGTTGATTATTGCGTTGCCGCACGTTGTTTCAGCATTGTCGCAGAGCCGCCAACAGCTCGTTGTTTTCGGTCTTCGTGCCGATGGTTACCCGCAAACAATCGTGGCATAGAGCCACCTGGCTTCTGTCGCATACCACAATACCTTTGTCCAACAGGTATTGATAGGTGGCTTGGGCATCTTTCATCTTGGCCAAAAAGAAGTTGGCCGAGGTAGGATACACCTTCACGCATTGTGGCAGTACGGCAAAGGCCTGCACCATTCTACGCCTTTCTTGCAGCAGGGTGGTGACCCATTTTTCTACCTCAAAGGTGCCTTGCAGCGACTTGAGCGCTTGCTCTTGCGTGAGCGAACTGATGTTGTAGGGCTGTTTCACCTTATTAAATAGGTTGACGATTTCTTCGCTTGCGAATGCCATTCCCAGTCGGATGCCCGCACATCCCCACGCCAAACTCATGGTGTTGAGTATGATGAGGTTGGGGTAGGAGGCGAGTTCGGTGCGGAATGATTTCTGGGAAGAGAAGTCACTGTAAGCTTCGTCCAGCACCACGATGCCGTCAAACCGCTGGATGATTTCCGTGATGGCGTCCCTATGAAGGTCGTTGCCCGTTGGGTTGTTGGGGCTGCATAGCCAGATTACCTTTGTTGACGCATCGCATGCGGCCAACAACTTGTCGGCCGACAGCTGGAAACATTCATCCAGCAGCACGGGTTTGTAGACCGTGTTGTTGATGTCGGCGCACAATTTGTACATGCCGTATGTTGGTTCGATGGCAACAACGTTGTCTTGCCGAGGCTCGCAGAAAATGCGGTATACCAAGTCGATGGCTTCATCACATCCGTTACTCAGGAAGATGTTTCCGGCCGGCACTTGCTTAATGTGGCTCAGCTTTTCTTTCAATTCCCTTTGCAGCGGGTCGGGATATCGGTTGAGTGGCTTGTTGTATGGATTTTCGTTGGCATCCAGAAAGATGTTTACCTTGTTGCCACCACGTTCGCTCCGCGTGCTGCCATGGGGCGTTAAAGTCCAAATGTTGGGTCTGACCAGTTGTTCCAGGGTTCTCATCATGTCATCGATTTAAAGGGTAATGGTGCCGAAATTGCGTATTGTAAGGTGTGAATCGTTCACACGGCATTTCTTATTTGTTCTTAAAAATGTTATGCAAATATAATAAGATGTGGGGAGATGTGCAAGAAATGTCGTACATTTGCCCAATGCAAAAGTGCCAAAATTACTTTCCTCTTCCATTGACATGCCATTTGTTCATCTTCCTGTTATTGATGATGCTCTGTGGGTGTGAAAATGAAAAGACACAGGTACGCACGCCTTGGGGCACCACGTTGGGCACCGATACGGCCAACGTGAGCCAGGGCTTTTCGCTGGATGACATCATCGGAAACGGCGAATTGATTATGCTGACCATCAATGGACCCGAGACGTATTACGACTATCGTGGGCGTGGCATGGGATTACAGTATTTGCTGTGTGAGCAGTTTGCCCGACAGTTGGGCGTTTCCTTGCGGGTAGAGTTGTGCAAAGACACCACGGAGATGGTTAACAGGCTCGAGCAAGGTGACGGAGACATCATCGCTTTTCCGCTGCCTAAAACCGATAAACGCTTGCTGTATTCGGGGCCTTCGGCCGATTCGTTGAAAACACAGTGGGCGGTAAGGAAAGACAATGAGGCGCTTGCCGACACGCTGAACAAATGGTTCAGTCCGAAACTCATTGCTCAAGTCAAGCAACGAGAATCATTCTTGCTTTCTACTCGCAGCGTCACGCGTCACGTTTATTCACCGATGTTGAACCGTTCGCAGGGCGTTATCTCCCGGTACGACCATTATTTTCAGCAATATGCACCTATGGCCAGATGGGATTGGCGCTTGATGGCGGCTCAATGTTATCAAGAGTCTACGTTCGACCCGCAAGCCCGTTCATGGGCCGGCGCACTGGGATTGATGCAAATTATGCCCGGAACGGCGGCACATCTGGGTCTTTCGTTAGCCGACATTCATGATCCCGAGCAAAACATAGCGGCCGCAGCCAAGTATTTGCAAGAGCTAAGTGCCCATTTTCAGGATGTGAGAAACGTGCAAGAACGCCAGTATTTCGTGCTGGCCAGCTACAATGGTGGCTCTTATCATGTGCGCGATGCGATGGCGTTGACCCAGAAAAACGGCGGCAATCCGCATAGTTGGAATCACGTTTCAGAATATATCTTGAAGTTGTCTGACCCACGTTACTATCGTGACCCCATCGTCAAGCATGGCTATATGCGTGGTTCAGAGACGGTTGACTATGTCAATAAAATCCGCGCTCGCTATGCACAATACAGAGGTGTGGCCAAGGGTGGAATTGGTTTTTACAGCATCCAGAAGCCTTCCAGGGCCAAGCGCAAGCATCGCTTCAAACTCTGAACATGCCATAATGAGTTGCCGTAGGGGCGTGATTTATCACGTTCCGTCCCTGTGCGATTGGCGAATCACGACCATACGGTTTGACGGAACGTGATGAATCACGCCCCAACGGTTTTCTTACCCCAAAACACAGCATTTTCAAACTCATTGATATTGGCCGCCAAACTCTTTGCTATTGGCGGTCAAACTCAATGATATTGGCAGCCAAACTCAATGCAATTGGCTGACAGGGTGAATGGCTTTCGTTGTGAAAGGATTAAGTGATTAGTTTTCAGGATGTAACGAATTTAATCCGTATCATCATCCCTGTTCGTCAATGTTCATTCCTGTTTTATGCTTCGGCTGCTTCTGTTTGGATGGCTTTCCTGTTGGATTGTGCTTGTCTGCGGGCTTCTATCGCCCCATACACATAGTAGTTGACGTAGATGCCAACCGTTAGGAAGGCGGCGCAAATAAAGTAGATAAGGATACAGGTGCCGTAGGTAAGCACGGGGAAGTAGGTAGGAAGGGTGTTTGGGTCACCATTCTGTACGCCCATTTGTGACAGGGTGCTGGCCATGAGAAGGATGTAGACCGGCATGAGGAGAATGAGGGTGAGGAAAAAAATGACGATTCCATATAAGAAAAAGGTGGAAACGATGAACCCGATGCGGCGCAGTCCGGTTCGGTAACCGCCCAGCACATGCGTTTTAAACTTGGCCTCTTTCTCCTGAATGTATCTCATGGAAGAATAGGAAAAGGGTGCCATAGCGATGAGAATGATGAGCCAGGCCACTGGAAAGAGCCATGCCTGCAAGCCCATTCCGGCCGTGCCGACAGCCGCTGGTGCAGGTTTTTGCCCATCAGAAATGGAGAGCGTCGCAGCTGTCAGCAGTAAGGAAATCACGCCCATGACAACCACATAGGCCAATTGGAGTTTGGCATTGCGCTTGAGGTTGCAGGCAAAACCGTTCTCGTTGAGCAGAGTAGTGGTGCGAGCCATATACCATACCGACGCACAGAGCAGCAGCACGTTGAGCAAACCGAACGTGACAAACTTGCCCGTGGGTAAGCTGTTGCCCATGGTGTGCATGGCGTTGGTGAGGCCGAAGGCCAGATATGCGCCCCCCATGACGGAGAACACCAGCAGCGACAGCCAGTTTTTACGCAGGATGGTCATGACGTTAGAGCAGAAAAGAAGGTATCCGGCCTTGATGCAACCCGATATGCTTCTGTTTTTATAGAGATCGTTTTCCATATTCGTTTGATTGATTTACGTTATTTTCGTTCTTCTTTTAAATTCGCTGCACGCAATGGCCGTGGCGATGGCCACGTTGAGGCTCTCGGCCTTGTTGGGCAAGGTGGAGAAGTTGGGGATGAGCAGCGGATGGTTGACGCGTGCGCGCAGGTCTTTCGAGATGCCGTTGCCTTCGTTCCCCATGATGATAATTCCGGTCTCGGTGAGCGTCTGTTGATAGATGTCCTCACCATCGAGCAAAGTGCCATAGACAGGGGTTGGTGGCGGCAGCGCATCCACAAATTCGCAGAGATTCAGGTAGGTGACGTCGACGTGTGCGATGCTTCCCATGGTGGCTTGAACCACTTTTGGGTTGTACACATCCGCCGTGTCTTCGCTACAAATGACGTTCCTGATGCCAAACCAGTCGGCAATGCGGATGATGGTGCCAAGGTTGCCCGGGTCTTGAATGCCATCCAGTGCCAGCACCAGCTCGTGGGTTGGGTCGATGTGAGCGGGCATGTGGCGTTGTTCAAATACGGCCAACACCTCTTGCGGGTGCTGCAACAGACTGATTTTTTGCAGCTCGTCGGGCGATACCGGGATGATTTGCGGTCGTCTGTCACCCTGGTTGTCCCTCAAACTCTCGTCTTCGTGCCGTTCGAGCCATTGCTCTGTGGCCACGATGAGTTCGGGTTGGAACGACGACAGCAGGTCGTGAACCACCTTAGGTCCCTCGGCAACGAACGTGCCATGAGCCAAACGTCCCTTCTTTGTTTGCAGTGCGTTGATGTATTTGAGTTTTGCTTTACTAATCATCCTCTTCGTTTTGATGTGCTGTGGAATGTTGAAGCCAAGCACAAAGATAGTAAATTCTTGATTCTTCAACCGCTTATTTAGCATCTTTTTCCTTACCTTTGCAATGATATACACAGAAGAGCCAGTTGCGTGAGCATTCAACAGCGTTCTGTGTCATTGTGGTTTTCATCATTAAACAGGTCCATTTTGAGGAAAGTAAAATTATCGATTTTTTTTCTGACGTTGCTGTTCCTGGTTGGTTGCTCATCGAGTAAATTCATCCCGGAGAACGAGTATCTGTTGCAAGAGGTTGAAATCAAGTCTGATCAGAAAGGCTTCGATGCTGCCTCGTTGGAGTCTTATATCCGACAGAAAGCCAACTCCAAATGGTTCTCTTTGTTCAACATTCCGTTAGGAACCTATTCTCTTTCGGGGCGAGATACCACGAAATGGGTGAATCGTACCTTGCGAAAGATTGGCGAAGAGCCGGTGCTGTTTGATACCTTGCAGGCCAACCAGTCGATGAACGACCTGAAGAAGGCTCTGCAAAATGCTGGATACATGCATGCGGAGGTAGACTTGCAGACAAAAATAAAGGGTAAAAAACTGAAAGCCATCTACACGCTTCATCCGGGAGAGCCATATCGTATCAACCGTGTGAGATATGACATTGCGGACGAACGCATTAAACGAATACTGGCTTTGGACAAACCTCAGCATGCTATTCGCAGTCTTCAGAGCGGATCGCGCTTCACAGTGGAACGCCTGGACGAAGAGCGTAACCGAATAACCAAGCTGCTGTTGGACAGCGGTTTTTATAAATTTCACAAGGATTTTATCGTCTTTGAAGCCGACTCGGCACGCAACAACACCGACATCAACCTGGTGGTCAGACTGTTGAAATACCGAGCCAACAGTGACGCACCTGAGACCAATCATCCACGTTATTTCATTCGTGACGTGAAATTCTCTTCCAGTGAGGAGTCGGGAATCCATCTGCGTCCCAAGGTACTTGAATACAATACGGCCATCAAGGCAGGAGAACCCTTCTCGGCCGCTCATCTACAAGCCACATACAACAACTTTGCACGGTTGCAAGCCGTGAGGTACACCAACATCAAGTTTAAGGAATTGCCCGACACTACGTTGTTGGATTGTGACATACAGCTGAGTCACAACAAGCCTCACACGCTGTCTTTTCAGCCCGAAGGCACCAACACGGCTGGTGATTTGGGGGCAGCCGTGTCGCTGACCTACGAGAATAGAAACCTTTTTCGTGGCAGTGAGGTGCTGCGGGTGCAGCTAAGAGGGGCCTTTGAGGCTATTACGGGCTTGGAAGGATACAACGACCAGGATTATCAGGAGTACAACGCTGAGGCCAAATTGCAATTTCCCCGCTTGCTGGCTCCTTTCCTATCAGGGGCGTTCCAGCGGCGCAGCACGGCATCGTCGGAGTTGTCTTTCAGTTACAACTTGCAGAATCGTCCAGAGTTTCATCGTAGGGTTTTGTCAGCAGCATTCAGATATCGATGGAACGAACCGAAGAGATATTCGTCCTATCGCATGGACTTGATTGATCTCAACTATGTCTATATGCCTTGGATTTCTGATACGTTCAAGCGCGATTACCTGGACGACGTCAGTAGTAGGAATGCTATCTTGCGATACAACTATGAGAATTTGCTGGTCATGAAGATGGGGTTCGGCTTGAGAATCAATAATGGTCGACATGCCATGATTGCCAACATCGAGACGGCCGGCAACATTTTGAAGGGCTTTTCTAAAGTGCTTTCCTTCCGTAAAAATGCGCAAGGACAGTACACCTTATTTAATACGGCCTACGCACAGTATATCAAAGGCGACTTCGACTATACCCGTTTGATTACCTTTGATACGCACAACTCGTTGGCGTTGCACATAGATTTGGGTCTTGCTTATCCGTATGGCAACTCGAAAATCCTGCCTTTTGAGAAGCGATACTTCTCGGGTGGAGCCAACTCGGTGAGGGGATGGAGCGTCAGAGAGTTGGGACCGGGCAGCTTTCGCGGTACCGATGGGCGCATCGACTTCATCAACCAGACGGGCGATATGAAGTTGGACATGAACATAGAATACCGCACCAAGTTGTTTTGGAAATTCCATGGGGCCGCTTTTGTGGATGCTGGAAACATTTGGACGTTGCGACAATATGAGGAACAACCAGGCGGTCAGTTCAAGTTACACGAGTTTTATAAGCAGATAGCCGTGGCCTACGGACTGGGATTGCGCCTGAACTTCGACTTTTTTATCCTGCGGTTTGACATGGGTATGAAGGCCATCAATCCAGCTTATGAAACACAGCGGGAGCATTTCGCCGTGCTTCACCCTAACTTTGGCCGCGACTTCACCTTCCATTTTGCGGTAGGTATGCCCTTCTAATTGACATACCTTCCAAGAGAATGACGCATGAATCGGCCTTCCGTCTGTGCCAGTCAGTGGCGGTAATTATCCGAACAAGGCACGGAGGGCTTCCTCAACTTTGCGCACGGGGTGGAGGGCTATCTGGTATCGTTGTGGATTGATTCCCTGCAAATTGTATTTAGGGAGAATGAGATGTGTGAAGCCTAACTTCTCGGCTTCAGCGATGCGCTGCTCTATTCTGCTGACGGGACGCACCTCTCCACTGAGGCCAACCTCACCAGCCATGCACCATCCGCTCTCGATGGGTGTGTCCACGTTGCTGGACAAGACTGCCGCAATGACGCTCAAATCCATGGCCAAATCGGTGACGCGCAGCCCTCCGGCAATGTTGAGAAACACGTCTTTCTGCATGAGTTTAAAGCCCACCCGCTTTTCCAACACGGCCAAAAGCATGTTCAACCTACGCTGGTCAAAGCCTGTGGCCGATCGTTGTGGCGTGCCGTACGCAGCAGAAGAAACGAGAGCCTGCGTCTCCAACAGGAACGGACGAACGCCTTCGATGGCCGATGAGATGGCGATGCCGCTCAGTCCGTCGTGATCTTGCGTGAGCAATAGTTCGGATGGATTGCTCACTTGCCTAAGTCCGTCTTGCTGCATTTCATAGATTCCCAGTTCCGACGTGCTGCCGAAGCGGTTTTTGATGGCGCGCAAGATGCGGTATATATAATGTTGGTCGCCCTCAAACTGAATGACAGTGTCCACGATGTGCTCAAGAATCTTAGGGCCAGCCAGTGTTCCTTCTTTGTTGATGTGCCCGATTAAGATGACGGGAATGCCGCTGTTTTTGGCAAAATGAAGCAATAGAGCGGCGCATTCTCTTACCTGAGAGATGCTGCCCGGCGAGCTTTCCACATGTTCTGTTGCAATGGTTTGGATGGAGTCTATCACCACCAACTCCGGCTTGACGGTTTTGATTTGCTCGAAAATCAGTTCCAGAGAGGTTTCACACAGGATGACCACATGGTCACTTTCGGCGTTAGACAGTCTTTCAGCACGCATCTTCAGTTGGTGTGCACTCTCCTCTCCGCTGACGTAGAGCACCCGCTTGTCTGTCATTTGGAGGATGGTTTGCAGCGTCAGCGTACTCTTTCCGATGCCCGGCTCGCCTCCCAAAAGGGTGATAGAGCCAGAAACAAGTCCGCCTCCCAGCACGCGGTTCAGCTCGTCATCGTGCATGTCAATGCGCGGTTCGTCAAGCGTTGAGATGTCTTTCAGGCGCAAAGGTTTGTTCTTTTCCGTGTTGCCTTTGAAGGCATTGACGACCGAACGGGCCGTTGATTGCGACGTATCAGAGCCGATGCGTATCTCCTTGAAGGTGTTCCATTGTCCGCAATTGGGGCATTTGCCCATCCATTTGGGCGAATCCAGACCGCAATTAGAACACACATAAGCTATCTTTTCTTTTGCCATGGTGGTGGATTTGTTGACAGACAAAAGTAATAATAATTTTCTGAGAATCAAAATTAATGTTTAATTTTGCAAGGTATGAAAAAGTTATTGCTTTTAGCTGTGCTGCTCATCTTGTTGGTGGCTTGCCAACAGTCCACAACAGAGCGCCAACAAGTGACGAAGGCTCAACGTGAAAAGTTGCGTCAGGAGAATGCCGAAGCACTGAAGATTGCCGTGCTACCAACGCTTGATTGCCTTCCATTGTATGTGGCCCAAGAGCTGCGACTGTTTGATACGCTGCATGTGGATGTCAGGCTTAAGCCCTTTACGGCGCAGATGGATGCCGACACAGCCATTGTCGGTGGCAGCGTAGAGGGTATCATGTCCGACCTTGTGCGCATGGAACGGCTGAAACGAAAGGGTCTCAAGCTAGATTATCTCAGTGCCACCAATCTGCAATGGCAGCTCATCAGCAACAAAACGGCACGATTGAAACAGCTCAATCAGTTGGGTGATAAGATGGTAGCCATGACCCGTTTTTCGGGAACCGACTATCTCACCGACGAGAGCCTCAAAGGGGTGAAGACAAAATCCAGGGTCTATAAGGTACAGATTAATGATGTGCATGTACGTTTGCACATGTTGCTCAACAACGAAATGGATGCCATGTGGCTGACTGAGCCGCAGGCAACGACCGCGCGATTGTATCATCATCAGGTGATGACGGATAGCGAGAAGACAGGCACTCGGTTGGGTGTGTTGGCTTTTCGCACCGATTCCATCAAGGGACAGCATCGCACCGCACAGCTCAAAGCGTTCGGCCGTGCGTACAACATGGCTGTAGATTCCATCAACAAGCATGGTGTTCTGCACTTTTCCACGTTGATCAGGGCATATTGCAATACCGACCAAAGAACGGTGAACGCCTTGCCAAAACTGAAATTCAACCACCTTTCCAAGCCCGACACCAAAGATATTGAAAAAGCTCAACGCTATGTAAAGTAGCCGTTGAACGTAGTTTATCATTAACATAGATTGTATTTTGGAATACTCAGATAGCGAATTACAGCAGATAAGGAATGTCATTACATCCGAACAGAACGTAGGCGAGGCCTTGAAAAGCCTTCGTACTTTTATCCACGAGTATGAACTTCACGCTTTTAACGCACGCATCAGTCGTATTGAAAGCGATTACGAACTCATGAAGTCTTACATGCGTAAGGGCCTCAATGACCCCCAGTTTGAGGAAGTTTACGACCGTTTGTTGAAAGCACTGTATGTCTTGAACGCTGACGTGCAGTTGGCTGTGTTCCTCAACGAGAACCCTTCGTACCAAGCAGCCTATATGAACGTGCAGTCGCTGGATGCCGATTTTGACGTGATTAAGAAGCGGTTGGAGGCATTCGTGCAGGATATAGCGTTGCTTTCTCTCGAGCCTCAGGATGCTCAGAAGACCAAAAAACAGGAACTTTACGACCGGCATCAGCAATATGTCAAAAAGCTTTTCAACGCCTTGCTGGTATCTCCGCAATGGAATGAAAGTACGGCTAAGTTCGCCCAAGAACTGCTTTTGTCGCCCACCATCGACGCCATTGACGCCCAATTGTTGCTGAGTGGCGTGATGCTGTCGGTCATCCAGCTGTTCGACATCCATCGGTTTCAAACGCTGGTGCAGGTCTATCGCCAGGCAACCGAACCCCATCTCAGGCAACGGGCGTTGGTAGGAATCGTGCTGTCGTTGCCGGAAAACGAGGGAGACATCTATCCCGAGATACAACAGGCCATCAATACCTTGTGTGAGAATGAGCAAACCTGCCGTGAATTGGTGGAGTTGCAAATGCAGATGTTCTATTGTATGAATGCCGATGCCGATAATGAGAAGCTGCAAAAAGACATCATTCCCAACCTCATGAAAGGCAGTAACATCAGCATTTCGCGTGCGGGCATCGTGGAAAAAGAAGAAGATGAGGTGGATGAAATACTCAACCCGGGAGCGGCAGACCAAGCTATGGAGGAGATGGAACGCAACTTCAACAAAATGATGAACATGCAGAAGGCTGGGTCCGACATCTATTTTGGTGGCTTCTCACAAATGAAACGGTTCGCGTTCTTTACTACCTTGAGCAACTGGTTCGTACCTTTCTACGAAGATCATCCTGAACTCAGGCAGGTGAACGACAAGCTGGGCGGCAACAAATTCATGCAGTTGTTGCTCGAGAGTGGCCCATTCTGCGACTCGGATAAATATTCTTTTGCGCTGGCACTGTCGTCAATCATTGACAAAATACCTCAAAACATGCGCGAAATGCTCAACAGTCAAGACATCCTCGGCACCTCGGTCAGCATGGAAGAGAAAAACAGTTCTGCCTACATCAGGCGAATGTATTTGCAGGATTTGTACCGTTTTTATCGCATCTACCACAACAAAAACGATTTTCATAATCCGTTTGATACAAGCGCTAGCGAAAACAGTGCGTTCTTCGTGATGTGCCCTTATTTTCGTGAGTCGCCCTTGAAGGATAGGATGACGGAAGTAGGAAAGTTCCTTTACAAGCACCATTTCTACAGAGAGCTGTGGCAATTGCTCGGCGCGTATGTAGATAGGGAAGACGTAGAGTATTGGCGTCTGGCTGCCAGAGCGTATTATCGGGAGAAAGATTATCTGTCGGCCGACAAGGCTTACACGAATGTTTTGGAGATGAATGCCGATGACATGCAGGCCATTCGTGGGAAAGCACTCACCGGCTTTTATCTGGAAAACTATGAGCAGGCGGTTGAATACAACAAAAAGATGTTGGAAATGGATGCCACGAACGAGCATGTGCAGCTGAATTTAGCTGTGTCGCTGATGAACAATGACGAGATAGAGGAGGGGATGAGCCTGCTGTTCAAGTTGAATTACGACCACCCCGAGAATCTGTCCATCCAGCGTTCGTTGGCTTGGGGGTATCTCCGACAACAGAAACCTCAGCAGGCAGCTCCCATCTACACGCGCCTGTTGGCCAATCAGCATCGCATGCCAACCGATTGTTTGAATGCCGGTTATTGCCAATGGTTTCTGTCCAATATGGAAGAAGCCATCAACTTGTTCAAGCAATATGTGGCGGAAACGAATAAAGAACGACCGATGCCGGGCGGCAACACCTTGCTACACGATGTGTTTGTGATGGATGCCGACCTGTTACAACAATATGGCATTGGAGCGAAAGAGGCTTTTGTGATGGAAGATTTGGTAGCCAATGAGTAGTCGGGTCTAAACCTGATGCCTTTTTAACGCAGGGTGATGGCGGTTTGTGCATCACCCCTTTGACCATCATCTATCTATACTAAAACGGCCCCAAGCATGGAAATATGCTTGAGGCCGCTACATTTTTTGTCCAATAAAGGCTGGTTCTATAAATTAGCTTTGTTAGATTTTGAGCTTTTTTTTGAGGTCAAAATGCAAGAGAGTGAAGGAGTGTAGCGAGCTACACGACTGAACGAACTTACATTTTGAACCAAAAAGAAGCCAAAAGATAACAAAACGTATTTCATAAACATTTGATGACTATGTCCGGTGGTAATTTATAGAACCAGCCTTAAATCTTATCCTAAATATTTCATCAGGATTTTTGCATTACCGCTGTCGCGTAGCTTCGCAATACTTTTTTCGCGAATTTGTCTCACGCGTTCGCGCGTCAGTCCCAGCTGATCGCCAATTTCTTCCAGTCCCTTCTCGTGACGACCAATGCCGAAGCATTCTTTGATAATGATGATCTCACGCTCTTTCAGCACCTTGTTGAGCACCGCATCAAGCTCTTGTGCCATCGACTCGTGGTCCACATGCCTGTCGGTTCTGCTGTCTTCGCCACTAGGCATCACGTCGAGCATGGTGTTGTCTTCGCCGTCTTGGAAAGGAGCATCTATACTCACATGATGCCCGTCGGCCATCATGCTCTGACTGATTTTGTCTTCATCGATGTTCGTTGCATCCGACAATTCAGAGATAGAGGGGCGGCGATGGTTCTCTTGCTCGAACCTGTTGATTTCGTGATTAATCTTGTTGAGCGATCCCACCTGGTTGAGGGGCAGCCTGACGATGCGGCTCTGTTCTGCAATAGCTTGCAAGATGCTTTGGCGAATCCACCAAACGGCATACGAAATGAATTTGAATCCACGCGTTTCGTCAAACTTCTGGGCAGCCTTAATCAGCCCAATGTTGCCTTCGTCAATCAAGTCGGTCAGTGATAGTCCTTGGTGCTGGTATTGTTTAGCTACAGAAACAACGAATCGCAAATTGGCAGTGACAAGCTTGTCTTTGGCTCTCTCGCCTTCTGGTCCGCCCTTCTTAATCTTTTGTGCGAGTTCTATCTCCTCGTCAATTGATATCAGGGGTGCGCGGCCTATCTCTACAAGATATTTGTCTAACGCTTCACTTGAACGATTGGTAATGCTTTTCTGAATTTTTAATTGTCTCATCCTAAATACCCTAAACTTCTAACTGATTGATAATCTGAATATTGAATTAATATGTACAATAAACCTTGCAAAGGTACTTATTTTTATCGAAATATCCTAGCGATTGTGGCGGTTGAACATTTAAACTTCATTAAATGTACTTTTTTAATGTTATTTCTCGTCATGGACGAGCCTGCTCATGCCATGTTTGCAAAGATAGACTTCATGAGTATGAGGAACGAGACATGATGCTGAATTTTCTTGACAACATGGCTTTCGCTCCTTGGCTTGTTTGCAAGCAACGGTGAAGGTCGTTGCAAATACGGCAAGCATGGATTGTTTTTGTAATCAATTGGTATTCAGTAGTTTGTCGTTTTTATGCGTGTTTATAGATGCCTTTGATATGGATTTTTGATGAAAAGCATTGCTTTAACACGTCAATCTACATGCCTTTGTGGGTCAATGGCATGCAGATTGGCCACCAAAAGGATGCATATAGGGCGGCCAACGCTATGTTTTTACTCAAAAATACGTTTTTTCCACCCTGCCAATCTCCTGTTTTGCATCCTGCAAGCCTATTGATTTTTTCTATTTTGCAAGTTTTGAAACCCTGTTTTTGGGGTGTTTTTCGGGCAAAACATTTTACATTCTTGCGTCGTGATTGGGCGCGTTCCGAATTCTTGTAGAGGCTTGATTGAGCACATTTCGACACGCGGATGGCTCTACGGGCGTGATAAATTTCGCCTCTACTGGTAAAATATTCCTCTGCGGGTAGATGCATAACCAAATTGTAACCAATATGTAACGATTATATGAAAATATTTAGTTAATTTTGCAGTGAAATAAGTATAACAGGTTTTCATGCCTCTTTTTTAATTAAAAATTAACACAAAAATGCAGAAAAAAATTGTTTTTCTGATGTCCATGATGATGTGTTTGTGCACATCAATGATGGCACAGGTTACAACTTCCGCAATGAGTGGTAAGGTTACCCTTGAGGGAACCGGCGAAGAACTCATTGGTGCGACCGTCCAGGCGGTACACGAGCCTTCTGGAACTACCTATTCGGCAGTGACCAACGTGAACGGACGTTTTAACATTCAGGGTATGCGTACAGGTGGTCCTTATGCCGTTACGGTGAGCTATGTGGGACACCAGACGAAGACTTACAAGGATATCACGCTTCAGTTGGGTGAGGTGTATAACCTTGGCGTGACCCTTTCGGAAGATGCCGCCATGCTGGGCGAGGTTGTTGTCAGTGCAACGGCTTCCAAGTTCGCTCAAGAGAAGACGGGAGCCTCAACCAACATCAACAATTCGCAGATGATGAATCTGCCTACGGTGAGCCGCAGCATCACCGACATCACGCGCCTTTCTCCTTATGGAGGCAATGGCATGAGCTTTGTCGGAACGGATGGTCGTACGGCCAACTTCACCGTGGATGGTGCCAACTTCAACAACAACTTTGGTTTGTCATCGGCTCTTCCCGGTGGTGGCAACCCCATCTCCATCGAAGCTATTGAAGAGTTGCAGGTGGTAATTGCTCCCTACGACGTGCGCCAAACCAACTTCATCGGCGGTGGTGTGAATGCCATTACCAAGTCGGGTACCAATGCTTTCAAGGGCAGCGCGTACGTTTATCACAGAAATGAGAACATGCGAGGCGATGCTGTCGAAGGATTCCAAATACCCGGTGCCCGCGAGAAAGATCGCAAGACTACCTACGGTTTTACGTTGGGTGGCCCGATTATCAAGAACAAATTGTTCTTCTTCGTGAATGGTGAAACTGAAAAGGTTCCTACGGTAGCTAACCGTTGGAGAGCCTCTGAGGACGGTGTGGCCAACGCTCAAGAGTATATTTCGCGTACAACAATCAAGGATTTGCAGACTGTTTCTGACTTTGTGAACAAGAAATATGGATACAACACTGGTTCGTACACCAGCTTCCCCGCTGACATCAGCAACACCAAGCTGTTGGCGCGCTTAGACTGGAACATCACTGACCAGCACCGTTTGGCCTTGCGTTACAACTACACCAAGAACATGACTTGGCGCTCGCCTAATGCATCGTCTATGGATGGCGGCACACGAATGTCGGAAGGCCGTATGTCGCAGGCATCTATGTCGTATGCCAATGCGATGTATTCGATGGACAACCTGGTACACTCGTTCTCATTCGACTTGAACAGTCGCTTGACAGAGAATCTTTCCAACCAGTTGTTGGCAACCTATTCAAAGCTGGACGACTTGCGTAGTTCTAATTCTTCTGAATTCCCCTTCATCGATATCCTGAAAGGCGGACAGGCTTACCTGTCGTTAGGTTACGAGCTGTTTACATGGAACAATGCCGTTCATAATAATGTATGGAATGTGAAAGACGAGTTGACTTACTATGCTGGAAAGCATAAAGTCACCGGTGGTCTGGCCTACGAATACAAGATGGCGGACAATGCCTACATGCGTAATGGTACAGGCTACTATCGCTATAGCAGTTTGGACGATTTCATCAATGGTGCCGCTCCCGAGATTGTGAACCTCACTTACGGCTATGATGGCGAGAGTGCGCCGGCCGCTCGTGTACGCAGCAACAAGATTTCTGTATACGGTCAGGATGAATGGTCGGTGATGGACAACTTCAAGTTGGTTTACGGTCTGCGCATTGACAACCTCTCATTCGTCAACAGCGACTTGATCACCAACAAGGCTATCTATGACCTTGATTACGACGGACGTCGCATTGATACGGGTAAGTGGCCTTCAGCCAACTGGATATTCTCACCGCGTGTAGGATTTACCTGGGATGTCTTGGGAAACAAGTCGCTCAAGGTGCGTGGCGGTACGGGTCTCTTTGCCGGCAACTTGCCACTGGTGTTCTTCACCAACATGCCTACCAACGGTGGTATGGTGCAGTATCAGGCACAAATTAACGCTGCCAACGCTGCCAAGCGAGGATTCGACATGGATACCTTTGCCGGCGGACTGGTGACCGATGCCAATGGCAAAGCCACGCAAAAGGCGCTCTATGACAAGCTGATTTCTTTGGGTTATCCTTCTACTATCAAACCCGAGGACGGAACGGTTCCATCTGCTATCGCCGCCGTGTCAGAGAACTTTAAGTTGCCACAGGTATGGAAGGCATCCGTGGCTATCGATTATCAAGTACCAGTGTCGTTCCCATTCACCTTGTCGGGTGAGTTTATTTACAACAAGACGCTTAACGAAACCACCATTTCAGACTGGAGTATTCCTTCTGTAGGCGGGTTCGCTCGATTCAATGGTGTAGACAACCGTCCTATATATCCTACGGGATTCCGTACCAACACCAAGGCCTTTGTTCTGGAGAATACCAGTCGCGGCTATGGTTGGACGGCTAACGTAACCGCCAATGTACAACCGGCAGAGTGGGTTAGCCTGATGGCTGCCTATACTCACAACGTGGCTAAGAGTGTGACGGGCATGCCAGGTTCTAACGCAGAGTCGGCATTCACCTACGTTCCAACAGTGGAAGGACCGAACCACATCAAGTTGCACAACTCGCAATACAACACGCCCGACCGATTGGTGGCATCGGCTACCATCCACGACAAGAGCGGTAATCACTATAGTTTGTTCTATGAAGGATGGAGAGGTGGAGCCAACTACTCGTTCATGACCACCAATGATATGAACGGTGACGGATACAATTATGACGCCATCTACATTCCTACCGATCAGCAAGTGGCCGACAAGCAATTCCGTTTCGTATCGGAAGACGACAAAACTCGTTTCATGGACTATGTGCATGCCAATGGTTATCTGAGCAAACATCAGGGCGAATATGCCGAGGCTTACGCGCTTTACTCTCCTTGGGTGCATCGTATTGACTTCGCTTACAAGCACGATTTCAAACTCAACGTAGGGAAGACAAAGCATGGTTTGCAGCTGAGCTTTGACATTAAGAACCTGCTCAACCTCTTTGACTCAAAGTGGGGTGTGGCCAAATACTTGAATCCTGCCATCGGTTCGGATGCCCGTATCCTCAAATACGAGGGTGTTGACACAGACGGTGTGGCTAAGTTCTCTACGCCAAAATCCATCAATGGCAACACAGAAACGTTCACACCGAGCTATTCTATCGGCCAGTGCTGGTACATGTCGGTGGGTATCAAGTATACGTTCAACTAAAGTCAAGCATACATTTAATTAATAGTAAAACAAAAGGATATGAAACTAAAATATATCATTCCATCGTTCATCGCAGTCATTGCCATGTTTACAGGCTGTTCGGACGACAACGACCCCACCTATCTGAGCAACTTGAAGGTGTCTTCTTCTTATGTGGCTTTCGACGTGAAAGGTGGAACGCAGAAGATTACCGTGACGGCTACGGAAGACTGGAGCATGGACTTCATGGTTCCGGTTAAGGCCGATTCGCTGGATGATGAAAAGGGTATCGTGAAATACGACGTGCCAACCAGTCAGATGGCAACCAAGGAAAACAAGTGGGTTAAGGTGTCACAACTGAGTGGTGGCGCTGGAACTACCGACATTTCTTTCACCGTTGGCGCTACAACCGCTACGCGTTCGGTCACCGTACGCATAAAAGCTGGTGACAAATATCAGAACATTATCGTTGCTCAGATTGACGATTCTCCCACGCCCGAAAGTACTGTGAAGGACGTATTGAAAGGCGTTGACAGCAAAACCTACCGTGTGACAGGTATGTGTGGCAAAATCATTAACACCTCATACGGCAACTGGTACATGGTAGACAACGAGGGCAACGAGCTCTATATCTATGGTACAAAGGACGCATCAGGTGCATACAACTGGAAGAAGTTCAACATTGCTCCTGGTGATCTTGTCACTGTTGAAGGTGCCAGGACAACCTATAAGTCGACTGTTGAGATTGTGGATGCTACATTTATTTCAGTGAAGAAAGCGCTCTTGCTCAGCAAAGAGACCAACAAAACCATCGACAAGGAAGGCAAACCGTTTAACATCACTATCACACAGAAAGGCGAAGGCTTGAGTTTCAAGTCGGATGTCGACTGGATGACGATAGAGTCAGGCTACACAGTCAACAAGAAGGGTGACTTGGTGTTTACCGTCAATCCTTCTGAGAACGCGACAGGTAAGAAACGTGAAGGCACACTTACGTTCAAGAGTACCAAGGGAAAGGATGAGTCTGTGTTGACAGTTTCCATCATTCAGCTGGGTACTACTCCTGTCACCACAGGCGGTATCGCTGGAATCTCATCTGCAATATCAGCCAGTACTGATAGAAATAAGCAGGTAAACTTCGACGTTATGCTCACCGATGCTAAGGTGACCTACAAGAATGGCAGCAACATTTTCGTCGAGGACGCAACAGGTGGCTTGCTACTTTACAGTGGTAATTCAAGTCTTGCTGTGGGTGATGTCATCAATGGACGTGTGTGGGGTGCTGGCTATGCATACAACGGACTGCCTGAAGCCACGTCGTTGCAAACCGAATTGGCCAAAGTTACCAAGGGTGATGCACCCAAACCAATGGAAGTGACGCTTGCACAGCTTGCGGCCGACTATGGTAAATACATCAACCGTTACATCCTCATCAAGGACGCTACCGTGGGTAAGACCATTGACGTGAAGTACTCGGGCGTGAAAAGTGCAGGTGAGTTGACAGATGGCACAAATGCTTTTGCCTTGAACCATCAACGATCAGGCAAGTACAACGGTAAGAACATCTACTATTATGTTCAGGCTGCCAAGGACAGTAAGGTGAATGTTGTTTGCATCCCTTCTGTTTACAAGACGAAAAAACAATTGAATATCTGGGACAAGAGATGGATTCGTAATAAGTAACGATTCCTGATTAGGATTTATTTTGAGAGGGTGTGCTTCACGGCATGCCCTCTTTTGCTTTGAAATGATGAAGAAGATTAACTGACGTTATCTCTTTGTGGTGTGTCATTATTTAATTATCTTTGCCGTACAACTAAAACATACAAGAACATTATGGTTATAGATTTCAATGATTTAGACGAACAAACCATAGAAGGTTTCAAAGGAGGTAAAGGCACACTTGTTACGCGCAACTTTGCGGATGATAAGTGCAAAATCATGTTGAGCACACTCAAGCCAGGTGCTTCGACCGGACTTCATACCCACGTTGATAATTGTGAGGTGGTTTATGTCTTAGAAGGAACGTTGACGTGTCATGATGACGGAGAGGCAAAACAAGTGCAAGCCGGACAAGTGCATTATTGTCCAATGGGACACCAACATTACATGGAAAACCTTACCTCATCGGATGTCCGTTATTTTGCCATCGTTCCAGAACATCATTAAGAATATATTCTCAGCATAAACAGTTATGTATCAAGGCAACATCTTTTTCGTATGTACGGGGTAAGATGCTGATAGATACGAATGTTTGCTACCTGTATTCTTTTGATTATGAGGAAAAATATTTAACTTTGTGGCTGTTATGACGGAAGGAAAGATTATCAATGGGCGTCCTCAACTGGCCATCATTGATTCCAATACGCTGGCTGTGTTGGGATTAAAGCAGATGTTGCAGAATGTGATGCCAGTCATGGATGTAACCACGTTCGGCTCGTTTGAAGAGCTGACCGAATGCGCCGTCGACTCTTTTTTTCATTACTTTGTGTCGATGAGCATAGTGTTGGAACATCGTCAGTTCTTCCTTGACCGACAAAAAAAGACGATTGTCTTAGCCGCTTCCACTGATCCCTCCACCCAACTTTCTGGTTTTCATAGTCTTTGTGTCAATGTTCCGGAAGACCAGTTGGTGCGTTCGTTGTTGATGTTGGAACAAAACGCACACGGCAAGGGACAGCGTTTCCCATCTACACTGAAAACATTGAAGACCAAAATCCTGTCTGATCGGGAGATTGAAGTATTGTCACTCATTGTTCAGGGATATATTAATAAGGAGATAGCTGACCAGTTGAACATTGGCATGACAACGGTCATCACGCATCGTAAGAACATCATGGACAAGCTTGGGGTGAAGAGTGTCTCGGCTCTCACCATCTATGCCGTGATGCATGGGTATGTAGATATCAACAAAATATAAAGGTGTAACCCACCAATGTGGCGTCAAAAAGCCTCTTGGCGTTGGTTGCTTTTTAGGTCAATGGCACTTTTTAGGCCGCTTTTAATGCTTATAACACGGGCGCTAACAAGTGAGCAAACCATCCACGCAGCTTCTGCCAAGGCGTTCTAAACTCATCCCAGCTCTTGGGAGTGAGCAGAAAACTATCTTTCTTATCATCATCAAACAACTTGTCCAGCTGGCGAGTAGTGCAGCGATCAACAATCACAGCATTTTCTTCATAGTCGAAATTAAGACTTCTGGCATTGAGGTTGGCGCTCCCCACCGTGCAGAACTTGCCGTCTACCATAATCACCTTGGTATGGTGAAACCCATCCGTAAACATCCATACGTTGGCCCCTTGCTTCATTAGTTTGTGCGCGTTGTAGAACCCACAGTCGGGTGTTAAGGGAATATCGCTGCTGGTCGACAGCATAATCTCTACTTTCACACCTCGCTTGATGGCCTTCCTCAGGGCTTTCTTGATACCCCGATTCAGTGTAAAGTAAGGATTGATGATTTTCAAACTGTCTTGAGCTGCATCGATAGCTCCCACATAGAACGCCCTGATCATCTCGTTACTGATGCGTGGTTCACGGTTCACAATGCCTACCATCTTATCGCCTGACGTGCTGCAAGTGTCCGACTTGAGCCCTTTGATATACCCCCTGTTGCGGTGACCTCTATAATATTTTGCGCCATGCACGTTCTGCTTCGCCGTTTTATTCCACATTTTCAAGAAGATACGTTGCAGATCGTTCACCGCTAAACCCTCAATTCTACAGTGCATGTCGTGCCATTTGCCCACCTGACGGGTGCCTTTGATGTAGTAGTCGGCCACGTTCATGCCACCCGTATAGGCCACCTCGCCATCAATGACGGCAATCTTTCGATGGTCGCGGCTCAGTACATGATTGATCCAAGGAAAGGTGATGGGGTCAAATTTGTAGATTTCAACACCTTTGGCGCGTATTGAGTCCAGGTGATGTTTCTTCAGTGGACGGTTGTTCGACCAATTACCAAAAGCATCAAACAAGGCTCTTACCTCCACACCTTCAGCCACTTTCTCTTCCAAGATGTCGAACAACAGCCGCGCAATGGAATCATTTCTGAAGTTGAAGTATTCCAGATGCACGCTACTCTTGGCTTGCTTGATGGCCAAAAACAGGTCATCAAACTTCTCTTGTCCGTCCATCAACAGCGTCACACTGTTGTCATGTGAGAACCTCACACCCTTCTCTCGCAAGGTTTCAACGATGAGTGAGTCTGAGCTCTGCGCATCAACTGACGTGCAGGCGATGAAACATAAAATGAATAATAGGACTCTCAAATTTCAGTCAATAGGGGCTTTTAAATCATGCACGAATAGTGGTCGACGACCCCTAACAAATGGTTGTCGCTGTCAACAACCAGTACCGTATGTATTTTGTACTTGTGCATGATGGTTTGTATCTCTGTGATTTTTGTGTTCGGTGAAACCGTTTTTGGACTCGTTGTCATGATGTCGCTTACCGTCTTGTTGAAGAACTGGGCTTGCCACTTCTCCATGGCGCGCCTAATGTCGCCATCTGTAATCAGTCCTACCACTTTCTCGTTCTCCAACGAGACACCCAACCCCAGTTTTCCTTTACTCACATGAATGATGGCTTCGCCCAGATGCATCTCTTTGGGGATAATGGGCAGGTTGTCTGACCGCATCACGTCGGAGGCTGTTGTGAGCAACCGCTTGCCCAATTCGCCGCCCGGATGAAACTGTGCGAAGTCGTTTGGCTTGAAGTTTCTCACCATCATCAGGGCAATGGCCAGTGCGTCTCCCATGGCCAGTGCGGCCGTTGTGCTGCTCGTAGGTGCCAGATTCAGTGGACAGGCTTCTTTCTCTACACGGCATGTGATGTGCGCAGTCGAGTATTTGGCCAGCAACGATTTGGGATTTCCGCTGATAGATACCACCGGCACGTTCATGTGCAGCACCATGGGCAGAAAGCGAAGCAACTCATCAGTCTGCCCGCTGTTGCTCAAGGCCAGCACCACATCGTCGGGTGTCATCACGCCCAAATCACCATGGTAGATGTCCAGCGGATTGATATAGAACGCCGGCGTACCCGTTGAAGACAATGTAGCAGCTATCTTGGCTCCTACGTTGCCACTCTTGCCAACACCGGTGACGATGATTTTCCCCTTGCAGTTGAACATCATTTCAACGGCCTTTTCAAAGTTTTCATCCAGCTGTGGAATCAGCTCCATCAGTGCCTGCGCTTCATCCTTGATGCACTGTGAGGCGTATTCTCTTGCATGTTTAAGCGATTCTTTCGTATTTTCTTCCATGAATCTGTTATTATGTATGCGGTGCGTCTATTGTAGTAGTGATGCGATGAGAGGTTCCAGCTTGTCCAATTCCAGCATGTTGGCAGCGTCACTTAGTCCTTCATCCGGTGTTGGATGGGTCTCAAAGAAATATCCCGTTGCCCCAAAAGCTTTCGCAGCGTGTGCCATGGCCGGTATGAATCGTCGGTCACCGATGGTTTTTCCCTCACCCGCACCAGGTCTTTGAACGCAGTGTGTGCAGTCCATAATCACCGTTTTGACAATCTCTTTCATGTCGGGGATGTTTCTGAAGTCAACCACCAGATTGTTGTACCCAAAGCAGTTACCGCGCTCGGTGAGCCATATTTCCTTGGCACCGCTCTCCATAGCTTTTTCTACGGGGTGTCTCATGTCCTTTCCACTCAGAAACTGTGCTTTCTTGATGTTCACAATCTTGCCTGTTGCAGCAGCAGCCATCAGCAAATCAGTCTGCCTGCACAAGAATGCGGGTATCTGCAAAATGTCGCACACTTCACCCACTGCTTCCGCCTGCCAGCTCTCATGAATGTCCGTGGTAATCCTCAGTTTGTAGGTTTCTTTGATGTGGGTGAGCATTTGCAGGCCTTTTTCCAGACCAGGACCTCTGAACGAATGGATAGATGTGCGGTTGGCCTTGTCAAACGAAGCCTTGAAGATGATGTCCGTACCGAGCTTTCGGTTGATATCAACCAGTCGTTGGGCAACGGTGTCCAACAGTTCTTCCGATTCGATGACGCAGGGGCCTGCGATAAAGATGGGTTGCATAATCCGTCGTATAAGTTATGTGTACAAAGTTACAGAAATAGCGTTTAATCGCCAAAGCTTTAACATTTCATTCGTTGTTCCTTGCCAGCTTATCTTGCAAAATTAAGAAATTTTCCGCATTTGGCCCGTCCTTTTCTGTTTTTCCATGCACATTTACACGGCTCTTTTATTGAAAAGACAGCGTGTTGGCTAAAACCATCAGCAGCTTGTGTTGCAACAACCTCATCATAAATGTGGGTGCCCTGTTTTCAGCCTATCATATCTTATGCTTTTCAATCTCTATGACTTTGGTGTGCAAAAGCAATGACATTGGCCTTCAATTGCTATGCTTTTACAAGGTAAGGTCATGGAGTTTGCAACTCCTTAGTCATCAAGTTGTTGTGGGGTAGATTTGGAGAAGCGAAATAAACCTATAAATTCGGATTACGCTTCACCATGAAATGGCCGAGGCGATGCCGATAGCCTTTCCTGTTGATAGACCGCAGCACATACATCCCCTCGGGCAGTTTTGACACGTCGGCATACTTTCCTTGGTATACACGGGTGGTGACCATGGTGCCTTGCAGCGATTCGATAAGCACGAACAGGGCATCCAGCGTTTGTCCCTTGTCGGGCAGTTGCAGGCGCTGTCCGTCACAGGGCAACAACGTTGCCGGTGGAAAGTGGTTGGTCTTGATGGGTTTTTGGTGCGTTTGTAGCGGTTCGCTCTCGTTGCCATAGCGGTCCATGGCCGTCACGGCGTACGCCATGCCTTGCGTGATAGGCACGCGGATGGAGATTGATGGGATGCGGGCGGCCACGATGTTGCGCGCGTCATGAATGTCAACGGGTGCCTGCCGACTGGCATAAACGTTGTACACCAGGTAGGGAGCGTCACTGCAATCTTTCGCTCCCGACCAGCTCAACGTGGCTCTGGTGCTGTCCAACCGGAGGCGGGTTGGTGGCATTGGCGGCGTACAGTGTTGCCAGGTCATGGCTGGCACGAGTGCCGGATAGCGGGTAAAATCGTTCTCTGCGAAGTCGTAGATGCCCTTGGTGTTGTCTGTCAGGAACTTTCCCCTGAAGTATGCGTGCCCCATTCCATATAGTCTGACAACGTTCAGCTCTTGTTTGATAACGTCGATAGGCCAGTTACGCTCGCTGGGCGACATGAAATAGATGCCCAGTCCGGGAACAATCATCTTGCCGCAGCTCTCTTCTTTCCAGTTGATGGCGAAGGGAAAAAAGTTGTTATCTTTGAAATACAGCATGGGGTAGAGCTGATCCATCAGTCCCGTTTTGAGCCATCCTTGGGCGTCTTGACACACCTTGGTGTAGGCGTTCCATCCCCGACTGGTGTATCTGGGCAGGTCATCATGCTTGCCGATGGGCGAACAACTCATCTTCACCCAGGGCTTGAGCCGCTTCACCTTGGCGTGAATGGCTTCCACGATGCGGGTGATGTTGCGGCGTCCTTCCGTTCTGTTGATGCGAAGGGGCCAGTTTTCGGGATAGCGGATGTAGTCGAGATGAATGCCGTCGATGTCGTAGTTGCGGGTTATTTCTTCGCAGATGGTGGCGAGATAATCAGCTGTTTGAGGCTTTTCGGGGTTCATATAGCCATCTGCGCCAATCCTTCTGACCAGTGCCGGCAGCTTTCTCCTCATGGTTTTACAGCCCAACCCGTTCCATTTTCCCAGCGGCATGGTAACTACCCAGGCGTGCAACTCCATGCCGCGGCGGTGGCATTCGTCAATGGCAAATGCCAAAGCGTCGTACCCCGGACTTTTTCCCGGCACGCCCGACAGGCAGCCGTCCCATGGTTCGTGGGCGGATGGGTAAATCATCGTCCCCCTGACGCGGGTTTGCAGCAAGATGGTGTTGATGCCGGCACGCTGGTATTGATCGAGCCGTTTTCGCAACTCTTCCTGCTGTTTTTCCTTTGTGTACGCGGTGTGTGCGTAGGTTTTAGGCCAATCCAGTCCGCCGATGGTGGTCAGCCACACGGCTCTCACCTCGCGTTTGGGCGAGGAGCATAAGGCGTTTTGCAGCAAAGGGGTGGTAGATTGGGCGGATACGAGAAGAGAGAGAGTTGCCAATATGATGGATAGTGAGAATCGTTTCATCCTGTCTGTTCGTTCAAAAGAATTATGCTGACAAAGATACGGATATTTTTTCGGTTCTCAAATATATTATGTACTTTTGCAAAATACATCACTGCTCCAGCCGTAGCGTTCAATTAAGGCTGCAAGTCAGCGTCAACCTTGGTTCAGAAAGGCTTGTGTGTGCGGGGAAAAACGGTGTGAGTGGAGCCTTTTGAGGAGATGGAAAATATACTTACATAAAAGACTTTGATGAAAATGAAGAAGCTATTAACAATGATTGCGGCGTTGCTGATGACCCTCACGGCCAGCGCTCAGTTTGAACAAGACAAGGTGTATATCGGCGGCTCGTTGACCGGATTGAATCTGAGTTACAGCGGTTTGGACAAGCTCAATTTAGGCATTCAGGCGCAAGCTGGCTATCTCTTTGAGGACAACTTGATGGTTTTGGGCAATCTAAGCTATCAACACAGCGGATATGAGTCGGTTCCCGATTATATTTCTGCGGGTGTTGGTGGGCGTTACTACATTGTTCAAAATGGCATTTATCTGGGCGTTAACTGCAAGTTGATTCATGCCAACCACAATTACAACGATGTGATGCCTGGTGTAGAGGTAGGTTATGCTTACTTTTTAAGTCGTACGGTGACCGTTGAACCCGCCGTGTACTATGATCAATCGTTCAAGAAGCACAGAGACTTTTCCACCATTGGCTTCAGGATTGGCATTGGCGTGTACCTGTAAATGGAACAACAATATCCGTCTGTTCTTCTTGAAAAAGCCGTCAGCGAGTTCTCCAAACTCCCCGGAATAGGGCGAAAAACGGCCTTGAGACTGGTTCTGCACCTGTTGCGACAAAGCAACAGTGACGTTGAACAGTTTGCCTCGGCCATCGCTAAAGTGAAGCAGGAGGTGAAATACTGTCGGGTGTGTCACAACATCAGTGATGAAGATGTGTGTCCTATTTGTTCGGACCCGCGTAGGGACACGTCGCTGATTTGTGTGGTGGAGAACATCCAAGACGTGATGGCGGTGGAGAACACGCAGCAGTTTCGCGGACTTTATCACGTGCTGGGAGGCATCATCTCACCCATGGATGGCATCGGTCCCGACCAGCTGGAAATACAGTCGTTGGTGCAACGGGTTGAGCAAGGTGGCGTTTCGGAGGTGATTTTGGCCTTGAGTTCGACGATGGAGGGCGACACAACCAATTTTTATATCTCGCGAAAATTGGCTCCTTTGAAAGTGAAGCTCTCCGTGATAGCGCGCGGAATATCCGTAGGTGATGAGCTGGAGTACACGGACGAGGTGACTTTGGGACGCTCGATTGTGAACAGAACACCGTTTGAACGATAAGCAAAAAGCCCATCTGACCAAGCTCGGAGGAGATGGGTTGGGTGTTACATTGATATACATTGAATTCCATGAACCAGATAAGAAGCGTGCAACGCCTGTTGATGATTCAGTTTTTTTTGCCCATCATCCTGTCTTTGTTGATGGTGGTGCTGTTTGAAACGGGTGCCTTGGCATCAGGGAATTGGGCCGGTTCGGACCAGAAGGAGTTTGTTTGTCTGGTAGTCATGGAGCTACTCACCATCTGTTGCATTCCGCTTTCGTTACGCTTGTTTAAGTATAAAAAGGTGGCAAAGGCACTGAAAGGCGATGACGCACAGGCGTTACGCGCGCTCCAAAGGTGGGGCAGTGTGCGCTTGGACGTGTTGGGCGTACTGCTGGTGGTCAACGTCTTGTTTTATTATCTCTTCGTCCATGCAGCGTTTTGCTACATGGCAGTCATTGTTTTTCTAAGTTTGTTTTTCATCTATCCCTCCTTGGATCGTTGTGTGACGGAGACAAAAGGTGACGAGAAGGTTTAACCGTGAAAGATCATGCAAGGAGTGAAGCTGTCTGTCATCATCGTCAACTACAATGTAAAGTACTATCTTGAGCAGTGTTTAATCTCATTAACACGGTCGCTCAAGGATGTAGATGCCGAGATTTTTGTGGTAGACAATGCCTCCGTAGACGGGTCGGTAGACTATCTTTCAGGTAGGTTCCCCGCGGTGAACCTCATCAGCAGCAATCATAATTTGGGCTTCGCCAGGGCCAACAATCTTGCCATTAGACAAAGCAAGGGTGAGTATGTTTTATTGTTGAATCCCGATACAATCGTCGGTGAGCATACCATGCGCCAGCTCATTGATTGGATGGATTCGCACGAGGGCGTAGGCGGCGTGGGCGTTCGGATGATGAATCAGCAAGGCTTTGATGCGAAAGAGTCGCGCAGAGGGGTGCCAACACCATGGACAGCCTTTTACAAAATGTGCGGATTGTGTGCGAAATATCCCACGAGTAAACGCTTTGCAAAGTACTACATGGGGCACCTGCCCTGGGATGAGCCAGCTGAGATAGAAATCGTCAGCGGTGCTTTTTTCGCCGTTCCGCGTAAAGCACTCGAGGATGTGGGCTTGCTCGACGAAGATTTCTTCATGTATGGAGAGGACATAGACCTGTCTTACCGCTTGCTTCAGAAGGGTTATCACAATTGGTATCTGCCGCTGAGAATACTGCATTATAAGGGAGAAAGCACGCAAAAATCGTCCTATCGTTATGTGCATGTGTTCTATCAAGCCATGCTGATTTTCTTCAAAAAGCATTATGGCGGCATGAGCATCCTGCTGGGGTTGCCCATTAAGATGGCCATCTACGCTAAGGCATTCATGGCTTTGATAAGCATGCAGATGGTGAAGGCCAAACAGGGAGTGGGACTTTTTCGGAGAAAGAAACAAGAGACTGTGCAGTATGTCTTCATTGGAAGTAGCCAAGCCATGCAGGAGTGTAAGGAGATTGCACGGCGAAAAGGACTTTGCGCACAGTTTGTGACATCCACTTATCGCGATCATCCCGATGGTCATCTGACTTTGAAGTTGCCACAAGCCGACAAGGTGTATATGGTTTACGATACCCAAGCCTACAATTTTGATGAGATATTGAATATCTTTGCCTTACAACCAAGCGAGAAAGTGTGCCTCGGAACGTATCTGCCAGAAACGAAAATGGTGATTACCGAATCGGAAATATTCTCATAAATCATAGCCAAAATCATGATACATGCGCAGCTAAGGGCCATGGAGCCCGAAGATCTTGACTTGTTGTATAAGATAGAAAACGATGTGAAGTTGTGGAATGTCAGTGCGACCAATGTTCCTTATTCCAGGTATGTGCTGCACGACTACATCGCTCATTCCTCGGGAGACATCTACACCGACAAGCAAGTAAGACTGATAATTGAGAACGAACATGGCAAGACGATTGGCATGGTTGATATCGTTAACTTCGCTCCGCAACATCGAAGAGCCGAACTGGGCATTGTGATTCAAGAGCAGTTTCGTGGCAAAGGCTATGGCAAGGCGGTGGTACAGGAAGTGCTGAAATATGCCAAACATGTGCTACATCTGCATCAAATCTATGTTGTGGTAGCCGTTGACAAGGGCAATATCTTGGCTTTGTTCGCACAATTGGGCTTCACCGAGGGGTGCAGGTTGGCCGATTGGCTTTACGATGGAACGGCCTATCGGGATGCTGTCGTGATGCAATATATCTTCAGAGGTGAAGAGGAAGCGAAAAATAAGGGGGAGAATAAATAAAGAATGAGCGGAATACGGGAATCGAACCCGCCTCTCAGGCTTGGGAAGCCCACGCACTACCGATGTGCTAATTCCGCAAGAGAGCCGATACCCGGACTCGAACCGGGGACCTACTCATTACGAATGAGTTGCTCTACCAACTGAGCCATATCGGCGATTCTCTTTAAAGTGAGTGCAAAGATAGGCATTTTGATTGACAAACAATAACAGAAATGCTTGCAGTTGTTATGCTATTAACGAAAGTTAACATACAATCAGCTGCTGAAGTTGGATTCCTCAAGTTTTTTAGCTGGTTGATTCTTTTCAGGAAGGGTTGGAAGATTGGTTCTTATTTTTCTTGCGCTTGTTGAGAAAATGCTTGATGACAAAATAGGCTACCATCAAGCCAAACAGGCTTAAAATCACCACCTTGATATGATCGTTGTACTCTAAAATCTTGTCGTTGAGTTGTTCTTCCGGTACAATGGAGTGCAAATACCAGCCCAAGGCGGCCAGCACACAATTCCAAATGCCCGCCCCGATGGTGGTGTAGAGTATGAATTTCCAAAACTTCATCTTGGCTAAGCCGGCGGGAACCGATATCACTTGCCTGATTCCGGGCAACAATCTGCCAGTCAAGGTGGCTATCACGCCATGGTCATTAAAATATTTTTCGCTCTTTTCTATCTTCTCTTGGTTCAGCAAACACAGGTGTCCCAGCTTGCTGTTGGCAAACCTATAAACGATGGGTCGTCCCAGATAGTAAGCTGCCACATAGTTGGTTGCCGACCCAAGGACAGCGCCCAGGGTGGCAACGATGATGACGAGCGTGACGTCCAGATGACCAGCTGCGGCATGATAGGCAGCGGGTGAGACAATCAACTCGGAGGGAACGGGGATCACTGTTCCCTCTATATACATTAATAAGAATACTGTCCAATAGTTAAGATTCCCCATCAGGGAAGAAAACCAATTCATTGTTTTGTCTATTTTGGCTGGTTATTTTTGCTTTCTCTCATCCGTATTTGTTGAAAGCAGGTAGGGATAATACTCTTCAGTACTCATTCCTTCGGGAAACAAGTCGGCCAAAACCATTTTCGCTTCCATCGGATTTCTCTCACAAGCCAGCTTCACGGCGTGGGCAAATTCTTTCTTTTTTCCCAGTTCATTGGCACAGCGAGCGAAGTAAGCGTAGCCGTCTTGGCAGGTGTCGCCCATGTCTTTGAAGTATGACAAGAATAAATTGTATGCCAAGTGGACATATCGACAGTCGTAAACGGATATGGCTATCTGTAAAAAAGTGCTGGGTGAATTGTCCGAACTCCTAATTGCTTCCTGAAAAACCTCTTGTGCCTTCTCCAGATAATCGTTCTCCAAGAGAATGTGTCCTTTGAGCAGCAAGGTATCACAGTGGTTGTCGTTGGGCAGCTTTTCCTTCTTGTCCAAGTAGGCGAGAGCTTCTTCCACGCGTCCCTGCTGTGACAGAGTGAAAGCTATTTCCTGATAGATTTCAGGCAAGTTGGAATCCGAATGACGCCCCATCTTCTCTGCTTTCTTGAAGTGAGTGAGGGCTTCTTCTGGTTTGTTGAGGTGCAAAAGCGTAACGCCTTTTAGCATCACTACCGATAAATCATCAGGAACCAGCTTGCTATATCGGTCGAAATAATTCAGTGCCTCTTCGTAATTGCCTAAACTGAAGAGTCCGTTTGCTTTGGTAAGAATGGCTTCTGCATCATCGGGGTTGATGGCAATGGAGAACTCGCTGCTGGTGATTGAGTCGTTGAAATTACTCTTCAAGAATTGCAGCATTGCCAGATTGTTCCAGTAGCTGGTTGAGTAAGGGTCTTCATCAATCAGCTCTTGGAATATGTTCTCGCAGTCTTCAAGGTTACCAGTGCCCAATGCGATGCGTCCTTTCAGTTCTTTATAACTGTTGTCTTCATTGGGTTCTAATCGGTCGAACCACTCTTTGGCGAGGTCAAACTCCTCGTAATCTGCGTATATGGTGGCGACATCTTGCTTGAATTCTTCCCGTTCCTCATCATCTACCCGCTCAAATCGACGGTGTAACAGTTGGTCTGCCTGCTTTGCTTTTCCGTCCATGATCATGATTTCGGCTAAGGTATAAGTATATTCCACGTCGTCCTTGTCGTCAACATGACTGATGTATTCGTAAGCACGCTCCACATCACCGCCTTCCAAAAGCGTTATTCTGGCTTTGACAGTCCATAGGGTTGTTGAGCCAGGAAACAGATTTATCGCCTCGTCAAGCACCGCATGTGCGTCGTCTATGCGACCTTTGCTACGGTAATAATCTGCGATATCGGCAAATTCATCCGCATCCAAATAGATGGAAAGTCCCTGGATATGAGCCTCTTCATATCGTTTTAGGTTATCCTTGAATTCCTTATTATCAAAAAAGTTATATGCTTCTGCCATCGTACAACGAATGAAAAAACACCCGAAAGGGCAAGGTTATTTGTTAACCTTTGCCCAGGTGTCTTTCAGTCCTACTGTCTTATTGAATACTAAGTGGTCGTCTGTTCTGTCCGGATCGGCCATGAAATAGCCGATTCTTTGGAACTGTAGATACTCTCCCGGCTGTTTATCTGCTGCGTATGCTTCAACGTAACAGTTCGGGAACACGCGCAAACTGTCAGGATTGAGCAGTTCATGGAAATCCCTTTCGTCTGCACCAGGGTTCTCAACAAAGAACAATCGGTCGTACTCTCGCACCTCTGCCTGTCTACAATGGTCGGCAGATACCCAGTGTAGGGTGCCTTTTACCTTTCTGTTGGCTCCTTCCATGCCGCTCTTGCTCAGTGGGTCATACTCTGCTTGTATCTCTTTGATGTTGCCTTCCTCGTCCTTCGTGCATCCCGTACACTTCACGATGTAAGCGTTCTTCAATCTAACTTCCTTGCCCGGGGTCATGCGGAAGAACTTCTTCGGCGCATCCTCCATGAAGTCACCACGCTCTATCCAGAGGTTTCTACTGAAGGTGATGTGGTGTGAACCATCGGCCTCGTTCTCCGGATTGTTGATGGCTTCCATCTCTTCTGATTTCCCTTCGGGATAGTTGGTGATGACCAGTTTCACCGGATCGAGTACCGCACTCACTCGACATGCCTTCTTGTTGAGGTCATCACGCACGGCAGCTTCGAGCAAGGCAACGTCGTTCAAGGCATCAAACTTGGTGTAGCCAATGGAATTGATGAATTTCCTAATGCTTTCAGGCGAATAACCACGGCGGCGCATACCGCACAGGGTGGGCATACGAGGGTCGTCCCATCCGGACACCAAATGCTCTTCTACCAGTGAGTGCAGCTTGCGCTTGCTCATCACGGTGTAAGTGAGATTCAGTCGATTGAACTCAATTTGTCGCGGACGGTTGTCCTGCATGTTATCATCCGAACCATCCATCGTCTTGAGAAAGTCAACAAGATGGTCGTACAATGGGCGGTGAGGCACAAACTCGAGCGTACAAATGGAGTGGGTAACACCTTCGAAATAGTCACTCTGTCCATGGGCGAAGTCGTACATGGGGTATGCGTTCCATTTGGTTCCTGTCCTGTGATGCGGAATGTGTATGATGCGATAGATGATTGGATCGCGGAAGTGCATGTTCGGATTGGCCATGTCTAACTTGGCACGAAGCACCATGCTGCCTTCCACAGCCTCAGGAGTGTTCATCTTGTTGAACAGCTCCAACGACTCTTCGATGGGTCGGTCGCGGTAAGGCGAGGCCGTACCAGGTGTGGTGGGCGTACCTTTTTGCTGTGCAATCTCTTCAGAGGTCTGCTCGTCAATGTAGGCGAGTCCCTGCTTAATCATCCACACAGCAAAGTCCCAAAGCTTCTCAAAGTAGTCGGAAGCATAATAAACATTCCCCCATTTAAATCCCAACCAACTGATATCATGCAGGATATTCTCCACATATTCGTTGTTTTCTTTGCTGGGATTGGTGTCGTCGAACCGAAGATTGCACACTCCGTTGTATTTCTCGGCGATGCCAAAGTCCATGCAAATGGCCTTGGCGTGACCTATATGCAGATAGCCATTGGGTTCTGGAGGGAAGCGTGTTTGGATGCGACCGCCATTCTTTCCCTTGGCAAGGTCGTCTTCAACGAGTTGCTCCACAAAACTCAAACTCTTCTTCTCTTCCGTGCTATGATCCTCTTTTACTGTCATAATATTTAATGTTAGTGATGCAAGAACCATGTTTCCATGCGTCTTGTCGTCTACATGATCTTTGTAATGACTGCAAAGATACGAAAAAACTTAAAATATAATAGGTGTGGATGGATAAGATTTTATTCCTTTTTCTCGAATGATGCTGTAGACGAATCGTGTTTCAGCACAATTGCAGTTGATGATGACGTACAGCATGCGTCCTGTCATACCCAAACGAAAAACGCTTGAAACTCCTTATTTATAGGACTTCCAAGCGTTATAGTTGCGGAGACATGACTCGAACATGTGACCTCCAGGTTATGAGCCTGGCGAGCTACCAACTGCTCCACTCCGCGATGTTATTTTCTTGTTTGCGATTGCAAAGGTACGGCTTTTTTGCGAGATATACAAATATTTCTTTCTTAATTTTGTTGAACCAAGGTAGATAATCCTTCTAAATGATTAGAAATCAGTTGGATAATACGGATGTTATCCTGCGTATCTATTCAGCGGTAATATAAACCATGTTGCCTCTGTCTTTCATTTCCCGCAAAACAAACCTCAAAGACCTTTGAAAATGCGGTATGTTATCGTGTTTTCAATTGCATTGACTTTGAACGCCAAAGTCAATGCAATTGGACGCCAAAGTCAATGAGTTTGGATGCCAATGTCATTGATATTGGATTTCGGGGTGGATGCGCTTGTGTATCTGTTGGATGATTTACTCAATTTAAATAACTAAATAATGGTTGCCCATCCTGTAAAGAGTGTCTTAAAAAACCTTTTTTCTATCATGTATGCTTGCACGCATAAAATAAAAAAACTACATTTGCACAATATACAAGGGATGTGCAATAACCTGAAGAAAGGAGGAAAATAGATGTCAATATCAAAGACAAGACGGCTATTGGTGGACGTGGCGAGGCAATTGTTTGCCAAGAATGGCGTGGCCAATACCACCATGAATGACATTGCGTTGGCCTCTGGCAAGGGAAGACGCACGCTGTACACCTATTTTAGTTCCAAGGAGGCTGTGTTCTATGCAGTCATCGAGTCTGAACTCGAACGCCTCAGTGACAAGTTGGATGAGGTGGCCAACAAGAAGATTGCTCCACAAGATAAAATCATCGAACTGATTTATACCCATCTCAGTATGATTCGCGAAACGGTGGTGCGCAATGGCAACTTGCGCGCAGAGTTCTTCCGTAACATCTGGATGGTGGAGAAGATGAGGAAGAATTTTGATGAAGACGAAATCGAACTCTTCCGTCGCGTATATTCCGAAGGGAAGGAAGATGGGGAGTTCGACATCGAGAACGTTCAACTGGTGGCCGACATCACACATTATTGTATCAAAGGACTTGAGGTGCCGTTTATCTACGGACGCTTGGGACATGGATTGACAGAAGAGAGTAGTAAGCCACTGGTTGCCAAGGTGGTTTACGGTGCTTTGGGCAAGTTAAGTCCCAAAAAGGAGTAGCAAGAAATTCACAATTAAATATTAACTTCAATATTAACACATTCAATTATGGGAATATTAGCAGGAAAAACAGCCCTCATCACAGGTGCTGCACGTGGAATAGGAAAGGCCATCGCCATGCGATTCGCTCAAGAAGGCGCTAACATCGCATTCACAGATTTAGTGATTGACGAAGAACATGGTGGTAAAGAAACCGAACGTGAGCTTGCCGCACTGGGCGTGAAAGTGAAAGGTTATGCAGGCAATGCTGCCGATTTTGAAAATACAGCCGCATTGGTTAGTCAAATTAAAGAAGAATTCGGTTCTATTGATATATTGGTGAACAATGCCGGTATCACCAAAGATGGCTTGATGTTGCGCATGACCGAGGCTCAATGGGACGCAGTAATCAATGTCAACTTGAAGAGTGCGTTCAACTTCATTCATGCTTGTGTGCCTGTCATGATGCGTCAACGCCAAGGTTCTATCATCAACATGGCTTCCGTGGTGGGTGTTCATGGCAATGCTGGTCAGGCTAATTACGCCGCATCAAAGGCGGGTATGATTGCGTTGGCTAAGTCGGTTGGGCAGGAAATGGGTCCCAAAGGCATCCGTGCTAACGCCATTGCACCCGGATTTATCGATACGGCCATGACGCAGCAACTGCCCGATAAGATTCGTCAGGAGTGGATTGATAAGATTCCTTTGCGCCGTGGTGGAACGGTTGAGGACATTGCCAGCTGCGCCTTGTTCTTGGCTTCCGACCTCTCAAGCTACATCAGCGGCCAGGTCATCCAGGTTGATGGGGGGATGAATATGTAGAGTTATTAGGAGTTGACGAGTTCACAAGTTGACAAGTAGACAAGTTAATAGTTCCGTTATCTGGCGCGTTAACAAAAAGTCTAACATCTTGTTAACTTGTTAACTTAATGACAAATTGACGAGTACATAGTTTCGTTATTGGGCAAATCAATAAAAGGTCTAACGGCTTGTCAACTCGTTAACTCGTCAACTAAAATGATAAGCAGACGAGTACATAGTTTCGTTATTGGGCAAATCAATAAAAGGTCTAACGGCTTGTCAACTCGTTAACTCGTCAACTCGTCAACTAAACAACCATTCCTTCCATGCTCCCTCTTTACGAAGACAATCACATCATCGTTGTTTCCAAGCGAAGTGGGGAAATCGTTCAAGGTGATAAAACCGGGGATGAACCGCTTTCGGAAACAGTTAAACAGTACATCAAGGAGAAATACCACAAGCCTGGAAATGTTTTCTTGGGCGTGGTTCATCGTCTTGACCGGCCTGTTTGGGGACTCGTTGTCTTCGCTAAAACATCCAAGGCCTTGACACGACTCAACAAGATGTTTAAAGATGGACAGGTACATAAAACGTATTGGGCCATCACAAAGAATGCGCCACCTGCAGAAGAAGGCGTGCTGACTGATTGGTTGGTACGCAATGAGCGGCAAAACAAGAGTTATGCGCATCCGCAAGAGGTGCCAAATGCGAAGAAAGCAGTACTCAAATATCGCGTCATCGCCCATTCGGATCACTACCATCTCATGGAGGTGAACTTGCTGACAGGTCGGCATCATCAAATACGTTGTCAACTTGCTAACATGGGATGTGCTATCAAGGGCGATCTGAAATATGGCGCACCGCGCAGCAATCCCGATGGCAGTATCAGTTTGTTGGCACGCCAAATAACGTTTGTGCACCCCGTTTCAAAAGAAAATATTGTTGTTGAGGCTCCATTGCCGCCCAATGATAAACTGTGGGAGGCATTGGCATCGGCCGTTATACCCTAAATAAGATATCGTTATACCCTAAATAAGATATGAAGAAAATCGTGATTGCTATTGACGGCTATTCATCATGTGGCAAAAGTACCATGGCCAAAAATTTGGCTCGCCAGTTGGGATATGTCTATGTAGACACAGGTGCTATGTATCGCGCCGTGACGCTCTATGCGCTGCGCCATCAGTTGTTTAAGTCCGATGGTGAGGTAGATGCGGCATCCTTGCAACAGGTCATGCCCGACATCCGCATTTCTTTCCAATTCAATGCACAGACGGGCAAGCCCGACACCTACCTGAATGACGAGTTGGTAGAACAAGAAATCAGGACGATGCGGGTGAGCGAAAGGGTCAGTAAGATTGCGGCTCTCCCCTTTGTACGCACCGCGTTGGTGGCCCAGCAACAGCGCATGGGCAAGGACAAGGGCATCGTGATGGATGGTCGTGACATCGGAACGGTGGTGTTTCCGCATGCCGAACTCAAAATATTTGTAACGGCTTCTGCCGAAGTTCGCGCGCAACGTCGCTATGATGAGTTGCAGCAAAAGGGCATGCCTGCTCGTTACGACGACATATTGAAGAACGTGCAAGAGCGCGATTACATCGACTCTCATCGTGAGGTGTCACCTCTTCGCAAGGCTGATGATGCCATAGAACTGGATAACAGTAACCTAACGATTGATGAACAACAACAGTGGCTGTTGCAGCAAGTAGACAAAGTGCTTCAACAGGGGTAGTGATGACCCTTTTTGACAGTTGTCCTTCTCATAGACAAACCTCTCGTTGGATGCAACAATACATAAATTCAACTATAAACAATCATGAAGATGAGCAAATCGATTTCATTTAGTTCCGCCTTTCGCCTCTTGGCCCTCGTGTTGTTCGTCACGCTCACTGTCCAAGTAAAGGCGCAGCGTCGTCCCGCCGATTACCAAGTAGCAGAAGGTGTGGTGCTTTATCGCGGCACGCCTTTGTCCATGGCCGATGTGTATTCGTTTGTCAATTTGGGACATGGATATGCTAAAGATGCTTATCATGTTTACTATCTTGGCGATGTGTTGCGGTATGTTGATCCTCGTACATTCAGGTTAAAACGTGATGACTATCATCGTCCGTACGATGGTGATGACGGTTTTATGTATCGTACACGGGGATATATGATTATGTCGCATGCCGTGCTGTTCAATGGCAAAAACGTAGAAGGAGCCTCGGCGCGTAGCTTTCAAGACCTGGGTGGATATTACGGCAAAGATACTTTCAACGTGTTTTTTATGGGACGCAAGCTATCTGGTGCCAGCGGTAATTCGTTTCGGTATTTAGGCGATGGTTATGCAAAAGATTCTTTTGACGTTTATTTCATGGGCCGTAAAGTAAACGGTGCCAGTTCAAGTTCCTTCCAAGTTGTGGGCGATGGTTACGCCGAAGATACTTTCAACACCTATTATCAAGGGCAGAAAATCGCTGACTAAACTCACCAAACCTATAAACCCAAGAACTCAAAAACTCACCAACTCATAAACTTATAAACTCACCAAACTCACCAACTTATAAACTTATAAACTCAAAAACTCACAAATGATCCATGGACATGAAGTCCTGCAAATGATGCAGGGAAACAGCTATGCAAGCAAAGAAGAATTAGTAAAAGCAATCATCAGTTGTTTCGGAGAAGCCGAACGCTTTTATACCTGTTCGGCAGAAGGAATGACAGCGGCGCAGTTGGTCGACTTTCTCGAGCAGCGCGGCAAGTTTAAGCCTGCGCATTCAGATGGTTTTACCGTAGACACGTCAAAAGTGTGTAACCATTAAAGCGGCAAACTTGCACCTTTATTTTTCATATCAATAAAGGTGTTAACGCCCTCCTTATTTTTGATAAAATACAAGACGAAAAATAGAAAACTTTACGTTTTTTCGGCTCTATAATTTTAATATTTGCCAACGCAAGGTAAGTTGCTTCCAAATACGCTAAAAATAGGAGGCTTTGATAATCAGCGATATAGGTTCATTGTCTGTCAGAATCTTATCCTTTTTCTGGGTAAAAGCATTGCTTTTGTGCCTTTTTGGGCGTGTAATAAGCTACCTTTTACCCTCTTAATGCTATGCTATTGCGCGATAAAGTCATTGAGTTTGCGTACCAAGAGCTTTGCTATTGAATGAAAAGAGGGTAAAACGTGTCAAAAAAAGCACATGAAATAACCTGCTTGACGCTATTTTACAGAAAACTCAGTACAAAAAACAGCCGTATCTGGGCAGTAAGTTTTCTTTATAATTGAAACGCTGTACTGATAACAATCGATTGGCTTGAAACATGATACTTGCCGTAGGACAGGTTCAACTTGAAGCGGTTGAGGTTGATGCCTGCACCACATGAGAAGCCAGCACCGTGGTTGCTCTCCTCGTCTGTGCCGGCAATGGTCATCTCGTCGGCACGCCGAAAGTTGTAGCCGGCACCCACCCAGATGCGGTCAGACAGCAAGATGTCAATGCCACCCACCAGGTGATTCATGAATTTATAGTTCCAGTGCGTGAGGTCAACCAGTGTGGCGTGAAAGCGTAGTGGCGTGTGTACCAGTCGTTTGCTTACGCCAATCTGCACGTCTAAGGGCATGCTTTCGTAGGTGTCGTCGTAGCTTTTGAGCTGTCCGCCCAGGTTTTTGGCCACGAACGACAGCGACAGCTCGCGCTCAGCATCATAATAATTCAGTCCGAGGTCAACGCCCATGGCCAGCGAGTTGTAGCCGGCGATGTACGAGGTGATAAACTTGGCGGTGATACCTCCGGCCAATTGGTCGGTGAGCAGGTACGAGAAATAGCCAGACAAGGCGATGTCTTTAGCCGAAAATTCGCCAAGCTGCTGGTTCTCGGCCGTGGTTTGTTTCATCTTACCATAGTCAATGTATAGTGCGGAAACGGCTGCCGAGGCACGCTCTTTAATCACTTTGTTAAACGCTGCGCTTAACATGTTGGCCCCAGCCATATAGTTCATGTAGTTCAGGTTGATGGTCTTGTCGCTCACAGTCGACAGCAGTGCCGGGTTATGGAATATCAGTGCCTCGTCGTCTTCCACCAACGAGATGTTCTCACCCCCCAATGCTGAGGCGTGAGCACTTGCTGGCAGACGTAGAAAGTTGTACACATTCTTACTTTCTTGCGCGACGGTGATTGTGGCAACAGCTGTGAGCAAGAGGACGAAAAGGGCTTTTTTCATTTATTTTTCCTAATTTATGGGCAAAGATACTACTATTTTCAAATAACTCGTTATCTTTGTACATCTAATCCGTTTGGTAAACAACGTAAAAAAGAAGTGTTTATTGCGGTCGTTCAGCAGTCATTGCACGGCGTCCTACTATTCTCATCGTGAAGCAGCAAAAATCAGATATCCCCACAGTAGAAGAGCATCGTGCCACGGCATTCTTGCTGGGACTCGTGTTGGTTCTGTCGGTCTTGTATGTGGCATTTCAATACAATAGCGCACCGCAAGGCATGGATTTGTCTGACCAATCGCTTGACGAGTTGGTGCAAGATATCGAACTGCACCCCGCCATGGACGACAAGGAGATGTTCAATACCATGACCGTTCAACCGCTACAAAAGACGTTCAGCGAACGCATCAAGGCGGTGGATCAGCCGCTGAAACAACAAATTGAGAAACTATCGGCTACCACTACCAGTCCACTTTTGGTTGGTGAAGGCGAGGCAGAGGCGTTGAATGCCAAGCTGTCGGCGGCGCTTCCACCCATCCCCACAGCCTCTGAACAGCCCTTGAACTTTCGCATAGTTCAGCAAATGCCCGAGTTTCCCGGTGGTGGATCGGCGTTCATTCAGTGGCTCACGCGTCAACTTCGATATCCACCATTGGCTCAAAGTCAGAGAATACAGGGCAGAGTGGTGGTGTCGTTCATTGTCAATAAGGACGGAAGCATTGCCGATGTGAAACTGGAAAAGTCGGTCAATGCCCTGCTGGATCGTGAGGCATTGCGCGTCATCCGTATGATGCCCCGGTGGAAACCGGGCGTACACAACAACCAACCGTGCCGCACCATGGTGGCCGTGCCGGTGGTATTCAAAATTTAGCAATTGATTAAAATACAACAATCTATGATGACATCTCAAGAAATTCTCAAACTGGTTAACAACCATCTCGACAGTTTGGCCGACGAACGGCAACCCCGCCATCTGTACGAACCTATAGAATATGTGCTTAGTCTGGGTGGCAAGCGCATCCGACCCACGCTCATGTTGTTGGCTTACAACCTGTATCGGGAGCATCCAGAGGACATTCTGATGCCAGCTTGTGGCATCGAAACCTACCATAACTACACGCTCTTGCACGATGACTTGATGGATCAGGCTGACCTGCGGCGTGGCCATGAAACCGTTCACAAGCGTTGGGATGCCAATACGGCCATCCTCAGTGGCGATTCAATGCTGGTGCTGGCCTACCAACGCATGGCGCAATGCAGGCCCGACAAGCTGAAAGAGGTCATCGACGTGTTTACACAAACGGCCTTAGAGATAGGTGAAGGACAGCAATATGATATGGATTTTGAGAAGCGTGATGATGTGACAGAAGCCGAATACATTGAGATGATTCGTCTCAAGACAAGCGTCTTGCTGGCATGTGCGTTGAAGATTGGCGCCATCTTGGGCGATGCTTCCGCCGAAGATGCCGATAACTTGTATCGTTTCGGCGAGAAAATAGGCTTGGCGTTCCAGCTGCAAGACGACTTTTTGGATGTGTATGGCGACCCTAAAGTCTTTGGCAAGGCCATCGGAGGTGATATCGTGAGCAACAAGAAGACCTACATGCTCATCAACGCTTTCAATCGGGCTAACGCCCAACAGCGTGCAGAATTGGAACGCTGGACACAGCTCAAGGACTTTGACAGACAGGAGAAAATCGATGCGGTGACGGCTCTTTACAACGACATGGGCATCGATCGTCTGGCACAAGACAAGATGGCTACCTACTATGAGGAGAGCAAGAAATACCTCGCTGCGGTACATGTGCCAACTGAAAAGAAGCGGGAACTGACGGCTTATGCGCAGCAAATGATGAAAAGAACCTACTAAGGTGGCTCCAATCCTCATCTACAGCTCCTGCAATCCACCTCACCTATAACCTATTCACTCTGTTAAAATTCGTTTGTTTTGCCCTATAGAAGACTCCCAAAGACTGATGCCGCACGATTGAAAGCCCTCAAGACGCTGCTGGACAATAACGATATCTATACCGTTAGGAATAGATTCGTGGACTGGAAGTTGCTGAACAAGGCTCAACAATTGTACGACAGATTGCTCACAGCTTGCGACCAATATCGCATCAGTAAGCAGGTTCAGACTCGACAGAGCCGAAGGGTGAGCAAGTTACAGCGTAATGCTACCTTGTATCTCAGTCATTTCTTGCAAGTTTTGTTCATGTGTGTTGAGCGTGGAGAAATCAAGAATAAGCAGCTACAGCTCTACGGTTTGGAGGCAGATGCAACGAGTTTGCCCGACATCAAGAATGCAGAAGCCTTGAAAGAGTGGGGACAAAAGGTGGTAAAGGGTGAGAAAGCGCGAATCAAGAAAGGCGGATGTCCCATCTATAATCCTACTATCAGCATGGTGTTTACGCATCATGATATTTTCAAGGAGGCGCATGAACAACTGCAAACACTGACGGCCAAGACAAAAAAGACGCAGGAAGAAATCGTTCTCTTGTGCCCAGAGGTAGATGAAGTACTGTTGGATATTTGGAATCAAATAGAGAAACATTTTGAGAACGAACCGCCCGAAGTGCGCTTTCCTGCCTGTCGGAAGCTTGGCGTGGTGTATTATTATCGCAGACACGAGGAGCATCTGTATGGCTAATAGTCTTACCTATGGCTTGCCACAAGGTGGTGGAGCAAGTGCAAAAGGCTCGCTGAGCAGGTGAAACAAGCGCTTTTCTGCACGTTCTGTCTTTACTAATTCTACGTTCTATAACAACGACTGTCACACTTTATAACAACTTCCGTCACATTTTATAACAATTCTTATGACGACAACTTTCATAGATACACACGCTCATTTGGATGGAGAAGAGTTTCAAGACGACCTTCCTGAGGTTATTGCGCGTGCCAAAGCGGCCGGTGTGGAAAAGATATTCGTGCCTGCCATAGACCTTGTTCATTTGCCTGATTTGATGAATGTGTGTCGAAAATATCCCGACACGCTGCATCCCATGATAGGGTTGCATCCGGAAGAGGTGAGGGCTGACTGGAAGGACGTGTTGAAAAACATGAAACAACACTTGCTTGACAACTTGGCTGGAACGAACGATGAGCCACGATGTATCGCCGTTGGTGAGGTCGGATTGGACTATTATTGGAGCCGAGAATACGAACACGAGCAACTTGAGGCTTTTGAAGAACAAGTGAAGTGGGCCGTGGAATGTCAGCTTCCACTGATGATTCACTGTCGAAAGGCGCAAAACGAAATGGTGAAATTGTTGCGAAAATACGAAAAAGACTTGCCTGGTGGCGTGTTTCATTGTTTCACCGGCAACGACAAAGAGGCTGCCGAACTGTTGAGCTTCCAACGCTTTGTGTTGGGAATTGGTGGCGTGTTGACGTTTAAGAGCAGCAACCTGCGAGAGATGTTGCCCACCCATGTGCCGCTCAACCGCATCGTCTTAGAAACCGACAGTCCGTACATGGCGCCCACACCCAACCGTGGTAAGCGCAACGAAAGTGCCTTCGTGGCCTTGGTACTGAAGCAGTTGGCACAGAGTTATCAGGTGAGTGAGGAAGAAATTGCAAGCCAAACCAATGCCAATGTACAACGAGTGTTTGGGGTAGGTGTGATGGATAAAGCCGTTTGATGGATGAGAGTGTTGCCGTTGATTGTAGGGTTGCTCTTGATGAGTACCGATGTTTGCGCCGAACAGGCCGACTCGTTGCACCATTATAATTATTCTTTGCAGGTGATGCCAGGTAGGTTAGTCGCCCTGGACCAATACGCTGAACGGTGGATCAAGAAGACGCCAAACCTCTCGTTGGCCGCAGAAATAGGGCGTGTTGCATTGCCCAACGACAGTGATGCCTTTGCTTCTGACTTTGGATATCCATCGCTTACCTTGGGCTTGCGTTACACGTTGAATAATCAAGTGCGCCTGCACCGCGACCCAGACCCTGCATGGGGACAGGCCAAAGAGGTGGATTACAATTCTCGATTGGGCAACACGTTGTCGCTTTACGGCAAGTTTTATCGCCCTTTCTTTCGCCATTTGCGGTGGGAAACGGCCTATTCGTTCAGCTTTGGCGTGGGATACAGCCACTTAAAGTACAACAAACAAAACAATATTGACAACGAGTTGATAGGTACCCATGCTCTTATTTATTTCGGTGCCGGCGTGCATGCCACCTATCATCTCAACAATCAATGGGGCATACGCGGCGCTATCGAATTCGTCCATCACAGCAATGGTGCTTTATATCGGCCCAATAAAGGCTCCAATGCGGTGGGTACATCCCTTGGAGTGGTGTACGAACCGTATTACAAACAACTGGTCAATACCGCCCATCCTCGTTTTTATCAACCTTTTCAACGCTATTGGTACCTCAATTTTGCAGCAGGTGTAGGAGCGAAAACCATGCTGGAGGATTGGCTGACCACGCAATTTCGAACCGATCCCTCGCATCCTGATTATCGTACCGAACATTTTAAGGTGTATGCAGCCTACTCGTTACAGGCCGACGTGATGTGTCGTTATGCGCGCAGGTGGGCATCGGGCGTGGGCATTGATTGGTTTTATGGAACCTATGCCTCGCACATTGCCGACTTAGATGCACAGCAAGGCAACGTCGCCAAGCATAGTCCATGGTCGTTAGGAATCGCTGCCAAGCACGAAGTGTTCTATCACCGGCTGTCGCTGGGCCTGTCGTTTGGCTGGTACTTGCACCGCCAGATGGGTTACAACGCTTTGTTCAACGAATCGAAATATTACGAACGTATTGGCTTGCACTATACCTTTCCGGTGCTGGGCGGATTGAAAGCAGGCATCAACATCAAAGCCCATCAAACCAAAGCCGACCTCACGGAGCTGGTCGTTGCCATTCCCGTGAGGTTGTAGGTCAATCGCCGTCTTAATAACTTGATGGCTTGTCAGTTCCTCATCCATTCATCGTTGGCCTTTGGGGTGACAATCTGTAGCTTGTCGTCGTTGAGCCGAACGACATATTTGTCAGTGGTGTTGCTGATGCTGTCAGCCACATTCAGTTCCAGTTGACCTGTCTGAAGGGTGGTTAACTGGTTGCATCGATTTTCCCATTTGATATTTTTGGGGTCTTCGAGAAAGACACCATGGGTGACCACGGTGATGGGTGAGGTTAACTGGTAGGTCATGCGCAGCTTAGGTTTGGCGTAACTTTCCAGCATTCCGCTTCCCGACAGTTCAAAAATAAATAAGTCAACCTTCGTCTTCCACCATTCTACGGTGAGCGGTTTGTTGGTCACTTGGAAGGTTTTGTCGTACGGTTCGTATTTGATATATTCGTCATCATACACTCGGGTCTTTGTCTTTTGACTGTTCTTCATGTAGAGCAGTGCCTTGGGGAGGCACGAACTTTCACTTATCGTCCATTGCTGCGAGTAGATGTTGTCAATGGTGAGAAAGAAAATCAGCTCTACATCCAAGTGCTCCACGACCGCCTGAATCTTCCATGTGTCACCTTCGGGGCGGGTGTAACTGATGGTATAGTTGTTGCTACCAGGCATGTTCCAGGCCTTCAGCATATAGATGTCTTCCAGGTTCTTGGGGTCTTTGTGCTTCACGATGTTGATGTTTTTGAAGTAAAGTGCGTTCACCGAGTCACGACCTTGGATGGTGTTTTGGCGGATATATTCCCTGAACATGCGCGTGTAAGCGATGATGTCGGTAAAATATTCAAGGTATTCTTCGGTGTACCCGTATGCCCGATATCCGGCTTTCGTCGCCGTGGTGCTTTCGTCACTGTTGTTGTATTCGGTCAAGCCTCTTTCACATCCCGAAAGAACCAGTATGGCCATGATGCCTATCAATAGTTTTGTTTTCATTTTTCTGTCTGTGTTTGTTTTTAAAATCTGTAACCCATGCCGGCCCTAAGCGAGCCCATTTGATAAGAGCCCAGTTCGCCAAAGCCATACAATTTGGTGCCAATCATGAAACCAAATAAGGTAAAATCGGCTGCGATGTTGTACGAACTGGTGAAGTTGTGGTCGGTATAACTTTTGTATAACAGCTGCCCCACACCGAGCGATAGACCGCTGTAAAAGCAATGTTTCGCCCTAATGGCATAATAATATCTCATACTTGCCATCAACGCCGTATGGTGCAGGTTGAAGCTATAGGCATGGTTGCCAGTCGTGGTTTCGTAACATTGTCGCCACATATGGTGATAGGAGGCTTGCAAACCCACGGCCCAATGTTTGCTGAAGTGATAGTGAAGACCCATGGAGAATATGGGTGAGGTGCGTTCTTCTTTGAGGTAGTACTTGCCCCAGTGATACTTGTCCAGAGGCGTTTCATTGGGCAGCGAGGTAGAGGGGTAGCCGAAAAAGTTGGAAGCATCTTCGATAGGCATACCCACAGCGAATGTTACCTCATATTTTTGATACGGATAACCTTTGCTTTCTGTTTGTTGTGCCCACAAAGGCGAGGTGGCGAAAAGCAGCAGAGCCGTTGCTAAGAAATGCCTTTTCGCATGGTAGAATTTTTCTTTCATCGTGTTTGTTAATTTGACTTTTTATAACTAAACACAATAAGTGGTAAAATCTTGCATCGACTCTGCCATTTTTTTTATTTTTTTGATTTGAACCATGCCGCGCCCCGCCTATTGAGGTTGAATTTCAATCTCCATGCTTTTGGATGCCAAACCCAATGACTTTAGGGGCCAAACTCAATGACTTTGGAGGTCAAAGTCAAGGCTATTGGAATTTGAAAATGTGTTGTTTTGTAACATGTTGATTTCCATTTCGTTATGATTTAATTGGTAGGCATGTTACATCCGTAGAACGCTTGTGTTCATTATCTTGTTTAGTTGATTCGTTAAATTCGTTAAATTCGTAGTTCCACGACATCGCCTTTAAATGTAAGAACGATAGCTGAAACAAAATAAATGGTAAAAACTTGCGATTGCCATGCAAGATTTTTTATATTTGTAGTTATAATGATGAAAGGTTACTGTATTCAAGGTAGAAATCAAGGGGATGATGCCGAGAGTGCAGATGAAATAAAATGAGAATGATGAAATATGTTTTTTACTTCTTGATAGGTCTGCTGTGCGTGAGTTGTGCGGTTGGTGACGGGGACGAAATGAGCCATGGCACCCTGAATTCGGCGCATCTGTCGCCAGAATATTACGGGCAGTTTGAAGGGATATGGAGCATCAATGGTCAGAACATTGGCTCGGCTGAATTAGCGATGGGCGTGCAACAAGTGTATTCAACCCTGCCGTTGGCTCAAGACGTACAACAGACCATCGCGCGCAAACTGGGCGTTGAGGCGTTGGACGATGTGCGGAGTGGCAGCTATAGTGTGTCTTATTTGGAAACCGCTTACTCGGCCAGTTCGCGCTATTTTACACTCCTGCCACACGATGTCGAGATAACGGTGAAGGCCAAGGGCCACACACACAAGGTGCAATTGGTCATGGAACTGGACAATAGCAAGGCGGTGTACGACAAGCAGACCACGGCCTTCGTCGCCTTTTTGCATTTGGCCGAGGTTCGGTTGGACGGGGAGTTGCTGAGGGAATACAAACCGTCGCAGACCATTCAATTTAAATCTACGAAGAAAACCAGAACAAGTGGAGACTGAAAAAAGTCTTTTGGAGGATATACTTCAAGGTAAACGTACGGCCATGCGACGGTTGTATGAGCGTTACAGTGGGTATGCCATGGCCGTTGGGCTGCGGTATATAGCCGACCGTGACGCTGTGCAGGACGTGTTGCAGGATAGCTTCGTGAAAGTGTTCGCAGCCATCAACAGGTTTGGTTATCGCGGTGAGGGATCGCTGAAGGCGTGGGTGATGCGCATTGTGGCCAACGAATCGCTGAACTATCTCAAGCAAAACCAGCGGCTACAATTCGTGGATGAGATGCCCGACGTGGCTGATGAGGATGAAGAGGTGGATGTGAAAAACATTCCCATGAGTGTGGTGATGCAGATGATACAGCAGCTCCCTGCTGGCTACAGGACGGTGTTCAACCAGTTTGTGTTTGAGGAGAAAAGCCATCGTGAAATCGCATCAGACCTGGGAATCAAGGAGAGTACATCGGCTTCGCAATATTTTAGGGCGAAAAACTTGTTGGCAAAAATGATTCAAGAATATTCAAAGACGACGACAATATGAAGAAAGACGATTGGATAAAAGATATACAACGGCGCATGGCCGACCACCAGGAACCTGTTAAGGATGACTTGTGGGCTGGCATTGAACAGGCGCTTGACCAACAAAAGGTTGTTGGGAAGCCGGCTGTGGTGATGCGCTGGCGGCGTTATGTCGCAGCGGCGGCCATCGTTTTAGCTTTGATGGGCGGGGCAGGATATGTGCTGTTCAACCATCAAAAACAGGCCGAAAAAGAGGTGGCACGGACCGAAACCGAACAGCAACCGGCCGGTTTGCAACCCAGCACCCAACAGATAGAGCCGATGGTGCTTGCCGAACAAGCACACGAGTCGGTGGCATCGTGTGTTAAAAAGGCGTTGACGGCTGTGCGACAAGGCGCAGACAGTGAGCAACCGTTGATGGCTATGGTGCAGGAAACGAAGGCAGAACCTTCGGACAGATCGCAGGATTTGATGAATAAGGATATGGAACCAGGCGGACAACCGGAAGCGTCATCCGCCGAAGCAACGGACAAAGTGGCTGAACAACCGCAACCATCGGCCGTGCGAAAGAATGAGGGTGGAAGGTCTTCGCAAACGTTTTTGCCTGCCGAGCGGCAGCGCATCCATGCTTCACGCCATGGCGCGAGGGTGACGATGAATCTCTATGCGGCTAATTCGGTGGGTACCTATTCGGGACGTAACGGTCTTGCCACGCCTGTTGATATGGTGGCTAACTATTATTTGGCAAAGGCCGCTCCTGAATTGTTCTTTGCAGAGGCGGCATCGCCCATCGCCCTTCAGTCACACGAGGAGACTGATCATCACCAGCCAGTGTCGTTTGGATTGACGGTAGGCTATGCCCTCAACCAGCGATGGACATTAACATCGGGTTTGGTGTACACGAAACTGTCTTCCGATTTCATTCAAGTTTTTGATGACAGTAGGCTTACCCGTCGGCAAACTTTGCACTATGTGGGAATACCACTGAATGTGAATTTCATGGTTTGGGGCAACAAAAAACTAAAAACATACGTCACTGCGGGTGGGCAAGTCGACTTCAATGTGGATGCCAAAACGGTGAAAGAGGGCATCAAACACGACATGCCCAAGGATAAGTTGCAACTGTCTACCCAGGCTGCCTTGGGCTTGCAGTATGACTTTACGCCGCATCTTGGGGCTTATTTCGAGCCTGGCGTGAAATATTACATCGACAACAAGAGCGAAACGCAGAACTTCTTTAAAGACAAACCGCTGAACGTTCACCTGCAAGTGGGGTTGAGGTGGAATATCCAGTAAGCATCAGAAGGGGGAGTGGGTGTTTGTTCACGCATGTTGAAAGGTGGTTCGGCGCATGTCGTTTGCGCACCTTACCCCCGCATTAGTTTTTGGTGTGCTGGCTCGAACTTTTTGGGATATTTGGCTTGCAGACAGAGGTTGACCAATGCGTTGGCCAGCAATTCAGCGTCATTTAAGTCAACACCTTGCCCACGCGATATATCCTTGCCCAGACATACCTCCCAAGTAGCGTTGAAACAGCTGTCTTCAGCACCCACATACGAGTGGTCGGGCTTGTCACCGGGCATGACCTTGTAACGAATGGCCTTGCTGTTGTTCACTGGTTTCATGGTGAGCAGCATGTCGTATGCCATCTTCAGCTGTGGACGGAACTTGTTGGTTCCGGGAAACATGTCATTGATGACGGGCATGATTTCATCAAACTCGTAGGCTTGTAAAAGGTGAAATAGTTTCATAATTCTTTGTTATTGTTGTCTTTATTGTATTCAGTGTGTATGGATGCGTGTGCCGTATGGCTTGAAAGTAGTGGCTTTTAACATCGTTTATCCTATCTCCATGGAGCGTGAGTGCTTGTTTTTACGCACGTTTTTTGTCTTCGTTTCTCGTTCGTCAGAGGATGTTTAATGCGATAACCGAGCAGGCCTCAGCATCGGCTAAGGCGTGGTGATGGTTCACTAAGTTGTAACCCAAATGGGCCGCTACCGTGTGTAACTGGTGATTGGCCAATTCGTGATGGCAGAAAACTCTGCGTGAAGCGATCAACGTACAATAGAAAGGATAGTTGGGATAGGCCATGCCGTAGGTTGCGAAGCAGGCCTTCAGGCAGCTCTCATCAAAGGCTTTGTTGTGCGCCACCAATGGAAGATGCTTGATGAGGGGTGTTATTTCGGCCCACACTTCAGGGAAAGTGGGCGCATCTTGCGTGTCTGAGGGTAAAATACCATGCACGGCGATGTTGCGTGGATGGTAGTAATTGGGGTAAGGACGAATGAGGTGATAGTACGAATCGGTAATCTTCCCATTCTCTACTATCACCACACCTACGCTGCAAACGCTGCTTCTGCAGCTGTTGGCAGTTTCAAAATCTATGGCTGCGAAGTCTTTCAATGTTCGCTGCTGATATTATCTGTTTGTTTGATTGGTCTTGTTCTGGCTTATTAAAACTTAGCCATTTTGATGGCTACCACGGCACATTCATCTCCCTTGTTGCCCAGTTTGCCACCGCTTCTGTCTTGAGCTTGCTGTAAATCGTTGGTTGTCAACAACCCAAAGACCACCGGTATCTCACTTTTAGCATTGATGTGAGCGATTCCTTGGGTCACACCTTGGCAGATATAGTCAAAGTGGGGCGTCTCTCCACGAATGACACTTCCCAAGATGATGACGGCATCATACCCGCCATTGAGCACCATCTGATGGGCACCATAGATGAGTTCAAAGCTGCCGGGAACAGTCTTCACGTGGATATTCTCGGGCAAAGTGCCATGTTTCTCGAGCGTAGCTACGCATCCATCCAATAGGGCACCCGTTATTTCGGGATTCCATTCAGACACCACAATGCCGAAACACATGTTGCTGGCATCAGGCACTTTCGATGCATCGTAGCTGGAGAGGGGGTGTAATGAGGTTGCCATGGGTGTTATCGTGAAGCGCGTTCGATGTATTTGTCAATCTCTCCACTTTGTACAACGGCCGAGTTGACATACGTTTTCTTAATGTCCTGATACATCGTCAGTGCATCGCTTTTCTTGTTCTGGCTTTCCAATATCTTGGCAGCCTGCATCAAGAAAGTGGGCGACAGACTGTTGTTTACGCCGTCATCCCCTTTGCTGTCAGCTTTTTTGGCAGCCTTTTTCAGGTTTTCTACCGCCTTGTCCAGTTGGTTGAGGTGTGCGTATGCGTTGCCAAGTGCGGCCAAAGCAGCCGGGCTTACCATGGCATCATTGGCACCATTGTATTCGCTCAAGTATTTAACGGCTTCCTTCCACTTGCCAAGGTTGGCATAACAGAGGCCGGCATAGAGGTTGGCTAAGTTGCCTGCATCTGTGCTGCTGTAGTCGCTGGCGACCTTCAAAAAGCCTCCATATTTAATCTTGTCACCGTTAAGCGCTTTTTCATAATCGCCTTCATTGAAGTACTGTTGACCCTTACCCAGCTCTGTACTGGCCTTTTCAGCTCGTGGTTTGGAAACGTAAGCCTTGTAAAGGAATGCCCCAACGATGATGACAACGAGGGCTACGACTGCAATGATGATGGGCTTTTTGTATTTCTCAAAGAAAGCCTGTGATTGGGTGAGAGTATCTTTGTTTTCCTGATCTCTCTTCACTTGATTGTTTGCCATTTATTGATGATGTTTTTTTTATTGTTTTTTCTGATATGCAGTACGGTCGGCTCCAGGCGTGTAGTGCCTTCCCGACTATGATGCGTTGCAAAATTAACGCATTTATCTCATATATTGAAATATATTGCTTACTTTTTTCGTTTTTCCCCTTCAAAACACGTAACTTTGCATGAACCCGACGGCTGTAACGCAGTCTGTCAAGGGCATATTTGCTATGATTCTCAAAAAGATATCCATACTCAATTATAAGAACATTCAGGTAGCCGACCTTACGTTTTCGCCTAAGTTGAATTGTCTCATTGGACACAATGGCGAAGGTAAGACCAATCTGCTGGATGCCGTGTATTACTTGTCCTTTTGTCGCAGTGCTTTTAATCCCATTGATTCACAAGTTATCACGCATGATCGCGACTTCTTTGTGCTCGACGGCATGTACCTCAATGACATGGGGGATGAAGAACGCATCTATTGTGGCATGAAACGAGGCACGAGAAAGCGATTCAAACGCAATCAGAAGGAATACAAACGCCTGTCGCAACACATTGGATTGATTCCGCTCATCTTTGTTTCTCCAGCTGATACCGCCTTGATTGATGGCGGAAGTGACGCTCGTCGTCGTTTCCTGGACATGGTTATTTCGCAGTTGGATTATTCGTATATAGAGCTGTTGAGTCGCTACAACAAGGCCTTGACACAACGAAACGCTCTGCTAAAAGCCGAACAAGAGCCGGATGGGGCGTTGATGGAAATCCTTGAACAGGAGATGGCAACGCAGGGAGAGGCCATCTATGCCAAGCGCGATGCATTCGTTCGTGAGTTCATTCCCGTGTTTCAAACGATTTATGACCATGTCTCGGGGTGTCACGAAACAGTGTCATTGCAATATATCTCGCATGCACAGCGTGGGCCGTTGCTTGATGTCATCCAGCGTGACCGACACAAAGACCGTGCCGTGGGCTATTCGCTTCATGGGCTACATCGTGACGATTTGGAGATGATGATTGGTGGCTATCAGCTCAAACGCGAGGGAAGTCAGGGACAAAACAAGACTTATGTGCTGGCATTGAAGCTGGCTCAGTTTGATTTTCTCAAGCGAACAGCCTCGGCAACCACGCCACTTCTCCTGTTAGACGATATCTTTGACAAGCTTGATGCGGGTAGGGTAGAGCGCATTGTGAACATGGTGGCGGGTGATGCCTATGGACAAATCTTCATCACCGACACCAATCGTGACCATTTGGACAGCATCCTTAGTCGCCATTCGTTTGATTATAAGTTGTTTGAGGTGGCGCATGGAGAAATCAGCGAGCGGTTAGCAAGTGGGCAAAACGTTGTCGGTAATGCTGCTTTGGCACCCAAGAAAGAAACGGAGGAGAAGGATGTTTAGACGAAAAGTACAGACACTTGCGGACATCTTGCAGCAGACTTTGCGCGAAAACGGATTGGAAACGCCCTTGCTGCAGCGCCGTCTGATTGACGCATGGCCCACAGTTGTGGGCAAAACCATCGATGAATATACCGGTGAACGCTTTATAAAAAATCAGACACTCTTTGTCAAAATACTCAATCCGGCTTTGCGACAAGACCTTTCCATGATGCGAACGCAACTGGTGAAGCGGCTCAACGAGCAAGTAGGAGCCTTGGTCATCACCGAGGTGAGGATATACTAAGCGCTCAATCCTCGGCGCACTTTTGCGTGATGATCTCGTCCATTCGTACGTCATGCTCATCGGTTGGCACTTCGTCAACCAGTTGAAACGGGAAACATACACCTATTTTATAACAGTCTTTCGCTTGTGAAAGAAATCGATCGTAATAGCCTTTTCCCCGACCGAGACGATGACCATGGCGGTCAAAGGCCATTCCTGGAACCAATATCAGGTCGATTTGCTCGTAATCAGTGAACGCTTCTGCTTGGGGTTCCATGATGCCAAAGGCTCCATGCCCTACGTTTGTATCATGTGTATAGCGGCATATTTTCATCGTGTGGTCATCCACTACGACGGGCAGGAGTAGTGTTTTCCCCTGTCGTAACAGCGTGTTGATGAGTTCATGTGTATTCACTTCATCGGCCAGTGACGCATACAATAGGATGGTGTGAGCCGACATTAAACGGGGATGAGCAAGCAAAGCCTCGATGATGGGTTGCGACATCCGGCGCAATTGTTCACTGCCGTAAGTCTTTTTGCGTTGTCTCATTTCTTGCCTGAGATTCTGTTTGCTCATCTTTCGGTTATTTTTCATTGTCTTGTTTGGGGAAAATTCTCTATGCCCTGTAGGTTTGTGGCAGTCGCCTTACCTCGGGTTGTCGTTGCAAAAGGTTGGCTTTGGCCACCTTCTTGTTATCTTTCTTCCCATTTTTCTGCTGCTCAGGAGCCTTCGGGAACGCTGCATTGTTTCTGAATGTTTTCAGTGCTTCCCGAATGGATGCATCGTCCTGGTTGATGTATTGCAGCCAAGCCTGTTCGTTGAGCATGTTGTATATCACGCGACTGTTGATGTAGCGGTCGAGCAAGTTGTACGACTTCTTAATCATCAAGTTGCGTCGTTTCAGTCCCTTCTTGTCGGCATAGGTGGCAAATTTGTCCACCAGATTCTGCTTCTTGAGATAGTCTTCCATTTCCATCATCTCCTTGAAGTTGTTCAGTTTCAATCGATTGTCGTCCGTATACGAGAAGGCAAACTGTAAAATCAGTCCGCTCATGCTGGCTTGCTTATAATAAGAGGTGTAGTTTGTGGTGTCTTCCGGCACGAAGAGGTCTGGCGTAATGCCGCCTCCACCATATACGGTACGCCCGTTGGCGGTATGGTATGCCGGTCCGGTATGTTTGATAGAGTCTTCCGAGAAGAACTCTCCATGCTGATAACGGCTTAGCAAATCTTGCGCATAGTCTTGTTCATCCCCCGGCACGTAGGGCTTCTGAATGCAGCGTCCCGATGGGGTATAATAGCGTGCGATGGTCAGTCGGACCATGCTACCGTCGGAAAATTCAATCTGTTTCTGCACCAGTCCCTTGCCAAACGAACGCCGTCCGATGATGGTGGCGCGGTCATTGTCCTGCATGGCACCAGCAAAGATTTCACTGGCCGATGCCGATCCTTCGTTAATCAGCACCACCAATGGCATTTGTTTGTAGCTGCCTCGCCCGTCTGACCTGAACTCCTGCCTGGGCGACTTGCGTCCTTCGGTGTAGACGATGAGCCGGTTTTTGGGCAAAAACTCGTTGGCCATCTGTACGGCCGACTGCAAATAGCCGCCCGTGTTGTCGCGAAGATCGATGATCAAGTTCTTGAATCCTTGCTCACCCAGCTTCACCAGCGCCACCAACAGTTCGGCATAGGTGGTCTCACCGAAGCTCTTGATGCGGATGTAGCCTGTGCTGTCGTCAATCATGTAGGTGGCCGAAACGCTCTTCAGGGGTATGTCACCACGGGTGACAACAAACGACTGTGGCTTTTTGTCGCCATATCTCACCACGCCAATCTTCACCTTCGTGTTCTTGGGACCCTTGAGTCGTTTCATCGCTTCCTGATTGGTCACCACTTTCCCCACGAAGGGTTTGTCGTCAACCATCACGATTTTATCGCCTGCCAGGATGCCTGCACGCTCGGCAGGTCCGTTCTGAATGACGTTTTGTACATGGATAGTGTCCTCGCGGATGGTGAACTCAATGCCCACACCCGAGAACGATCCCTGCAATTCTTGGTTGGCTGCCTGCACGTCCTTGGCACTGATGTAGACGCTGTGAGGGTCCAAACCCGTGAGAATCTTCGGCATGGCATCCTCCACAAGCGAGTCAAGATTCACCTTGTCCACATACTGGTCGTCGATGATGTGCAGCAGGTTGTTGATTCGGTTGGTACCCGTATTGATGATGTTCAGTCGGTTTCCCGAGAAATGATTGGAGTAGAACGACCCTACTCCGATGCCGATGATGCCACAAAGGGCCATCAGCAGCGGCACGAATCGATTCGACTTATTTGGTTTCATTGTCATTGATGTTTAGATAGATCACTTCTATGCCAGCTCTCTTCAGCAGGTTGATGCCGTCTTCCAGTCTGTATTTCTCGGCATACACCACCCGCTTGATGCCCGCTTGTATGATGAGTTTGGCGCATTCTATGCACGGTGAGGCCGTCACATAGAGCGTAGAGCCGTCGCTGTTGTTCGAACTTCGTGCCAGTTTGGTGATGGCATTGGCCTCTGCATGCAGCACGTAGGGATGGGTAACCCCATTCTCGTCTTCGCACACATTGTCAAATCCACTCGGCGTACCGTTGTATCCGTCGCTGATGATCATGTTGCCTTTCACCACCAACGCACCCACCTGTCGGCGGCGGCAGTACGAGTTTTCGGCCCAGATGCGGGCCATGCGCAGGTAGCGTTGGTCCAGTTGATGAAGTTTGTCATTGCTCATGGCGATGTTGTTTTTGGGGGTTATCGTGGATGTTGGGCTGATTAAGCTGATTAAGCTGATTAGGGCAATTGCGTTTCCCGCTGTTGTCGCTTGATTCCGTTGCGCTCCAACAGGGCGTCGATGGTGGGCTCTTGTCCGCGAAAACGCTTGTACAGCGTCATGGGATGCTCCGTTCCACCCTTCGAAAGGATGCAATCGCGGAACCGCTGGGCGGTGGCTTGGTCGAAGATGCCATTTCGCTTGAACACGCTGAAAGCGTCGGCATCCAGCACCTCGGCCCACTTGTAGCTGTAGTAGCCCGCCGCATAGCCGCCGGCCATGATGTGCGAAAACTGTACCGTCATGCACGTCTCGGGCAGCTGTTTGCCGAGGATGGCCTTCTCCCAGGCTTTCTTTTCAAAGGGGATGATGTCTTCGTTGAACGCTTCGCGCTGTGTGTAGTAGGCCATGTCGAGCAGTCCGAAGCTCACCTGGCGCAGACATGCCATGCCTGCCATGAAGTTTCGACTGCGCACGATGCGGTCGATCAGCTCGTCGGGAATCACCTCGCCCGTCTTGTAATGGAAGGCGAAGGTCTGCAAGAACTCGCGTTCAACGGCGAAATTCTCCATGAACTGCGAGGGCAGCTCCACGAAATCCCACCACACGTTGGTGCCAGATAGGCTCTCGAACCGCGTGTTGGCGAACATGCCGTGCAGCGAATGGCCGAACTCGTGCAGGAAAGTCTCCACCTCACCCAGTGTCAGCAGGGCCGGTTTGTCATCCGTAGGCTTGGTGAAGTTCATCACCAGCGACGCATGAGGACGCACGTTGTTGCCCTTGCGGTCTATCCACTGACCTTGAAATTCGGTCATCCAGGCACCGCCCTGCTTGCCCTTGCGCGGGAAGAAGTCGGCATACAGCACGGCCAAATATGAGCCATCTCTGTCGGATACCTCGTAGGCTTTCACGTCGGGGTGATACACCGGGATGTCTTTGTTCTCCTTGAAGGTGATGCCGTACAGGCGGGTAGCCAGTCCGAAGACGCCCTTGATGACGTTCTCCAGCTTGAAGTAAGGGCGCAACATCTCTGCGTCGAGGTTGTATTTCTCCATCTGTAGTTGATGACTGTAATAGGCCGTGTCCCACGGCTCCATCACAAAGTCGGCTCCCTCCTGGCGCTTGGCAATCTCGCTGAGCGCCTCTTTCTCTTCCTGTGCCGTGGGCTTGTAGGCCGCTATCAGGTCGTTGAGCAGCTGGTATACATTCTCCACCTTGGATGCCATGCGGTGTTTCAGCACATAGTCGGCATACGTATCGTAACCCAAGAGTTGGGCTATCTCGCGGCGCAGGTTGATGAGGCGTTGGCAGATGGCCAGGTTGTTCTCATCATTTTTGTGCGTGCACACCGTGTTGCGTGCCATGTACATCTGGCGGCGCAGGTCTCTTTGGGTTGAGTAGGTCATGAACGGCGAGTAGCTGGGCATGTCGAGCGTGAACACCCAGCCATCCAAATTCCGTTCTTTGGCCGTCATGGCGGCAGCCTCGCGCGCGGTGTCGGGCAGTCCGTCCAGTTGTTTCTCGTCGGTAATGTGCAGCGTGAACGCCTTGTTCTCCTTGAGCAGGTTTTGCGAGAACTGTAGTGACAGCACGCCAGCCTCTTCGGTTAGCTTGCGCAGTTGATCCTTGCCTTCGTCGTCGAGCAACGCGCCACTGCGCACGAAACCATCGTACGATTTCTCCAGCAGCATCTGCTCTTCGGGTGTCAGCTCGCGATGATGCTCGTAAACATGTTTCACGCGCTCGAACAACCGCTTGTTCAGCATCACGTCGTTCGCATGTTTGGTGAGGATGGGACTGAGCTTCTGTGCCAGCTCGTCCAGCTTGTCATTGGTTTCGGCCGACAGCATGCACGAGAAAACGGTTGACACGCGGTCAAGCAAGTCATAATAATGCTCGCCTTTCGAGGTGTCCACGCGTGCGATGGTGTTCTCGAACGTTGGCTTCTCGGGGTCGTTGATGGTCTTTTCGATGATTTCGTCATCGCGGCGTATGCCCTCCATGAACGCCTCCTCATAGTGCTCGAAGCGAATGCGGTTGAACGGCACGGTGTGGTGGGGCGTGTCGTATTCTTCAAAAAAAACGTTGTCGTGTTTTGCTTTCTCTATGCTGTTTTCATCCATACTCGTACAATCTTCTTGATGCGTGATGCAAAAGTACGAAAAATATCAGATACACCTTATTATTATAGGGACATTTAACGAATATTAGACACGCATCCATGAGCTGAGGCATCGTCATGGGGTGTGACTCTTACATTGAAGGGTAATATTGTTGAACAACGAATGTAACAAATTGAACGAATGAACTAGGCAAGACAATGAACGCAAGCGTTCTGCGAATGAAACAAATCTGCTGACATAAACATGCTGAGTGTCTTTGCCAAATTCGTTTGATTCGGTGAACGCCTGCGTTCATTGATTCCGAACAATAGGATTTGCTTTATTTGTTGAATTCGTTGTTGAAACAGAAAACAATACTTTTAGATGAAAAAGCCGTGGCCATGGGGCGTTTTTCCAAACTCATTGAGATTGAAGCCCAAACTCAATGAGATTGGAGGTCAAAGTCAATGAGTTTGGTGGTCAAAGTCAATGAGATTGGTGTGAGTGTCTCACTGGTTTCGGTTTTTGCTGTTATTTTACAAGCTTCTTACGCATCATACGCTGATTTTTTACGGATGCGCTATTGCTTGTCGAAGCTTATTTTTTCTTTCCGCTGATGTTCAGCTTGTACATCAGGTGCAGCATGACGTAATGGGGAATGGTGTTGAAGCGTGTCTCGGTCTTGCCTTGTCCGTTGACCTCGTACGACACGCTTTTAAGCTGTTGGAAAAGGTCGTAGGCTTCGAGTTTGGCGCTTAACTTTCCCTTGCAGAACGACTGACTGAGGTAGGCGTTGCACACCCAATCATCGGTGTTGAACGACGGATCGTCGTATCCTCTGCGGCTGAACATCTTCAGATCCATGCCCGTTTCCAGTCCGAAGCCGAAATGATAAGACCCCACGATGCCGTAGTTGAAATCGTAAGCGTTGATGGTGTGGAAGTTTTCCCGCCTGCTGTTGACGTTGCGCCAGCCCAAAGAGCCTACCAAACTGCAGGTGGCACCTTCTTTTTGGTAGTTCAGCGAGAGTTCGTTTCGCGTCCAGTGGTTGTTCACCTTGCTCAGTACGCTCTCGGTATGTCCTTCCACAGCGGTGAGGTCTACGTTGCGATTGTAGCTGTATTCCAATTTATTCTCCAGTGTAAAGTATTTGGCACTGTCCAACGGGCAGTTGTAATAGATGCCTGCCGTGCCATCCCAGTTGCCTTTCACATTCTGCGGTTTGTAGGTGTAAACGCCCGTTGTAGGGTTGAAAGTGAAGCCGTTGGCCACGGCGTTTTGTTGCACATTGAGCGTAAAATCCAAGGTTGGCCACTTGAATCGCCTGTTGTGTTGATCAGCAAAGTGTATCATGGCAAAGTAGGTCGTGGTGTTTTTGAGGTTTGGGTTGCCCAACGAGATCGCCAAGGGGTTGGAGTCGTCGCGCCTATCGATTTTCGAATACAGGTCAGGCATATCGATTCTCATGTGGCCATAAGCCCAGATGCTGTATTGATTGTAGGTGGCGCTCATGTTCAGATTGGATATTGTTTTCCATGTCTGTTGACTGATGTTGGTGTTGAGAGCTGTACTCCTGTAGTCCAAACGATGCTTTTCGTGTTGAACGGGGATGTTGAGACCCATATAGAATGAGTTCTTGCCACTTTGTTTACGGTAGTTGATGTTCAAAGACAATTCCTGTGTCTGTGTCTTCAAATATCCTTGATAACTGTTGTTGGTGTCCAATGCGCGCCGAAGAGCGTCGCGTGACGAGGGCAGGGTTCCCAATTCGTGTGCTTGCTGTTGCCACTCTTGCAGCTGATCCAGTCGGTATTTTGAGTTGTTGGTGTATTTCATTTGTTGGTTGAACGAGAATCCTGGAAGGAAGCTCCAGCCACTTGGAAGTTGGTATGAATAGCCCATGAATGCGTTATACTCGTAGCTGTGTGAGGGTGTGTCGTCGTATCGGTCGCGTTGATCCTTGGCTGTCGCACCCTGCAGGTAGTCTAATCGATATTGTTCGAATGCCGTCCGTTTGGTGTTGTTATAGCTGAAAAAACCTTGGAAGAAGATGTTGTCTCCCGACTTCAGTTGGTAGGAACCATATAGGCGATTGGATGTCTGGAACGAATAACCTTCTCCAAGACTTTGAGTTTGCTGTCTGTTGAGGGCTGCGTCTTGCACCCGCCGGCTCCATGGCGTGGTGAACAAGGTGTCAAGAATGGCTTGGGGGTCGCCCCAGGGGGCTGGGTCTTGCTTGAAGGAGCCAGCGCGTAGGTTGCTCCAGTTGTCACTTTTGCGGTAAGTGATGGCGTTCTCAAGATATAACCAGGTGGGCTTAGTCATCTGCAATTGGTGTTGGAACTGGGCCTCAAGGTTTTTCGACCTACTGTCTGACACGCTTCTTGAATAGCTGTTGCTGCCCGTGTTCAGGAACGATTCGGAGGCTGTTTGGCTCACATCGTGGCTGTTTTGCCAGGAAACACTGGTCGACACGTTGTCCTTAATCGTGTTTTTATCGTTGCTGGTTGCAAGGTTCAGGCCCACCGTCTTCTGCGTTACCTGTCCGTTGGGCATCTTAGTTGGGTCCCAGTCGCCTTTCTCTCCGGGCTTGCGGTCTTCGTTCACGTTGTTGAGGTTGGCGAAGACAGACATCTGTAGCCGTGGATTGAAATACAAACCGAATAGCTTTGTGGCGTATCGGCTGTTGGTACCTCCGGCTATGTCGGCGTTGGCGATGAAGTTTTTCTCATACTCTTTCTTCAGTTGGATGTCCATAACGTAATCTTTCTTCTCAACATCCACGCCCAAAGCCTTGCTCTTCTCAGTGCTTTTCTCAAACACCTGCAAGTCTTTCACGGTGTAGCTGGGCAGGTTTTCTATCAGTGTTTTGTTGTCTTTCTTGAAGAAATCTTTTCCGTTGAGCGTCAGATAATCTAATTTTCGCCCATTGATGAAAATCTCTCCATGGCTGTTGAGCGTGGCTCCCGGCAGCTGCCTAATCAGCGCGTCGAGCATACTTCCCTGGGGAAGGTTAAAGGCTTCGGCGTTGAAGACCAAGGTGTCGCCTTTCATCACCATCTTGATTTTGGTGCTTTTCACCACCACTTCGTCCAGCGTATGCTCTTTGTCTTCCATGCGTTTGCGATGGATGGGCATGTCATCCAAGGTCATGCTGCTCTGTCTACCTTTGAAAAGTAGTTCGTGGTTGATGTAGGTAGTTTGGTAATCGGGGTGCTCTATCTTGAAGATGTAGGTGTCTTCGCTCAGCTTCTTTCGTAGGTAGAAGTAGGCATCGGGGTGTATGGCTTCTTTATTCCATGTGACAGTTCGGCAGGTGTCCACCATCACGCTGTCGGAAGTCATGATGGTGATCTTGGCGTCAAGCACGCAGAGATGGGTGAACGAGTCGACCACACGACCGTAGATGTCAACGGAGCGTTCTTTCTTGTGGTGTGCTGTCTGTGGTAAGGCTTGTGTGAATAACAGCAACAAAGCCCAACATAGGAGAGTTGTTCTTTTCGGGTTCATATATGATTGATGTATATTTTTATTCGGTTGTCCGTTAGGTAAGTCGCTCCAGTGCCGGCACCGTGATGTATCCTCTGGTGAGTTTTATCAGACCATCGGCCTGCATGGCGTTCAAAGCAATGGATATATCCAGGCGAGAGGCGTTGAGTTCGGCGGCCAATCTCACCATCTTGATTTTGAAAACCTTTTCTCCTGCGGGTCGCAGTGAGCGGTCTTTGAAGAAGTGGATGATGCGTTGACGGAGGTCAGTAGGTTGGGGATGCCATGGCTGTTGTTGTAGGCGTTGGCTTTGGGTGGAGATGATGTTCAGCAGATTGAGGCGGAACACGATGAGTTGGTTGGTGAGTTGTACGACGTGGGTCTTGCTGATGGACATCGTGTTGCAAGGTGTTTTGGCCATGTAGGTGCGCATGAAATGCTGGTTGAGGCCAAAGAGATGTTCTGGTTCGATGACTTGTGGCGCCCTCAGAGGTTCCGTCAGCGTGTAGCCATGGTCATCGGCGTGCGTCGTAACGCTCATCGTTCCATCCAGCAAGAAGGTCAACTGGTGGCATGGCATGTCCTCTCTCACCATCACATCCCCTGCCTTGTGCTGCAGGAAAGCAAAAGGAATGCTTTCCGCCATGGCCCATAAATCTTGTTGACTGAGCCCTTGGAAGAGGGGAAGGGTGAGGAGTTTGTCGTAGGAGGTCATTTGCTGATCTTGTTTTTCAGCGAGGGTGAGAACCAAACATCATAGCGTCCGTCGGCGTTGGTGTATATCAAATAGACCATCAGGTCAGGATGTCGTTGCAATACTTCTTTTGTCTTATCCAGTCCTAACACCATGAATGCCGTGGCGTATGCGTCGGCTTTGGCGCATGTGTTGGCCAGGACGGTGGCCGAGAGGATGCTGTGCTGTACGGGATAACCTGTCTTTGGGTCGATGGTGTGTGCGTATTTCTTGCCGTTCTTGTAGTAGAAGCGGCGGTAATTGCCGCTGGTCGCCATGGCCTTGTCGGTGACATTGAGTACCGTTTGCAGCTCGTTGTTCGTCTGAGTGGAGTCGTCTGTCGGCTTGGTGACGCCAATCTTCCATGGCAATCGCTTGTCGCTGTTGCCGCTGGTGATGACCTCACCCCCAATCTCCACCATGAAATTCTTCACGTCTTTCGACCGCAATAGTTGGGCAACGGCATCGCATCCGTAGCCTTTGGCAATGCCCGAGCAGTCGAGCATGATGCGTGAATCTCGCTTCTTTACGGTACTTCCCATGACAGCTACTTTGTCATAACCTGTGAGGGTCAGCAGACTATCAATGGTTTGCTTGGTGGGTTGTATGCCAGACTTGAAGCCAAAGCCCCATGCATTCACCAAAGGAGCCACGGTGATGTCGAAGGCTCCGTTGGTATCTTTCGACACTTGCTTGGCTAAGTCAAACACTTCGACGAACATCTGGTTGAGTTGAACGGGGATGTTGCGGTTGATTTTTGAGATGATTGACTGTTCTTCAAAGGTCGAGAAGGTCATGTCTACCTTGTGAAGTTGCGCCAATATCTCTTTGTGTAAGTCCTTGTTCGACTGGTAAGTAATATTGTATGTGGTGCCGAAGACTTGTCCTGAGTTGTGTTGGTACGGCATACTCTGCTGTTGACGGATGATGATGACCGAACCAACAATGAGAAAAAGGAGGAAAAACAGCTTGAGCAACTTCTTCCAACGCAATGGGTTGGAAGGGACAATCTTGCGCTGTTCGTCAAGTGGAGCGTTGCTGCGATTCCGCTGGTCTTTGTTTATTTCGTGTGAATTGCTTTGCCTATCATTCATACTTTTACTGTCATTAAGTTCAAACTAACATGTTATTCTTCTGGTCAGTGCCGCTTATTCGCTCTTCATTGCCTTGGAAGATGATGGAAGAGGCACGCTGGTCATTCCTTGTCTACCATTCAATAATTACGTTGAATGTTCCACCCAGGGGTGTTCCACTGTACTTTCCAAAGCCTGGAACGTACCAAGGATGGCCCGCTTCGTTCTTGGTATTGGCAAGACGTCGCTTGTAACGAACGCTCCATCCCAAACGAAAAGGCCCCCAAATTTTGGCATCTACGCCTACAACCCCTTCCATCCAATGATATTGGTTGTCGATGTCGGTCAGATCAAAAGGAATCTGTGTCTTCCAAACGGGGTCGTGGAGGCCCGGATGTGTTACCGAGTATTTGAACTTGCTGTAACCATATCGCACGCCAACATACAGGCGATAGTCGTCGTTTTTGTTCTTCATCATGTTGAAGTCAACGCCTATTCTTCCGTATGGAGCTTTCGAAGTGTAATGCAAGTGCGTGCTCGGATCTTCGCTGTCGGCTTGACCATAACCCAACTCGACAATGGGGAAGTATCTGTTGCGCAGGCTTACTCTTGCGGCTACTTCATACTGTCCGTAGTCGGAAAACTGCATTTGTGCGAGTCCCACCAGGTCACCAGAAACGGCAATGTGCCTGAAAAAGGACAGCGTATCTTTGGGTTGTATGACGATGGACTTGTGCCTTTGTGCCATAACGGCCACTTGTGCCACGAGCAAGAGGCTAATGCAGATAGCTCTTGAAATAGATATAGAAATGTGCCTTTGTAGCATCATAGTTCACGTTTTCATTGTGTATGACCACAGAGTCGATGGTATGTTTGGTGTAATCCACTCGTTTGATTTGATGGAAGACAGCCGGTGGACAGTCAACCGACTCGAAATGCGGATGATCTTCCTTGGTAATGCGCAGCGTATCGATGAAACTTTTGTTCTGCTGTGTGGTCATCTTGAAATAAAGAATGTCCTCGGGTTGCGCGTAACTCATGGGCAATAGGAAGCTGTCTATGCCGATTGCCTTGTTCAGTAGCACCGTATCGCCGCTCGTAGTGCGTGGAGTGGTGATGGTAAGTGTGTCTTGCAACTTGGCCACATCACCTTTGAGCTTGTACGAAGAGGTCACTGTGTTGTTCAGCGGACAATCGATTGTAGAGCACGAGGTGATGGCCAATACCATCAAAAGAACGTCAATTATTTTTCGCATCGTATGGTTTTTTCTATCTGGTAATCGTTCCTGCCGGGGTTGGAGCGACTGATGAGGTCACCTAAGAAGCCCGCTAAGAACAGTTGGGTGCCGATGAGCATGGTGGTGAGGGCGATGAAAAAGTAGGGCGAGTCGGTGATCAAACGCATCGGGATGCCGTTTGACAGGGCGTAAACCTTCTCTGCTCCGAGGATAATCACGGCAATCAAACCCACCAAAAACATCAGCGAACCGAGGAAACCGAAAACGTGCATGGGCTTTTTACCGAAGTTTGACAGGAACCAAAGGGTGATGAGGTCGAGGTAACCGTTGAAGAATCGGTTGAAACCAAACTTGGATGTACCGTATTTCCGCGCCTGGTGATGCACCACCTTCTCGCCAATTTTGTCGAAACCGGCACTCTTTGCCAGGTAGGGAATGTAGCGATGCATCTCGCCATACACCTCAATGTTCTTCACAACCTCACGTCTGTAGGCTTTCAGTCCACAGTTGAAGTCGTGCAAGTTCTTGATACCGCTGATCTTGCGAGCCGTGGCATTGAAGAGTTTGGTGGGTAATGTCTTGCTCAATGGGTCGTAACGTTTTTGCTTATAACCCGAAACCAAGTCGTAACCATCCATGGTAATCATGCGATACAGTTCAGGAATCTCGTCGGGAGAGTCTTGCAAGTCGGCATCCATCGTGATGATCACGTTGCCTTGGGCCTCCTTGAATCCGCAGTAAAGTGCCGGACTCTTTCCGTAATTACGGCGAAAGCAGATGCCTCGCACATGCTCTGACTGACTGGCAAGGCGTTGGATGACGTTCCAAGAGCCGTCGGTAGAACCATCGTTTACGAAGATAACTTCGTACGAATAGGCGTTTTGTTGCATAACACGCTCAATCCAAGCGTATAGTTCGGGTAGTGATTCTTCCTCGTTGAAGAGAGGGATGACAACAGATATGTCCATAGTATTCTGCAAAAAAAATCAATCATCTTTCCACCATGTTGTCCATCTGTTCACTCATCGTGATATGCTTTTGTGGCCCTTTGGTGTGGATGTTGAATTTGATGTTATGTATAAAATGTTTCGTATCGCATGAAAGCTTCTTGGCGTTGGCACCAAAAATTTTCGATGGTTGCCGTGCCAGGATGCCGTTGATGCTTTATATTCTCGTATGATTTTTCACTCGTTTCATGCCAATGGCGGCCACGATGACACTCAGAAGGGCGCCAAGCAAGAGGTTTTGCGTCATGAAGACAAAGGCCAGTTCGATGGGTTTCAGCGTGCTCATGAGGTCGACAGTCTCCTTGGCTTGCTTGATGTCAACGCCGTTTTGCTGATATACGCCCTCCATGGTCTGTAGGGCTTGATGCATAATCTGAACGAAATGTCCGCCGTCCAAGAACTGGAAATACGCCGTTTGAACCAAGGCAAAGAGCAGGGATGCGTAGAAGATGCAGTAGCAACCGTATACCAATCCTCGCGCAAAGGAGATGACACCATCGAGTGCATAGTTGCGAAACTTGATGAATCGCCATAGCATGAAAGGGGGCGTGGCCAGCATCAGTAGGCCTCCCAATGCACTCTTGGGCATGTACATCATACTCATGAAACTGGCTGTCCATAGCAGTGCCAGCCAAAGTCCGTCAATGCGCGCGAACGCCTTAAGCTGAATCAGTGAGGGTACGTTTATCATTCTATCTGCAAAAGTACGCATTTTATCTCATATATATTGTACGTACACGAGAGATTTTATAGATGGTTCCACGGTATAGACGTTAAAAATTTCCAATATCTATGCCGTAGTAGCCGGCAAAAGTGTGAATATTTTTTTGCTGGCGTCAGCTTCATCTGCCACAAAACAAAAAGAGGGGGTATCATCATTCTGATACACCCTCGTTGATTTCTGAAATAAGTGAGCCTCTTGTCGGATTCGAACCAACGACCCCGAGATTACAAATCACGTGCTCTGGCCAACTGAGCTAAAGAGGCGGGTGGGCAAGCTACTCTTATCGCGCCGCTACAACCTAATACCCTTGCTGCGTTCCCACCCTGGGGGATTCAAAGGGAGCTGGCCGTAAAAGACTTGCCCGTTTCTTAGTGGATGCAAAGGTAATAAAAAGAATTGATTGACACAAGAAATGTGCAAAAAATATGTTGAGGCAGATTCAATTTCCATATACAATTACGTTTGCAAAAGTGTTGTTTTCCAATCTCAATGACTTTACCCTCCAATCTCAATGACTTTGCCGTCCAATCTCCATGCTGTTGGATTTTAGGATTTATTCTTTGATATCCATCCTTTTCATTTGTCTGCCCCCCCATTAAAATTATATTTGTACTCTTGTATTTTACTTTTTGCGGTGCATTTTTATTCTCTGACTTATTAAAAGAGGGGATTTGATGTCTAAAATAGAATCATTAACATTAAACAAATCAACATAACAAGTATTTCCAAATTGAGCCCTTGCATCAAAGAACAAAACATTTTTTTTCTTTGAAGAGTTATAAAGTAAGCTCCAATGTCCAGAAAAATCTTGATCAATAATTTTTTTCCAATCTGTTAGTTCTGGTTTTCCTTTGATAAAAACAGAATCTCTTGACATTAATAAGATATGGCCTCTCAAAATACCATTTTCTTTAAATTCATATTTTTGTTCTATATATGAAAGCGAAGAATCCGTTTTATAAATCCATTCTCCCTTAATTTTGTTCTCATACGATTTTCTAAGAATTTGTGTTTCTATAGAATGTTCATCTCCTATGAGTTTGACATCATTATTACAAGAGGAAAATAAAAATAAGAAGAAAAGTATATATAAATGCTTGTTCATGTTATATCATATACTTAACATCCTCTGTGGATATATTTAAGATATATCCACAGAGGATGTGTTTTTATTGAATCTTAATATAGTAAAAATTCCATTCTAAATTGGAGCTATCTACAGGATAGGTAAAATGAGTTTCTTGTCCACTTAATGTGTATTTTATAAGTATGGCAGCCGTTTGTAATGTTACTTTATTCCCGCTCAAAGACCATTTAAAACCAGGTTTTTTTAAGGTTTCTGGATTCCATCCCATCTTCGTATAACCCGAATAATCGTTATTATTAAATACAATGGCCAAAGGGGTTGGCAATTCATAAGTTTGCCATAGCCAAATATCTCTAACGATATAAAGACCTGGTGCAATGCCACGTGCTCGTGCTATTTTGTTATCCGATGAAATGGCAAGTTTATACCAGTTCCCTCCTTTGTTTCCTGTTGTTCTAACGGTCCATTCTGAATAGCCTTTCACAGAAACAGGGATTGGGTCACTTAAAGAACTTGCTACTTGTAACTTAGTTACATCATCATCATTTAAAGGAACATCTTTAATATAGATATTCTTGTATTGGATGGAATACAAATTCTTTTCATCTAAAGAGGCTCTTGTTTTTAGAGGAGAAGTTTTTTGTACTATGACTTTGCTGGAAGTGTTATTTAAAACCTGCTCATTATCATTCGAACAAGCTATAACCAAAGAAATTAAAAACAAATGAATAACTTTTTGTTTTCATAAAATATTTTTTTTAGTAAAGAGTTTGTTATAATAACGTTGTTTTATTATTATTGTTGTTTCTAATGCATAAAAAATATGCGTAAATTAGTTTGAAATGAGTGTATTTTTTGTTGTTTCCTTGATTTCATCCCCCTCTCATAGACTCCTTCTTTCACGAAATAGATATATTCTCTACCCCAGTTCGGGATAACAGAGAGCCTTATACGATAATAATGCTGCGTGTATATGCCTCCTCCCCACGCCATCAGGTGTGAGTTACGAGAGAATATGAAAGAAGTAGCTTTAGTTTTAGAACAGCGATAGCTGCTTTGTGTCCTCAATGCAGTATCCCTGCAATGCCTTTGGCTTATTGTCGAAGAAGCAATACGCTCCCAATGCCGAAATGAGGTTCATGATAAAGTTGCTTACAGATCTATGGCGTGAGTGTACAATCTGTGCCGTGTTCTTCAGCATATCGTTGATTGTTTCGATGATGTATCTCTTGCGCAGCATCATTCTGTCATAGAACGGCATCAGCTTGTTTTTCATGTTTACGCGCAACCCAGTTACCAGTTGTATTCCATCCTCAAAGAGGAAGTTAAACAGCTTCTGCGAAATATAGCCTTTGTCAGCTAACAGCTTGCCATACAAACGTTTAGCGAGAACCTTGAATACATTCGGATCCTTGTCGCTGACATTTGCGCCTGTAAGGACAAAGGCTATTATCTCGCCTCTGTCATTGCATGCAAGGTGGAGCTTAAAGCCATGGAACCAACCCATTGTTCCTTTTCCGTCAGTGGCAATTCCCTTGAATACCTTATTGGCATATCTCCTGAGATTATGACATATGGGTATCATCGTGGAATCAACGAATGTTATGCCGGTACATCTTCCGAAAGCTCCCAGATTAAGGAAGAACATGAGCTGGAAGAACACACGGCTTTCCAACTCCACAAAGCGGTTGTACGACACGGCTTTCGGAAAATAAGACTTCATCGTACCCTTAATGAAGAACAAGGTAGTAGTGCTTGAAATTGCGGAATGTACCAAAATGAAAATACAACAGAATGGTCATGATTTCACTGTCGGACAACGACGCTTGGCGACGTCTACGCTTGACTCCGCTATTGTCTTCAAGTAGATTTCCTGCATTTTCCGCATCAAAATGTTTGCAAAACTCGTCTATAATACAAAATAATTCTATAACTTTGTAATCGGTAGTCATATTAAATGTATTTGTAACTGTTTGATTTTCACCTATAAAGGTACAAAATATTTATGAGATTACCAATTTCTTATGAACAAAATCTTATCCCGAACTGGGGTCTTTCTTGATACAGCAAGGTGTGTCTTTGTACCACAAATTGCCATTTGTACCACAAAGACCCTTGCCCCGAAAGGGGGATAAATCACTCCGAAGTCGTGTTGTATTTTAGAAAAAGAGATAAAAACTTTTGAAATCCTTTATAAATTATACTCTCTTGCTAACCGCATAAATAAACTGATAGCCAAGACTTCCAATATTAGAAGGATGTCTTACAAAGAACGGCCAATCAATATCTAATATAATGGTTTTATGAGATACATTTTCCCACTGTATTCGTAATTGATAAGAGTCCATCTGATATTGGTTGACATTTTCTTTAGTTTTAAGTAAATATAAAGAATACCCTCGTTCTGTATAAGATGATCTCGTATTAGGAACAAGACCACATAAAGGTGAAGGGCGTGCAGAAACTTTTTCTCCGTCTTTTGCATTATAATATGTTCCAAAGAGTCCCCATCTACACACATATATCTTTTTGGCACTAATCCTTAATTCAGGCGAAACAACTTTATTGATAGAGTCAACCATACTTTTACTAAATTTAGCATTAAAGTTAGCATAAACAGAAGGATCCGAATAATAATCAACAGTCTCTCGATAGATATACACTGTATCTGTTCGTATTCGTCTTTTTGCTCTTAAAACACCTCTGGTTTGTGGTTGTTCTTCTTCTACTTTTATCCATCCCTTTTGTATTAATCGATTCTCACGTTCGTTTACAACTTGTGTTAGAGTATGTCGCAAATCTTCTAAAGAATTGACACAAAGTACTGTTGTATCATTATTTATTGTTGGAACAATAAATTCTCTCCTTTTTGCAGTATCTTTGTTATCTAACATAGAATTGCTTTCATTTTCACAGCTAGTTAGAAAAGAAAAAAATAATATCGCAAAAAGTGAAAAACTGAAAAATAATCTTTTATCCATATTTTATTGTGGTGAGATAGAATACTTCCATTCGATGTCCTTAGGAGTACATGGATCATATCGATCCATTCTCCGACCATATAAATCGCTGACAACATGAAGAACGAATGTTTTAAGTTCCTTTGCGTTACTTGCAGGTTCTTCATATCCACGGTCTTTCGTTAGAGCTATGCTGCTATTACCCAATACAAAATCTAGAGAGGGTTTGTAGCCACATTTTTGAGACTCTTCCGACCATATATCATACCCTGGTTTATATATATTTTTATAGCATATCAAGTATTCAACAATATAAACTCCTTGTGGTAAACCAAACTTTGCAGCAGCTGCACTTTTTAGTGCAATCTTCCCTCTTTTTGCAGTTTCTGTTCTATCACTTCCATATACCACAACAAGTTCGTCTTCAACAATATCATCATTTGCTCTCGTCTTTATTCGGGAAACTTTTGCAACCCTTGCAGACGTTTCTTTTTGTTTAGTTACTGCAATGTCCGAATTTTGTTCTTTCAACGAACCCTTTGGTAAATAAGATTCTTCGATTTCATTGCTACACGATATAGCAATAAAAGCAATCATTAAAAATGGTAATAAGTTTTTCATTTTTAAAAATTTAATTTGAATATATAATCCGATTCCTTTATTTTATCATCGACACAAAAGGCATGAATAGTATGCGTTGTATCTATATGTTGAATATTATCAACATAACCTTTTATTTTTATGGTTAAATCGTCAGAAATAGATGGGAATTTCATTCTTTTTCGGTAGGTTACTCCAATATGAATCCAATCTGGATTTCTCGTTTTTAAATATAGCGTAATCGTATCAGAAGTAGAACAATATCCCTTGGATATTTCAAACATTCCATCTTTACAAACTTTTATCTCTTTACCTTGTTTTACATATAATGTGCTGCGATTCCCTGTGTATGCGACCATAGTAGTCCAAGGAGAAGTTTTTTCATTATCCCCACAAAGATTGAGCGAAAGTTGTTTTTCAACAGACTCTTTATTGGTGGTAAAGTCTGTCTTATCACAACTTTGAAATGCAAAAAATATTATCAATAGAACTAAATGTAATGGTTTCATCTTAATAATTTTAGTTGTAAATTTTGATACAAAAAAGAAATTAAGCCGTTACCGCAAAATGTTATGATTTGTTTTTCTTATACCTAATTAAAAGAGTTCATTGTTCCTAACATAATGGGTATAATTCACACAATACATGTTGGACATTCCGAATAACTTCAAAGAATTATAGAGTTACAACTCTCTTTTCTGAAATAACCCTAAGCGACCATTTTGGTTAATCCCCCTTTTGCTTATATGTCCTTGCCATTTGATTTCTCATACTGATAATGCTAAATCTTAACAGAACGTATGCTTGTGCTCTTTGCTTTCGAATGCAATAGTAGGCAATTTGTTTCAAAGTACCAAATTTTTCGAATGATTTTTCGTCAAAAAGGCTCTTTTTCTCAATTTGCAATGTGAAAAGGTTAATTATAAGTCATTTTGGCTGGCATAATATCGATACTGAATATTACTTCCAATAGAAGTTAGATGTGCTAATTTAAGGTGATTCTACAATTTATTTCCGTAAAAACACACTGGTTTCATTAGAAAACATTATCTTTGTAACATTAAATTGAATGTTCTTTGAGAGATTGCAGAATAAAGAAAGGGAAAGAAATTCGTTCGTTTCCAAATCGTAACCCTTTTCTTCTTTATTCATTGTTATTCTATTGATTATCTGAAAGATACAAAAATCTAAAATCTTTTGCGGGCATAGTCGGCTACCTCTACTTCATCATTGCCATCATCACTCTTACTACATCCCGTGAAAACAATCGCTGCCGTCAATGACAAGAATAGTGAAAAATACTTTAAAATGTTCATTTTGTTCATTGTAATATTTTTTTATGATTTATACAATTTGCAAAATTGTAAGTATTTTCTTTTTCGTTTTATGGTAGGTTGCAAATATTAACACCTGTAAAGACTTTTTTATAACGCAAACACTTCAGCAGGCGGCACATTCCCAAAATTAAGGAGCATTGTCAAGCACGAAGCGAGAAAAAACTAGACTTTGCTTTCAATATGTCCCTGTCGACCGTCAACATGGTAAAGTATGTGGCTCATAGAATGGAAATAGAGAAACGCATCAAACTCTCTGTTCAAGATATGAAGGTAATGTTACATAACATCGCTCTATATGAGGAGATTAAATTATTTACCAGGTGTGAGAAAAAGAACAGACCACACATATATTTGCAAACGAAGTATGATATTCCAAAGCATATATTGATGTTTGGAGTCAAGAATGCTGCTTAAAATTTAACGAACTATTGTGAGATTAGATGTGATAAATAATATTACTCCTCAAAGGCATGGATAAAATTACGGAAATTCCGTTATTTGTTTGCTTTTGTAAGATGAAAATCTTATATTTGCATGGTAAGCGAACCACTTTCACCAAGGGCTGAAAAGGGTTTTGAAAATGATTTGATGAAATAAAAAAGTGACGGTATGATTAAAATTTATGGTATGAAGTCGTGCCCCGATTGCGTGGCAGTTGACAGACAGGTGGAAGGCAACAGCAGGTATCAGGTGATTGACATCGGTGAGCATGTTGGGCTGTTGAAAGAGTTTTTGCGCCTACGCGACAACAATCCAGTCTTTGACGAGGCTAAGAAAAAAGGATATGCGGGCATTCCGTGTTTCGTTTTGGAAGACGGAACGGTGACGCTGAACCCTGAAGAAGCCGGACTGAAGTCGGGGAGGCCTGAACCCACCAGCTGTCGCATTGACGGTTCGGGGTGTTGAGCCAGTTTGCGATGCCGCATGAAAATGAAAAAGCCACCTTCACAGGCAGCTTTGACATATTATACAAAAACATTATGAATACTTTATTTAGCGAACAAGATCTAAAAAAAAGTTTATTTTATATTTCATGAGGTTTCTTGCTTGATAGCGGTGTCGCATCCGGCGCACGTCCCATCACATTTTTTACATTTGCGTTGACAATACCGTTCGCATTGCAGGCGAATGTCGTAGCCTAACATGGCACCCAGGATGAAATCCTCTTCGGGTGTCAGCTTGTTGAGCGGTTTGTCAATCATGTGGCGAACGGCATCGATGCAAGCTGCTCTGCCAAAAAACAGATTCAGCGTATGGTTACCCGCCGGCTGAATGAAATAGTCGATGTTTTGGTTCTCCAAACGGTTCACCGCAAATTCCTCGTATTTTTTGTTGAAGGTATAGAGCACCATTTGTCGCACTCCCTTCTTGTACTCATAGATATGGTTCATGAGCACCTTCAACTCTCCTGGTATGGTTTCTGCGGTTTTCATGCTTGTCAGGCCAACGGGGTTATGGTTTCTTCATCACGTTTACAGACTTCCCTTGATGTCGTTAATCCATGCGTCGATGCGTTCGTCGGTCTTGTCTTCTTCGTTGAGGTCGTCAAGTGCCAATCCAACAAACTTTCCATCCACCACGGCATCACTGTCGTCAAAGGTGTATCCGTCGGTTGATACGGCACCTATGATGTTGGCGCCTTCCACGGCTTGATATAGCTCAGACATACCGCTGCAAAACGTGTCGGAGTAGGATTCGCAGTCGCCGCATCCAAACAGGGCTACGGTCTTTCCTGACAGGCCTGCGCCTTTAAGTACCTCAACTCCTTCGTACCAATCGTCCTGCATGTCGCCCGAACCCCAAGTGGATGTTCCGAGAATAAGATTGTCGTGGCTGTTTACAATGTCAGCTGTGAGGTCGGTTACGTCAACGGCTTCAATACCCAATTTCTTGGCAATCTTCTCTGCGATGGCCTGACAGGTTCCTGTCGATGAGCCATATATAACAACTGTTGGTTTCATGATTGTTCTATTTAATTTTACGTTTGTATTTTTGTTCGATGCAAAGATATGAACAATTTGATAACCCGACAATACCTAAAAATAATGGTTTTTACTAAATACCTAATGATGGGGATGCTTTTTAAGGCTGGTTCTATAAATTACCGCCGCATAAAGTCATTAAATTTTTATGAAATACGTTTTGTATCTTTTGGCTTCTTTTTATATAAAACAGGCTGCGCCTCAACAATTCAAACAAGTTTGATTGCATTCGGCTTGCACCGTTTTTGGGTTCAAAATGTAAGTTCGTTCAGTCGTGTAGCTCGCTACACTCCTTCACTCTCTTGCATTTTGACCTCAAAAATAAGTTCAAAATCTAACAAAGCTAATTTATAGAACCAGCCTTAAACGAAAAGCGAAGAATTTGTATCAAATGTCGACAAGTGGCAACAGGCGCATAGAACATCATGCGAGGGCCTGCCCAGCGCATCACCTTACGAACCTTTTGGCGCATGTCGGGTCTGTAACAATGCACAGGACAGTCTTTACATGCGGGCTTTTGCTCGCCAAACTTACATCGTTGCAGTCGTTCACAGGCATAATCGCCCAACTGCCTGTACGCTTCGGGTACCTCATTTAAGTGTAGGCGATGCCGACAATAGAGGTCTATCATCAACCGGATGGTTTTTTGGTCACGTTCTATCTTCGTCATCGTCGGATGAGTGTTGAGCCGGTCATGGATGCTGCGTGGCTGTTTACCTGCACCACATACACGCCTTTTGGCAAGGTTGATAAGTCCAGCGAATAGGATGTTTGACCTGCTGGAAAGGAAATTCGTTTTACCAACCCACCTGATACGGCGTATACCGATACCGAGAAATGATGAGAAGCTACATCGTGTAACCGCATTTGTACCAAGCCATCATGCTGTACGGAAAAACGGATTCCCCTGGGTTGATGCTGCGTGATGGTCTCGATGCCACTTACACCTAATATATATAATAGACCTTTGTAGACATCTATCTGTCCATGTCCATACTTGTTGTTGGGGTAGGTGAGTGACGGGTCGGTATGCGAACAAGTGTGCGCCAGCACGTTCATAATCTCTTCTCTCGTCAATGTAGGCTTGGCTTGTAGCCACAGGGCGATGGCACCCGCAACGACAGGGGTTGACATGGAGGTGCCGGAATTACTGTTCCAAGCGTACTGCCGACCCTTGAAGTTGAAATGGGCAACGTCAGACTGCACGTCAAAGGCGCTGGGATTGGCCTCCAGGTAATAGCTGCTGTACGATGAGATGATGTTGGTGCCGGGTGCCAATACATCAGGTTTCATGCGTCCGTCGTAGGTAGGACCTGCCGAACTGTATTCGCCTCGTTGTCCATGTGTACCCTGATCGTACACGCGTCGTTCGCCTTTGTAGTTGGTGATGGCCGTTCGGTAGGATGAGGCACCCACGCATATCACGGATGGTGCGCTGCCAGGTGAGAGAATGTTGTGTGTTCGCTCGCCTGCGTTGAGTTGCGGAGCCAAGGCGTTGTCGGTCCAGTTGCCACTGCCGCGATAGGCTTCTATCTCACAGTCGGCCCCCACTACTTCGAATGAAAATGGAATGGACAGTCCCACCTCGTCATCCGTCTTCACCATGACATCGTATGCGGTTTCTGTTGAATGGTAGCTGGACGCATAGCCCATGATGCGCAAGCGATAGGTTTTGCCGCCCAGTGTGACGGTGTCGGTGAAGAGTGAGTCGGCACAGGTCAATACTTGCTTTGTCGGTATGGTCAGCGTTTCGGTCTTCTGACCATAGCTGGTCAGGCGGAGTGTGAAGGGTTGGGGTGATTTCAGTGTGAAATAAAGCGAGTTCCTGCTGTCAGAAACGAACGTACCGGCCGATTTTTTCCCTATCGGTTTGCGGAAAAACGACTTTTTGGCTCCTTCGTTTCCGGCAGAGGCTACGATGATACGGCCAGGGCCTGACAAGCTGTCCAGAATGGCGTAGTAGAGTTGGTCATCGCCATGGAAGTCTTGGTTGGAGCCTTCGCTGAACGAAATGACGCAGGGTAGGTTGCGCTCTCGGGCATAGTCCATGATGTACTTAAAGCCAAGGGCGTCGGTGGCATAGGTATATTTATAGTAATCAGCCGAGTCGATGAACTGTTCATCGTCCGACACGGCATTGCTCACCAGGCAGATGTCGCTTTCATAGGCCATGCCCCGATAAGGACTGTCGTAACCGCTTCCGGCCGCAATGCCCAGCGTATGGGTGCCGTGTGTCTGTATCAGTCCGTCACGCGAATGCTGGTAGGCCAGCAAAGCGTCACGGCCCTCATAGGCAGCACCCACGTAGAGCGTGCTGCCCAGGGTGTCGGCCGACAACTGATCCCAAAAACGCTTGATGCGATAGTGGGTCGCTGTTGAATCGTAGAAGTTGGGGTGGGTCAGGTCGAAGCCTACGTCTTGCACGCCTACCACTACATCTTTCCCTGTAAAGGCATGGGGCAGTGGGTCTGCTCCCTGATAGACAGGGGTGGCATTGAGCCAAAAAGCCACTGAGTCCATCTGAAGGGAGTTGCCTCGACCAGCCTCGATGCGCTGCACCTGCTTGTGTGATGACAGGTGTCCCAACCGCTGCAATGGCACGCTCACGATGTAGATGTCACCAAATTGAGCCAAGGGTAGACAGTCATTCTCCTTAAAAATACGTTTGGCATCACTTGTCACTCGAACAAAGGTGCATAGTTCCAGTTGTTTGACACGAGGCCTGTTCAGGGGTGATGGCGATTTCCTCACGGCTTGATGTCGTTGCTGCGTCTGCTCAATAGCCAGTTGCCTGACCAGCGATGACATCTTCGCATATTCGGTACGCTGGCCATACAGGGAGGCTGCACACCATATATATATAGATAGGATGAACAGGTATTTCTTCATTGTTTGCAAAATAAGCTAAAATAATCGACAACCACAAGTAAATAATCGTTGTTTTCCAGTCATGGATGGCGGCTCTTCCATTAAAAGAAGTTGTTCATTCGAGAAAACAATTACTTTCTTTTCTTTCAACAACAAATTGAACAAATGTAACAAATTCGTTCGTTGGGTTCAATGAACGCCGGCGTTCACCAAATGAAACAAATTTGGTAAAGAAACACAACATGTTTGTGTTGGCAGATTTGTTTTATTCGCAGAACGCTTGCGTTCATTGTCTTGTTGCGTTTATTTGTTTTCATTTGTTTCATTTGTTGTTCAAAAAAATAGCTTCAATGACAGATCCATGAAGGTAGATTGCAGATGGGTGCGTTACGATTTATTCACATTTTCTTTTGAACAATCAAAACGTTATTCGTTTATTTTTAGCTACCTTTGCGCAAAATAGGCAGCGCCTCTGATATATCTACCATGCTTGATGCCGTTAGCTTTGCATAAATAGCGGATAAGATAGGATTTGAGATGCGTCTGCCTACATGAATCTATGAGTCAAAAAAACAACTTATGAAAAAACAAACTAATAAATTTATTGCCGTTTCTTACCAGCTGCATGCTGATGAAAACGAAGGAATGACGTTGGTTGAAGAAGCTACTGAAGCGCAACCATACCAGTTTATCAGCGGCTTTGGTCTGACACTCGATTTGTTCGAAGATGCCCTCATTAACTTACAGGCAGGCCAAGAGTTTGAGGTGAAACTGGCTCCAGAGCAGGCTTATGGGCATTTTCAGCCAGAGCATGTGTTGGATCTCGAGCGGGAAGTTTTCACCGTTAATGGGACATTTGATGCAGAGAACATCTATGAAGGAGCGGTGGTACCCTTGCAAAACGAGGAGGGTACGCGCTTCATGGGACGCATTCTCGAGGTGAATGACAAGCAGGTGAAGGTGGATTTGAATCACCCCCTGGCTGGAAAAACGCTCAACTTTAAGGGAAAGGTCATCGAAAACCGCGAAGCTACCAACGAAGAAATTGCTGCAATGGTTAACCAAATGGCTGGTGGATGCGGTTGTGGTGGTCACAGTGAGGGCGGCTGTTGTTGCGGAGGCTGTGGCAGTTCAGATGACGGTGGATGTGGTTGCGGCCATTAAGCCAGGCGCAACACCTCCGATTTTTTAGCATTTCTTTCATAGTTTGAACCTAACTCACGATGATGCGCAATACATTTGGCCATATTTTCGCGTTGACAACCTTTGGTGAAAGCCATGGAGAGGCTGTCGGTGGGGTCGTCGATGGCATGCCGCCCGGCATCGACATCGATGTGCAGTTTGTGCAAAACGAGCTTAACCGGCGGCGGCCGGGGCAGAGTAGCATCACCACCGATCGCAGGGAAGCTGATGAAGTGAGCTTCTTGAGTGGTATCTATGAAGGAAAATCTACTGGCGCACCCATCGCTTTCATGGTGACAAACACCAATCAGCATTCAAAAGATTACGACAGCCTACAGCATCTTTATCGTCCATCGCATGCCGACTTTACCTATCAACAGAAATATGGTTTGCGCGATCATCGTGGTGGAGGACGCTCATCGGCTCGCGTCACTTTGAGCAGATGTGTGGCTGGTGCATTGGCTAAGTTGGTGTTACGACGGTTGGGAATCACCATTCAGGCGTATGTGTCACAGGTGGGTGACATCGCCTTGCAACGTGATTATCGTTTATACGACTTGTCCAAGACCGAAAGCAATAGGGTACGTTGTCCCGATGAGAAAAAGGCCAAGCAGATGGAACAACTCATCCGGCAGGTCAAGGTAGAAGGTGACACGGAGGGAGGAATCGTAACGTGTGTCATCAAGGGATGTCCCGTAGGACTGGGCGAGCCCGAGTTTGACAAGCTGCATGCGCAACTGGGAGCTGCCATGCTATCCATCAATGCCGCTAAGGGCTTTGACTACGGCGAAGGTTTTGCGTGCGTCAGCCACCGAGGCAGTGAGATGAACGACCCGTTTGTCAACGACCAGGGACGCATTCACACCGCAACTAACCACAATGGAGGCATCCTGGCAGGCATCAGCAATGGCGAAGATATCTATTTTCGCGTAGCGTTTAAGCCTGTGGCTACCATCTTGATGGAGCAACAAACGGTAGACGTTGAGGGCCATCCTGCTGCCTTCAAGGCCAACGGTCGGCACGATTCGTGTGTCGTGCCACGCGCCGTTCCCATTGTAGAGGCGATGGCGGCGATGGTGATTTTGGACAATTATCTTCTTGATTTGACCGTAAAAGAGATCAAATAATAGGTACACGATTCTTCGATTGAAGAAAGGTTGTTTTTACCTATATACGACCTCTGGGCATGATACTATGTGGATGTAGTTCAAGTAGACTACGGGCTGAAAGCCCAAAAGCCTATAGCCCAAGGCAACGCCTTGGGTAAGCGTGCGACGAGGTGTACGCCCTACAGGGGCAAAAGCAAGTGCAATGCAATGGCAGTCTGATGCTTTTGTCCTTACAGGACGCAGGCTCCTCAATGCTTCCCAGTCCCAAGGTGTTGCCTTGGGCTATAATCTTTTGGGCTTACAGCCCGTGGGGATATCAAGTCATCCAGCCAACGGCTATTATTGTAAGGTCATTTGTTGTTCAACATCATGGCCCTTCAAAGACCGAGTTTGCATCTTTTTTTATAAAATATTCAATCTTTTCCTTGTGGGTATCAAAAAACTATGTACCTTTGCAAAGTGTATAACTATTAACAAATGAGCAAATTAGCTACCATAACCCGCCCACAACTCCATGACAACATAGGTCAGGGATGTTGTGTTGCTCGAAGAAATTCATCTTTCTTCGACACTTTTAACGTGGATTATTTGGTACATTCAAATAATTTGCTAACACACACACACACACACACACACACACACACACACACACACACACACATTTAGACGTACCGACCGTCTATCATCTTTTGTTTTCGTTCGTATACGCGCGCGAGAAGCGTCGCGTCATATCTATTCAGAAAGGGGATGCTACAAAGTAGCCCTTTTGTTTTCGCATGCCCGTTTCCCAACATCAATATCCTAAAATTCATACCTTCACAGGTTCTATATATAGAGTTTTATAAACACGTAAAAACATTAAAAGATAGGAAATATGAAAAAAGAGTATCAAAAACCAAGTATGGACGTCACCTTCATGAAGGTGGACAACCAACTGCTCGCAGGAGTCAGTGCAGACACCAAAGACCCCGAATTCGGTGGAGACCCAACTGAAGGTCAGAATGCTAAGGCTTGGCAGTTTGACGTAGAAGAAGATTTTAAGATGTGGTAATAACCACACCAAGTAACAAACCCGTAAAAACAAATACAATGAATACAAAGATGAAATGGTTTACGGCAGTCAGCTGCGCAATGGTAGCGCTGTCCGTATGTACAGCATGTCAAGATGATGACATCGACAACGCATCAGGTACAACAGCCAACATGCACACCTACCGCTTGACTGTTGAGGCCACTGCTAATAATGACAATGCCACTGGTACACGCTCGTTGAGCGAGGGTGCTGATAATGCACTGCACTCCACATGGGAGGAAACAGACAAGATTATTGCCTACAACCTAAGTGATAATGAAAAGAGCCCAGCAAATCAATTCAGCTTGCTCAGTAGTATGAAAGTGGGAAAGAGTGGTCAATTTGAAGGGCAAATCAGTTCCGTCAATGCTATCAGTTCAACAGACCAGCTGTGTTTCCTCTATCCCAGTCCGTCTGTGCTGGACGAATCTGAGACGGACAATGATGAAAAAGCTAACACGATACAATCCGTGAAAAAAGTAACAGAAAAAGTTTCACACGAGGGACAGGTGGGAAAAGAAGATTTTATTTACTATGCACCCGAGCAAACAATCAAACGCTATGTAGAACTTAATCTTAGCCAACAAGACGGTACAGTAGAGACCATTGGTAAGAAATTTGACTTCCAATGGGGTAAGGCCAATCCCACTTCGGTGAGCGGCAATACGGTGAAAGCCAATGCGGGTACCATGAAACGTCAAATTGCCATTTGGGGTTTTCAGTTTACCGATGAGAATGGTGCTGCACTCAAAGATATTGATGCTGTCTATATCAGTGGCGTGAAGTCTATCGACGTGTTTGATCTTGGCGAGGGAATCTTCATGGATGATGCCAATTCAGGTGACAATGACATCGTGTTACTGAAGCCTGGAGAAGGAAAACCAAAGTTCACCTCTGAAAGTAACAAATATACTTATGCAGCCATGTTACCAGGTACCTACGAGAAAGTACTCATCTCTGCCTATATCGGCAACAAGTGCTATGCCCGCGAATACAGCAATATAACACTGAATGCTGACAAGGTGTACCGTACCAACGTGAAGAATATGAAAGAAGTGGTCGCCAATCCCTGGGTTGAAGTGCAGGGTGTGAAATGGGCGACGGGCAACTTTATCCACTATGGCGAAGAAGGATCAGGCAAAGACTATTGGGGTATCGCACCAACGCAATGGTGGATATCGCAATATGATATGACAGATCCAAATTTAGGAATAAGAACTACTTCTCAATTCACAGAAAAGGATATCGAGGGAGACCCCAACGATCTTGACTTGTTCCGCTTTGGCGATATAGAAAAAGCAACGACATTAAAACACAATAATTGTAAAGCAGGTGACGCTAAGATTGATATATGCAAGAGGTTTTTTAAACATAAAGGAGCCGCAGGCCTACAACAGGTAGAGATGACGCCATCTGAATTTGAAAATAATCCTGAACTTGCTGCTTGGGGTGATATTGTATGGTTTCATACAAGAAATGATAACCAGAAATATCGAATGCCAACATTTGATGATTTAACAACGCTATATAAGGTAGCAAATGTAATTCCTGCATATTGCATAGCTCCAACGGGCAAGCGTATTTATGGCGCATTCTTCTACACCAACACCACCAACAATTCCGCTCGTCGCAAGAAAAATTTCCCGACGGGTCGAAAAACATTATACAAATATAATGATGTAACCGCTCTTGTTCGCGCCAACAAGGGACTTTTCTTACCCATCGCTGGCAGAAGAAGAGACAATGCAACCAAAATTGGTTACCGAAACCTGATTAATGGAAGATTAGCCTATGCACAATACATGTCTTCAACGGTAAAATCTTTGTATTTAAGTCAAGACTTTTTCTTCGGTTCTCATGAGTGGAACTTATCAGGAAACGGAGTTACACAAGCCAAGAGCATCCGCCCAGTATGGGATTCATCGAACGGTAAGCCAAATCCTGTTTTCGATGCATTCAAGGATCTTCAATAAATCAAAGCCTGACGGTTGAAGTCTGATGCCAGAAAGTTAACTGCGTATCAGACATAGAACATCAAGCCTGCCTTTCCAGACAGCGACCTTAGTGGTTGCCAATGGAAAGGCAGGCATTTTTATGTTTCCGACGAAACGTGATTCATCCATAGGGGCGTGATTTATCACGTCCGCCATGATACACACCGCCATAATGCAACATGATTCATCCCGTCCGCCATGACAACCATCGGTGTAATTCATCATGTTAGCCAAACAAAAAATGTACCTCCATACAAAAGGAGGCACATTTTTCCCTTTAAATAATAGTTAGATACGGAATTATAGAGCATATTTTTGACATGCTCATATCACATTACAGCGCAAATTTGTAACCAACTGTAATCTGGAAAACACTATTCTTACTGCTGTCTTCGTCAATAATCTTGGTTACTCCCCAATTGTATCGTGCATCGATATTTATATTGCTGAACTCGTAGGAAACACCAACGGGAATAGAGATATCAACCTTATTCAGTTTGGCATCAATTCCTGCAGCTTTAAGAGATTTCTCTAAATCAACCTCTGCGTTGACGCCATTCTGTGAAACTTTGACTTTATTGTTGATCAAAAAGCCTGGTTGTACACCTAACTTCACGGCAAATCCATGAGCCACATAGACGTTAGCAAGAATTGGAACATTGATATAGTCTAACTTTACTGTTCCATCTACATTGCCTATCTTTCCCTTAGCTCCCTGCATAGAGTAAAGTAATCCACCCGAGAAACTAACCATGTCAGTAGCCTGCACTTCTACCTCGGCACCAACAACTGGCGCAAATCTTGAGTCGGCATCATTATCGTTTGTAATCGTAGCCATGTTTAAACCTACTTTAGGCTGTAAAGTAACCGTACCTTTTTCACGCTGTCCGTACGCTGCAATTGTTATAAACATAACGCATGCACTTAAAATAACTTTTTTCATAGAAGATAATTATTATAAATAAATTAAACTTATGCAAAGATAAACAAACAACGTGATACACCAAACGTTAGCGATAGATTTTTTAGGAAGAGAGAAATATTTCTACTTGAGAATATACGATAGAAACACATACGAAATCATGCTATAATAATGAATTTCCGAATACAAAAAAGTCGCCGATATTCAGCGACTTTTTATAATTGTATGTAAGTTGTTGTTGATTTGTTTCAACTTATCCAAAGTTATCAAACATGATAGATTCAGGATCAACGCCAAGGCTATCCAACATTTTTTGTACAGCGGCACTCATCGGACCAGGACCACACATGTAGTACTCGATGTCTTCTGGCGCTTCATGATCCTTCAAGTAGGTCTCATACATTACTTGATGAACAAAACCAGCTGTGTACTTCACACCAGCTTCATCAGCCAATGGATCCGGACGATCGAGAGCCAGATGGAAATGGAAGTTGGGATATTCTTTCTCCAGTTCGTGGAAATCATCCAAGAAGAATGCTTCGTTCAGTGAGCGCGCACCATAGAAATAGTGCATTTCACGATCGCGGGTGTGCAATGTCTTCAACATATACATGATTTGACTGCGCAACGGAGCCATACCAGCTCCACCGCCAACCCATATCATCTCTTTCTTAGAGTCGAAGATAGGATGGAAGTCACCGTAAGGTCCACTCATCCTCACCTTATCGCCTGGCTTCAAAGAGAAGATATAACTGGAAGCTATACCGGTTGGAACATCTTGGAAGCCCACTTGTGGACGTGGCTTGAATGGCGTTGAGGCAATACGCACGGTCAGCATGATGATGTCGCCTTCTTCAGGATAGTTGGCCATGGAGTAAGCGCGTACGGTAGGCTCGGGGTTGTGAGCCTTGATAGAAAGAATGTTGAACTTCTTCCATGCGCCAATGTACTCTTCGCCAATGTCATCCTTGTCGAAATCTTTGTCGTAATCAATCACATCGTATGCGGGAATTGATATTTGAGCATACGAACCTGGTATGAAGTCCATGTGTTCACCAGGAGGCAACTGCACTTTGAACTCTTTGATAAAGCTCGACACGTTTTTATTACTGATGACGGTGCATTCCCATTCTTTGACACCTAAAACGGTTTCAGGTATTTTGACTTTTAGGTCACCTTTCACCTTGCACTGACATCCTAAACGCCAATTATTCTTTATCTCTTTCCTTGTAAAGTGAGGACGCTCTGAATCCAAGATTTCACCTCCTCCTTCAATCACTTGTAATTTGCATTGTCCACAACTGCCCTTTCCGCCACATGCAGAGGGGAGGTAAATTCCATTTTGAGTTAGGGTACTCATGATAGACGCACCTTGTGGAACGCTGAGAGTCTTATCTTCGTTGATGACGATATTGACGTTTCCGCTTGGCGAGAGATATTTTTTAGCGACCAACAGTATGATGACCAGCAAAAGAATGACGGTCAAGAATACGGCAATGCTCTGTAATATAAATGAAAATTCCATAATTGATGATTATATTTTTAAGCCAGAGAAGCACATCATGGCAATGGCCATAAGTCCTACGGTAATGAAGGTGATACCAAGACCTTGAAGCGGTTTTGGCACATCACTATATTGTAATTTCTCACGAATAGCCCCCATGAGGACAATGGCAAGGGTCCATCCCAGTCCACTTCCCACAGCGTAAGCAATTGCGTCAGCAATGTTACCGATATACTGTGTGTTACTTGGATCCAGATTGATACGTTGCTGCATGAACATGGAGCCACCCATGATGGCGCAGTTTACGGCAATCAGAGGAAGGAAGATTCCCAATGAGGCATAAAGTGACGGACTATATTTCTCGACCAACATTTCTACCAATTGCGTCATACCGGCGATGACGGCGATGAAGATAATGAAACTTAGATAACTTAATCCTAACGGATCCAGAACTTTGGTTTGAAGTAAGTAATCCACCGGAACGGTGACAAACAGCACGAATGTCACGGCCATGCCTAAACCAAACGAGGTCTTTACGTTCTTCGATACGGCCAAAAATGAACACATTCCAAGGAAGAATGCGAAGATCATGTTGTCGACAAATATCGATCTGAAAAATAATGATATGATATGTTCCATAATAATTCTAATTGATTAAAATTGCATGAATTACTTTTCTTCTTGATAGAAATAGGCACGGTGAATCCAAATGACACATCCAACAAGAATCAAAGCCATTGCCGGTGTGGCCATCATACCATTATTCATATAACCAAAGTCGTAGAAAGACGATGGAATAATCGTAAATCCTAATAAAGTACCTCTACCAAATAATTCACGAAGAGCTCCCACAATCACTAAAATCATTGCGTAACCTAAACCATTTCCCACTCCATCAAGAAAGGATGGCCAAGGTTTGTTCATCATCGCAAATGCTTCCAAGCGTCCCATCAAAATACAGTTGGTGATGATTAAGGCCACATATACTGAGAGTTGGACACTCACGTCATACGCATAAGCCTTTAAGATTTGGCTCACGATGGTTACTAATGCGGCCACAACAACCAATTGTACGATGATACGGATTCGCATTGGGATAGTGTTGCGAATAATCGAAATAATTACATTTGAAAATGCAGTAATAACCGTTACTGCCAATCCCATGACAATAGCTGGCTTTAATTGTGAAGTTACTGCCAAAGCCGAACAGATTCCCAAGACTTGAACCAAAATAGGATGATCCAAATTGAGAGGGCTTGTAAAGACTTTCTTATTTTGTGTTGAAAATAATGCCATAATACTAAATCAATTTAATGAGCTTTCAAGAAATTCATATATGCACCTAAACAAGTCTGCAACATCTCGGTCACACCGTTGGAAGTGAGGGTGGCACCCGTTATGCCATCAACTTGCGTGGAAGGGTCTTCCACCTTCTTGCTGACAGCCAGTGCGATTTGATGGGGATCTTGCGCAAATAGTTTTTTACCTTGAAACTGGTTTTGCCATGCGCGGTTGTCTTTAATTTCAGCTCCCAATCCAGCTGTTTCGCTATCATGGTCGAAGTAAGTTCCGAAGACAGTCGACTTATCTGCATTAATGGCAACATAACCATTGATAGCTCCCCATAGTCCCATGCCATAAACAGGTATCACATACTTAGTCTGTCCATTAACCTTACAAACGAAGAGTGCTAACTTTCCGTTCTTAAAGTCGGCAGAATTGAGTTTAAAACCGTTGTTTTCTCCACCCTGTTCACCTTTTTCAAGAACATTACCCTGCTCATCGATGATTTCATCAGCGAGTACAACTTCTTGATACTTTGCAGCAGCGTCTTCATTATTCAAATCTCTAATATTCAACGAATTTAATATCTGCTTCTTCTTGTCCAATGCCACGTTAGCATCTTGCATAGGTTTCAAAGCCTGAAACACAAAAGCTAACAGGAATGCAACAAGAACAACGATAATGATTGAATATATGATTGTATAGGAGTTTGAATTGGTATTCAATCCTTTTTTATTTTCTTCAGCCATCGTCTTATTTATTATGAGCAGTTAAACGTTTCATTCTCTTGTTGATGTTGCCCTGAACGACGCAATAGTCAATCAGTGGGGCGAACATATTCGCAAACAATATCGACAACATCATACCTTCTGGATAACCGGGATTCATCACGCGGATGATGATTGTCATCACACCGATGAGGGCTCCATAGATATATTTACCCTTTTCTGTACGTGCGGAAGTTACTGGGTCGGTAGCCATGAATACGGCACCGAAACAGAATCCACCTAATATAAGATGCTCGTACCATGCTATAGATGTCATGCCGAGTGCACTGAAGACTGCGGCCATGAGACCACCACTAACAAACACGCTCAACATGGTTTTCCACGAAGCGATGCCTGTAACCAACAGCAGCAAGGCACCTATGGCGATGGCGATGACACTGGTTTCTCCAACGGAACCAGGTATCAAACCAATCAACATGTCGCAGATGGAGTAGGGTATATCTACATGGAGAGCCAGTTCACCAAGCGGTGTAGCCATGGTGGTTGCATCTGGCAAGGTGTTGCCCAAGCCAAATATCTGATTGGTCGCTACCCATACCGAATCACCCGTCATCTGTCCAGGATAAGAGAAGAAAAGGAATGCGCGGGCAGACAATGCCACATTGAAAATGTTCATGCCCGTTCCACCAAATATCTCTTTGCAAAAAATCACAGCGAATGCTACTGACAAAGCCAGCATCCACAACGGACAGGTGATGGGGATGATAAGTGGCATTAAAATACCTGTTACCAAATAACCTTCCTGAATTTCTTCTTTCTTCCACTGTGCCCAGGCAAATTCGATACCCAGACCTACGATGTAAGAAACAAGGATTTTAGGTAACACGGCCAAGAAGCCATAGAAGAACATCTCCCAAAAAGAGGCGTTGGCCAACTCTCCGGCAGCCGCGAAATTCTGATATCCAATGTTGTACATTCCGAACAACAAGGCCGGTAGCAGTGCGATGACCACCAGACTCATGATTCTCTTCGAGTCGATGGCGTCATGGATGTGAGTTCCTGTCTTGGCTGTCGTGTTGGGAACATAAAGGAAACTCTCAAAACCATCATAGACACTCCAAAAAGCATGTAGCTTACCGCCCTCTTCGAAGTGTGGCTTGATTTTATTTAAATATTTTTTTAAACTCATGTCCTTATGCGTTTTCTTTTCTTAATATGTCCAGACCATTGCGTACAATCTTCTGAAGTTCCAACTTAGAAGAATCTACAAACTCGGCAACGGCGAAATCTTCCGGAGACACTTCATATATCCCCAGCTGTTCTTGCTTGTCGATGTCACCTGCAATCAAAGACTTGATGAGGTATTCGCCATAAATATCCATGGGCAGCACCCGATCGTACTCGCCACTCATAATCATGTGACGCTCTCCACCTTTGACACGTGCATCCAGGTCGTATTGTTTTTCCTTTCCTGAAAGCCACGAGAAATAGCTGCGTGAGACAGAGAACTGATTGGTACGCGGCAAGATCCATCCCAGTAATTCATCTGCCTGGTCACCTTCCGGTATCACGCAAACTTCCGAAGTGTGTGCACCGAGAAAGTCGGTCAACTCACACTTGCGTCCTGTCAACGGATTACCGTTGATGATGCGCACATGTTCGTCTTCGCGCTCACCGTCTATCTGTCCTGCTAACAAGTCAGATATCGGTGTACCAACCAAAGCATCCACATACTGAGGATTTTTCACTTTGCTGCCTGCAATGGCCACCGTCCGCGTAAGGTCCACTTTACCCGTCAGGAACAAACGACCCATGAAGATGACAGCCGTTGGTTCGACCGTCCATACCACCTCACCCTTGTTAACGGGTGACAGGTGATTAATCTGCACGCCTACATTGCTGGAAGGACAGGGACCGTCAAAAGTCGTAATATCAACATCAGAAGCCTGCGTCAAAGTTTTGGCGGTTTGATTGACATGGATGTTCAAATATGTCTTTGCAATCTTCGACAACGCAGTCAAACCTGCCTGGAAAGCTTCTTCGTTGCCTTTGAGCTCAAACTCAAACTTGCCGGCCAAAGGCATGTTTCTGAAAGCAGATACAAAAATACCCTTAGGTTTGCTCTGTGGTTGGGTCGAAACGGCATAAGGCAACTGATTGACATATCCAAAAAGACCTGCTTGCAACAGCGCCTCTATGACTTCGTCACCAGAAAGACTCCTCACGTCTTTCTTGCCAAAATCAACAAACTCCTGTTGTTGTGACGCCTCCACAATAACAGCCATCACTTTACGTCTGTCGCCGCGGACAATTGACTTCACTTTTCCACTGACCGGTGAGGCGAACTTGACTTCTGGAAACTTCTTGTTAGCGAAAAGAGCCTCTCCAACCTTCACGTCGTCCCCTTCATGCACACATAGCTTAGGGACTACGCCGACAAAATCGTCTGGTACAAGAGCGTATTGATGACTCTGTTTTAAAGATGTTTTTTGTTCGTTCGCTCTACCCTTCAGATTAATGTCCAAGCCCTTACGTAACTTAATTACATTTACCATAGAATATATAAAATTAAACTTTTTTCCAACCAATGAGGGTATAAGATATTGTTCATATCCAAATGTTTGGCAAATTTAGTAACTTTTACTGATTTATAAAAGAAAAAGCAATCATTTATTTCAGCCATGTCAAAAAATGATGTACTTTTGCATAAAACAAAGCTGAACACTGTCTGAAGAAGTTTAAAAATATACTCAACATCATCATTTGGAGTATTGTAGGAATTTATCTTACAATCATCATTTTGTTGCGTATACCGTCCATACAAGACGTCTGCGGTCAGCAAGTTGCATCTTTATTATCCAAGCGACTTGGCACCGAGGTGAAGGTCGAACGCATTGACATAGGCTTTCTCAATCGCATCATCATCGATGGGCTGTACGTCACTGACCAACAAGGCAAGCCTATGCTGCAAGCATCCAGGTTTTCAGTGAAACTTGATTTCATTCCTTTAACACGCGGAGAGATTTCCATTTCCTCGGCTCAGCTCTTCGGCATGCAGGCCAATCTTTACAAAAGTAGCAAAAACGCCAAGCCCAACTTTCAATTCGTCATCGACTCCTTAGCATCGAAAGATACCACAACACAGGCCAAGCCCATCCGCATCTCCTCTGTCGTGTTAAGACACGGCGCTGTTAAATACGACCAATTGGATTTACCGCAGACAAGACAATTCTCGCCCGTGCACCTCTATTTGAAAGACATCAGTGCGCATGTTATTGTCAGTGCACTTTCAAAAGACTCGCTGAATGTCAAACTGAAAAATCTGAGTTTCAAGGAACAATCCGGCCTTCAGGTAAAATCATTCTCATCCAAATTGCGGGCAAACACCAACCATGCCGTCCTGGAGAATTTCAAATTGGAACTGCCAAACTCTAAATTAGCGTTAAACCATGTCCGCGCCAATTACCGGATGAGGGATGGCTCCCCCTTCATGTCCTCGCTATCCTATCACGGCCTCATAGACAACTCATACGTCACCCCATCTGATTTGGCTTTCATTTCTTCGAAGCTCAGTCAATACCATTCGCCTGTCAGCATCCAGGCATCGGTTTCTGGAACGGCATCGTCGTTGGCCATACGCCACATCCATTTGTTTTCCAAGAACGAACTGGAGCTTACTGCCAAGGCAACAATTCAGAGATGGACGAAGTCTCCAAAATGGAATCTCGACGTGGAGGCGCTCAACCTTCAACAAGCAGCCGTCAAAAAGTACCTTCCCAAAGAACATCAGAACACGCCATTGACGAAATTCGACCACATCCATCTGTCAGGCAACTTCCATGGAGAGGGGAAAGACATCTATTCCAAAGGAATCCTCTCATCCAATTTGGGCGACATCAAGTTTGATGCCACGGTCGCTCAAGGCACCTACAAGGGCATGATAGAAACCAACGATTTTAAGTTGGCTCCCTTGTTGTCTGACCATGACTTTGGGGCGCTAACAGCTAAAATTCAGCTCAACGAATTTCGCAAACAGGGCAGCCAAGCCGTGTTCAACATCAAAGGCGATGTCCCCAAAATAGAATACAAAGGTTACCCATACAAAAACGTTTCAATCAACGGACGCGGCACGTTGGACGCACATTCTCGCTTGGATCACTTTGATGGAACGGCGGCTCTCAACGATCCCAATGGCGTACTGAACATCCAGGGAAAGGTTGACCGAAACCAAGCACGTTATGCCGCCCTGTTCGACCTTACAGCAAAAGACGTAAACCTCTCGGCCTTGCGTCTCACACAAAAGTGGCCCAACCGAATGGTCAGCCTTCAGGCAAGCTCTCAGCTGTCAGGTCACTCGTTGAAAGATGTCACGGGCCACATAGTCCTTGCCGATGTCATGATGCGCGACCCCAATCAAACCTATTCTTTGTCAAAACTTGAGTTGAAAACAGGGTACGACCAGCGTCAAGAACATTTCATTTCTCTCGATGGCGATTTCGGCAACGCTCTGGTGATTGGCACATTCGATTACAATTCCATTCTACAGAACATAGAAAATGTTATCATCGACAAACTTCCAGGCATCCAACTGCTCACGCCCATGACAAGACGCGTCACCCCACGGACAAACGTCCGCCTGTATGCCGACATCAGCAAGACCGATTGGGCCAACTTTCTTTTTGACATCCCGCTCTCCCTGCAACAACCCCTGCAACTCAGTGGCACCATCAACAGCGCCAACAACCAACTGAACATCAATGTCAATGCGCCCGCCTTTACTTACGACGGAAGTCGATATCAGGACAATCATCTACACTTGTCCACGCCAACCGATACGCTGCACTTTAGCGCAGAGGCCAACAAGCTGGATGCTGAGAACAAGCGATGGACTTGGCGGGTGCAGTCCTCCGCAGCCAACGACCATTTGCTCACCACCCTGTGGTTTAACAATCATGCCGCCCATCCGTTCCAAGGGATCCTGAACACCACGACACAGTTCTTCAAGAAAAAGAATGGTGAGCCGGCAGCCCACGTAATCATACATCCGTCAGAGATATTGATTGAAGACAGTATCTGGAATATCGAACCGTCGGACATCATGTACAGCAAAAACCATCTTACGGTGGATCATTTCTCCATCCATCACGACGACCAACATATCATCGTGGCAGGTCTGGCTACCAAAAATCCTATGGATACCCTCGTGTTCGACCTCAAGGGCATTGACGTAAACTATGTGCTGAACCTACTTCAATTCGATGCCGTAACATTCGGAGGTCGGTTGTCTGGACGCGCATTCGCATCGGGAGTCTTTGGAAAACCTCAGGGACATGCGAACGTACAGGTCAGTTCATTTCAATTCGAGACCGGACAAATGGGAGTCCTGGATGCCAACGTCAGCTGGAACGCTCCCTTGAAGCAAATCGACATCCAAGCCCAAGCCAACGATCAAGGCCGGCAAACCTTAATCAACGGCTTTGTTTCGCCAAGCAAGCATTACATCGACTTGGCCATCCAAGCCCGGCAGACACGCTTGCAATTTCTCGAAGGCTACTGTGGTTCTTTCATGCAAGACGTCGATGCCAGCGGAACAGGGCTGCTGCGGCTTTATGGTGACTTGTCCTATCTCAACCTCACCGGACAGGTTGTCGCCGACGGCTCTCTGGGCATCACGCCCCTCAACACCCATTACACGCTCAGACGGGGCATGATTACCCTGACACCCGATGAGATTATTTTCAAAAACGACACCATCTACGACCGCAATGAGAACATAGGTATCGTTAATGGCAGCCTGCGTCACGACAATCTGACCAACCTGCGATACGACCTGCACATCGCTGCAGAGAACCTCTTGGCTTACGACACGCACACTTTTGGTGGAAATACCTTCTATGGAACGGCCTACATCAACGGCAACTGCGCCATCACTGGTAATGGTGACGACCTGAATATCGACGTTAACGCCATACCCCAAAAAGGCTCACAAATCGTGTACAACGTGGCCGGTCTGGATGCGGTAAGCACCCAGAACTTCATCAGATGGTCCACAAGAACCGATTCGCTGCAACCAGATAGCATCGCACCACGCCAACATACCATCGATTTGGCCGCACAAAAGTTGCCCGAAGTTTCTGGCGACTTACATCTAAACCTGCTCATCAACTGCACGCCCAACCTCACGCTCAAACTACTCATGGATAACAAGACGGGCGACTACATCGCCTTGAATGGCAACGGCGTGCTGCGCGCCAACTATTACGACAAGGGTGCGTTCGAAATGTTCGGCAACTATGTGGTTGATCATGGAGTCTATGGGCTGACCATTCAAAACGTCATCAAGAAGGACTTTCAATTTCAACAGGGTAGCACCATCACCTTTGGGGGCGACCCTTATCATGCGACACTCAACCTCAATGCCACACACACCGTCAACGGCGTGAGCTTGGCCGATTTGAACATCGGGCGGTCGTTCACCAACAATAACGTTCGCATCAATTGTCTGATGAACATCACAGGCACGCCCCAGGCGCCGCGAGTGGATTTCAACCTCGACATGCCTACCTTGAGCAACGATGCCAAGCAGATGGTATACAGCCTCATCAACAGCGAAGAGGAGATGAATCAGCAAGTGCTTTACCTGCTGGCGGTAGGTCGGTTCTATTCGCAAGGCACCAACAACAATGCCGGCACTGATGGCACGGCGCAACAAAGTCAGGCGAGCCTCGCCATGCAGAGCATCCTCAGCGGAACATTGAGTCAGCAAATCAACAACGTGCTGAATACCGTCATCGATAATGCCAACTGGAACATTGGCGCCAACATCTCCACCGGCACCGAAGGGTTCAACAATGCCGAATATGAAGGACTGCTCAGTGGTCGACTACTGAACAACCGCCTACTCATCAACGGGCAGTTTGGTTACAGGGACAACCCCAATGCCACGACCACCTTTATTGGTGATTTCGACATCCGATATCTGCTCTTGCCAAGTGGCAATCTGGCCATCAAGGTGTACAATCAAACCAATGACAGATACTTCACGCGCAACAGCCTTACCACGCAAGGAGTCGGTTTGATTTTGAAGAAAGACTTCATCAATCTCAAAGACTTGTTTGGACGTAGACGAGCGAAGAAGGCAAAACCGTCAAAATAAGTTTCCACCTCATTATTTGAAAATAGCCGTTGTGCATGTAGTTGTCTGCCAAACAATTAAGGGCGTTTCTATAAATTAGCTTTGTCAGATTGCGAGGCTGTTTTTGGTGGTCAATTTGTTTGTGAGTGAAGGAGTATAGCGAGCTATACGGCTGAACGAACAAGCAAATTGAACCCAAAAAAGACCGCAAGATGACAAAACGTAAACTGTCCAACATAAATAAAAATTACGGTGGTAATTTATAGAACCGCCCTTAACAAATGGGGTAGTGCCGATTCATTCATAAAAAGCAAACACGTCCAATTTAAAATCATAGCGTTATTGAAAGAGCAAAGCCATTTTAAAGGATGGGCAGTGTGAAAAAGCAAAACTTTTTGTCGAATTCCATCCGAATTCAAGATAAAAGTCTTACTTTTGCACCACCTACAATAAGGAAAGGTGCTCGAGTGGCTGAAGAGGCACGCCTGGAAAGCGTGTAACCGCCTAAAGCGGTTCGGGGGTTCGAATCCCCCTCTTTCCGCATCATCTAATTGGTTAGATTCCTAAGTTACGACAACTTAGGGATTTTTTTTCTTCCTTTGTTTATTTCTTCCCCACTTTTACTCCGAACACTGTTATCGTGAAATTGTTTTTCCTTTATTTTATCTTTTTGAAGCTCGTTTCTTATTCTTAATACCCAAGTCCTGTAACATGCGACCCAGCTCATCGTCTTTAGCTAAATAGAGAATGTCGTCTTCGAGTTGCAGGGCATTGAGCACACGCATCACTACACCGAGCGAAACAGAAGGTTCTCCCTTTTCCAAACGTGAGAGGGTAAGCCTGGAACATTGTGCACGTTGTGCCACCTGATCCATCGTCAGGTCTCTTCGCAATCGGGCAAGGCGGAACTGCTCGCCCACTACATTCAACTTCTCTTGCAGTGCTCTGGTCATCCAGTTGGCTTTGGTAAACTTTGTCATAATGTATGTTTTACGATGCAAAGATACTGTAATAAGTTTAATATATAGTACTTTATCTGGTATTTATTTTTTTTATTTTTCTTATTTTTCTATTTCTTTTCCATATTGGTGTCCGCAGGATGCTTCTCATTTACAATCTCAGATAATTTCAGTTCGTGTTCCACCTGCCATGAATATATAGGGTGTATTCTTATAGGCTGGTACTTCATTCTGTAAGCCTATCGGGCAAGTCAAATACGCTCAAATTTAATTCAACCAACGGGTTAATACCAGTAAATTGAAGGTGTGTCAAAATTTTGATACACCCTCTCTCAATATTTTTCTGGAAAGATATAGTCTTTGTTTTTACAATCCACTTATCCTTCTTAGAATTATTTAATCAAACATGGATATTATCATTTTCTTTTTAATATCCACAGGGCATTTATCAAATGGTAGTATTCGTTTACGATTTATATATCCGATAAATAAACTCCCATCATTAGAATAAGCCTTGCACCAGTCACTTCCCCAAATTGGGGTATATAAAAATATCTGGTTCCTACGAATCTTTGTCTTTACTTTTGACTTCGTTGAAGGTCTCTCTCTAACATAGGTGATACTATCTGGGTCATTAATCACAGCAGGAAATTTCATGTAATCCTCTTTATGTAGAAGATTACATCCTTTACTATCATAGACGCAATTGATATCAGAATATCTGAAGCTGCGAGGTGGTTCAGTAGTTACCATAAAATACAGTGCTTTATCACCCAAATCAAGTTCTACAACAGAATCTAACGGGTTACCGTAACTGAAAACATGAGCCTTGGTGATTGCTGCAAAAATAATACTATCACTTTTGTCTTGATAGAGCGATTTGACAGAATAAGTATTGTTCCCTATATCTATGTGTTTTGACTGGCATGTTCCTAACACTTTATAAAGATCATATATACAATCTTTACAAGAGTGTTGTGCATGTGTGGATAAAAAGTATACGCATGCTAAAATTAACACAGTTGTACATTTCTTCATAATCAAACCCATTGGCGGAATTTATTTAAGTTGATAAATATGCGTAAAAAGTTACACATGTCGTTGGTTTTTAGCAATTTATTGATGTTCAAAACATTAAAGTCAAACTATCTTATGTACAACCTTTATACAAAAATCGTCAAAATACTTGAGATATGCAAGCAACTCTCTGAAAATCTCGTCAATGAATTTGGTAATGTACTGCTCACATGATGACATCCGAGCGAAACTTGACCAAACGGCTGACACTTGGATTGGAGCTTGCTTCTTCGCTAAGAACATCATGAAGTTCCAAAGGGAACTTCTTTGTCTCATTTTCGAAAAATCGGACTTGGAGGCTTCTCAAAAGAGAATTATGAGCATTTTTGACAGCATGGAGGCTGTATTACCCATACCACAAGGCTGTATGAAAGAAATAAATTAGTAGACCCTAAATAATGATTATATCCCATTATTATTTTACCCTTACTAAGACTTTAGACATTTCTTTCTTTTTAATTATTCCTAAAATCCGCAGATATTTTTTCGAGTGTCTGATTTAGCCCTTGCTTGTGACGA
>CABQNT010000004.1:0-230024 GCA_902465605.1 uncultured Prevotella sp.
TCTGATTAGTTAAGATGGGAAACAGTTTGCCGTTCCGATAGGTCTTATGACTGTATTTGGCAATGATACTCTTGGGAATGTCAAGAAGCAATACATTTGTTTCCACGCTTGTTTTCTGCCTTTTGGTCATGATCCACTGCTTATCATCAAGTGTTACGATATTGTCTGGTGTGAGATTGGAAACATCAATATATGCTAGACCTGTGAAACATGAAAAGATGAAAACATCCCTTACTAACTCCAAGCGTTGAATAGCAAGATCCTTGTTGGCTATCTTCATAATTTCCTCATCCGTGAGAAAACCTCGATTGACAGGCTCCAAGTGAAAACGATGATTGAGAAATGGGTCGTGAAGAAGATAGCCACGCTTTTGCGCATAGATGGTCACGGTTTTCAGTGCCTTCAATTTCTTGACTGATGTGTTATAGGCACACCCAGCGGCCGTACTCAGGTACAGCTCAAAGTCCTGTACTACGGATGGCGTGAACTCTGCCAGTCCAATATCATTCTTCCCATACTTATAGATAAGGAATTCTGCGAAATGTCTTCTTAAAACGCTGTACTTTTGCAGGCTGTCCTTGCTGATGGTATGTCCGACACGCTGTCTGATATCTTCGTTGAACTTGTCGAATATAGGGAGAAAGGTCGTGTACTCCCTGTCTTTCCCAACAAAGAATGAGCGGATTTTATCCAATGACAAGGATTCATCATCCTCGAATTTGTGGTAAATGTTATTCAGCATTGTGGAGATGGAGTCCAATGCGGCATTAGCGGATAAGGCTTCTGCCGTCCGACCTTTGAGCCTGCTGGTAGTGTTATTCCACAGCGACTTGTCCACGAATATTTTCGTAGATCCGAAATTAGCCATCTCTCCGTTAAGGAATACACGGAGCATTACAGGCGACTTTCCTTCTTTGTTCTCATAGTTTGAACGTAGGTAGAAGGACACCTTGAAATTTGTTCTCATAATGCATCATTCTTTTGTGTAGCACTCGGCTGCAAAGCTAATACTTAATACATTGAAAAAGAAAGAGTTGACGCCGTCAATATGGTATTCAAAATCCCGTCACTGCTACATTTTTTGCTACTGCAATTTTTGTGTAGCAGTAAGTGTAGCAGAATTTGACCGAATGATGATTGTCAAAACATAGGGTTATGCCGTCAGGCAATGGAGGCATATACAAAGAAAAATCGTTGTAAAACCTTGATTTTACAACGATTAGCTAATTTTTGAAGGCTAAAATGACGTGTTGTTTGACGTCCTATTGAAACCTCTTTGTGGACCAGCCTGGGCTTGAACCAGGGACCTCCAGATTATGAGTCTGTTGCTCTAACCAACTGAGCTACAAGTCCGACTTATTGCAGAAAGCGAATAAGTTTATGGCTGCAAAGGTAAAAAATAAAATTGATAATCGGAGGAAGAAGTGAGAAAAACTTTTGTTTAACACATTTTTTCGCTAAAACATCATCCAGACGCAGCATGGCAGGAACTACTGAAAAAGACGACACGGAGGCTAGCCTGCCAGTTTGATTCCAATCAGCACCATCAGCATTCCGAGACAAACACTTCCTCCCACATACAGAACGGCATATGAAAGATGACCTTGCTGTACGAGAGACAAACTTTCATGAGAGAAAGTGGAAAAGGTGGTAAAACCTCCACAAAAACCTGTTATCAAGAGTAGTTTGAGATTGTTGTTACCAAGCATGTTCTGGTCAATCAGCCCATAGAGGATTCCAATGACCAAACAACCCAAAAGGTTGACTGCAAACGTACCAAAGGGAAAGGCATTGGGAAGCCAATCTTGTATGACTTTAGACGTAAGATACCTCATGACTGAACCCACAGCTCCACCCATGGCTACCATCAACATACTGCGTAGAAAATTCATGTTGCAAAGATACGAAATCATTTTGAATGCACCTTCATAGGCAAAGACAAATATCATTGGGTAGATTCAACTTCAAATGGTTGTAGAGTCAACCAGCAAGTGCAAAATTATAAAACATGTTTGAAGAACTCTCGTTTTGGTGTAGAAAAGTTTAATTTTTCTCTCGGTCTTTCGTTCAATTTCTTTTGTATCGACATAATTCTCTTGTCCGTATAACGTTCAAACGACTCCTTTTTCGGTATATATTGTCTGATTAGTTTATTTGTATTCTCAATCGCTCCCTTTTGCCATGAGCAATATGGATCGGCGAAGTACACGGGTACACCTAAGTACTTGGTAATATCCTTATGTGCCGCAAATTCAGGTCCGTTGTCAGTTGTAATGGTCTTCAGACTGTCCTTGTATGGCAGCAGCAGTTTCCTGACCACCTTTGCCAGGGGCTTTGACTGCTTCCCGAATGGCAGTTTCTGCATGAGCAGCATATTGGTGGACTTCTCCACCAGCGTGAGTATGGCGTGCTGGGCAGGGTCTACGATCAAGTCCATCTCAAAATCCCCGAATCTCTTCCCGTCAACTTCCTTACTTCTTTCATGGATGCTCACCCTGTCCTTGATTGGAAGATGTTTGCTCTTGGGACGATGCCTGTATTTCATCTTATGCCTTGTGTGCTTGGCAAGCTCCCCTGTCGTGTCATTGTGGATGATGTTATAGATAGACTGGTGAGACACCTTTATCCCCTCATTCTTGCGCAGATAACCTGATATTTGTCTTGGAGACCACTGGTCATTGATGATGTATTCCTTGATTCTCCATACCAATTCGTCGGAGAGTTTGGCGTTCGTTACCGTCCTCTTTCTGCGCTGCATGGCCATATCGTGCGCCTTTGTCCAGATATACTTTCCCGATGACGTGCTGTTTCTCTCAAGCTCACGACTGATCGTAGCCTCACTCGTACCCACAATGCGGGCAATTTCTTTTCTCGCTGTTTTCTTTTGGAGTAAGGCGAAAATTTGCGACCTTTGCTCCGAGGTTAATTGATGATATTTCACAATACAAAGTTAATTAATCTTTGGGAGACTGCGGTCTCCCTTTTTTTATTTGTATTGCTGGTTGTTTTTTTCCTCGCCGAGAGATGCGAACAACCTCTCGCTACGCTTCGAGAACGTCTGCATCTCTCGGCGAGGGGTACTCTTTTATTGCACTTCGATTTTGAACCTGCAGGTTTTTAGGTTGATAATTTGTCTGGTTTAGTCAAAAATACTAACTTTGCAAAGTATAGCAAATTATACGAAGAATATATAACACCATGGAAGAAAATTATGTTAAAAAGCAAATGACCAACTTTCGTTGGATTATCTGTTCCATGCTTTTCCTGGCCACCGCCATTAATTATATGGATCGCCAAGCCTTATCCTTAACTTGGAAAGATTTTATCGCACCCGAGTTTCATTGGACCAACACAGATTATGGTAACATCGCAGCTGCTTTTTCCATCGTTTACGCTATTGCCAACTTATTCTCCGGCCGAATCATCGACTGGCTGGGCACGAAGAAAGGTTATCTTTGGGCTATAGGTATCTGGTCTGTCGGTGCGTGTTTGCATGCACTTTGTGGCTGGGCTACCGAACAAATCGTTGGCCTTAACGATGCCGCTTCGCTGATTGGGGCAGCAGGTGCCACAGCCTCGACCATATCTATGGTGAGTGTTTATTTCTTTTTAGCTGCACGTGTCATCCTGGCTGCCGGTGAAGCCGGAAACTTTCCTGCTGCCATCAAGGTGACTGCAGAATACTTCCCGAAGAAAGACAGAGCGTTTGCAACGGCCATCTTCAACGCCGGAACGACGGTGGGTGCACTGATTGCCCCACTAACCATCCCAACTTTGGCACGATGTTTCAAAGATATGGGCGTGGGAAACGGCTGGGAAATGGCTTTCGTGGTGATTGGCTTGCTGGGGTTCTTGTGGATGGGACTATGGATTTTTGCGTACAAAGATCTCGACAAGAATCCGCATGTGAATCAAGCCGAACGCGAATATATCTTGCAAGACAGCAAGAATGAGGCGGGTGAGGACGACAAAGGTCGAAAGATTCCAGTGAAAGAATGCATCCAACTGCGTCAAACATGGGCGATTGTACTTGGCAAGTTCTTGACAGACGGTGTTTGGTGGTTCTTTCTTTTCTGGACTCCTGCCTATATTTCGGACGTCTACGGATATACCTCCGACTCGTTCATGGCACAAATGCTCATATTTGTCTTGTACGCCATCACGATGCTTTCTCTCTTTGGAGGCAAGCTACCCACCATCTTCATCAACCGAACCGGCAAGGATCCCTACAGCTGCCGCATGCGCGCCATGCTCATTTTCGCCATATTTCCCTTGCTGGGCTTGCTGGCACAACCCTTAGGTGCCTACTCGTGTTGGCTTACAATCATCATCATTGGCATCGTTGGGGCAGCCCACCAATCCTGGTCTGCCAACCTTTTCTCTGTTGGCAGTGACCTCTTCCCCAAGAACACGGTTGCCACGATTACGGGAATGAATGGCATGGCGGGAGGCATCAGTTCGTTTTTAATCAACCTCGGATCAGGTAGATTACTCGACTATGTTGATGCCACGCAACTATCTTTCTTGCGATTTCAAGGGAAAGAAGCTGGTTATTTTATGATTTTCTGCTACTGTTCGGTGGCTTACCTTGCAGGCTGGAGCGTCATGAAGAGCTTGGTACCTAAATACAAGCCCGTAGTATAACTCATCTGCTCACAAATTTAAAAGAACACGAAAAGACACATGGAAAAAACTTGGAGATGGTTTGGCAAGAAAGATAAGATTACGCTTGCCATGCTCAAACAAATAGGAGTTGAGGGAATTGTCACCGCTCTGCATGATGTTCCGCTGGGCCAGATGTGGACACGTGAGGCCATACATGACCTGAAAAGTTATATAGAGCAGCACGGCATGCGATGGAGCGTTGTCGAGTCGCTTCCGGTCACCGAAACAATTAAATATGGAGGACCCGACCGTGACCAACAGATTGAGGTCTACAAACAAAGTCTGCGCAACCTGTCTGCCGAAGGCATCCACACCATCTGCTATAATTTCATGCCCGTATTGGACTGGGCACGTACCGATTTGGAACATCCAAACCCCAACGGCACAACCAGTCTTTACTTCAGTTGGGCGCAGTTTGCCTATTTCGACATTCACATCTTGAAACGCGATGGAGCAAGTGACGACTGGAGGAAAAGAGGTGAAGAGATGCATCGTGACATACTCGGCGAAGTTGCAAAATTAAAGAAGTCCATGACGGCGGCAGATGACATGCGGCTCGTCGAAAACATCATCGTCAAGACACAAGGTTTTGTCAGTGGCAACATTCAGGAAGATGAGGCTCGCCCCGTTGACCTGTTCCGACAACTTCTGGCCCATTACAAAGGCATTGATAAGGAACAACTCAGGAAGAACCTCAGAGATTTCCTCAACGCCATCATGCCTGTTTGTGACGAATGCGACCTGTACATGTGCGTTCATCCCGACGATCCGCCCTTCCCCATCCTGGGACTGCCCCGCATCATCAATTGCGACGAAGACATTCAATGGCTGATGGAAACGGTTCCCAACCCACGAAACGGCCTCACATTCTGCGCCGGAAGCCTTTCTGCCGGTGCACATAACGACATCACAGCCTTAGCCCACAAATACGCCGAGCGTACTTGGTTCGTTCACATGCGTTCGTGTCACATATTCCCCAACGGCGACTTTACCGAGGCCAGTCATCTGGGAGGACGCGCCGACCTGATTGAACTGACGAAGATTTTCGAACAAGAGGAAATGAAGAGAAAAGACAATCCTACCACACGACTGTTGCCCATGCGAGTAGATCATGGGATGACCATGCTGGGTGATGAGAAACAAGCCTACAACGCAGGCTACTCATTCCTCGGAAGAATGTTTGCCATGGGGCAGGTGCAAGGCGTGATGGCCGCCGTGGACAAACAACTGGGAAAGATAAATAGTCAACAAGAAATTTACGAGTAGATGATGAACAAGTTATTTAATATACACGACTATGTAGTCGTTATTACAGGCGGCACCGGCATTTTAGGACGTTGCATCGCCAAATATCTGGCAACGGAAGGGGCCAAAGTGGCCATTCTCGGTAGAAAAGAAGAGGTAGGTAACAAGATGGTCCGTGACATCCAGGCCAATAATGGTGTGGCAAAGTTTTACAAAACAGACGTCATGAACAAAGAGGTGGTACAACAAAACTGCCGTGATATCTTGGCTGATTTCGGTCGCATAGACACTCTTCTCAATGCAGCAGGAGGCAATATGCCTGGTGCTACGATAGGCCCAACACAGAATATCTTTGATTTAGATCCCACCCAGTTCCAAACCGTACTCAACCTAAACCTCATCGGAACTGTCATCCCTACCCAGGTATTTTTGCAACCAATGGTGGAACAGGGCAAGGGAAGCATCATCAACTTTGCCAGCATGGCGGCTTTCCGACCACTCACAAGGGTTTGCGGCTATGGGGCAGCCAAGGCAGGCATCTGTAATTTCACTGCCTACATGGCACAAGAAACGGCAAAGAAGTTCGGCGAAAAGATACGTATCAACGCTATCGCACCAGGATTCTTCATCACAGAACAGAACCGAGCATTGCTCACCAATCCCGATGGAACATACACCGAGCGAGGCCGAGATGTCATCCGACAGACTCCTTTCGGCCGCATGGGCGACCCAGATGAGCTTTGTGGAACAATACACTACTTGATGAGCGATGCTTCGAAGTTTGTCACTGGCACGGTAGCCGTAGTGGACGGAGGCTTCAACGTCTTTTCCATGTAATGTAGTCAACTTGAATAACAAATATAGAAGGCAGGAATCATGAAAAATTTTATGGACGACGACTTCTTGTTGCACACCCCAACTGCACATAAGTTATATCTTGAACATGCGGCCAGCATGCCCATCATAGACTACCACTGCCATCTGGATCCCAAGATGGTGGCCGAGAACCAACCCTTCAAATCCATCACGGAGCTATGGCTCGGCGGCGACCATTACAAATGGCGTGCGTTTCGTGCCAATGGCATTGACGAGCGATACATCACCGGAACGGACACTTCTGACTGGGAAAAGTTTGAGAAATGGGCCGAAACCGTGCCGTATACGCTTCGCAATCCGCTCTATCACTGGACACACTTAGAGCTGAAGACAGCTTTTGGTATTGATAAACGCCTCAATCCCGATACGGCAAAAGAGATTTACGAAGCTTGCAATGCCAAACTGAAAGAAGACCCGCAGCTCACTCCTTGGGGCCTGTTGAACAAGTATCACGTCGAGGTTGTTTGCACTACTGACGACCCCACGGATGACTTGCGCTATCATCAGCAGACTAAAGAAAGTTCTTTGAAAACCAAAATGCTTCCTACCTGGCGACCCGACAAAGCCATGTCGCCAGAATGTCCTGATGCCTTCCGCGCCTATGTGGAGAAACTGGCTGCCGTTTCTGGTATCGACATCCAAAACTTCAACGATTTCTTGGATGCCCTTCAGCAACGTCACGACTTTTTCAACAGCATGGGATGCCGCCTCTCTGACCATGGAATCGAGAAGTTTTATGCCGAACCGTACACCGATAACGAAATCAAGATTATCTTTGACAAAGTATATGGTGGCTATCAACTTTCTGCGGAAGAAACCTTGAAGTTCAAGAGTGCCATGCTCTATATCTTTGGCATTCAAGACCATGCTGCCGGCTGGACACAACAATATCACTACGGGGCCATGCGCAACAACAACACCCGCATGTTTGACAAAATTGGTGCTGACACAGGATTTGACTCGATTGGCGAGTACAATACGGCCAAGGAGTGTTCGAGGTTTCTTGACCGGCTTGACCAAGAAGGTCGGCTCAGCAAGACCATTCTCTACAACCTCAATCCCAACGCCAACGAAGTTTTGGCCACCATGATTGGCAATTTCCAAGACGGCACAATACCCGGAAAAATACAATGGGGATCAGGTTGGTGGTTCATGGACCAGAAAAACGGGATGCAGAACCAACTCAACACCCTTTCTCTGCTCGGCCTTCTCAGCCGATTTGTCGGCATGCTGACCGACTCCCGCTCGTTTCTCTCTTACCCACGTCACGAATATTTCCGCAGAATCCTCTGCGACCTCATCGGCACCGACATCGAGAATGGAGAACTTCCCTACACTGGTTACGAGCAACAACGCATCAACCAAATGGTAGAAGACGTGTGCTATTACAACGCAAAACAATTTTTCAATTTCTAAAACGTTCACCACAAAAGACCGACACATCATGGCAAAAATAATAACCTTAGGCGAAATCATGCTACGCCTCTCACCCATGGGCAACAATCGTTTCTTGCAAGGTGATGAATTTCGCATCATCCCCGGCGGCGGCGAGGCCAATGTGGCCGTCAGCCTGGCCAACTATGGACACGATGCCTACTTCGTCAGCAAGCTACCCCAGCACGAGATTGGACAAATAGCTGTCAATGCCTTGCGTCGCTATGGCGTTCATACAAAGTGGATTGCCCGTGGGGGCGACCGTGTTGGACTCTACTATGCTGAAACCGGTGCATCGATGAGACCCAGCAAAGTGATTTATGACCGTGCGCATTCGGCCATCGCCGAGGCCACACCAGACGACTTCAACTTTGATGCAATCATGGAGGACGCCCAATGGTTTCATTGGAGTGGGATCACACCTGCCATCAGCGACCGGGCTGCCGAGCTGACCAAACAAGCTTGCGAGGCTGCCAAACGACACGGTGTGACCGTCTCCGTAGACTTGAATTTCCGCAAGAAACTATGGACATCAGAGAAGGCAATCTCCGTAATGCGACCGCTGATGCAATATGTCGACGTGTGTATCGGCAACGAGGAAGACGCTCAACTGTGTCTGGGCTTTAAGCCCGATGCAGACGTGGAGGGGGGCAAGACCGACGCTTCTGGCTATCATACCATTTTCAAGCAGATGGCCCAAGAGTTCGGGTTCAAGTATGTGGCCTCTACCCTGCGCGAGTCTTTCTCAGCCACGCACAATGGCTGGAAGGCACTCATCTATGACGGAACGCATTTTTACGAAAGCAAACGATATGACATCGAACCCATTATAGACCGCGTAGGCGGCGGCGATTCTTTCTCGGCAGGCCTCATCCACGGGCTACTCACGAAGGACAACCAGGCAGAAGCCCTGGAGTTCGCCGTGGCAGCTTCGGCCCTGAAGCACACCATTAACGGCGATTTCAACTTGGTTTCCATTGAAGAAGTAGAAGCCTTGGTGGCAGGTAACGCAAACGGACGAGTACAAAGATAACGACAGTTTATACAGAAAGATATGGCAAAATTTGAACTGCGTTAATCAATCGAAGCAGTGACCAATAGTTCGATAAACAACTAAAAAACTTCAAAATATGGAATGGAAGGAAAAAGCCATAAAGATATTAAAAGATAGCCTTTATCCAATTCCTGCGGAGTTAAATGAATTGGATTGGAAAAGTGGCCTTTCTGACAAGACGGAACGACTTTCCCAGCACCTCTCTGCTTTTGCAAATCTGAAAGGTGGTGGAATTCTCGTGTTTGGCGTAAACAATGATGGTTCTTGCTTTGACCTGCCGAAAGAGGACATAGATAAAATCGTTCAGACGCTTGGGAATATTGCCAAGAACAATCTTTGCTATTCTATCTCCATAGAACATTCTGTCATGAATTTTGAGGGACACGCATTACTCTTTGTCTATATACCCGAACAGAGCGACAAACCTGTTTCCTTACGTGGAAAAGACATATATTCTTCCTATCATCGTTCTGCGGGGCAAACAGTTAAAATGTCAAGGAACCAAGTTAAAGCGTTAATTGCGACATCTCAAGGTATAACTTTTGAGCAACAGACTGCAAAAGACAATTTAACACAAGAACAAGTGCTTAAACTTCTTAATTACAAAGCGTTATATAGAATGCTTGACAAGAATATTCCTCAGTCTACTGACTCTATTATCGAACGACTTTCTGATTATCATCTTTGTAAGAAGACCAGTACAAGCTGGTGTATCACCAACTTGGGGGCTATTCTCTTTGCGAACCAGCTTCAAGATTTTCCTAATATGGCTGGACATGAAGTTATTGTTCGTAAATACGTTGGAACCAATAATCGTCAGCAAGAATTTGAACAGCATGGGGTATATGGATATGCAGTAGGTTTTGAAGGATTGCTGGATTTTATTATGAATAGCACAAGTAGCGAACTAATTGGTGTCAAAAGAGAAAAGGTACCTACTTATCCCAAGGTAGCAATTAGAGAATTCGTCGCAAATGCTTTGGTTCATCAAGATTTCGGGATTACTGGTATGCCTGTAACTATCGAAATTTTCTCGAATAGAATCTCTATCACAAATGCCGGCGCTCCGTTAAATGACATTAATCGTCTGATTGACCTTCCTCCGCAGTCAAGAAATGAACAATTAGCACAAATGTTGTTTACTCTTGGAATATGCGAACGTAGAGGAAGTGGCATTGACCGTGCTATAGCCGCTATAGAGGAAATGATTTTGCCTCCTGTAAAATTCACGAAGAGCGAACAACATACAAGAGTCTTTATGTATCCTCAGAAAAGTCTTAAAGAAATGACGAAACAAGAGAAAATATCAGCTTGTTACCAACATGCATGTTTAATGTTCGAGGATGGTAATAAAATAAATAACCGATCTGTCAGGGAGAGATTTGAATTATCTAAAAATGATTCCTCGATAGCATCTCGGATCATCTCGGACACAATGGAGGCAGGATTGATTAAACCTGCCGATATTGAAACTGCATCTAAGAAATACATGACTTATATTCCTTTCTATGGATAATCTTATTTGCAGAGTAAATCCTAAAGATGTGTAAGTAGTTGATAATCAATAGACCCATATTTGCAAGATTGATTACATTCAGGGGCGCACGATCATTAAACAAACAACATATAAGTATGATTGAAATTGTGATGAACGACATAGAACCAGCGACGCTCAGAACATTGAACAATGAGCAGCGCAGCCTACTGCGGAATGTGATGAAATACACCTTCCGCAATGTCAGCGTAACCGAAATCGAACAGCCGAACACCCAAGTATCTAACCAGAAGCCCTGGAGTTCGCCGTGGCAGCTTCGGCCCTGAAGCACACCATCAACGGCGATTTCAACCTGGTTTCCATCGAAGAAGTAGAGGCCTTGGTGGCAGGTAACGCAAACGGACGAGTACAAAGATAACGATAGTTTATACAGAAAGATATGGCAAAATTTGATAAATTAGCAGTTCTCAACAAGATTCACGACACCGGCATGATTCCGGTATACTACCAACGGGATGTTGAAACCGCCAAAAAAGTATTGAAAGCCTGCTATGACGGCGGCGTGCGTGTTTTCGAATTCACCAACCGTGGTGATTTCGCACACGAAGTATTTGGACAACTGGTTAAATGGGCAAACATTGAATGTCCCGAACTGGCGCTTGGTGCAGGAAGCATCGTCGATGCCGCCACCGCAGCGCTGTACATCCAACTGGGTGCCAATTTCATCGTGGGACCCCTGCTCAACCCCGAAATCAGCAAGGTGTGTAACCGGCGGGCCATCCCTTACTGCCCTGGCTGCGGCACGGTGAGCGAGGTGGGTACGGCGCAAGAACTGGGAGCAGAGCTGGTCAAGCTCTTCCCCGGAGACGTGTATACCCCAAAAGTGGTCAAAGCCTTACTGGCACCCTGTCCATGGTCTAAGATCATGGTCACCGGAGGCGTGGCACCTACACGCGAGAACCTAACCGAATGGTTCCAAGCTGGTGCGTTCTGTGTTGGCATGGGCTCAAAACTCTTCCCTGCTGACAAAATTGCAACAGGTCGTTGGACTGACATCACCAACCGATGTCAGGAATGCCTGGAAATCATCAAAGAAGCAAAAAATACGCTGAAGCCATAAATCACAAGATATGAACCTGAAGATTTTTAGAATGTTCCTCATTGGATGCGTAGTGGCATGCCTTGCCGCCTGCAGCGACACTTTTGAGGAAGGCGACCCTACACCACCAGAGATTTCTGTAACCGAGGAGGTAACAACAGACCAGCTCACATTTACGTTTGACGTAATCAAATGCAAGGGCAAGTTCACGGTAGAAAGTGTGGACACCCAATGGCCTACTGCACCCAAAATCACGATTGAAGACCACCATGTGACAGTAGAACTCATCGCTGACTATACCTTTCTGAAGGTTACGGACGAGAGTGGATTGTCACAACACATCAAAATAAAATCCACACACCCTGACTTAATTCCCACTACCTACGACCTGAACCTATCGTATGGGGTGAGACAGAGATATCCAAGCCTCAAGTTCGGAACAGGAAAGATAAAGATACTGCGTAGCAACCAGGAAAATGGTGTGGCTAAAGTCGGCATCGACCCAGATGGCGTGCTGGTCATCGAAAGCATCAAGCCGGGAAGACATTCATTCGAGCTCGCCGACACCCGAGGTATCGTCCGCTACGTCATCGTGGACGTCAACAAAGGCTGGGACGTTACTGGCAGCTCTCTTGAGGTAGAATGTCAACAAGGCGAACTACTGGATTTCTTAATCAAATATGGTAACGGTGGATGGAAACTGGTGTCGGCAGCTGTTGAAACACCTTTCAATGTCCTGGTAGCAAAAGGAACAAATGGCGACAGCACTTATCTATACGATTGGCTACAACTAAGCATTCCAATGGATGCCTCAGGACAATTAATCTACAAACTTGAAAACAGCGATGGCCTGCATGTTACCATCACCGTGAGCGTGAAAGAAAGTTAGACGGGTACTGACTAGTCGTGATTCTTCACATTCCACCAACCCTGAATAGGGATGGTGCATGAGGTGCGTTATTGATAAACCAAGTTTCAAAATTCAATTTTAAATCTGCGGCATACTGGATGAGTTGCCGGAGGAAGAAGAGTAAGCTCAAAGTCGCCAGCCCATATCTATTATATGGACTGATGGCTTGCCTATGTTACGAATTTGGTCGTTTGGGTGCAGATGGTTGTCTGTAAAGTTTTTCTTCCGGCTCTGTCGGAAGAGCCAATGGAAGTGAGAATCTGATGCGACTGGTCGATGAACTTGTATTCTCGCAACTTCCTTTGCCTCCAACATTGAGAACTGTCAGAATTTCGACTTTCCCACGGCCTTCTTTCGTTTCTGTGTTTTGTACGTTTATAGCTACATCAAATTCCACATCCGTGACATAGTGTTGTCTGCCATCCTTATCAACTGTGCCTTGAAATGTCTTGTTGGTTTGGAAATTAGCCGAAGCCACAAAAGCCGTTTTCTCCCATAAAGCCACATTAGCTTCATCTATCCCTTCTACTACCTGCACAATAGTTTCCTTCACAAATTCTTTTAGTTCCATTATATGCGTATTTATTTGTTTGTTGTTTTTCTTGGTCCCATGAATTTATCGCCATTCAGGTGTATCATATGGTCTGGCATATCTGCAACCCATACTTCTGTTTCCCATGCCAGCTGTTCGGAAAATCGTTTATATTTTGCAAAATCAAGAAATGCTGTAACAAAGATTTTTCCCGACTTCACTCCCTCAGTCATTTGGATTATATCTCTTACTCTTTCTGAACTCATAGGGCCAACAGAATCCACTGCCTCAATAAAGTACAGCCAATCTTTATCTTCCCGATACAGAACAACATCTGGCATTTTATCATGAAGCGTTATTGCAAATCCTAACTTCTCAAGTTTTTCCTCATTTTTTACCATGTCTTTATGTGTGGTATCGCCCACATAAAGACATTCTGAATTAGGGGCAAACCGAGGAGCGAACTCTTCCAAAATAGCCTTTTGCAATCGGTTATGGGAACCTGGGCTAAATGTGTAGTCCATTTCGTTTATCCTCACAGGCATTTTGCGCATGATCTTCTTAGACGCATAAATATCTATCAGCCTTGCGTGATGCTCCAAAAATTTTCTTAATGCTTGATTCTCTGAATTATCCTCCTTCGTTTTTTTAGTTTCCTGAATAACTTTCAGAAACTCATCTGTCAACCTATACTTATAGTTAGGACTATTGGTGGCCTTGCCATTATCTTCTATCAATGCCGCAGCCCTAAAGTGGTGCATGGCTTGCTTACGGAAAGTTTCTCTTGAGTTTTCTGCATACTTGGCTCTATAATAGGTATTGATGAATGCAATTACATCATGTATTCTAACCCAGTTATTCGTTGCACCAGCAAAACTACCAATCTCTTTCAAATTGGCCATGGCCAATATTGTCAGGGCGCATAAGTCAGATTGCTGGGCTGACGGCATACCAATGTCAGCCAGCAGACTCTTTATCTTTGTCAGTTTATCCATTTTCTTAGGATGCTGTCACATACAGCTTGGCTTAAATCTGTTCCTTGCAACTCTTTCCCCATCTTGCAAATAGTTTCTTTGGAAGGAACAGGCATATTGTTTATTTCTGTAGAGTTGACCTGTGTTGAGCCATTCAGTATTCTGTAGTACTTGTCATAGATAGTAGAGTTGAGCAGCACATACAGTCCATAGGCTTCCTCCTGCGAGCCACATTTGATATAGTTCAGCTTGTTCTGTGTGCTTATATACTTGTACTCTGGATAATCGGAGGATAAATATATACCACATTGTAATCGTCTTTTTTCCTCCTTAGCCGTAAAGCGTTTTACAAACAGGTAGTTTGTGTTCTCTTGCAAATAGCCCATATGGTCAGTATCGATGAATTCATGCTCCTTCCCAACAGGCCACACAACCCGTCCATCCTTTATGTGCTGCGAATAGAAAAGTGGGCAGGTATCATCCGAAGGTTCGTTTCTCAAAACTTCTCTGGTACGAAAGTCCACAATAATCCCAGTTTTCATGCGTAAGTTGTCAGAAACAAGAGTGAATGGTAGTTTTCCAAGTGTGGAAAGAACTTTCGCTTCTTGTTCATTGGTAACTAAATAGACATAGCCATTATTGCTGACAATGGTGTCATAATCAACATCAATATACCTCAAGTCAGAGAACTCCGATGTTTCAGATGAAGAAATCCTTATCTTCAACGGTCTTATGTTGTCTTTCCTCACCTTGATAATCATGGTTTCCTGTAAGACGGTTTCACCATCAAAGACTTTATCTCTGCTTCCGAAAATATGGATGTCGGTTATCACGCAATGTGACAACATGTATTTTCTGAAACGGTCAAAGTATGCTCCCGAAGTCCACGATCGAGGGATGACATAGACAAGTTCTCCACCCTCTTTGAGGTTATGGATTCCCATAGCCCAAAACAAGAAATACAAATTAGGAGCACCATAGCATACTTCTTCCATGTGTGTAGCTTCCAATGCGTCCTTTGGTATTTTCTTATAGGGTGGATTGCCTATAATCAAATCATAGGTTTCACGCTCGCTTTGCTCGAAAAAGGAAGCACTATGCCCAAAATCTTGAGAAGTAATGTAATTCTCGCCACGAATTTCAAATGTGAAGTCATGGTCTTTTATAGAAGCAAGATTCTGGGCAAGAACTCCGAGGACTTTCTCGTCATTTTCATAGCATACAAGCTCGACGGAACCAGTATAGCCAACTTTGCGGATTCTACCCAATAAAGCCACAGACAATATACCACTACCTGCACCGGCATCAAGAACTCTCAAAGATTTCTTTTCCATGTCTATATGAAACATGGAAGCCATGAATACAGCAATTGATTCCGAAGTGAAGAACTGGCCATATTTCTTTCTGTCAGCTTTGGTGTTGGAGCTGATAAAAGATGATGTTCTGTATATGGTTTCTCTTAAAGGTGACATAAGCATAATTTTCGATTCAATTTAATACTTTTCAGGGCTATGCCTCGATTACGTAAGTCTTTGAATATCTCCAGCTACTTTATGAGTAATCGCCCTAAACGGTCGAATTTATACACCACCAACATATCGCCGCCACGCAGATAAAACAAGGATTTTTCAGTTCTGGGTGATGACGAATGCCAGACATCCTTTCTTGGAAAATAGTTTTACGACCTTTCTACCTTAAAGCTGCGAGTTGCATGTCAAGATGTGTTCCCTGTCTGGTACTCTTGTATTGCCTATAGTTCCCATCTGCTAATATTTCGATTATTATTCCTTTGCAAATATACATAAAATCAAACTTAAAAACAAGCGGTATAGGCATTTTTTCAGGGGAAATGCGAATACAATTTTACAGAATCAGAACTTTTAAAAATTCGAGCTATAATAAATCCTATCATATCGGGAAATAGGTCAGTTCCAATCTTAATTAGTTTCATGGCAAAGGTTATAAATAAAGGGAGATAGGTGCATAACAATAAGGCAGGTTTTCACATACTTTTTTACTTATTCACCTTTATGCTTTTCAGTTTCTTCTAATATTTTTTCTTCAATATCCACATTCAGTTTGTGAATTCGCTGGAAATTATACACCTCATATATTAAAGAAATTGTTGTCGTACAAATTCCAATCATAATCACATTTAATTTAACAGTAGATATTGAAAATTCGGCTATTTTTTTGTACATAAGTATTGAACACATAAAGATCAGGGAGGTCACAATAAAGTCAACAACAAATAAATGAATTGTATTATTGATGGATGAACGAATCCTGTTTCGAATACTTTTGTTGCGTATTTGAGAAAGATTGAAGGAGACTAATAGACTCATTCCAATTGAAAAGACTATGCCTAATATCGTGAATAGCGTTTGGAGTACACTATCACTGCTATTTACCCCTGCAGTAGACAAACAAAGAGAAAGAGCTACCGCTAATATAAGTCTTGTAATTAATTTAGACATTACTGTTATTCAAATCCTCCAAAAACAATTCCATCTTCTGTTTAAGTTGTTCCTCTACTATTCTGCCTGTGTCAGTAAGTTCTACATCAATTTCTTTCACAACTTTTATTGCTTCACCATTATATTTTTTTCCACTTTTCGTTCTAATAGTTATGCCACTGTCATTTGTAATCTGGCGCGTTATAGCACCCATTACACGATTATAGTCAGCTTCAGCCATAGATTCGGGTTTCTTCTTAATTTTGAGATGTAAAGTGGCTGAAACTAACTCTTCGCCGCTTATTCCCGTCAACGTACTTGTATCATTTAATAAGTATGTGAGAACTGATTGGCTGAGTTCCGAAATTCTTGTAGTAATAGAGGGATCCGAACGAGAAACACTTGCGTGTGCAAATCCTCCATTTCCAAACTCAATACTATTTATATCAGAGACCCGTACCCCCTGAGGTACTTTCGTAATTGGGGTTAGCTCTATCAAATTTGGACGGATTTCTCTAACAAGCCAGTTTAAATATGTCTGAAACCTGTCGATATTAAATGTACCAGAAAGATTTGTTATTAGATACTGATTGTTAAGACAGAAGTAATAATGATCCTTATATTGAAGTTGGTCGGGATGACCAGTTTCTATGTCAGTAATTGAAATTTTATGCTGACCAAACAAATCGTTAGAAATTACACCGCCATTATCTGCTGGTATAATTCGAAGCATCATACCAAACAAATAAGTATGCTGCTGCCATTCAAAATTCGAAAGCAAATCTTCATCACTGTCTTGTTCATTCAATCTCATGCGACGGGATTCTGCAATCGATTCAATGGTCAAAATACGAGATAACAAGCTTAATATCCCAGAGTCAGATTGGGATAACATGGCATTTTCTATCTTAAAAGCTCGAAGCTTAATACTTTTTCTTTGTGGCATATATTATAGTGCTGTTTAAAGATGCGAATATACAAAATTAAATAACAAAATCCAACTAACTTTCTTCATTTATGTGTTCTAATTGCTGGTGTCCAAGTCTTATAATATCAAAATACTCCGTTAATTCTAATGTAATCTTTTGAAAATGAGCCAATTAATTAACTATATATAGCCAATAAATTTGTTTAGCAGCTGATTATCAGCACTGCTGTAGTGAGTTAAACATCAAGTAAATGACACCAGAACCATTCTACCTATATACGGAAAGCTGCAAAGATGTCGTCAAAAGTTCATCCACAAAGATAGGCAAAATTTTCAAGAATCTACTCTTGGAAATACACTTATTGTACATGGTGATAAATTCACGTAGATGGAGCGTTACAGTACCATTGCAAGGCAAGGCACAAGAATCAGCTGGACTTCTCCTACCACGTATCATTCACATCACAGAATGTCGCAAAGGTGATGATGAAGGAAAAACGGGCTACCGTATTCCATGGGTTCTTTCAAGGAAATCATGGCGAGCACATACATCACAAAATTATTTTTCGACAGGTGTCGGAGCATACCAAGCCGAAAGTTAATGAATCATACTATCAAAGAACTCTTCGGCTGGCAACAGAAAGCTGCATAGACATTATCTTGAATTTTAAAGAATTAGCCATAAAGGATGCTCCATTTATTTGTTTTCTAAAGTTTCTCTCACCATCATGCTACCGTCTTTTAGTGTTATGCTCATTAGCCCTCTTTTCTTTTCCCATATAAAGCTATGAACTCCCATTAGTTTTTGATTTACACCATTTTCAGCATTAGCACCTTCGACAACAGTTATTTTCTTCTCTTTGGGGGATATACTAATATCTTCAGAATACAAGCCTCCTAATGTTAGCATTGCTACAATATTAGAATCTTTATAGCGTTTTTCTATAAAGAACAACCCTTCCCACCATGTGTCTTTATGCTTCAATTTGAAATCTACGGAAGCATTTGCTTTGTATTCATTCTGCCCCTCTAACCAATTACAAGACTTTAAAATCAAATATAGAAATATATTGTTTGTTAGAAACTTGGATAGCAGTAATAATCATTGTATCTGTGGATTGTTGGTCGTTTAACAGCAGCGTATCATTTATATGGTAGGACGCTAGCCATTCAAGTTCATTATCACTTAGATGCGTCTTCTTACAGTATGGCAATCCACATGCAACAAAGCCTATTGCTACGATACCGATAAGCAAAATGTTTAAAAATAATTTCATTTATCTCAATACTCTATCAATTTTCATATAATCGTGTGAAAATGAGCGAGTTGATTAACTATATCTAACTAATAAAATTTATTTAAGAGGCAGACTGCCAGCAACTTTATAGCAGATTAAACATCAAGTAAATGGCATCAAACCACTCAACCAATATACGGAAAGCTGCAAAGATGCTGTCAAAAGTTCATGCGCAAAATTAGGCAAAACTTTCGAGGATCTACTCTTGCTTACTTGGATATTAAATTGGTCAGCCGCTCATCAAAGGTTAGTTTGGCATCTTGACATTAAGATGTGGGCGTTTTTGTCACATCGCACGCATCTTCTCATCGCTGTTGCTCTGCTCGATGGAATCGTGTTGTTTCCGTTTTCCCTTTGTAAAGGTATAATAGATGGAGAAGGAGAAAAAGGGAAGGAACCTGCCATACATGTAGGTTTTCCGATAAATCTTATTGGTTAAGGTATAACTCCAGTTCTTCTGCTCGCAAATCAGGTCATTAACCGACAATTTGCAGGTGAGTTTGTCGTTGAAGAATGTCTTCATGCACGAGAAGTCCAACTGGTGGTAATCCCTGCTCCTGCCGTATGCCGACTTGGATTCGGAGATATAGCGGTAGAGCAACAGCATGCGGATGTCCAACGGAAGGACGAAGGTGTGCTGCGTGTAGATTTTCCAGTCGAAATTGTTAACGGAAGTCTCGGAAGTGATATATTTGTCGAAACTCACCCTCGCTTGGTTCACAATCGACCACCACGGTGCTATACTGATGGGGACATAGAGGTTGAGATTTGTCAGCCGGTTCTTCACCCCATCCACATAACTTGCCACGGTCATTGCCTGTCCGTCCACGATTTCTGTCCTGTTGTAGTTGTCAAGACCGTTATTGCTCCACACGTGCGTGAGGGTAAGGTTGTACTTCTGCGCTAATTGGTAAGTAACGCTGATGTGGTTGGTGTAATTAGGGCGCAAGTCGGGATTTCCCATCTTGAGCGTATAACGAGAGTAATAATACCGGTATGGCATCAGTCGTGTGAAGCCCACCCTCTGCGTTCTTCGGGATGCGGAAAATATCATAGTGTGCCATTTGCTCAAGCGGTAGGTATAGTACAGGCTGGGGAACAGGTCGAAATGGCGGTAGGAGAAGTCGTAGCCATCAGCTTTGGCGTAGTTGTACTCACCCCGAAGCCCAGCCGTCAGGTTCCATTTCTTGCCCGAAAGGTCGTATTTCAGATATGCCGCTTGCAGGTCTTCCGCATATTTAAATGAGTAACCCTTGTCGGCACTGCTGCTCCAACTGCCGTTTGTGAGTGTTTGCTCCTCGAACTCATTGTCTTTTAAGGAATGGCTGCATTTGATGCCAGCCATCAGACTTCCATGCTTCAGGAAGTCCCATTCCACCCTTGTTTCGCCCGAAAGAATGAAAAAAGGAGCGGATTGATGATGGCGCAGGTTCTCGGTGGAAAGAAGTTTGCCGCTGCGGTCGTAATTTTTGTACTCAAACTCATCGTCGTTGGGATAAAAACTCTTTGCCACATCTGCCAGCACCAGCAGTTTATTGCGGTCGTCCTGTCCAAACTTGTGTGTAAAGTTCAGCGATGCGCTTAGCATGTTCTGGTTTTGGATGGTTTCATGCTTGCTGTCAGTGTGCACCGTTTTAGGAGCGTTCGTCCCATCCACCAAGGTGTAGCCGTTCACATGCTCATCTTTGTACCAGTGTGAATAGTTGAGGTTCAAGGCGAATTTGTTTCTCGCATTGAAATCGTAATAGATGTTCGAATTGATAGTTCCTATCACGTCGTCCATTCTATCAACTATATTGTTTTGGTAGTTGATTAACTTTTCATAGTTCTTGGTCAATTCATCCGCACACAAATAACCTTTGCCGAAAGTGCCGTTGGCAGAGATATCAAACCCGAACTTTCCTTTTCCGTAGCCATAGGATACGTATGGTCTGACGGCTTTGTAATTAATGAAATCTACAGAGCCGCCGACAACCAGTTGCGAGCCGCTTTGCCGTTCTTTGGTGAGAATCCTCAACACACCGCCCATGCCCTGTGCCGCAAATTCTGCAGAAGGATTGGGGATAATCTCAATCTTGTCAATGGTTTCCGAACGGATGCCTTTTAAATAAGCCACGAGTTCGCTGCCCGAAAGGTGGATACTGCGATCGTCTACCATGACCTGTGCACCAGAAATGCCATTGATAGAAATGTCATTTCCGTTGAGCCACACGCCAGGAAGTTGCGTCAAGAGCGATTCCGCCGTGTTGCCAATCCCAAGAATGGTGTTGCCGATATTGACCGAATAACGGTCGCCTTTATAAGTGACCGTGGGGCGAAGGGTGGTCACCTTTACCTCTTTTAGCGTTTTCGTGTCTTCATACAGGCGGAGTGTTCCCACCCTGTTTTGTGAAAAACGCACATAAGCTGTGCGGTAGCCCACGAAAGACAGTCGCGCCAATACAGGATGAACGTCGCATGGAATGACGAACAATCCGTCGCTGTTGGTCACGCCACCCGTGATGAAAGAACTGTCTTTGGGATTGAGCAATGCCACGTTGGCAAACTCTATGGGACGATTGTTGCGGTTCACCAAATGACCGATGTATTTCCGCTCCGCCTTCTGTACACACTCCACATAGATGTCGTTGCTTTCTCCAATGGTCATTAGAATGGGATAGAAGCCAATCAATTGCTGAATGGCATCACCCACACGCTTGTTTTGGACGGATGCCGTCACCTTAAAATCTTCCAGTTCATTGTAAATGAACACGATTTTATAATGTGTGTTTTGTGCTTGGATAAATTTGAGAGCATCCGACATGGAGACGTTGCGAAACTCGTGCGTGATGCGCTGTGCACCGACATTGAAAACGATAGCACACATGAGAATAAGAAACAAGACTTTTTTCATGGTTCGGTCGTGCTTTGTGGTTCAACAATCAGTTGGTTCTCTTCCAATTGGAATTGCAGGGTTTTGAAGTGGTTGAGCATTTCCACCACCTTTTCTATGGAATACGAGGGATTCCATTCGAAGAACAAGCGCAGTTGTTTTACTTCCTCGTTGCGGTAAACTACATTGATGTGATAGTGGTTGGATAGTTCTGCAAGAATGTTTTCCAAAGGCACATTGTCGAAAAGTTTTACAGCGGGTACGGCAATCGTGTCCTTTCGGACAGTATCGGCAGCGACAATAGTTCTTGACTCTTTCGCATTGTTCACCGCAGCGGAATGTCCGTTTGTGGAACGGAAACCGAAAAATCCCGTGCTGATAGTGGCAATGGCAATGCCCGAAACCAGCAACACGCCAATAAATACGGCTGCCACTTTTCGCCAAAGCGTAACGACTTGTGCCTTTGCCAGATATTCGTGAGCCAATCGTTTCCACTCTTTGTCCACGTCTTCTTCCGTCAGTCGGGAATCGTTCTCGTTGGCACTGGCGGCACTTTTTGTCTTGGAGAGCAAGGAATACAATTGCCTACATTCCTCGTCTTCCAACAGCTCCTCCCATTGCTCATGAGTATATTCATGGGGGTGTTCCATCATTTGAAGCAGAAGTTCAGTCTTTTCCATTTCTACCTTTTTTTAGTTGTTCACGTAACTGTTTCATTGCATGACGCAAATGTTTATAGACGGCAGTCTCGCTTATGCCCATCATTTGGGCAATCTCTTTGAAAGTGCGCTTGGCATGGTAGTGCATCAACAGGATTTCCCGACATCTGGGCGGCTGAATCCTTTCCAATTCTTTTTCCAATGCCTTTATCTCCTCCTCCAACTTTCTCGGCTCTTGGCATTGCTCCAATTCTTGGTCGAGAAGATAAAGTCTTTCCACCCGCTCCTGAATTTCCATGTTCCTGATGCGGTTCAAGCATCTATTTCGCACGCTTGTCATCAAATACGCAACTGCCGTATCCGCTTTCAAATCCTTTCCACTCTCAAGAATGTAGGCAAAGACGTCGTGCACAATATCCTTGCTCTCGGCATCATCATGGAGCATGATGCTTGCCAAGCGGTACATTTCACGGTAGTGTTGCTTGAAGAGCGATGCAAGTTGTTTTCTGTCCGTCATACATCTATATTACACATGAAAGCGGATTTACTAAACCTTAAATGGAAACTTTTTTTTATAATATTCTGTTACTTCTCATGTAATCGCTTGAAAATGAGTGAATTAATTTACAATATATAACGAATAAAATATGGTTAAACTGCTGATTATCAGTGACCTTATAGTAATCAAAACATCAAGTAAATGGCATCAAAACACAAGACCCATATACGGAAAGCTGCAAAGATGCCGTCAAAAGCTTATCCGCAAAATTAAGCAAAACTTTCGAGAATCTACTCGTGGAGATACTCTTATTATACACGGCGATACAAAGAAAGATGCATTCACTCAGATGGAGCGTTATGGTACCATTGTGAGCAGAGCTACAGAACGAATTTCAATCGCTGCTGGGCTATGTGTATCAACTGGGTTAGTCTGCGGGCTTTTGGGTTACCAGCCTGAGGCAAAGTGCCGTGCTTGCTGTGCTTGCTGCTACTCAAAAGGTTTACACCAACACGCCAATTTGTTGAATATTTTATCAAAAAATGGCCCCAAAAACGGCTCTTCAAAACTTTCAATCTAGAGAAAAACGATAGGCAAACGTACCGCAAACAAGCGATTATTTGGTGCGTCCTGTCGATTATTTACACAAAAAAGCGGGTTTCAAGTGATAAAAGGCATCATTTTGCCTGCTTACCAACATGCCTTTTCCCCGCAAAAGCATAGATATTAGGCACTTCATGCAATGCTTTTGGCAAAAAAAGACGTCATAAAAGATTGAAAAACAACGAAGGAAATTTATAAAAACCTGTTTATCAATCACATGCAAAAATCGCTTATATTTGGCGTATTTGCGACCAAGATCAAGGTTGTTCGCAAATACGCCAAGGAGAGAAGGGTATGTTGTCAAGAAAATTCTTTATGTCTGATTGGCAGTCATCCATATCGTCTACTAAACAGATAGGACAAATTTTAGCGCATCCAGTTTGTTAATAAAGCGTAAAAAAGGAACCTACTTCATGATTGATAGATAAAAGTATGAAAAGTATTTTATAAATTTGTCAAACACCTTAAATTCTATTATATTGTTATATGCTAGGAGCCATCATCGGCGACATTGTAGGTTCGCCATACGAATTTGACCAATCTGCGCCAAAAGCAGGTTTTACCCTCTTCGCAGAAGAATGCAGTTACACCGACGACACCATCTGTACGGTGGCCATAGCCGACGCCATACTCCGGATGCGCCCTTATCAAGAGTCGCTTCTCGACTGGTGTCACCGCTATCCCAACCCCATGAACGGGTATGGCAACATGTATCAAACTTGGCTACAAGAGAAGAACCCACTCCCACAAAGTTCGTTTGGCAATGGCGCAGCCATGCGCGTTAGTCCGATAGGATGGCTCTTTGACGACTTTCACGACGTGCTTCGCGAAAGCAAACGCTGCACCGAGGTAAGCCATTGTCACAGCGAAGGCATCCGAGGAGCGCAGTGCATCGCCACGCTGGTTTATTGGCTACGCACTTGTCGCATCACGAAAGACGAAATAGAGAATGCCGTGAAGAGCAAATTCGGGTATGACATTCCACCCCTGAAAGACATTTACAGAATAGGCAGTCAGGGACACTTTGACAACACATGTCAAGAAACGGTTCCATGGGCCATCCGCTGTTTCCTGGAAAGTGAGAGTTTTGAAGACGCCATTCGCATTGCCGTTGGGGCTGGTGGCGATACCGACACCAAGGCTGCCATCTGCGGGAGCATTGCCGAAGCTTATTATGAAGTGCCGGAAGAACTGATTGAACAGGCTTACGAATACCTGCCCAGCGACATGCTACGCGTCATTGATCGTTTCTACGAACACATTGGAACGAGCATCAATTCGTAACATCACACAGCATTGCACGCAAGCAACAACGACACGGCCACCCATCGATCTTCATACGATGGGTGGCCGTTTCGATTGATGTTGAATTTCCAATCATGCTCCATGACCATGACTGATGGGCATCAGGCCTACGGCTGTCATGATGGGTTGCCTGCTATTTGTTGTTCTTCAGGAAGATGCGTGACGAATTGAGCACCGCCAACAGTGCCACACCCGAATCGGCAAACACGGCCATCCACAGGTTAGCCAGGCCCAACAGACCCAACAGCATCACCAGAGCCTTGATGATGAGGGCCAGCCAGATGTTCTGATTGACGATTCGGCGCGTGTATTTACCGATACGGATGGCATCGGCCACCTTCGAAGGTTGATCGGTCTGGATGATGATATCGGCGGTTTCGATGGCCATGTCAGAACCCAATCCTCCCATGGCAATGCCCACATCGCTCAGTGCCAGCACCGGGGCATCGTTGATACCGTCGCCCACAAAGGCCACACGCTGCCCCATGTGTTTGGCCTGCTCTATGTGTTTCACCTTGCCTTCGGGCAGCAAGTCGCCGTATGCCTTGCGTATGCCGAGGCTCGATGCCACCTTTGACACCAGCTCCTGACGATCGCCCGACAGCATCTCCACACGCACGGGCAGCGATTCAACAGCCTGTTTGGCATCATCTTTCACCTTGTCAGCCAGGATAATATGCCCCACATAGCGACCGAGATGGGCCACACAAACCACAGTTTCGGGAATATTGCGCAACGCATCTGGGAAGAACACGTTTTCACGCTCCAGCAGTTTCAGGTTGCCCACCAGCCACTCATCGGTCTGCAAGCCATGCCCGGCAATGTCTTTGGCATCAATCTTCTCGTCCGTCGGATGATAACGTACGATGGCTTTAGCGATGGGGTGATTGCTCGACTTCTCGATAGCCGACACCATTTTGAGCGCTTCCTCATCCAGTCCCTCCACACTTTGCACGGCAAATTCGCCCGTGGTGAGCGTGCCGGTCTTGTCGAACATCACCAAATCAACCTCGGTAATGGCATCCAGGTAGTTGCTCCCCTTGAACAGAATGCCCCGCTTGGAGGCCGAACCGATGCCCGCAAAATAACCCAGCGGCACGCTGATGACCAGCGCGCAGGGACAAGAAATAACCAAGAAGACCAACGCACGGCGGAACCACTCGCTGAAAACGTAGGTAAAGTTGGCGTCGAACAAGCTATATAGATAAGGTAGCAGAATGGCCAAGGCCGCCAGCATGACGACGATGGGGGTATAAATGCGGGCGAAGCGACGAATGAACAGTTCGGTAGGGGCCCTGCGCTCGGCAGCATCTTCCACCATTTTCAAGATGCGCGAGATGGCCGATTGGCTTTCAGGACGGGTCACCTTAAGGCGTAAAACTTGGTCAACGGCAATCATGCCCGCCATCACTTCCTCGCCTTTCTCCATCGTTCGGGGCATCGATTCGCCCGTCAGAGCTGCGGTATTCAGCGAGGCCGAATCTGACAACAGGGTTCCATCAAGTGGCACTCGCTCGCCAGCCTTCACCTCTATCACATCGCCCACGGCCACTTCAGCGGGCTGTTTCTCCACGGTTGTGTCATCAACGACCACGCGAGCCAAGGTTGGTCTGAAAGCCACCAGCGCGCGAATGTTGTCTCGGGCACGGTCTACAGCACGGTCTTGCAACGCCTCACCAATGCAGTACAGCAGCATCACGGCAACCGCTTCGGGGTACTCACCGATGGCGAAAGCACCGATACAGGCAATCGTCATGAGCATGAACTCACTGAATACGTCGCCTTTCGCGGCCCATTCCCAGGCTTCTTTCATCACCGGCAGGCCCACAAAGGCAAACGCCACGACGTACCATGCCAAGGATATCCATTGGTCATAGAGAATTGTTAACCCAATATATGGGGCTGCGATGCCCACGACAAGCATCACGCCCGATAGGATAATCTTCCACCAGGCCATCTGCTCTTCTTCATGAATGTCTTCCATATCTTTGTGTATATTAAAATTTTACTGCTGCAAAAGTACGAAAAAGAAGATGCAACCTGGTTGCAAAGTGCACCTTGCGCCATGGAAAAGAGCCACTTGTCACACGCCATTCTTTGTCTCGGCATGCGTTAAATAACATCTGTTGCAAGCATTATCAATTAAAAATGATTATCTTTGCATAAGATAGGCGGCACCTTAACAAAACAAACAAGTTTGCTTTGTATTCGGTTTGCGCTATCTTTGCAACAGATAAAAATGACTGTCCCGACAAGTATGGAAGAAGATTTCGACATCAGAGATGAACGCATTTCATCGGCAGAAAAAGAGTTTGAGAATGCGTTGAGGCCCCTGAAATTCAACGATTTCAGCGGGCAACCTAAGGTTGTGGAGAATCTTCAAATCTTCGTAGAGGCTGCCAAATACCGCGGCGAACCGCTTGATCATACCCTTTTGCACGGGCCTCCCGGACTGGGAAAGACCACCTTGAGCAACATTATTGCCAACGAACTGGGCGTAGGGTTCAAACTGACCAGCGGACCAGTGCTCGATAAACCGGGCGACTTGGCTGGCATCTTGACCTCGCTCGAGCCAAACGACGTGCTGTTCATCGATGAGATCCACCGTCTGTCGCCGGTAGTCGAAGAGTATCTGTACTCGGCCATGGAAGACTATCGCATCGACATCATGATCGACAAGGGCCCGTCGGCGCGCTCTATCCAAATAGACTTGAACCCGTTTACCTTGGTGGGAGCCACCACGAGAAGCGGACTGCTCACGGCACCGCTGCGTGCTCGTTTCGGCATCAACATGCACTTGGAGTATTATGCGCCCGAAACATTGCAGAAAATCATCAGGCGCAGCGCAAACATCCTAAACGTACCCATTGACGAGGACGCCGCTTACGAGATTGCACGCCGCTCCAGAGGAACGCCTCGTATCGCCAACGCACTGCTGAGAAGGGTGCGCGATTTCGCACAAGTCAAGGGCAATGGCAGCATCAACACCCGCATCGCACAGTTTGCCTTGCAGGCATTAAACATCGACCAATATGGGTTGGACGAGATAGACAACAAAATCTTGCTCACCATCATCGACAAGTTCCGGGGCGGTCCGGTAGGACTGAGCACCATTGCGACTGCCATTGGCGAAGATACGGGTACGGTGGAAGAGGTGTACGAGCCTTTCCTCATCATGGAAGGATTCATCAAACGAACGCCAAGAGGACGCATGGCCACTCATTTGGCCTACGAACATCTGGGCAGAGATCTTTACAAAGGCAACTTGATGGAACCCGGACTGTTTACTTAACGACAAGGAAGAAAACATGGACAGCAATCCCAGAATCGGCATTTTCGTAGGCAGTTTCGATCCCTACACCATCGGACACGACTCCATCGTGCGTCGCATCTTGCCCCTGTTTGACCGCTTGGTCATCGGTGTGGGTGTGAACATGCAAAAAAAATATAGATACAGCGAGGAAGAACGCATCAAGGCCATTGGCGATTTGTATGCCGATGAGCCGCGCATCAGCGTGAAGTCGTATCACGACTTGGCCGTAGATTTCGCCAAACGAGAGGGCGCCAAGTATCTCATCAAAGGTGTTCGGTCGGTGAAAGACTTTGAGTACGAACGCGAACAAGCCGACATCAATCGGCAAATCGGTGGCATCGACACCATTCTGCTCTTTGCCGATCCAGGGATGGCCAGCGTGAGTTCGTCCCTTGTGCGTGAGCTTTTACACTATGGTGCCGACGCATCCATGTTTCTTCCCCAACGAAAAACAGATCATACAAAATAGATCTAACAGACACACTCATGCGAGTGGAAACCGAAAAATGGTTTTTATATGATTACTTATAACATAGACGGCGTGAAGATGCCGAAGATTAAAAAGCGCGAAACATCCGCTTGGATCAAGGCCGTAGCAGCCACCTACGGACGCAAGATAGGAGAGGTGGGCTACATGTTCGTTGACGACGAGAAGATTCTGGAAGTGAACAACGAGTACTTGGGACACGACTATTACACCGATATCATCACCTTTGATTACGACGAGGGCGACATCATCAACGGTGACATCGTCATCAGTCTGGACACGGTGCGCACCAACGCAGAACGTTTCGGCAAGCCTTACGAGGAAGAACTCTATCGCGTGATTATCCATGGCATCCTGCATCTCTGCGGCATCAACGACAAAGGACCGGGCGAACGCGAGATTATGGAGGCTGCGGAAGATAAGGCTTTGGCCATGAGAAAGCAGAAAACGACATAAAATGAGCTATCAGGAGGTAGGCTACGGTCTCTCTCTTTGGCTTTTTGTAACGCAGGTTACAAATATAAAAGTTTTTCAGTACTTTTGCATAAGATAGGCGGCACCTCAACAAAACAAACAAGTTTGCTTTGTATTCGGTTTGCACTATCTTTGCATAAAATAGGCGACACCTCAATATAGAAAGTAAACTTTCTCTATTTTCGGTTTGCACTATCTTTGCATCAAACGGTAAATGAACATCATATAGCACATCATGATACGCAAATTTGATTTCCTCATTATAGGCGGCGGAGTAGCAGGCATGAGCTTTGCACTGAAAGTTGCCAACAGTGGGAAAGGTAAAGTGGCCTTGGTATGCAAGACTACGCTGGACGAAACCAACACGTCCAAAGCACAAGGAGGCATCGCTTCGGTGACCAATTTGAAGGTAGACAACTTTGAAAAACACATCGAGGACACGATGATTGCAGGCGATTTCATCTCCGACCGCAAGGCGGTTGAACATGTTGTGCGCAATGCTCCCAAGGCCATTGACGACTTGGTGAAGTGGGGAGTCAACTTCGACAAGACCCCAGAAGGCCAATTCGACTTGCATCGGGAGGGCGGACACAGCGAATTCAGAATATTACACCACAAGGATGACACGGGCTTTGAGATTCAAAGAGGATTGATGGATGCCGTGAGATCCAACAAGAATATCACTGTGTTGGAAAACCATTTCGCTGTCGAAATCATCACCCAGCACCATTTGGGCATTGAGGTGACGCGCAAAACGCCCGACATCGAGTGCTACGGCGCATACGTCTTGGATCCCGACACCCATAAGATAAATACCTTCTTGAGTCGCGTCACCCTGATGGCAACAGGCGGAACGGGCGCCGTGTATGCCACCACGTCCAATCCAAACATCGCCACAGGCGACGGCATTGCCATGGTTTATCGGGCCAAGGGAACGGTCAAGGACATGGAGTTCGTGCAGTTTCACCCCACGGTGCTTTACAATCCGGCCGAAACTCACCCCGCCTTTCTCATCACCGAGGCCATGAGAGGTTACGGTGGCGTGCTGCGTTTGCCCAATGGTGAGGAGTTCATGCAGAAGTACGACAAGCGATTGTCACTGGCTCCACGTGACATTGTGGCCCGCGCCATTGACCGAGAGATGAAGCTCCACGGCCTTAATCACGTTTGTTTGGATGTCACTCACAAAGATGCAGAGGAGACCAAAAAGCACTTTCCGCACATCTATGCCAAGTGTCTCACCATAGGTGTCGACATCACCAAGGAGTACATCCCCGTCTGTCCCAGCGCACACTATATGTGTGGAGGCATCAAGGTTGACCTTAACGGCGAGAGTTCCATCCACCGGCTCTATGCGGTGGGCGAATGCTCATGCACCGGTTTGCATGGTGGAAACCGCTTGGCCAGCAACTCACTCATCGAGGCTGTGGTCTATGCCAAGTCGGCTGCCGAACATGCCGTGCGCGTCATCGACGGCTATCAGTTCAACGACAAGGTGCCGGAATGGAATGATGAAGGCACAATGAGCAACGAAGAGAAGGTGCTCATCGCCCAAGACGAGCGCGAAGTGGGACAAGTCATGTCCAACTACGTGGGCATCGTGCGGAGCGACCTGCGACTACATCGTGCTTGGAAACGCCTCGACCTACTCTACGAGGAGACCGAAGAGCTGTTCAAACGCGTCAAAGCCACCAGAGATATCTGCGAGCTGCGCAACATCATCAACGTGGGTTACCTCATTACACGGCAGGCCATCGAGCGCAAAGAGAGCCGAGGACTGCACTATACGGTAGACTATCCCAAACATGCCTACGACCTCTAATAGGCACTTATACAATACATTATGATTAAACAAGAATGGAAGGAAAAAGGCTTTGTCAACGAGCCTATCCCAGAAGGAACAGACATCAAGGCTGAGATACGCCGGATGTGCAAAGAGAAGAATGCCATCATCATGGCTCACTATTACACCGAGAGCGACGTTCAAGACATCGCCGACTTCGTGGGAGACAGCTTGGCACTGGCGCAAAAGGCTGCCACCACCGATGCTGAGATTATCGTCATGTGCGGCGTTCACTTCATGGGCGAAACCAACAAGATACTCTGTCCTGACAAGAAGGTGCTGGTACCCGACCTCAACGCCTCGTGTTCGTTGGCCGAGAGCTGTCCGGCCGACGAGTTCAAGCAGTTTGTTGAGGCACATCCTGACCACACCGTGATTAGTTATGTCAACACCACCGCTGCCACAAAGGCCATCACCGACGTGGTGGTAACCAGCAGTAACGCACGCCAAATCGTTGAATCATTCTCCAAAGACACCCCGATTATTTTTGGTCCCGACGAGAATTTGGGCGGATACATCAACAGTCTGACCGGTCGTAACATGCTGCTTTGGAAGGGTGCCTGCCATGTGCACGAGAAGTTTTCGGTGGAAAAGATTCTCCAACTCAAGGCCGAACATCCCGGCGCCAAAATCTTAGCGCACCCCGAATGCAAAGGGCCGGTGGTTAAATTGGCCGACAAGGTGGGCAGCACGGCGGCCTTGTTGAAATACAGCATCACCGATGATGCGAAAGAATTCATCGTGGCTACCGAGAGCGGCATCCTGCATGAGATGCAGAAATCGGCTCCGCAGAAAACATTTATCCCTGCTCCTCCCAACGACAGCACCTGCGCTTGCAACGAGTGCAACTACATGAAACTCATCAACATGCAAAAGCTGTACAACTGCTTGAAGTATGAATGGCCCACTATAGAGGTTCCTGCCGACGTGGCTCAAAAAGCCATTCGCCCCATCAACCGCATGTTGGAAATATCCAAGAAGCTGGGACTCTGACCGTTTTTCACACGACTACATGCCAGTCAACTCATCATTTTTCATCATCACAAAATCAAGAAATCATGCTCTCCATACAAGAATTGAACGACAAATTGTTTGACCTCGCCTTCAGTGAAGATATTGGTGACGGCGATCACACCACGCTGTGCTGCATCCCTGCCGATGCCATGGGCGAATGTAAGCTACTCATCAAAGAAGAAGGAATATTGGCTGGCGCAGACATTGCCCAAGAGGTGTTCCATCGTTTTGATCCCAACTTGGAGGTCGAGATACACATACCCGATGGTACGCACGTCCGCCCGGGCGACATCGTGCTGACGGTTAAAGGGCACGAGCGTAGCCTCTTGCAGACCGAGCGATTGGTGCTAAACATCCTGCAACGCATGAGTGGCATCGCCACCATGACGCACCGCTACCAGCAAGCCTTGATTGAGGCTGGCACAAAGACACGCGTGCTGGACACCAGAAAAACCACACCGGGCATGCGCATGCTCGAGAAAGAGGCGGTGAAGATAGGCGGGGGTATGAATCATCGTATCGGATTGTTTGACATGATTCTGCTCAAAGACAACCATATTGACTTTTGCGGGGGCGTTCGCAACGCCATCTCGCGCGCCAAGAAGTACTGCAAAGAGCATGGAAAGGACCTGAAGATAGAGTGTGAGGTGCGCAATTTCCAAGAGTTGGACGAAGCATTGGCCGAGGGATGCGACCGCATCATGTTCGACAACTTCACGCCCGAGCAGACCCGCCAGGCCGTAGAAAAGGTCAACGGACGCTGCGAAACCGAATCGAGTGGCGGCATCACGTTCGACACCATGATTCCATACGCCAAGGCGGGGGTAGACTTCATCTCCTTTGGCGCACTCACCCACAGCGTGAAGGGACTGGATATGAGTCTGAAAGCCGCCGGTAGTGACAAGCTCAAAATCTAACAAGACTGACTTGAAACATCAGCCTCAGCAGATTTTGAGCAATTTTTTTGAATCTAAAAACACAGGCGAAAGCCGAGTGCTTTCGCAGTTGTTGAAATCAAATGACAAAGCTGCTGAAACCAAAGGGCGCAGCCGGTAAAATCAACGACCGCACCCTTTGATTTTCAATCTCAATCACTTTGAAAGGCTTTTCTTAATCTTTTGACTCACAATTCATTACACACTCATTCAAGACTGGGTTGACGTGCGACTGTGTTGGTTCATTTCTTTCGGACTCACATAACAGCCATTCACCTTCAAAGGCTCCAGATGCAAGGCGATGTGGGTATGCTCACCAAACTGCTCGCGCAACCGTTTTTCGATGCGGGTAGCCTTCTCATGCGCCTCATAGAGCGACATCTCGCCCGGCATTCGCACGTGCATCTCAATGGCTATCTTGTTACCAAGCCGACGCGTGCGCAGGTTGTGGATGTCCGCCACATCCTCCTCCTCGGCCGCCAGTGCCACCATTTGCGCCTCAACGTCTTCGGGCAAACTACTCTCCAACAATTCATTGGTGGCCTGAACAATCAGTCCATAGGCCGCTTTCAAGATGAAAAAGCTCACGATGATGGCCGCCAGCGGGTCCAACACCGCCCACTGTGCACCCAAGAGAATAGCGCCACCAATACCGAAGGCCGTTCCGATGGACGACAGGGCATCCGACCGATGGTGCCAGGCATTGGCCCGCACGGCCTGGGAGCCTACCTCGCGCCCCACCTTTTCGGTGAACCGATAGGCCCACTCCTTCAATGCGATGCTCACGATGGCCGCAATGAAGGCAATCATCCCCGGCGACTTCAGCTGCTCACCGTTAACGACAGCCCACGTTTTGGTCAGGCCGTTGTAGCAGATCATGGCACCCACGCCCATCAACGCAATGCCGATGAGGGCGGTGGCCAGCGTCTCGTATTTGCCATGCCCATAGTCGTGATCCTCGTCTTGCGGCTTGTTGCCGAGCTTGACGAACAGCAGTACCACGATGTCGGTCATGAAGTCGGACAGCGAGTGCACAGCGTCAGCTATCATGGCAGCCGACCCACCCAAGATTCCGGCCGTGAACTTCAATGCCAGCAACACCGCATTGATGATGCTGCCGGCAATGGTGACACGGTATATGGACTGCTCTCGCTGACGGTCGGATTCGGATTTTTCCATCAATGTGTTGAGATTAAAGGGTTGCAGCTGCAAATATAGTGATTTTTAACTACACGCTTTGTACACCTTTAGAATATCTGCAAAATAACATGACGCTCAATCTCATTTTCTAATGTAGGTGGCGGCTCACTCTCCTGAAACGATTGATCGTTCAAATATTTTTAGGGTAAACCGTTGTTTTTCTGGTTTTTATATTTAATTTTGTGTTCGTATTCACCTTCTGCGACACGCAACCGATATGGCTAAGGTGAAATTTCCGATGCAGAAACGTCATCTGTTCACGAAAAGATGAATGTGTACTGCAATACGCAATTGATAGTTAATCACGGGCACGAGTTTGCCCAAGCCACCCCTTGGGAAACAAGACCTTCTTATTCATTTAAAACCATCATCATGAGAAATTATCTACTTTCACTCCTCGTCGCCCTTTTGGCGACTATGGGTAGCCTGCCTGTGGCAGCACAAGAGGCTTATGCGGCATTAACGCCAGACGGGACACTCACTTTCTATTATGACAATCAGCGCACCATCCATCGAGATTATGGTCTCGTCTTTGATATGCCCGAACATGGAAACTATCCTGCTTGGACAGGTTATAGTACGTACGCCCCTGAAAAAATCAAGCACGTTGTGTTCGACGCCTCTTTTTCTGGATACCGTCCCACCAGCACCCGCATCTGGTTCGCAAATTGCATCAATTTGCAGGACATCAAGGGCATACGAAACCTTAACACCGAAAAGGTCACCAACATGGGCGGCATGTTCAATCGCTGCGGAGCATTGACTTCGCTCGACCTGAGCAATTTCAAAACCCAAAACGTCACCGACATGAGCGACATGTTCAATCGCTGCAGGGCATTGACTTCACTCGATGTGAGCAACTTCAACACCCAAAACGTCACCAGCATGAGTGGCATGTTCTATAACTGCAAGGCATTGACATCGCTCGACCTAAGCAACTTCAACACCCAAAATGTCACCGACATGTTTTACATGTTCTCTAGCTGTCAAGCATTGACATCGCTCGATTTGAGCAAATTTAACACCCATAACGTCACCAACATGGGCAACATGTTCTCTTACTGCGAGGCATTGACATCGCTCGATGTGAGCAACTTCAAAACCCATAACGTCACCAACATGTGGGGCATGTTCTATAACTGCAAGGCATTGACATCGCTCGACCTAAGCAACTTCAACACAGATAAAGTCACTAACATGAGTAGCATGTTCCAAAACTGCAACGCATTGATATTACTGGACCTGAGCAACTTCAACACCCAAAATGTCACAGACATGTATGGCATGTTCTCTGGATGCGAGGCATTGATATCGCTCAATGTGAGCAGTTTCAACACCGAAAAGGTCACCGACATGCGCACAATATTCTCTGGTTGCAAGGCACTGACATCACTCGATGTGAGCAACTTCAACACTCAAAAAATCATCGACATGGCCGACATGTTCTCTGACTGCACTTCCCTAACCACTATTTTCTGCAACAGTAACTGGAAGGTTGGTTACAAAGTTGGAACTGATATGTTTAATAACTGTACGCAGCTGAAAGGTACCAACACAGCGTTCGACGCAAACAAAACGGGCATTGAGATGGCTAACCCCACCACGGGTTACTTCACAAGCAAGACCACAGGTATTGACCACGTGAAGACAGCCGACCGGGCAGGCGATGGCAAAGCATACGACCTCAGCGGCCGTCGTGTGAACGAGAGCTACAAAGGCTTCGTCATTAAGAACGGAAAGAAATATATTCAGAAATAGAAGTTCTATCCCAACCTAACGCAACACTCCACTCCACCCTCCTATAGGAGAGATGGAGTGGAGTGTTTTCGAATGGTTATAAACAACGACGGAGATAAATTCCGGAAGCATCACACCATTTCCCGGATATGTTTCGGAGCGTGATTATCACGCCCCTATGGGTGACACCGATTATCCTTAAGGCTGGTTCTATAAATTACCACCGCATATAGTCATTAAATCTTTATAAAATACGTTTTGTTATCTTTTAGCTTCTTTTTGGTTCAAAATGTAAGTTCGTTCAGTCGTGTAGCTCGCTACACTCCCTCACTCTCTTGCATTTTGACCTCAAAAATAAGCTCAAAACCTAACAAAGCTAATTTATAGAACCAGCCTTAATTCAGTAGGGGTAAGTAAATCCTTCTTTTAAGGGACAATCATCAAAGTAGCGCTGCCGCACGTGCAATCTCTTTCAGCTTATCAGCCAATGTCTTGTCCGTTCTCGCCGTTTGCATATTATATTTCAGCTGCAATTTCATCAGCGATTCTGCCGGAACACCTAAGGCAGCCTCAAACATCAATGCGGTGGTGGTGCTCAGTGAGCGACGACCGTTCAATATCTCATTCAGTACGGAATAGCCCATACCAATACTATCTGCAAACTTACGTTGCGAGATGCCCCTTGTTTCAAGTTCATCCTTCAACACCTCACCGGGGTGTGTCGGATAAAAGCCATAACCTAAACTTGCCATATCTATTTTATTTATAATGGTTTGACAATTCCAAGATGTTGCAAATGGTAATCAGCCTTTCCTTACCGACGGTTTCCGAACGAAACTCTATGCGATATTGATCATTTACCCGCACCGACTCACGACCTGCCTTATCTCCAACCAATGTTTCGTAATGAAGTGATGTGAAGCGATACAGGTCTTGCGTGCTGTCAAGCGACTCCATGAGGTTCAGGACTTTGATGTACTTTCGTACAATCTGAGGCTGAAAGCGGTGCTTCTTGTCCTTGGCCCTGCCTTCATAGAACAATTCCCGTAGATAGTCTTGCTCAAAGGTTATTTCCATCCTTGCCTATTCTTTTGTGCAATGATAGTGCAAGCCGAACACAAAGAAAACTTGTTTGCTTTGTTAAGGCGTAGCCTATCTTCTGCAAAGATAATCATACTTTTTGAATGTTCGCAATTTTTGCGAAGAAAAATATTAGTTTTTCTATATTTCTACAGACTGGTGACACTCTCTATCTTACTTATATATTCCCTATTGTGTCGGTGAGCGTTCCTCTCATGGATAGCTGCACGATACTAATCAGCGTTCATGACAGCCAATGCTCCCAAGATTCCAGCTGCGAACTTGAGTGCCAGCAACACAGCATTGATGATGCTGCCGGTAATGGTGACACGGTATATGCGCTGTTCTCGCTGACGGTCGGAATCGGATTTTTCCATCAATGTTTTGATATTAAAGGGTTGCAGCTGCAAATATAGTGATTTTTAACTACACGCTTTGTACACCTTTAGAATATCTGCAAAATAACATGACGCTCAATCTCATTTTCTAATGTAGGTGGCGGCTCACTCTCCTGAAACGATTGATCGTTCAAATATTTTTAGGGTAAACCGTTGTTTTTCTGGTTTTTATATTTAATTTTGTGTTCGTATTCACCTTCTGCGACACGCAACCGACATGGCTAAGGTGAGATTTTCGATGCAAGAACATCATTTCACGAAAAGAAGAATGTTTACTGCAATACGCAATTGATAGTTATTCACGGTCACGAGTTTGCCCCCCTTTGGGAAACAAGACGGACGGATGACCTCTTTTAATTCAATTAAAACCAATCATCATGAGAAATTATCTACTTTCACTCCTCGTTGGCCTTTTTGCAATCACGGGTAGCCTGCCAGTGGCAGCACAAGAGGCTTACGCCGTATTAACACCTGACGGGACGCTCACTTTTTATTATGACAATCAGCGCACCACCCACCAGAATTATGAGCGCATCTACGATATGCCCAAACCTGAGAACGAACCTGCTTGGGCAGGGCATTGGTCTCCTTCTCAAGAAGATATTAAGCACGTTGTGTTCGATGCCTCCTTTTCTGGGTACCACCCTACCAGCACCAGCTCTTGGTTCGCACATTCCATCAATTTGCAGGATATCGACGGCATACGGAATCTTAACACCGAAAACGTCACCGATATGAGTTGGATGTTCTCTGACTGCAAGGCATTAACATCGCTCAATCTGAGCAAATTCAACACCCAAAACGTCACCAACATGAACGGCATGTTCCGAGAATGCTGGGCATTGACATCGCTCGACCTGAGCAACTTCAAAACCCAAAACGTCACCGATATGGGTTGGATGTTCTATGGCTGCTCGGCATTGACATCGCTCGACCTGAGCAACTTTAACACCGAAAACGTCACCGGCATGAGTTGGATGTTCTCTGGCTGCGAGGCATTGACGATGCTCGATGTGAGCAAATTCAATACCGAAAAAGTCACCGACATGAGCTGCATGTTCCATGGCTGCAAGGCATTAACATCGCTCGATGTAAGCAAATTCAATACCCAAAACGTCACTGACATGGGCAGCATGTTCCATGGCTGCAAGGCATTAACATCGCTCGACCTGAGCAACTTCAAAACCCAAAACGTCACCGATATGGGTTGGATGTTCTATGGCTGCTCGGCATTGACATCGCTCGATGTGAGCAACTTTAATACCCAAAACGTCACCGACATGGGTAGCATGTTCTCTGGCTGCGAGGCATTGACATCGCTCGATGTGAGTAACTTCAATACCGAAAACGCCACCTACATGGGCCACATGTTCTCTGGCTGCTGGAGTTTGACATCGCTCGACCTGAGCAACTTCAACACCCAACATGTCACCTACATGGGCGCCATGTTCTATGGCTGCCAAGCATTGACATCGCTCAACCTGAGCAACTTCAATACCCAAAATGTCACCGAAATGAACTTCATGTTCCGTGACTGCAAGTCATTGATTTCGCTCGATCTAAGCAATTTCAACACCGGAAATGTCACCAATATGTGGGACATGTTCGCTGGCTGCCCGAAATTGACATCGCTCGATGTGAGCAAATTCAATACAAAAAACGTCACCGACATGAGCGGCATGTTCCATAACTGCGAGGCATTGACATCGCTCGATGTGAGCAACTTCAATACACAAAACGTAACCAGCATGAGCAGCATGTTCCAAGGTTGCAAGGCCTTGACATCGCTCAACCTAAGCAACTTTAATACTCAAAACGTCATCTACATGAACGGCATGTTCGAGGGCTGCGAGGCATTGAAATCGCTCAACCTAAGCAATTTCAACACCGGAAATGTCACCAATATGTGGGACATGTTCGCTGGCTGCCCGAAATTGACATCGATCGATGTGAGCAACTTCAATACCCAAAACGTCACCGACATGAGCAGCATGTTCGAGGGCTGCTCGGCATTGACATCGCTCGACCTGAGCAACTTCAACACCCAAAATGTCAAACACATGTATGGCATGTTCTCTGGATGCGAGGCATTGATATCGCTCAATGTAAGCAGTTTCAACACCGAAAAGGTCATCGACATGCGCACAATATTCTCTGGTTGCAAGACACTGACATCACTCGATGTGAGCAACTTCAACACTCAAAAAATCATCGACATGGCCGACATGTTCTCTGACTGCACTTCCCTAACCACTATTTTCTGCAACAGTAACTGGAAGGTTGGTTACAAAGTTGGAACTGATATGTTTAATAACTGTACGCAGCTGAAAGGTACCAACACTGCGTACAACCCATACAAAACAGGCATTGAAATGGCTAACCCCACCACGGGTTACTTCACAAGCAAAACCACAGGTATTGACCACGTGAAGACTGCCGACGGGGCAAGCGATGGCAAAATATACGACCTCAGCGGCCGTCGTGTGAACGAGAGCTACAAAGGCATCGTCATTAAAAACAAAAAGAAATATATTCAGAAATAGAAGTTCTATCCCAACCTAACAAAACACTCCACTCCACCCTCCCTATAGGAGAGACGGAGTGGAGTGTTTTCGAATGGTTACAAACAACGACTGAAGAAAAATTCCGGAAGCATCACACCATTGCCCGGATGTGTTTCGGAGCGTGATAAATCTCGCCCCCCTATGGGTGACACCGATTATCTTTAATTCAGTAGGGGTAAGTAAATTCTTCTAAGAAACAACCATCACAGGGGAGAAATGCGAAGGGTGTCGTCAGTCTGGCTCGCTCGAAAGCTTTGAGTTCCTCACAACGGGAGATGTATGGGGCGATGCGCTCGGCATTGTCGTGTGCAAATTCCGCGAGTCGCATCATGGCTCGGTATTGTCGCGAAGCAGGACTCACGGAAGGGTTGCTAAGGTCGTGATATACCCCGATGGTGCCGTCCCACCCTTTCTCATACCACGAATCCTGTGGGATAAAGGCCAGGGCGTAAAGGCTTTTCTGCTTCAACGAGAAGTCTGACGAGCGCGCACTCTCTTCCAACAGGTTGATGGCATGGCCCACGAAGTCCATGTTGCCGGTCTTAGTGCTGTCTTGCGCAGAGCTTAGACCATACTGCGTGAGCCACCAGCAGTCGCCCAAATAACTGGCCTGATAATAGAGCGAGGCCAGTTCGTAGGCCTTTTCGAGACGCTGCTCCGATGGCCGCATGTTGCGATAGAGATGCTGCGCAGCAAGAATACGACGGCAAAACTCTACTTTCCGGTTTGTGGTAAGCAGGGGCATGTAACCCTCAAACTCGTCCCCCACTTTCTGTTTGGTCAGCCATCGCTCCGTCTCATAGCTGCGATGGCGGACATAAGGCACGATGTTCTGGGTATTCAGAAAGGCCATACTCACCTTTTCAAGATAGGGAATGGCCTCGGCAAACCTCCCCCTTGCCATGAGTTTGGTGCCGATCAGGTCGTTGTAATAATCGGCATCGCGATAGCATTTACCCCACACATAGCGTTGCAAAGCATCCTTGGGCTTCTTGCTGAGAAAACGCGCGTAATACTTGAGCTGCTCCACATTAACGCTATCGAGAGCCTCGAAATACTCGCCCCAATAGTCTTCGTTCCACGGCTTGTCGGCAGCTTTAAAGTCAGGATGCCGCAAGTTGGGCATACCCATAATGCGCTTGAACTCGTTATCCATCATGCAGAGCATCGCCATGGCCATCGTGCGGTCGCCCGATTTGAAATAGCGGGGCACCAATCCGTTGTACACGATGCGTTCTTTCACGTCGCGATAATGGTCGTCGGTCAGCACACTGTCGGTTATATCCTGCTTCGACTTGGCATCGAGCCACTGCAATTCGGCCGCCATCCATTGGCGATACTTCCTTTTCATCGGCTCCACAAACACCGAGTTGGCCGCGTAGATGGCGCGCGCATTGTCCTTCATGCGGCGCGTTCCGTTGAGGGTGAGCGCTTTGGCGAGGTCGATTTTAGCCTGTTGATAGTCGCCCATTTGGTGCTCCAGACAACCTATGGCCGACATCCAGAGGCAGGGCGTGCGGCTCTTTCCTCCCGCCACCACCCTACGGGCAAAATCGATAAACTGCCGGGCTTCGGGCTTATAGATGGGCTGTGCGCCTAACTCCCTAATCCAGTTTACCTTGTCGGAATCCTCCGGATAAACTTCTTTCGAGAGCCATTCGTTGGCATAGACATCCTGCGTTTCCTGCAAGTTGTTCACAAAGTCCTGCACAAGATAGAGCAACGTGGGCGAATTGGGATTTTCGGCAAACACCTTGCTGATACCGGCAAGGTTGCGATAGTTGCGCACGCTGTATTGCAAACTTGCGAAGTCTTCCTGCGCAGCATAGATTTCCACTGCCTCACGACGTTGCCCAAGGCGCAGGAGACAGCCCGCATAGAGGTTTTGCATCAGGTCTCGGTAGACGCTTTGTGGCAGTTTTTGTCCCTGCCGCGTCCAACAGTTCATGGCCTCGCGATATTGTTTCAGTGCGAAATGCGTGCGCATCACCATCAGCATATACTGCGCTCGAAACCTTTTTCCCTTGTATTTTCGGGCCTCAGCCTGAAGTTCTCGCATGGTGGCCTGGCTCTGGGCAATTTTCTCCTTCGACGGATATTCCCAAGCGTCGTAAAAGACAGAGGCATCGATGTAGGAATTAAGCAACCTCAGGTAGCCCATCATCTCGGTGTCTCCCCTGCGCTTGGCCACATCCATTACCACCTCCCGGCTCCACCGATAGGAAGAAAAACGGGGATCGTTGCCGACGTATTTGTTCCAAAACACCTCGGTCTCGGTTGCGAAACGATCTCCCATCAAGCTGCGATGAAACACGCTGAAAAGGTAATAGTTGTGGGTAGGCCCCTCAAATGCGCATGCCATCGCGCCGAGACAGGGCATCAGAGACAGAATCAGGGTAACTAATCCTGTCCGAAAATTAATGCTACTGATAGATATTTTCATAGTCGTTGGGAGTAAAACGGTTGATATTCTTATTGTTGAGATGATAGAGTATCACCTCGCTGTTGGCCTCCGGGCGCAGACTGTCCACAGCCCGCCGGGCAGCCATGATGTCATCAAGTTCAGGCTGGCGCGTGGCTACACTGTCGCCCTGCAACACGGGAAAATCGTCATCACCATGCATAATACCCACATATTTGCCATCGCGGAACAGCACACGCCACGTGAATAGCGGGTAAGCGACATTGAGAGGCAATTTGTATCGGGGCAGACTGTGCAGATAAGGTCTCACGTCCTTCATGTCAAGAATGGGCTTATGGACAGAGAGCTGGGTGAAATCGCCAGTGTTGTACATCATCAAGGAGCCCTTGTCCACAGGCGGAACTTCGAGCGACAACTGGTGCAGACGGATGGTAGCCGACAGTGTCAACCTATGCTCGTGGCAGAGATCGCGCATACGTCGGAGCATACTGAAATAGCGTTTCTGCGTGCTCATGGTCCAGTCGCAGTCTATCTGGATTTCCCTGATGCCCTTCATGTCGTGCGTTTCGTTCATCTGTAGAATACGGCGAAACACTTGGTCGGCTATGTCATCAATGCTTCCCGCTTGGAAACGATTGACGATAAACACCACGGGCACAATCTCGACACCTTGCGGCAGGGTGTCGGCAAAGGCGATTGTGGCATTGGGCATGGGGTGCATCTCGTCGTCTGGTGTCACGTCGAAATCTCTGACGTAGAGTTTGTTCACATGGTGCATGCGAAGGAAGGCACGCTCGGCAGAATCGAGTCGGAAAGTGGTGCGCCAGTAATATATGCTGCGGGTGGCAACTTCGTTTGTTTGCCTGCCACCACAAGCTGCAAGGAGCAAAATACAAAAGAGTGATATCCAAAGTTTAGTCATTCTCCGGAATTTTTGAATAAAATTATAAAAATATTGACTAACAACAAAAACAATGAGGACAAATATTGGCAAGGAAGGCAAAAAAGACCATATTCGAGCCAGAACACACGAGTCGCGGCATGATGAATCTCCTTTCAGCCAGCACTTTTATACGCTTTTCCTCGTTCGTTTCCCAATCTTTTTCGTAAATTTGCACATTATAATATAAACGTTTATCATAACGACATGTCATTAAAATGTGGTATTGTAGGGTTGCCAAACGTGGGCAAGTCTACCCTATTCAACTGCTTGTCGAGTGCCAAGGCACAGGCAGCAAATTTTCCTTTTTGTACGATTGAGCCCAACGTGGGCGTGATAACAGTACCCGATGAACGGCTCACCAAATTGGCTGAGATTGTGCATCCGGGACGCATTGTGCCTGCCACATGCGAGATAGTAGACATTGCAGGATTGGTAAAGGGAGCGTCCAAAGGCGAAGGCTTGGGCAACAAATTCCTGGGAAACATACGCGAATGTGATGCGCTGATACACGTTATCCGCTGTTTCGACGATGACAACGTGGTACGAGAGGGCGGTATGGCGGTGAATCCTGTCAGTGACAAAGAGGTGATTGACACCGAATTGCAACTCAAAGACTTGGAGACCATAGAGGCACAACTATCCAAACAACAAAAAATAGCTGCTTCGGGCAACAAGGAAGCCAAGACGCTTGTTACCGTATTAGAAGCCTACAAAGAGGTGTTGGAGCAAGGAAAGAACGCACGGACGGTGTCGTTTGACACCAAAGAGGAAGAGGAGGCAGCGCACAACCTGTTTCTGCTGACCACCAAGCCCGTACTGTATGTGTGCAATGTGGACGAGGCAAGTGCCAAAGAAGGCAACGCTTATAGTGCCCAAATAGAGAAAATTGCCCAAGAAGAGGGTGCCGAAGCCATGGTGATTGCCGCCAAGACAGAAGAGGATATTGCATCTTTGGAGACCTACGAGGACAAGCAAATGTTTTTAGAAGAGTTGGGATTGACCGAAAGCGGCGTGAACCGCCTCATCAAAAAAGCTTATTCGCTGCTCAATCTGCAAACCTTCATCACGGCTGGCGAAATGGAAGTAAAGGCTTGGACGTACCACAAAGGCTGGAAAGCTCCACAATGTGCTGGCGTCATCCATACCGATTTCGAGAAAGGTTTTATCCGGGCAGAGGTCATCAAATACGATGATTACATCAAATATGGCAGCGAGAGTGCCGTCCGTGAAGCTGGAAAATTAGGTATTGAGGGCAAGGAATATGTGGTGCAAGACGGTGACATCATGCACTTTAGATTTAATGTTTAATGAACAACAATTGGGCTGATAAGCCTGATTAGGCGAATTAGCCCAATAAGCCCAATAACAAAACAATATGATAGACCACCTACTTTACATCCTGTGGAATCCTGATTTAGAGATATTCCGCATCGGCAATTTTGCCATTCGTTGGTATTCAACCTGCTGGTTGATAGGACTTGCCTTGGCATACTTCATTGTGAAATGGCTCTATAAGGACCAAAAGGTGAAGGATGCGTATTTCGACCCGCTGTTTATATATTGCTTTTTGGGCATTTTAATCGGTGCCCGATTGGGACACTGCCTGTTCTATCAGCCCGAATACTTTTTGTCTTCGTGGACGCATGTCGTCGAAATGTTTCTGCCTATTCACCAAATGGCGGACGGTTCATGGAAGTTTACGGGGTACGAGGGATTGGCTTCGCACGGTGGTACGATAGGACTCATGGCGGCACTCTATCTGTACTATCGCAAAACAGGCATGAACTTGTGGCATGTACTCGACGACATTGCCATCGCTACTCCTATCACTGCGTGCTTTATCCGCTTGGGCAACCTCATGAACAGCGAGATTATCGGCACGCCAACCAATGTGCCTTGGGCTTTTATCTTTGAGCGGGTAGACATGACGCCACGCCACCCAGGACAGTTGTATGAGGCGATTGCCTACTTTGTCTTCTTCTTCATCATGCTGCATTTCTACAAGCGAACCTCCAAAGAGGTGGGTACTGGCTTCTATTTCGGCTTGTGTCTGACCCTCATTTTCACATTCCGCTTCTTCATAGAATACACCAAGGACATACAAGTAGACTTCGAGTCGGGCATGATTTTCAACATGGGACAACTGCTGAGCATTCCTTTTATCATCCTTGGCATTGCCTGCATGAGGGGTGGAAAATGGATGAAAAAGTTGGGAGCGAAATAATATTCTCACCTCCACACTAAGACTTACCGAGGCATCCATCCTACCTTGAAAGAAGTAAGGTGGGTGCTGATGAACAAAATAACAATCAACATACCTTTTATTCATGACTAACAAAACCTTTACTTTATTGGCTTTCTTAGCCTTGAGTAGTGCTTGTATGGCACAAAATAGAGTGGAAAAAGAACTTTCCTCATGGCAATTCTCTCGCAATGGCGATGCGTGGCAATCGGTAACAGTGCCACACGACTGGGCAATCAAAGGACCATTTGACAAGCAGTGGGATCGTCAATTCTTGGGTATCACACAAGACGGACAACGCACTCCTATATGGCACACAGGACGTTCGGGTGGACTGCCTTGGTTGGGACGTGGCGAATATCGCACCACCATCAACGTGCGCGACCTCGATGAACGCACAGAACTTTATTTCGATGGTGTCATGAGCGAACCTGTTGTCTATATCAATGGTACGGAAGCGGGTCGGTGGGCGTATGGATACAACGCTTTTCGCATCGATATCACGCCCTACTTAAAACGGGGGGACAATGAGATACTGGTCAAACTGAACAACTTGGAGGAGAGCAGCAGGTGGTATCCGGGAGCTGGACTATATCGCCCAGTCACATTGATTACTACCAATAAAACCTATATAGACCCTTGGCAAACGTATTTCCGCACCCTCGCCGTTTCGCAACAAGGAGCGGAGATTGCCGTGAATGCACAAGCAAAGGGACTCAAAGAGAACGACAAGCTCAAGACGCACATTATCCTAAAAGACAAAAACGGTAGGACGGTTGCACAGAACACTGTGGAAAACGATGCGAAAGGAGATGTGGCAACGACGTTGAACATCAAGAATCCACAACTTTGGAGTCCCGAACATCCCTATCTCTACACGTTACAAATCTGCGTGAAACGAGGCAGCAAAACCTTGGATGTCACCTCACAACAGGTTGGAATCCGCACCATAGCCCTTACGAAAGAGCATGGTTTTCAGCTCAATGGCATCACACGAAAGTTCAAGGGCGTATGTCTACACCACGATTTAGGACCTCTTGGTGCGGCTGCCAACAAGGCTGCCATGATTCGACAGATACGCATCATGAAAGATATGGGTGTAGATGCCATCCGTACTGCGCACAACATGCCTTCGCAAATGCAAATGCAGGTGTGCGACTCCATGGGGATGATGGTCATGGCAGAGAGCTTTGACGCATGGAAAGAGCCAAAGGTAAAGAACGGTTACAATCGGTTTTACGATGAATGGTGGCGCAAAGACCTTACAAATCTGATTTTGGGGCATCGCAATCACCCATCTATCGTGATGTGGAGCATTGGCAACGAGATACCCGAACAAGCCAACCAGCAGGGCACAGAGCGCGCTAAAGCCATGGTGAAATTTTGCCATAGCCTTGATTCTACACGCACCGTCACTTGCGGTGTGGACAATCCAGAGGGCAGCGTTAATTGCGGTTTCTATGCTGCCACAGACGTACCGGGCTTTAATTATCGTGTCTTCCTTTACGAAAAACTCATCGACAAGCTGCCACAAGGGTTCTTGTTGGGCTCGGAAACGTCGTCAGCAGTGAGTTCAAGAGGGGTATATAAATTCCCTGTAGAAGAGAAGAATATGGCTACCTACGATGACGGACAATGCTCATCGTACGACGTAGAGAAGGTGAGCTGGGGCAGTTACCCCGATGAAGACTTTGCCAAACAAGACGATTTGCCCTACTCTATCGGTCAATTCGTATGGACGGGCATCGATTACATCGGTGAACCCACTCCTTATTACAGCTATTGGCCCTCACGAAGCAGCTACTTTGCGCCGGTCGACTTGGCAGGCTTGCCCAAAGATCGTTATTACTTGTATCGCTCGGTGTGGAACACTTCCTCTCCCACCCTGCACCTCTTGCCACATTGGACATGGCATGGACGTGAGGGAAAAGTAACACCCGTGTACTGTTATACGAGTTATCCCGAAGCCGAACTCTTTGTCAATGGCAAGAGTCAAGGACGCATCAAGAAGAACAAGGCATCCAAATTAGACCGTTACCGCTTGCGCTGGAACAACGTTGTGTATGAGCCGGGCGAACTGAAGGTAGTGGCTTACGATGAAAAGGGCAAGGAAGTGGCTCAACAAACCGTTCACACCGCTGGTGCACCTCATGCACTCAAGATTGAAGTAGACAAGCAACAGCTCGCAAACGACGGCAAGGACTTGCTGTATTACACCATTAGTATGGTAGACAAAGACGGCAACCTCTGTCCCGATGCCAACGACCTGTTGCTCTTTGAAGTGTCTGGGGCTGCCCGTTTCAAGGCTGTCTGCAATGGCGACGCCACGTCGTTAGAGCCTTTCCACTTGCCCAATATGCACCTTTTCCACGGCAAATTGGTGGTAACTGTGCAAAGCAACGGAATGAAAGGACAAGTGCATTTAACCGTCAAAGCCCCTAAATTTGGATTCGGCGCACATCACACACTGTAATTGGAAGAAAGAGATTGTTCAAGTGGTTCACCACACTCGAGCGAGTAAATTAACATACATGCATACCACACGAATCGTATTCCGAAAAGCTACAACCGCAGATTTGGAAGAGGCGTGGACGCTCTTGGACACAGCTCGCAACCTCATGCTGACCAACGGTAGGAAACAGTGGACAAAGGACTATCCCTCACGAGCATTGATTGAGAATGACATTGTCGGAGGAGACGCTTACATCCTTACCGTCAATGGAGAGGTAGCCGCATACGCCAAACTTGCTGTGAACGGCGAACCCGAATATGCTCATCTCGAAGGTTCTTGGCTCAGCGAACAAGACTATGTGGTGATTCACAGGCTTGCCGTTAGCCCCCGTCACCGAGGACACGGACTGTCCAAGCGCCTCTTCCACGAAGCAGAGAAATGGGCTGCCTCGCAAGGCATTCACAGCATCAAGGTAGACACCAACTATGACAATGTTGAGATGCTGAACATCCTTCCACACCTGGGCTACACCTATTGTGGTCAAATACACTATGGTGCCAAAGACGACAGAAAGGCTTTTGAGAAACTAATCTGAACAAACTATGGCAACAAACAAGGATATCGTGTGAAAAGAGGATAAAGCATAGAAGGAGTGGTGTTATTCTTGCTATCCATTTGCCCCCATTAAAATATTAACGGCTGATACTCATTGAGTAATCAGCCGTTATTCGTATCAGGACTAAGTACAAAAAGGGAGAAACGAGAGCCAACCCCATACAACTGAAAAACGCCAACCGAATAAGAAATACTTACATTGGAAGCAAAGATTCGGTGCAGAGCATGAACAGGTATTTAAGTTTGGTATTGTGTTCGTCACTGCTTTGCTATGAATATCCTCAATAATGAAGCCAACAACAATACCGTCGTCTACTTGTTGTGGCCAAGCGGATTGAAACACACCGAGAAACATACTCGTGACGTGGATAAGTTGAAGTCTGAAGCAAGTAATACTTTTCCGAATTGAAACTTTAAGATGAAAAATGAATTGAAAAAACTTTTTTTGACTCAACAGGATAGTATTTAGTCGAACCTCAAAAATGCTATCTCGTCTTTTTGAGAGTCTACTACGTAATCCTCATGTAATTTTTGAAATTTGTCAGTTATAAACAATATTACAGAACAAAAACACAATATTACCCCTACCAGCCTGAATAATACTCTAACTTTGCACTATGCTAATAAACCGAAACTCTGAATTTATGAAAAAGACAAAATTCTATCTGTCATCTTTGGCACTTATCCTTTCACTAAATCTTAGTGCTGCAACACAGCCAAGACCGGAATACCCACGCCCGCAGTTTGAGCGGATGGAATGGATCAACCTCAATGGTGACGCATGGACCTATCAATTTGATTTTGGAAAAAGCGGAATGGAAAACAAGCTGTTCAACTCCAAAGGATTTGAAGACCGTATCAACGTGCCGTTCTGTCCGGAAAGTCGCTTGTCGGGAATAGGCCATACGGATTTCATTGATGCCATGTGGTATCACAGAACGCTGGATATTCCTGCCGGTTGGGAGGGCAACCACATTATTCTGCATTTTGGAGGAGTAGATTTCAAATCGACCATATATATAAATGGTAAAGAGGCCTTCGTACACTACGGCGGGGCAGCGTCCTTTCAGGTAGACATTACAAACTATGTCAAAGCAGGACAGAAAAACGACTTGGTGGTCTCTGTTTTCGACGATGTCCGCTCCAGAATTCAGCCCGGAGGCAAACAATCACGCCGCCTCAACTCCTATGAATGTTTCTACACCCGTGTAACGGGAATTTGGGCTACGGTTTGGTTGGAGTCGGTTGCCAAGAACGGGTTGAAGAACTGTCGCATCACCCCAGACCTCGACAACAGTCAGTTTGTCTTTGAGCCGAAATTCTACGAAACCAACGGCAATGCCACCTTTACCGTGAATGTCAAAGACGGCAACAAAACTGTCGCCTCGTTGAACAGCAAAGCCAGTGACAACGCATTTCTCATCGCAAAAATAAAGAATGTGAAGACTTGGTCGCCGGAGCGTCCTTTCCTTTATAACATAGAGTATATCGTCAAAGAAGACGGCAAGGTGATTGACAAGGTGAAAAGTTATGCCGGTATGCGCAAGGCAGAGCTTCGCGGCAACCAGTTTTACCTGAACAACAAGCCCTATTACCAACGCCTCGTCCTCGACCAAGGCTACTATCCCGACGGACAATGGACGGCTCCTACCGACGAAGCCTTGAAAAACGACATTGTGCTTGCCAAGAATGCAGGGTTCAACGGTGCCCGACTGCACCAAAAAGTGTTCGAGCAGCGCTATTTCTATTGGGCAGACAAGCTGGGCTACCTCACATGGGGAGAATCGCCAAGCTGGGCCATGGATTGGACCAATCCCGTTGCAGCTCGCAACATGATTGATGAATGGGCAGAGTGTGTGGAGCGCGACTACAACGTTACAAGCCTCGTGGTATGGTCTCCACTCAACGAGACGTGGATGGACGACATAGACGGTCAGCGTCAAAGACTCTCACGAGATCTTTATTTCACAACCAAGCGTCTGGACCGTACGCGTCCCGTTGCAACCACTTCGGGCGGATACCACGCCGGTTTTGACGACATCTACACCGAGCACACCTACGAGCAAGACCCTGTGAAACTCTACAACCTGTTGAAACCCATCGACGAAGGCAAGCCCTATGTGCAGTTTGCCGACAAGAGTTGGGCATGGCAGGGAGAGCCGTACATGATTGACGAATTTGGCGGCATACGCTGGGTGAAAAAGATGCACGCCGCAGAAGTTGCACCGGAATCAAGTTTCTGGGGATATGGCAAAGACCCGCAGAGCTTAGAGGAATATTACCGGCGCCTGGAAGACCAGGTGAACGTGGTGCTCAGCATCGATGGAATCACGGGCTTCTGCTACACACAGATTGTGGACGTTGAATTGGAAAAAAACGGTATCTACACCTACGACCGGGAACGGAAATTTGACATGGACCGCATCAAAAAAATCTTCTCCAAGAGCCGCGAACAGGCCAAAAAGGAAGTTGCTGACATGCTGAAAAAACACTAATTCCAATTAGAAATGCAAATCTTGCTGTGTAGAAAAAAGAGAAAACCACCGCAAAGATTTGCCTTGTAGGCAAGGACGAATGATGAAAACCTACCTAATTATAAATGATCTAAATATTTGCTTTACCTAAAGAACGTAAAAATATATAAATGAATTATCTTTCAAATTGTAGTATAAATATTTTTAACCTTCTAAACACTTATAACAAATGAAAAGGAATCAAGGTCTAAAACCAAGGTTGCTTTTGGCGTCATTGTTCCTATTAGGGACAAATCTGATGTCGCTATCTGCTTTGGCATCTAATGGTGCCTTACCGCGAACAGCACATGCACATAATGCCAGCAGCTTAGGACAAAACGACAAACGAGAAGTTAAAGGATTCATCGGTGATGAGAATGGTGAACCTATCATTGGTGCAACTGTTCGGGTGCGTGGCACTTCGGACGCAGCCATTACAAACAGCGACGGTACATTTATTATACATGCCGTACCAAACGCTATTCTTGACATCGCCTACATCGGATATCAGGAAAAGGAAATCAGTCTAAAAAACCGCACGTTCATTGCCATTTCCCTGTACCCTGCCCACAATGAAATTGATGAAGTTGTGGTCGTGGGATTCGGAAAGCAGAAGAAAGAATCACTGGTTGGTGCTGTACAGGCTGTAAAACCGGAAGACCTAAAAATGACATCGAGCAGCTTGACGACATCATTTGCAGGAAACATTCCTGGTATCATCGCCCGTCAACAAAGCGGTGAGCCTGGTTACGATAATGCCGAATTCTACATTCGTGGCATCTCGACCTTTGGTGCGAACAAGAGTCCTTTGGTGATTCTTGATGGTGTAGAAATCAACACAACCATGTTGAACAACATTCCACCAGAGTCCATTGAATCATTTTCCGTATTGAAAGATGCCACAGCCACTTCATTGTACGGTTCGCGCGGTGCCAATGGCGTTATCATCGTGAACACTAAGCAAGGTGAGCTGTCGGAGAAGATGCAGGTGAAAGTTCGGTTGGACAACACGTTCTCTTCTCCCACAATGGTACAGCCAATGGCTGACGGACCTACTTATATGCAAATGTTCAATGAAGCAGCCTACAACGAGGCTAAGGCTGTGGCCAACGCATATACCCCTTATTACAGCGAAGACCGCATTGCCAAGACACGCGAGGGTGCCAACCCATACCTGTTCCCGAACAACGACTGGCATGATCTGTTGTTCAAGAAGATGACCATGAACCAGAACTTGAACCTCAATGTTAGGGGCGGAAGCAAGATACTGACATACTTCCTGAATGCCGGCATATTCTATGAGAACGGTATCATACGCCAGCCCAAAGAGGCGCAAGCGTTGGATGTAGGCATGCGAAGCCGTAAATACTTGTTCCAAAGCAACGTTACGGCCCGCCTTACACGTACGACAAAGATTGGTTTGAACATGAATACGCAACTATTCTACTATCACGCACCCAAAGAGCCGGTCAACAACCTGTTTTATTACACCATGCGCGTGTCACCCGTCAGTTTCCCACCCGTGATCCCCGCACAGGAAGGTGACACATTCGTACGCTATGGTATGAATGCCCGCCAAGGTGTAGGCGGACTGCAAATTAACCCATACGCTCGCTTGAGCTCAGGTTATACTGACCGCAACTATGTGTATTCCACAACGGCATTCAATATAGACCAGGATTTAGACTTTGTAACACCAGGACTTAAAGCCAGCGGATTGGCATCGTTCTATAATTACAGCTTCAACTGGTTGGATCATTGGACTGTACCGTTTTACTACAAAGTGTCCGATGGTTACACCGTGGACGAGAACGGACAATACATTTTCGACAGCACCACCATTGGTGATCCCGGACAGCCTTACCTGCAATCAACCTCCGGCAGAGACCCCACCACAACTGTATGGTCATTGCAAGGAAAAGTGGATTACCAAAGACTGTTTGGCAAGCACGATGTGAACGCCACCCTGGTGTACCACATGAAAGAAACCAAGAAAGTTAAAAACGGCGGCGGAGAATACGATCTGTTGCCTTACAGAGAGCAGGGCTTAGCTGGTAGATTTGCTTATAACTACGACCACCGCTATCTGTTGGAGGCCACATTTGGCTACAACGGTTCGGAAAACTTTATGAGTGGCAAGCGGTTTGGTTTCTTCCCAGCTGTCGCAGCAGGATGGACCATCTCTAATGAAGCCTTCTTTAAACCAGCCAAAGCCTATATTCACAACCTGAAGTTACGTGGATCGTATGGCCTTGTGGGTAACGATGCCTTGCAAAACCGTTTCCCATACATCACCACGGTGAACATGTTCTCCAGAGGTGGTTGGTGGATAGGCAACAACTACGAAAACATCAGTGTACCCAATATCACTACCTATGGTAACCCATTGGCAACATGGGAAAAATCGAAGAAGCTCAATGTGGGTGTGGATATGAACCTGATGGGCTGTCTGGATATCAGCTTCGACTATTTCAATGAGTCGCGTACAGGTATCTTCATGCAGAGAAACTCCGTGATTTCAATGTCAGGATTTGGAAGAAACAAACCTTGGGCCAACATCGGAGCAGTTAAAAACAAGGGCTTTGATATGAGCCTGGCCTATACAAAGGTGTTTAACCGAGACTTTACTGTCAAAGCAAACGGTAGCCTGACATACGCCCACAACGAAATGACCGATGTGGATGAGCCACAAAACGTGCCCGCCTATTACTCTCGTTTGGGACATCCCATCAATAGTATTCGCGGTTTCGTAGCCGAAGGATTGTTTACTTCACAAGAGGAAATCGATAACTCGCCCAAGCAAGAGCTAAGCGCATACACTGTGGGTGACATAAAATATAAGGATCTCAACGGAGACAACAAGATAGACCAAAACGATGTGACAACCATCGGTAATCCAGAATTGCCCGAAATAATCTATGGTTTTGGAACCACCATCACCTACAAGAAGTGGGATATGTCTATGATGTTCCAAGGAGCCGGGCGCGTGAGCCTGATGATGAGAAACATTCACCCCTTTGTAGACAAGGATGGAGACGGACTGGGTATAGCCCAATATATCGTAGACAACCACTGGTCAGAGGCCAACAACAACGCCAACGCGGCCTATCCACGCCTAACTCAATCATTTGTGAACAACAACGTGGAGCCCAGTACATTCTACCTGCGGGATGGCAGCTACCTGCGACTCAAAACGATGGAAGTGGGATTCACGCCTACTAAGTGGATGCGAGTTTATGTAGCCGGAACCAACCTTCTCACCTTCTCACCGTTCAAGACGTGGGATCCGGAAATGGGAAGTGGCAGCGGTTTGAGCTACCCATTGCAGCGAACATTCAAGATTGGCGTACAATTTCATTATTAATTGAAAAAATACAGAACGATGAAAACTAAATCATATATTAAAATAATGCTCGCCACCATTCTGGCGGGAACGCTGTCGGCATGCGATTTCCTTGACGTGGTGCCTACAGGCAACGCCACCGAAGCCGATATTTACAAGACACAAACCCAAGCAGAGCGCATGGTGGTGGGCTGTTATAGCGAGATACCTGATTTCATGCAACCGCAAAAGGGGTTTCCCGGCTTGATGGGGTCGGACGAAATGGTAGTGGGACACCGCGGAACGACACGCTGGTTCCACTATAAGAGTTTGATGAACGGCGATGAATCGTCGTCCAGCACCTACTTTGCGCTGTGGAGCAATACAGCGAACAGCTATCCGGTAGACGCACAGAAGAAAGATATTTGGGGTGCCATTCGCAAGTGCTACAACGTGTTGAACAACCTTGACAAGGTGCCAGACATCACCAAAGAGAACATAAATCTATGGAAAGGTGAGGCGCTCTTCCTCATAGGCTATTACCATCAGATTTTGTTGGAGTTTTATGGCCCAATATTCTTGGCCAAAGAGGAGTACTCGCAGAATGTTGAAAACAATCAGATGCGCGTACCATACGATGAGTGCGTGGAATTTATTGCAAAGAAATACGATGAGGCTGCCAAGCTGCTTCCTGCCATTCGAACCAATGGTGAGAAAAACAGAGCAACCTCAGCCACCGCACTTGGTTTCAAAGCACGCTTGCTTTTATATGCTGCATCACCATTGGTCAATGGCAACACAGAGTTTTATGCCAATTTCAAAAATCCAGACGGTAAGCCATTAATGAATTTGACATACGACCGAGAGAAGTGGAAGAAAGCCATGGATGCAGCTGAGGATGCTATCAAACTATGCGAGGCTAATGGTTACAAGTTGTATGGCGGTAGCACAACCGACTGGTTTAAGGGCGGCACAAACTATCACGAGGCCTTTGTTGGTCCAAAGACGGGCAGCTTTAACAACTGGGACGAGATACTCTTCGGCATAGCCAATCAAGGAGAGATTAGCTATTGCATCAAGAATTTCGCACCGCGTGTAGGCTTTGACAAATACAACCGCAATGGTTTTAGAGGATATGTATTCCCTACATGGAGTTGCGTAACCCGATACTTTACATTGAAAGGTTTGCCCTGGGAAGACGACCCAGACACAAAAAACCTTAAGCCCACTGACATTGTGCAGTCTCCTTTCTTTCCCAAAGAGCAGACCTCTGCCTACCATGCGTTTAGAGAGCCGAGATTCTATGCTTCTATCGGATTCGACCGTGGACCGTTTGAAGTCAACAATGGCACGATTATGCTGAAGTGTCGCAGGGGTGAACCTCAACAGGAAGATGGCATAAGGGGCAACGAGTATCAAAGCGACAACGGCTATTTTTGCCAAAAATGGGTGTCCACCAAAGATACTTACAATCCCAGAACTAATAAATTCACGTTTAATAATTGGGTCTTCCCTTACCTGCGCTTGGCCGAGTTGTACCTGAGCTACGTGGAAGCAGATATGGAATATAATCACAAGTTGAGTGCCAAGAGTTTGGAATACCTCAACAAGGTGCGCACGCGTAGCGGACTTCCCACATTCCAGGAGTCGTGGAGCTACGCTGGAGGCATACCGACAGACATAGCCAAGCTGAGACAAGTGATTCGAGACGAACGCTCTAACGAATTGGCCATGGAGGGTAGAAGATTTCACGACATTCGCCGTTGGAAGATTCTCGAGAAGGTGTTGAGACCTAAGGAAAAATCTTGGAATACTGCCGGAAGGACAGCAAAAGAATATTACCGTCTCACCGAGATGAATGATGGTGATTACGTTGATCGCTCCACCATCGAAGCACCCAAGTGCTACTGGCTTGCTATTCCGATTGACCAGATTCAGATAGACCCCAACCTGGTACAAAATCCAGGGTATTAATATCTATAGAGTTAATATATATTTACAGTTATCTCCCCACTCCCTTTGTTTAAACAGAGGTGTGGGGAGATATTGTTTTTACTAAACATTTGGAGGCTGAATAGTTGTATTCTACAAATATTGCTTTGGGCAGCCCTCATAATAATGGAAACTGACAATATGGATACGTTTTACTTTGCCCATATATACCATTCGTGGAAAAGGGAACTATAGAAAATATGAATAGAGTCATCAGGTAATATATAGCCCAAGGTCTATACAACGGGAATGTCAAGAGCGTGCATCAAGAGCATTATCCAGAAATAGAATAACTCACCATGAGAGGAAACAGCATTTATAAAGCCAAGAGACACGATTAAGGCAAAAATAGTATAACTTTGCACTTACATATCAAATCCGTCCATAGTGTTGCCATGCGGAAACGCATACTTCATTATGGCCCTACAACATCAGCAACATCATTATGGCAAGAATAATCCACTGTTTCATTTTATCGTTTCTATTTCTATGTACAGGAATGGCGAACAATTACAAGTTTTTCAACATTTCCAGTCAGCAGGGACTGCCACATCAGCAGGTACAAGCATTGGTACAGGACTACCATGGAAACATCTGGATGGGAACACGCAACGGACTTGCCCGCTACGACGGCTATTCCATTAAAAACTATTTCAACGAACCCTACAAACCCTCCTCGCTGAGCCACAATTTTGTGAAATCGCTTTTTCTCGACCGAAAACACAGAGTCTGGGTGGCCCATTCGAAGGGCGTCAGCTTGTACAGACCGGCTACAGACGACTTTGAAAACTTCATTCTGCCGGGATATTATATAGAATCAATTGTCGAAACATCCGATGGAAAAATTATCTGTGGTGGCATGAAATTGTGTGTCTTTGATGAGAAAGCCAGGAAGTTCACGCCTCTCCCTTCGTTAGGCGGAGGCTCCATTCTTTCACTCGCCATAGACCAGGATGACCAACTCTACGTCGCTACCAATTCCTGCATCTATGCCTACAACACCAAGCTCAACCAAATCTCCAAGTTAGACTCCAGTATCTACAAGGACTTCATCACCAGTTCCGACGGCATCATGCCCATGACTTTCGACCATGCCGGCAGGCTATGGATAGGACGGAACGGGAAGGGAGTTATGGCGTTGGACGTGAAAACAGGCAATACGCGCGTGTATGAGGCCAATCAGCTTTCTGACGGAACGGTGAGAGTGATCACCGAAGACCACAAACAAAATATATGGTTGGGCACCGAACAAGGCGTAACGATTATTGGGCAAGACGGGAGTATCAAAACGCTGAAACAACAATTTGGCAATATCAATCAGTTGTCCGACAATGCTATTTATTCTATCCTGTCAGACTCCAACCATAACATTTGGATTGGATCCTATTTTGGAGGCGTAGATATGATAAAGAATAGCAGCCCCTTTTCATGGGAAGGACCGAGTTACAGCCCCAACAAACTACAGGGAAAGGTTGTGCGGCAAATCATTGAAAGAAATCCTAATGAACTCTGGATAGCAACCGAAGATGGCGGACTGAATATCTATAATCCCATGCGGGGAACATTCTCTCCTTTCAATTCCATTCCCCAACTCGGCTCCAACGTGCATTGTCTGTTACATGACAAGTCCGCCGACATTATCTGGATTGGGACCTTTAGAAACGGGTTGTTCCGATATAATCTGAATTCCGGAAGTGTCAAACGGTTTGAACTATCAATGAATCTGTCTGCCGTGTCCATCTTTGACTTTGCCCGGCAAAGCTCCGGAAAACTTTGGGTGGGGACCACACAAGGCCTCCATTGGTATGATCCGCAAGCCCAAAAATTCAGGAGGATAAACCACTCCTCGCTCAATCATGCCTTCATCTATGCGCTCGCCGTCGATCAGGAAGACAATCTGTGGATTGGTACTGTAGCCTACGGAATTTATAAGCTCAACACCAAAACAAATCAACTCATTCATTGGAAAGCCACCCAACAGGCACGAGGGCTGAAAGACAACAACATCACATACATTTATCCTGCCCAGGATGGTACGGTATGGGTGGGGACCAACAACAACGGATTGCAGGTGCTCAATCCCAAAACTGGAAAGTTTTCTGAGATTCAGAACGGCATAACCTTATCCAGAAGCACGATATGCGGCATCAATGCCGATACACAAGGCCATGTCTGGATAAGCACAAGTCAAGGGTTATTCCAATATATTCCCAAGACCCGAACCATTAACCGATACACCACCGACGACGGCTTGCCCACCAACCAGTTTAACTTCTCTTCAACGCTGCTGACACAAGATGGCAGAATGTATTTTGGAACAGTGAACGGACTAATTATGTTTCGTTCAGAAGACATGGTTTGCAAAAGCACCAATCTAAACGTTCATCTCAAATCCTTGAGGATCAACGGCGAGGAAATCAACGCTGCATCAGAAAACTCGCCACTTACAAAAGAGCTGGATGCCACACATGAAATCAGGCTCTCCTATCGTCAGGGACATTCCATCATGATTGATTATGGTGTTATTTCTCCCGGACAAACAGAGTCTATCATTTACAAAACCAAAGTAGACGGTATAGACAATCAATGGCGAGAGATGGGCAACGGCCATACCTTTGTGAGCTACAACATGGAACCCGGCACCTACATACTGCGAATACGAGCCAATAATTCAAATACCGGTTGGGAAAACCGACCTGAAAAAGCAATTAAAATTATCGTTGCACCACCTTTCTATCGTTCTACTTGGGCTTATCTGTTCTACCTCTTGCTCGTCGCTATCATCGTTTACTACATTCAGCATTACTATAAAATAAGACTGAACGAAAAGAACAAAGTCAAGATGGCCATGATGGAGAAGAACAAGATAGAAGAGGTAAACCGTGCCAAATTCGACTTCTTTACCACCGTGTCCCATGAACTGAAAACACCACTTTCTCTAATCATTGCACCGCTTAAAAGTATCCATAAAGATAAATTGAACAAAACGGAGCAACGTCATCTGGAAACAGCTCTCAAGAATACCAACAAGATGGAGGAACTTATCAACGAACTGGTAACGTTCAACAAGGTCGAGTCGGATAATTTCCCGTTCTACATTCAGCAAGGCAACCCCTTGGAGTTCATCAAAATTCTCACAAACCTGTTCCGCAGAAGTGCTGCTGAAAAACATTTAAACTTGAGCGTTGATTGTGAAAACAACGATGAAATCGTATGGTTTTCACCTTCCTACCTTGAACGCATCATGAACAATCTGTTGTCCAATGCCATCAAGTTCACTCCTGAAAATGGAGAGGTGAAGGTCAAGGCCTCTATCACCACAGGACAAGAAGACAACTACACCTATCTCGATGTGAGAGTGGCCGACACGGGCATAGGCATTGCTCAGGAAGAACAGAAAAAAATCTTTCAGAAGTTCTATCAAACCAAACAAGGATACAATACCAACAACAAGGGATGGGGCATCGGACTTTCTCTCGTCCAACGACTGGTAACCATACACAAGGGAACCATAGAGTTGAAGAGCGAGCTGCAGCACGGATCCACCTTCCGGATATTGCTGAATGTAGACGCTAAGGCTTTCGACCGGCAATCTCTCATCACCGATGACAAAGTCATTGTTCCGCTGACCGACTATCATTTCTCACCTTCGATGACAGACATCAACAATGCCTCAAAAGATATTGTGATGGAAGAAGACAGCAAAATGTCTATCTTAATCGTCGAAGACAATGCCGATATGCTTACTTTCCTTACCAATTACTTTTCTCCCAAATACAACGTTTACACTGCTACCAACGGAAAAGAAGGAATTGAAGTTGCTCAAAACGAATCTATCCAACTCGTCATCAGCGATGTGATGATGCCCATCATGGACGGAGTCACTTTCTGCTCCAAGCTCAAATCGGACGTCACCACATCTCACATTCCCGTTATTCTCCTGACGGCCAAAAACGAGCAGGAAGATGTGGTGGCGGGCTACAAGAGCGGAGCTGAAGCCTATGTGTCCAAACCCTTCGACCCACAGGTGCTCGATCTTCAAGTTAAGAACATCATCCAACTGGTCAAGACACGGCAGACCGAGATTCAAAATACCAAGACCGAAGACATTGAAGCCAGCTCACTCAATGACATCGACAAAAAGTTTATCTTGCAAATCAACCAACTGATTGACAAGAATATCGGCAACAACGAGTTCGCTGTGACCGACATCACGCAAGCAATGGCTATCAGTCGAAGTCTGCTGCACACCAAGATGAAAAACCTTCTGAACATGTCTATCGGTGAATACATCCGTCACAAAAGACTTGCGCTGGCCTCCGAATTGCTCATAAAAGGATTTTCTGTGTCCGAGACTGCTTACCGTTCTGGATTTTCAGACCCCAACTATTTCTCCAAAGTCTTTAAAAAGTTTTATGGAAAAAGCCCCACTGAATTCATAGTCGCACTTTAAAAAATGGTTCATCCGACTAGTCGGATGAACCAAAATTCTTTTATCTTCAACCTACCTTCATATGAGAGTTGCAGCAAATCTGTTAAACGATGGGTAAAACGTGCAGGTATCAATAAACACATTAGTTGGCATTGTGCTCGCCATAGCTTTGCCGTGAACATCCTCAATAATGGGGCTAACATTAAAACCGTCGCTAGCCTATTGGGGCATAGCGGATTGAAGCACACAGAGAAATACACCCGTGCTGTGGATAAGTTGAAGTCTGTAGCAATAAATACTTTTCCAAAATTGAAACTTTAAGATGAAAATTGAATTAAAAAACATTTTTTTGACTCAACAGGATAGTATTTATGCTTGGAGAACATGTGCTTTAAGAAATAATGAGTAATTTTATAGCGTAATCAAGTTACATAAGCATGGGACGTAAGAAAATCAATTGCCTGAAAGTGGTTCTCGCCGAGAAAGGAATGACAAATAAACAATTGGCAGAAATCCTTGATAAAGACCCTGCCGTTATATCAAAGTGTGTAACGAATGTTGCCCTGCCCAATGTTGAAATGTTCATTTAGTTGGCAAAAATTTTGGGAGTGAGAGTAGATGATTTATTATGGACAGACGAATTGTAATTTTCTATTGAAAGAATGATATTATGGCAAAAATTTATGATAGTATAGAAAGCTCTAACCTATTTTGGTGGTATTATTCTCTGAATTTTAATATGTTTAATTTAAAAGAATATATGATATTCTCTTTTAGATTGACATATGATATTAACAAGTCATTAATAGAATTGTCATTATCCCTCGAGGAGGATATGAATAAAAAGAAGAACATATTAGTTGTCAATAACAAAACAAGAGGAATTGTTGAATCGTATGTTTACAAGAAGAAACTTTCTAAACCCATCATTGACGAGATAGACAAAGTCCTTGCCCGTCATTACGGCTTCACCGAAGAAGAGTTGGATTTTATCATCAACTACGACATCAAATATCGCATGGGGGATGAATTAAATGAATGAGCAAGAGAAAATGACCATCTTTGCCAGACCATGAAGAAAGACAAAGGAGGTAGAAATACCGCATGGCTGAAAATTTCTGGTTATAATAAGTACGCTATAAATATATTGATATGGACAAAGACAAAAGATATACAAATTTACTAAAGAGCCAAATCGCTTCACATAAGGGTGAAACGCGACATATAGAGTTTAAAAGCAACTATCTCCGGTCTGAAGACGTGGGCAAATATATCTCTGCTATATCTAATAGCGCTTGCTTGGAAAATGAAGAATACGGCTATCTTTATTTCGGCGTGGATGATACAACCCTTGAAGTAAAAGGGACGAAATATGATTATGAACATGAAAAATATCGGGGCAACCAACCCTTGGAATTGGGATTACGGCAACATATTTCTCCAAAATTAAACTTTCGATTTGAAGAGTTCTCATATGAGGATAAAATAAGAATTGTAGTCTTGATAATACCAGCAGCCTCAGAAGAACCCACTTGTTTACAAAATATTCCTTATGTTAGGGTAAGGACAAGTGTAACTGATTTACGCCCATATAAGGAAGAAATGCGGATAATCTATAATTCCAGAAAAGACTGGAGTAAGGAGTTAGTAGAAGAAGCCACATTAGAAGACTTGGATCCTGAAGCCATGGGGATTGCCATCAAAGGATATTGTGAACGGTATCCTAAATATAAAGAAGAGGTAAGGACATGGACAACAGAAACATTCTTGGACAGGGCAAAACTCACTATCAAGGGAAAAATAACACGCGCTGCATTATTGTTGTTGGGAAAAGAAGAAGCGAGTCATTTTCTTGGTGGAATGCGTCAAATAGTTTGGAGGCTCCGCTCTTCAGAAGAGACTGAGGCTGGCGAAATATTTGGAATACCCTTTGTGTTGTCCACAACAAAGGTTAAAGAGAAAATCAGAAACTATCGCATCAAAATTTATCCTGACAATGCACTTCTTCCATCTGAAATTTGGAAATATGACACACGAACAATTCTTGAAGGACTACACAATGCAGTAGCCCATCAAGATTACAACTTAGGAAATCGAATCATAGTCACCGAATATCCAGATAGATTAGTATTTGAAAATAGTGGGAGCTTTTTTGAAGGTCTACCAGAAGATTATATTGATGGAAAGAAAACTCCAAGTAATTATCGCAATCCCTTTTTGGTGACGGCAATGGTAAATCTAAAGATGATAGATACCCAAGGTTATGGAATCCATACAATGTATCTGCATCAGAAAGAACGTTTCTTACCAATGCCTTATTACGAGAAAGATAATGAAAAAAAAGTTTCTTTGGTAATTCCTGGTACTGTGATTAATAAAAATTATAGTCAACTACTCATGCAAGATAGTAATATTGATTTAACTACAGCAGTTTTATTGGACTATGTTCAAAAAAGAGAGCCAATAAGTGATAAAGCTGCAAAAATGTTACGTGACAAAAAACTTATTGAAGGACGCAAGCCTAATTACTATATCAGCAAGAGAATTGCTAATACGACAGAACAGAAAGCCGAATACACGAAATGGAAAGGGCTAAATGATGACTTTTATATACAAATGATCCTGACTGCACTTGCCCAACACAAGAAATTACGAAAAAAAGACTTTGACCGAATTTTGTTAAACAAGTTACCTGATATATTGACACCAGATCAAAAGTCAAGAAAAATAAGTAATTTATTGTCAAAATTGCACAAACAAAATAAGATTACATGTACTAAGCGAATATGGAGTTTAGTCGAATGACAATTGAGATTTAGTCGATGAAAATAAAAGTGTATTTTGTTAAGTAATTGATAATTAAATAGATGCCATAAATATAAGACTCAACTAACTTTGTTGTATTATTATAGTTTAGTCGAAAGAGTTTAGAGTTTAGTCGAGAAGTACCACAAGATAATATAACTCATGAATAGTATGATGGAAGCAAGCAACAACGACAATATGCTTATCTACCAGTCGGCAGATGGGAAGATTAAGGTAGATGTTCGATTTGAGAGGGAAACCGTGTGGCTGTCATTAGACCAGATGGCAACACTCTTCGGACGTGATAAATCTACTATTTCACGACATGTTAAGAACGTGTTTGAGGAGGGAGAACTGTCTCTAAAGGCAACTGTTGCAAATTTTGCAACAGTTCAGTCGGAAGGGAATAGAGAGGTTTCCAGAAATATAGATTATTACAACCTCGATGTAATCATATCTGTAGGTTATCGAGTGAAATCGCAACAGGGCACGCAGTTCCGCATCTGGGCTACACAGCGGCTCAGAGAATATATCATCAAGGGCTTTACATTGAATGATGAACGGTTTAAGACGGGTTCTTCCTACAATTATTTCAAGGAACTCTTAGATCGCATTCGTGAGATACGTCTATCTGAGAAAGTATTTTATCAGCAGATAAAGGATATATACGCAACAAGTATCGACTATAATCCGTCTGCCGAGATGACATTAGCTTTCTTCAAGGAAGTACAGAACAAACTGCTCTGGGCTGTCAGCGGGAAGACAGCTGCAGAACTTATGTACTATCGCGCCAATGCCTCACTGCCAATGATGGGACTTACTTCCACGGAAAAAGAAGGAAAAGTTACCAAGAATGATGTCTTGATAGGCAAGAACTACCTGAATGAGAAAGAGATTGGTCAACTAAAACTTATCGTAGAACAGTTCCTTGCCTATGCTGAGACGCAAGCATTAGCCGAAAAACCAATGTACATGAGCGACTGGGTGCAGAAACTTAGACTTGTACTCACCATGAACGAGAAGAATATTCTTGAGCATGCTGGCACCATTTCTCACGAAGCGGCAGTAGCCAAGGCTACAAAAGAATATATTGCTTACAAAGAACAACAACGGAAAATTGAACGTCTTGAAAGTATTAAGCAGCTCGACCAAGACCTGAAGCGTATAGCACCACGAAAAAAGAATAAAAAGAAGAAAGATAACGAAGAGAATAATCAATGATAGTCCATACACAATATTTGGGAAATCAGGAATTGCTGAAGCTGCAAAAGACAGCATTTTGTTTGTTGGCGTAATCGAACGTAGCAGCCTTTATTCGCTTAAAACGAACCTTGATCATAAACAAAAAATGATTACATTATTAAATTCACAATGACCATACAAGATGGAATAACCCATTAGGAAGCAGACATTTGATAGCAAAAGTATTCAGGCTGGTTCTATAAATTACCACCGCATATAGTCATTAAATTTTTATAAAAAACGTTTTGCTATCTTTTGGCTTCTTTTTGGTTCAAAATGTAAGTTCGTTCAGTCGTGTAGCTCGCTACGCTCCTTCACTCTCTTGCATTTTAACCTCAAAAATAAGTTCAAAATCTAACAAAGCTAATTTATAGAACCAGCCTTCAAAGAGAGGGGGATAAAATGCAGGGGTATTATCGTTTGTTTCTACCCTTTTGCTACCCAGAAAAACAATAACGGTTGATAATCAAAGGGTTATCAACCGTTATGCGTACCCAGACCCGGGCTCGAACCGGGATGGGTTGCCCCACTGGTGTTTGAGACCAGCGCGTCTACCTATTCCGCCATCTGGGCTTAATTGCGGATGCAAAGATACGGTGTTTTTTCTAATGCGCCAAACATTTTACAAAAAAGTTGCTCACGCAGCGCTCTCGGAGAAAACAATTTTCTCCACTCTGGCATGAACTATCACAACTCTCTAACATGACCTGTCGCAACAAACTGACATAATCTATCGCAATGCATTGACATGACATATCACCACAGCTCTCAAATCTGGTTGAGCCAATTTATCATGTCAAACGGAATGCGAAAACAAACCAACACCCATTCTTCAAAGCACTTTAGATGGCATCTGTTTCGAGGTTTACAAGCTTAATTTGAGGACTTGCTTCTTTGCTTTCAATAATATAGCACCACTGTAGTTCAGGGTGATGGTTGCATTGCCTTTTACAGTCATCGACTTAAGTAATTCGCCACCTAAAAAGTATATGTCCAGTGGTCCTGTATAATGACTAATCAGGATATTTTTTCCGCAGACTGTACATACCATCTTTGCGCCCTCCAAACCATCAATACCAGTGAGCATCTCTTCTTTAATATTCTTGAAATCCATCCATCCTTCACTAATGGCATAATTATTTATACACCCCTTTGGAACATAAAGAATGGCGTTGGAAAGCACTTGATCAGCAGCCTCTTTTTCTCCGTTCGGTCCAATTGTGCAAACAGGCGGTTGAGGAGCTGTAACATGGATTTCTTCTATGTTTTCATTTTCGCCAAACACCTGGTAGCCTATTTCTTGTAAGGTGGAGGGTAGCCTAAACTTTTTAATGCTGCTGCAAGCATTTAGTGCGTAATGACCTATATGAGTTACTCCTTCTGGGATAACAATGTCAGTCAATGCAGAACAATTTTCAAAGGCTGCAACCTGAATAGACGTGATAGTACTGGGCAGTTTGACACTTTTAAGTCCTCTACATCCAGCGAAAAGATTATCCGAGATAACCGTTATACCCTCGGGAATCTCCATGGCCGTTAGCTTAGGACAGGTACAAAAAGCCAAGGAACCGATGCTGGTTACGGAAGCTGGGATTTTAAAATCTTCCAAATTCTCACATCCCAAAAAAGCCTGCTCTCCAATTGACGTGAGAGATTTGGGAAGCGTCACCTTTGACAATGCAAAACAATTCTTGTATCTATTATTATCTGATTATCTGCATTATACAATCTAAAGGGTAGAAAAGTGACTGTGTGGATTCTGTTTAGATACAAAAAGGTGAAGATTTAACGCATTTAACCTCCATTTACATCATTTCCAGTGTCTGAGTATAGTATTTCTATCATTTCGTTGGCTATTTTGTGGTCAGCGATTCGCATAACATTGTTTGTTTCCGAATTGTAACCAAAGAAGTTTATGTTCCCATACCAGACAATAGATTTGTCTATGATGGCGCATTGCAGAGTTTGTTCCTTGTCGCACACCACATCCATTCCTGTATTTTTAAGTTCTATCTCATTAGCCCCTTCCTCTTTGATATGTACAGCCACAGTAACACCATTATGAATAATGTTTGCAAGTGTTGACATGATGACGGGCTTGTATTTGAACTTTACTTTTGGGACAGCGATGATGACAGAGTACTGGGCTTTTGCCAAATCATTCCGAAATGTCGCTTCGTAATTGTTTCGCTCATATATCAGTTCTTGGGGATTTTTGTCAAGTGTGGATGATGTCACATACTTTCCGTATCCTGCTCTTAAATACCCTTTCAGCCGTTTACGGTACATAGAGTCACAAAGTGGGACATGAACATCCACATAATCATAAATACACACTTCGTTCTTTCCTGCGTATTCCCTATGCAAACGCCCAGCATATTGCTCCACGTTTCCTTTCCAAGCTATAGGCATAGTAAGGAACAGTGTATCAAGGCGAGGATAATCAAAGCCTTCTCCTACATACTTTCCTGTAGCCACAATCACAAGTGATTCAGATGCAGATATTGACTGTAGATTTTGTAATGCAAGACGCTTTTCTTTAGCAGAATCTGCTCCAACGAGTTGTATAACATGGTCTACAAATGGAAATAGCATTTGCGCCAACACTCTTACATGAGCAGTACGAGTTGTCAGCACTAAAGGAGTACGTCCTTTTTTAATAGCGTCCTTAATATCTTCGGCAACAAACTCATTCCTAACCTTATCTTCGGATAAGTCCTGCGTAATCTGGATATACGTTTTGTTATCTGATGTAATGTTTCGGAATGACGTAAACCTTGGAATCAACAAACGTTTAAATGTTTGATTTTCCATTTGGCTCTTGGCATCAGCTGTAAATCTTATCTTTCCGCATTGCATGAAAATAATAGGTTGATGCCCATCCTTTCTGATAGGAGTTGCTGTCAAACCATATATGTATGTAGATGTTACTTGTCGAAGCACTTGCTCGAAGCTGACAGAGGATACATGATGACATTCATCTACTATCACCATGCCGTAATCCTTGACAAAAGGCTTCGCTTCACCATCGCTCAAACAAGATTGTATCAAAGCTATATCAATGATGCCATGCAACGTGTTCTTACCTGCATATAAACAACCAATGACCGAAGAATTCTTTTTCCTGCCTCGTTTGGCTGCAGGCTCTTCGATGGTCTCATCTATCTTGAGGAAAGTTTCCAACCGTTCTTTCCATTGTTCCAGCAATGCCTTGTTATGAACAAGAATTAAGGTGTTCACCTTTCTCCTTGCAAGCATTCCGATGGCAAACACTGTCTTTCCAAACGCTGTTGTTGCTGATAATGTTCCTATATTATGCCCAGCAAAAGCTTCCATTGCATTTTGCTGTTCTTCTCGAAGATATCCTCTGAATGTAACATTGATATTATGCCCATGATTTGTTTTGTCTGAGATCACTACCTTTACTCCATGTTGAGTTAGAATACCACAAACAGCATCTTCACACCCACGAGGAAGAGCAAGATAATCATCTGTCATTTCCGAACATGAAATGATGCGAGGGATATTATAGGTAGAAAGGCGCATACCTTGCTTCTCATAAAACTCCGGATTACGGAAAGCTGCTATGCGCTTGAATATATTCACACATTTGGCAGATAAACTTGCTAAAGGAACATAAAGCATATTCGCTCTTGTTAGAACGATTTGTTTTGGATAGTCTTCAGATTGCGCAGCATCCATATGAGGAGTCTCCCAGGGTTTCTCCTCACAGGTCTTTGATAGTTCTCCTAATGTTGGCACTGCATGCAGCTGTAATAACAAATCGAGCTCTACCTCTGACAGCTTATGGATTTGCGACAACATTTCCCATTGGTCGGCATACGCATTGAAGTCTTCATCAACGAACACACTGTTCCCTTTGCGTCGAGCCATACCTTGCAATGGCAAGGCTACAAGATTGCCTAGTCCTCCTTCAGGCAAGGTGTCTTGGTTTGGAAAGAAACGGTCGTATGACTTGAAAGACAGGTGAGCGTCACAACTCATCGCCTCTGTAAGAATGGCATTTCCCAACTTGCGTGCCTTGAAAGCAGTTACTGGTGTATCAAAGAAAATCCATACGTGAGCACCATTGCCAGAACGTGAGCGTTCGATGTAGCAAGGTACATTCCAAGTTTTGCAAACATTTACAAAGGCAAGTACATCATTCTTGTAGCCATGCTCGCAACTCTTGTCATCAAAGTCTGTACAAAGGAAACTGCAAGTGTTGTCCTTTCGTATTGGATAAAGTCCTATAACATCACGTCCCCATGCATCCTTTCCTGCAAGATGATTGAAAAAGTCGTTGTATGCCAAAGGAGCGAATTGCCTGTTGGGACAATCCGCACATTTGTACTTTCGCTTGTCGCAAAATTCACGATTCCATTCCCTCGTGCATACAGGTTGGTAGCCTGACTTTTGAGTCGTAGTACTGTACCAACGCTTGGCAAACACATCATCACGACCTTGGAACAGGCTTTGAAACAAGGCTACCTTTTCCTGTAAAGTGAATTGACATGTAGGAACGGCAGTAGCTTCTGTATGATTAGTTTCGTAAGTCTTTGTTCCCAAGCTTACATATTCTATCCCTTTCTTGTCAAGAATTGCTTTAAGTCTGGCGTTTTCCTTTTCCAATTCTTGAATTCTTTGGGTAAGAGCACTTACACCTGTTGTGTCCATAACGGTTCGCTCTCCCATCCATTTGGAAATCCAAGAGCTGCCAGATCTATCTCTGGATAATTGGAAAATAGCGTGTGCATCTTTCCCAACATATCATTGTTGGGTGATATGATGTCAAGGAAATACTTGATGATACAGATTGTGAAATACACTCTTTGAGGGTTTGTAGGCAGGATAATCCAAGGATGGGCAATTCTTCTGGGAGAAACAGGCATGATGGAATTTACCTTGTTCCAAACCCTTGAATGGTGGCAACATGCATTTCTCAACAAGGTCAAAGATGTTATCCAAGATTCCAACACGATGGGGTGCAAACCGAAATAATGAGAGATACGCTTGCGTATCTTGTCAGCTTTCAGATTACGGTAAACCATGTTCACATTGCCCATCGTCAGCAACTCGCCCAAAATCCAAGATGGAGGATATGGGTCGCAATAACTGTTTTTGAAATGCTTGATGAACTTTTCTGTTGATTTAGCGTATTCTCTGTCAATGGTGTTCTTTGTCTCTTGAAAAGTTCGTTGGTTGGCAAAGTGAATGGAGTTGGTTAGCCAATAAATGTCTCCTGTCATCTGCACAGGAATATTCATAATGGCACGACGAATGGCTATCTCTACTTTCTCAATCTCATTGAGAAGAAGCATACGCAACTTTTTGTCGAAACGATACAGGTTCAACACTTGTTGGAAAGTTGTATCATCTTTATATTGATGAGTTTCCTTTGGAACTTTCAAGAATGGGTACATATAAGCAGAAAGACGATAGTACCCGATGCTCTCCAAATACCGTACTGCTTTGGCTTCATCGGAAATGATAAGCCCACGACTTTTCAACAGAGCCACCAAATCTGCCTCTGTCATGTAGTGTTTCGTGAAGTGCGGTAATCTTTCCATTAGCGCATTTTGAGAGTAAAACGTATATATACAAAAAAGCCCCACGCATTTGAGCATCGTTGAGAGGCTTGGTGGGAACTGACGCTGCAAAGATACGAATAATCATTGATAATACAAACTTTTTAGTGAGAAGAATCACACAAAAGTGTATATCTTTGACATCTTTATATTTAACAATGCTAAATTGAAGCTTAAAATCATACTTTGCCAGCCAAACAAAGTGTAAAAGTGTTATCATTGTAAGGCCTATACCCATACTGAAAGCTCCGATGGGCAGAGGTTGGGCAGACATACATATGATAAAAGGCGTTTTTGTACACTTTGGTTTTGACGCTATAAGAATCTCGCAAATTCAACGACAAATCAAAAACAAAGCAACAATGAATGTCTCATGAGGTGTATTATATACAGCCCTCATTGGCTTCGGACTATTCTGTCGTTCGTTGTCAAGAGTGCTTTCTATATACGTACACAGGCATGGGGGTTTCATACCATAATGGCTACAAAGATACATATTATTTGTCATAAACAAAGATTTATGAATAAAAAAGTAACTATTTGTTAATGTGCACTTAACAACAGCTGATGAAAACAGAAAACTCAACGGTTGGAAACATGGTGGTTGGCATACGAAAGATATTGACAACCGTTCCAAATACTCGCATATTTGCAATCAAACAGGTGATTGGTCGCAAATAGGCGAATTTTATATATCTTTATTTTTCAGCAACTTACATCTTATTGGGGCATCAGTGCTCCTGCAAAAGCAATGCTTTAAGGCTGCAAAAGCATGCAGATTGGGGTATCAAGGCATTGACTTTGAAGTGCAAACCACATGCTATAGAATGGTAAACTGCATGCTATTGAATCAAAACAGACTACTAATTGCGAAACAAGGTGCTAAAAAGCATTCAAAAAGCGATGAATTTTTCTAGAATGACTGTTTTGAAAACACCAAAAATATGTACAAATCTAAAAAACTTAGGGTGTAACTCTTTGGCAGCTGTCTGGATGACAGAAAGATGAAAAAGTCCACCCCACCCTTCGCTGCTAGGTGCTGCCAGCTTGGACAGGACATCATGCCTCAAGCGTTTTGACAACTTGGAGAAGCTGACTGAAATCGTCTATGATGAACTCGGTGTGAATCTCTTCCAGTTGGCAACGTGTGCCATTGCCATACGTCACGCCACAGGTATGGATGCCGGCATTCTGCCCCATCTCGATATCATACTCCGTGTCGCCCACGACAAGTGCCTCCCCTGACTGAATGTCTAAATGCTCAAGCGTTTGATTCACCGCCTCGGGATGGGGCTTTGCATGCGTCACATCGTTGGCACTGACCACATGCGTGATGATTTCCTCTAAACCAAAAGTCTCCACAAAGTCCATCAGCGAGTGGCGGGAACGACTGCTGGCAATGGTGAGTACATACCCCAAACGATGTAATTCACGCAGGGTTTCCAATACCTGAGGGAACAACGGAACGGCTCCCGGGACGTTGTTTTCATGAAACACCTGATTATAGGCTTCCACGCAGCGATCGCCCATCTCGTCAGTCATAGGTATCAAGTCTGTAAACGTCTGCTTCAAGGGCAATCCAATCATTCGACTGCACTGCTCACGACTGCGCTGCTCAAGTCCCAATCGGCTGATTACCTCGAGCATGGTATTGGTGATGAGGGTTTGTGTATCGGCCAACGTGCCGTCAAAATCCAGAATAATTGCTTTGATTTTCATTGAGTTATCTTTTTTGTCGAGTGGCAAAGGTAATGAAAAATATACCAACGGTTCCTGTTTATCTGTTACTTTTCGATGAATAGTAAATAAGGCCCCTCCCCCATCCCCTCCCCGAAAGGGAGGGGAGTAGTTAGCTTGTTTGTTTTATTTTCTTGATGATAAGTCCTTTCATCAGCTGCAACGCCCACTGGATTCATCGCGTTCTTCGTTGCAAGACACGCTTTCTACGATGGCATGTGGAGATTTTCTGGAAGGTAACATACCCGCAATCTTGTTTATTAAAATTAGTGAATTATGCCTGTGTTACAAAAGTTTAGGCTAATTTTGCATAAGATAGGCATCGCCTTAGCAATTACAAACAAGCTTGATTGCATGCGGCTGGCGCTGTTTTTACATAAGATAGGCATCGCCTTAGCAAAGTAAGTAAACTTCCTTTGCCTTCGGCTCGCACTATCTTTCACATAAATAGATAAACGACACGAATAAAAAAAATGGGGTTAACACGTATCGCGGCTCACTTCTTTTCATCACGACAAAAGGAGATTGAGCGACACGCCAAACACGCTGACTTAACGCAACAGCAGGTGCTGCAGCATCTTCTCGAACGGGCGAAGGACACGGAATATGGCCGAAACCATCTCTTTGGCAGCACCAAAACCTACGAAGATTTTGCCAAAAACGTACCTGTTAACACCTACGAAGAACTGAAAGGTGACATCGACCGCATGCGCCACGGCGAAGAAAACGTGCTTTGGCCGGGGCAAGTGAAATGGTACGCCAAGTCATCGGGGACAACCAATGACAAAAGTAAGTTTATTCCTGTTTCCAACGAGGGGCTCAACCGCATTCACTATCAAGGCGGAAAGGATACCGTGGCGCTTTATCTACGCAACAATCCTGACAGCAGGATGTTCGACGGAAAGGGACTGATATTGGGCGGAAGCCATTCGCCCAACTATAATCTGCACAACTCTTTGGTGGGTGATTTGAGTGCCATCCTCATCGAAAACATCAACCCATTGGCCAATTTGGTACGCGTTCCCAAGAAATCAACCGCACTCTTGCAGGATTTTGAGGTAAAGCGTGACCGCATAGCCCACGAGACATTGAACCAAAACGTCACCAACCTCTCAGGCGTTCCGTCATGGATGCTGTCGGTGCTGGTGCGCGTCATGGAGCTGAGTGGCAAGAAACACCTCGAAGAAGTGTGGCCCAATCTGGAAGTGTTCTTCCATGGTGGCATCGCTTTCACGCCCTATCGCCCGCAATATGAGCAGCTCATCACGTCGCCAAACATGCACTACATGGAGACCTATAATGCCAGCGAGGGATTCTTCGGCATACAGAGCGACCCCGGAGATGCGTCGATGTTGCTCATGACCGACTATGACGTTTTCTACGAGTTCATCCCCATGGACGAGTATGGAACGGATCATCCAACGGTATTGCCACTTGAAGACGTGGAGTTGGATAAGAATTATGCAGTTCTCATTTCAACCTCATGCGGACTATGGCGATACATGATAGGCGACACGGTGAAGTTTACATCCCGCCAACCCTATAAGTTCATCATCACAGGCCGCACCAAATACTTCATCAATGCCTTTGGTGAAGAGCTCATCATGGACAATGCCGAGAAAGGATTGGCCTACGCTTGCGAGCAGACGGGGGCCGAAATCAAGGAATACACGGCCGCACCTGTGTACATGGACAGTAAGGCCAAATGCCGTCATCAATGGGTCATTGAGTTTGCCAAAGCACCAAATGACCTGAAAAAGTTTGCCAACATACTGGACAAACGACTGCAAGAACTGAACAGTGACTATGAGGCTAAACGCTTTCATGACATCACGTTACAGCATTTGGAAATTGTTGTGGCTCGCCCTGACCTATTCAACGACTGGCTGAAAATGAAGGGTAAACTGGGCGGTCAACATAAGATTCCACGACTGTCCAACAGTCGCAAGGTTATTGAAGAGATGCTCGAGTTGAACCAAGAGCCTGCGGAAACCCAACAGGCATAGTCTGCTAACAAACACAAGTATATGAATATCAATCAACAGAAACGCTTCAAAAGGTACACGCGCATGGCTCGTCAAGCCATGAACAACGTCCGCGACATGCAGTTGACGGCCCTGCTGATGCTGGTACTGTTGTTGGTTTCCTGCGCTCGAATGGGTCAACCCGATGGCGGATGGTACGATGAAACACCACCTAAGGTCATCAGCACCACGCCAAAAGAAGGTGCCACACAGGTAACGAGCAAGAAAATTTACATCAATTTCAATGAGTTCATCAAACTGGAGAATGCCACCGAGAAAGTAGTAGTGTCGCCTCCACAATTGGAAGCACCTGAGATTAAGTCGCAAGGAAAGAGAATTCTCGTGGAACTGAAAGACAGTTTGAAGCCCAATGCGACCTATACCATCGACTTCAGTGATGCCATCTCTGACAACAATGAGGGCAACCCACTGGGCAATTACACCTATAGTTTCTCCACAGGCGATAAGATAGACACCATGGAGGTAAGCGGATACGTACTTGAAGCCGAGAACCTTGAGCCAATCAAGGGCATCCTCGTGGGGCTGTATGCCGACCAGAGTGACAGCATCTTCCGCAAACAACCCATGTTGCGCGTGTCGCGAACCGACAGCAGAGGACGCTTCACCATCCGCGGTATCGCCAACGGAAGCTACCGAGTGTTTGCCTTGCAAGATGCCGACGGTAACTACATCTTCAACCAGAAGAGTGAGAAGGTGGCCTTCTCGCACGAACTCGTCACGACGACCTCTAAACCAGACGTGCGGCAAGACACCCTTTGGGCCGACTCGTTGCACATCAAAGCCATCAACCAGGTGAAGTACACGCACTTCCTGCCCGATGACATCACGCTCAGAGCCTTTACAGAAATTCAATCTGACCGATACCTCATCAAGACCGAACGAAAAGATCCAAACAACTTTTCGCTGTTTTTCAGTTATGGCAGCAAAGAGGTTCCGCAGATCAAAGGCCTCAACTTTGACGCCAAAGATGCGTTCATCATGGAGTCGAATCCGCGCGGGGATACCCTGACTTACTGGCTGCGTGACACCACACTCATCAACCAAGACTCGCTTGAGATTGAGCTAAAATACCAAGCCAGCGATTCTACCGGTGAGCTACACCTACAAACAGACACTCTCATGATGCTGGCCAAACAGCCTTATGCCAAACGGCTTAAGCAAGCGCAGAAACGCTTGGAAGAGTGGAAAAAGAAACAAGAACGGGCAAAGAAGCGGGGTGAGCCTTACGATTCTATCATGCCAAAAGAGGCTCTTGAGGTCAAGTTGAGTGTCAGTTCGGCTCTCGCTCCCGATCAGAATGTAGGGTTCAGCTTTACCACACCATTGGCCGTGCTCGACACATCCAAAGTACATCTTTACTCCAAGCAAGACACGCTGTGGTATGTTTCCCCCTTCGAAATAGAGCAACAGCGCGACACCTCCATCGTACCGTTCAATGATGCCTACATTAAAAACACGAGAAACTATGTGTTGAGGGGCGAATGGCGACCCAACATCGAATACAGTCTTGAACTGGACAGCGCTGCGTTTGTTGACATCTATGGCAAGGCATCGAACAAAATCAAACAAGGTTTCAAGGTGAAGTCAAACGATGAGTTCAGCACCATCTTGCTTACCATTACCGGAGCTGATGGCAAACCGCTGGTGGTTCAGTTGCTGGACAATTCAGACAAGCCCGTTAAACAGGTTCGTACCTCCAATGGTATGGCTCAATTTTTCTACGTTGAACCGCGCGAATACTATGTGCGCCTGTTTATAGACACCAACAACAACGGCAAATGGGACACGGGCGATTACGACAAGGGCGTGCAGCCTGAAGAGGTGTACTATTATCCCAAAAAGATAACTTGCAGGGCCAAGTGGGACTTTAACGAGACATGGAATCTGACGAGTACGCCCATTTACAGACAGAAACCAACAGAAATAACTAAACAGAAAGGCGAGCAACAGCGCAAAATACAAAGCAGAAATGCGAAACGCGCACTCGACCTGGGTAAAGAATACATTCCCGGAATGATGAAATAAGCCTATGCTGTCAGCTAAACAGTGCTGGCGAACCTTCTACATGCAGGCGTTTCTGGGAGATAAAAACGAGAACATGAAAATGAAATTATTCAGAAACTTAGCAATTCTTTCGCTTTTTTTAGGGGTGTTTACCGCATCCCATGCACAGTGTAACATGACCAATACCGCCTTCAAATCGGGCGAGTACTTGTCATACAACCTATATTTCAATTGGAAATTTGTATGGGTCAAGGTTGGTTCAGCCACCATGTCGGTGGTACAGACGAGGTACAACAACCAGCCAGCTTACCGTGGTTCGCTCATCACACGCAGCAACAGCAAGGCCGACAACCTGTTTGTTCTGCGTGATACCCTACAGGCATACACCTCATTAAAACTCGCTCCACAATACTATCGCAAGGCTGCCAATGAGGGAGGTCGATACTATGTCGACGAAGTATTCTATTCTTATCCCAACGGGCGCGTTCATGTCAAGCAACATCAGATATCCAGCAAAGGCACTCACGAGTGGAAACTGTCTGACATGAAAGACTGTGTTTACGATATGTTGAACATCTTTTTGCGCGCCAGGTCGTTCGATCCATCCAAATGGAAGAAAGGACATGCCTATCGCTTCACGATGATAGACGGGAATAAATCAAGGCCCGCCCTACTAAAATACCGAGGGAAAACCACCGTTAAGGCCGACAATGGGAGAAAATATAGATGTCTGCATCTGTCGTACATGGAACAGGATGATGGCAAATTCAAACGAGTTGTTGACTTCTACGTAAGCGATGACACCAATCATGTGCCTGTACGTTTGGACATGTTTCTTAAGTTTGGATCGGCCAAAGCATTCTTGGTGGGAATGAGAGGTGTGCGAAATAACATGGCTTCACAAGTAAGATAAACAAGAGGTGCTATCCTCTAAACAACAAAAACAGGCTGTCTTGCACATCAAGTCAGCCTGTTTTCGTTCTGAAGCATACTACGCTTCCTCATCAATGAGTTTGGCCTGAGTTCACAGGCAGACAGCCTTGCCTACCTGATGAACAGCAGTTCTTACCTGATGAACATCAGTTCGCGGTATTTGGGCAACGTCCACAACTCGTCACTGACTATCAGTTCGAGTTTATCTATATGATAGCGTATGGTTTCAAGCTTCGGTGCTACGTTATCATGGTAGGCAATAGCCTTCTCTCTCTCGTTCTCTATCTTGTTGGCAACCTTGCGGGCATTAATCAATTCTTCCACTCCTGTCTCGATAATCTTTGTGCGCTCAGCAATTTCCACAATGAGTTTTTTGTTGCGACAGGTCAGCTTTTCCGCTTCCTCACGGTCAAAAATTTCAAACATACGCGCCACGTTGTTGGCCAATTGACTTTGATAATAGGTAGCAACCGGAATGATATGGTTCATCGTAAGGTCACCCATGACGCGGGCTTCAATCTGTATTTTCTTGGTATACATTTCCCATTTCACCTCATTGCGCGCCACCAACTCGCTGCGTGTCATCACGCCTGTGCTTTCAAACATCTTAATGCTGTCTTCGTCAAGATAACGGTCAAAGATGACTGGACAACTGTTCTCGCAGTCCAAACCACGTCGCTTGGCTTCTTCCACCCATTCTTCACTGTACCCGTTGCCATCAAAATGAATGGGCTTACAGGTCTTGATATCCTCACGAAGGACGTCAATGATAGCCGAAGTTTGGTCTTCACCTTGCTCAATCAGCGCATCCACGCGCTTCTTGAAGTTAGTCAAAGCCTCCGCCATGGCTGCATTGAGCACCAGCATGGAGCAGGCACAATTGGCTTCTGAACCCACAGCACGGAACTCAAAGCGATTACCAGTGAAGGCAAACGGACTGGTTCTGTTCCGGTCTGTATTGTCTATGAACAGTTCAGGAATCTCTGGAATGTCCAACATCATCCCCTGTTTTCCGTGCAAGGTGAACAAATCTTCTTTGTCAGCCACCTCGATATGGTTCAACAACTCAGTGAGTTGCGTACCCAAGAACGATGAAATGATAGCGGGTGGAGCCTCATTCGCACCCAATCGATGTGCGTTGGTGGCACTCATAATAGATGCCTTGAGCAGTCCGTTGTGCTTGTATACGCTCATCAACGTTTCCACCAAGAACACCACGAAGCGCAAGTTGTCTTCGGCTGTCTTGCCTGGTGCATGCAGCAACACGCCCGTATCGGTGCACAAGCTCCAGTTGTTGTGCTTGCCACTGCCGTTCACTCCGGCAAATGGTTTCTCGTGTAATAGCACACGAAAACCATGTCTGCGTGCCACACGTTTCATCAGTGACATGAGCAACATATTGTGATCGATGGCCAAATTGCACTCCTCGAAGATGGGAGCCAACTCAAATTGGTTGGGGGCCACCTCGTTATGACGGGTCTTACACGGTATGCCAAGCTCGAGAGCCTGTATCTCCAAGTCTTTCATGAACGCCTGTACACGATCTGGAATGGTACCCAAATAATGGTCATCCATTTGCTGATTCTTGGCTGAATCATGTCCCATGAGCGTTCGACCCGTTAACATCAGGTCGGAACGCGCATGGTATAAATCCTCGTCTACCAGGAAATATTCCTGTTCCCAGCCCAAATTGGCCCGCACTTTCTTCACGTTAGGATCGAAATAGCGACAAACTTGCGTTGCCGCCACATCCACTGCATGGAGCGAACGCAGCAGAGGAGCCTTGTAATCGAGGGCTTCACCCGTATACGATATAAAGATAGTGGGTATACAAAGCGTATCATCAATGATGAAAACCGGCGACGTTGGATCCCAAGCCGAATAGCCTCGCGCCTCAAAGGTGTTGCGAATGCCACCGTTGGGAAACGAAGATGAGTCGGCTTCTTGCTGAACTAACAACTTTCCACTAAACTCTTCAATCATGCCACCCTTACCGTCAAACTCCACAAAGGCGTCATGTTTCTCGGCAGTTCCTTCCGTCAAAGGCTGAAACCAGTGCGTGTAATGCGTCACACCGTTTTCCTGTGCCCAGTGTTTCATACCCGTTGCCACGGCATCTGCAATGGAACGATTGAAATGGGCACCATTGTCAATCACATCAGTGAGTTGCTGGAACACGTCTTCCGGCAGGTATTTCTGCATTTTTGCACGGTTAAAGACGTATTTACCAAAGTACTCTGAAGGCCGTTCCTTAGGAGCCTTCACAGCCAATGGGGCTTTTTTTGAAGCCTCAGTAACTGCTTGAAATCTGAAATTTTCCATTGTCTATCTTACTTATATTTTGCTTTTATTGGCCGAATATCACCCCAATGAAAGGCCTTACAAAGGTACAATAAAGAAATGAAACCTGTGCATGGTGACACCAATTGTTAACTTTTCCTCCTATGGCACTTCAAGTAAAGAAAGATGTTTTCATTGGTAAAAAGAAATGACTCTATTTAATTGCTCTTATTGATTAAGTTAACAACCACCTTCACCATGATGTCTTTTTCCTCCGTTCGGCTTTCGGCAATCATCAAAGTAAGTGCCACGAGGGTGTTGTCAGCGATGCGTTTGGATCCGTCCTCACGGTAAAGAATGCCGTTGTTGTTCATAAACCAAAGAAAGAGTGTGGCAGCGATGCGTTTATTTCCATCGCTGAACGAATGGTTCTTGGTAACAAGATAGAGAAGCATGGCAGCTTTCTCCTCAACACTGGGATAGAGTTCCTCGCCATCGAAGGTTTGATAAATCTGTCCGATGCTGCTTTTAAAGGATTCATCCTTCTCGTTGCCGAATAGTGTTGATGCACCAAACTTTTCTCGAAGCATCTCTATTTCTTGCATGGCATTTTCATAAGTAGCATGAAAGAGTTCATTCCGCGTAGTTTTGCTGATATACAACCGCTGGTAGTCATAGTTATCCAATGTGTCTAAAGCATAGGTATAATCCACCACCACGTCAAAGAGTGCATGGCTCTCATCGGTCGTGGCAACAGGTTGCTGTTCTATTGTTCTGCCAACCACCAATACCAACTGACGCAGTTCGGCTATTTGCCGTTGCCGGATACGCTCATTCACAGCATAACCATTGATAAGAAATTGTTTCAAAATGTCATTTGCCCATCGTCTAAACTCTACGCCTCGCCTGCTCTTCACACGATAGCCAACAGATATAATCATATCAAGATTGTAGTATTCTACCTCTCGGTTTACAAGTCTTGAGCCTTCTTTTTGAACTGTCGCAAATTTTGCGACAGTTGAAATTCCATCGTTCAATTCTTCCCTCAGTGCATTGTTGATGTGCTTGCCAATGGTTTTCACATCTCTTCCGAAGAGTTCTGCCATCTGTTGACGATTAAGCCACACGGTTTCCCCTTCCAACTTAACATCAAGTTGGGTCATGCCATCTTCACTCTGATAAAGCACAATTTGGTTATTCAAATTCAATCTTTCTGCCATATCCGTATGTTGTTCTTTGATATAAACACAAAATTACTAAAATTATCGATGGTTTCATTTAAAAATGATGTTTGAATTGTTGATACATTCAACAACAAAACATCCAAGTCACAAGGGATAAAAAGAGCGACACAACTCCCACGATTCTTAGGACTTGTGTCGCTTCTTATCTATGAATAATAAGCTTCTTACCTATTAATAATAGATGGTGTGGTTCTATGAATAAGCTTTAGAACATGAATTTTTCCAACTTCATCTTGCCAAAAGTCTCTATCTCAGGTACCAGATGCAAGAAATGTGGAGCATTGGCATGTTTGTCCAGAGATTCTTGGTCTTTCCATGTTTCACAAAACATAAATACGCCAGGAATGGTTGTACTTTCAAAGAAGTCGTAACTGATACAACCCTCGTCTTGACGCGACTTGTCTACGAGTTGGTTTGCAAGTGATAGTACCCGTTGACGATCCTTCTCATCTACTTTCAAGAATGCGTTTAGTCTGATCATGATTGAATTTTGGTTTTAAATGGTTATAAATATGATTTTTTTTAAAAGGTTATGTACGCAAAGTTAAAAAGGGGCTTATTCATCATTCTCTAATGAATAAGCCCCAGTCTATATGAATCGTGTCTTAATCAGATTTAGAGCTGAGGACCAGCAGCTACAAGAGCCTTACCAGCTTCGTTAGTTGTGTACTTCACGAAGTTCTTCTGGAAGCGAGCAGCCAAGTCTTTTGCTTTCTCATCCCACTGTGATGCGTCTTTGTAAGTGTCACGAGGATCGAGAATCTCTGTAGCAACACCTTCCAACTTGGTAGGCACTACGAAGTTGAAGTAAGGGATAGTCTTGGTAGGAGCCTCGTCGATAGAGTGATTCAAGATAGCGTCGATGATACCACGCGTGTCACGGATAGAGATACGTTTGCCCGTACCGTTCCAACCTGTGTTCACCAAGTAAGCCTTAGCGCCATTCTTCTTCATCTTCTTCACCAACTCTTCAGCATATTTTGTTGGGTGCAATTCAAGGAATGCCTGACCGAAACAAGCTGAGAATGTAGGAGTAGGTTCTGTAATACCACGCTCTGTACCTGCCAATTTAGCGGTGAAGCCAGAGAGGAAGTAGTACTTGGTTTGCTCCTCGTTCAAGATAGATACTGGAGGCAATACACCGAAAGCGTCAGCACTCAAGAAGATTACTTGCTTAGCAGCAGGACCAGCAGAGATAGGCTTCACGATGTTCTTAATGTGGTAGATAGGATAAGATACACGCGTATTCTCGGTGCGGCTCTTGTCTGTAAAGTCAATCTTACCATTTTCGTCTACAATTACGTTCTCCAACAGAGCGTCGCGCTTGATGGCGTTGTAGATATCAGGCTCTGATTCTTTGTCAAGGTTGATTACCTTAGCATAGCAACCACCTTCGAAGTTGAAGATACCTTTATCGTCCCATCCGTGCTCGTCGTCACCAATCAACAAACGTTTGGGGTCGGTAGACAAGGTTGTCTTACCTGTTCCAGACAATCCAAAGAAGATAGCGGTGTTCTCACCGTTCATGTCAGTGTTGGCAGAGCAGTGCATCGAAGCAATACCCTTCAATGGCAAGTAGTAGTTCATCATAGAGAACATACCCTTCTTCATTTCACCACCGTACCAAGTGTTCAAGATAACCTGCTCTTTGGTCGTTACGTTGAAAGCAACGCAAGTTTCAGAGTTCAAGCCCAGTTCCTTGTAGTTCTCTACCTTAGCCTTAGAAGCATTGTAAACAATGAAGTCGGGCTCCTGGTCGAGTTCTTCCTGGTTGATAGGACGGATGAACATGTTGGTCACAAAGTGAGCCTGCCATGCCACCTCAACGATGAAGCGAATCTTCATACGAGTGTCTTTGTTGGCACCGCAGAAACCGTCAACTACGAACAAACGCTTGTTAGAAAGTTCTTTCTTTGCCAACTCATTAACAACCTTCCAAGCGTCTTCTGTCATCTTGTGGTTGTCGTTCTTATATTCATCTGAGGTCCACCAAACAGTGTCGTGAGAGTTTGCATCGTCAACGATAAATTTGTCCTTAGGTGAACGACCGGTGTAAATACCTGTTTGAACACAAACTGCACCCAGTTCGGTTTCTTGGCCTTTCTCAAAGCCTTCCAGACCTTCTTTGGTCTCTTCTTCAAACAACACTTCGTATGAAGGATTGTAAACAACTTCTGTTGTACCTGTAATTCCGTACTTTTCCAGTACCGATTTATCAAACTTTGCCATTATATTTAAATGTATTTAAGTGTGAATAATTATTCTGTTTTACGTCATTTCTTTGACGCCTACAAAATTAACTAAAATAAATAGGTTGACAAATTTTAGCCTGTAAAAAATGTATATAGGCTGTACTCATTAGGTTAAAGAAATGAAAAAAGAACGCATGGCACTGACATTTGCAATTTTCACTTTGCAAAAATAAACGGAAAATGCCTATTTTTGCACGGTGAAAACATAACATACGCTACGCAATGAAAATTATCAACCTAAGTGAGTCTAACTCTATCATCAATCAATATTTGGCTGAGACGAGAGATGTAGACTACCAAAAGAACCGCTTGCTGTTTCGTAACAACATCCAGAGAATTGGTGAACTGGAGGCTTACGAGATTTCCAAGCAATTGGATTACGAAACCAAGGATGTTACTACCCCATTGGGTATTTCACAAGTCAACGTACCTGCCGACAAGATTGTCTTGGCAACCATCTTCCGCGCCGGTCTTCCCTTTCACAACGGATTCCTCAATATCTTCGACCATGCGGGCAACGCCTTCGTTTCTGCCTACCGCGAATATACCGACGAGGAACACCACAACATTGGCGTTCATGTTGAATACTTGGCTACACCAAGCATCGACGGTAAGACGTTGATTATCGCCGACCCCATGTTGGCCACCGGTGCCTCGATGGAATTGGGCTACAAGGCTTTCCTCACCAAGGGCACACCCAAGCGTATTCACGTAGCATGCGTCATCGCCAGTCCGGAAGGTATCGAACACATCAAGAAGACTTTCCCCGAGGAGAAAACCACCATCTGGTGCGCTGCCATCGATCCTGGACTGAACGAGCACCAATACATCGTACCGGGATTCGGGGATGCTGGTGACCTTTGCTACGGCGAAAAGCTGTAACCACACTCCTATCGCAAGATGGTACTCGTCGATGAAAGGCATCATCACACATCAAAATGATGATGAATTTTATTGACAACATACTTCCTTATATTTGGCGTATTTGCAAACAACATCACACAAGGTTGCAAATACGTCAAAAATGAGCGTTTTTCGTATCTCATTCAGGCTCAATACATTGCATCTTCATCCATATATGAAGCAACGTTTTCGTTATCTTTTTCATACCAATAGCATTGCTTTTACCCCGCAATATACATGCTTTTGCGGCATTAGGTCATAGATATTGCGGCGCAAAGTCATGCATATAGCAACCCTAACTCAAGGCTATTGCACCGAAATCTTATTTTTCTCACCCAAACATCTCATTCTTGCTTCCTCCTTGCCTATTGATTTTTTCTAGATTACCAAATAAGAAGTACTGTTTTAAGGCCATTATTCGGTAAATAATTAGGACATTTGTCAGAATCGCATCCTCTGTGAAAACACGATAAATCAGTGCAGTTTCATCCTCTTTCCACAACATTGGTGTTTGTCGTGTCACCAACGGTCAGACAGGTTATTATTAATAAAATTCAGTATTTATACAATCCATATCTTATTTTTTTCGTACTTTTGTCACCTATTATATACACATCGAAACACAACAGAACGTTAATTTAGGATATCTTATGGAATACAATTTCAGAGAAATTGAGAAAAAGTGGCAACAACAATGGGTGAAAAACAAAACCTATCACGTTGTGGAAGATGCCCAAAAGAAGAAATTTTATGTGCTTAACATGTTCCCCTACCCATCTGGAGCGGGCCTTCATGTAGGCCATCCTTTGGGCTATATTGCCAGTGATATCTATGCGCGGTACAAGCGACAGAATGGATTCAACGTTCTCAACCCCATGGGATACGATGCCTATGGACTGCCAGCCGAGCAGTATGCCATACAAACGGGGCAACATCCCTCCATCACTACCGAAGCAAACATCAAGCACTATCGCGAGCAGTTGGACAAGATTGGATTTTCGTTCGATTGGGATCGTGAGATTAGAACCTGCGATCCGGCATATTACAAGTGGACACAATGGGCGTTCATCAAAATGTTTCAATCGTATTATGACAACGATTTGCAGAAAGCACAGCCTATCACAACGCTCGTACAGCACTTTGAAACCAAAGGTACTGACGGTTTGAACGTGGCCCAGAGCGAAGAACTACAGTTCACAGCCGAGGAGTGGAAAGCTATGACTGAGCTTCAACAGCAGCAAACGCTTATGAACTATCGCATCGCTTACCTGGGCGAAACGATGGTAAACTGGTGTGCCGGACTGGGCACTGTGCTGGCCAACGATGAGGTGGTAGATGGCGTGAGCGAGCGAGGTGGCTACCCCGTGGTGCAAAAGAAAATGAAACAGTGGTGCTTGCGCGTGTCTGCGTATGCGCAACGCTTGCTCGACGGACTGGAAAAAGTAAACTGGACAGAGTCGCTGAAGGAAACACAACGCAACTGGATTGGACGCTCGCAAGGAACCGAGGTGCAGTTTAAAGTGGCCAACCACGATGACCTGTCTTTGACGGTGTTCACCACCCGCGCCGATACCATGTTCGGTGTTACGTTCATGGTGCTGGCTCCAGAGAGCGAATACGTTAGTCAAGTGACCACTCCCGAGCAGGCAACAGCCGTTGAAGAATATGTAGATGCGACGAAAAAACGTACTGAACGGGAACGCATCGCCGATAGAAAAGTAACCGGAGTGTTCACCGGAAGCTACGCCGTGAACCCATTGACGGGCGAAAATATCCCTATCTGGGTGAGCGACTATGTACTGGCAGGCTACGGAACAGGGGCCATCATGGCCGTTCCGGCACACGATAGTCGCGACTATGCCTTTGCCAAGCATTTCAATCTGCCCATCATTCCGCTGATTGAAGGAGCTGACGTGAGTGAAGAGAGCTACGATGCGAAAGAGGGAATCATGACTAACAGTCCGGTGGAAGGAAAACAAACAGCGTTGAGCCTCAATGGATTGACGGTGAAAGAGGCCATCGCCGCCACCCGAAAATATGTGGTTGAACAGGGTATCGGACGCGTTCGGGTGAACTATCGCCTGCGCGATGCCATCTTCTCTCGTCAGCGCTATTGGGGCGAACCCTTCCCAGTATATTATCAAGACGGCATGCCTCACATGATTCCCGAAGAATGCTTGCCGCTCGAATTGCCTGAGATTGATAAGTATGAGCCTACCGAGACAGGCGAACCGCCATTGGGTAGAGCCAAAAAATGGGCCTGGGACGTGGAACAAAACAAGGTGGTAGACAAATCGCTTGTCAACAATTCTACCATATTCCCGTTGGAACTAAACACCATGCCGGGTTTCGCCGGCAGCTCGGCTTATTACCTTCGTTACATGGATCCACACAACAATGAAGCATTGGTGGATAAAAACGTAGCTGCTTATTGGCAGAATGTAGATCTTTATGTGGGTGGAACAGAACACGCAACGGGCCACTTGATTTATTCAAGATTTTGGAATAAGTTCTTGCATGATTATGGTTATTCCTTCAAAGAAGAACCTTTTGAGAAGTTGGTGAACCAGGGAATGATACAAGGACGCAGCAACTTTGTGTATCGTATCAACAACGATGACCATTCGGTTGCGCCTGTTTTCGTGTCATTGGGATTGAAAGAACAATACGAAACCACTCCCATTCATGTGGATGTGAACATTGTTCACGGCGATGTGTTGGACATAGAGGCCTTCAAAGCGTGGCGACCGGAATACAAACAGGCAGAATTTATCTTGGAAGGAGATAAATATGTGTGCGGCTGGGCGATAGAGAAGATGTCGAAATCGATGTACAACGTGGTCAATCCTGATATGATAGTAGAACAGTATGGTGCTGACACGCTGCGCTTGTACGAAATGTTCTTAGGCCCGGTAGAGGCCAGCAAGCCATGGGACACCAACGGTATTGACGGTTGTCACCGGTTCTTGAAGAAGCTGTGGGGACTGGTGTATGAATATAGAACTGACCAATTCTTGCCCAACGACGATGAGCCAACCAAAGAACAGCAGAAGTCTGTGCACAAATTAATCAAGAAAGTGACGGGCGACATCGAACAGTTTTCGTACAATACGGCTATCTCTGCCTTCATGATTTGCATCAACGAACTGGCACAAAGTAAGTGCACCAACAAGGAACTGCTCAAAGATGTCATCAAACTATTGTCACCCTTCGCCCCACACATCAGTGAAGAGCTGTGGCATGTGTTGGGTGGAGAGGGTTCGGTTTGTGATGCCCAATGGCCTGTATGCAATGAGGAATATCTCAAAGAAAGCGATGTACAGATGACGGTATCGTTCAACGGAAAGGCTCGTTTCCAGATGGTGTTCGGCATAGACGATAGTCGAGAAGCCATCGAAGAAAAGGTGCTTGCCGACGAGCGTACCCAAAAATACATCGCAGACAAAACAATTATCAAGACGATTATCGTTCCAAAAAAAATCATTAATATCGTACTAAAATGATTAAGAATAAAGAATATGTCATGAATGAAGTGAAAGACTATGTCTTTATTACATTAGGTCTTTTGCTTTATAGCACCGCCTTCACCATCTTCCTGATGCCTTACGAAATCGTCACGGGTGGTGTTACCGGTATGTCGGCCATCATATATTACGCCACTGGCTTTAAGCTGGAGAACACATACATGATTATCAACATTTCATTGTTAATCGTTGCGCTCAAGATTTTGGGTTTCCGATTCATGATGAAAACCATCTATGCCATCATTGCTCTTTATTTCATGTTAATGTTTGCACAAAGTTTAATGCCTGTGGATGCTAACGGAAACTTTATCAAGGTATTGGGCGAAGGACAAGACTTCATGTCAATGGTTATTGGATGCTGTATCACTGGTTCATCATTGGCCGTGGTGTTTCTCAACAACGGCAGTACAGGAGGCTCGGATATAATTGCTGCTTGTGTCAACAAATACAAGGATATGTCCTTAGGACAGGTACTAATATTGGTAGATATCTTTATAGTCAGCAGTTGTTTCTTCTTCCCGCAGTTTGGTGAAATGGCTGAACGCGCTCACAAAGTAGTGTTTGGTTACTGTACCATCATCATCGAATGTTTCATGCTCGACTTTGTGTTTGCCCGTCAACGGCAATCGGTTCAGTTCATGATTTATTCGAGAAAACATGAAGAAATCGCCGAAATTCTGTCTAAAGAAACGGATCATGGACTTACCATTCTTGATGGGCACGGCTGGTATACCGGACAAGAAATCAAGGTAATTTGTTTGTTAGCCCGCAAAAGTGAAAGTCAATTAATCTTCCGACTCATCAAGATGACCGACCCAAATGCCTTTGTTAGTCAGAGTTCGGTCATCGGTGTGTACGGAGAAGGATTTGATCAAATCAAGGTAAAAGTTAAGAAAAAGCATGAAGATCGTATTCGCAACAAACAACAAGAACAAACTTCAGGAAATTCGTGACATACTGGGAGAACGGTTTGAAATAGTGTCTTTGCAAGATATTGGTTGTCATGAGGATATTCCAGAGACAGGAGATACCTTGCAAGAGAATGCCTTACAAAAGGCCATGTATGTGGCAGAACATTATGGATTGGACTGTTTTGCCGATGATACGGGCCTTGAAGTGGATGCATTGGATGGTAAACCAGGCGTTCACAGCGCACGCTATGCCGAAGGAACCGACCATGATAGCGAGGCAAACATACAGAAATTGTTGCGTGAATTACAGGATAAAGACAACAGAAAGGCTCATTTTCGCACTGTCATTGCCTTGCTGCAACATCCCAAAAATCAACAAGAAAAAAATATAGATAATGCTTGTGCAGCACCTGAAATCCATTATTTTGAAGGACGTGTGGATGGCTTAATCGCAGAAGAGAAACGTGGTGATGCTGGTTTTGGTTACGATCCGCTGTTCATTCCCAACGGATATAACCAGAGTTTTGCCGAACTTGGCGAGGATATAAAGAACCATATTTCGCATCGTGCATTGGCTGTTGAAAAATTAGCAGCCTATCTTAACGAAGCTATAGCACAATCTGTCTAACTGAATAACGCAATGAAAACAACGATAGTATCTGTCCTTTTTCTCATCATGGGTTGCTTGCAAGGGCTATCCCAAATTGGTTCTTGGAAAGTATATCCTTCCTATCACGACATAACGGACGTGCAACCGGCAGGTAACATCGTATATGTGTTGGCATCGGGTGGATTGTTTTGCTATGATAAGGATGACAACAGCATACGGACTTTTGATAAGAAAACAGGCTTGAATGATGTTGAAATCAGCCACATTGCTTATAGTTCTGCGGCAAAAAGATTGATTATTGTCTACAAAAACAACAACATTGACTTACTGGATGGTAAAGGAAACGTTACCAATATCGCTGACTATTATAAAAAATCGCTGACAGAAGACAAAACCATTCACAGCATTTATGTGAATGGAAGCTATGCTTATTTGTCCACAGGATTTGGTATTGTTAAGCTCAATGTGAGTGATGCCGAGATTAGTAATACTTATTTTCTGGGTTTTCGCGTTGATTGGACACTTATACAGCAAAACAAAATCATTGCAGCATCAATGACCCATGGAAAATATGCTGCTGATTTATCTTCTAATTTACTTGACAAGAAGAATTGGAAAAGAATAGGAAACTATACTAAAAACAATAAAGAAGTAGACAAAGAATTATGGAATAAAATGGAAAGCATGCGTCCGGAAGGTCCGCAATACAACCATTTTTATTTTCTAAAGTTTATCAATAACCGCCTTTACACTTCGGGAGGAGGCTTTGAAGCAGAAGGTGTTAGCCTCTCACATCCAGGCATTATCCAGGTTCTTGACGATGGTCAATGGCACATCTATCAAGATGATATCCAGAAAACAACAGGCTATTCGTATGCAGATATCAACTGTTTGGCCATCGATCCTAAAGATGAAAACCACGTATTTGCAGGAGGAAGAACCGGACTTTACGAATTTCAAAACGGTAAACTCACCAAATACTACAATAAAGACAACAGTATTCTGATGCCAGCAGTAGATAAAGGAAAAGAACTGGATAATGAATATGTACCCATAAACGGTCTGCTGTTCGGTGAAGAGCGTCATCTTTGGATATTAAATAACCAAACCAAAGGACAAAGTATCATCGAATTACTGCCAGATGGAACCATGAAATCACACCATCAACCATCGCTGATGAGAAATGGAGTGAGCCCCAGTTTGCTCTATCATCCCGTATTTGACAGTCGAGGCTTATTGTGGTTCGGCAACGGTAACTACAAGTTTCCGGCACTGTTTTGTTATGATAGGAAGACTGAAACACTGCACACGATAACCAATTTCATCAACCAAGATGGAAACAGTCTAAAAACAACAGCAGTTAAATACATCGCTGAAGATATGGAGAACAATCTTTGGATTGGTACAAATACAGGAGTACTGCTGCTTGAAGCCTCAAAAATTAATCAACTACCCGATGTTACTTTCACACAAAAAAAGATTCCTCGCAATGACGGAACTAACTTAGCCGACTATTTATTGTCAGGAGTAGACATCACCTGCATTGCTGTTGATAAGAGTAACCGCAAATGGTTTGGCACAGGAAGCAATGGCGTATATCTCATCAGTGCTGATAACAGCCAGCAAATTCATCATTTTACCATAGCAAACAGCGTATTACCTTCTAACCATGTAGAAAGCATTGCCATCAATAACCAAACAGGAGAAGTGTTTTTTGGGACAGACAAAGGACTTTGTTCTTTTCGAAGTGATGCTACCGAGGCTGTGGAATCGATGAACAAAGATGTTACCTACGCATACCCAAATCCAGTAGAACCTTCTTACAATGGTCCCATAACGGTTGTCGGACTCAGTTATCAAGCCGACATCAAAATAGTAACTGTCAATGGCACCTTGGTGACTAAAGGCAAAAGTAATGGCGGAACTTTCGTGTGGGATGGCAATGATATGAACGGAAACCCGGTGGCATCGGGCATCTATATGGTACAAACTGCCGACCAAACAGGCAACAAAGGAACTGTATGCAAAATCGCTATCGTCAGATAAGTCTGCTCTTTCTGGCTTTCCTATTGTTGGTGCTCTTCCTATTTGGCTATACACCCACAAACGATGGAGATGGCTATATTGAATATGCCAGGATGTGCATCGACTACGGAGAACCCTATCCTTGTGCTCCGACCATCAATGGACAACCCTTTATTTGGAACATTGGACAAATCAATTTGGTGGCTCTCTCGCTGTATCTATTTCATTCTGTCTATCCCATCTTAGTGTTGATGTGCTTCCTCAAAGCCGCTTCAGCCTACTTAATAGCGCACATAGCACAAAAAACATGCAACGACCAGATAGGACTCATTGCCCTATTATTATATGTGTGCTATCCCAATAATTGGGGACAAAGCACGACAATACTCTCCGAAATACCATCCATCACACTCTTATTAGGGGCGGTTTTCATCATTCTACACACCTCCCGTGTGCGAAATCTCTTCATAGCAGGCATGTTAATGGCTGTAGCCAATTGGTTTCGTCCCATCAGTTTGGTATTTATGGGTACGTTTCTTCTCTATTTTCTATTCTTTAAAAACAAACAATGGTTACGTTCTTTCAGTTCCCTGCTGGCTGGATATGCCTTGTTCATCCTCGTAGTTGGCACCACTTGCTGGCTGCGTACAGGCTATTTTTTGTACCAAAGTGAAACCTTGTGGTTCAACATGGCCGCGGCAACATACGAAACCAGCGTAGAACCTCATTACAATGCCGAGGCTTATCCCAAAGGAACCATCAGGTATATTGACCACATGAAGGATAAAACGGCCATAGAATGCAACCAAATATGGAAACAAAGATGCTTGGAATGGCTCAAGGATAACAAAGCAAACTATTTGAGTAAAATACCCGGCAGATTGGTTTATATGTACATGAACGACATGGACAACATTCCTGCTTTTATGCATGATAAATCGAAAGCCCAAAACAATTACGTCACACTACCCTATCGAACGCTATTGTACAACCTTCAAAATCTATCCTACATACAGTGGCTTGGACTGTTCAACATGATTTATTACGCATTCCTCCTGATGGCCTTTGCCTTTTCCCTCCACGTTTTACAATCAGAAAAAAAGTACGACACCTTGTTTCTTTTATGTTGTATCGTCATAGGAGGTTCATTAGCTTTGGTCTTGGCAGTACACGGAGAAACCCGATTCAAGGCTCCTTTCATGCCTTTTATCTTCATGGGTGCGGCGGTTAGCATCTATGAATTCATTCACAAGCGACGAGCTTTCTAATACATACCGTTTCTCTTTTACGACTTAGTTGTCCACATCCTATTTATATATTCTTTTTATTTATTTTTTAAAAGAAAGAAATATGAAGAGAGATGATGTACGGTGGATATGTTGATAACTATACATCGATTTATTTGCTTTTTTCGTTATTACGCTCTTATGTTGGTTTTTACACACTTCAACGGCATATCTTTCTATTCTTAATCAATTTGTTAGCTATCTTTTCCACAATATAGTGAAGTATCGAATGATATGAATAAGTTGATAAATTTCTTGGCCGAATAATTGTGGAAATTGATGTATAACTTCGTCATAAGTGTGTGGATATGCACCAACTTTTATGTTGTTTACTTACTAAGTGGATAAACAGGCAGTTATTCAACATTTATAAACAGAGTTATGCACAATGATTGTGTATAAGTGTTTGTATGTTTCGTTTGAAGCAAATAAATAAGGCAACGATTTGTGTCGTTGCCTTATTTAAGTTCATCAAATGCTGTTTTATTCAGCTTGAGGAGTGAAATCTTCTTTTCCTACACCGCATAATGGGCATACCCAATCATCTGGGAGATCTTCAAATGCTGTTCCGGGAGCGATGCCTCCATCAGGATCGCCTTCTGCAGGGTCATAAACATAACCGCAAGTTTCGCATACATACTTTTTCATAATCTTGTTTTTTAATAAGTGAATAAATTAATTTTGTTTGCTGTTTTTATTGATAACTTCATCAAGTTTATTGATGATTTGTTCTGGTTTTATTTCGTTTAAGCAGGCATAGTCATTTCTCCAACACGGTTTGTTGCCATAAATGGAACACGGGCGACACGCTAAGTCTGTCTGAACTGCGAGGTCAGCACTTTGATTCCATCCCATGAATCCCGCAAAGGGATGTGTGGAACCCCAAACGCTGATGACGGGTGTGTTGACCAATGATGCCAAATGCATGTTGGCACTGTCCATGCTGATCATCACATCTAAGTGGTACATCAAAAGCAGTTCTTCCTGTAACGTGTTTAATAGCGTTGGTACGCTGACACATCTGTCATATTTTTTTGCCCACAAAGAGAGCTGCTCTTTTTCTTCTTTTCTGCCCCCAAATAGGAAAATACGTGTATTTTCGTACTTGGTTTGTATCCTTTCAATTGTTTTTTCCATCTTTTCCAATGGATAAACTTTGCCCTTGTGTGCCGCAAAAGGCGCTATGCCAATCCACCGTTCGTTCTTGTTTTTCGCTTCGATGCCATCTGGTAAATCAGGCATGGTACCGTCTTGACATGGAAAGATGGATGTAAAATCTATCTCAATAGGGTAACCTAATTTTGCTAATACATCCGCATAGTTTTGAAACGACGTTTGTAGCGGCGTCAATACCTTATTTCCTTTTGCGGTTAGCCTACGTCTGTCAGCTCGATGTTTGTCGATGTGAGCGACTTTGAACCTGTCTAACGAAAATCTACTGCGTAGATATTTCGAGCGCAGGTTGTCATGAAAATCGGCTATGGCAGTGAATCTTTTGGCTGTCAATCTGCGATAAAGTTTATTCAATCCGCGCAGATTCTTATATTCGTTGTTCAGGTCGGCAGACATAAAATCCACGTTTGGTGCCAATTTGTCAAAGAAATTCGCTGCGAAAGGACGACTCAACACGCTGATGCGGATATTGGGATATTGTTTTGCCAACGAGTACACTACCGGAACCGTCATGGCTACGTCACCCATAGCCGAGAACCGTATGATGAGCAGATGTTCGGTCTTCATTTATTTTTTGTAGAGAACCGGGTTGGTGGAAGGATCGTTGTACATCTTCATCTGTCGGTACACCTTCATGTATTTTCGTCCCTCTTGGATGTCTTCCAGCAGCTGATCAATGGCTGTTCCCAAGTCTTTTTGTTGTTCCAGCAGCACGTTCAGCTTGGCCGTACATGTATCTTTATGCTCTTTTGAAGCGTCTTGTCGTTCGGCTTGCTCGCGCATGTGATAAATCTTCAGTGCCAATATAGACAGTCTGTCAATGGCCCATGCCGGACTTTCGGTGTTGATGCGTGCGTCGGGTAGCACCTTCACTTCACTGTATTTCTGTCTGAAATAACTATCTATCTGTTCCACAAGATCCGTACGGTCTTGATTCGAGCGGTCAATGCGGCGCTTCAAGGCCAACGCTTCTATGGGATCAATATTTGGGTCTCTGATGATATCTTCGAAATGCCATTGAACAGTGTCAATCCAGCACTTCAGATACAACCGGTTTTCGATGGTTCCATCGTCGTAGGGATTATTGATTGGTGTGTCAATATCATCATGGACGTGATAATCATCAATAGCTCGTTGAAAGATTTTATTACATTGTTCACTAAATGACATGTTGCGTTTTCTTTTGGTTACTTATGCAAATATAAATAATAAAAGGTAATGTTCAAAACAAAATCAAGGTTTTTTAGTACATTGTAACAAACTATGCGTTGTTTAATTTGATTCTTATCGTTTTAGACGTTCTTATCTTTCTGCTGTTTTGACAAATCAAAATAAATATTGAAAGCAGTGTGAATTTTTTTGACAAGCAACCCTTTTATTTTGAGCGTATTTGCAAGCAACTCTTCATCTGTTTGCAAATACGCCAAATATACGTTGATTTTGTATATTATTGATACATAATAAAATACAGCTTTCAGCCATGTTTAGACCACCTCATTTTTTCTTTTTTCAGGCTAAATGCATTGCTTTTAGGCTTCAATATGTATGCTTTTGGTGCGTTATGTCATGTAAATTGGCCACCAAAGTCTTATATATTGCACCTTAAACGCCTTGTTATTGCCTTAAAATTTAATTTTTCTTGCTTCACGATAGCTTGTTTGCTCCCTCTATGCATAGTTAATTTTTCCAGAATGAAAGTTTTGAAGTGCCGTTTCAGGGGCATTATTTGGTTAAAAATTTCTACATTTTTTCAGGTAGTGGTGTGATTTATCACGTTCAAAAGTGCCGTAGTATTGCAAATTATTACGCGCCTACCTATTTATGAATGTCTGTTTTTTATTTTTTGAAGATACCACCTATTATAACTCTATAAATTACAGCCATTTTCAAAAAAACAAGCATTAAAATTGCACAATATATGGTATAATGTGCAATATGAGGTACTTTTTTCGATAAAACATTTGTAGATGTGAATAAAAATTTGTTCCTTTGCATCCGTATTTTTGATAATGAATCACTTATAAACATTTTAAAAAAGTTACAATTATGTCAGAAATTGAAAGCAAAGTAAAGGCTATTATCGTAGATAAGTTGGGTGTTGATGAGGCAGAAGTAAAGCCAGAAGCAAGTTTCACCAATGATCTGGGTGCCGATTCATTGGACACTGTAGAGCTGATTATGGAATTCGAGAAAGAATTCGGCATCTCTATTCCAGACGATAAAGCTGAGAAAATTGCAACGGTAGGTGATGCCATTTCTTATATAGAAGAAAATGCAAAATAATTAAAAGCAAACGATTTGGGTTGAGCTGGGAGATTTCTTTCAGCTCAATTTCAATTTGCTTTTAATCAATTTTTTTATTCAATCAATGGAATTAAAAAGAGTAGTAGTAACAGGACTTGGTGCCGTAACACCTATTGGCAATACGCCTGAAGAAACATGGAAAAACATGTTGGCAGGTAAGAGTGGTGCTGCTCCTATTACATTATTTGATACTTCCAACTTCAAGACACAGTTTGCTTGTGAGGTAAAAGACCTGAATATCAACGATTATATTGATAGAAAGGCCGTACGCAAGCTGGATCGCTACACCCAGTTGGCCATGATTTCGGCCATGCAGGGTGTAAAAGATGCTGGACTTGACTTGGAAAAAGAAGACAAAAACCGTATCGGTGTTATCTATGGTGTGGGTATCGGGGGTATTAAAACCTTCGAAGAAGAGGTTTCGTATTATGCCTTGAATAAGGAAAACGGACCTAAATTCAGCCCATTCTTCATTCCTAAGATGATTGCCGACATCGCTTCCGGACAGATTTCCATTCACTTTGGATTTCATGGTCCCAACTATACCACAACCAGTGCGTGTGCTTCTTCGAGCACAGCCTTGTCAGATGCATTCAATCTCATTCGTTTGGGCAAGGCGAACATCATTGTTTCTGGTGGTGCCGAGGCAGCCATTACGGCCAGTGGTGTGGGTGGATTCAACGCCATGCATGCGTTGTCAACCCGTAATGACGACCCTGAACATGCTTCACGGCCGTTCAGCGCCAGTCGTGACGGTTTCGTCATGGGCGAGGGAGCAGGCTGTTTGATTCTTGAAGAGTTGGAACATGCCAAGGCGCGCGGTGCCAAAATCTATGCCGAAATGATTGGTGAGGGTGCCAGTGGCGACGCTTATCACATCACGGCCAGCCATCCGGAAGGTCTTGGTGCTAAGCTGGTGATGACCGCAGCACTCGATGATGCCGGTCTGAAGCCTGAAGATGTTGATTACATCAATGTGCATGGTACTTCTACACCTGTTGGAGATATCTCTGAGGTTAAAGCCATCAAGGATGTGTTTGGTGACCATGCGTACAAATTGAATATCAGTTCTACCAAGAGTATGACCGGCCACTTGCTGGGCGCAGCAGGTACTGTAGAGGCTATGGCATGTGTGTTGGCCGTTCGGGACGGCATCATTCCTCCCACTATCAATCATGAGGAGGATGACAAAGACCCTGAAATTGATTACGAACTGAACTATACGTTCAACCAAGCTCAGAAGCGTGAGGTGCGTGTAGCATTGAGTAATACGTTCGGGTTTGGTGGACATAACGCTTGTGTAGTATTCAAGAAATATGCTGAGTAATATTCTCGATCGGATAAAGCTCCCCTTCCGTCGTGAAAGGGAGCTTTATTCGTCTTTATACCGTATCATCGGTTTCTATCCACACGATATCAGTTATTACAAATTGGCCTTGATGCATAAGAGCGTCATGCGTCGCAATTCCAAGGGCAAACCCGTGAATAACGAGCGTTTGGAGTTTCTTGGCGATGCCATTCTCGATGCAACCGTAGGGCATATCGTGTACGAGCATTTTCCCGGTAAGCGTGAGGGATTTCTCACCAACACACGCAGTAAGCTGGTTCAACGCAGCACATTGAACAAGTTGGCCAATGAGATGGGTATTTGCAAGCTCATCCTTAGTAGCGGACGTAACGCCTCGCATAACAGTTATATGGGCGGAAATGCGTTCGAGGCGCTTGTAGGTGCCATCTATCTGGATCGTGGTTACGATGCTTGTATGCGCTTCATGAAAGACCGTATCTTGAAGGAAATGCTCAACATCGATAAGGTGGCTTACAAGGAAGTGAATTTCAAGAGTAAGCTGATTGAATGGAGCCAGAAAAACAAAGTGAAGATTAACTTTAAGCTGTTGAATCAAGGGCAGGATAAAAACGGTAACCCGGTCTTTAAGTATGCAGCCGAATTGGAAGGAATTGAGGGGTGTTCTGGTGAGGGATTCAGCAAAAAAGAGAGTCAACAGCTGGCCAGTAAGCTTACGTTGGAACAACTGAAACGAAAGCCGCAGTTCATCGATGAGGTGTTTGCCGCCAAGACCAACCGCACCAAGATGGAAGAAGAGCCGGTTGTTATCGTGCCGGATACGCATCCACAGGATGATTTCATCGTGGTGAAGAGTGAAGACCTACCGGTACAAAAGCACGAATCACCCTTCCAGGAAGAGGTCTTTACCGATTCTCAAGAAGAGGTTCTTGAAGAGTCGCCTGTCATCTCCAACTTGGTAGATGAGATTGATGAGCTACATTTAGACGATATAAGCGCTCAAAGAATGAGCGATGAGGAAATCATCGCCAAGGCCGAAGAAGAAGCCTTCTCGAATGAATAGCTACGTCAGCAGCGTGCATACAGATGCTCGCTGTCGGCGTATCTGTCGGCAGCGAGCATGTATCGTTCTTTTTAATTCATGTAGATAGGTATTTAAGTCAGTAGTGATGCGGTTGGTTCAGCTGGTGAATTGGTCGTTTTCTGGTCCTCATGGATGAGTTTGAGCAGGTGTTCTACCGCCTCTTCTGTAGGGATGTTTTTCTCCACACAGGTTTGTTTTCTGTACAGAGAAACCTTTCCTGGGCCGGCACCTACATAGCCATAATCGGCATCAGCCATCTCTCCAGGACCATTGACAATGCATCCCATGATACCAATCTTGAGGCCTTTCATCTCTTTTGTGGCGTCTTTAATGTGCGCAATGGTTTGTTGTAGGTCGTATAAGGTGCGTCCACAGCCCGGACAACTGATGTATTCGGTTTTGCTCATGCGCAGTCTTCCTGCCTGTAAGATATTGAATGCCGTGTCTTCCAATACGCTGTCGGACAGTTTTCCGTCGTTCATGAGCCAGATACCATCTGTCAATCCGTCGATCATCAATGCTCCCATGTCGGCCGATGCGTCCAGTTGGAAGTCGCTTTTCTCATCATGACGGTACATTTGAGCAAAGACTACGGGATTGTACACACCGTTGTTCATCATCTCATGAACCAGTGCTCGTTGGTCTCCTACCCTGTTTTGGTGGTTGCTCATGCACACTACAACAATCTCGGGATGGGCTTTTAGGCACGCAACATATTCCTCTGTAGGCGTTCCGAACTGCAATACAAGAAACTTGATGTCCGATTTCATGCTGCCAATGAATGGCATAGCCATGGCTGGAAAGATGGGATAGGTATGTTTTTCGCCATGATATTCGCTGTAATCAACGATATATTTCCGGTCTTCCGCATATTTAGGAACTTGGTTTCCCACGTAAATGTAGTCGGCCTTGCAGCCTTCATTCGAAGTAATGACAATGGGTACGTTGCTTCCACCGATGTTGCCAATTGCACGTGTTTTACGCCTTTCAGGTCGAAGATAGTTGAAGTGTTTGTTGGGTTCTGCTGGAATCATCAGGTGTCCGGCACGCTTTGCGACGTAATCTACCAAGTGTTTGGCCACAGGTATCTCACATTCGGGTTCTTCAGAAAGCGATACACGGATGGTGTCTCCGATGCCATCTGCCAATAAAGCACCGATTCCCACCGCGCTCTTGATGCGCCCGTCCTCGCCTTCTCCAGCTTCTGTCACGCCAAGGTGTAAGGGATAGTGCATGTCTTCCTTGTCCATTGTGTCGACAAGCAAGCGCACTGACTGCACCATCACTACCGTATTGCTTGCCTTGATGGAGATAACAACATTATCAAATTGCTGTTTTTTGCAGATACGAAGAAACTCCATGCAACTTTCTACAATGCCTTCGGGCGTGTCACCGTATCGGTTTCGTATTCTATCCGATAGCGATCCGTGGTTTACCCCTATGCGAATGGCCGTGTGGTTGGCTTTACAAATGTTGAGAAAAGGTACAAACCGGTCTTCAATCTTTTTGAGTTCGCGCGCATACTCTTCGTCCGTGTACTCTAATTGGATGAACTTTCGGGCGGGATCTACATAATTTCCTGGGTTAATACGAACCTTCTCGGTATACTGTGCAGCCACGTCAGCCACGTTAGCATTAAAGTGTACGTCGGCTACCAATGGTGTTTCATATCCTTTGGCATGCAATCCGGCATGGATGTTCTTCAGGTTTTCAGCCTCTCTCCTACCCTGTGTGGTGAGTCGTACCAACTCTCCACCAGCTTGAATGATGCGTTCTGCCTGCTCAATGCACGCCTGTGTGTCATTCGTGTCGGTTGTGGTCATCGACTGAATGCGTACCGGATTATCGCCACCCATATCGATATTACCTACATGTACTACGTTCGATTTACGGCGTTGATAATTAAAAAGATCTGTCATGTGTACACGCTTCTCTTAGTTAGTCTTGTATTCGTAATCTTTTATTTGTGCCAAATCAGCATTTGCTTTCGTGATTTTGGCGCCCAATCCTGCTTTATGCTCTTTGATTTTTTGTGCGATTGATTCGTCTGTCAGCGCCAACATCTCCACCGCGAGGATAGCAGCGTTCATGGAAGCGTTAACTCCTACCGTGGCAACAGGAATGCCCGGTGGCATCTGTATGATGCTGAGCATAGCGTCTAAGCCATCCAACATCCCTTTAATAGGAACACCGATGACGGGCAATGTGGTGTTGGCGGCAATCACACCAGGCAGCGCAGCAGCCATTCCGGCAGCGGCTATAATTACTTTGATACCTCTGTTTGCGGCCTCTTTGGCAAACTCTTCAACGGCAGCGGGCGTGCGGTGAGCCGACAAAGCGTTTACTTCAAAGGGTATTTTCAGGTCGTTCAGAAACTTACATGCTTTCTCCATGACTGGGAGATCGCTTGTGCTACCCATGATGATGCTTACTAATGGTTTCATATTCATATTGTTTTAAGAGTTTGATTTCAAATCATTGAGATAATATAGAAGGCGGATATCAGACCCACAATGAATCCAACGTTCACCTGTGACAGTGTGTGTTGCTTGAGAATAATGCGGCTCGATCCCACCAATCCCGCGAACAAGATGGCCAAACAGAGCCACCAAGTAGGATTGAAGTGAAACAACAAGGCAAACGACATCAATGCGCCTGTCACGCCACCGATGGCTGCCGAGTGGGTAGATATCTTCCACCAGACGTTGATGAGCGCACAGATAATCTGGATGGCGAGTGCCGTGATGAGGATACTGCTGATGAAATGTGGGATGTGATACAGGTTCATGATGTAGTAACATGCGAAGTAACACACTATCGAGATAATGTAAGGCACCATTCGTCGCTCCTTCATTCCCAGCTCGTGCAGTGTCCATCCCTGGTATTTTCGATATAGGTGTATCAACAAGGTTGGCAACAACACGGTGAAAAGATACACCATCATGATGACGGTCAGCTTGTAATACCAAGGAACCAGCCTGTTGAGATAACTCAACATGAATAGCGCTACCAACCCAAGCACGGGCAGATAGAAAGGTGTGAAGACGATGCTTATCGTCCGAGCGGCCAAAATAATGTTCTTTTCTTTCATATTGTGTCATCCGCAGGTACTATCATTGCGGATGGATTCTTCTTCATGTTTTAGCGTCATTCATGTCAAACGATGCGCCAATCATTCTTTCCTTAGCCGTGCAACCGATAGTCCTAATTGTTCTCTGTACTTGGCTACGGTGCGTCGAGCCACGGGGAATCCCATCTTTTTCAGTTCCTTGGCCAGCGCCTCATCACTGAACGGCTTGCGTTTGTCCTCGTGGTCGATTACGTCTTTCAGTGCCAGTTTGATTTTCCGGGTAGAGAGTTCTTCCCCATCTTCGGTGGTATAGCTGTCGGTGAAGAAGAACCTGAGCGAGAAAGTGCCCCATTTCGTTTGTGCATACTTGATGTTGCTTACGCGCGAGATGGTAGAGATATCCAGTTCGGTTTTGTCGGCAATGTCTTTCAGAATCATGGGTTTGAGGTCTGACTCGTCACCGTCGAGGAAGAACTTACGCTGCCAGTCTATAATCGCTTTCATCGTTATGTACAGCGTGTGTCGGCGTTGTTTGATGGCATCGATGAACCCTTGCGCCTTGTCTACTTTCTGTTTGGCGTACAACAGCGCTTCCTTTTCCTGCCGGTTCATGTTCTCCTTGTTGTTTTTGTAGGTGTCTACTATGTCGGAAAACGCCGGAGAGATGGTCAGTTGTGGAATTTTTCCCTGGTTCAGTGTGAACGATATGTTGTTGTTGTCATCCACGTCGATGATAAAGTCGGGCGTGATTTGCTGAACGTTCCTGCCCATGGTCTCGCCCATTGATGCGCCGGGTTTGGGATTGAGCTTGCGTATCTCTTCTTGAACCGCCCGCAGTTGCAAGTCGGATAGTTTGAGGTTGGTCTGTATCTTGTCCCAATGTTTCTTGGTGAACGCATCAAACTGGCGGGTCACCACTTGCTGCAAGATGTCTTTGAGTTTGCTCTCCGGACGCCTTTCCACCTGCAACAGCAGACACTCTTGCAGCGATCTGGCGCCGATGCCCGCAGGGTCGAACCCTTGCAGGATATATAATACCTCCTCTATTTGCGTGGGTGTTACGTCGATGTTGTGGTAGATGGCCAGTTCGTCACTAATCGATTCTACATCCTTTCGCAGGTAACCGTCATCGTCGAGCGAACCGATGAGATATTCCATCACGTCTTTTTGCGTGTCCGTGAGGTTCTCCATCATCATCTGCTCTTTCAGTTTGTCGTAGAAAGATTTGGTGTCTCCGTAGACAATCTCCTCATAGTCGGCGTTGTCTTGCGGATGATAGGCCCCGTATGCGTCAGGCATCTCGTCGTCCCTGCCTATGTTTTCCAGGGCTTTGTCCAATGCCTCTTCGCGCTCTTCTCGTTCAGTTCGCTCGGCAAAGTCTTCCTCGCGTTCGTCCTGGCCACCTATTTCATCCTCATGGCGTTCCTCACCTTCGGCTTTCTCCAACGCCGGATTGTCATCCAATTCGGCGTTGACACTCTCCTCCAGTTCGGTCAACGGCATCTCCAACAGCTTCACTTGCAACATTTGTTGTTGCGAGAGTCGCTGTACCTGCTGTTGTCTTTGTTCTTGAGTTTGTATGAGTTTGTTGGCCATTGCTGTATATCCAGTCCCTTCTGATGATGTTCGCGTGCGTTCTTCATGTACTGTTGACGCACATGCAAAAATACAAAAGATATTCTTATAATCCGCTTCTTTTGGGGGTAATTTTCCAAGATTGCCCAGCCGGCAGGTTCGCTTTCGGTTGGCACACGCAGAGATAGCCCCTACCATCAATCCTTAAAATAATCCTTGAGCTGTGCGGCCAGTGCGGCCAAGTGTTCCGGATTGGCATTGCCATAACGTTGCCAAATGTCCTGACAGGGTACAAGCAGTGGGTGAATCATCATGTCGTCACGATTCAGATATGGGTCACAGAACTTGAAAACCGTCATCACTTCCACGATTTTTCCTGGTTTCAGGCGCATCAATTTGGCCAGACTGACAATCTCGGGTGTTTCCGCTACCATGGTAATGGGTACGAGCCTGAAATACAAATCCAAGATGATGATGAGCATCATCGGTGTGAGTTCCGCGTCAACCGCAAGCGGTTTGAAGTCGTGTTCAAAAGATTCGTTCACCTCTACCCCATCGTAAAACGACGCAGCTTGTCCAAATCCCCGCATCTTTCTCAGCAACTTAACCCCACGAGCCAATTTGCTAGGGTGCTCGACATACTCGTTCCACAGCTTTTCCAAGCGTGGTGTGTCCAGTCGTCTCAGCCGAAACATCTGCTCGTATAAGGTCTGTGGCGGTATGTGCAGTTCCAAGCTAAGGTCAACCATGGCGCGCGAATACAAGGATTTCACGCCAATAGGCTTCTTCAGGTACAGTTGCATCAACAGCAACCAATAGTCGTCCGACCATTCATTGGGTATTGACATGATCATTCTTTATTTTGACAAAAAGAGCGTGCGCAGATAGCAAGGACGTGTGTTTTACGCACGTTGCTGCAAAAACTCTTTGAGGCAAAGATAGCATAAGTTTTGCAAAGCATCAAGTAAACGCTTTGCTTTTTCTTGCAAAAGCATTACTTTTGCATCATTCATGAATCAATAATTACTCCGATGAACAAAACTTTAATCATCCTGTCTTTGTGCTTTTGTTGGATAACCTCCAACGCTCAACTTTCTAAAACCGAGATTCGCAACAACCCTTTGTTGGCTGCCAACGGCTATTACGCTTATCCAGGGCCGCTCAAACCGCAGCTCACGCCCGCCCCAAAGGGATATGTTCCGTTTTACATCAGTCATTATGGACGTCACGGTTCGCGCTATCTCATCGACCCAAACGATTACAACAGTCCGCTTCGCACGCTGCAAAAGGCCGACAGCCTGGGCAAACTTACCCCTTTGGGTCAGGAGGTGTTGCGCAAAGTAACCCTGATTTGCAACGAGTCGAAAGGCAGATTGGGCGAGTTAACCTTACGTGGAGCCGAGCAACATCAGCAGATTGCGCGCCGTATGTTCGAGCGTTTTCCAGAAGTGTTGAGTGGAAAAACAAACGTAGATGCCAAGAGCAGCACCGTCATTCGCTGCATCTTGTCCATGGAAAATGCGTTGCAGCAGCTGGCAAGGCTCAATCCTCAACTGCACATCACGCACGATGCCAGTGCGTATGACATGCCCTATTTGGTGTATGGCGACACGGCTTTATACAAAAACAAAATGCCCGGAAAGGTAAAAGACATCTACGAGGCCTTTGCCAAGCGACATGACAACCATGTAGGGGTGATGAACCGAATTTTCAAAGATGAAAGCTATTGGCGCGAACACGTCGACGCAACACAATTAAACACCCAACTTTATAATCTTGCCAGCAACGTGCAGAGCACCGAACTGCGCCATCAGCTGTCGCTCTTAGACCTCTTTACTCACGACGAGTTGTATGATGCTTGGCTAAAAACCAATGCGTGGTGGTACATCAACTATGGGCCGTCGCCCTTGAATGGCGCTGTTCAGCCCTATTCGCAACGCATGTTGCTGCGGCGCATCATCACCGAGGCCGACAGTTGCGTGGCTCTCTCCCACCCCGGCGCAACGCTTCGTTATGGACACGACACGATGGTGATGCCTTTGGTGTGCCTGTTAGACATCAATGGTTACGGCAAACAGATTGAGGATTTGGAGCGTTTGGATGACGAGAATTGGCTGGATTACCGCATCTTCCCCATGGCCTGCAACTTACAGTTTGTGTTCTATCGCTCGCAAGCGCATCCGCATGACATCCTCGTGAAGGTGCTTCTGAACGAAGACGAAACCACCCTACCCCTCCCGACCGACATCGCTCCCTATTACCATTGGAACGACTTTAAGACTTATTATCTAAACAAGATAGATCAATTTCAAACCAAGAAGTAGCCGGAGGGCAGCCGTTTTGATGGTTGCCGAAGGATTGTAAAGAAACGATATTTTTGTTAAGATAAATGAAAAAATAGCGACAAAAATGATTTCTTTACCATGCGATTACTATATTTTGTCTATTTTTGCGAGTTAAAGATTGTACGGTTATTTTAGTGCGAATGATGACAAGAAGGATGAAACGCAGATTGATGGCGTGGATGATGGTGCTTACCTTCATCTCGGCTCTTCTCGTTAAAGACGTTCATGCGCACAATGTAATTGTTCAGCACTTAGACCAAACAGAGCAACACCAAACCACAGTACAGGCGTATTGTTACATTTGTAACTTTGACCTGTGCAAGATGAGCATGCCCAAACTCTTTGTTTGGCAGCCTGTGTTGCTTGTAAAACGTATTGTTAAACCGCTTTTTACAACACAAATCGTTTATCGTGAACCGCTTGCGGTAAACGCTCATTCGCCACCTTTTTTAATTCATAATTCATAATTCATCATTCATACTCCAGATGAAAGAACATTCTTTTGTTTGTAGAATGATGATATTCATACCTCTGTTTTATGTAAAGATAGCGCGAGCTAAAGGCTATTCAATCATGATTGAATGGCTGAGGCGCAGCCTATTGAATGCAAAGGAGAAATTATACAAATGAATAAAAAGGAAAAACTATGGCTTGTCATCCTATTGTCGTGTATGTTGATGAGCAGTAATACGTTGGTGAGTGCGCAGGATATAGAACACATACCTCGGCAACATCTAAAAGATACCATTACTTTGGGCGAGGTAGTGGTGAAGAGTAAACGACAATTAGTAACGCCCAATAGTATCAGTACCACACTCACCCACGATGACATTGCCCGTGCCGCGGGTAAGTCTTTGGCGTCGATGTTAGAGAACGTCAGTGGGGTGAGCATGCTTCAGACGGGTTCCAACGTTGCCAAGCCGGTGATACATGGCATGTATGGCAACCGTATTTTGGTGGTGAGCCGAGGAGCTAAGCTTACCGGACAGCAGTGGGGGATAGACCATGCGCCAGAAATAGACAAGAATGCCTACAACGATGTGGTGGTAGTGAAAGGATCAGAGTCGGTAAGATACGGCGCAGAGGCGTTGGGTGGTATCATTTTGATGAATGCCAAACCCTTGCCGTATGGCGCTCCTCAGGTGCAAACCGACGTGATGAGCTACTATGGAAGCAACGGACGGCAGATAGGAACGGTAGGATACATGCAGGGAACAATGCCTTTTAATCGCCAAATAGCGTGGAGTTTGCAAGGCACTTTTGAACACTCGGGCGACCGAAGTACGGCGGCTTATCTGCTCAACAACACGGGCATGCGGCAACGCAACGCCGCTTTTTCGCTGGGATACCAGCACAACCAGTGGCGCGTAGAAACGGGGTACAGCTTGTTTTGGCAAAAAATGGGAGTGATGCGTAGTGCGCAAATGGGCAACGAGCAGTTGCTGCAAGAGCGTATTAGGATAGGGCAACCGGTTGAGTTTACGCCTTTTACCTATCAAATAGACTATCCCTTTCAGCGCGTGGCGCATCATACCGCCTTTGTCAATGTTTATTATCAACCAAGTAGGAGCGTGAAATGCAGTTGGCAAACCACCTATCAAGCTGATGATAGGCGTGAAAATCGCATCCGCCGCATGAACCATTCGGACATCCCTTCGGTTAGTCTTTTCTTGCAATCCCTGCAATCACAATGGCATTGGAGCAAGCTGTCTGACCGTTGGAAGACAGAGTGGGGGGCGCAAGGAATGCTCATGAAGAATAGTAATGAGCGCGGAACGGGCGTTGTACCCGTAATACCCAACTATACAGAAACAACCCTTGGTGCTTATGCGTTGCGCAAATATTTGGGCGATACATGGGGTGTAGAGGGCGGAACAAGGTTTGATTACCAGCTTACTCGTGCCGATGGTTACGATTGGACCGGGCATCGATATGGGGGAAGCAGGCACTTTGAAAATGTTACTTTCACGTTAGGAGGTCATCAACATTTAGGAAATCTGTTGACATTGGCTACCAATTTTGGCATGGCATGGCGCGCACCACACGTTTACGAACTGTTTAGTAATGGCAACGAGCTAAGCTCCGGCATGTTTGTGCGTGGCGACTCCACGCTCCGTTCAGAGCAGAGTTACAAGTGGGTTACATCACTCAGCTACGCCAACACATGGGTGCAAGCTCGGGTGGATGGATATGTGCAATGGATTAATCATTACATTTACGATTATCCTACGCGCGAGAACATCGTCGTGGTGTCTGGAGCATACCCCGTATTTCAATACGTTCAGACCAATGCCTTGTTTCGCGGAGTGGACGTAGATGCGCATTTTTACCCTTTGCGCACGATAGATTACCGCGTGTTTGCATCATGGATATGGGCGAACGAGCAACGAACCAAGGCGTATTTGCCGTACATTCCGTCGTTTAAGCTCACGCAACAGCTGTCGTGGAAGCCTGCCGTCAGTGGGGCTTGGCAGCCTTCTGTGGGAATTGAACATCGCTATGTGGCTAAGCAACGCAGGTTTAATGCGGCTACCGACCTGGTGGATGATACGCCTGCGGCTTATCACTTGTTGGGTTTTAACTGTGGAGTTACCTGGAAAATGCCTCATCACCAACAACTATCCTTGTCTTTTGAAGGAACCAATGTGTTGAATCAATTATATAAGGAGTACACCAACCGAAGCAGATATTATGCACACGACCTTGGGAGGGACATTCGTTGTACCCTTCGCTGGAAGTTTAATTGAGATAGTTGACGAGTTTACGAGTTAACAAGTTGACAAGTTGATAGTTTACGGGTTCATCAATAACGATAACCTTATTCATCATTTTATAAAAAACAAACATGATTAAAATAAAAAAAACAATGAGAACAAAGACCATATTTTCAACCATTTTCGCATACCTCTGTATGTTGTTGATATTTGTAGTAGCATCGTGTAAACCCGAAGCGGCAGTGGATGAACTCAAGAACAAGTTGCACGAAGACCCGGTGAAGGCCGTTTTTACCTTACAAGAGGGGTCCATCAAGGGTAACAAATCGTTTAACCAGCAGTTGGTGTTGGCTGATTTTACCCCATCGACAACGCCGGCGCAGCAAATCGTTTGGGAAATAACACCCAAAGAGGGGTGGCACGTTAGCAGTGCGCTCAAACACTTTCAAGTGAAGAGTGTCAAGGAAAATCCAGCAGTGGTGTATCACTTGTCCATTGAATATTATAACAGTAAGGGGCAGAAAATCAATCACCAGTTCTTCGATTTGGGACAAGATAAGATACATCAGCACTTCTTTTCGCTGTACAAAACCACTACGGTGCTCGGTAAAACAGGCAAGGCTCGCGTGACAGATAAGAGTCAATTGCCCTACGATTATTGCTATGTGGACCAATACAATGGGGTAGACATGGGGGCTACCAACCCCGTTGGCTTTGACGGGTTGTTGCAGATTGTGCATCCGAGTGAAGCGTTCAACCTGTCAGTAGACTTGCTGCATGCGGCTCAAAGCAAATATGATAAGAACAATCGGTTATCACCTTTCTATCTTCCTGCAGCGGTTCTCACCTCTACCGGTCAGTGGGACATTACGGTGTCGCTACCCTTTGACGTCGACGGACAGGTGGCTCAAGGGGACGTGAAACCTCTTGATGCGTCGCTGTTTCAACCCAAAACGGTGGAAATAGAGGTGTATGAGGGACATTTGCATGGCAAAAAAGCGTTTCATCAAAACGGATATTCAAAGAATAATGAATATTTGGGGAAGTCGTATCGGTTGAAATACACCTTAGAAAACAATCGGTGGGTGGCTGATAAATCAAATCCTGCATGGGTGAACGTCTTGGGAAGTGCCAAAGAATATGCCATCTATGCCTTCGCATTGCGCTATTTCAACGATAAGCATGAGGATATAACGGGGCAGATTGTGGACAAGGGTGAAGGCCAACACCATCAACATTTCTTTACCGCAAGCAATATCAAACCTTCGTATGGTGGGGTAGAGGAAGCGACGGATGGCAACAACTCCGACTTTTTCAATTACACCTATTGCGACACTGATCCATGGAATAAGACCAATCATAATGACCATGCTGTTTTTAATGATGACAATCATCCCATTGGACTCAAAGGTTATTTTGCCTTTAAGCGTGCGCATAAGCAGTTTACGTTGAGCGTTAGGTTGATGCGTGCGCGGCAGTCAAAGTTGGTAGGGGGAAAGCCTTCTGTCTTTTATCAGCCAACCAAGCAACAGCAAGCCGAAGAGACATGGATGCCAAGCATAGACATTCCGGTGAGAGTGTATATGGACGTGGACGAAAAAAGCCTGGACATGATTGATGATGGCAGCATTCAACACTTTGAAACAATGAAGCTGAGCGACCTTTCTACTCGCGACCAAGGAATCGTAACGACAATGATGAAAGCCTTCGACCTGAAAGATTTTAAGGTGGCTCTGGCAGAGTTTTATTGGCTGATGAACGACACTCCCGCTCACGACGGTAAGGGTTTCTGGTTCTAAGACTGCTCTGCAAACTGCTTGATACAACACAGCTTGGGAGGCCTTGCTGCGCCCCTTGCCGAACAACGAACCTCTCGGGTGCAAGATGAGCCTGCCAAGCTGTTTCCTATCCTCATCCATGCGTTACCCAACGTATGGATGATATTTTTTCCTTCTCCATGCTACTGCCATTCAATCTCTATGCTTTTGGTGCCCAAACTCAATGCTTTTGAAGGCTAAACTCAATGCTTTTGGTGGCCAAACTCAATGCTTTTGAAAGGTACGTTCTAAATGTTTTGTAACCAATTAATATTCAGCTGGTTGTGATGTCGCAGCGAGTAAGGTTCTCAGGCTTGGGCAACGTCTTAAAGGCATCATTCGTTTATTTGTTGCTATCGCATGGGGTAGGGGGATCGTTTGATTGCTGTCGCCATTCAATGGCTTTCAAACGGTTGTACTCTTCCATGGAAAGTATCACCACACTCTTGTCTTCAGGGCGTTGTACCAACAGCGTTTCGTTGCCGTTGACCACTTCATCCATGTAGCTGATGGGGTCGGTCGCGTATCTTATGATATCTATTATTTTCATATAAGTAGTTGTATGGGGTTGAACGTTCGCCATGCTTTGTCCCGCAGACGGCATGGGTTGTTAGTGCGCTTCCAGCCAGTTTTTACCCCAACCGCCATCGGCTATCAGTGGAACCCGCAGCGGATAAGCGTTTTGCATCTCTTCCATCACGATGCGTTCAACCTGCTCTTTCTCCTCGGGCAGCACGCTGAAATTAAGTTCGTCGTGTACCTGTAGAATCATCTTTGATTGGATGTTTTCTCGTTTGAATCGTTCGTAAATGCGTATCATCGCCACCTTGATGATGTCGGCAGCCGACCCTTGGATGGGTGCGTTGATGGCATTGCGCTCCGCAAAGCCACGAACGGTGGCATTGCGGCTGTTGATATCGGGAAGATAGCGGCGGCGATGGAAGAATGTTTCCACATATCCTTGCTCGCGAGCCGTTGCTTTGGCCTGTTCCATGTAGTCGTAAACCTGCGGAAAGGTGGTGAAATAGCCGTCGATAAGCTGTTTAGCTTCGTTCCGATCGATGCCCAATCGCTCTGCCAGGCCAAACACCGTGATGCCATAGATGATGCCGAAGTTGGCACGTTTGGCCTTGGTTCGTTCATCACGCGTCACGTCTTTCATGTCCTTTCCGTATATTTTGGCAGCGGTAGCAGCATGGATGTCATAGCCATGTTCAAAAGCCTCGATCATGTGTTTGTCACCACTGAGATGCGCCATGACACGCAGTTCTATCTGACTATAATCGGCAGAGAAGAACAAACAACCGTCTTCAGGGATGAAACATTTGCGTATTTCTTTCCCATCTTCGCCCCGTACGGGGATGTTTTGCAGGTTGGGATCACTCGAGGAGAGCCGTCCTGTAGCCGTTACGGTTTGGTTGAACGAGGTGTGAATGTGCCCTGTTCGGGGGTTGATGAGCTTGGGTAGGGCATCAACGTATGTCCCCAACAGCTTTTTGAGCCCACGGTAATCCAGGATGAGGGTTACTATTTCGTTGCCAGCCGCATATTTTTGCAGTTCTTCTTCACTGGTAACAAACTGCCCGGTCTTTGTCTTTTTAGGCTTTTCGGCTATTTGTAATTTGCCGAAAAGAATGTCGCCCACCTGCTTGGGAGATGACACATTAAATGACTCGCCTGCCAGTTCGTGAATCTGATGCTCCAAATCCAGCATCCGTTTGGTGAAGTTTTCTGACGTTTCCTTCAGCGCTTCGGTATCTATGCGCACGCCGTTCATCTCCATTTCGGCCAGTACGTTCACCAAAGGCATTTCCATTTGGTAGAACAGATCAGCGACTCCTGCTTCCTTGAGTTTAGGTTCGAGCGCGTTTTTAAGTTGTAATGTAATGTCTGCATCTTCGCAAGCGTACAAGTAAACGTCGGTAGGAGAGAGGTCACGCATGTTCTTTTGGTTCTTTCCTCGCTCGCCAATCAGTTCTTCAATATGAATGGTTTGATAGTTGAGGTACACCTCTGCCATGTAATCCATGTTGTGACGAAGTTCGGGTTGCAGCACATAATGGGCGATCATGGTGTCGAACATCGGTCCTTTTAGTTCGATACCGTAATTGCGAAGCACCTCCATGTCGTACTTGATATTTTGCCCTACCTTCACAATCTCCTCGTTTTCATAGAGAGGTTTGAATATTTTAACAAGATTTACGGCATCTTCACGGTTGGCTGGAACAGGCACATAAAATGCCTTTTTCGGCTCAACAGCAAAGCTCAAACCAACCAATTCTGCCTCCATGGGGTTGGTTGAAGTGGTCTCAGTGTCTAGACTGAGAATTTTATTTGTTAAGAAAAAGTCACAAATCCGATGCGTTTCTTCTTGAGTATCAATGAGTTTGTATTCGTAATGACCCGTTTTAAGGCTCTCAAAACTCGCGTTTTTTGGCTCAGCCTGCCCAATTGCCGAGGATTCTGCAAAGAGATTGAGCTGTTTGTTTGCTGTTTTTGGGTTTTTTTGTGATTTATTAAGGATTCTGTTGGCAAAGGTTTTGAATTCTAATTCGGTGAAGATTTCGGCCAATTTATTTTCATCTGGTTGTTTCAACTTCAAATCTTCCAGATTCAACTCGATGGGAACATCAGTGCGAATGGTTGCCAAGAATTGTGACATCTTAATATCCTCGATGGCATTTTCCACTTTCTCGCGCAACTTACCCTTAATCTCTGAGGTTCGTTTCAGCAGCTCCTCAATGGATCCAAATTGGTTAATAAGTTTTGAAGCGGTCTTTTCTCCCACGCCTGGACACCCCGGAAAGTTATCTGCTGAGTCACCCATCAGTGCCAATAGGTCAATCACTTGTAGTGGGGTAGTGATGTTGTATTTGTCGCAAATCTCTTTTTCACCCAGCGTTTCGTAGCCCCCTCCGTGCCGTGGACGGTACATGAAGACGTTCTCTCTCACCAATTGTCCATAGTCTTTGTCAGGGGTAAGCATATAAGTATCAATGCCTTTTTTGCCCGATTTCATCGCTAATGTGCCGATAACATCGTCGGCTTCGAAGCCGTCTACTTGCAAACTTGGAATGTGATAGGCCTCCAATATTTGTTTGATGATAGGTACCGCTTTCTTAATGTCTTCGGGTGTGGCTTCCCGTTGCGCCTTGTAAGCTGGGAAAGCCTCGTTCCTAAAGGTCAGTCCATGGTCGAATGCCACGCCAATATATGTGGGATTCTCTTTTGTCAGCACCTCGTTGAGGGTGTTACAAAAGCCCATGATGGCCGATGTATTGAGGCCTTTGGAGTTGATACGCGGGTTGTTGATGAATGCGTAATACGACCTATAAATGAGTGCATAGGCGTCCAAGAGAAACAGTTTGTCCATATTTTAGTATATTATTCCTGTAAAATTACGAAAAAAATGGAACAAATAGGGATTTATTCTGTATTTTTGTGACAAAAATAGCAAGCATGGACTATTTATCCTTGATACAACAACCTATTGTCGATGAATTGAATGACTTTGATTACCTGTATAATGAATCATTGTCACACGGTGATGGACTGCTCTCGCAAGTACTTTCTCACATTCGTCAACGAAAGGGAAAGCGCATGCGGCCCATGCTTATTTTGTTAATAGCGAAGAACTTTAATGGCGTTACCTCGACCGCCCAACATGCTGCGGTGGGCTTGGAACTGCTGCATACCGCCAGCCTCGTGCACGATGATGTGGTGGATGAGAGTGGCGAACGCCGTGGGCAGGCATCGGTGAATGCTACCTACGACAACAAAGTGGCGGTGCTGGTGGGCGATTATATCCTGTCAACGGCTTTGTTGCAGGTTTCTTTTACTCATTCGGAAGCCATTATACAAAACCTTGCTAACCTTGGCAGAACCTTGTCGAATGGTGAGATTTTGCAGCTGAGCAATATCCAAAATCAGGACATTTCGGAAGATGTATATTACCAAGTCATTAAGCAAAAGACGGCTGCTTTGTTCGAATCGTGTGCCGTGATTGGCGCACAAGCAGGCAAAGCAACACCCGAAGAGGTAGAAGCTGCTAGTAAATTTGGACAGACGTTAGGTATTATTTTCCAGATTAGGGATGATATTTTCGATTATTTTGAATCGAAAGAGATTGGTAAGCCCACTGGCAATGATATGGCAGAGGGGAAACTTACCCTCCCTGTTATTTATGCCTTGAATTCTACGCACAATGCCGCCATGCTCCAATTGGCACATAAGGTGAAGGAAAACACGGTAACACCCGATGAAATCGCACAATTGGTAGCTTTCACCAAGCAGCAGGGTGGCATTGAATATGCCGAACAACGCATGGGAGAATTGCATCAACAAGCATTGGCTTTTATAGACAAGCATGTGACAGATGCCGATATTAAGACGGCTTTGCAAGCCTATATCGACTATGTGGTGAAGCGTACAAAATAAGGAGTACGCACACCTTTTATTGCCTTGTTTTTGTTTTGAGCGTGGTAGATTACCTGTAATAATCATATTTTTTTAGTCATGATAACAAGATTTCTCACTTTTATGCTCCTGTTGTGTGCTTCCGTTTGCGCATCGCATGCACAGAAATTGGAAGGTAGTTGGACGGGCAAACTGTCGGTTCAAGGTGTACAATTAACGCTTGTCTTTCACATTGAAAAGGACAAAAACAGCGGTTTCATCGTAACGATGGATAGTCCTGACCAAAGTGTAAAGGGTGTTCCTGCCACAGTGAACAGTCTTACAGCCGACTCTGTGGATATTGCCATCTCGTCGATTGGGGCTCGGTATCTCGGCAAACAACAAGGAGATCACATTCAAGGGACGTTTACACAGTTTGGTAAGTCTTTCCCCTTGATGCTCAATCGTGGTGTCGAGGAACTGAAAAGACCGCAAACTCCGCATGCACCTTATCCATATCAAACCGAGGAAGTAAGCTTTCAAAACGCCAAGGCGAATGCCGTTTTCTCGGGAACATTGACTTATCCAGTAGGGTATGAGCGGATGAACAAGCAGAAAGTACCTGTGGTACTGATGGTAACAGGTAGCGGTCAGGAAAATAGAAACGAGGAGATATTCGACCATCAGCCTTTCTTAGTCTTCGCAGATTACTTGGCTCGCCATGGCATTGCTTCGCTTCGATACGATGATAGAGGGTTTGCAAAGTCTACAGGTGATGCTTCCCAATCGACGATGAAAGACAATGCGGAGGATGCTCGTTGTGGTTTCAACTACCTGAAAAGCCAGAAAAAGTTTGGAAAGATAGGTGTCATGGGACATAGTGAGGGTGGTAGTATTGCCATGATGTTGGCAGCAGAAGGCTTACCCGATTTCATTGTGAGTCTTGCAGGGGTTGCTGGACGTGGTGATAGCTTGATGTTGAAGCAAGTATATCAAGCGATGGAGGCGAGAGGTGGTGCTTCTTTCGCCCGCGATTACTGTAAGGTATTGGGGGCTATTTATGCTTATAGAAATGCCAAGAAAGATATTTCACATCCCGAAGCTGTGTTAGACTCCTTGCTGAAGCAAACCAATGTGTCGCTCCCCGCATTGAGTAAGCAAAGTTTGTTACCTGTTATCACCATGCAAGCCCCATGGGTTCTCGATTTCATCGCTACTGACATGGCTTGCTATCTTCCTACAATCAAGTGTCCTGTCATGGCAGTGAATGGTAGTAAAGATGTGCAGGTAGACGCTCATGACAATCTTTCTGCCTTGAGAAAAGGCTTGAAACCCAACAAAAAGAACCTGATTAAAGAATACGAAGGACTGAACCATCTGTTCCAACACTGTACGACGGGGCAGACAACGGAGTACAGATTGATAGAAGAAACCTTTGCGCCAGAGGTGATGCAAGACATCGTTGATTGGATCAAGGCGCTTTGATGATGCTAAAAAGCTCAAGCGGATATACACTTCTGGGGTGTATATCCGCTTTTTTGCAAGGCATATTTTACAGTTTCCTCTATTGCATTATTAGAAGAATTTTACTTCCTTTCCCTCAATTTCGCTGAGTAACATGTTCGCCAAGCGACTGGTACCTAAGCGGAACCACTTATTGGTAAGCCATTTTTCGCCTAACACTTCTTTCACGATGGTGTAGTAGATAAGGGCGTCCATCACCGAGTTGATGCCGCCTGCAGGCTTAAAACCTATCTGAATGCCCGTTTCATCGTAGTATTCCTTGATGGCTTTGCACATCACATACGCAGCTTCTGGTGTGGCTGCCACCTTCTCTTTGCCCGTAGAAGTCTTGATATAATCGGCTCCGGCATACATGGAAAGGATAGAGGCTCTCTTGATATTTGAGGCTGTTTTCAAGCATCCTGTCTCTAAAATCACCTTCATGGCAGCGTCTCCGCAAGTTTCTTTCAACTCTTGTATGTCCTCGCACATCTCTTCGTAATTGCCGCTTAGGAACTTACCTACGGGCATCACGATGTCAATCTCCGTAGCTCCGTCTTTCACTGCCAATGCTGTTTCGGCTACCTTTACCTCGATGAGGGCTTGTGAAGAGGGGAAACTTCCCGACACGCAGGCTATTTCAACGCCTTCAACCTCCAAGGTATCGTGTACCGCTTGAGCAAAACAAGGATACACACAGATAGTAGCAACGTGGGGAAGGTCAGCGTATTGCGTGTCAAACTGGTTTACTTTTTCGGTAAATGCCATGATGCTTTCGTCCGAATCAGTGCATTTCAGGGAAGTCAGTTCGATGCTTCCAAACAGGAATTTCTTCACTTCAAGGGTGTCATTGGTATGCACTTTCTCTTCGATAATCTTCTTAACCGCCTCTCGTACCTCATCATCGTTGAGATTGGTGTTGTACTTTTTCAAAGCCTGTTCGTACTTGTTGGCAGTTTGTTTGGGCGCATTCTTAGCGTTCAATTGCTCTTTCGATGCTTCTATGTTTTGTTTGATAGCCATTTTTTATTGAAGTTTTGGGTTATTAATATGTCTTGTTTTATCTCTGTTTGTTTTCTTCTTCATGTTTTCTTCAAAAGCTTGGGTAAGGTCAACCCCTGTTTGATTTGCCAAACAGATGAGCACCCACAGCACATCCGCCATTTCATCGGCAAGATTGGGTTTCTCGCCTGGCTTGAAACTTTGGTCGCCATAGGTGCGCGAGATGATGCGCGCCAACTCGCCAACCTCTTCGGTGAGGCACGCCATGTTAGTGAGTTCGGAGAAATAGCGTACCCCATATTCCTTAATCCAGCGGTCTACTTGTTGCTGTGCTTCTTTGATTTCCATATTTTGAACCTTGTTCTTGGGGGTGTTAGCGTTACTCTTTATTTTTGGTATCCATACAGATGGTGACCGGACCATCGTTCACTAATTTTACCTGCATATCGGCACCAAACTCGCCAGTGCCAACTTCTTTCCCCAATTGGGTACTCAAACGTTCGCAAAACAACTGGTAGAGTGGGATAGAAATCTCGTGCCCCGCGGCTCGAATATACGAGGGACGGTTGCCTTTCTTATACGATGCCATGAGGGTAAACTGACTCACTACCAATATTTCGCCATTGATGTCGAGGATAGATTTATTCATAATCCCCTGTTCATCATCGAACACACGAAGGTTGACAACCTTCTTTACAAGCCATTCAATATCGTCTTCGGTATCATCTTCACCTATCCCTAAAAGGATAAGAAAACCTTGCTGAATGGCCGATTTCATCGTGCCTTTGATGCTTACCGATGCTTCTGAAACTCTTTGTATGACAATTCTCATGTTACAAAGATATTTATTTTTATGGTGCAAACCAAATAATCATTCGATAATTGAGCACATCTTTTATCTTCACGCGCTTTTCCTTTGATCTATAGGTAGTTATGGGGGCGTTTTAATTGCATTGACTTTGGTGGTCAATCTCAATGACTTTGGTGCTTAAACTCATTGACTTTGACGGCCATTCTCCATGCAATTGAAATGGCATGTTATTCTCCTTGTTTCGCTGATGTTGTGCATCGCGTCGTATGTGGTAGTTCTGTTCATGAAAAATCTCCCATTTGTCATCGCTTGACAGATGGGAGATGGGTTGCAAAAAGTCCGATGAAATGGCTCTTTTTGGTCTTATAACAGTGCTGCAATGGCTTGTGCTGCCTCGCCCTCAAAGTATTTTAAATCACAAATGGGCGTGTTGCGGAAATCAGCATAACTCAGCACTTGGATGGCAACAAACTGTTTGTCGTCGGTCACGCATGCCTCAAGGCGATAGTTGCTGATGCTCAACTTCGTAGGTGATGTCATCTTTTTTGCCTGGCTTGCTACTTCTGTTTCCGCTGCATTGATAAGTTTCACGAATGCCTGGGCATCTTCTGCACTGTAGTAATTGATAACTGCATTCAACTTGCTGTTCGTTGGTGTGTAGATGGCTTTGCTGCCCATGCCTAAAAATCCCTTTGAAATCTTGATATTTGGATTGTTCGAAATGGTTTCTGCCATCTCTAAATTTTTTATACTTGCCATAATTTTCTTCTTTTTATAGATTGTCTTGTTGATTTGTTTCCGAGCCGCTCAAAAATGTATATAATCATGATATACAGGTTGTTAGCACTTCTTTTCGGACGTTTTGAACCGATTGAAGGTAAGGTAGCCATGTTTATGACCTCTCTGTGGGCGAGTGGTTGGCTACCTTGCTATCGACATGTTTGAGGCAGCTTTTTACGATTTATTAGTGAAATCTCACTGTGCACACATGCTTTGATTGCTTGCGATGTGCGTACGGATTAAAAAGAAAATGGGTCAACGAATGATTTGCCTCAATGCGATGACGTAGTAATCGCATGCGGCAGAGGATGGAATTGGGGTTGTGACCGTTGTGAGGTAGCGGTCGATTCCTTGAAAATGAAGCGAATAAAACCTGTTGTGAAACGTGTTTCGACTAAGTAGATGTGTTGGCTTCGCTGTAAACGAGGGCAGGATGCGCTGTGGACGGGTGTTGCTCAGGCGTACGGTTTGACTGGTGTCTGTGATGTTGGCGGTTTGTCTTTGGGCCGGTTCTATCGTGTCTTCGTAGATGCGGTCTTTGCTCTTTTCATCATCGGAAAACCCAGACGTGCCGCCATCTTCAGCCATGCCGGGTCTCGTAACGTTGGCATGTGCTGTGCAAGTGTTCTGGTTGCCCAGCAATAGGACCAGAAGAAGCAGTAGGGTTTGTATCCAGGTTTTCATCAGTCAGTTGACGTCTTTTGATAAGTTGTTTCTAAAGGATGCAGGTAGTGTGTACTACTGTCAGCGGCTATGAGATTGCGTTCAAATTGCTGTTGCGCAGCCTATTGACCGCAAAGATAAGCAATTTTTTATGGATTGTTGGGGTGAAAGTGATTGAAAATGATTTTTGCCTTTGCTTCTTTGATGATTTCGGTGAGCGTTTCCAAGTCTGAGTCTTTGATTCGTTTCACGCTCTTTAAGGCTTTTAGGAGTTGCTCTTTGGTTTTGGGACCGATGCCTTTGATGTCGTCTAATTCGCTGTGTAGTGCGTTTTTGCTTCGTTTGTCGCGATGGAAGGTGATGGCATACCTATGCACTTCATCTTGAATGTGCGTGAGGAGGTGGAAAAGTTCGCTATCTGCTTTTAAACCAACGACTTGTGGTGGAAATCCGAATAGCAGCTCGTTGGTTCTGTGGCGGTCGTTTTTAGCCAGTCCTGCGATGGGTATTTGCAGGTGCAGCTCGTCTTCTAACACCTCTCTTACTACCTCCATCTGCCCTTTTCCGCCATCGGTGACAATCAAGTCGGGTAGGGGTGTCTGCTCTTCCATCATCCTGCTATATCGGCGACGCACCACCTCTTTCATAGATGCGTAATCGTCTGGACCGCTCACGGTCTTGATGTTGTATTTGCGATAGTCTTTCTTTGAGGGCTTCATACCCTTGAATACGATGCAACCTGCTACGGCATCGGTGCCGGAGATGTTGGAGTTGTCGAAACATTCGATGTGATAGGGCAGCTTGGGGAGCTTGAGCTTGGTTTGCAATTCCTTCATCAAACGGGTCTGTTTTTGTTCTGGATTGAGCTTTTCCGATCGTTTGAGTCGATCAAATTTATACTGTTTTCCGTTCATTTCAGACAGGTCCAGCAGGTGTTTCTTATCCCCACGTTGGGGAATGAAGAAGGTAGCATTGTTCAAACTCCAATTGATTTCAAAGGGTACGATGATCTCTTTGGCCTTGCTTTTAAACCTGCTTCTGATCTCTTGGATGGCAGTAATGAGCAGTTCTTCATTGGTTTCATCAAGCTTTCGCTTATATTCAAAGGTAAAACTCTGGTTGATGGTGCCGTTTTTGACGTGGATGTAGTTGATGAAAGCGTTCTTTTTCTGGTCATCATCCGTGAGGGTGAAGACGTCTAAGTCTTGTATGGTGTTGCTTACTACCTCACTCTTCGCCACGAAACTGTTGAGCATTTCGTACTTTTGCTTAAGCTCTTCAGCCTCTTCAAACTTCAGTTCTTCTGCCTTTTTTAGCATTTGTTGGTAGAGAATCTTGCTCACTTCTCGGGTGTTCCCCTTTAATATTTCACAGGCTTGAGCAATGTTTTCCTGATAGTTTTCATGTGTCTGTTTTCCCACGCAGGGCGCTTTACAGTTGTGAATGTGATACTCCAAACAAGGTTTATACTTGCCTTGAGTGATACCTTCTGGGGTGATAGGGAAGCGGCAGGTGCGTGGTTTGTAGAGTTTTTTGATGAGTTCAAGAAGAGAATACATGATTGTGATTTGGCTATAGGGACCGTAATAGGTGCCAAATCGCCTGTCAATGCGCCTGGTTTTGAAGATTCTGGGTAGATATTCTTTCGTCACACAGATGCTTGGGTAGGTCTTTCCGTCCTTTAGCAGTACGTTGTAGCGTGGATTGTACTTCTTAATAAGACTGTTTTCGAGTAGCAGTGCGTCCTCTTCAGTATTGACTACGGTGTAAGTGATGTCCCAAACTTTGCTGACAAGGACCTTGGTTTTGTAGCGATCTACTTCCTTTCGGAAATACGAAGAGACACGATTTTTCAAGTTCTTGGCCTTGCCTACATAGATAATTTGGTGGTCTTGATCATAGAATTGGTAGCTGCCAGGCTTCCCAGGCATGCTCAACGCTATACTTTTTAGGTGGTCAATTCTCTTTAAGTTTTCTTCTTTGTTCATCGCTATAAGTCCCTGTATCACAGGAAATGATAGTTTAATTGTTTCATGTGAAACATCCGTGTCTGCCCAACCACGATACGCTCCGTTGCAAATTTCGCGAGAGGGTAGTGGAGTTTACTTTCCACTACCGCTTGCATTTGTTACTGTTGATTAAAATTGCAACAGGGATTCAATCTCGATGTCTTTGTCAAATTGTTCTCTACAATGTGGAAACTCGCTCTTGAGTTCAATGATAAAGTTCGCATAAATCTTTTTGGGATGGAACTTCTTCACCAGATCACAGGCTGCTTTCATTGTCCCTCCAGTCGCTAACAAGTCGTCATGTAATAGAACAATGTCATTCTCGTTGATAGCATCTTTATGAATTTCGATGGTGTCGATGCCGTATTCTTTTGCGTAACTCTCTTGCACTGTTTCGCAAGGGAGTTTGCCTGGCTTGCGACATAAGACGATTCCAGCACCCAATTTGATGGCGATAGCGGATGACATTACGAAGCCACGGCTCTCGATTCCTACAATCTTTGTAATGCCTTTGTTTTTGTATAATTCATACATTTCATCGCTGATAGTTCGTAAACATTCGGGATTTTTGAATAGAGTAGTAACATCTCTGAAGTTCACTCCTTTGATTGGCCAATCTTGTATGCTGCGCAAATTGTCCAAAAGTAATTTGTTGTTCATTATTAATGCGTTATGTTGTTATTAAATATCTTATTGTTTCATGTGAAACATATCTGTTATGTGATTCCTTTCGATATAAGTTATCTCCCTAATAAAACCAGAAGAACATTGATATCGCTTGGTGAAATACCCGGTATTCTGCTGGCTTGTGCGAGTGTTTCGGGGTCGATTCGCTCTAACTTTTGGCGAGCTTCCGTAGATAATTCATGTAATTCGCTATATTGAAAGCGTCCTTTTATCTTGATATCCCTTAGGCGGTGCATCTTTTCGGCCATGAGCTTTTCACGCTCAATGTAACCTTTGTATTTGATTTTTATTTCTGTTGCCTCTGCAATCTCTTCCTTCCGATTGCGAGGTTTGTTGAGCATTTCTTTCAAAGTTGTGATGTGTTCGGCAAGTTGTGTCAACGATACTTGTGGCCGACCCACGAGGTCAGATATCTTGGAGGTGCCGTGAAGGGGAGAGGTTCCTATGCTTTCAAGGAAATTGTTGATTTCATTCGGTTTAATCGGTGTTTGATCACAGAAGTCAAGAAGAGCCTTAATGCTTTCCTTTTTCTCCATCCACCAATCGTAACGCTCGCGACTTGCCAGTCCTAATTGGTACGCTTTCTCCGTCAATCGTGCGTCGGCATCGTCTTGTCTCAATAGAATTCTGTATTCAGCGCGTGATGTAAACATGCGATATGGCTCATCAACTCCTTTGGTAGTCAAGTCATCTATCAGCACACCGATGTAGCTTTCATCGCGGTGCATGACGAAAGGGTTGCTGTTTGAGCAATGCAGTGCAGCGTTCACGCCAGCCACCAAACCTTGTCCGGCGGCCTCTTCATATCCGGTAGTACCATTCACTTGTCCAGCTAAGAACAAACCTTTCAAAACCTTTGATTCCAACGTTAGTTTCAATTGGGTAGGGTCAAAGTAATCATACTCTATGGCATAGCCAGCCCTGTAGATCTTTGCATCACGAAAAGCAGGTATCTTGTGGATTGCTTCCAGTTGTATATGCAGCGGCATGCTCGATGAAAAGCCGTTCAAATACATTTCGTTGGTGCTTTCTCCTTCAGGTTCTAAAAACAGTGGATGCTGGTCTTTGTCGGGAAAAGTAACAAGCTTTGTCTCCACCGAAGGGCAATAACGAGGGCCTGTACTTTGTATTTGTCCGTTGAAAAGGGGAGAATCTGACAATCCTTGCCTCAATACTTCGTGACATTCTTGATTGGTATAGCATGTCCAACAAGGTAGTTGTTTCAGCTTTCTTGGTTCACTCATGTAGCTGAATTGATGAAAGTCGTTTTCGCCATCCTGCCGTTCCATGTCCTCAAAATGCACTGTCCGTGCGTCAATTCTGACTGGAGTTCCTGTCTTCATGCGATCCACACGGATGCCGTGTCTCGAAATACTCTCACTCAAATGATACACCGCAGGCTCGGCACAACGTCCGCCTGGCAGTTGATGTCGCCCGATATGCATCAGACCATTCAAGAAAGTTCCTGCTGTGATAACTACGCTTTTCGCTCTAAACTCAACTCCCCAAACCGTAATTACGCCAACGGCTTCTCCGTTTTCTACGATTAATTCGTGGGCTTCATCTTGCCAAATGTCAAGAAGTGGGGTGTTGTCCAACACTTTTCTCCATTCCCAGATGTATTTTCCTCGGTCGCATTGTGCGCGAGGACTCCACACAGCAGGTCCTTTACCCTTGTTGAGCATACGAAACTGGATGGCCGTTGCGTCGGTAATGAGGCCCATCTGTCCCCCCAAAGCGTCAATCTCGCGAACGATTTGTCCTTTCGCTATGCCGCCAATGGCTGGGTTGCAACTCATCTGTCCCACCTTGTTCATGTCCATGGTGATGAGACAAGTACTTGCTCCCATGTTGGCCGATGCCGTCGCTGCCTCGCAACCAGCGTGTCCACCACCTATTATTATAACGTCGTATTTGAATTTCATATTAATCAATTACCTTTCTTCTCCATGGGCATTTCTTGTTTCTGCGAGCCTGACAAGGCCTTTTCGTTGCCCAAATCTGTTATCCTTTTGAATCGTTGTGTCATTGCGCAGGCATTATTGTAAATGTCTGATAAACAAAGAACACAATACATCGCAAAAGTACGCAATAAATTTTAATTATGACTTGATTACGAATTAAAAACCCTCTTTACTCCGATTTATTCAGTTTATTTTATCTATCTTTGCGTCAAATTGTCGTGGAACATCCCGGTAGAACAATGGTAGGATTGGATTCCTACCGTCCCTTATCTTTTTAAATTATGAATTATCTTAAACTTGGAACTATTTTATTCGTAGGACTTTTGTCCTCCCATGTGAGCATGTCACAAGTGTCTGGTTTCGATTTGTCATCACAACGCAAGGAAAGTGCAGACGTACCAAAGCTGACAGGGCATCAAGTTGATCACAAAGGATTGATAATCAATCCCGTACCTAACTATCTCAATCTTTCCATTAGTGGAACATTAGACGTCACGACTGGGGTCAAATTATCTACTAAACTCGGTCGGCAGAAACGAGATATCAAAGAGGATTTGGCCTTTCTGCCCTTGCAATCCGCTGGCGTTCCCTTGAACATTGCCTTGGAAAATACAGTTAAAAGCTGCAGTGTGAAGCCCGTCAGCGGCGCTTATTCGTTGCGCATTAATCGGCAAGGCATTGATATTGTGGGCTATGATGATGCCGGTGTGTACTATGGCATCCAGACTTTGCGCCAGATTATGGAAAGTCCCATCGCCCAAAACGGCAAGACCCTGCCTTACTTGGAGGTCAATGATTATCCCGTTTTCCCATACCGTGGCATCATTGAAGGATTCTATGGCACCCCCTGGTCACACAAGGTGCGCCTGTCGTTGATTGATTTTTATGGCAAATACAAGTTGAACACCTATATTTACGGACCCAAAGACGACCCCTATCACAGTTCCCCCAATTGGCGAAAACCTTATCCCGCGGACGAAGCTAAGAACATTCATGAGCTGGTAGAGGCCTGTGATAAAAATAGGGTAGAGTTTGTTTGGGCCATTCATCCAGGCAAAGACATTAAGTGGAATGAAGAAGATTACAACAACCTGAAGCACAAATTCGACCTGATGTACCAACTGGGAGTCCGTTCGTTTGCCATCTTCTTTGATGACATCTCGGGTGATGGAACCAATCCAGCCAGGCAAGTAGAGCTGTTGAACCGCCTGACAAAAGAGTTTGTCAAGGTCAAAGGAGACGTTTCGCCACTCATCATTTGTCCCACAGACTATAGCCGAGCCTGGGCCAACCCAACGCCCGAAGGCAGCTTGTCGGTGTATGGTAGAACCTTAGACCCATCGGTGAGGGTGTTCTGGACAGGCGATGTTGTATGCAGTGACGTCACACGAGCTACCTTAGCGTGGGTCAATTCACGCATCAAGCGGCCGGCTCTCTTTTGGTGGAACTATCCCGTGACCGACTATGTGCGCCACATCGTGTTGCAAGGACCCGTCTACGGACTTGAAAACACCGTCACCGCAGGCGAGATGACCGGTCTGCTGAGCAACCCCATGGAGCATGGTGAGGCCTCTAAACTTGCCTTGTACAGTGTTGCTGACTACGCTTGGAATCCCACAGCCTATAACGCATTGGACAGTTGGGAACGCGCTTTGGCGGTGATGGCACCGCAAGCAAAGGACGCTTATCGAACCTTTGCCATCCATTCTGCCGACACAGAAACGGGTTATCGACGTGACGAATCGTGGGAAACAACAACCTTCAGCTTCGACCATTACACCCCAAAACAATATGATGACCTCATGCGTGAGTTCGAGAAGATAGAGAAGGTGCCGGCACAGTTGGAACAAGGATTGGCCAACCGAGGGCTGTTCAACGAGTTGCGTCCATGGCTCACCGAGTTCGGCAAGCTGGGAACGCGCGGTAAAAATGCGTTGAAATTCATGGAGATGTTTAAGCATGAAGCCCCGGAAGCATTCTGGAACAGCTATGTGCAGAACCTCATGAGCTCGGAAGATAAGAAGGCTTACGATGCCCATCGGTCAGGAACCATGAAACTACAGCCGTTCTATGAGAAGGCTATGGAGGACATGAGCGAGGCCTTCTATGAGCAACTCGCAGGGAAAAAGTCAGCCATACAGCGTCCCATCGGGTCTTATCCCAGCGTGTATACCACGCAGAGCAAGAACATGTTGGATGCCGATTCCCTCTCATTCTATCATTCGGGCGTAGAACAAAAGACGGGTGATTGGGTTGGACTGGACCTGGGAAAGGTGATGCCGATTTGGGAAGTTGACCTCAAGCAAGGCCGCAATGCGATAGATGACGTAGATTATTTCGACCACGCCATCCTCGAATGCTCAACTGACGGACAGACATGGACCCCGCTCATCGCCGACCTTCGGAAGCAGTACGATATTCATTGGATGGGGCAGGGCGTGCAGGGACGCTATGTGCGCTTACGCAAACTGCCTTCAGAGAAGACCCATTGGCTGGCCATTCGCACGTTCAAGGTCAATCCTATCACGTTGTCACGCCTGGATTTTGACGTACATACAGACCAAGGCGAGCAGGCTATCCGTGCTTTTGATGAACAACCTTTGACCTCTTTCCATCTCGCTGGCACTCTTTCGTTCGACATTCCAAAGCATACGCAGCGTTATATTTTGTTGATGAAGCTGCCCGAAAATCAGACGGTCAGGGTGAAACAACATGACAAGAAGGGACGTGTGGTGGCTGAAACTACCGTTACCTCATCCTTCCATCAACTTGATGTCGCGAAAAAAGCTACCCGCCTAACTATCGAGGGCAATGCTGAAATCTTTGAAATCATCCGTAAGTAAACGAATAAAAATAAGGTGTGCCAGTTTGATGACACACCTTATTTTTATGCCGATACAGCGGCACATCGTTCCTTGTTTGGCCACAATCAGCTGGCGGGTACTTCTTTTTTAGCTTGCGATGCTCGTGGTGATTTCTTCTTTTTGTTCACCTTGAACTTGTCAAATCCCAGTCCGTACACACCGATAACCGCACTCTGAGAGACAAAAGCCTCTGGGTCTATCTCGTCAATCGTTCTGAAAATCATGGACGACTCAGTTTGTTTGGCCAGCACGAAAAGCATTTTCATGTCGCGTCCCGAGTAAAATCCGTTGCCTGTGAGCGTGGTACATCCTCGTTGAACCGTCGTATTGATGGCCCTACCTATTTCTTCGTATTTTTCTGAGATGATGAAGAATTGAACCGAACGCCGGTTCATGTTCACCACTTTGTCCACGCAGGCCGAGGAAACAATAAGCACCACATAGCCATACAACACCTGCTCCCAGTCGTGCAGCACCAGGTAGCTGGACGTGATGATGGTGATGTCGCAGAGCAAAATCACCTTTCCCAGCGAGATGTCATGATATTTGTTAATCATGGCCGCAATGACATCCGTTCCTCCCGTACTGCCGTTGCTCGACAATCCCATTCCGATACTCGACCCCATCAGTACTGCTCCCAGAATGGCTGCCATGAAAGGTTGGTCGTTGATGATTGCTTCATCGAGCGTCACCTGTCTGATGAGCCACACAAACATGGCGAACGTCAGGGCGGCATAGATGGTCTTAACGCAAAATCGCCACCCCAGAATCTTGAGTGCAAAGGCCAGCAGGGTGGCGTTGATGACCAAGTAGGTGACCTCTACGGGAATCTCAAAGCCCCAATAAATGATAGACGAGATACCTGTGATGCCGCCCATGCCGATGTGGTTGGGCAGTAAGAAAACGGTTAGGCCCAAGCTACCCATGAGCATGGCCAGTGTGATGATGGCGTAATCTTTCAGTTCTGATTTCTTTTTTCTTGGCATGGTGAGTTTGTTTTTTAGCGTCTTGTTATTCCTTGTTGTACCTTGGATGGTACGAAATGAAGTTGCCGGCAAAGTTACGAAAAAGTAGTTTATCTGTATCGCATTGCCCCTAAAATGTGCAGATGATGTGTGAACCGTAACTCCAATGAAGCTGTTCTTGGGATGCGCTTGAGCCCTTTCCCGAAAACGGTTTGATGGTGTTTCGTGCAAAAATGTTCCATTTCTTTACTAAAAAATAGCCCTAAAATGGCACTTCAAAACTTTCAATATAGAAAAAATCAATAGGCAAGGAGGATGCAAACAAGCTATCATGAAGCAAGAAAAATGAGATTTTAAGGCAAAAGCAATGCGTTTAAGGTGTTAGATGCATGATATTGCCGCCCAATAGATAGGGTATTATGTGGCAAAAGCATGCCAATATCTGCCTAAAAGCTATGCTTTTGTGCTTAAAATAGCGCGTAAATGGGGTGATATTCGTGTCTTGATTTTGTAATATATTGTATGTCAAGGGAATACGGATGTTGCTCATTTCTGGCGTATTTGGGACGAAAGTGAAGGCTGCTCGTAAATACGCAAATTATAAGAGAGTGTGTTGTCAAGATATTTCACCAGTATGAGCGTGTTCAATCGCGTTTTATAGCATAGCCTTCATGTTTCATCAAACGGTTCTCAAGTTTGAGCCTTGTCACCATGTTTAGCCGCATCAGGCACCCTGTTGTGTGCGAATAAAATCAGATGTGCACCTTAAAAGTGTTAAAATCATGAAGTTCAGCCTTGCATATAGAAAAAACTCACTATATTTACATTCATTTTGAAACAACTAAAAAACGTTTTGTTGATATGGAAGAAAACACGCAGCAACAGGGATTGCAATTGGAGTTGAATCCCGAGGTAGCTCAGGGCATGTATGTAAATCTGGCCCTGATTTCACACTCCAGTTCAGAGTTTGTATTTGATTTTACCAGTATTTTGCCCGGTATCCCCAAACCCCAGGTGGTGAGTCGCGTGGTGATGGCCCCCGAACATGCCAAACGACTTCTCATGGCCTTGCAGGAGAACATCTATAAATACGAGCAACAGTTTGGCAAGATTCAACTGCCAGAGATGGCTGGCCGCACTATTGCTCCTTTCGAAGGCACAAAGGGGGAAGCGTAGGTCGCTCTCCTTTTGGCGATTGGCTTTGCCTCCTTTGGCGATAGATTTTGTTCCATTTGACGAATGTGTTAAAGACTGCGGTTCGTTCGTGAAACTATTTTCACGTTCTCTTGCTGTTTCCTTTTAGGCGTATCTGCGTAAAATCGGTTCCTCATCTTTGTCTTTCTCGGCCCCTTGATGAGTTTTCTCGTATTTTTAACGAAAAGCTTTGAGTTATCATTAAATTGTAGTATTTTTGCAACGGCTGGCGGTATCTGATACCTAAAAATGAGGATGTTTGATGGTGAACACTTGTAAAGAACACCAGCCACGGAACAACTATTTAAACGCACACATCAATATACTAACATTTAAATACTTTAATTATCAATCATTTATGTGGTTAATCAATTCATCTATTGGTAGAAAAGTGGTCATGTCGGTTACCGGCATTGCGCTTATTCTGTTCCTGACATTTCACATGTCAATGAATGTTGTCGCCCTCTTTTCAGGAGAAGCGTACAACATGATTTGTGAACTTTTGGGTGCCAACTGGTATGCGGTGGTAGCTACGATATTGCTTGCAGCTTTGGTTGTTTGTCATATCGTCTACGCATTCATCCTGACGGCACAAAACCTGCGGGCTCGCGGCAACGAACGTTATGCCGTTACGCAAAGAAGCTCTAAGGTAGAGTGGGCATCTCAAAACATGTTGGTGTTAGGCATCATCATTCTTTTGGGCTTACTTCTTCACTTGTACAATTTCTGGTACAACATGATGTTTGCCGAGATCTTTCACATTGCCGATCCTTTAGGCAATCCTGCTGACGGATTTGGTTACATTCGTGAAACATTCGCACAACCTCTGTATGTGGTGCTGTATGTCATTTGGCTGGTTGCCATTTGGTTCCACCTCACGCATGGCTTCTGGAGTGCGATGCAAACACTTGGAATCAGCAACAAAATCTGGTTCAATCGATGGAAGATCATTGGCGAGGTGTACACTACGTTGCTGATGCTGGGCTTCCTTGTTGTTGTTCTCGCATTTGCCTTTGGCTGCGCGCCAAGTTTGTGCTGTGCGTAATTGTTTAATCTGATTACATGTAAGGAAGAATATTATGACACAAATAAATTCAAAAATACCTGAAGGACCAGTAGCTGAGAAGTGGACCAATTACAAGGCTCACCAGCGCTTGGTTAACCCAAAGAATAAATTAAAATTGGATGTCATCGTCGTTGGTACAGGCTTAGCAGGTGCCAGTGCTGCCGCTTCATTGGGCGAGATGGGATTCAATGTATTCAACTTTTGTATTCAAGACTCGCCTCGTCGTGCACACTCTATCGCCGCACAAGGTGGTATCAATGCTGCCAAGGATTATCAGAATGATGGTGACTCTGTTTATCGTTTGTTCTATGATACCGTAAAAGGTGGTGACTATCGTGCTCGTGAAGCTAATGTTTACCGTTTGGCAGAGGTGTCGAATGCTATCATCGACCAATGTGTTGCACAAGGCGTACCATTCGCTCGTGAATACGGTGGCATGCTCGCCAACCGTTCGTTTGGTGGCGCACAGGTAAGTAGAACGTTCTATGCCAAAGGTCAAACAGGTCAGCAGCTGTTGTTAGGTGCTTACTCATCACTGATGTGTCAAGTACATGCGGGCAAAGTAAAGCTCTATACGCGTTACGAGATGGAGGACGTTGTCATCATTGACGGTCGTGCTCGTGGTATTATTGCCAAGAATTTGGTGACTGGTAAGTTAGAAAGATTCTCTGCCAATGCTGTAGTAATCGCCACTGGCGGATACGGAAATGCTTATTTCCTTTCTACCAATGCAATGGGATGTAACTGTACTGCTGCTGTTCAGTGCTACCGTAAGGGAGCTTATTTTGCTAACCCTTCGTATGTACAGATTCACCCCACCTGTATTCCTGTACACGGTGACAAGCAGTCTAAGCTGACGCTGATGTCGGAATCGTTGCGTAACGACGGACGTATTTGGGTTCCTAAGAAGATTGAAGATGCCAAGGCATTGCAGGCAGGAACGAAACAAGGCTGGGAAATACCAGAGGAGGATCGCGACTACTACTTGGAGCGTCGCTATCCAGCATTTGGTAACTTGGTGCCTCGTGACGTGGCTTCGCGTGCAGCAAAGGAGCGTTGCGACAAGGGCTTTGGTGTGAATAACACTGGTTTGGCTGTGTTCCTCGACTTCTCTGAGTCAATCAATCGATTGGGACTTGATGAAATCATGCAGCGTTATGGAAACCTCTTCGAGATGTATGAAGAGATTACAGACGTGTTCCCCGGTGACATGGCGAACGAAATCAATGGTGAAAAGTACTACAAACCCATGATGATTTTCCCCGCTATCCATTATACCATGGGTGGTATCTGGGTAGATTATGAGTTGATGACCTCTGTCGCAGGACTGTTTGCCATCGGTGAATGCAACTTCTCTGATCACGGTGCTAACCGCTTGGGAGCTTCAGCGTTGATGCAAGGTTTGGCAGATGGTTACTTTGTGTTGCCATACACCATTCAAAATTATTTGGCAGACCAAGCTGTTTGGCCACGTCTTTCTACCGATCTTCCAGAGTTTGAAGAGGCTGAAAAGAAGGTTCAATCAGAAATTGACCGCTTGATGAACATCAAGGGTAAGCGCTCTGTCGATTCTATTCACAAGGAGTTGGGTCACATCATGTGGGAACACGTGGGTATGGGTCGTACCAAGGAAGGACTTGAAGAAGGCTTGAAGATGATAGCAGACTTACGTAAAGAGTTCGATACCAACCTGTTTATCCCAGGAACAAAAGAAGGTCTGAACGTTGAGTTGGATAAAGCTATCCATTTGCGTGATTTCTTATTGATGGGCGAACTCGTTGCTTACGATGCCATCTCTCGTAATGAGAGTTGTGGAGGTCACTTCCGTGAGGAGTACCAAACACCTGAGGGAGAGGCAAAGCGTGACGATGAAAACTATTTCTATGTAGGTTGTTGGAAGTACCAGAACAATGATGAAACCGCCCCCGAGCTGCTCAAAGAACCACTCGAGTACGAGGCCATCAAGGTACAGACACGTAATTATAAGAATTAATAGTTAGTTTTTGAGTTTCTTAGTTTTTAAGTTTTTAAGTTTCTCCACTGGCTTATCAACCCTGTAAAAAATATAAAGTACAATATAAGATGGGCACATTTCGAGATCTATCCGTTTGGCAAAAGAGCATGAATCTTACTCGTAAGGTTTATGAGCTTACGGCTTCTTATCCTCAAGAAGAACGGTTTGGACTTGTTAGTCAAATGCGTCGATGTGCCGTTTCCATACCTTCAAATATATCGGAGGGTTATGGCAGAGAGACAAACAATGAGCATATACGATTTTTGTACATATCATTGGGATCGTGCAACGAGTTGGAAACGCAGCTCATCTTATCTAAAGATTTAGCTTTCGTTACAACAAATGCTTGTCAAGAGCTGGTAAACTTAGTAGATGAAGTTTCAAAAATGCTCAAGTCTTTAATTTATACAGAAAAGTACAAGTAACCTTTTTAGATAGGTTTCACGGTGCAAGTCAGTAAAAGAAGGAACTGAAAAAACTTAAAAACTCACAAACTCATAAACTCATAAACTCAATACACCATGTCAAAAAATATAAGTTTTACAATTAAATTTTGGCGTCAGAACGGTCCTAAAGACAAGGGACATTTTGACACTCACGAGATGAAGAATATCCCTGACGATACTTCTTTCCTCGAAATGCTTGACATCCTCAACGAGGAACTCATAGAGGATGGGAAAGAACCGTTTGTTTTCGATCACGACTGTCGTGAGGGTATCTGCGGTATGTGCTCACTCTATATCAATGGTGTGCCACACGGAAAGACCGAACGAGGTGCAACTACCTGCCAGTTGTACATGCGTCGTTTCAACGATGGCGATGTTATTACCGTAGAACCTTGGCGTTCAGCAGGCTTCCCTGTCATCAAGGATTGTATGGTAGACCGTAACGCTTTCGACAAAATCATCGCTGCCGGTGGCTACAATACCATTCGTACAGGACAGGCACAGGATGCCAATTCCATCCTTATTCCAAAGGAGAAGGCCGATGAGGCCATGGACTGTGCTTCCTGCATCGGTTGTGGTGCCTGCGTAGCCGCATGCAAAAACGGCTCTGCCATGCTCTTTGTGAGCTCCAAGGTTAGTCAGTTAGCTCTGTTGCCACAAGGCCGTCCAGAGGCTGCCAAGCGTGCCAAAGCTATGGTTCTCAAGATGGATGAGCTGGGATTTGGTAACTGTACCAACACTCGTGCTTGTGAAGCCGTATGTCCAAAGAATGAGTCGATTGCTAATATCGCCCGACTGAACCGTGAATACATCACAGCAAAGTTCAAGGATTAAGCAGCGCTTGTTTTGCAAATTCACGCTTTAAACGAGCGTATTTGCAATTCTTAAACTCATAAATATAGCCCATACGTCATCTTTGACGTATGGGCTTTTATGATGTTCGCAATAAGGTGACGCACCAAGTGGATGCGTGTTCGTGGTTTAATGATTGGCGAGAAGGCGTTTACTAAAGTATCTTACGGGGTACCATACAGCCATCCAACCAACGGCAATCACCGTGATGAAGATTAAGAAAATATCTAAATAGTGTACACTAACGGGATAAGCATTGACAACAAAGTCACCAGATCTTTGCCCAAGTGATACGAAACCGAAGGTCTGTTGAAGCCAACACAGCAACAAACCCAACAGAATGCCTATGAGAGCGCCTATGACTGAAATCATTCTACCTTCGAAAAGAAAGATTTTAGTGATTTGTTTGTCGCTGGCTCCGATGTTTCTTAACGTCACCACGTCGTTCTTCTTGTCAATCATGAGCATGGAAAGCGAGCCGATGATGTTAAAGCATGCCACAATCAAGATGAATGTAAGGAAGAAATAAGCGATGATTTTCTCGATCTGCATGATCTTGAATGTGTCCGCTTGTTGTTCAAAACGGTCAAGCACCTTGTACCGACTTCCCACGATAGCCTGTATCTCTTTCTTCACCTCCTTGAGGTTACTGTTCTCTTGAAGCTGGAGTTCAAGTGAGGAAATGCGCCCCTTCATGTCAAAAAGGTTGCGTGCAAATTCAATGGAAGTGAGTATATGTCCCTTGTCATATCTGGCTTGATTCACCGAAAACACCACGCCTGGTGACAGAAGAGAGTCTACTGCAAACCCGCTGGCAGGATTACTCATGTCCAATTGTCCTGACCGTTTGGGTGCGTAGATCTTGAGGTAACCGTTCCAAGTTGCGCCTACATCAAGTGTTTGAGCCAGTCGAATGCCGATGATACCATACTCCAAATTGCCAGCGTGCAACTCATATTCGCCGTCCCCATACAGGATTTCCTTGATGTGGGTGAGCTTATCAAAATTGTCATCCACGCCTTTGATGGTCACCATAGTTAGTTTGTCGCCATACATGGCCATTGCCATGTCCTCCACATTCTCTGTGGCTACATCCACCTGGCGAAGTTGTTTAACCTTCGTGAGCAACGGGTCGTTGGCATTGGCTGATTTCCCTTCCGTGGGAACTACTTCGAGTTGTGGGTCGAAGTTGGTCAAAAAAGATGCCACCAAGTCATGAAAACCGTTGAAAACGCTCATCACAATGACCAATGCCATCGTTGCCACCGCCACGCCTATCATGGAGATAATGGAGATGACATTGATGGCATTCGTGCTCTTTTTTGAAAAGAGATAACGACGTGCGACAAATAAAGGAAAGTTCATCTACTGGAATATTTGTACTCTGAGCCGTTGTTTTATTTCTTCAACAGTTCGTCGATGTGTTCGATGTAATCAAGGCTGTCGTCGATGAAGAAACGCAATTCGGGAACAATACGCAACTGATTGCGTACGCGTGTGCCCAAGTCGTAATGAATGGTTTTCTCGTTTGCAGTGATGTTCTTAATGATTTCATCCGCTTTTTCTGAGGGAAAAATACTCAAGTAGGCCGTGCAAATGCTCAAATCAGGACTGACACGTACCCGGGTGACGCTTACCATGACACCATGGGTAGCTCTTGTTTGCGATTGAAATATGATGGCGAGTTCTTTTTGAAGCAGTCGCGCGATGCGGTTTTGTCTTGTCTCTTGCATAAAATTTGTATTTTAAGGGTGTACAATTTAGTGGAAAACTTAGTGGAAGACAAAGATAATTATAATAGTTGACAATTAATTCTTTTTTCGTATTTTTGTGCCAATGGTGACAACTCCTCCAACAAAACCACAGACAAGAATCTTGGAGTTAGATTATCTCAAGTGTGTGTTTATTCTCTTGATGATCGTCTTTCATCTTGTCTATATTGGCAATCGCTATCCTGTTGCCAAGGCTTTTGTGTACACGTTCCACATGCCTGGATTTCTCATTATTTCGGGTTATCTGCTTCATGTACAGAAGCCTGTTCCGCAGTTCTTGCGCTATATACAGTGGATTTTCGTACCTTATTTGCTGATGGAGAGTGGGTATGTGGTCATGGCATCTATCTTACCCATTCGTGAGCATATTCAGCAGCTCACCTTTGGCTTGTTTCTTGATAAACTGTTTTTACACCCTTTGGGACCTTATTGGTACCTGCATACGCTGATGCTGTGTGGCATTGTTACTTATGTTGTTGCCCAATTTGCGAGTCATCATCGTGTATGGATGCTGTTGGGCGTGTTGCTATGTTTGTGGGTGTTGGCACTTTTGGGACTTGTTACCTGGATTAATGCCGTGTATTTTTGTGTAGGTGTCGCATTGCGTCTGTATCATCGTCCATTCGTTGATACATTTCATCCCGCATGGTGGTCGCTCATAGGGATTGTATTGGTTGCCACTTGCGTGCCAAATGCGCTTCAAAGACATACCTTAGGGGGCATGCTCATCGTGTATTTCGTTATCTCTTTTTTGCTTTGGATGTATCCCTATTTACCCAAAGAAGTGGTGAAAATCTCCCATTTCATCGGCAGAAACTCACTCATCCTGTTGCTTTTCTCTCCTATGTTTACGGTGCTTTCCAAGTTGTTTCAGTCCTATCTGTTGTTCGAACCGTCAGGAATGCTTTTCATGTTGGTGGCTTTGCTGTTTACGGTAGTTGGCAGTTTTACCGTTGCCTATACCTTGCAAAAGTTGCATATAGCACAGTATATGTTTGGAAAGTCAAGGATTATCAAGTAACCACCAATCCGTTTGTCCTTTTAAGAGCTTCTTGTTATTCGTTTAACTTCTTCCTGATGATGGTCAAACCGTCTCGAATGGGCAAGATAACCTTTTCCACTCGTGCATCTTGTGCGATGAAATCGTTGAAATGGGCAATCCCTTGTGTCTGTGCATCGTGCTGATAGTGCGGGTCAATCACATGTCCATCCCACAACGTATTGTCGGCAAGAATGAATCCACCAGGTCGCAATAGCTTCAACACCGTTTCGTATGTTTCTATATAAGTGCGCTTGTCGCCGTCGATAAAAGCCATGTCAAACACGACATTTAGCTTGGGAGCTTCCACGTTTGCGTCGCCAATGATGAAATGAATCTTTGACGCCACAGCACTGTTTTCTATCCATGGACGTGTAAAATCCTCCATTTCATCGTTGATTTCAAACGTATACAGCCGACCGTCTTCACCCAATCCTTCCGCCATGCAAATGGCACTGTAGCCACTGAAGGTACCTACTTCTAAAACATTCTTAGGCCGAATCATCTCTACCAGCATCTTGAGCAGTCGTCCTTGCAAATGTCCACTGGCCATGCGTCCATGCACGGTGTGGATGTTTGTGGCGCGATAAAGACGGTATAGATAATCACCTTCGGCATCAATGTGTGCGAGCAGATAGCGTTCTAATTCAGTATTCACGGGAAGTTTTTTAGTTTATGAGTTTTTTAGTTTATGAGTTTACGAGTTCACAAGTTGATGGTTTTTTGACTGACCAGTTCATTAGCGTTCAACTTACAAGCCATTAACTCGTGAACTTGTAAACTTGTCAACTCGTAAACTTGTGAACTTGTAAACTTATCAACTATCCAACTACTGCCTCGATGGCCAGTCGATATGAGTTCAACCCGAAGCCTGCAATGACACCAAGGCATGCCGATGAAATCATGCTTTTATGGCGAAACTCCTCCCGCGCGTGCACGTTCGAGATATGAACCTCAATCACTGGCGTGGTAATTGAGCGGATACAATCGAGCAAGGCAATGCTGGTGTGGGTGTAAGCACCTGCGTTGAGCACGATGCCATCGTACGAAAAGCCCACTTCTTGCAGCTTGTTAATGAGTTCACCCTCGATGTTGCTTTGGTAATAATCAATCTCTGTCTGTGTAAAATCGTGGCGCAACTTCTGTAAAAACTCGTCAAACGAGCGGTTGCCGTAAATGTCTGGTTCCCGTTTGCCCAGCAAGTTGAGGTTCGGGCCGTTGATGATCATTATTTTCATAATTCGCCTTATTTGTTTATCTTTGCAGTATTGCTGCCACCCGCGCATTTCTCTCTTTGATGCGGCGTGAAGGAGTGGCAGGTATATGTTGCAAAAATACGTATTATAATGGAAAGCAACAAGGAATCTATCGCGAATGTTGTCAAGGCCTATACGCGCTATCTGAAACTTGAACGCAACTATTCACCCCATACGTTGGATGCCTATCAGCGCGACTTACGTTGGCTGTTGGATTATTGTGAGAACGTTGAGATGCATCCCAAGGACATGCAGTTGAAAGATTTAGAGCTGTTCGCAGGCCAGTTGCACGAACACCATATCGGCCCTACTTCGCAAGCTCGCATCCTGAGTGGCGTTCGTTCGTTCTACCGTTTCTTGGTTCTTGATGGCTATATCGAGCAAGATCCTACCGAGTTGTTGGAATCTCCGCGCCTTGGGGAGCATCTGCCCGAGGTGCTTTCCACCGAAGAAGTTGATATGATAGAGAATAGTATCGACCTGTCCAAGCCCGAAGGACAGCGCAATAAGGCCATCATTGAGGTGTTGTTCTCGTGCGGTTTGCGTGTGTCAGAGCTGGTCAACCTGCAACTTTCCAATCTTTATTTGGACGAAGGCTTCATCCGCGTCACCGGCAAAGGCAACAAAGAACGGCTCGTACCCATCTCGCCCAAAGCCATCAAAGAATTGAGTCTTTGGTTTCTCGACCGCAATTTGATGAAGATAAAACCCGGTGAACAAGACTATGTGTTCCTCAATCGCCGTGGCGCTCATCTCACTCGCACCATGATTCTCATCATGCTGAAACGCCAAGCCCAGGCGGCTGGCATCCAAAAAACCATCTCTCCGCACACCCTTCGCCACTCGTTCGCCACCGAACTGCTCAAGGGTGGGGCCGACCTTCGCGCCATTCAAATGATGCTGGGGCACGAAAGTATTGGCACCACTGAAATCTATACGCACATCGACACCACAACCTTGCGCGAGGAGATACTCCTGCATCACCCGCGAAACGCCAAAGATAAAGTAGGCGAGGGCGGCAGAACATCTGCCAATGACCTTGAAAGTCAACAGTAGGCGCACGCTGACAAAAATGAACATGCAAACTCTCATGAATCTCGATTTACAAGTATTTAGAAGCGTGGCTCACCATCTGAGCTTCACCAAGGCTTCACAAGAGCTGTATATCAGTCAGCCTGCCATCAGCAAGCACATCCAGAAGTTGGAGGCCGCTTATCATGTTAGATTGTTCGACCGACTGGGTAACCGCATCTCGTTGACACAGGCCGGGCGACTGCTGCTGAAGCATAGCGACGTGTTGGCGGCCGATTACCAGCGACTCGACTTTGAGATGAACCGGCTGCGGCAGCGTGTCAGTGGGGGGATACGCATAGGGGCCAGCACCACCATCTCGCAGTATGAACTGCCCCAGATGCTGGCCAACTTTCTCAAGGCTTACCCGCAGACGGACGTCTCGGTTATCAGTGGCAACTCACGGGAGATAGAGGCAGCCTTGATGGATGGTAAGATAGACATCGGATTGGTAGAGGGCATTGTGCGGCAACCGTCCTGCAAGTATTCTTTCCTGATGAAAGACGAGTTGGTCGCCATTGTCCGTTCGGGACATCCGCTGATGCTGCGTGGTTCCATCACTATCGGTGACCTGTGCAGACAGCCGCTGGTGTTGCGCGAGATGGGGTCGGGTACGCTCGATGTCTTCGAGCGTGAGCTGAAAAGACACCAGTTAACGCTCGCAGACATGAATGTCCAGCTATACCTTGGCAGTACCGAAAGTATCAAGCGATTCATTCTACATTCCAACTGCATGGGCATCGTTTCCATCCGCGCGGTGCGGAAAGAGGTGCTGGAAGGCGAACTGAAGGTGATTGAGATAGAGGATATGAAGCTGGAAAGAGATTTTGTTTTTGTAGAAAAACACGGTGAGAGCGGCCAATTAGTCAATGTCTTCAAGCGGTTTGTCACGTCAGAATGTAAGGGGTGAGTCCTGTTAAAATGCGATTCAAGGCAACTGTTAAATGTTGCAGAAACGCTCATTTTTATACATGCAGGTTTTGCCTCGAGTTTTCTTTCAAATAGAAAAAACAAGACGGCAAATATGCGTTTTTCAGGGTACATTTTGCGTGTTGAAAACTTAGTAGCATGCTTTTGCCAGCCAATCTCTATGCTTTTATGCTCCAAAAGCATGCAGATTGATGACCGAATGCATAGAGATTACGAGGCAAAAAGGCCGTCTTTACCGAGCATTTTGCAGGGGTCCAATTAGCAAAGTGTTGATAATGAGCGCGGTACATTTTTGCGATATTTTGAAAAATCTTACGCCTCGTGCGGAATGGGCCAAGGATTTTAGTTAAAAAACGTAAAGTTTTCTATGCAGTTGTATAGATATGAAGGCGGGTGAATGTTGTATTATTCTTACCGTTATAACTACAGGTTATAGGTTATAGTTATTTGCTATATGTCCCATTGGTGATTTTTGTGTACCTTTGCCACACAATCATTAAAAAGTAAAATTAATGCTTAGTGAAAAAAGAAGCAGCATGCTGCATGGCGTGCTATTGATAACCTTGTTTTCGTTAGCCGCCTTCTATATCGGCGACATGGGGTTTGTAAAAAGGCTATCGTTCAGTCCGATGATAGTCGGCATCATCCTTGGCATGCTCTATGCCAATAGTTTACGCAACAATTTACCTGACACATGGGTTCCGGGAATCCTGTTCTGTTCCAAACGCATCTTGCGAATTGGTATCATCTTGTACGGTTTCAGGCTCACTTTTCAGGATGTCACGGCCGTGGGACTACCTGCCATTCTCATCGATGCCATCATTGTAACCGTGACCGTTTGTGGCGGTGTGCTGATTGGTAAGTTGTTAAAAATGGATCGAAGTATCGCTCTGCTCACTTCCGTTGGCAGTGGTATTTGCGGTGCGGCGGCTGTGCTGGGTGCCGAGTCGGCCATCAATACCAAACCCTACAAAACGGCTGTGGCCGTATCTACCGTGGTCATCTTTGGTACGTTATCGATGTTTCTCTATCCAGTGTTATATCGCAACGGTGTCTTTGATCTGTCGCCCGAGCTGATGGGGCTGTTTACTGGTTCAACTGTTCATGAAGTTGCGCATGTCGTAGGCGCAGGCAATGCCATGGGGCAGGGCGTGTCCAACACCGCTATCATCGTGAAGATGATTCGGGTGATGATGCTCGTGCCCGCCCTCTTGGTCATCAGTTGGACGGTTGCCCGTAATCTTACCAAACACGATTCCGCAGAACAAGCCAAAGGAAAGATTACCATTCCATGGTTTGCCATCTTGTTCTTGGTAGTCATCGGGTTCAATTCGTTCAATCTGTTGCCCGTTGCTTTGGTAGAATGGATTAATCAGTTTGACACCTTTCTCTTAACCATGGCGATGACAGCCTTGGGAGCCGAGACCAGTTTTGACAAGTTTAAGAAGGCAGGAGCCAAGCCTTTTTTGTTGGCAGCCATCTTATTTGTTTGGCTCATTGGCGGTGGTTATTGCTTGGCTAAATATGTGGTTCCTATGATGATGAATATATAAGGTACTTGATATAAATGCCCTTATAATGAACAACGCCACTTGGTTTCAGTAAAACCAAGTGGCGTTGTTCGATGTTTGCCAATGATGACGTGTCCTTATTTCTCGTGCTTTCTGATAATGGCTCGCACCTCTTCAATGCTTCTGTCAAAAGGTCCGCTGTGTTCTAACTTGAGTGTACACATGGCAGCGGCAAACTTTCCTGCCTCTTCAAAGCCTATTCCCTGTGAGCGACAGTACAAAAAACCAGCCGAGTAAGTGTCGCCACACCCCGTAGCATCTACTACTTCTCTCGGTGCATAGGCGGGGATGTCGTAAAAACGGTCGTTGGCATAAATGATAGAGCCCTCACTTCCCAGTGTCACGATGACCTCTTTCACACCCCATGCGTGTAGTTGTTTGGCTGCTTGGCGTGCGTCTTTGAGTCCTGTGATGACCTCCATTTCGTGTTCATTCACCTTGATGATGTCCGTACATGCCAAAATTTCCAGCTTGTCTTTCCAGTCAATGGGGTGCACATCCTGTCCGCGAACCTCTCGAAGATAACCTTGTGCATCTATAGAGATTTGTCCTTTGGTAGATAAATACTTCACTACCTCGGGCGAGAAATCGTCATTTAGAAGAGAACCGATGTGGTATATCTTTCCCGTTAACGGCTTCATCTCCTCAATGGTGAAGGGATCAGCCTTCGCTAATACACGCTGTGAACGAGTATTTTGATTCTCTCCGTAGATGTTTTCAAACAGAACGGTGTGTGCACTGGGGTACACTTTTACGTCAATACCCGCCTCTTTCATCTCTTGTGTCACTGGCATATCTTCGCTACCCACTTTGGTTACTAACTGAAAACTAACCTTCGAGGGTAGATGATTAAAAGCATAAGCCACATAATAAGCAGTGCCTCCCGACATGGAAACAGTCTGTTTATGCGTTGTATTTTTATCTCTCGTGATGTGACCCAAACAACATATATCTGTCATCGTATGTACCTTATTTGTGGCAAAGATACTTAAAAACAGCGAATATCAAAGGATTAGCTTTACAAAAAAAATGAAATAGGAGAGAGTCGTGTAGTGTTTTTTATGGGTATGAGGCGTTGGTTCATCTTTTGTTCATCGCAGGGTGTCGTGCCGACATGTCATGTTTGTTTGACATTGATAATCAAAACGATGCCGAATGTTAATGTTTGTATCACGGTAGATAGAAATAAAGGTATTTGCTTTGCGCATCCATGGAATAGCCGTACCTTTGTACCCGATTAAAGAAAAGAATTTGAAGACATTTGAAGAATTAGGCGTTAGCGAAGAGATTCGCCGCGCCATTGAGGAGCTGGGGTTTGTTCATCCCATGCCAGTACAAGAAGAGGTCATCCCTTATTTGTTGGGAAACAAGAACGATGTAATTGCATTAGCACAGACAGGAACAGGTAAAACGGCAGCATACGGCTTGCCCCTTTTGCAGAAAATAGATGTTGCCAGCAAGCATACGCAAGCCATTATTTTAAGTCCTACACGCGAACTGTGTTTGCAAATCGCTGATGACTTGAAGGATTTCGCTAAATATATCAAGAATCTACACGTTGAACCCGTGTACGGAGGCGCCAGTATCGTCACCCAAATTCATGCGCTCAAACATGGCGCACAAATCATTGTGGCGACTCCGGGGCGACTTATCGACCTGATGAACCGTGGGGTAGCAAAGCTCGACCATGTAAACAATGTGGTGTTGGATGAGGCTGACGAGATGTTGAACATGGGTTTCTCGGAAAGTATCAATACCATTTTAGCAGGCGTTCCCGACGACCGCAACACCTTGTTGTTCTCGGCAACCATGAGCAACGAGATAGAAAAGATTGCCAAGACTTACTTGCGTGACTACAAGGAGATTGTAGTGGGAAGCCGAAACGAAGGTGCCGAAAACGTGAACCACGTTTATTATATGGTGAATGCGCGTGACAAATATTTGGCACTGAAGCGCATCGTGGATTACTACCCACGCATTTTTGCCATTATCTTCTGCCGAACAAAGATTGAAACGCAAGAGATTGCCGACAAACTTATCAAGGATGGATACAACGCAGAGGCGCTGCATGGCGACTTGAGTCAGCAACAGCGCGACCTCACCATGCAGAAGTTTCGCCAACACGTCACCCAATTGTTGGTGGCAACCGATGTGGCTGCACGTGGATTGGATGTGGACGACCTGACGCATGTCATCAACTATGGCATGCCCGATGATACCGAGAATTACACGCACCGTAGCGGACGAACGGGACGTGCAGGGAAGAAAGGTACTTCTATTTGCATCATTCACACCCGTGAGCGTTCCAAAGTGCGTGCCGTAGAGAAAATAATTGGTAAGGAATTTGTGGACGGCACGTTGCCTACCGCACAGGAAATTTGCGCCAAGCAGTTGTATAAAGCCATGCACGACATCGAGAAGATTGATGTTGACGAAGAACAGATTGCGCCCTTCATGGTCGAAATTAACCGACACTTTGAATACGTCGACAAGGATGATATCATCAAGAAGATTGTCAGTTTGACGTTTGGACGTTTCTTGGATTATTATGCGAATGCGCCAGAGATAGAGAAACCCTCGCTCAAACGTGGTGACAGAGGTGAGGAAAGGGGTGCGCGTGGTGGCAGGAAAGCTCGTTCGGAGCGAGGCGGAGGTCGCTCTCGTACGCCCGAGAGAGGTTATCGTAGGCTGTTCATCAACTTGGGTAAGGACGACGGATTCTATCCCGGAGAGGTGATGCAGTTTATTAACCAGCATGTAAAAGGTCGGCAGCAGGTGGGACATATCGACCTGTTGGGAAAAATATCCTATATCGAAGTGCCCGAAAAAGATGCCAACAAAGTGATGCGCTCCTTGTCGGGAGCGACCTACAAGGGTAGAGAGGTGCGCTGCAATGATGCCAACGAAGATGGTCATGGACGCAAAGCGCAAGCCACAAGAGGCGGCGGAAGGGTTGCAGGTAGACGTGCGGAGAGCGGACGAAAGAATGGAAAAAAAGCGAAACGACCCTCTTATCAGCAGGAAGACATCGGCGACTGGCGACAGTTCTTCCAACAACCCGAGGTGAAATTCAAGGGCGAGACCCCCGATTTCTCCGAAGAAGGTTGGGCACGCCGCAAGCCTCGTAAGGGGTAGGGTGCATGCCGTTCTTGTCTCGTTTTGATGACTGGACGCCCAATTTATTTTGAGGGAGCGGCACAGTTGTCATCCCTTTGGTTTTGAAACTGAAAGATATATGCCTACAAAACAGGCTATATTGGTGAGCAAAATAGACTGTTTTGCTGTCCAATATAGCCTATTTTGTTGTCTTGAATGAATCACTTTGCCTTGGCGTTTGCACCGTGTCTTATCGGAAAGGGGTTGTTGCTTTACCGTTTGTATCATTTTCTTGCTTTCCTATTTTCACGTTATAGCGGTCTAAATGCTTGCATCTATATATTTTATATGGTTAAAAGTTTATTAAAATGTATAAAGTATTTAGGGGGAGTGAATTGTTTTTTCTAAATTTGCATTAATTATAAAAAGGATAGTGAACAATTTTTTAAGTTACATAAGAACAAAGTTAAAACACAACACTGAACAAAATGAAAATGAAACGAATAACAAGTAAGTGTGAATACGTTACACCCGCTATCGAGGTCATCAACGTAGTAGATATGGACACCCTGCTGACAGCAAGTCCTTATGTGCGCCCAGGAACAGACCCTACTGTTGAGCCCTCAATTGAAGATGATTGGGAGGAACTTGAGGGCTAATCATACATCTGAGACAAGCTGTGCCATTTGCCCAGCATTTAAGCAGGTATTAACAACAGAAAAAACAAACACAATTTTATGAAAATCAATATTTCAGTCTATCGCCATGGCTGCCGTGCTCTCGCAGGGTTGCTCTGTGGCATCGTAGGTGTTATGGTGACGTCGTGTGCAGACGACGACTTGACCACGATTAAGAAGAGTAGCGACACTGGTATCAATGTGCGTTTCAACACAACCGACGTGCAGGAACTCGTCATCGCACAAACAGGAAAGGCGCCCAAGGCTTTGCCAGGCACACGGGCACTGTCTGCATCAGAGCTGTTGCCGCAGCGACATGAGGCATTTAGTACGGATGGCTTGGATGTAAGTCTAGTGGAGACCACCGTCGACGGTGTGAACCCCGTGAAGACAGATGCACAAACAAGAGCTACGGTGAAGACGGCTATCGACGCCAACTTCTCGTCCTTTGGTTATCGAGGCACCAGTGAACAGGGCATCAGCAATACGCCCGAATGGTTTTATAACGCCGACACCAAGAGCGATGGCGAGCTTGTTTCGCCGCTACCTTGGTCGTGGGACATTCCTTATGCACGTTTCTATGGCATCTATCCGAAGGTAGAGGCTGGCTCTAAGCTAAAGCTTTCGGAAGCAACCTATGCAGGAAAGCCTTATATCGACTTTGAGTCAGAGGCCGATGTCACCAAGCAAGTGGACTTGTTGACGGCGTGTTCGGGGGTGGTTCATTACAACGAACGTGGCGTAGCACCACGGCCGGAGCTAAAGTTCCGTCATGCCTTATGCGCCGTACGCTTTGCCATTGGAAGCAACCTCTCGTGGAACAAGACCATTGACAAGGTAGAAGTGCGCAATGTAAAATACAAAGGAAGGTACACACTCTCTGACCAAACGAACGGCACTGGTGCAGCTTGGGATGTCACCTCCGATCGTATTATGATGACACTTAGTGGTGTGGAGGTTAATACAAGCAAAAACCCAAACACCATTATCATGGGTACGGAGGGTGATAACTACACCTTCTACATGGTTCCACAGACCATCAAAGCAGAGGATAATGTCGTGGTGTACTTTCACTGTACCGACGGTACAGAGATTACCGCACCACTGAAGTCGGGCAATTGGCAAGCTGGACACACCAAGACTTATACGATTAGCCAGAAACAATCTGACTGGACTTATACTCTTGAGGCCACCAATCCGACGATAATTGATTACGACAAGGATGTAAGTCCCGATGCGTATGGCATCACCAGTTATCGCTTGGCACCCGACGGAACCAAGCAACCCGTCGGTTGGAAGGTCGTAGGTTATGATGCTAATGGAGATGGAAACTTCTCCATGGATGAAAAACCCGCATGGCTTACTAATCTTGACAAGATGAGTGGTGAAGGTGGCGACGTAGCTGAAACGGGTCTTGCTCATGTAACTATCAATATTAACAATCAATTGAGCGAGCGTAATCAGTCGATAGTGAATGCGCCTGCCAAGGGTTCTTCGACCAATTACTACAACTTGGCCAACCAAACCAATGGTGGCGATGACATTGAGAACACCGCCAACTCGTACTTGATATCTGCTCCCGGTTACTACCGTTTGCCTTTGGTGTATGGTAATGCAATCAAGAACAAAACAAACAACAAGGCGGCCTATATCACGGACATACCCAACGCTGAATCAAGCGGGAGTCTTTCATCCATAACAAAGGCGTTGCTTCATTTCATCGACCACAATGGCCAACCAATCAAGTCGCCCTACATCATGGTGCAGAATTCTGACGATAAGATTGGTACACCCGAAGTGGTGTGGGCTGACGTGAAGGGTTTGGTGTCTAACCTAAAGGTTACAGGCACAGGAAAGAACGCATACTTGCAGTTCGAGGTAAACAAGTCTACTATTCAGAATGGTAATGCCGTGATAGCTGTTAAAAATAACAATGGCACAGTGTTGTGGTCATGGCACATTTGGGTGGCACCTGCTGATGCGCTCAGCACCATAGCTTGTTACAACAAAGAAGGTAAGACCTACAAGTTTACCAAAGAACCACTCGGTTTTAAGTATAATGAATGGAATGGTTCGACCTACTCTGGGAATCGTAGTGTTCGAGTGAGGGTTGAACAAGTGGCTGGGCACAAGGGAGAAAAACAGCATGCCGACATTACTGTTAAACAAAAGCCAGGAGGGAAGAAGGAATATGTGATGACACATTACCAGTGGGGCCGGAAAGATGCCTTCCCATCCTCAGAAGGACCTATGGCAGAGGGAACAACCGAAACTAGTTCAGAGATCAGAGATATCCCCAATAGCATTAAGCTTCCTAATATATTTTACGATACTCAAAAAGAGGCTATAATTTATCATAACCTGTGGTGTATCAACTACCGTGATGACGATCTGTCAAAAGCACTTGACTCGAGAATTAAAACTATTTACGACCCTTGCCCTGTAGGTTTTATGGTGCCTGGCAGAGATGCGTTTACAGGATTTCTTGATGGTAAGCCAGAAAAGAAAGGAAGGAATCTATATTTTAATGGGAAGGCAAATGCAGATGGCGAATGGGATCACGGTTTTTATTTGGTCACAAAACCAACAAAATCAGACGAGCCTATTTTCTTCCATGAAACGCAGGAATATAATCCAGGGGTTGACCCAGACTTGCCCCCAGGTTTTAGTTATTGGTGTGATGAGGCTATAACACGCTATCCACCAACAGCTGCTTTTTATTTTAGTACGGATGCTGAAAATAAAGTTGGCTATATTATTGATCGTTGGGCGGGTTTTAGTGTTCGTCCTATAGCTGAACAATAAAAATACAGAGATGACCATGGTGTCATGGTATATACGGTCGGGAGGCAGCTTGCTTTCCGACCGTTTGCGTTGGTGCAGGGCGATGAAGCCCTGCACCAACGCATGTTTGAAGGTGGCAACTGAAACGAAAAATCTCTTTGATGTGTGTCATGAGAAAAACTTTTTGTAAGACAAAGACTATAGTGTGACAATAAATTTCTATCTTTGTAGAAGATAAACTTCGCCTCAACAAAGTAAGCAAGTTCCCTTTGTTCTCGGCTTTCGCTATCTCCAAAAGAAAACAATAAGTTTCATTTTATAAAATTATTTCATCTATGAAAATCAGACATCTTTTTAGTGCTTTGCTTCTGTTGTGTGCAGGTATGTTGCATGCCCAGATGCAGATGCCGCCCGTACCGGTAGACACTGCCGTGCGAATGGGTAAGCTTGACAATGGTCTTACTTACTTTATTCGCTACAACAACTGGCCCGAACACCGTGCAAACTTTTACATTGCACAGAAAGTGGGGTCCATTCAAGAGGAAGAAAGTCAGCGAGGATTGGCGCATTTCTTGGAGCACATGGCGTTCAATGGTAGCGACAACTTCAAAGGCAACGACCTGATAGAGTACCTGCGTTCCATTGGTGTGGAGTTTGGTAGCGACCTCAATGCTTACACCTCCATCGACCAAACAGTTTACAACATTGACAATGTACCCACTACTCGACAGAGTTCGCTCGACTCTTGCTTGTTGATATTGCGCGATTGGTCTACGGGTTTGACACTCGATCCAAAGGAGATAGACAAGGAGCGCGGTGTGATACATGAGGAATGGCGACTACGTACCAGCGCACAGAGCCGCATGTTTGAGCGTAATCTGCCCAAACTGTATCCCGGAAGTAAGTACGGTGTGCGCTATCCTATCGGTCTGATGAGTGTCGTAGACAACTTCTCGCCCAAGGAATTGCGCGACTATTATGAGAAATGGTATCATCCTTCAAATCAGGGAATTATTGTGATTGGCGACGTGGACGTAAACCATACCGAGGCAATGATCAAGAAACTCTTTGGTGGTATCAAGAACCCAGTCAACCAAGCTCCTGTGTTGAACGAGCCAGTACCCGACACTTCCGAACCTATCGTCATTATTGACAAGGATAAGGAACAGCGCACCAGCAATGTACAAGTGATGTTCAAGCACGATACGTACCCCGACTCTCTGAAACAATCGGTAGAATATATCCTCTACGACTATGTCAGAGGAGCGGCTCTCAATATGTTGAACAACCGTTATACCGAAGCAGCACAAAAGGCAGATTGCCCATACGTGGGTGCTGGAGCCAGTGATGGCAACTATATTTTTGCGAAGACGAAAGATGCGTTCAGTATCTTTGCGCAACCCAAAGACCCCTCTCAACTCGCCGCTTCGCTCACCGCAGCGGTGGTAGAAGCACGTCGTGCAGCCGAATTTGGATTCACCCCGACCGAATACGATCGATATAAAGCCAACCTGTTGAGTAACCTTGACAAGGCATACAGCAACAAAGACAAGCGCAAGAACACGCAGTTTTTCAACGAATGTCTGGGTTATTTCTTGACCAACGAGCCCATGCCGTCTATCGATTACACCTATCAACTGATGAAGCAGATGGTTCCAGCCATTCCGGTCGAAGCGGTCAACGAATACATGAAACAGCTGATCCCCAAGAACGACAGCAACGTTGTGATTATAAACTTTAACAATGAGAAAGAGGGTGCCGTCTATCCAACGCAGCAACAACTGCTCGCTGCCCTCCAAGCGGCCAAACAACAACAGGTAACGGCATACGTTGACAACGTGAAGAACGAACCGTTGATTACGAAAAAGCCGACCCCTGGAACCATCAAGAGTGAGAAGAAGAACGATAAATTGGGCTACACAGAGTTGAAACTGTCTAACGGTGCCACGGTTGTACTCAAGCATACCGACTTGAAGAAGGATGAGGTACTGTTGTCGGCAGAGGGCTTTGGAGGCTCTTCGTTATACGGTGAGAAGGATTATCTCAACGCCAAGATGTTTGATGAAGTGATTGCAAACAGCGGATTGGGACAGTTCTCGTTGACCGAACTGCAAAAAGCATTGGCCGGTAAGATTGCCAATGTCAACCTATCATTGGGCTTTAAGAATAGCTCGGCATCGGGGTCATCCACGCCCAAGGATGTAGAAACGATGCTGCAAATGTTGTATCTCTACTTCACCGGCATCAACAAAGACCAGAAATCGTACGACAACCTCATCAGTCAGTATAAGGTAAGTCTGAAAAACCGCTCGCTCTCGCCAGAGGTGGCCCTTTCTGATTCGCTCACGGCGACGATGTATGGGCACAATCCACGGTTGGCTCCCGTCAAAGCAGATGACCTTCCAAACGTATCTTACGACCGCATCTTGGCCATGGCTAAGGAACGTACGGCCAATGCGGCAGCATGGACATTCACCCTCATAGGCAACTATGACGAGGCTGCCATTCGACCATTGATTTGTCAATACATTGCCAGTCTGCCCTCACAGAATAAGATTGTGAAAGGTCATCGCGTCACCTTCTTGCAGAAAGGCAAGATAGACAACACCTTCAAGCGCAAGATGGAAACCCCTAAGTCAACGGCTTATAAGATATGGTACAACGAAGACATGCCTTACACCTTGGAGAATGATGTCAAAGCATCTATCGCCGGACAGGTGTTGTCGATGGTTTATTTGCAGAAGATTCGTGAGGATGCCGGTGCAGCCTACTCGTGTGGGGCGCAAGGTGCAGCAACCATCGACGATGATTATCACGTGATTCAATTATTGGGCGTTTGCCCCATGAAGCCAGAGAAGAAGGATTTAGCCCTGAACATCATGGAGAGTGCCGTGCAAGAGCTTACCAAGACGGTGGATGCCACGATGGTTGACAAGATTAAAGCCGTGATGCTAAAGCAGGCGGATGATGTGGCTAAGAGCAATCGTTATTGGAATGGTGTGGTAGATTTGTATCGCAAGCACGGTATTGACTCGCACACTGATTATAAAAAGGTGATTAACGCACAGACACCACAGACCATCGCCGCCTTTATGAAAGAATTCTTGAAGGCCGGAAACTACATCTCGGTAACTATGTTGCCAGAAGAAAACAAGTAAGAAATAAGGTGACAGCCCCACCCCCAACCCCTCCCCAAAAGGGAGGGGAGTGGTTAGCTTGTTTGTTCACAGATATTGCCATTGAACTGTATCAATAGTTCAATGGCATTTTTAATGGTGGCAGGTTACGGCACGTTACGAAACATCGTAGGGGCGTGATTCATCACGTTACGTATGAGTAGACACGTTGAATGATTGGTTTTACGACGTTTCGGTACGTGGTGAATCACGCCCCGTATCAGCAAATACGTTGAATGATTGGCCTCATGATGTGTCGGAACGTGATAAATCACGCCCCTACGACACCGTAGCCGTATCATTATACTGAACCAAAACGTCCATGTTCAAAGTAGAATTTCAATTGTCCTTTTTCTTGACAAACACCTCTTCACCTTTGGCGTATTTGCGAACAACATCCCTGCTTGTTGTAAATACGGGAAATATGAGGAGGTTTTGTAATATTATGTGTATCAATTCGTTGTGCGGAATTCTCGGCTTTTCAATCCTTTTTGACGCCTGTTTTTCGTGCAAAAGCATTGAGATTGGCTGGCAATAGCCATGCCTTAACGCCGCAAACCCATGTGAATGACAGCCCAAACGCATGCAAATAAGCCGTAAGTTTCGATGTTTTAAGCGTAAAATATCGATTTTCTTCGCTTTTCATCCCATTGATGCATCCTGTAAGCATAGTTAATTTTTCTATTTCACCATTTTACACATGCCATTTTATAGGCACTTTTTTAGGACCAAAAGTGTCAGTCAAACGAGCCAAAAACGTATGAAAACAATTTGGACATGTCCGCTTCTTGCCTTTGTTTCCTTTTGGGTAACGCTTCGCAGCGCTTCCATTTAGAGATGCGAAAACATGGTGCTTCCATACCAAAGGACAATAGCGTGTCGGCTTCGTTTGGCGAGCATGCGGAAACGTGCTAAAGGAGTTAAAATAAAGCAGATGCGTGACAGATTGTGTTTTTTTTGCTAACTTTGCACGTTCAACAAACAACAAGAATTATAGATATGGCCTATTTATTTTCATCAGAATCAGTTTCAGAGGGACATCCAGATAAAGTTGCTGACCAAATTTCAGACGCTTTGCTCGATCAATTTTTAGCATACGAACAAGACGCGCATTGCGCCATCGAGACCTTTGTAACCACCGGACAAGTGGTCATCATGGGGGAGGTTCGCTCGAAAGAATACGTTGACCTACAAACCATCGCGCGCAAAACCATCAAGAAGATAGGTTACACCAAGTCGGAATATCAGTTTGACGGCGATTCGTGTGGCATCATGTCGGCCATTCACGAACAGAGTGAGGACATTGACCGTGGGGTGAATCGTGCGAATGAGGACGAACAGGGTGCCGGAGACCAAGGCATGATGTTTGGTTATGCCATCAACGAAACCGAAAACTACATGCCTGTTTCGCTCGATTTGGCTCACCTTATCATGCGTGTGCTGGCTGATATCCGCAAGGAAGGCAAGGAAATGACGTATCTTCGTCCCGACTCGAAGAGCCAGGTGACGATAGAATACAACGACGACCACACGCCTCGTCGCATCCATACCATTGTGGTGAGTACGCAGCACGACGAGTTTGACAGCGACGACGACCGCATGTTGGCCAAAATTAAGGCCGACGTCATCAACATTCTCATCCCCCGCGTCAAGGCAGCGTGTGATGACAAGACGCGTGCACTGTTTAATGATGACATCTTATATTATGTGAATCCTACGGGAAAGTTTGTCATTGGCGGACCTCATGGCGACACTGGACTCACCGGAAGGAAGATTATTGTAGATACATACGGCGGTAAAGGTGCCCACGGTGGCGGCGCATTCTCAGGCAAAGACCCCAGCAAGGTGGACCGCTCGGCAGCATACGCTTCTCGATATATTGCTAAAAACCTGGTGGCGGCAGGCGTGTCAGACGAGGTGTTGGTGCAGATTAGTTATGCCATCGGTGAGGCTAAGCCCATCAACATCTATGTAGATACATACGGACGAGGCAAAGTTGAGATGACAGATGGCGAGATTGCCCAGAAGATAGGTGAGATGTACGATCTCCGGCCGAAAGCCATTGAGAAGAAATTCGGCCTTCGCAATCCTATTTATTTTGAGACAGCGGCTTACGGACACATGGGTAGGCAGTACGAAGTGAAGGAAAAAACGTTTGAAAGTCGTTATCATGAAACGAAAGTCATGCAGGTAGAGCTGTTTACTTGGGAGAAGCTGGACGACGTGGAGCGCATCAAACAAGCCTTTGGCATTAAATAGTAAATGTTGCAGACCGACTCTCTTTCACAGTCAATCGTTGCCGATACTGCGCATACTGGGTCCTCTATGGCGCGACAGCCCAAGCAGCTTACGCCGGCACAGGTGCTGAAGTGGTTGCCCAAAGGTGCCACTCCGGCACAACAAGACTCGGCCATTCAGGCCCATATCAAGCCCAGCAAAATCAGTTGGAGCCAGATGCCGGACACCCTTCACTTGCCGGGGCATCCGGTAGGGAAGAGCTTTCGCGATGTCAGTCTGCCGCAATATTACAAGGAGTCGTTCTTTTCAAAAGATTCGATGTTCCATCCCGAACTCGATGGAGGGCGCGTGGGAGTGGTCGGCGACCCTGTTCCATACACGGTGTCGGGTGACGACTTGATTACAGGTGTGCTGCTGGGGTGCTTCATCCTGGCCATGCTCGCCTTTTCAAAGTCTAAGCGATTCTTGGAAAAGCAGGTCAAGACCTTCTTTTATCAGCCACGCGGACGGACGACAGAGGTCACTGAAACGGGCGAAGAAATACGGTTCCAGTTCTTCTTTGTCTTTCAGACGTGTCTGCTGTTGGCCCTCTTGTTCTTTTTCTATTCACGCACCTACGTCACCGATATTTTTGTGCTGGAATACTACCAGATGATGGGTATTTATACCGCAGCCCTCGTTTTGTATTTCATGGCGAAGACCTTGGTCTATACATTCACCAACTGGGTGTTCTTTGATAGGAAAAAAAACGGACAATGGATGAAGGTGCGGTTGTTCTTGGTGTCGATGGAAGGCGTGGCATTGTTTCCTATTGTCATGTTATTGTCATATTTCGATGTCTCGATGAAAAGTGCTGTTATTTATGCAATTATTGTCATCGTGCTGATTAAATTGCTTACGCTCTATAAGTCGTATGCCATCTTTTTCCGTCAAACGGGGTCTTTTGTGCAAATAATTTTGTACTTTTGTGCACTTGAAATCATTCCAATGCTCGCCTTGTGGGGCGTTTTTGGATTGGCAAACAATCATTTTAAAGTAAATTTTTAGGACACTGATGGTCAAAAAAATCTTGGTATCACAGCCCCAACCAACAAGTGAGAAGTCGCCGTATTATGATATTGAGAAAGAATATGGTGTGAAGTGTGTGTTCCGACCCTTCTTCAAAGTGGAGGGACTCTCTGCAAAAGAATTTCGTAAGCAACGCATTAACATTCTCGATTATTCAGCTATTGTGTTCACTTCTCGCCATGCGATAGACCATTTTTTCACGCTGGCCAAGGAGATGCGCATCACCATACCGGAAGACATGAAGTACTTCTGTGTACTTGAAACCATTGCGCTGTACATCCAGAAATATGTACAGTATCGCAAGCGCAAGGTGTTTTTTGGAACGAGTGGCAAGATTGCCGACCTGGTTCCGTTGATGGTCAAGCATAAAACCGAGAAGTATCTCGTTCCGATGAGTAGTGTTCACAACGATGATCTCAAGAACCTGTTGGACGCAAAGAAACTCAAACATACCGAATGTGTGATGTATCGAACGGTGAGCAATGACATGACAGAAGAAGAAGTGAAGACGTTTGATTACGACATGATTATCTTCTTCAGTCCTACGGGCGTGAAGACATTGCAACAAAACCTGCCTCATTTTGAACAAGGTGACATTAAGATTGGTGCCTTTGGCCCTGCCACATGCAAGGCAGTTACGGCAGAAGGATTCCGATTGGACTTGCAAGCACCCGATGCAGACAATCCTTCGATGACGGGAGCCTTGAAGGCTTATCTGAAAAAACATAAAAAATAAAAAGTAAATTGCCGACCGTTAGGCCTTTTAAACTCAGTAAGAGGGAGCGGATATGCGGTAGAACACTGCTGGAAAAGCTCTTCACCGGAGGCAAAAGTAAATCCTTTTCGGTGTTTCCTTTAAGGGTTGTTTATTTGCTGACCGATCAACCTGATGGCGATTTACAACATGAAGCGCCCGTCAAGATGATGGTGAGTGTGTCGAAAAGGCACTTCAAGCGAGCCGTTAAACGCAACCGCGTGAAGCGTCAAGTACGTGAGGCGTACCGGCTGAACAAAGAGATTGTGGTGTCATCTATGGCAGATTCCCCCAATCGTCAGCTGTTATTGGGCTTTATCTGGATGTCTGACGAACTTCATGATACGGACACCGTGGAGCGAAGTATGCAGGTCTTATTAAAACGAATAGCTGATAAACTGTGAATATCCTAAGGTCTATAAGTCACGGTATGATGCGGATTCTCCAAGGAATCTTGCTGGCTCCCATCTTGTTCTATCAGAAATTCATCACGCCTTACACGCCCCCGTCTTGCCGATTCACACCGACATGCTCGGAATATGCACGGCAGGCCATCATCAAGCATGGCCCGTTCAAGGGGCTGGTGTTGGCTGTATGGCGCATCTTACGATGTAATCCGTGGGGTGGTAGTGGATATGATCCGGTACCGTAAGTTTCTCTTTGAGTAGAGGCCCCAGCTTCATTATACAAACGAAAAATATAAATTTGATTCGATGACAAAGAACTTTGTTGAAGAACTGAAATGGCGTGGCATGTTAGCACAGATGATGCCAGGCACCGAAGAACTACTTGAAAAAGAACTCGTGTCGGCTTATTTGGGTACTGACCCAACGGCCGACTCCTTGCATATCGGCCACTTGTGTGGCATCATGATGCTCCGTCATCTGCAAAGATGTGGCCACAAGCCCTATTTGTTGCTGGGTGGAGCGACGGGAATGATTGGAGATCCGTCTGGAAAAAGCTTGGAACGCAACCTTTTGGACGCTGATACCTTGTACCATAATCAAGAGGCTATCAAGCAACAGGTGGCCACATTCCTCGATTTTGATGGTGACACACCCAACAAAGCCGAGCTGGTGAACAACTATGACTGGATGAAAGACTTCACTTTCCTTGACTTTGCACGCGAGGTAGGCAAGCACATTACCGTGAACTATATGATGGCCAAAGACAGTGTGAAGAAGCGTTTGAACGGTGAAGCCAGCGATGGTTTGTCGTTTACCGAGTTCACTTACCAGCTGTTGCAGGGCTACGATTTCCTTCATCTCTATCAGAAGCATGGCATCAAACTGCAACTTGGCGGCAATGACCAATGGGGAAACATGACGACGGGCACTGAGTTGATTCGCCGAACACTGGGTGCTGAGGAGAATGCTTACTGCCTAACGTGCCCCTTAATCACGAAGGCTGACGGGAAAAAGTTCGGCAAGACGGAGAACGGTAACATCTGGTTGGACAGAAACCGCACAACACCTTATGCGTTCTATCAATTCTGGTTGAACGTTAGTGATGACGATGCGGAGAAATACATCAAGATATTTACCTCCTTGGAACGTGAAACCATCGAAGCACTGGTGGCCGAACATCAACAAGATCCTGGCCGGCGTGTCCTTCAAAAGCGTTTGGCTGAGGAGGTAACGGTGATGGTTCATTCGCAGGAAGACTTAGACATGGCCATTGAAGCCAGCAACATTTTGTTTGGAAAAGCCACCAAAGAGAGCCTTCAAAAGCTCGATGAAGCTACCTTCCTCGATGTCTTTAACGGCGTTCCGCAATACGAAATCGGCAAGGAACAATTGGGTTCGACGGCCGTAGACCTCTTTAATCAGGAGGGAATGGAGATGTTCCCAAGCAAAGGTGAGATGCGGAAACTGGTGAAAGGAGGCGGTGTTTCGCTCAACAAGGAGAAGCTTTCGTCCTTCGATCAGGTTATCACGGCAGACGATTTGATAGACGGTAAGTACCTGTTGGTGCAGCGTGGAAAGAAGAATTACTTCCTCATTACCGTGAAAGAAGACAGAAACTGATAGTTTTCAGTTCTGTTTCAAGAACCATAAACAGCCTATGTGTCACCGGGAATCGTGCCTTTCAGACATCGTTTCAGTGACAGGTAGGCTTTTTTGTTGGTACGGGAATTGCCGCTTATGTTGAAACATGCTTAAGATGTTCGGTATACTTGAATTACTTATCTGTTATTGATTGTTTGGCTAAAACCAAGTGCTGGGTTGGCATGAGTGTTCTTGTTACTTTATTTTCGATAGAAAGTAAAGCGCAGACCTGCCATCTACAAAGCGATCCAAGCGCATTGGTTGACAGCGTAGCGCTACTTGATACCTTGTTAAATCAATCGCCCTATGTGTTCCATGTTGACTCACTGATGGACAAACAATCAGCCAATCCCCCCAAATATCCATGGCGGGCAGCCGCTGAAGTGGTGGGAATCAACGCTACCTTCCTGGTCGTTGACTATTTTGTATTAGATGCTAACTTCGCCAAGGTAACCAGTAAAACACTCAAACGCAACGTTCGGCTCAATCAATGGTTTTGGGATGGGGATGTGTTTCACACCAATTTATGGTACCATCCCTATCATGGCAATCTATTCTTCAATGCTGCTCGCAGTAATGGTATGAACTTCTGGGAGTCGATACCTTATACCCTGGCTGGTGATTTGATGTGGGAAATTGCCGGCGAAAACGAACTCCCATCCATCAATGACGCCATTTCTACCGGCATAGGTGGATTGGCTATCGGCGAGAGCACCTATCGTTTGTCCAACCTCGTGTACCATGATGACCGACAAGGTTGGCGGCGTGTTGCCCAAGAACTACTGGGAGCAGCCATCAATCCCATTCGCGCATTGAACCGTCTATTCACAGGTGAAGCTTGGAAGATACGTCCTCAAAAAGCCGCTTATCATGATGACGAGCGCTTACCGGTACGCATGACTGTGGCTGTTGGCGATAGATATGTATCGGGCCACGATGCTTCCACAATGCGGTTTCATACGCCTTATTTGGACTTATCGGTCCGCTATGGCGACGTTTTCAATGATGAGCACAAACCTTTCGATTACTTTACCCTCGATGCGGGTGTGGTTGTGGGGCATCAACAACATGCCGTGAACCACATCAACATCATCGGTCAGTTGGCTGCAGCTCCTGTGTTGGAGCTCCGAGGCATGCTGTCGCGCTTCGGTGTTTATCAACATTTCAATTACGAACATACCAACGGGCGCAACGGAGGCTTGCCTCCTTACCAGCTTTCCGAGGCAGCCAGCGTCGGAGTAGGGTGGTTTTGCAGGGTTCCTTCCATCCATCAAAACCTGCAATTTGAGCAATCTTTCTTCCTCAATGGTATGTTGTTGGGCGGACTTTGGAGCGATTATGCCGACAATCCTTTTCACAGATCCTACAACATGGGCAGCGGCTTCACCGCCCTGTCACGCACGCAATTCTCGGTGGGTCACCGCTTTTCTTTCTCTCTGGATGCCCGTTTTTTCAGAATGTACAGTTGGCGCGGCTACGAAGACGTGCCGGCTGACACGTCCTACGAAACCTTTAGCGCACAAGGCGAGCGCAATCAATCATCCGTATGGGTGTTGCGTCCCATGCTCAAAATCCCAGTTTGGCGACAATGGGGCCTTCATTTGTCGGGCGCTTATTATCATCGTGACACCCATTACACCTATCGAAACGATGTTACCGCCCGTACATACGAAGTGAGATTGGGTCTGCTTTATCAGTTAAAATAGTACAAACTTCGCCCTTCCTCGCCCTGTTTACTCGTGTTTTGGTTTGGTTGTGTCACGCCAACTTCTTATCTTTGCAGATACATACGTAAATCATCAACAATCAATACGCATACCATTATGAAAAAATTATTTTGTACACTGGCCCTTGCTGCTTTTGCAACAGTCAGTATGTTTGCAGGTTCAAAAGTCATTGCTCACCGTGGTTACTGGACCACACCAGGCTCGGCTCAAAACTCAAGGACATCGCTCCAAAAGGCACTTGACTTGAATATCTATGGTTCTGAAATAGATGTATGGATCACGACCGATGGAAAACTCATGGTGAATCATGACAATGATTTCAATGGTGTGGTACTTGAAAAAGCTTCTTACAAGGATTGTAAGAACCTAACATTAAAGAATGGCGAGAAAATGCCACAGCTGAAGGACTTGCTGAAGATGATGAAAAAGACCAAAAGCAAGACCAAACTCATCATTGAAATCAAGACCCATTCAACGTTAGAAGCTAACAAACGCGCTGCCCAAGCAACGGTGAATGCCGTGAAAAAATATGGAATTCAGGATCAAGTAGAATACATCGCATTCAGTCATGACGTGTGTTTGGAATTGGTACGACTGGACAAGCAGGCGAAAGTGGCTTATCTTTCGGGCAACAAGACGCCGGCTCAGCTTCATCAGGAAGGTATCACAGGCATTGATTACCATATCGGTGTCCTGCGCAAGCATCCCGAATGGATCAAAGAGGCGCACGATCTGGGCATGACAGTCAACGTATGGACCGTTAGTGACAAGGCCGGTATTGAAGAAATGAACAAGGCCGGGGTGGATTACATCACCACCAACGAACCCGTATTGGCCATTGAGTTGACGCGATGATGAGGTTGATGGAAAGAAAAAATCCATCTCTTCGTTAACAGAACATCCACTCATAGCATGCGAAAAATCATATTATTGCTTGTCTTGGCCACTACTATTGCGGTGGCACAAGACAAGCAAAAACTTAGTAAAACGGCACAGTCGCTCGAGCGTCGGGGCTATGTCAACGTGCAACAGCTCGACAAGACCATCCAGGTATCTTTGATGTATGCCCGCGCAGACAACTTCACTGGCGGTGTGTTATACGACGATTTGCGCGAAGCCTACCTCCATCCGCGCGCAGCTCAGGCGCTGGTTAAGGCACAAAAGCGGCTCAGGGAGTTGCGTCCAGATCTTCGATTGAAGATTTATGACGCTGCCCGTCCCATGTCCATTCAGCAAAAAATGTGGGACAAGGTGAAGCATACCTCCAAATATTTCTATGTGTCCAATCCCGCACGCGGCGGTGGTTTGCACAACTATGGACTGGCTGTCGACCTCACGTTGTGCAATCTGAAGGGCGATACCCTTGACATGGGCACCAAAATTGACCACATGGGCGCTACGGCTCACATTGACAACGAAGCCCAACTGGTGGCGCAGAAGCGCATCAGTGCGCAGGCTCGCAAGAACCGTCAACTGCTCCGTGACGTCATGACATACGCTGGTTTCAAACCCTTGCGTACCGAATGGTGGCATTTTAACTTCCGCTCACGGGCACAGGCAAAGCGTTATTATCAGGTAATCAAGTAGTCTACTGGCTACTTTTTTTATTTTGTTTCCAATGAAGAGATGGGTATGATGAACGAAGTAACCGCAGCATTCATTCGCCAGCACGCCGAAGATGACGTGCGACAGCTGGCTCTCAAGGGAGATCAACATCCGGGTGTGGACATGCCTTTGGCCTTGCAACAGATTGCGGGGCGACAGACTGCCCGACAAAAGCTGCCGTCCTGGGCGGCCATAGACGCCCTGTTGTACCCGCCACATCTATCCATGGAACAATGTTCTTCCGAGCAAACGGCGCGCTACAAGGCGCAGTTGGCCGCGCGGCTCTGTGCTAATTTCAGTGAAGAATCACGGTCGGACGACTTGAAGAAAGCCCATCTGCCCCATGAAACAGAGCCATCTTTGGTCGATTTGACAGGCGGTTTTGGAGTTGATTTCTCCTTCATGACCAGTCAATTCGAGCGTTGTATCTACGTAGAACGGCAACAAGCGTTGTGCGAGATGGCTCAACACAATTTCTCCTTGTTAGGCCTGCGGCAGGCAGAGGTGGTGTGTGCCGACGGTGTGGACTATCTTCGGCGAATGAATCACGCCACAGTGATTTACTTGGATCCTGCCCGTCGTGACCGACAGGGCGGCAAGACGGTGGCCATCAGCGACTGCACACCTGATTTGTTGAGCCTGAAAGAACAGCTCACGGACAAGAGTCTTTTTGTCATGGTGAAGCTCTCTCCGATGCTCGACTGGCACCAAGCCGTGGCTCAACTCGAGACAGAGGAGGTGAAGGTGTGCGAGATACATGTCCTGTCGGTGAGAAACGAGTGCAAAGAACTGCTTTTCGTCTTGAGCAAGCAACGGCATAAGCCGCTCATCATTCATTGCGTAAACGACGACCAGGCTTTTGTTTGTTCGGCTGATGAGCCGTCTGTCGTTACAGCTCCTTACATCAGTTCGGAAGAAATGAGGCCGGGTCTGTTTCTCTACGAGCCTCATGCGTCAATCATGAAAGCTGGCTGTTTCTCGACCGTGAGCGCCCAATTGGACGTTCGGAAGATAGCACCCAATTCGCATCTCTTTATCTCTAACCGTGACCTCTCGACGTTTCCAGGGCGGAAGTTCCGTATCCAAGCCCTCTCATCGATGAACAAAAAAGAACTGAAGTCAGTGCTTCGCGACGTGCGCCAGGCCAACATCACCACCCGCAACTTCCCCCTTTCAGTGGCCGAGTTGCGCAAACGGCTCAAGCTGAAGGATGGGGGAGCGGTTTATGTTTTCGCCACCACGCTGGCAGATGGGCGGCATGTTCTGTTGATTTGTAGTAAGTAGTGGGCAATATATTCATCATCGGTTCATGCGTAAGACGGATAACAATCTCCTGTTTGATATGTTCGCGCCGTTGGATGACGAGCTTGTTTGATATCGCCGTCATGGAAATGTATGTCATTGATAAACAGGTGTTTAAACTGTATTCTCGCTATTTGATAGAATACTCATAAACGCTTGTCTTCCAAACTCAATGACTTTGGGTGCCAAACTCAATGACTTTGACTGCTAAACTCAATGCAATTGCCCGCCAAACTCAATGCAATTGAAATGATTATTCGTAGGGGCGTGATTCTCACTGTCATGCTCACACCCCGCGAGCGGTTAAAAAATGTAGCCGTTTTATTTTGAAAATAGGCCAAATAAGCGTAACTTTGCAAGCCTATATTGCATACAATCTTATTAAAAAGAATGCCATCTGTACAAATTAAAAAGGTCGAGTCGCTGCGCGATTTGAGAACGTTCGTTGACTTTCATTACGACCTTTACGAGGGAGACCCATACGATGTTCCGAATCTTTTCATGGACGATATGAACACCTTGCGTAAAGATAAGAACGCTGCATTTGAGTTTTGCGAGGCAGAATATTATATTGCGTACAAACAAGGTAAAGTAGTAGGGCGCGTAGCAGCCATCATTAACCATCGAGCCAATGAAAAATGGAAAACGAAGATCGTGCGTTTTGGCTGGATTGACTTCGTAGATGACCTGGACGTATCTCGCGCCTTGTTTGATGAAGTGGCTGCCTATGGCCGCTCAAAAGGCATGACCGAGATGGTGGGGCCATTGGGTTTCACCGACATGGATCCTGAAGGAATGCTCACGTGGGGCTTTGATAAGCTCAGTACGATGATCACCATTTACAATTATCCTTACTACCCACAGCATATAGAGAAGTTGGGCGGATGGGAAGTTGACCAGAATTATGTGGAATATTTCTTTGACGTTCCTAAGGAAATTCCTGAGAAATATGCGAAGATAGCCGAGGTTGTAGAATCGCGTTACAACCTGCACATCAAGAAACTGACTCGAAGGGAAGTAAAAAAGACCGATTATGGACGAAAGGTTTTTGACATCATCAACGAAACTTACAAAGACCTTTACGGTTATTCTGAACTCACTGAGAAGCAGATTGATCACTATGTGAACATGTATCTTCGCTTCGCCGATTTGAACATGATTACGCTCATTGAGGATTGGAATAAGGACAGGAAGCTCATTGGTGTGGGCATTTCAATTCCATCCCTGTCGTATGCCTTACAAAAATGCCGTAGAGGCCGCTTGCTCCCCTGGGGGTGGTGGCATCTGTTGCGGGCCATCAAGTTTCAAAAGACAGGCGGTGGCGGCGACTTGCTGTTGATGGGTGTGCTGCCAGAGTATCGATCCAAGGGTGCCAATGCCTTGTTGTTCACCGATTTGATACCTGTGTTTAACAAGTATGGGTTCACTTGGGCCGAGAGTCAAGTGGAGCTGGAAACCAATGAGGGCGTGCAAAGTCAATGGGGACCGCTGAAGCCTACGAATCATAAGCGTCGCAGCTGTTTCAAGAAGAAGATTTAATTCTTGCCCACAGTCGTATCGGGTAAGTAGATTCTTTTTCGGACTTCAGACGCTCTTTTGTACATGACGATGGCGCGAAGAGCATGCTAGGATGGTAGAAATCATCCTATTCGGCACTGCTGAAAGCGAACAAGAACCAATAGACCGATGACAGATAAAAACAAGCAAGAATTACAATCGATGAATCATGACAATACCGCTTCTGCTCCGGTTGGGGCAGAAGAAACCGTTTCTTATACAGATGACAACATCCGGCACCTGTCGGATATGGAGCATGTGCGTACCCGTCCGGGCATGTACATCGGCCGATTGGGCGATGGTAACTTGCCAGAGGATGGCATCTATGTGCTGTTGAAGGAAGTGATTGACAACTCCATCGACGAGTTTAAGATGAAGTCGGGCGACCGAATTGAGATTGACGTGGAGGACAACCTGCGCGTAAGCGTGCGCGACTACGGTCGTGGTATTCCGCAAGGCAAACTGGTAGAGGCCGTGAGCATGCTGAATACAGGTGGAAAATACGACTCGAAAGCGTTTAAGAAGAGTGTGGGATTGAACGGTGTGGGTCTCAAAGCCGTGAATGCTTTGAGTGCACATTTTGAGGTGAAGTCGTACCGGGAGGGGAAAGTTCGTTCCATCACGTTTGAAAAAGGTGAGATTAAGACCGATCAGACCGATAAAACGCAGGATGAAACGGGCACCTATGTGTATTTTGAACCCGACAACACGCTGTTCAAGAACTACTCGTTCCACGATGATATCGTGGAAACCATGCTGCGCAACTATACCTATCTGAATGCCGGACTCACCATCATGTACAACGGACGGCGCATCAAAAGCCGTAACGGGTTGGAGGATTTGCTTAACGACAACATGACAACGGACGGATTGTACCCCATTGTTCATGTGGTTGGCGATGACATCGAGATTGCTTTCACGCATACCAATCAGTACGGAGAAGAATACCACTCGTTTGTCAACGGACAGCATACAACACAGGGAGGCACGCATCAGAGTGCTTTCAAGGAGCATATCGCCAAGACTATCAAAGAGTTTTACGACAAAAACTACGAGTACACCGATATTCGAAACGGCCTTGTGGCGGCCGTAGCCATCAACGTGGAAGAGCCTGTTTTCGAGAGTCAGACCAAGATTAAACTGGGGTCGACGCTTATGGCACCTGGTGGTGAGACCATCAATAAGTACGTTGGCGATTTCATCAAGCGTGAGGTGGACAACTACTTGCACATCCACAAGGACGATTGTGCGGACGTGCTGGAGGCTAAAATCAAGGCCAGCGAGCACGAACGCAAAGCTATGGCGGGGGTAACGAAGCTCGCTAGAGAGCGTGCCAAGAAGGCCAACCTGCACAATAAGAAGTTGCGTGACTGCCGAATTCATTTCAGTGATGAGAAAAACGACCGCAAGGAGGAGAGCTGTATCTTTATTACCGAGGGCGATTCGGCCAGCGGCAGTATTACCAAGAGCAGGGATGTGAACACGCAAGCGGTGTTCTCGTTGCGGGGAAAACCACTCAATTCGTATGGTTTGACCAAGAAGGTGGTGTACGAAAACGAAGAGTTCAACCTCTTGCAGGCGGCTCTCGACATAGAAGATGGCTTGGACACGCTGCGCTACAACAAGGTGATTGTTGCCACGGATGCCGATGTTGACGGCATGCACATCCGTCTGTTGATTATCACTTTCTTTCTACAGTTCTTCCCCGAGCTTATCAAGAAAGGGCATGTGTATGTGTTGCAGACGCCTCTTTTCCGTGTACGTAACCGCAGAACGAAGATTAAAAATAAGCAAGTGATAGCAGATGCGGATGCCAGTCGTGACAAAAAAGAGCGAAAGAGCGATTTCATCACTCGCTACTGTTATAGCGATGAGGAGCGACAAGAGGCGATTAAGGATCTTGGACCCGAGCCTGAAATCACCCGATTCAAAGGATTGGGAGAGATATCTCCTGACGAATTCGTCCATTTCATCGGACCTGACATGCGACTGGAACAGGTGACGCTGCACAAAAACGACCAAGTACAAAAGCTTTTGGAGTATTACATGGGCAAGAATACCATGGAACGACAAAACTTTATCATCGATAATCTGGTGGTCGAGGAAGACCTTCCGGAAGACGAACTCAAACCAATTGACTGACAATCTTTGTCATTTAGACGGAGAATCGAGGTCTTTGGGGCGAACAATTCTTTTATATAAAATCAAACAAATGAGACGACTCGTTGCTTCATGTTGGGCACTATTGATATTTTATTCAGTGTCTGCTCAAATCAATATTAATTTCGGAAAAGATTCACCGCTTCGCAAGTTGCAAATTGCGGAGATGGCCATCAACAATCTTTATGTTGATACGGTGAACGAAGACAAACTGGTTGAAGATGCCATTCGTGGTATGTTGGAGAAGCTAGACCCACACTCTTCTTATACAACGGCGAAAGAAACCAAGGCCATGACTGAATCTTTGCAGGGATCTTTTGAAGGTATTGGCATTCAGTTCAACATGATGCAAGACACACTCATGGTCATTCAGACCATTACCAATGGTCCGTCGGAGAAGGTGGGCATCATGGCTGGCGACCGAATCGTGAGCGTTAACGACAGTAGCATTGCGGGTGTCAAGATGGCACGCGAAGAGATTATGCGGCGGTTGCGTGGAAAGAAAGGAACAAAAGTGAAGTTGGGCATCCTCCGTAAGGGCATTGGTGAGCGGCTTTACTTTACAGTAGTGCGCGATAAGATACCTGTTAAAACCGTTGATGCCAGTTACATGCTCCGTCCCCAATTAGGCTATGTGCGCATAGGGAGCTTTGGTGCGACCACTTATGATGAGTTTATGGCCTGTATCACCGCACTGAAAAAGCAGGGAATGCGTGACCTTGTCTTGGATTTGCAGGACAACGGAGGCGGCTATTTGCAAGCTGCGGTGAAGATTGCCAATGAGTTTTTGCAGCGCAACGACTTGATAGTTTATACCAAAGGACGGCGTGCAGAGCGTATAGAATATACGGCACACGGGAACGGTAGTTTGCTTTCGGGCAAGGTGATGGTGCTGGTGAATGAGTTTTCAGCATCTGCTGCCGAGATTGTCACAGGTGCCATCCAGGATCAAGACAGAGGACAAGTGGTTGGACGGCGTTCGTTTGGGAAGGGTTTGGTGCAGCGTCCAATCGATTTTCCTGATGGAAGTATGATGCGACTCACCATCGCTCACTACTATACTCCATCGGGACGTTGTATCCAGAAACCGTATACTAAGGGTGATAACGAAAGTTATGCCCGTGAATTGGACACTCGTTTCAAGCATGGAGAGCTGTATAGTGCCGACAGTATTCATTTCGCTGACTCGCTGAAGTATAAAACCTTGCGACTCAAACGCACGGTATATGGTGGCGGAGGCATCATGCCTGATTACTTTGTTCCACTTGATACGACCAAATTCACACCATATCATCGGCAATTGGCAGCCAAGGGAATCATCATCACAGAGAACCTTAAGTATGTTGATCAACACCGTAAACAACTGCAAAAACAATATCCAACCTTCGCAAAGTTTGTGCGTGAGTTTGATGTTCCGCAGCAGTTGGTGGATGCAGTGATTCACTCTGGTGAGAAAGAAAAGGTGAAACCGAAGGATAAGGAGGAATTACAAACCACCTTACCCGCTGTGAAAAACCAACTCAAAGCATTGGTTGCACGCGATTTGTGGGACATGAATGAGTATTTCCAGATTATCAATGAGACCAATGACATTGTCCTCAAGGCCGTTGAACTGATGAATTAAGGCGAAGATGGGACAAGCCATAAGAAACGTTGTGTTATCTCCTCAATGGCGCATGTCTTATTCTTTGTTGCTTCCAATAGCAGCACTACGAGTACATGCTCATGACGCTAACCGGCATTGATGCTATCGCCAGCATTGAATATCCATAGACTCTACGAGGGAAAACGCTGGTTTGAAAAAGGGATTTAGCATCGTTGTTTGCTGGTCATGATACTTAGAACCATCTCATCGGTCGTGCCCATCGCGTCTTTGCCAATGCTGGTGAGGTTGCGTATCGAGCGATCCACGTCCTCATCGATGATGCCTTCTGCCGATGTTACATGCTTATTTTCCATCGACAGCAAGGCCGAAAGTACAGCTGTGCTGACACCCGAGCTGATTTTCAGTGAGCAACTGGGCTTGGCTCCGTCGCAAATCATGCCGGTAAGGTTGGCAATCATGTTCTTGATAGCATGACAGATGTGCGCATAGTCGCCGCCCATGAGGTAGGTGATGCCGCAGCTTGAGCCGATACTGGCCACCACACAGCCGCACAGAGCCGACAGTTTGCCCAGGCTCTGCTTGATGTAAATGGCCGATAGATGACTGAGCGTCAGGGCACGGATAAGTTCTTCTTCCGTATTCTCGTTTTCCATGGCGTACACCACCACTGGGTTTGTGGCGCAGATACCCTGATTTCCCGACCCGCTATTGCTCATCACCGGTATCATGGCCCCACCCATTCGAGCGTCGCAGGCCAATGCTGTCTTGGCGATGATGTGCGAGTAGATGCTGTTACCGAATATCCCTCGGCTCAATGGGCGATCCATTGTCTTGCCCAAGCAGTGTCCGTAGTTGCCTTTCAGCGACTGCTCGGCAGCATTCATGTTGTATTCTTTGGTTTTCAGCATGAACCCGATTTCGTCAATGGGGGTGGTGGTTGCGAAGTCGTAGACCATCCGGAAGGAAAGCTGTATGTCGTTCTCCTCCGGTTCATCTTGCTTCCTCAGGCCTTTGTCGAGCAGGATTTCCCCATTTTTGCATAGGTGGATAAAGTTGGTATGCGCACCTGCGATGATGGCTTTTGCCGTTTGATTGTTTGCTTGGCAAGTCACCTCGATGTACAGTTTTTCGGTAATTCCCTGTTTGAGTTGGATGTCTATGCGTTTTTCCTCTATGTATTTCTTCGCTTCTTCCAGCGTCTGTGGCGTGAGATCCTTGATTACTTCCAACTGATATTCACTCTTTCCTACAATGCTGCCCAAAGCTATGGCGATGGGTAGTCCTATCATTCCGGTGCCTGGAATGCCCACACCCATGGCGTTTTTCAAGATGTTAGCACTCAGTAGGGCGGTTATTTTCTCGGGTCGACAGCCCAACAACTCCGTCGCTTTGGCCGTACATAGCGCCACAGCCATGGGTTCTGTGCATCCAACGGCAGGCACTACTTCCTGGTGGATGAGCTGTATGATTTGTTTTCGGATATGTTCTTCAAGCATGGTTTTGTAGATTCAAATGGTTTTTATATCGTGGTTTGTTTGTATGTAGGTGTGTCCTATCCGCACAAAGCACGTTGCCTTGCCACGCAGCACAGACCGTATCGCGTGGCAAGGGCGTGCAAGGTCAGTTGCGATTGCGATAAGCCTCCAGTCCTTTCTTTAAGAAGTCGAGGTATGCCGACACATCTTCTTTATAGCTGTATGAGCCAGTCAGCGGTTTTCCTGCATTATCCAATGGTACATAGAAGGGCTGCGTGTTGGCGCCAAATTTACTACTTTGCAGATAACTCCACTTGTCGCCAACGGTGCGAAGCGTGCGCTTTTTGCCGTTGTCCATCACTTCTATCTGTTCTTTCAACGGTGTTTTGTCGTCCACGAACAAGGAGATGAGCACATAATCTTTTGTCAATACCTCCGCAACCGATGGATCTGTCCACACAGCCGCTTCCATCTTTCGGCAGTTGACACAACCAAAGCCGGTGAAATCGATGAAAGCAGGCTTGCCCTGAGCTTTGGCGGCAGCCATTCCTTCTTCATAACTGGTATAGGCAGCGTGAACCTCTTTGTTGTTCAGGTTGAAGTCTTGTGTGCTGATTGGCGGTGCGAAAGCGCTCACGGCCTTAACGGGTGCGCCCCAAAGACCAGGCACCATGTAGACTGTGAAGGCCAGCGAAATCATGCCCAGCATGATACATACCACCGGCATGGGTTTGCTCTCGCCGCCCACCATGTCGCTTTGGAACTTGAGATGCCCGATGAGATAAAGTCCCAGCATGCCGAAAATGACAATCCACAGCGACAAGAACACCTCACGATCGAGGATGTGCCAGCCGTATGCCAGGTCGGCTACGGAGAGGAATTTCAACGCGAAGGCCAGTTCGATAAAGCCCAATACCACCTTGATAGTGTTCATCCAAGAACCCGATTTGGGCGCTTGCTTCAGCCAAGAAGGGAACAGAGCGAAGAGTGTGAACGGCAATGCCAGTGCCAAGGCGAAGCCAAACATCCCGATGGCAGGCCCCACCCAGTTGCCCGACGTGGCGGCTTGTACCAGCAAGAAGCCCACGATGGGTGCGGTACAAGAGAAAGATACCAGCACCAACGTGAAGGCCATCAGGAAGATAGAGAGCAATCCGGTGGTGGAAGAGGCCTTGCTGTCCATCTTGTTTCCCCATGACTCAGGCAGCCGAAGCTCGAACCATCCGAAGAAAGAGAGTGCAAACACCACCAGCAGCAGGAAGAAGAAAATGTTGAAAACCGCACTGGTTGCCAGTTCGTTGAGCTTGTGTGGATCAGTAAAAGCCGTCACAAGCAGCCCCAGCGATAGGAATATCACGATGATGGCCAAGCCGTAGGTAATGGCGTCGCGCATGCCTTTGGCCTTGTCCTTGGTGCGTTTGAGGAAGAAACTTACCGTCATGGGGATGATGGGCCATACGCAGGGTGTGAACAGCGCCAGCAATCCGCCGGCAAACCCCATCAGGAACAGAAACCACAGTGAACCGTTCTGCTCGCTACGGCCATCCTGTTGTTGCAATTCTTGGATGACAGGTTGCCACAAATCGGTGCTGACAGCCACCCTGCCGGTATCCACCGATGCGGGAAGTAGCGTGTCGGCAGCCATGCTCTGCACGGAATCTGGGACGAGGGATGAAGGCGAATCTCCATCTTTCGCCTCTTTTTCAGTCGGTTCCTGCGGCGTTGTTGCAGCCTCAACGGCCGGCGATTTCCCGGCTTTCTTAAAGGCTACTTCTTGCGGTGGCATACACGTTTGGTCGTTGCAGGCACCATATTCCAAATAAGCATCAATGGTATAATTGGGTTTGGTGAACCTTACTTTCTGGACAAACTGCGCCTTATGCTCAAAAAAGCGCAGCTTCATGCCAAACAGGTTGTCCATCTTCGAAATTTCGTTTCCGCGCGCCACCAGGCTGCCCACTTTCTCTACGCCGTCCATTTTGTTGACATGGAAAGAGGCTTCGATAGGCCCACTACTGCCAAGGTTCACGGAATAGACGTGCCATCCCTGTTCAATATCAAGGTTGAAGACAATCTCTCCTTCAGCAGTTTTGCCCGTTTTGAGTTGTGCGGATGATTGTATGGGGTCTACAATCTGTGCTTGGGCGAATAGCGTTGTCAACGACAACAATGCCAGCACTAAATACTTTTTCATGTTAAGTGATGTTTATGGTTGTAATAACAATATTATATTTATAGAAAGTCGCATGCGACTTCCTCTGTCCGTTCATGGATTCTGCCACCTTTGTACTGCCGAAGAAGCCAACCTCTTTCACTGCTTCCCCAACTCACAAATCGGTATTGTTTGCAAAAATATATAATTCTGTTGATACAGACAAACGCAGAAGTGAAAAATACTTGTTTGAGAACGCGAATTTTCACACCATGCCCAACAGCCGCAATCATCGTTGCTGTAAGATTCAAACATTCAGCACGAAGAAGGCTTTGCGTGATGAATTATCTTGACAACGAATGCGCTCATGCTTGGCTTGTAAATCAGCAACTCCGCTTCTTGTCTCAAATTCGCCCAAAATAAGAAAGTTTTCTATTCTGTTGTTATACAGAAAGTTACACTTATCCGTCACTGTTGTTGCTTCAATTTCTGGGCCGTTAACGGGTAAAAGCATTGCTTTTGGACACCAATAGCTATGCTTTTGCACCCTAATGGCAGCCCTATTGACCGCCAAAATGATGGTTTTAACCACGTCATCTCTTTGTTATTAGTTCGAAATTTTATTTTTTCTGCTCCATTAACGCCTTGTATGCATCCCGTTTGCCTATTGATTTTTTCCAGATTGAAAGTTTTTGAAGGCCGTTTTATGGGCGTTTTCTTTCAAAAATACTTTACATATTCTGTGCGGTAAGGCCCCATGCGTATCCTTTTTCTTCAAGTAGTTGCTTGCGGAAACGCTTCATGATTTGTGTGCGTCTACCCACTACAGTTTTGAGTAAGGTCACTGCCATCTTACTGTTTTGCTAAACTTAATCAATAAAAAAATAAAAATTTTTTGTGGATATAAAGATTATATGCTACCTTTGCACTCTATAAAAAATGCGGCAATAGCTCAGTTGGTAGAGCACAACCTTGCCAAGGTTGGGGTCGCGAGTTCGAGTCTCGTTTGCCGCTCATTTTAATATTTGTTCAGGCTGCTGTAGTCTGGTTGGTGTGACATGAAAACTTTTTTCCGTGGACAAACCTGGCAGATACAGTCGGTTTTGGCTGATTGCCGCAATGGTGGAATTGGTAGACACGAGGGACTTAAAATCCCTTGGCCAGTAATGGCTGTGCGGGTTCGAGTCCCGCTCGCGGCACACTAAAACTAAAAATGATTACTATGCGCAAAAATCTCATCTTTACTTTATCAGTATGTTCAGTGCTGGCACTCAGCTCATGCTCAAAAATGGGAGCGTTGTCAGCAGACAATTTCACGGTAACACCAAACCCGCTGGAGACAAAAGGCGGTCAGGTTCCAGCTACCATCAACGGTGCTTTTCCTGAAAAATACATGAAGAAAAATGCTGTTGTGACCGTGATTCCCGAATTAAGATATGGAAATGGGCAAGTTGCCAAAGGGACAGGATCTACGTTCCAAGGCGAGAAAGTGCTGGGAAACGATCAGATGATTTCTTATCGTCTGGGCGGTCGTTACACCATGAAGACGGCGTTTGATTTCGTTCCTGAGATGCAGAAAAGCGACATGTACCTTACTTTCAGCGCTCGCAGGGGCAATAAGAAAATCAATATACCAGCCGTGAAGGTGGCCGAAGGTGTGGTTGCTACGTCCGAACTGTACAAGCAACTGCTGCTGAGTGACGGCGGTTGCATCGCTCCCGACTCATTCCAGCGTGTCAATGCGCGGAAGCAAGAGGCCAACATCAAGTTCTTGGTGAACCAAGCCAATTTGCGCCGAAGTGAATTGAAGAACAACTCGGTTCAGGAGTTCGTTGCCATGTTGAAGCGCATCAACGCCGATCGCGAGAAATTGAACATCCGCAACGTTGAGGTACAGGCATACGCTTCACCTGAAGGTGGATTCAGTTTCAACGACAAGTTGGCTGGCAAGCGCCAGAATACTTCTGAGGCTTACGTTAAATCGCAGCTGAAGCAGACGGGCGTGGCCACTGGCATTGACGCCCACTACACCGCACAAGACTGGGATGGTTTCCAGAAATTGGTTCAGGCCAGCAACATTCAAGACAAGGATGTCATCCTGCGCGTGCTGTCCATGTACAAAGACCCCGAGCAGAGAGAGCAGCAGATTCGTAACATGAGCGAGGCCTTCCGCGAATTGGCAGACGGCATTTTACCTGAGTTGCGTCGTTCTCGTCTGATTATTAACTATGAGACCATCGGCAGAAGTGATGAGCAAATCAAGACACAGTATGCCACCGATGCCACCAAACTCAGCGTAGAGGAAATGCTCTATTATGCTACTTTGGAAGACAACATGGCCAAGAAGGAAGAAATCTACAAGCGCACAGCAGAATATTATGACAAAGACTATCGGGCTTTGAATAACCTGGCTACCTTGGCATTCAAGAAGGGTGACGAGATGGAAGCCACACGTTATCTCGAGCGTGCTTTGCGTGTTAATCCGCAAGCTCCTGAGGCTTTGGCTAATCTGGGTATCATGGAACTGGTTAACGGCAACGTGAAAGAGGCCGAGACCAGCATCGCCAAGGCGCTGGGCGAACAGAATGTAAACGTGGCTATCGGTAGTTTGAATCTGGCAAAGGGCAATTTTGCACAAGCAGAGAAAGACTTCGAAGACGTTAACAGCAACAGTGCAGCACTTGCACAGTTGATGAACAAGAACTATGCTGCAGCAGCTGCTACGCTGGACAAGGTAGCTAACCCCAATGCTTTGACCGACTATCTGCACGCCATCGTGGCTGCACGTCGTGGTAACAAGTTTGCTGCAGAATCTTATTTGAAAGAGGCTTTGAAGAAAGACCCCTCATTAAAGACATACGCTGACAACGATTTAGAATTGTCTATCTTGAGATAAGGCAACTGTTTGCTATGAAGCATATTGCCTATTTCTTTTGGCTCACTTTGGTTTTGATGTCGTGCGGTACCGATAGTCATCATTTTAAACTCGATGGCCGGCTGCTGCATCTCAACCAAGGTGAGTTTTACGTTTATAGTCCCGATGGCATCATCGATGGAATGGACACCATCAAGGTGACAGGAGGGCGGTTCACGTACGAGATTCCTTGCGAGAAATCAGGAACGTTACTCATCGTGTTTTCCAACTTTTCAGAACATCCTGTCTTTGCTGTACCTGGTAAAAAGGTAGAGGTGAAGGGGGATGCTTCGCATTTGAAGGAACTGGAAGTGAAAGGAACCGATGACAACGAGCTGATGTCTAAGTTTAAGAAGAAGATAGCCAACGCATCCCCTCCGGAGGTATTGAAATACGCAGAACAGTTTGTGAACGACCATCCCAGCTCGGATGTGGGTAGGTATCTTGTTTCTAAGTACTTTCTTAGAACGCCCAAGCCCAACTACCCCAAGGCCAAGCAGCTGGTGGGTGTGATGGTGAAGAAGCAGCCCAAGAATGGGGCTTTGAGCCGGTTGCAACGGCAACTCTCGGGAGGCTATGTGGCAGAAGGTGACCGATTGCCATCCTTCTCGGTGACAGATGTGAACGGCAATGTGGTGACCAGCGCTGCTTTGAGTCAGGCTCCCCTGGCCGTCATCAATGTTTGGACATCGTGGAGTTACGAAAGTTTGGACATCCAGCGGCAGCTCAATCAGTTTCAGAAAAAGCATGCAGGACGCCTTAAGGTGGTTGGACTATCGATTGACCCCAGCAAAAAGGCCTGCAAGGAGACGTTGGATCGTGACTCCATTAAGTGGTCGAACATCTGTGATGAGGCGTTGTTCGAGGGCGATCTTGTCCGTCAATTAGGCATTTCATCCATACCTTATAATATCATCTTGAAAAACGGACGCGTAGTAGCATGTGGACTTGACGCTCAGGCTCTCATGAAGAAGTTGGAAGAGTTGATCTAAAGCGACTTATCATGCTGGTTAAAACCTATTGTGCAGCTGTCAACGGAATGGAAGTGACAACTGTGACCATTGAAGTTAGTTTAACAAACGGCATCATGTACCATTTCACCGGACTGGGAGATGAGGCCGTGAAGGAAGGGCGTAGCCGTATTGCTGCCGCCATGCAGTTCAATGGTTACAAGTTTCCGCATGCTGACATCACGGTGAATATGGCACCGGCCGACCTTCGAAAGGAGGGAAGCAGCTTCGATTTGCCCTTGGCAATTGCCATCTTGGCTGCTAATGGCAGCATTGTTTCTGAGGTGCTCGACCAGTATATGATGGTGGGTGAATTAAGTTTGGATGGTACCTTACAGGCTGTCAAGGGCGCACTTCCCATCGCCATTCGTGCCCGTAAAGAGCATTTTAAGGGGTTGATTGTCCCCAAACAAAATGTTCGTGAGGCCGCGGTTGTCAACAATTTGGAGGTCTACGGCATGGACTCGATGGTGGATGTGGTGCAGTTTTTGACGGGTGCCAAATCGTTTGAACCCACCGTGATTGACACCCGAAAAGAGTTTTATGAACACCAATATCGGTTTGACCTGGATTATAGTGATGTTCGAGGACAGGAAAATGTGAAGCGAGCGTTGGAGGTAGCAGCGGCTGGAGGGCACAACCTCATCATGGTGGGACCGCCCGGAAGTGGAAAATCGATGATGGCCAAACGCCTGCCAACCATTCTTCCACCTCTCACATTGGCCGAAAGTTTGGAGACAACACAGGTGCACAGCATCGCAGGTAAACTGGGTGCCGATACATCATTGATTGCGCAGCGCCCATTCCGCGCCCCACATCATACCATCAGTGAGGTGGCATTGGTGGGCGGCGGGTCTACACCGCAACCGGGAGAGATTACGTTGGCCCATCATGGCGTGTTGTTCTGTGACGAGCTTCCCGAGTTTAATAAATCCACGTTGGAAGTGTTGCGCCAGCCATTGGAAGACCGGAAAATCACCATCTCGCGTGCGAAGTACACCATTGAATACCCCTGTAGCTTCATGTTTGTGGCGTCGATGAATCCCTGTCCGTGTGGTTATTATGGCGATCCCACGCACACATGCGTCTGTACTCCCGGTCAGATTCAGCGATACCTCAACAAGATAAGCGGTCCGTTGCTCGACCGCATCGACATACAATGTGAAATCACGCCCGTGCCTTTCAAGGATATTTCCAAGGCAGCTCCTGGAGAACCGAGTACCAATATTCGTGAACGCGTCATTGCGGCCCGTGCCATTCAGATTGAAAGATATAAAGACTGTAAGGGAATTTATTGCAATGCGCAAATGACGGAGCGCATGATTCATCGCTTTGCCGAACCCGATGCCGATGGCATCAACATGCTCCGCATGGCGATGGAACGGCTGAGTTTGTCGGCTCGGGCCTACAATAGAATTTTGAAAGTGGCCCGTACCATCGCAGATTTGGAGGGTAGTGAGCATGTCAAGACCGAACATTTGGCTGAGGCCATAGGCTATCGAAGTCTGGATAGGGGTGACTGGGCTGAGAGATAGCGCAGCAGGATGCTGTTTTAACTACTCCCATTATTTTGCTATCTCTTCGATTTATCGTAATTTTGCATGAAGAAATATTAAAAAACAGCTATACTCATGGAGGAGAAAAATTTTAAGCGAACAACCGTTACGGCCGCTTTGCCATACGCAAACGGTGGAGTTCATATCGGTCATCTGGCTGGCGTCTATGTGCCGGCCGACATCTATGTACGTTATTTGCGCCTGAAGAAGGAAGATGTTATCTTCATCGGTGGCAGCGATGAGCATGGGGTGCCCATCACCATCCGCGCCAGGAAAGAAGGAGTAACGCCGCAAGACGTGGTGGACCGCTATCATTCGCTGATTAAAAAGAGCTTCGAGGAGTTCGGAATCAGCTTCGACATCTATTCCCGAACCACCTCAGAAACGCATCACAAGTTGGCTTCTGATTTCTTTAAGAAGTTGTACGAGGAAGGGAAACTGTTGGAACAAGAATCCGAACAGTATTATGATGAGGAAGCTCATCAGTTCTTGGCCGACCGCTATATCACGGGCGAGTGTCCCCATTGTCACCATGAAGGAGCCTATGGCGACCAGTGTGAGCATTGCGGCAGCGACCTCTCACCCATGGAATTGATTAATCCGAAGTCGGCGGTCAGCGGTTCAAAACCGGTCATCAAGAAGACCAAAAACTGGTATTTGCCGCTCAACGAGTACCAAACATGGCTCAAGAAATGGATTCTGGAGGGACATCAAGAGTGGCGATCCAATGTGTATGGACAGTGTAAAAGCTGGTTGGATCTTGACTTGCAGCCTCGTGCCATGACGCGTGACCTTGATTGGGGAATCCCTGTTCCTGTAGAAGGAGCCGAAGGCAAGGTGCTTTATGTCTGGTTCGACGCCCCTATCGGGTACATATCGAATACCAAAGAACTCTGTGAGAGCGATCCTGAACGCTGGGGATCATGGGAAAAATGGTGGAAAGACCAAGATACCCGACTGGTACACTTTATCGGTAAGGATAACATCGTGTTCCATTGTCTGATTTTCCCCACGATGTTGAAAGCCCATGGCGACTACATTCTGCCCGACAACGTGCCGGCAAACGAGTTCCTCAATCTGGAGGATGATAAGATATCTACCTCTCATAACTGGGCTGTTTGGTTGCACGAGTACTTGGTTGACCTTCCTGGAAAGCAGGATGTGCTGCGCTATGTACTCACGGCCAATGCGCCAGAAACCAAGGATAACAACTTTACTTGGAAAGATTTTCAAGAACGTAACAACTCGGAATTGGTGGCCATCTACGGCAATTTCGTGAACCGAGCATTGCAGTTGACCAAGAAATATTTCGAGGGAGTGGTGCCTCCATGCGGCGAATTGCTCGATGTTGACAAGCAAGCTCTTGATGAATTCAAGGACGTGAAGAACAAGGTGGAGGGCTATCTCGATGCGTTCAAGTTCAGAGAGGCACAGAAGGAAGCCATGAACCTGGCCAGAATCGGCAACAAATACATGACCGAATGTGAGCCATGGAAGGTTTGGAAGACCGATCCAGAGCGTGTGAAAACAGTTTTGTACATCTCGTTACAGTTGGTAGCCAACCTCGCCATCGCATTCGAACCTTTCTTGCCGTTCTCTTCAGAGAAGCTTCGTCACCTCATTCAGATGGATACTTGCGATTGGAATTTGTTGGGAAACCATGATTTGTTGAAGGCTGGTCATCAGCTGGCTGAGCCCGAATTGCTTTTTGAGAAGATAGAAGACGAGACCATTGAGCTGCAACTTAAAAAGTTGGAAGATACGAAGAAGGCCAATGCCGCTGCCGCCTACACGGCTAAACCCATCAAACAGACGATTGATTTCGCTGATTTTGAGAAGTTGGATATCCGTGTTGGACATATCAAACACTGCGAGCGCGTAAAGAAAGCCAATAAGTTACTGAAGTTTACCATCGATGATGGAACGGGAAAAGACCGCACCATTGTCAGCGGCATTGCTAAGTTTTATGAGCCAGAAAGCCTCATTGGTAAGGATGTTTGCTTCATTGCCAACCTGGCACCGCGCAAGTTGATGGGCATAGAGAGCCAGGGTATGATACTTTCGGCCGAGGACTTTGACGGTTCGCTCAGCGTCACAACCCTTGAACATCCTGTCAAACCAGGTAGTCAGGTGATGTAAAGAGCTTTTTATGGGCATGCATCATCGGGATAAACCTCCATCTGTTGCCACTCGTTTGGCTACATTTCGTCGAGCTTGAAAACAGTTTTAAAATCATGGAGCAGCTATTGCATTATTGTTGGAAGCATCGCCTGTTTCCATTACGGCAACTCACTACCACCGACAACCAAGCGTTGGAAGTGATAGATGTGGGACTGCACAATGCCAATTCGGGTCCTGATTTTCTCAACGCTAAAGTCAAGATAGGCAACACGGTGTGGGTGGGTAACGTGGAAATACATGTCAGGTCGAGCGACTGGTATGTGCATCGCCACGAGCAAGATGCGGCTTATAATAATGTAATACTGCATGTTGCGGGTGAAATTGATGCGGAAGTAAAAACCGAGAGCGGTCGTGTTGTGCCACAGTTGCAGCTTTCTGTGCCAGATTCGGTTGCGCAACATTACGAACAATTGCAGACCATCGACACTTATCCGCCGTGTTATGAGATTATTCCCAACCTGTCTAGCTTGACGATTCACGCATGGATGTCGGCCTTGCAGACAGAGCGTTTAGAAGAAAAAACGCATGACATCGAACGCCGTTTGCAGCAGTGTGATGGCGATTGGGAGGCTGCTCTCTTCATCACCTTGGCCCGCAACTATGGTTTTGGCATCAATGGAGAGGCCTTTGAACAGTGGGCAAGGTCGATTCCGCTGCATGCAGTGGATCATCATCGCGATGACCTGTTTCAGATAGAAGCGTTCTTTATGGGGCAAGCAGGATTGCTCGAGCGTCATCTTATTCCACAAAAATATCACGAAACGATGGATGAAGAGGGCTATTTTGAGCGTTTGCGAACAGAATATCTCTATCTGCAACGAAAGTTCTCACTACAACCCATCGATGGAAAAATGTGGCGATTCTTGCGATTACGCCCGCAAAATTTCCCCTACATCCGCATCGCACAGTTGGCTAATCTATACCATTCCCGTCGATTTGGATTGCGTAATTTGGTGGAAAGTGAGACCCTTGACGACTTAAAAGTAGCGATGAAATCGGCTGTTTCGCCCTATTGGGAAACTCATTATGTGTTTGGTTCGGTGAGTAGGAAGAGTGAAAAGCGGCTTTCGGAAGCGTCACTTAACATTCTTCTCATCAACACCGCCATCCCTTTTTTGTTCGCCTACGGTCGGCATGAGTCGTCAGAGCAGCTTTGTGAACAGGCCATCAATTATTTGGAGCAGTTCAAACCAGAGCGAAACCACATTGTTACCATGTGGCAACAATGTGGCCTCGATGTGCAAAATGCAGGTGACACTCAGGCTTTAATTCAACTCAAAACACAATATTGTGACCGGAAAGAATGCCTTAGATGTCGCATTGGATATGAATATTTAAAAGGGAGGGAATATTGATTCGCCGTTAGTCAGTGACCCAAAACGGCTGACAAGGCTCGAAAAATCACAATTTTAAGAACTCAAAAACTCACAAACTCAAGAACTCATCAACTCAAAAATGAACTATATTTTCGAGACACGAATGGAGGTTCGCGACTATGAATGCGATATAGAAGGCATCGTGAACAACGCCAATTACCTCCATTACATTGAGCATACGCGCCACTTGTTCCTTCGTTCATTAGGCCTTAGCTTTGCCAAGATGCACGAACAGGGCACCGACGCGGTGGTGGCTCGCATGAGTTTGCAATACAAAACGCCACTCAAGTGCGATGACACTTTCATTTCACGTTTGGCTTTAAAGAAAGAAGGCCTGCGCTATATCTTCCATCAGGACATCTTTCGGGAGCAGGATGACAAGCTTTGTTTTAAGAGTAAGGTAGAGTTGGTGTGCCTCATTCATGGCCGTTTGGGGCATAGTGAGGAGTACGACCGCGCGTTTGCTAAATATCTATGAACATGACAGACCCACAAGAACTCATCAACACCATCGCTTTAACGCGCATCAACCATTTTCATCTCACGGGAATGGTTCAGTTGTATCGTAGGTTGGGCTCGGCGACAGCCGTGATAGAGCATCGACATGACATCCGCGAGGTGCTGCCCGATGCGTCGCCTAAGTTGGTGTCATCGCTTCAAAACGTGGACCAATACTTGCGTAGAGCAGAGGAAGAGCTCGAGTGGGACGTGTCAAATGGTGTCATGCCGCTTTGCATGAATGACGAAAACTACCCGCAACGGCTTAGGGAATGCGACGATGCACCGTTGATGTTGTTTTACAAAGGGTCGGTCAACTTGAACCAACGCCGTGTCATCAGCGTGGTGGGAACACGAAGAAACACCGTCTACGGCGAAGATTTAATTCGTCGGTTCATGGCAGAACTGCGGCAGTTGTGTCCACAAGTACTCGTGGTAAGCGGCCTCGCTTATGGTGTTGACATCCTCGCTCACCGCCATGCTTTGCAAAATGGATACCCAACAGTGGGCGTTCTGGCGCATGGATTGGATTATCTTTATCCTCCCAGACATCGACAAACAGCCGATGAAATGGTGCAAAAAGGAGGATTACTCACAGAATTCCTCACGCAGACGAATGCGGACAAAGTGAACTTTGTGAGAAGAAATCGTATCGTGGCGGGCGTTTCTGATGCGTGTATTGTTGTAGAAAGTGCTGCCCATGGTGGTGGATTAATCACCGCCAGTTTGTCTCGAACGTATAACAGAGAGGTGTTTGCCTTCCCTGGTAACGTGGGTAGTCCCTATAGTGAGGGATGCAACAACTTGATAAGAGACAACGTGGCAGGGCTCATCAATCACGCTTATGATTTCGTCAAAAGCATGGGATGGGAAGATGATGCAAGGCTCAGTCGTGCACATCATGAAGGAATTGAGCGACAGTTATTCCCTGACTTGTCGGCTGAGGAACTGCAAGTTGTTGGCGTGTTGGGAAAAAACAACGATTTGCAAATCAATATGCTGAGTGTTCAGGCGGGCATTCCCATTGCCAAACTCTCTGCCATTCTCTTTACTTTGGAAATGAAAGGCGTCTTGAAAGCCTTACCAGGTGGTATTTATCACTTGCTCATGGGTTGATAGGAAACTGCTAATGGGTTGACATCGTTCATGAACATTCTATGCCATGTCGTTTAGGCTTGGCAGCTTTATACAGATGAAATCAGTAACTTTTTCAGGAAAATGAAGATAGGAAACATAGATTTAGGCGTGCAACCAATCTTGTTGGCTCCGATGGAAGACGTGACAGACATCGGTTTCAGACAGTTGTGTAAGCGCTTTGGCGTATCCATGGTATATACCGAATTCGTCAGTGCAGAAGCACTTGTGCGGTCCATACAAGCCAGTTTGAACAAATTGACCATTAGTGACACCGAACGACCCGTAGGCATACAGATTTACGGAAGGGACGTTGAGTCCATGGTAGAAGCCGCCAAGATTGTTGAACAGGCCCATCCTGACGTGATTGACATCAACTTTGGATGTCCCGTTAAGAAGGTGGCAAGCAAAGGTGCGGGCGCTGGAATGCTGCGTAACATACCGCTTTTGTTGGAGATAACCCGAGAGGTGGTCAAGGCAGTGCATATACCAGTTACTGTGAAGACACGCTTGGGATGGGATGAAAACAATCTTATTATCACTGAATTGGCCGAACAACTGCAAGATTGTGGCATCCAAGCGCTGACCATTCACGGCCGCACACGCAGTCAGATGTACACCGGAAATGCTGATTGGACGCTGATTGGCGAGGTGAAAAACAATCCTCGCATCCACATTCCTATCATTGGCAATGGCGACATTACAACGCCCCAGGAAGCCAAACTGGCTTTCGAGCGGTTTGGCGTAGATGCCATTATGGTTGGTCGGGCAGCGTTTGGGCAGCCTTGGATCTTTAAAGAAATGCGCGACTATCTGGATGGAAAGCCTTACGATGCGTCGCTTGACATCAATAAAAAGATAGGCATATTGGAGGAACAGCTGCACATCAATGTATCGCGTATCGATGAATACCGGGGTATCTTGCATACCCGGAGGCATTTGGCAGCCAGTCCCATCTTCAAAGGCATCCCCGATTTCCGACAAACCCGCATCGCCATGTTGCGTGCATCTACCGTTGTAGAAATGGAAAACATCTTGGAAGCGTGTAGAAAACGCTTGACGGAAGAATTGTAAGTTCTCCGTTTTAGAACATCCCTAATACGCTATCTTTGTCCAAATGGATAGTGATGTGTTCAGGTTTCTCGGTTGTTTATTTGTCCATCGTGCCTGTTCTTCTCTTGATATTCTGATCTGTTCTACAAGGCTATAGGGGTTCGTACCATCCCCTCATCCTCTTTTCATCTTCCTCATTCCATAAATAAAAGCGGCATAACCTCACCGAGGTTATGCCGCTCTTGTTAGTGGTTTATTGCTTTGTTCAGCGTTCCATGTCGTTATGATACAACGACAGCCTCTTCTTCTTGTTCTTTCTTGATTTTGCGTCCCAATACTATGTAAGCGATTGGTGATGCCAAGAAGATAGAACTGAGCGTACCTACGAGGACACCAATAATCATGGCAAAGGCGAAACTGCGAATGCTGTCAGCACCAAGGATGAAGATTGGAACCAACACAATCAATGTAGACACTGAGGTGTTGATGGTACGAGCCAACGTCTGGTTGATAGAATCGTTGAACGTCTTCTGTATATCTTGTTTTGGATGCAACTTCAAGTTCTCACGGATACGGTCAAATACCACCACCGAGTCGTTGATGTCGTAACCGATTACCGTCAGGATGGCACCGATAAACGTTTGGTCAATCTCCAGGGAGAAACCTATCCATCCGTAACATAACGAGAATAAGCCGACCACAATCATCGTGTCTATAATCAATGCTGCAACCGAACCAATGGAGAAACCAATGTTGCGGAATCGCAGTAAGATATATAAGAAGATACATATCAGTGCAATCACAACGCTCTTGATGGCATTGTTCGTGATGTCCTTAGCGATGGATGGACCCACTTTAGAAGAACTGATGATTGATCCACCTTCGCGGATATCAGGGTTCTTGAATGCTTCTATGCTGGATTGCTTCACAAGTCCGGCTTTCTTCAGAGAGGTATATAGAATCGTTTCTGCCTGATCATCCATCTGTGGGTCATTGCTTTCCAGATTGTAGTTGGTAGATACGCGGAAAGTCTTGCCGTCGGTACCGATGGCAATCACGGTCGTGGTTGCGGGTTTGCCAGCATTCTTACCTACTGTATTTTGGAATGCATTGTTCAAAGCGTTGCGTACCTCTTCCACATGTGTGTTCTTGTCAACCGTCACAACATAGTTGCGTCCACCCGTAAAGTCAATGCTCTGGCTCAGGCCACGAACAATAAAGCTGCCGATGCAGATGACGATTGCGATGGCGTAAACCGTGCCACTGGTCTTGAACATGCTCATGAATTTATAGCGTGTGTTCTGCATCATATTCTCTGAGATGCCCGTCCAGAACTTGAGGTTCAACCATTTGTCTTTGTTCAGTTTGTGCTCATAAACCAAACGTGTCAAGAATACAGCACTGAAGAACGAACAAGCCAAACCAATCAACCATGTGGTAGCAAATCCTTGGATGGGACCTGTACCGAATATCAACAGGATAACACCCGTGATGGCCGATGTTAAGTTAGAGTCGAAGATGGCACTAAAGGCGTTGCTGTAACCAGCTGCTACCGCCTGTTTCATGCCTTTTCCTGCTCGTAGTTCCTCTTTGATACGTTCGTATATCAGCACGTTGGCGTCGACGGCCGTACCCAACGTAAGCACCATACCGGCAATACCCGACATGGTAAGGGCGGCTTGAAACGACGTTAGAATACCCAAGGTGAAGAATACGTTCACAATCAAGGCGCAGTTGGCGATCATACCTGGGATGAAATTGTACATCACAATCATGTAAATCATCAACAGCACGAAGGCTATCACGAATGAGATGATACCTTGCTGGATAGACTGTGCACCCAGTGTAGGACCAACAACCTCTTCTTGTACGATGCGTGCAGGCGCCGGCATACGACCTGATTTCAGGGTGTTGGCCAAGTCTTTGGTGTCTTCAATGGTGAAGCTACCCGTGATAGACGATTGTCCGCCGTCAATTTGTCCGGTGATGCGAGGAGAGGTGTACACCAATCCATCCAACACGATGGCAACAGCTCTACCGATGTTAGCCTTGGTGATGGCCGACCAGCGGCGTGCGCCGTCGGTGTTCATGGTCATGGAAACCTCTGGCTTACCTGACAAGTGGTCAAACTGGTCGGATGCGTCAACAATCACATCGCCTTCCAGCGGAGCGCGTCCGGTGGTGGTTGTAATCTTCAAAGCATGCAGTTCGTAATAGTTTTTCACCTGCAGTCCATCGGCTGGTTTGGCACTCCAAAGCAGTTTCAAATCAGCAGGAAGAATCTGCTTGGCCAGGTCTGAGTGGATAATTCTGTTTACTTCTGCGGTGTCGCGTACACTGGCATAGCCTACGAGGCTCAGTGCATTGCGCCCCGTGGTACTCAAGATGGCCAACAGCGGGTGCTCTTTCTTGGCGGCAGCAATTTGTTCTTCATTCGAAACTTTTATGTCGCCTTGTTTCTTATCTTTCTTAAGTTGGAACTTAGGATCTGCTTTTTTAACGGCTTTCTCTTCACTGGCTTCCGCAACGGCCTTGGTTGCAGTGGTGTCGGCAGCGGTTGTGTCGGCCACTTGTGTGTCGCCATTAGCCAGACGAGCGTCGAGTTGAGTCAGGTAAGGAATGATTTCTTCAGCATTGAAAGTCTCCCAGAATTCGAGGTTGGCACTACCTTGCAACAGTTTACGCATACGCTCTGGCTCACGAATACCTGGCATTTCAACCATGATGCGACCTTGTTGTCCCTCCAATTTCTGGATGTTCGGCTGAACGACACCAAATTGGTCGATACGCGTACGCACGACGTTGAACGAGTTGTCGATGGCCGATTGAGTTTCTTGGCGCAATGCTTTCTCTACCTCAGCGTCGGTGCTTTGTGGGTTCACCTTACCCTGCAGTTGCTGCGTGGCAAAGATTTCAGCCAATCTGTGGCCTGGTGCATTCTTCTTGTACGCTTTAATAAAGAGAGAGATAAAATCTTCCTGGCTGGTTTCTTCCTCTGCTCTTGCCTCTTTCATCGATTTCACGAATGCGGCATCTGTCTTGTGGTCAGCGAGCATTTCTACTACGTCAGGCACTGATATCTCCAATATCACGTTCATACCACCTTTCAGGTCGAGGCCCAATCCGATTTGAGTTTCCAGACATCTTTGGTAAGAATAGATGCCCAGATACTTCACAGAGTCTTTGTACTCTTGTTGTGCAATCGGATCTTTCAGCTTTGCTGCTTGGCCATCGTAATAACGAGTGGCTGCTGAAAATGACAAATAGAAGATGCTTGCAAGCGTCAGTAGGACAGCCGTTACAATTACAATTCCTTTGTTTTGCATTTTAATTTATTATTATTGATGATTGTTTTTTCACAACTTTTGATAGACGTGCAAAGATACTATTTTTTTGTTAGTATGAAAAATTTATGGCATTTAAATGCACATTTTTAAGCATTTGGAGCCTTTTTCAGCCAGCAATAGATAGGATAGTGGTCGCTTGCTTTTATTTTGTTGTCTACCTTGCAGTTGTAGGGTGTCCAGTCTTTCGAGCACATCATGTGGTCAATACGCACATAAAATCCACCAAGATGATAGGATATGCCAGGCCCATTTGCCGTTTCAACGTAGCAGTCGCGCAGCTGTTTGGCAATGGTACGGCGGGCATACGAATTGGGCCCGTCGTTGAAGTCGCCGCAAAGAATCACGCTTTTGTCCCGATGTGCGGCGATGTATTGGGCGATGGCGTCGGCTTGCGCGGCTCTGATGCTTGATGCCTCTCCCAGTTTTTTAATGAGGGTTTTGGTGCTAATTTGGGCTGAGTCGCCCTTGATGTTTCCTTTGACAACGCCCTTGAAGTTGGCTTTGTCTTCTGGTGACAGACCAATGGACTCCAGGTGGTTGTTGATGACAATCACCGTGTCGCCATGAATGTTTAGATAAAAAGCCGTAGAGTGGTTGCCTTCAGAGGGATAGTTGATGTCTTCTTGGCTGATGATGGGGTGACGGCTGTAGATATCCATGATGTCTCCTTTGTTCTTGGCGTGCGAACCGGCGTGGTAGGGATATAGTGAATCCATCAGCGCTTTAGCCTTGTCTGAGTACTTACCCCATGCGTCAGACTCCTGAAGGCATACAATGTCTGCGCCTTGCTCTTTGATAAAGTTAAGCACGGGGTTGTTTTCGTGCTCAAATCCATTACCCCCAAAGAACCAAACATTGTAAGAAAGCACCTTGATGGCACCTTCGGGTGTCTGCTTAGGAAGGTTGATGGGGAAGTAAACCCTGATGGGTTGGTAGCATGCGAGAAATCCCAGCAGGGGAATCCAGACATGTTTTGGATGGAAAAAAATCCAGAAAACAAGAAATCCCAGATTGATGCTGATCATCACGGGGAGTAACAATCCCATGCTGGATAGTGAAGGGTGGAGGGCCGGATTGAATCGGTCGGCATAGCCAACCAGCAACATAACAATGATAGTGGCGATGTTTGCTCCGGCAAAGAGCTGGAAGATAAACTGCTTGATAGCTTTTCCCATTCCCCTTCTGCTTAACGTCGATTGCTGCTGTCAAAAAGTTTTTGTTTCTCTTCTGGCGTCAAGCTGTCGTAACCGCTCTTGCGAATCTTATCAAGTATCTTGTCAATTTCCTCTTGTTCGCGCTGTTTCTGCGCGTTATAATCCCAGTCGCTTTGGCGCTCGTTGTAGGCATCGTGTTTCGTGTTGTCAGCCTTCTTGTGGGAGTGTTCTTCCCACTTCTGCCGCAAGTTGTCAAAAAATTGCTGCCCGTCCAATCGCGATGAACCGCCATACGGATGACGTCTCCAATAGCGAATCATGAAAAATCCGAATACCATACCTCCCAAATGAGCGAAGTGGGCTACGTTTCCGCCGGTTGTGGTCAATGCCATCACCAGTGAAAGACCAGCGTAGAAAATCACGAACCACTTGGCTTTGATGGGGATGGGCAGCGGGAAGATAAAGATTCTCTCTTCTGGGAAAATCATGCCGAAGGCCAAGAGCAGCGCGTACACGGCTCCCGAAGCTCCCACGGTGGTCCATTTGTTGAGAAAGTCGCCCATTGCTATGCGCATCCCGTCGAACGACACACTGTCGTAAGCGGCGAGCCCTTCAACCATATAAGAACCGTATTGCGCCAGCTCCTGAAACAAACCAGCTCCGATACCACACGATATGTAATAGAACAAAAACTTTTTGGGCCCCCACACGCGTTCAACCACACACCCGAACATCCACAAGGCAAACATGTTGAAAAAGATGTGTTCAAAAGAGGCATGCATGAACATGTAGGTCACTAATTGGTAAATCCGGAAGTCGGAAGCCAAAAAGAAATGAAGTCCAAGGATATCATTCAGGTCTACTTGTGACCTGAAAACGTACATGGCGGCAAAGGCCAAGACATTAATGATAAGCAGGTTCTTGGTAACTGTGGGTATACTGCGCATAGATAATTCGTTGTGTAAAAGTCTTTTTAATGCGCACAAAATTACGAAAAAACTCTGTCATTCGGCATGAAATCGCTGATTTATCGGCTTTTTTTGAGCAAATCGTATAAATTTTCTTGTTTTTTGTTTGTTTTCTGAAATGTTTGACTTATATTTGTCCACAATTAGCATGCACATGAATTTTTATTAATCATTTTATAAACACAACAGTAATGAATAAAACAGAATTAATCGACAAGATTGCTGAAGCTGCAGGCATCAGCAAGGTAGCTGCGAAGAAGGCTTTAGATGCAACAACAGATTCCATCAAGGAAGCTTTGAAGGAAGGTGACAAAGTGCAGCTCATTGGCTTCGGTACTTTTAGTGTTTCTGAGCGTTCGGCTCGCGAAGGAATCAATCCTTTGACAAAAGAGAAGATTCAAATCGCTGCCAAGAAGGTTGCTAAGTTCAAGGCTGGTGCCGAACTTGCTGACGCTCTCAACTAATTTTTGTAGTTAAGACAAATAAAAAAGGTGATCTCCAATGTGAAATCACCTTTTTTATTTGTCTTTTGTTTGTTGTCCTAAGCGGATTCGAACCACTACAAACAGAACCAAAACCTGTTGTGCTACCATTACACCATAGGACAAGCATTTAAGCCTTCTCGTCGCCTTTTGAAGCTTCCTAAAAAGCGTCACTCGCTGAAAAGACGGTGCAAAGGTAATCGTTTTTTAGTCTTCCGCCAAATTTTTACGTTGATATTTTTTTTGAGCGGCTTTACTTTCATACTGCGATTCCTTATGAACCCCACTAATATTAATTTAAAATTAAATGGGTTTTGGTTCCGAATTTTCTTGACAACCAACCTCTTCATATTTGGCGTATTTGGTAATCACTCCTCTCTTTGTCGCAAATACGCAAAATATGAGCGGCATTTCTATCTTCCTATATGGCAATGTGTTATGGCTTTCTTATGTTCTGGAGCATCCGCTTTTCTGGTTTTGACACGACAAAAGCATTCATATTCAAGCGCAATCAGTATGCATTTGTGATGCAAAGGCATGTAAATTGCGAATCAAAGTGATGCGTTTGATGGTGTAAGACCATTGCTTTTGTGGTAAAATCCGTTTTTTCTAAATCAATCATCGCCTGTTTGCATCCTGCGTGCCTATTGAATTTTTCCAGATTGAAAGTTTCATAGTGCCGTTTTAGTGCCGCTTTTTTATGAAAAAACAGGACACTTTATCGTAGCTTTCTCTGGTTCTCGCAGAGGGATGAATTGTCACGCTCTGCTCTAATCAGCCAAACAAGCGGTCGGTAGGTGTTGGCTTTTGGAGGGCTAAGTGTGACTGCACGTGAGACGACAAACAAGTAAATACCTATTTTTGGGTATTGTCGGAAAATGGCGAAACGAGTACTTTTGCAAAATAGTTGGTAGTTATGGTCTTAAAAATTTTTGTTGTTTTCAGCAGTCCTATTCCATTTCTCATATGAAAAGATTGACCGTTTTTATCTTTTTTATCAGTTTCAGCGTGTTGTTGAGCCAGGCTTACGCACAGCCGCAAGGCTGTCGGTTTGCAGGTAAGTTGACCGATGAGCATGGCCAGGCCATCGAGTTGGCCTCGGTCAGCCTCAACAACAGCTTGGTGGCATTTACGAACAAGGACGGGCTGTTCGAGTTTCTCAACGTTCCTGCCGGTCGTTATGATTATCGCATCACGTTCGTTGGGTACGAAACGGTCAGTGGAACGGTGGCGATAAACGCCCATACCCCACAGCTCAAGGTGCAGATGCGTGAGTTGGGTTTGCAGCTCAAGACGGTAGAGGTTACCGCCCGACAGCAGGCAATGGGTTCGAAGTCGCTCATCGGGCAAGATGCCATCAGGCACATACAACCCAAGAGCGTGACCGACATCCTGCAACTGGTGCCGGGCAATCTGATTGAGAATCCCACGCTGAACAAGTTGGCGCAAGCCCATATCCGCGAGATAGACGGTGACAGAAACAACGCGCTTGGCGCTCTTGTGGTGGTGGATGGCACGCCGGTAAGCAACGACGCCAACCTACAAGTGTTGGGTACGGCCCGGTTCAGGGCTTCTTCGGGAGCGCAAGCTGACGGTATGGGCGACCAGACCACGGCCGGCCGGGGGGCCGACTTGCGTACGGTGAGTGCAGGGAATGTGGAGAGCGTGGAGGTGATTCGGGGCATTCCGTCTGTCGAATACGGCAACCTTACGTCGGGCATGCTCATCGTCAAGACCAAGATGGGGCATACGCCGTGGGAAGTGAAGGCGCAGGCTGACCCGTTTTCCAAGCTGCTTTATGTTGGAAAGGGCTTCAACTTGAAACGCGGAGGCGCAGTCAACTTCAGTGCAGACTGGAGCCAGTCGTGGGCTGATACACGCAAACATAGCAATGGATACGACCGCCTGACATTCACGGGAGGGTATTCAAAGACCGCAGGGCGTAATACCTTTAGTATTAAAGGGGCTTTTTACAGCAACGTCAACAATCGCAAAGACGACCCACAATACCGAGAAATGCAGCTCCGTTTCACCAATAAGAACATTGGAACGCGCCTGTCTGTATCTGGAAAATATCATGCGCGTAGTACCTTTCTTTCGGCATTGTCGTACAATCTGTCGTTACAATATTCCAAAACCACCGACCAACACGACAATCTTGTGTCCAATCCCGACGGTGTCATCACGGATGTCCGCACGCCGGGCATCCATCCTGCCATCTTCAAGAACAAGAGTTATTTCTCCAAATACGAGATTCTTGGGGCACCACTTAACCTCTATAGTCAGGTTGTGGGCAACAAGTATCTGCAACTGGGAACCGCCAATTATACCAATGTAAAGCTGGGCGTGGAGTTTGTTCATAGTGCCAACTATGGCAAGGGCTTGCTGTTCGACATGCAAAATCCGCCTCAGTCAATGGGAACGCAGACCCTTCGCCCCCGTGCTTTTAAGGATATTCCTGCGCTGAACACCCTGTCGGCATTCGTCAGTGACAAGCTGTCGTTGCAGGTATTTCAGCGGCATCTGACGGTGGAAGGTGGCCTTCGGGTAAGCAACTTGTTCCTGAACAAGCGAAAGAGCGGCGGAAAGCGAGGAATGTTTGTTGCAGAGCCTCGACTGAATGCTTCGTATAGGCTGCTGGACAAGACGTGTAATCCATGGATAGACGAACTCTCTTTGACGGGTGGTTATGGCATTTCCAACAAGATGCCCACCTTGATGTATCTCTACCCCGACAATGTTTATTATGACAACGTGTGCCTGAGTAAATACGGTGAGCGTGAGGAGGACCGGTTGGCCCTGCTGCAGACAGATGTGATAGGGCAGGTTGGCAACCCCAACTTGATGCCTACGCATACTCAAAAATGGGAGTGTGGGCTTACTTTCCGAATCGGGAAGGTCAGAGGCTTTGTGACTTATTACAACGAGCGTCATCATCATGAGTTTGGATTTGAAAGCAGATTGTATTGGAATAGATACCCCAAATTCAGCCTGCCGGTGGAGGCTGCCCTCCCGAAATATCATGAAGAGACAGGGGATGTGAGCTATCTGCACAATGGCGAGCGTATGATGGCCGGTAAAACTGAGCAGGTGGATATGTCTACTTGGAGCCGACCGACCAACAATACACGGTCGCACAAGCATGGAATAGAATATGGCATAGACCTGGGTTCGCTCAGTCTTTTGCGTACATCCTTGAGCATCAACGGCGCTTGGTTCCATACGGAGCGCACTGATGAGAAAGACCAGCTTAGGTATGTTGACTACAACTACGACTATGTTCCTGTCATGCCAAGCGGTTCAGGGTACATCCGGGACCGCGTCAACTCTACTTTCCGCTTCGTTACCCATGTACCAGCTGTCAAAATGATCTTCACTACGGCCGTGCAAGTGGTGTGGTATGAAAGCGAAAGGGAGGTGTATAGACAGCCGGATGGCAAGAGTCGCTATCATCAGTTCACTTATGAGGGGCGTGAATATCTGGGCGTCTCGCCTATAGGATATTACACGCGGGACGGCCATTACTATCCCTGGTCGGCCGATGCAGAGCGCGATGTCGTGCGTCAACGCATGATGGGACGTTATTATCTATACGACTTTGAGAAAGATGTAACGCATCCATGGGTGTTGTTGAGCCTGCGGTTTACAAAAGAAATAGGCAAGGTGGCCGAACTTTCATTCACGGCCAACAACTTTCCTAATGTGTCACGATGGCACACCAATCCTCACAGTCTGTCACGAACACAGTTGTACCCTGCTCCTTATTTTGGTGCGGAAGTGAAAGTCAAATTATAAAAATCAATTTAAATCAGTAATAAGTATGAACAAATGTATTGGGAAAATGGTCTCGGCTCTGTTGCTGCTGACCGTTGTTTTAGGCTTCGTTTCTTGTAATAAAAACGATGAGCCGAGTATTGCGAACTACGAGTTGACGCTGTCTTATCAACTTCCTGACGGATTGAAGGCAGACGATATCAGCGATGCTAAGCTGGTATTGACAAAGGGAACGAAAGAGGATACCCTGGTGTTGAGGGATATGAAGGACTTATCAACAACGCTTCCGCAGGGACAGTACAACTTGCTGCTCACGGCAAAGGTCAAGGATGAGGCCAATGCTTACCTCACAGGGACGCTCTCAGTAGACCTCTATGCGAACAAAAAAGCCACGATTGAGTTGCAAAAGGTGCGCAAGTCGACGCTCATCTTCAAGGAAATCTATACCACAGGAGGCAAAAAGGGCTATGTATTGGATAACTATTTTGAGATTGTGAACAACTCTGATGAGGTGCAATATCTCGACGGTGTTATCCTAATGACTAATCCTGGAGGACAAAAGAAGGAGCAGAACGTTTGGCAAGCCAACGGCTACAAGGACCGCTATGCTTGTGGACAAGGCACTGTTATCGCCTTCCCCGTAGGTAAGGACGGTAAGTCGATTGCCCTCAAGCCTGGCGAAAGCACCGTGATTGCCAGTGATGCAGTGGACCATGGCAAGATGGCTCCGGAGGGAAACCATTGTCCAGACCTGTCGAAAGCACAGTGGGAGGTATATATAGACAATGTAAAAGGTGAGGTGGATTATCCCGCCCCCAACATGGATATCATCTTCCAGAACAATAAAAACATGAAGGCCTTTGGCTTAGGTTTCTTCAATGGTGGCTACATCTTGGCCAAACTGCCAGCTGGCATCACCCCAAAGCAGTTTGCTGCCGACCAGAATAATTTAAAAACTACGCCAGGAACCAAGGCAAAGATGCAATTCTTGCTGATGCCAAGCAAGTATGTGCTGGATGCTGTGGATATGTCTAAATCCGATGCAGAGACATATTTCCCACAATTCTTGCCTGTTGACGATGCCAAAGCTGTCAAGGCCAGCAAGGCTTGGGAGGGCAAATGCCTGCGTCGCAAGGTGGAGAAAGTGGTGAACGGGCGTGCTTATTTCAAGGACACCAATAACTCATCGGTCGACTTCCTCAACAACCAGCCACTTCAACCGGGGCGTGTTTTCACGGAGGTTGATAAATAATCCAATTCATTCAGCTATCATTTCCGCTGCCAAGACCGTCGTCGTGAGGTCTTGGCGGTGGAACCTTTATTCAGTCATTTATGATACATGTTCCATCCATTCGCATCTTGTGCTGCCTGTCGTGTGCGTTTTTCGCACAGGCTGTTGTTGCGCAAACCGTTTTTATCCATACCGATGCCCCATGGCATGAGGACCATCTGAACGAGTTGACGAATGTCAGATATTCCGGCAATAACCCCATTCGCATCGCTTATAATCAGCGGTCTACGGCAGGAACAGCGAGGGTAGCCTATGACGAACATAAAGGATCGTTCAAGTCTGTGGATGCTGCCAAAAGGCAACGGCAGCTGGATGTGTATGTCGGGGGACTCAAAGATTTGAATCAGGTCAAACTTAGTGGACATCTGCAATATCAAAACAGGCAGGAGACAGACCGTCGATGGAACTCGTCATTCTATCTCATGCCGGACAATCCCTTTGTATTGGGCGATTCTGTTTGGAGCGAACCTTCCTCCGAAGTGTTCCGTATGAGCGCCGAGTTGGCATGGCAATGTTCCAAAAGATGGTTGTTGGGAGCCGGTGTCGGTTTGATGATGGGCAGCTCTTCCGACCAGGATGACCCTCGTCCCAAGACGCTCTCATCCTCCTTCCCCGTTTTGCTTGGTGCCGAATGTCAACTAAACGCAGCCTGGCACTTGGGCGTATCGGTGGGTATAGAAATGGTTCGTACAAACATAAGTTATACGGTTGTCAATCCGCTTAACAACCATCGTTTCTTTCTCATGAAAGGACTTGGCGAATATTTCAGGCGGTCTACAGCCAGCAATCCTGGCTATCAGCGCAAATATGACGGTCAAACAACACAAGTTGGTACCCAACTTACCTATACGCCCACGGCCTCTCGATGGAGCGGTTTCACAGAGATAGCGTTCTCACGGGGTTATGAAAACGCTGTAGACGGTGGTGAGGCTTACGTCTTCAAAGGTGGAGATTATCAGTTTTCAAGCCTGAAAGGACAAGCTCGGCTTATCTTTCATTCTGGACGCAGCACGACTCATCAGCTTCTGGCGCATGTACATTGGCATCAGGGAGATGGCTATTGGTACGACCAGAAGGCAGTAACAGACATCGAACATGGCAACCGAACCGATTACAAGATATTGGGAAAGGCGCGCGTACACCAAGACCATCGGTTGTCAACCGACTTGGGGTATCGGTTGGACACGCCATTTTTTGTGGAAGGTAAGATAGGAACAACGCAGACATGGATTAAACATGCCAGTGATTTAGGCACACAAAAACAGGCATGGATGCTTGCTTTCATGCAGGCAACAGTGGGTACAAGCGTGCAATGGGGGCATTATACGCTCAACACTTCAGTCCATGGAGGGTACTATCTCCCATTGTCAGAACGCCAATTTGCATCAGCATCCGAAGAAACGGGTAACATCACTGACCGCTATGTCGCTCCTCAATTTGAGTATTTGAGTGCGAGACGTGTGCGCATGGGTGGCATGTTGGACGTGCAACGTTCCCTGAAACGGATGAATGTTGGAATGAACATCAAGGTGGATGCATGGCTTCATGCGGACGACGCCGCATTCGCTCGTGCGCTTAGGCATACGTCGCGGGTGGGTATCTGTGCCGGTCTTTACATGCAATTTTGACATGTTGAAATCCAAGAAGACTGAATGAGCATACATAAGACAAGCATCAAAAAACGCCTAATGAATACTTTTTTACATCTAAAAAACATTGAAATGAAACGAATCATCATCATATCGCTCTGCCTGCTTGTGTTGGTAGGGCATGGTATGGCCAAGAGTGGATTTGCCATTGTGGTTGATACCAAAAGTTACCAATATGCCCAAGCTGAGTTGAAGGCTTATGCCCAGGCTGTAGAACAAGTCAATGGCCTCAAGGTTTATACGGTTGTTGACCGTTGGGGGATACCCGATTCTATCCGTACCGCACTTCAAAAGCTCTATTATCAGAAGCGTGACCCTATTGTAGGAGCCGTCTTCGTGGGTGACATTCCTGTGCCTATGATACGCGACGCACAGCATCTCACCTCTGCCTTTAAGATGAATCAAACCAACCCAAGACAGGAGTCGTCGGTTCCTTCAGACCGCTATTATGACGACTTCTCCTTGCAATTCAAGTCTGTGGGGCATGATGAGGGTACGCCTTATTATTACTATTCACTCACAGCAAGGGGCTCTCAACGCCTGCAACCCAACATTTACACGGGAAGAATACGACCTACCGACGTAGGTGGCACCAGTAGATATGCCAAGCTAAAGGCCTATCTTCAGAAGCTGGTGGCACTCAAACGGACGAACAGAAAGCTGAACAACATGTTCTATTTTGATGGACATGGATATATCTCGGCTTCCAAAGATGCCCGAATAGACGAGAAAATGTCTTATTTCGAGCATTTTCCACAGCTCAAACGGCGCACCCATCAAGTTGGTTATATCTCTCACGACGATGTCAATCCCGTGAAGGAGCGACTGATGAGCGAGCTCATGCGCAAGGATATGGATCTTGCCATGCTGCACCATCACGGTTCTTTTGATGCCCAATACCTCAACAAACTGATCTTGCCCAATACGGTAGCCAGTGCCAAGACCTTCATCATGCGCAATCTTAGGGAGCATATTTATCACGCTAAGCAGCGCAATAGGAATGCCGACTCGCTGTCTACCGCCCTTTTGAAGAAGTTTGACCTGCCCGATTCGTGGGTTCTGCATGCGCAGAGTGATTCGTTGGCTCGCCTGGACTCCATCTATGAGGCCGCTGCCGACCTGCATCTTGAAGACTTCCGCGCATACCAGTTCACTCCCAACACGCCCGTCGTGGTGATTGATGCCTGTTTCTGCGGGTCGTTTCATCTGAATGACTGCATCGCCAACGAGTATGTCTTCCAGCCCGGAAACACCGTGGTGTGTATCGCAAACAGTGTCAATGCGCTGCAAGACAAATGGGCAGACAAACTTATTGGACTGATCGCGGATGGCGGTTGCGTGGGTGATGTCGTGAAGTACGCCCATTACTTGGAGCTGCATGTCATTGGAGACCCCACCTTTAAGTTCGCTACTGAGGGCAAGGCCGTGGACGTAGACCGGTTGGTGAGCGAGAACAAAGAGGGCGCATGGCGCAAACTACTCAAGTCAGACCAGCCTGAACGCCAATGCTTGGCTATGGAGGCTCTTTGTCAGCTCAAGGCGATGTCATCGGCCGAATTGTTGAATATCTACCGCAATTCGCCCTCTTATATCGTCAGAATGCAAGCCTTTACGCTCATTTGTGATTACAAAGACGACAATTTCATCAAGTTGTTGCAGCTGGCTGCCAACGACAGTTACGAATTGTTGCAGCGTTGTGCTGTGGTGATGATGGGCAAGAGTGGTGACGAACGGCTCATCCCGCAGCTCATCAGCATTGCCATCGCCAATGCTACGTCAGCCCGAATCAATTTCGATGCGATCAACTCGTTGACCGTATTCCCCAAGAGTCAGCTCCTGAAAGAGTTCGCACTTCAGTTTGACCGACCCGAAGTGTGCTACATACATAAGGACTCTGTCCGTACGTTGATATACAATGCCATCGGTCATGCTTCAGAACGCTGGGTTGAGGACACGCGTAAGATTTTGGATCCTACCGTCCCCGTAAAGAAAAAGCTGCAGCGGATACGCTTCACGCGCAATTATATGATTCATGCCATGATTCCGGATTTGTTGCGCTATCTCGAGCAAGAGAAGAATGAGCAGGTTGAGATAGCTTTGCTGGAGGCCATGGGTTGGCGTACGCATTCTTACCAACGCCCACTTATCTCGGCTGCATGCCAGCGCATCATCAATGGCGACGGTTATACGCAAGCAGTAAAAGACGAGGCGCTGAAAACGTATAAACGGATTAATGAATAAAATAATCTTTTGTTGGAGCTTGTGCCTGGCGGTGGGAATAGGTCGGGTACAAGCTCAATTTGTACAACGCAAGATCTACCCACAACCACGCCTCACGCAGGCTGTGGTGGACATTCGGCAGCTGCGTACCACCGTTAGCGAGGCTGCGGAAGATGCCGTTCAGTTGCCCACCTCGGTGGATAACAGCAAAACGAAGTATTTTCCACCCATCCTTTCACAGCGTGGTGGCTCGTGCGCGCAGGCTTCGGCCATCGGCTACATGCTCACTTACGAACTCAACAGATTGTTGGATCGTGACGCGTCGGCCAGTGCTGAGAATCGCATGGACTATCTGTTTTCATGGAATATGCTGAATGGTGGTGAGGACCAGGGAGGATTTGCTGAGGAAGGATTGTACCTGGCCCAACGCTATGGCATGATGAGCGAGGCCGATTATGGCGGATCGGCCGTCTCGCAGTTCAGATGGTGTACCGGCTATGACAAATACTTGCGGGCCATGCAGAACCGGGTGGAACGAATTCTGGTCTTTGATGACAGCATCCCTTTGCTCAAACGCTATCTTTATGATGCAGGAAACGGCAGCAGACCTGGTGGAATATTAACCTTTTCCACGCAGAGTGACGGGTGGAAGATAGATGAACAATACAAGGGACCGTCGGCAACAGGCTATCATTCTTTGCTGAAAAAACTGGCTACCCGCGGCGCTCATGCGCTGACCATTGTGGGCTATGACGACCTGGTGGAATACGAGGACGAGAAAGGGCGGCAGCACAAAGGCGCCTTCATCGTGGCCAACACATGGAGCTCGTGGGCGCATGACAATGGCCGCTTTTATCTGCCGTACGATTTCTTCCGTGATCCCAGTGTCAGCAATCGTCTGCTCAGCGGTGAGTTGCAGGGTGTGGTGCCAAAGCGGTATCAACCTAAAGTGGTCTTCAAGGTGCGGTTGAGCTATGATTCGCGCGACGACTTGAAGTTTTCCATGGCTGGCATTGAACGTGGGGAAGGTGACGCACTGCCCAACTATCACTATTGCTACGCCTTTCACAACCAAGGTGGCGACCTGCCCATGCAAGGCAAGTGGTTGGAAAACAGCATGGAGTTTGCCATGGACTTCACTGAGTTCATGTCCAGCCCGGAAGCGCAATACGCCTCTTTCAAACTGAATGTCGTCAAATCAGCCATCGGGCAAAAGGTGGGACAGGGGTGCCTGGAAAGTGTCTCTGTCATCGATTACCGTACGCATGAGCCAACGGAGTATGTCTTTCAGCCAAAAGCACCAGTCGAATTGGTTGGTGGTGACAATGTCTTCACCATCGAGCCCTTCAAAACCTTTGATGTGAGCGTTTCGCCTTATCGGTATGCCGATGAAGGTCAACCCTCTGTCAAAGTGTTCTTGCTCAAGACCGCAGATGGCAAGGCAGCTAAATTGAAAATAGAAAAGACGGATGCCAAAAACCGAAAAATAACCCTCAAATATAAAACAGAATGAAACGTGTATGCTTATGGATGTTGGCCGGCATGATGCTGCTTCTTGCAGGCTGTGCCACAGAAGATGCGGTCGATCGTGGTGTTCAGGATGTATCGTTGACGGTCGACGATGTGCCCAACCGGTGGACGTACGTCTCGCTGTCTGCCCATGAGGTGATGGGAAGCAGCTCCTTGGGCGATACCCATGAGGATGCCCTGTGGATGCTGCGCACCGACTGGGATATCGCCTTTTGTAACGGAATGATTCGGACCAACAGTGGTTCTTCTGGCAAAGGGAAGGGTGGTATCACGTGGACACCGGTGGATTATGATGACATCGAAAATCTAAGGGCGCCTTCCTACCAAACGGACACACGGCAGACGGTAACGGTAAAAAGTGTGGAGATAGAATGAAAATCCTCTTTTTTCTTCCCCTATATTTGTTTGTTAATGTCAATTAAAGTGACAATAATTTAACACTTCTCAATAACTCATTCTAGAAAAACAATACAGACGAAAAACTGTTTTTTCTGCCATTTCTCTCCAATATCTATCGTTTTGGAGATCAAACTCAATGAGTTGATGCCCTTAAAGCATTGACTTTTCCCTGAAAAGTAGCGATGAAATCGGTCGATTTTGCACGTTTTTTGGCAAAAAAGCACCTGATTTTCAGTCCTTATTTTGGCTGTTTCCTTATAAGTGTTTGTGAATCAAAGGTATGTAAAAAGCTTCAAAATTCGCGTATTTCTGAGCAGAAGGCCATCTTGTTCAAAATAATCGAAGCATACGAAAGCAAATGTAAAATAAATTCTGAATTAATTATTGCTTTCTTGTTAGCCGTGGTTTCTGGAGATGCAGCTTTGCGTTTTTATGCCGTTCGCTTGTTCATTTGTGTTTGAAACACTCCATGGAGGCAAGTTGTTGGCGGTATGTAAGTTGATAAATCGCACTCCTGCTTTGCAAGTATAGGAAGCCGCATGTGAGTAATCTGCCTGCTTGCAAACAGTCGCAGCTTAAACCCTAAACAACCTTAAAAAACGTTCTATAAATCACTATTTTGCATAATTAAGCCTTAAAAAGATGTGCTATTTGCGGAATTCTATATAAATTTGCAGCTAAAATCATAATCAGAAGTAAATGAATAGAAGATTTTTACCGCTTCTCATGCTGTGCTCAGTGATGCTGCTATTCGCTTCTTGTCTTAGAGACAACGACGATGAGCAGATGACATATGACGATGCGGCCATTATAGGATTCTCGGTTAAAAACGTCAAACGTTTGGTACACACCAAATCGAGCAAAGGTGCCGACAGCACATACATCACGACTTTTGCTGCAAGCGACTATATTTTCTACATAGACCAACTCAATAGGGTAATTTATAATCCCGACTCGTTGCCGGTAGGTGTTGACGCTTCGAAAGTGGTAGCGACCATTTCGGCTAAGAATGCGGGTGTAATTGGCATCAAAAACGCTGACAACGATACGATTAAATATTTCAATTCGGCCGATTCACTCGATTTTACCAAGCCCCGTCAGGTTGTTGTTTACAACAATTCGGGTACTGGTATGAATACTTATACCGTCCATGTGAACGTACACCAGCAGGATGGTGATACGTTCAACTGGAGCAGTCAGACAAAGAATGAGCCTAAGCTGGCCGAGCTAACAGCCATGCGTTTGCTCGCAAATGGAGATCACTTGTATGTCTTTGGCAACAAGGGATCGGAAGCAAAGGTCTATACGGCTGCGAGAAAGGCGGCAGACCAGTGGCAAGAAATCATGCCCAACATCCAATTGGCAAGTGACTTCTGTCGTCAGGTAGTATTGCAGGGCAACACGTTCTATGGCTATCATGACGGTCAAGTGGTGAAATCTGCTGATGCGAAAAACTGGTCTGTGGTGTCTACCATCGCACTGAAACAGCTGGTAGGTGCTAGCGATGCCAAGTTGTATGCGCTGGCTGAAGATCATAAAATATTAGTTTCGGGCGACGGAGGTGCTACCTGGACGACGGAAACCTTGAGTCCCTCGAATGCTCTGTTGCCAGAGGCTGATTTGAATTTTGTGGTTCAACCCTCGAAAACCAATGCGGGTGCCAATCAGCTGTTCATGGCTGGAACCACCGATAAACGTGTTTCTCAGTGGGGAAAGATTGAAGAGAACGATAAAAAGGCTGAAAATCAGCCTTGGACAAGTTATACGCAATCGGCTGGAAATCGGTTCTCATTACCCAACTTGACCAACCTTCAGGTGGTAAGATATGGCGATGAGCTCGTGGCCATGGGTGGTGCCGGAAAAGGCGAGAGCAGCGGTGTGAAAGCGTTTAGTGAGATATACGGCAGCGTGGATGGCGGTTTGACGTGGAAAAAACATGCCACGTTGGTCTTCCCTAATGGTTTTCATTCTAGTGAAACATCGTTTGCCATGACGGCCGATGCCGACCACTACCTGTGGATGGTCTGTGGAAAAACCGGACAAGTTTGGCGGGGACGGCTCAACAAGTTGGGCTGGCCAGTGGTGAAAAGGGTGATTACTGAATAGCGATACAACATAACGAAACATGCGTCAAGGTCTGCTCTCTATATTATTGCTCGTGGTCGCTGTGCAAACGCAGGCACAAGACGACGTGGAATATCGTATGGAGGTGGGGGCCGGAGCGGGCTTGGTGTCCTATCTGGGCGACTTCAATGGTAGCGTTGTGAAGAACATGCAGCCCATGGGTTCGCTTGTGTGGCGATGGGTACTCAACCCACGAATGGCCGTAAGAGCCAAGGGTAGCTATGGCAAGCTCAAAGGCTCGTCGGCCGATGTGCAGACTTATTACCCTGACATGCAGGCCAAACCTTACCAGTTTAATCATTCGTTGGGTGACCTGGGCGTTACCTTCGAATATAATTTTTGGCCCTATGGCACGGGCAGAGACTATCGGGGAGCCAAACGGCTCACCCCTTTCATCTTCGGAGGAGTGGGAGGTACGTATGTTTCGGGTGGACCGAAAGATGTGTGGACCGCCCATGTACCTTTGGGACTGGGTGTGAAATACAAGCTTGGCGACCGTGTAAATTTAGGTTTGGAGTGGGCGGCGAACTTCTCGTTGAGCGACAAACTCGACGGTGTGGTTGATCCCTATCTCGTCAAAAGCAGCGGACTGTTCAAGAACACCGATGGCTATTCGGCACTGCTGGTGACGCTTACTTACAGTTTCCGAGCCAAGTGTCGAACGTGTCATAATGATGCTGAATAACAGAATGACTACAAAAACAACGATGAATAACGAACTGGACATGAAACGTATCCCGACACATGTCGCCATCATCATGGATGGTAATGGGCGTTGGGCAGCTGAACGCGGTAAGGAACGCAGCTTCGGACACCAGGCAGGTGTGGAGACAGTGCGCCGAATCACGTCAGAATGTGTCCGGTTGGGCGTTAAGTACCTCACGCTGTACACCTTCTCTACAGAGAATTGGAATAGGCCGGAAGATGAGGTGTCGGCCCTCATGGGCTTGGTGTTGAGCTCGTTGGAGGACGAAATCTTTATGAAGAACAATGTCCGCTTTCGAGTTATTGGTGACATCAAGCGTTTGCCGGAAAGTGTGAGAACAAAACTTCGTGAGACGGAGGAGCATACCGCTGCCAACACAACCATGACCATGGTGGTGGCTCTGAGCTATTCGGCACGGTGGGAAATGACCCATGCCCTGCAAAATATCGTGGCGGATGTGCAGGCAGGACGTGTTCATGCAGGCAACGTTGATGAGGAATTGGTGGGTCAAAATCTGGAAACAGCTTTCATGCCCGACCCCGATTTGCTCATCAGGACGGGTGGAGAATTGCGGGTTTCCAACTTTCTGTTGTGGCAAATAGCTTATTCTGAATTGTATTTCTGCGATACCTATTGGCCCGACTTCAACGAGACAGACCTGCACCGGGCCATCATTGACTTTCAAAGTAGGCAGCGACGGTTTGGAAAGACGGAGAGTCAGATAGAAGACCAGATAAAGATTGATAATAATTCAACAAGATGAATCATATATATAAGGTGTTGATGGTAGCGACGGCAATCACCTGTGGGGTGACCGTTCATGCACAAGATAAGATAATACATCCTGACATCAATTACGCAGGGACGCCCCGAACGGTAGTTATTGGGGGCATCGCCGTGTCTGGTGTGCAGGGGTATGAAGACTATATGCTGTCGGGTATCTCCGGCTTATCGGTAGGACAGACCATCACGGTGCCTGGTAATGACATTACAGATGCCGTGAAGCGCTATTGGAAGCATGGCTTGTTTTCCGACGTTTCGATATCGGCCGACTCTATTGTAGGTAACAAGATTTATCTGAACATCTATCTGCAAACGCTGCCACGCGTGTCTGAAATCAATTATATCGGACTGAAAAAGTCGGAACGCGAAGCCATGGAAACGAAGTTGGGATTGCTCAAAGGGGGACAGGTAACACCTAATACCATCAGTAGAGCGAAGTTCCTGGCCAAGAAATACTTTGATGACAAGGGGTTCAACAATGCCGACATTGACATTATGCAGCGGGATGACGTGTCCAACAAGAACAGCGTAATCCTGGATGTCATCGTGGATAAGAAGGCAAAGATGCGCGTTCGGCACATCGAGATTGTTGGCAACAAGGCTCTCAGCGACAAGAAAATCAAGGGTTCCCTGTTCACCAAGGGCGCTTTTAAGAAGATTCATGAGTCGGGAAAGTTTGGCAATATCTTCAAATCAAAGAAGTATACGCCCGAAAGATGGAAGGAAGATAAGCGCAATCTCATCAAAAAATACAATGAATACGGGTTCCGTGATGCTGTGATTCTTGAAGACAGCGTGTGGAATGTGGATGACAAACACGTCAACATCCTGGTAAAAGTGGATGAAGGAACCAAGTATTACCTCCGCAATATCACGTGGGTGGGCAACACGGTGTACGCTACTGACTATCTGAATGCTTTGTTGGGCATGAAGAAAGGGGATGTGTATAATCAGACATTGATGTCTAAGCGTCTGACTGAAGATGATGATGCCGTGGGTAATAAGTATTGGAACAATGGTTATTTGTTCTACAATTTGCAGCCAACGGAAGTGAACATCGTGGGCGACTCCATTGACCTGGAGATGCGTATCACCGAGAATCAGCAGGCAAGACTCAATCATGTGCGCATTAATGGTAACGACCGACTGTACGAAAATGTGGTGCGTCGCGAGTTAAAGACAAAGCCGGGCGATCTCTTCTCCAAAGAGGCACTCATGCGATCGGCACGTGAGCTGGCATCCATGGGACACTTTGACCCGGAAAAGGTGAATCCAGATGTGAAGCCAGACCCAGAGAATGGAACGGTGGACATCAACTGGAACCTTGAACAAAAGAGCAATGACCAGATAGAATTCTCACTCGGTTGGGGACAAAATGGTTTGATTGGACGTGTGGGGTTGAAGCTGAATAACTTCTCTATCCGCAACCTTTTCAACAAGAACAGTGAGCGACGAGGCATCTTGCCCATTGGAGATGGTGAGGTGTTGTCATTGGGTGTGCAGACCAACGGCCGTTTTTATCAGTCGTACAACATGAACTATTCTACCAATTGGTTTGGAGGTAAGCGACCTACCCAATTCTCTGTCGGTGCTTATTATTCAAAGTCAACGGATGTGTCCACCAATTTTTACAACAGCTCATGGCGCAACAATTACATGAATTACATGTATGGGTACGGAAGCTATGCTTACAATAATTACGAAAACTACCTCGACCCTGACACCTACATCAAGATGTTTGGAGCCAGTCTGGGTTGGGGTAAGCGGCTGAGGTGGCCTGACGACTACTTCATGTTGTCGGTACAGCTTGCCTATACACGCTATATGTTGAAAAACTGGAAGTACTTCTTGATGACGACCGGTAATGCCAACAACTTGAACTTGAACATCTCTATCAACCGTACCTCAACGGACAACCAGCTGTACCCACGTCGTGGATCGGAGTTCACGGCATCGGTTTCGCTCACGCCACCATGGTCTAAGTGGGACAAGAAAGACTATGAGAACTTGGCACTGAACCGCCAATCAAGTACTTTCCTGGCAGAACAACAGGAAAAATACAGATGGGTGGAGTATCATAAGTGGAAATTTAAGGCCAAGACGTATACGGCTTTGTCAGGCGGACAGAAATGTTTTGTCTTGATGACGCGTGTGGAATTAGGACTCTTGGGCAGCTATAATCGTTTTAAGAAATCACCCTTTGAGACCTATTATGTCGGTGGTGACGGCATGAGTGGCTATTCTACCGGCTATGCGGAGGAAACCATTGGACTTCGTGGTTATGAAAATGGCTCGCTGACGCCTTACGGATACGAGGGTTATGCCTATGACCGTATGTCGCTGGAGCTTCGTTATCCATTCCTCTTAGGTAACACCACCATCTATGGACTGGGCTTCCTTGAGGCCGGAAACGCTTGGGATGACACCCGAAAGTTCAACCCCTTCGACATGAAACGCAGTGCCGGACTTGGCGTACGCATCTTCCTTCCCATGGTTGGCTTGATGGGTATCGATTGGGCTTACGGCTTTGATAAAGTGTTTGGAAAGAAAGGTGGTAGCCAATTCCACTTCATTCTCGGTCAAGAATTTTAAGGAAGTTAAAACAGTTTTGCCAGTGGTTAAATACTCTTTAATAGCTAAACGAAAGGACATTACACAACGTCCATCTAATAATACAACTATAATAAAGGAGAGCTGATGAAGAAAATAATATTGATGAGCTTGATGTTGATGGCGACATTAGGTATCGGTGCGCAAAAATTCGCACTGGTTGACATGGAGTATGTGTTGAAGAATATCCCCGCATACGAACGTGCCAATGAACAATTGAACCAGGTAAGCAAGAAATGGCAAGCTGAGGTAGAAGCCCTGAATACGGAAGCTACCACGATGTATAAGAACTATCAAAACGAGGTAGTGTTTCTCTCGCAAGAGCAAAAGAAGGCTCGGCAGGAGCAAATCATGAAGAAGGAGAAGGCTGCCAGCGAGCTGAAACGCAAGTATTTCGGGCCAGAAGGCGAACTATTTAAAAAGCGTGAGAGCCTGATGAGCCCCATCCAAGAAGAGATATATAACGCCGTAAGGGATATATCCGAATTGCGTGGATACTCATTGGTCGTTGATCGTGCGTCCAATTCGGGCATCATCTTCGGCTCACCCAAGATAGACATCAGCAACGAAGTGTTGCAGAAACTGGGTTATTCGAATTAATAATTAATCAAATAAAGAACAAAAGAAAATGAAAAAGCTTATTTTAATGTTGATGCTTTTTGCACCAATGTCGATGTTTGCACAAAAGTTTGGTCATCTGAACTCACAGCAGGTAATGAACGACATGCCTGAATTTGTGAAGGCACGCGGTGAGATTGAAGCCACTGCCAAGCAGTATGAGAATGATTTGAAGGCCATGCAAGACGAATTGCAGCGCAAGGCTGAGGAATATGAGAAGACAAAGTCGACCATGAATGCCACGAAGCAAAAGGAGACAGAGGATGAGTTAATGAAGCTGAATGAGAAGATTCGCACGGCCTACAACGACAACTCACAGGCTTTGCAGAAGGCTCAACAAGAGAAAATGCAGCCTATCACGGCTAAGTTGGTCAATGCCATTCAGGCCGTAGGTAAGGCTGGAAACTATGTTTACATCATGGACATCACATCTGGCATCCCTTACATCAGTCAAACGCTGAGCGAAGATGTCACTGCAAAGGTAAAGGCTGAGTTGGCCAAGACAAAGTAATTTGAAGTGTTCCAACTCGCTTCCTAAGGTTCATTAACATTGAAAGAACCAATTGATGGGAAGCGTCAACTTGGAGAAAACTTACAATTAAACAGAAAAGGAGTTGGCAGACAAGGGCTGATGTGCAAGACACAGACAATTGTTTGCTAACTCTTTTCAGCTTTTTTCATACGGCAAATGGCCATTACTTGTGACGGAATGCCGCATGAAAGAATCAAGAAGAGGAGGGAAACACAGCCCTCCGATAATAACAACATAAATCATAGGATGATGAAAAAGCAACTCTTATTTCTATTTTTGTTGATGATGCCCTTCGTGGCACAGGCCCAACAAATGCTGCCGAAGTTTGGTTATTTCAACTTAAGCACTTTGATGAAAGCCGTTCCAGAGTATGCTGCGGCTCAGAAAAACATTGCTGAGCTGCGCGTAAAGTATGAGGCTGAAACCAAAAGGTCGGAGGATGAGTTCAATAAGAAATATGAAGAATTTCTCGATGGTCAACGTGATTTCGCACCAACCATTATGCAGAAACGCCAAGCCGAACTGCAAGATATGATGGAAAAGAACATCGCTTTCAAGAAAGAAGCACAACGGTTGCTGGCACAAGCCGAACAAGATGCCATGGCACCTGTCAAGGGAAAAGTGCTTGATGCCGTACGGAAGTTGGGGCAGCAGCGTGGTTATGCCTTCATACTGAATGCCGATGGCGACGCAGTGCCCTACATAGACATGGCTTACGGCGACAACCTCAATGACGCAGTGCTGAGCCTCTTGGCACAAGGAGGCAAGTAATCACGGCAGACACCCTATGACTCAACTGCCTCAAACGCCAGGCCCCATCGGGGTGTTCGACTCCGGTTATGGCGGACTGACCATTCTTCATGGCATCCGTCAGTTGCTGCCCGAATACGATTATGTGTACCTGGGCGACAATGCCCGTGCGCCTTATGGAACGCGTTCGTTCGATGTGGTGTACGAATTTACACGGCAAGCCGTAATCAAACTTTTCGAAATGGGGTGCCATCTCGTCATCTTGGGGTGCAACACCGCATCTGCCAAGGCGCTGAGAACCATCCAGCAGCATGATTTACCCTCGCTCGATTCCAACAGAAGGGTGCTAGGCGTGATTCGTCCAACGGCCGAAGTCATTGGCAGTCTCACCAAGAATCGGCATGTAGGTCTGCTGGCTACCGAAGGAACGGTGAAAAGTGGGAGCTATCAACTCGAGATAAAAAAGTTTTTTCCCGATATACAAGTCTCAGGAATTGCCTGTCCTTTCTGGGTACCATTGGTTGAATACAACGAGGCAGACAGTCCGGGAGCCGACTATTTTGTCAAGAAGCGACTGGATGCGTTGGCACGAAAAGACCCCCAGATCGATACGATTATTTTGGGCTGTACGCACTATCCGCTGCTCATGCCCAAGATAGAGAAGTACAAACGCCCTGGCGTTCGCATCGTCGCGCAAGGCGAATATGTGGCCAACAGCTTGAAAGACTATCTGAAACGCCACCCCGAAATGAACGTAAAGTGTACAAAAACAGGCACTTGCCGATATTTTACTACCGAAAACCCCATGCGTTTTCAGGAGCAAGCCCAAGTGTTTTTACATGAAAAAATACAGGTAAATCATGTTGATTTAGCTTGATTTTTCTAGGGTTGTTTCCATGAATCTACCCGAGATGATGAGCTGTTTGCTCGGTTCATCTCCTCCTATATGAAGGAAAATCAAATTCTTCACATCCATGGTTGTCGCATCCTTTTTGGGATGTGGCGTTGTTTTTGCGCAGCATGTAGGTACATGGGCTCATGCTGCTTCGTACGAGTAAGCCTTGCAAGTGGCTGGATGAGGAATAGTCAAAAGTCCTTCTTTCTGTCCTGAAAAATGACAATAAAATGGCTTCTGAAAATTCCTAAAATAGAAAAGACGACGGGACAAATGTTGCGGTTTTATGATTTTGAAAGTCAAGAAAAACAAGGTTTTGGACAAAAAATATGGCGATATCCTCGTTTTTTGCGCCCTTTTGGACGCCAATTCACATGGGTTTGTGGTGCAAATACGTTGAGTTTGGGCCTCAAACTCAATGCTTTAATACCTCTAAATGTCATCTTTATAAGTTTAATAGTATCTATTTCCGTGTAACGTAATGTGTATCTGCAAGTTATGAAACTTGTTCATAATTCACGTATTTGCACCCAATAGGTTGGTTGGTTGTAAATAATGCAAGGAGAAAGGGGGTGTTGTTAAAAGAAATGACAATGTGAGTTTGTCTGCGTTCGACGTGTTCTATATAGGTATAAACGAGGTGTATGCTCGCTACTTTCGCATGCGTTGCTGAGAGATACGCCAAAGAATAGGTACCTATCGGTAAAAGAAAAAATCCATAGACCCATGATAACAAGTAGTCATGGGTCTATGGAAATGGACTGAAAACGCTATTTTCGGTCGGCTTTTAGGCGCTCAGCCATGGCCTTTCCCAGTTCTTCGCACTGGCTGCGTACGTCTTTTGACATGGCTTGTTTCATTTCTACGGGCGTTCCCACAGGCTCAAATTTGAGCTTGTTGTCTACCCATTCGGCAATGGTGGGTACGGACTTGCTGGCCCATCCATAGCTGCCAAACCATCCGATGTAATGGTTCTTGATGTCGTGGTTGGCTATTTCAGATAGTAGTTCGGACATCTCGTGGTACAAACCGTTGTTGTATGTTGGCGCTCCCACAATCAATCCGCGGTAACGGAAGATGTCACGGAGGATGTAAGAGTGGTGCGTCTTCGAGATGTTGTACATGCAAATGTTCTTGATGCCGGCCTGACTGGCAGCTCTTGCGATGGTTTCAGCCATGCGTTCGGTGTTGCCATACATGGTTCCGTAGCAGATGACGATGCCCTCATCGGTTTCATATTTGGACATTTGGTCATAGAGGTCTACTACTTTCTCTGCCTTCTCGTGCCATACAGGACCATGGGTAGGGCAAATGAAATCAATCTGTTGATCGGCCAACTTCTTCAAGGCGTTCTGCACGGGTACGCCATATTTTCCTACGATGTTACTGTAGTAACGCACCATCTCCAACCAAGCCCAGCTGGTGTCTATCTCTTCGTCCAGGATACCACCATTCAATGCGCCGAAACATCCAAAGCCATCGCCCGAGAACAGCATGTGGTCAGTCTCGTCGAGCGTCATCATTGTTTCGGGCCAGTGTACCATGGGCGTCATGAAGAACTTCAACTTGTGATGACCAAGGTCTATCACTTCGCCATGTTTCACTTCAATCGTTTGGTCTTTGATGCCGTAGAATCCGGCCATCAGGTCAAACGTTTTCTTGTTACCGATGACTTTGATGTCGGGATAGTACTTCTTCAACAGTCCCAAAGAGCCGCTGTGGTCGGGTTCCATGTGGTTCACTACGAGATAATCGATGGGTCGGTCGCCCAGCACCTCATGCAGGTTTTCGATGAATTGCGTGAAGAAATCCACTTGAACAGCGTCGATGAGGCACACTTTTTCGTCGTCTATCAGGTACGAATTGTATGAAACACCCGCTGGCAGAGGCCACAAGCCTTCAAACAAAGACTTGTTGCGGTCGTTCACACCTACATAATAGACTTTATTCTTGAGTTCTATCATATTTGAATTTATTATGTGATTAATGAGGTAAAATCTGCTTATCGTTGTGCCAATTCGGCTTTCATCTGGTTGGCAAAACTGGTGTCAACATAGTTATGTATGCTCTTGCAGCTCTCCGAGGCGAAACGTAAACCGTAGCTGATGATTTGGTCCCATTGCTTCTCCGACAGGCCTTGTTCCAGCATCTGGTGCGTAATGCCATGTTTGAGCAGCCCGAACAATACGCCAGCATTGAAGTTGTCGCCGGCTCCGATGGTGCTAACCGGGGCTTCATCAGGCACGGGGTAGGCCTTGTGGAAATTGTTTTCTGCGAACAATTGCACGGCTTCGGCTCCTTGTGTGTAAATAAACCGTTTGCAGTAGAATGATATTTCGGCCTGATATACTTTGGCTGCGTCGTCAAGTTTGTACAGCGTTTGAAAGTCTTCTCTGCTGCCTCTGACGATGTCGGCATACTCCAAATTCTCCAATAGATTAGGGGTGATGCGCATCACGTCATGCTGATGAGCTGGTCTGAAATTGATATCGTAGTAAATGATGGCGCCATGATTGCGGGCATAGTCGAGTAATCCGATCACTTGAGGTCTGATCACGGGGTTGACGGCATAGTAAGAACCGAAGATAACGATATCGTCTGGTTGGATATCTGGGAAGGCAAAATCGAGTTGGTCGTGAGGGTGATCTTTGTAAAAAAGGTACTCCGCATCGTTCTTCTCGTTGAGAAAAGCCAGGGAGATGGGCGATTTGCTGTCGGGAAATGTGTTTACATGACTGGCGTCCACGCCGTTCTGTTCCAGGAAACGGTGAATCATGTTCCCCACACGGTCGTTGCCTGTCTCGCTGATGAACGTGGTGTGAACTCCCGATCGCCCCAATGAAATAAGGCCATTGAATGTCGAACCACCGGGATAAGCCCCGATGGGCTGGTCGTTTTTGAAAATAATATCGAGCACAGTCTCGCCGATACCTATTACCTTACGCATAACATACTTGATTTTGCTCATGCAAATATACGGTAAATAGGTAGTAACTCAAAATAAAAAGAAGTATTAAATTTTAAATCTGTCTAAATTGATTATCTTTGCAAACCACTAACTTGGTTAGGCTTGCATTCGTAGAATGCAGGTTTGACGCTGAGCTGTGTAAGAATTAAATCATGCTGAATTATCATACATTTGTGCTCGATAACGGTCTGCGAATCATTCATCGTCCTTCGCAATCGTCAGTAGTTTATTGTGGATATCAACTCAATGTGGGTTCAAGGGATGAGGAACCTGGTGAAGAGGGCATGGCGCATTTCTGCGAACATGCCACGTTCAAAGGGACGCAGCGGCGCCGTTCATGGCACATCATCAACAGTCTGGAGAGTGTGGGAGGCGACCTCAATGCCTTTACCAACAAGGAAGATACGGTTTATCATGTGGCTATTCTGAAAGAACATGTAGCTCGAGCCATCGACATCCTGACGGATATCGTCTTTCACAGCACCTATCCGCAAGCGGAACTGACAAGAGAAAAGGAGGTGATTTGCGATGAAATCGAGAGTTATAACGACTCTCCGGCCGATTTGATATACGATGATTTCGAGAATACCATCTTCCATGGACATCCTCTTGGACACAACATTTTGGGCACAGCCGATACGGTTCGCTCCTTCATGACGGCCGACACGCAGCGCTTTACGCAGAAGTTTTATCGGCCGGAGAATGCTATTTTCTTCATTGATGGGGATGTCTCGTTCGACAAAATCGTCAAATTTCTCTCCAAAGCTACCGCAGACATGCCGAAAAATGCACCTGTGATGTCAGTAAATCATCCGCATCAGTGGGCCAAGAGCAATGACCCGACTGTCATTGTGCGTAAGAAAGACACGCATCAGGCGCATGTCATGATGGGCAATCGTGCGTACGATATTCATCATCATGGGCGGATTCCGCTGTATTTGCTGAACAATATCCTGGGTGGTCCTGGCATGAATGCCCGCCTCAACCTGTCTCTTCGCGAGCATCATGGGTTGGTTTATACCGTTGAAAGCTCGATGGTGAGCTACACGGACACGGGGTTGTGGTGCCTATACTTTGGCTGTGACCCTCACGACGTGCCGAAATGCCAGCGGCTGGTGCGTAAAGAATTGGATAGAGTGATTGAACAACCGTTGACTGATTACCAACTCAAGGCGGCTAAAAAACAAATAAAAGGCCAGATAGGTGTGGCTTGTGACAATCGTGAAAGCTTCGCTTTGGACTTTGGGAAGACCTTCCTACACTACGGATACGAGAAAGATATCAATTGGCTGTATGAGCAAATCGATGCTGTTACCTCACAAGAAATCCAACAAGTGGCACAAGACATCATGGCAGCAGACAAGCTTACCACGTTGATTTTTCAGTGACAAGCCCTCTAAAAATAAGCGGATATGAGAAGCAAAACAGGCTGCTTTTGTAAGTAACATCATCTTGTTACCTGCAAAAACAGCCCGTATTATATTCGTATTACCGTGTGTTTGCTTATTTCATGGCCCAATATGTGCCGTCATTCACGGCCATGTGTACCTGATAAACGCCAGCTTCAGTCAATGCAACATCCATCTTTTTGCCGTTTGGCAGGGTGGCCTTGATGGTTCCATCCTCGTTGAAACGGAACAACTCTGTTTGCTTTCCGTTGGCTACTTGTGACCAAGAGTCGGTAGACTTGTCGTACAAGAACTTCGTTACCTCACCAGTTGGTGCCGTAATTTCATAGCCGTCTTTCAGAGTTTTCACAGCATAGTACTTGCCATCTTGTCCCATCACTTGCTTTGTCTTGCCGTTATTGGCCATTGGGTTGTCACCTGTCCAGAACTCAATGGTGTTGAGTACCACGACATCGGCAGTGCCACAGATGGCGTAGGCCGGCGAGAGAATCAGGAAGATGATTTCGTTCAGGAACTTACTGTCCGTGGCTGTTTTGTTCCAACTCAACAGCTTGTTGAACAGACCGAAGCTTCCGATGCAAGATGTTGTCAGCAAGGTTGCTGCCAACAGAAGGGTGGAAACCCTAAGATTTTTCTTTTTCATCATTCAAAGTGTTTTGGTGTGTAATCAGTGTTCCAAAGATACACATTAATTATAGGCCAGCCATGGGGATGATGTTTTTTAACCTAAAATTTAATTTATATTATAGGTATGTATGCTGACTCCCTGTGCCGACGGCAGGAAATTGATGCCCCACCAGCACATCTGCAGTAGCGCGAAGTTGATGACGAGTATCCACAGCGCGGTCCTTGAGCTTCCTTTGCCGCCCAGTCGCAGGTGGATGTAGGCCAGATAGGCCAGCCATGTGGCCGCGGCCCACGTTTCCTTGGGATCCCATGCCCAGTAGTGTCCCCAGGCTTCTTTTGCCCACAGTGCGCCGAAGAGCATGCCGGTTGTCAGGAAGGCCCAGCCAGCGTAGGTCAGATTGTCGCAGATGTCCATTTCATCCAGGCTGGCCTTCTGTCGCTTGATGAACAGCAGGTAGGCCGACATGACGAACGCGGCGCCCAGCAGGGCGTATGCAAACATGTATACGATGACATGTGGGGCAAACCATGGGCTTTGCAGGGCAGGCATCAGCGTCTTGCTGTGTATCTCAGGTTTGAGGATGTTGATGCAGATGAAGACGAGTGAGAGCAGGGTGGAGAGGGGAAGTATCCACTTGTATCTCCATCGGCTGTAAACGATGAGGCCAGCCAGTGGAAGGAAGAACGAGTACCACAGACGGGTTTCTCCCATGGTTCGGAGCGGTGGGCGGTCAAGGGTTATCCACATCCAGAGGATGTACATGAAGAAAACGGCCAGGCCAAGACCCGTCAGGGTGTATGCCCTGCGGGATTTGTTCTTCCATGATGCCCAGGCGCCCCCTGCCCATAGCAGTGCCGAGAGGATGGCGAAAGCCAGGAAATAGTGCCAGGTCATGGGTGTTCCTCCTTTCTTCTTTGTGCGGTGATAAAAACCATGACGGCTCCTGCCAGCAGCAGGCAGATGCCTGTGTAGACGGCGGGCAGCCAGGGGTCGGCAACCAGCTCGAATGTGCTTTCGTCGCTCCAGCGTCCCATTCGTTTGTCGTAGTCCAGCAGGTAGATCTTCCATCCATCGACAGCGAATGGCTTGTTAACTTCTATTTCGGCTGTCTCGCACTAGCCGGTCTTTGTGAATATTTGCACGGTCGAGGCGTAGCGTAGTGGCTCGCGTTGTGGCATGAAGAGGCGGAGGCTGTCCGTTAGGGTCAGCGTTTGGCTGGGGAACAGGTAGCTTCCGTCGCTGATCCAGTCTTTCTTGCGGGTTTTCCCGTCGGGCGAGGTGGCTTCAACGAGTACCGCACTCACTGCGCCGGATGACATCCACGGCACGTATTGCACCGATGTGTCCATAATTTTGGGAGCTGCCTCGCTGATGTTCTGCTCTATTTTGATGCCCCATCCCAGTAGCTTTCCTTGTCTCAGTGATGGCTCGAGCAGCAGGCTCTGGGGGGTTCCTTCGGGCAATGCGTTGCCCCGTGCGTCAGCCATCAGCAGCCTGGGCGGGTATTGGTCGATGGTAAAGCTGTCCAACTGGATGGCAATGGGCAGCTCGTGCACTCGCATTTGGCCGTCTGTGGCCCGCCATTCGGGCTGTCCCTTGTAGCAAATCATCTTCAGGCGCCTCATGTCGGCACTGCCCAGTGTTGCGGTGACCAGCACAAGCAGCAGGCCAGCGTGGCACAGCAGCGAGGGAATGTTGCGCCGTTTCATCGACAACAGCTGATGTATGGCCGTCTCCCCCACCGTGATGGTGACCCAAAGGTATATCCATACAAATGGCCAGTACGACAACATACGGGTAAGGCCGATAGCGTCTGTCGCCGGCATGGAGGCTGGAACCTGCCGGGTGAGTCCCATGATAACCGTCATCAATGCGGCAAAGCCAAGGGCAGTGGTGGCCGAATAGGTTGTGGTGAGATAGCGGAAAAGGTAGACGTGTGGGCGCAGGGCGTAGATTGTTGCCAGGACCAGTACGGTGCATGCCAGTGCGATGGCGTTGGCCGGGAAGGCAAAAACGCTCCAGTCTATGGGGCCTGCTGTCAGCTGGAGCAGTTGGCCGGTGATGACAAGTCCTGCGCCAATGGCTATTCCTTCTTTGTATTTCCAGGGTTTGTTCCACATACTGTTGTCGTGTCAGGATGTTTCTGCACAGGGGTAGCATAAGAAAGCCACTGCATGGAGCATGCGTGCAGTGACTCTTTCTGTTGTCCCCATGAAGTGGGTTTGCTCTACGTTGCCTACACGGGTTTCGTCACGAATCGGTGGTTCTTGCGGGCGTCGTCTATCCACTTGGGTACTATGTTGTTGACGAACCGTTGTTTTTGCTCTCTCAGTTTCTTCATGTCAAGTCCTATGTATGCTTGTGCCTTGGCCTTGGTCGACAGGTCGGGCATGGGTACGTTGCCCGTGAACCCGTGGCGTGCCAACACCTTTGCAATCTGCAGACGTGCCTCTTGTGCGGCGATGAGGCCGTCGCTGAAGATGCGCATCACCTCTTGCGGGGCGTGGAAGCTGCCCCCGTGGCTGGCAAAGCCGTAGTCCCACCGCCACTGACTCTTGCGGATGAGTGCCAGCACGGGTTTCATTTCCTTTTCGGTAGCACCCTTGTCCCAGGCAAACTTGGCCTCGATGTGTGCGGCAGCCAGTTCTTTTTCCAGTCTTGTGCGCTTCTCGCTGGCCATGCGTTGCCTGTCGTAGACGTTCCGTCTCAGTTCTTTCTCGCTCTGGCGGTGGCACACCTGGCAGGTGCGGTCTATGTTGGCCAGCGGGCTGGTGATGTGGTGGTCGGTGTATTTCACGCCTCCCTCGCTCTTGTAGGGCATGTGGCAGTCGGCGCACGAGACCCCTCGCTGTGCATGGATGCCTTGCTTGAAAATTTCGTACCCGGGATGTTGGGCCTTCAAGATGGGTGTCTTGCTCAGCGGATGGATATAGTCGTAAAAGCCCGTCTTGTCGTAGTAGGCCTCGGCAGCCTCTACCGTAAGGCCGCTGTCTTGTGGGAACGACAGGTAATTGGTTTGCTTGTCGAAGTAGTATTCGGTATGGCATTGTGCGCAGACCAGCGACCGCATTTCCTGGTGTGTTGCCTTCTTGACGTCTTCCCCTCTGCGGTTCCATGCCTCGTACAGGGCGGGTCGGGCAGGCTTGAGGTCCATGGTGCGAGCGTCATGGCAGTCGGAGCAGCCTATGCTGTTCATCATCTGGTTGCCCAGCTCGCTCCAGGTTGCCTTGTAGAAGTTGGCAGTACCCATTTCCCGCATCATCCTTGGCACGTCGGGTCCTTTGCATGTCCAGCATGTACCCGGCTGCATGTCGCCGTCGCCGTCGATGCCTGGGTGTCCTGTCCGCAGGATGTTGCGCAGGTCCTCGATGGCATGGCGGTGGCCGCGTGGTGTGTTGTATTCTTGCGAGAAGGCGTATCCGGCCCACAGGATGACCATTTCGGGGCGGTCAGCCAGTTCGTCGGTGGCTTTCGAGCCATTGAACTCACTTGTGAATGACGTGTCGGCCGTCATTGCCCAGCTCTCGTATTCGCGTGGGAAGTCGGCCTTGAACTTTTCGTTTTGGGCCACTATCGAGTCGGTCATGGGCGTACGGCGGTTGTTGAAGATACTCGCCACCTCGGCTCTTCGTTCCATCAGGGACGATGTGATGAGTCCCAGTACGAAGACGACGGCCATTGCGCCGCCAAACAGTAGCCATCCTTGCCAGCGTTTTAGTTGTTTAGCCATATCTGTTGGATTTTATGATTCTTACTTTTCCTTGTCTAACAAGCCTTGTAGCCACGAGGGCACTGGCGATCCGGGCAGTGGCACTTGCGTCTCGGCGTGGGGCGTGCCCGACAGGCTGTTCATGCCCCCGTGTGGCACGTCCTTGTGGCATTCCCAGCAGGCAAGGCCCTCGCCGCGCTTGGCCATCATGTAGTCCATGCGCCCCGTCTTTACGAATTCCTGGTTCAGCTGTGTGTGGCAGCGTATGCAGTTGTCCATGATGACCCGTGCCGACGCGTCTTCTGCCTTGATGGTTTGGGCCTCGCCGTTGGTCACGAAGTAGTAGACGTGCTTCATGCCGTCTTTTCCCTTGAAGTAATACTTCATGAAAAGGTTCTGGTGCGGCACATGGCAGTCGTTGCAAGTGGCGTCGCGTCCGTGCGACGAGTGTGACCAGGTGGCGTAATAGGGTGTCATGATGTGGCAATTGACGCACGCGGCTGGGTCGTCGCCTATAATATAGGTGTGCATTCGGAGCAGGTAGGCAAACAGGCCGGCAAGCCCCACGATGACCCCCAGAGCCATGAGCCCGGCAACTTTCTGTCGGTAGGTTAGCGCGTTTTTCCAGTTTGACAACTTGCGAAGGTTCATAGGCCTTTCAGTGAATACTGTGGCAAGTATAGGGATAATTTTTGGGAATTGGTGTCAAGAAACAAGAAAATATCCTCATTTATAAGGATAAAAATGCCTTTCCGAAAAAGGTTAAAGATAGAGAACGGCCTCGTTCCCCATGTTCATGAGCAGGTCCAGGATGCTAAGGTTGGGGATGAATCCATGCTTCCGGGCATAGACCTGATAGTACGGCCGGGGCGTGAAAGCATCGTCTGGGAGCGGATGTTTGGGGCGAATGGCATCCCTTAGATCTGTTATTTGGGGCATCTGCAGGGACAAGTCGTCGGTGTTCACATAGGTTGTGGTTTCTTGTATGTTCGGTTCAATGTCCAATAACTGGCACATCTTCATCGTGATCTCGAGGTTGAAATCGTACAGAAAAGTCCATTTCTTCGTGAAAAAAGGGTGTAAGTCATCCGCATAATACTCGAAAAAAGGGCTTTCACCGTAGGCCGACTGTAGTGCATTCCAATGCAGATGACGCCAGTTGGCATGGTCGCTGATGCGAATATCGCGCATTGGACATTTGAGGGAGTCATACTTTTCCACCGGAATGCTCAGCACCTGAACGCCGTTTGTCATGGCGATGTTGCAACGGTTGCGGTACGTTTGCTTGACGTAGTTGTCGTGACTTTCCAGATAACAAACGTCGTAGCGATTGAGTTTCTGGTACCACTGCACGGGCCCAAAGTAGGTGGAAGAAAGAAGAACGCTATTCATGATGCTTTTCAAGATGCGGCCAACGCTTCCATCTGAACAGCGAATAAGCCTTTCCAGCGATGTCACCATGCTGAACCAGCGTCTGTCTTCGGCCTATTCCCAGCAATAGGTACTGGCAAGTTCCGCAGCGACAGTGTGCGTTGCAGTGGTTTGGAATGAGATATTTTTCGCCCTTGACGGTAATGGTGTCGCCGGGAAGCGCCATCACTTGCCCCAACGCCTGCTGTTGTTGTCCGAACAATACCACCTCACCGCGCTTAAAGTCAGAGCGTGCCAACCTGTTTACCAACACCCTGTCACCCTTTCGAAGCACTGGCTTGAGCCCCTCATCGGGTACGGTAAAGATGGTAAAGGCGTATGCACGGATAGCCAACATGACTATGGTGCAAACAGCGATGGATAACATCCATTGTAAGAGGTTTCGCAAAAGAGATGCTTTGTTTCTCATCATCGGCTGGCCTGTTGCGGTCAGACGACGTTCATACTGCTATTTAATGTTGTCAACCATGTTGAACAATCGGTTCCAACGGATGCCACCCAGTCCCTTGCGGTCAGGGTCGGAAGACCACCAAATGAAGATGGGTTTGCCCACGATGTGATCCTCTGGTACAAATCCCCAGTAGCGGCTGTCTGCCGAATTGTGACGGTTGTCGCCCATCATCCAATAGTAATCCATTTTGAAGGTGTAGCTCTTGGCCAGTCGTCCGTTGATGTATATCTGGTTGTTCTTAATCTTCAGCTCGTTATTCTCGTACACGCGGATGGGACGTTCGTACACAGCAATGTTGTTCATGTCCAGGTTGATGCTTTTCCCCTTGGCCGGAATCCATATCGGGCCGTAGTTGTCGCGTGTCCAATTCGTCACGGCATTCAGCGGATAAAGGTCGCCCACGGTGGCTTCGGTGTTGATGCGGATGCTCTCAACAATGTCCTTGCGCGCCGCAAGAGCCTTTGCCGTAGCCTTGGTCAGCGGCATGCAACCACGTTGGTTCAGGCTGCCAAGGTCTTCCATGGATATGCCCAGCTCTTTCATGAGGTCGTCTGGGATATGCTGCTTCAGTTTGATGTAATAGGTATATTGTACGTTGTCAGGCTCTTTGTTGGGCTTGCCGTCCAAGTAAACGATACGGTTTTTGATTTGAAGCGTCTGCCCCGGCAGTCCAACGCATCGTTTCACGTAGTTTTCGCGGCGGTCGGTAGGGCGGCTGTCGATAGAGCCAAACTCCACTGGATTGCTGGCTACATATTGTCTTCCAAGTGCATACACCTGCTCAAAGTAGTCGTGTTGTTGCTGCTTGTTCAGCGTGTTGAGGTCGATAGGCGCCCCGTTGTTCTGCTCAAAGATCTGTTGTCCGAAGCCGTACACCATGCTGTAGTATTCGGTTTGATAGGGCAATTCGGTGCAAATGGTATCCCCGGCCGGATAATTGAACACCACGATGTCGTTGAGCTTCACGTTACCCAGACCTTTCACCCGTCGATAGTCCCAGTGCGGGAACTCGATATAGCTCTTCGTGTTGATGATGGGAAGCGTGTGTTGGGTAAGCGGCATGGTCAATGGCGTTTGCGGAATGCGAGGTCCGTAGCTCACCTTGCTCACGAAAAGATAATCTCCAGTGAGCAATGATTTCTCTAAAGAAGACGATGGAATGACGTAATTCTGAAACACAAACAGGTTGATGAAGTACACGGCCACCAGCGCGAACACCAACGCATCTACCCAACTCATTACGAAGCGCACGGGTGCCTCGGCGTCTTTCCACCACTGCCACCGTATTTTCTTGGTGATGTACACGTCGAAGATGAAAGGAATCACCAGCAGTCCCCACCAACTTTTTACCCAATATAGAAACAAAAGATACAAGGCGAGAACCACAATAAACTTGGTCCATTGTACCTTCATATTTAGTTTTGCTTTCTGTTTATCAATCATAGTGATAACAAGATGTATGTTTAAATGTTCAAAAATAAGATTGCTTAGAACCTAAACAAGTCGCTCGTGGTGAGCAATCCTGTGTGTGTTGCGGTGTACTCGGCTGCCAACACTGCCCCCAAGGCAAAGCCCGTGCGATTGTGTGCATCGTGCGAAATGGTGATTTTATCGGCCTCACAGTCGTAGGTCACGGTATGAATGCCCGGCACTTCGCCACGTCGTACGCTGTCTATGGCCAGCTGGTCAGCCGCCACGTTGTCCGAACCCGACATGCTTCCGTCAGCCGCCTGCTGTACTCCTTTCACCCAACTGCGTTTTCTGCCCATTTCATCGATGATTTCTTCGGCCAGCGTTATGGCTGTTCCGGAGGGCGCATCCAGTTTATGGATATGATGGGTTTCCTCTATTTTCACCTCATATTGTGGGAAATCATTCATAATTTTAGCCAGATAACGGTTCACGGCCGAGAAGATGGCCACGCCCAAGCTAAAGTTTGATGCCCAAAAGAGCGTTTGTCCGCCTTCGCTGCACAGTCGCTTCACATCGTCGCCATGCTCTTTCATCCATCCCGTAGACCCGCTCACCACCTTCACATTGTGTGCGAATGCGCGCAGATAGTTGCCGTAAGCGGCCGTTGGCGTAGTGAACTCGATGGCCACGTCGGCACTTGCAAACGCTTCACTGTCAAAATCTTCCTGGTTTTGTACGTCGATGATGCTCACGATTTCATGACCTCTGTCCTTGGCAATCTGTTCGATCATCTTTCCCATCTTGCCATATCCTATCAATGCTATTTTCATTTCGAATGCTCTTAAATGATGACAAAGATACTTTAAATCGGCTGAAAATCAAAATATTGTACTTTGTTTTTTGCTTTTATTGACGCTTGCGCTCCCTGTTTTTCTTGCCTTTGAGCGCAAGGTGTATCAGGCTTAATTTGCCCCATGGCCAGCGGTTGAAACTGCTCAGTCATGCCCATACGGGTGATGTGCAGGTGACATTTTTCTTGACAACAACCCCTTCAGGATTCTCTTATTTGCAACCAACCATGTCCTTGGCCGCAAATACGGCAAATATGCGGCGTTTTTACAACTTGCTGGTAGTCAATGTTTTCTGTGTAATGTGCACAAATTCCCTGTCTTTTGCTATGCTCTTTGCGGTCAATAGCATTGCTTTTGGCCGCCAATAGCCATGCTTTTGCGCTTCAATCTCATGTAGATAGCACGGTTAAGTAATGCATTTTTCGTTGAATTGGGTGGAGATGGGATGGCAAAAGCTATGTTATTGGCGACGAAAGTGATATTTCATTAACCTTTTTCACATTGCAAATGGATTTCTGATGATGCGTTTTTTCCTATTTTATCATTTTTAATTGCTCTTTTTATTGTCATTTTTTCTAACAGAACGGTTGAAAAATAGGCAGGAAAACCAACTGATAACACCAGAATCATTCAATGATTTTTCGGCAAGATAAAGTAGCCATTAAAATTTTGAAAATACGAGAATTGTGTGTATTTTTGCATGAAAATGGTACATGAAGATTATTACATACAAAAGTTAACCCATCGGGAAATCAAACCAACAGCCTCCCGACTGCTCATTCTTCGCGAGATGATGCGTGGCGATGAGGCCGTATCGTTGCCCGATTTGGAACGTTATCTGCCCACTGTTGACAAGTCTACCATATCGCGAACCTTGTCTTTATTTCTGCTTCATCGCCTGATTCATGCCATTGATGATGGCTCGGGCGCATTGAAGTACGCCGTTTGTGACGACGATTGCGACTGTTCGATTGACGAAGAGCATACGCATTTTTACTGCGAAAACTGCCATCGCACGTTCTGTCTCAAGCACATTGCCGTTCCGGTGGTCCCGCTTCCGGAGGGATTCACCATGCATAGCATCAATTATGTGCTGAAAGGCTTGTGCCCAGAGTGTACCGAAAAACTGAAATAACACGATGGCCGACGGACGAACTACGCACATGAGAGAATCCGCTTGACGTTGACGGCGGTTACTAAACAAAGACGCGTTAAGTTAGGTGCAATCCCGTTTGATGGTTATAAACGCAAGGACAGACAGCCCTCAGTACAGGTGTTTGCACCCATGTGCATCAGGTGTTCTTGGTTCATGTGGATTGTGTCAGCCGTGTTTGTAGGTGATTGTTTTACAATAGATGATGGTATTGGTTAATTTAAACATCTTATGAGTATCATTAGATTTATCAAAAACTGGACGTTGCCCATATCAATGGTGATAGGAGTGACAGCCTATTCTGTCTTTGCTTTCACCCCTTCTTTGGATAAGGCCGCATGCTTGTTTGCGCCTTTCTTTGACACCATTCTGCCTTTGTTCATGTTTTTAATCTTGTTTGTGACCTTTTGTAAGGTTAATTTCAGGCGTTTAATTCCAGTCAAGTGGCATCTTTGGGTGAGTTTTTTTCAAGTGTTATTCGTCTTTGTCATCATTGCCATCATCCTGTCTTTTCGCCTTAAGGGCAACAGTCTCATACTGATGGAAGCACTACTCACCTGCATTATCGGCCCATGTGCGTCAGCTGCAGCGGTGGTTACGCAGAAATTGGGTGGCAATCTCGAGGAGATGACCACCTACACCTTCTTGTCTAACTTTATCACCGCTTTGCTCATTCCCATTTGTTTCCCACTAATTGAAAAAACAAGTGGCATTACTTTTATGGGCGCATTCTTGAAAATACTCAATCAAGTGTGTCTTGTCTTGGTCGTTCCGATGGGGTTAGCTTATGTCGTTAAGCACTATTTTCATCGGTTTCATCGGTGGGTTGTGGGGGTAAAAGACCTTTCTTATTATCTTTGGGGATGTTCTTTGATGATTGTGACGGGCACTACAATGAAGAATATTGTGCATGCAGAAACGACCGTCCCTTTTCTCTTGCTCATCGCTTTGCTGGGCTTGCTGCTCTGTGTGATACAGTTTTCCGTGGGACGTTTCATCGGTCACTATTTCAATGCCACCGTCAATGCCGGTCAAGCATTGGGTCAAAAGAATACAGCTTTTGCCATCTGGATAGCCTACTCCTACCTCAATCCCATCTCATCCGTTGGCCCTGGTTGTTATATCCTATGGCAGAACATCATCAATAGCGTTGAAATCTGGATGTATCGGAAGCGGGGGTTGGAACGATCAGCATAGCTGAAATCGAGTTGCCAGCTCGCTTTTTTTACAGGAAGTTATGTGTGTTTTTACTGGAAGTTACATGTGTTTTCACACCTTCCCGTTTGTTTTGGTGATAGAAAAGAAAGTAAATTGGTCTGAAAGTAGGGCAAGATAAGGCTCTTCCGCTTAGTGTATGGTCAACAAACCGAATGGACCAGACGTGGAAGCAACATAGCGAGTCAGGTAATTTTTCTCACCTCGAGAACCCTTAATGATATTCCCTCCCGTGTTCATATTGTATTCACGGTGACAATTGTTACACGTTGCAATACCGCTGGATGACAGGGTTAGAGGATAATTTCTGCGTGGTATCGTGAGCCAGTCGAAGCAATTGGGGCATTGGTTGTCGTAAGCATAGAAGACGGGAGGATAGTCTAAGTTGCCAAAGCCAACGATCACGCCATTGTTATAACCAAAGGTGAGAGCCGTTCTTTGGTCTCTCGAGTTGAAAATGGACATGCTTTGGCTGCCTCGGTTGTTTTTGAAAGCGAAATAAGTTGCACCACCTTTCATGGTTTGTTGTACCAAACAAAACACGCCAGGTGACGTGGCGTTCATCGCACTGGCCAGCGTTGCATCGTTGTGTTCTTGATTGTTGATTGCCACGAAGCACCGAACAGAACTGTATTGGTTCTGATTTTCTCCGCACGATGACAGCAATAAGGGCAGGAAAAGAAATAGGAATGTTCCTTTTCTTTTCATTTTATGGATGCGTTTCAGACACCTCATCCCATCTCTTTTCCTGCTTTTAACCTTATTCATATTGTATCATTTGCAAGGCATCTGCCACCTTTTCGATACCTTCTTGCAACGGTTTTTTCACCATAGCCTTGATGAAAGGGTTCACTTCGGCCTTCATCGTTAGCTTCATCTTGCTCGAATGGTCGGTCACAGGCAATATTTGTATCCATAAATTGACAGGGATTGGACTCTTTTTCGTCTCGAACTTGATACACTTTGGTTCGTCTCTTTCGATGATGTTTAGTTGTACATCGCCCATTGGAGAATGGATGGAGATAGAATCAGCGTCGAAGGTTAGGTCCTTAATCTTGTCTTCTGGTATTTTGTCGCGTACCTTCTCGATGTTTGTTAGGTCGCTCAGCATGTTGTAAACAGACTGCTGTGAGTAAGGAATCTCGCGTACGGAACTTTCAAATTTGCTTGACATAATTTTATAGTCTGAATGATTTTTACTAAACGGGGAATTACTTTCGCCAGCCTGATGGGTTCTTTCGCCATTCGTTGAGCAACTCGATGTCACTTTCTTGGATATATCCCGTAGCCAGTGCCTCAGCCACTACATGATCATAGTCGGTCAGGGTAACCAACTTGACGTTGGCATCTGTGAACGCTTGTGAGGCGAGAGGAAACCCGTAAGTGTAAGAGGCAACCATGCCAACAACGTCTCCTCCGGCTTTTCGAATGGCCTCTACCGCCTTCAAAGAGCTGCCTCCGGTAGAGATAAGGTCTTCGATAACCACTACCTTAGCACCCTCTTTCATCTCACCTTCGATTAGGTTTTCCAGTCCGTGGTCCTTTGGTTTGCTTCTTACATATATCAAAGGCATGTTCAAGACATCAGCGATGAGGGCGGCTTGTGGGATGCCTGCCGTCGCCACACCTGCGATGACATCAGCCTCGGGGAAGTGTTTCAAGATGGCGTGCACCATCCCTACCTTCACAAAGGTGCGTATGTCGGGGTAAGAAAGCGTTTTTCTGTTGTCGCAATAAAAAGGCGATTTCCAGCCTGAAGCCCACGTGAAAGGCTCGTTGGGCTGTAGCTTAATGGCTTTGATGTGTAATAATTTGGATGCAAAATCTCTTTTTAATGTGTTATTTTCCATATCGTAAGTTGTTGAGTATATATTGCAAAGATAGTTGAAATCTCCTATATTTCAAAGGGATGAGTGGCTTTTTTGGTGCCATTCGTTCAGTTCTATCCTTTTGCCCAACCCAAAGAAAGCACGCTGACGTGTACCCTTCCGTCCCGCTGTAGCGCCTTTCCGCAGGCGCAGATGGTGGCTCCGGTGGTCACGATGTCATCGATGATCAGCACATGTTTGCCCACCAACCCCGCGTTTTCGGCCAGTTGAAAGGCGTCTTCCACATTCTCCGTGCGAGCCAACCGATTCTTATGTGTCTGGCTGTCCTTAAACTTCACACGTTTTAGTGCATGCTTCATGATGGGTACACCGCACACCTGGCTTACCCCCTTGGCGATTTCAAGACTTTGGTTGTATCCCCTTTGACGCTCACGGCCTTTCGTCAGCGGAACGGGCACGATGCAATCGATGCCTTTGAAGAATCCTTTAGCCTGAAATTCCTCAGCGGTTAAGCATCCTAATTGTTCGCCAATCTCTGGATGGTCGCCATATTTCAGGGCGTAAATCATGCGACTTGCCTCCGATCGAGCCTGATAGAAGAACAATGCTGCCGCTCGTTCGATGGGGATGCGAGCCCAGAACATTTGGGCCATCTCGTTGTCGTAGGCGTCGTCTTCGTAGTGAGTACGAGGCAAATGTAGGTTGCACGAGGCGCACAACACCTGTTCGCCTTCGGTCAATCTCCGCCTGCATTCCACACAGGTGCGGGGAGATATCAAATCAAGGAGTCTGCTGATAAAACTAATCATCCATCCAATCGTCAGCTTGGTCGATACATTGTTTAATCTGTTCTATGTCAAATCCCCTGCTCATGGCAAAGCGGATGAGCTTCATGCTGCGCTCATAGTCATTACGTCCCGTTACGGTTTTCCACTTTCGATGGATGAGTGGCCGCAGAATGGCGATGTAGTCTTCGTCCGGAACCTCATCGAGAACCCTGTTTGACACATCCTTCGATACCCCTTTCTGATACAAGGCTTGCTCTATTTTACGGCGTCCCCACTGGTTGTAAGTCATCTTGTCGTTGACAAAAGCCCGAGTGTAGCGTTCGTCATCAACGTATTTCCCAGCAATCAGTCGATCCATGATGCGCTCTTGAACCGTGCTGTCCAAGCCCCAAAGGTTCATCTTCCGAACCATCTCTCCGCTGCAGTGTTCCGCCTTGGCACAAAGGGCAGACAGCTTGTTCCAGGCCTCTTTTTCGGTTATTTCTTTCTTTTCGTTCATCATCAGCAATGTTTTCATGACTTTTCGGTTTGACAAGGGCGGGTCGCTCTGGCCATTCTGTCCTTGCCAAAAGCGTCTTTTCGGATTTCAATATCGATGAAACCTACGTTTTTGAGCATTTCTTCCAGTTCGTTAGTGTATAGCGGATTGATTTCAAAATACAGCTTTCCGCCGGGTTTGAGCGCTTCGATGGCATAATTGGCGATGGCTTTGTAGAACAGCAGCGGGTCACTTTGTGGAACAAACAGAGCCGTGGACGGCTCGAATTTCAGCACGTTTTGTGCCATTTCTGCTGCTTCAGAAGGACAGATGTAGGGTGGGTTTGATACAATAATGTCCCATTTCATCGAGTCTTTTGGTGCCGCTAAGGCATCCTGAAGCGCAAAACTAACAGGTGCCTTCCATGCCTTTGCGTTTTCGCTCGCTATCCGCATCGCATTCTGAGAGATGTCCCACGCCGACACAGTCGCACCTTGAATGTCCAAACTAAGCGTCACTGCAAGGCATCCCGAGCCTGTTCCGATGTCCAAAATCGTGATGGACTGCCCGTCAGCTGGTGTTTGTTCGCTGACTATCCAGGTGCAAAGTTCCTCCGTTTCGGGGCGTGGAATCAGCACACCCGGTGCTACTTTGAATCGGCGACCTGCAAACTCAGCTTCACCTAATACATATTGTACGGGTTCTGATTGCAGTAACCGCTGCATGATTTTCTCAAAAGAACGACCTTCTTCTGCCGATAAATCGTTAACTTTGCCACACAGAATATCGGTGAGTGTCAATCCATAACGCACCTCCAATACCGTTCTGACCACTGCTTTTGCTTCGGTTTCATCGTATAGGGGGGTGAGTTGTTCCCAAAGTTCCCGATAATTTTTCATGGCAACAAATATACTAAAAAAATAAGAACATGAACCAAGAAGAGCTCGATAAAATGTATATGCGGCGCTGCCTTCAGTTGGCTAAGCAGGGTAGGGCTTTGGCCAAGCCCAATCCTATGGTGGGTGCAGTGATTGTTTATCAAGGCCGCATACTGGGTGAGGGCTATCATGTGCGGTGTGGACAGGCGCATGCAGAGGTCAACGCCTTTGCATCTGTCCGTCCAGCTGATGAGCTTCTGCTGCCGCAGAGCACGCTCTATGTCAGTTTGGAACCTTGTTGTCACACTGGTAAGACCCCTCCCTGCGCCGATTTGATCATCAGGAAGCAGGTGAAACGTGTGGTATGTGGCTGCATTGACCCATTTGCCCAGGTGCACGGACGCGGAGTGCATAAACTTCGTGATGCCGGCATTGACGTGACGGTTGGCGTGTTGGGCGACGAGTGCCGTGCGCTGAATCGGCAGTTCAACGTGTACAACACGCTTGAACGACCCTATATCCTACTGAAATGGGCCCAAACCATCAATGGCTTTTTGGATGCGAACGGCGAGGCTTTGGCATTGTCCACGCCATTCACCCAGATGCTGGTGCATCGGTTGCGGGCGCAGTATGACGCCATTCTTGTTGGTCGTGTGACCGACGAACGCGAGCATCCGCGCCTCACAGTGCGTGAGTGGTCGGGTCCCAATCCCTTGCGCTTGGTGCTGCGCGGCGGCATCACGCTCCCCCGGTTGTTGGCAGATTTGCATCAACAGCATGTGCAATCGTTGATGGTAGAGGGTGGAGCCAAGACGTTGCAGAGCTTCATCGATGCGGGTTTGTGGGACGAAATACGCGTGGAGACTAGTCGTTTGTTGGTCTCGGAAGGTACGAAATCGCCCGTTTTACCAGCGGGTCTGATCTTGCGAAACCGTGAGATGTATGATGGTAACGTGGTAGATACGTTCGGTCGAAGGGAAGCCTTGGACATCTGACTATCATGGTTGTCAAGGTCTGTTCAATGTGTTTGAAAACGATATGGCAACTCATTGAAAAGCAAAGGATTATAGATGCAAAAATAAACTCATTGAGATTGGGTGCCAAACTCAATGAGTTTGCATGCCAATTGCATTGACTTTGAAGCCCAAAGTCAATGCAATTAAATTACTATCAGCAAGTACTTACTTTGCTGTTCAACTTTTTTACTTACGTTTCTTCACCTTCTTCACACCCTCCACCGTCATTTTAACGGGTTTGATGAAGCCGTTTTTATCGAAATACATGCGGTCAATGCAGGTCTCACGATGGTTTCCGTCGGTTTCTGTCAACGGACGTCTGTGGTACACAATGTACCACTCGTCCTTGCCATTGCCCTTAATGACGGAGTGATGGCCTGCTCCCCGTGCGATTTTATCGTCCTGTTCGAGAATCTTTCCCACGCGTTCGAAGGGGCCGAAAGGTGAATCAGAAATGGCGTAGGCCACGCAATAATCTGGGCCAGTCCATCCTCCTTCAGACCACATGAAGTAGTATTTTCCGTCTTTTTTCAGCATGAACGGGCCTTCCACGTAGTTCTTAGGAGTTACCTCCTTATACATTACTCCGTCGGGAAAAGGTACAATGCTCAACAAGTCGGGAGCCAATTTCACCATATTGCAGTGTCCCCAGCCGCCATAGTACATGTAATACTGTCCATCATCGTCCTTAAAGACAAACTGATCAATAGGTTGTGCCCCATTAACGATTTCGTTGATGAGCGGTTTGCCCAGCGCATCTTTGTAAGGACCTTCTGGCTTGTCGGCCACAGCAACGCCAATACCGCCCACTTCTCCTTGGTGTACGTCGTTTCCACCGAAGAAGAGATAATACTTGTTGTTGGCATGTATCACCGCCGGAGCCCACATAGCGCGCCGCACCCATTTCACATTTGAGTTGTCAAGAACCCGTGGGTGCTTCGTCCAGTTCACCAAATCGGGCGATGAGAACGCATCCAGAAAGGTTTGTTCGTCAAAAGGTGCCGAGTAAGTGGGGAACACCCAATACTCACCGTTGTACACTACAGCCTCTGGATCGGCATACCATCCCGGGAAGATGGGGTTGCCGCTCATTTTCTTTTTCTGTGCCATGCCGCTTGTGGCGAGTGCCAATGCAGCCACGGCCAGTACCAAACTTTTCTTGAAAAAAAATACTTTACTTGTCATTTTAGGTCGTTTTGGTTTCGTTTTTGTTGTTGTTTGATAATCTTTGTTGGATGGCATCCATCTTTTTGAGGCGGTCTATAGAGTAGATCTTGCTGTAATGATCAAGGAAATCGAACAGCGCAAAAGACTTCTTAAGCAGCAGGTCGCCTTCGGGTTTCGACACCATGTCAGCCTCTGCCAGATAGAGTTCAGCCAGCATTTCCATCTTGTAAAATCGCTTTTCTTCATCCTCTTGGCCAAGGGTCTCAATGACTTTTTCCACCGGGGCCAGATGGTAGAAGGTGTAAGGACCAATATATTGGTCGTACAGTTTTTTGAGTTCCTCATGCTTGGCCGTCACTTCTTTTTTCTCTAACAGTCGGGCCAGGGCTGCCAGAAATTCGCGGATAAGCCGCATAATGTAGTCGCGTTCTAACATATTATTTGGTGTTTAGGGATTTAGAGCATGTTTACCAAACAGCATCTTGTTGTAAACTCTGCGTATAGTCATACAGTTTTTTATAGAAAGGATGGCGCACCAGCGTGGGAACATGTCCTAAGATGATGAGTTTCATGCGGGCTCGAGTCATGGCAACGTTCATCCGCCGCAGGTCACGAAGAAAGCCTATCTGTCCATCATCGTTTGCCCTGACCAGTGAAATGAGGATTACATCTCGTTCCTGTCCTTGAAAACCATCAACCGTGTTCACGCTGATGAGATGACGGAAGGGCTTGAAAAAGGGACGTTTTTTAATGAGTCGGCGCAAATACTGCACTTGTGCGCGATACGGAGAGATGATACCTACGTCGACAGCTTCGTCCAATAAACGTTGTTTACCAATCTTATTGAAATACTGTTCCAGGGTGCTGAGGGTTAATTCAGCCTCATCTTCATTGATTCTGCCAAAGCTTTCACCCACAAAATGTTCCTGAAATGTCGGTGCGTCCGATGCAGATTCTTCGATGAAATGGGCGTTTTCTGCCTGTTCGGCGGTATCTATCCACTGGATGGGAACATCATAATCCAAGATTCCCCGATACTTAATAGCTGGCGCACTCTGAACTTTTCCGTGATAAAACCAGTCGCTTGAGAAGCGCATAATCTGGTCATTCATGCGATATTGCATGCCAAGCATCGTCACTACTTCTGG
>CABQNT010000005.1:0-165171 GCA_902465605.1 uncultured Prevotella sp.
AGAAAGGTTATTTTATTGATAATCAATAGGTTATTTACTTTTCAAGGGACGACTAAATAATTTATCTTAATCATTACTGTTTATGAAGAAGCAATCAGGTGGAATCATCGCATTACTTTGTGTGTTGTTTGTTTTTGTTGGATGTTCAAAACAGCATACCAGCATCATTAAAAATCCTTTGCCTCTGAATTTCGGCGACCCATTCTTGTTACATGCAAGCGATGGAAAATATTATATGTATGGCACTTCTCTGGCGAATGGCTTCGAAGCGTTCGTCTCTGAAGATATGCAAACTTGGGATTCGTGTGGTCAAATTTATACGGGTGGGACAGCCGAACAGTGGAACAAAGACTGCTTTTGGGCGCCTGAAGTGTATGAACGAAACGGGAAATACTATCTGTTTTACAGCGCTAATGCCAAGGAAAACCCAACCAATGAATTGGAGAATTTCAAGATAGGAGTCGCTGTATCTGATTCACCTGCAGGTCCTTTTCGGGATTTGATAAACCGTCCTATCTTTAATCCTCCATATCCAATCATCGATGCCAATGTTTATTTTGATGATGAAAACAACAAGTGCTACCTGTATTATTCGCGTTGTTGCTACAAACATCCTGTAGAAAGCGAGATTGCTGACAAGGCCAAAAAAGAGGGAAAGTTTGATGAGGTAGAAGAAAGTTGGGTGTATGGTGTAGAATTAAAGCCTGATTTCACGGGTGTTATTGGCGAACCAAAGTTGTTGTTGGCTCCTCCAACCAAGCTTGATGACCAACAATCGGAATGGGAGAGTAGATCGGTAACGTCTGGAGAAGTAAATCGACGTTGGACGGAAGGGTCGTATATCTTCAAGCATGACGGCTTGTATTATATGATGTATTCTGCAAATTCGTTTGAAGGAGCACACTATGCGGTTGGGTATGCGACAGCTAAAAATCCTTTGGGACCGTTCAAGAAGGCGGAGAACAATCCTGTTTTGCAAGAAAATGTGTCAAAGGGTGGTACCGTGATGGGTACGGGTCACAACATGCTCATCACCATGCCGGATGGCAAAATGTACACCGTGTATCATGCACGCATGCAAGCAGACCCGTCGAAGCGTGTGGTCTTTATGGATCAAGTGACAATTAAAGATGGAAAATTGGAGGTGAACGGCCCTACAACGAATGAGCAGAAAATTGTTTATTGATGAAGTGACAGTTCGCAAATCTTGGCATGAAAAGCCCGCGTTCTTTTGGTTTGTGGACGTAGTGCGTGAATAAGAAATGTGAAGGAAAGTTTGTTTTAGGACGGTCATACGTTGCTATCGGGTGACCAAACAAACTTTCTTTCACCGTTTTATGTACCTTCATGTCGTCTTCTATGATGGGCGTTATTTGGTTTGTAGGGTACTTCTTTTTAATTTCGGCGTTTGTTTTTCTCCCTTTTTCGTTTGTTCGAAAAGTTTGGATTGTAAGAAGCAGGGCGTTTGTTGCTTGTTCTTTGTGAGCTTGCTTCATCTTTTCGGGACGATGTTTTTGGGGGCTTTGGTGCATGAGAGAAAAGCTGCTCGATGAGTTCTGGTCTTCCTATCTTTCTTAACTCTCTTTCAATACTCTTTCTTTCCTCGGGCTTGTACCAAAAGAAAAATTGCCGTTGGGCAAGTTTTTCGTTTGGTGTTTTGGCACAGTAAACTGGTTCCAGCGTATAAGGATCATATCCCGTGTACCATGTTTCTGTGCTGACAGTCATGGGAGTAGGGGTGAAATCCTGCACCTGTTCAAGCTGAAAATTTAGTTTTTTTGTGATGATAGCGAGGTTTGCCATGTCTTGTGCTTGACAACCAGGATGGCTGCTGATGAAATAGGGGATGAGTTGTTGATTTAAATTTTCTTCTTTATTGATTTTGTCAAAGATGACTTTAAATTGTTCGAACAACTTGAAAGAAGGCTTACGCATCAAGTTCAAAACAGTATCTGACGTGTGTTCAGGTGCTACTTTCAAGCGACCACTCACATGGTTCTTAATCAGTTCCTTGGTATATTCTTGTGCTGCGGCGTTCGTCGCTTCATCCTTGCTCTTGTGCAACAGCAAGTCATACCGAACACCGCTGCTGACAAAACTCTTTTTTATGCCGGGAATAGCATCGACGGATCGATAGATATCCAGTAGTTTACTATGGTCGGTGTTGAGATTGGGGCAGATTTTTGGGTGAATGCAGGATGGGCGTTTGCAGTGTTCACAAGCCAGATGGTTCTTTCCTGCCATGCCATACATGTTAGCTGACGGCCCTCCAAGATCAGAAAGATAACCCTTGAAGTCTGGCATGTCAATCACCTGTTTTACTTCTCTCAGGATGCTTTCTTTCGATCGGCAAGTGACAAACTTCCCTTGATGAGCCGATATCGTACAGAAAGCGCAACCGCCAAAACAGCCTTGGTGTATGTTTACCGAGAACTTTATCATCTCGTAGGCAGGAATACGTTTACCCTTATATTTGAGATGTGGCACTCGCGTATAGGGCAAATCATAATATGCATCAATCTCTTTAGTTGACAAAGTTGGAAAAGGAGGATTGACTACCACATATTTGTTGTCCACAGCCTGAATCAATCTTTGTGCATGTATCTTGTTAGACTCTTCTTCTATATGTCTGAAATTATCAGCTTGCAGTCGTTTTTCTTTCAAGCATTCCTCGTGACTATGAAGGATGATGTCGTCGTCTTTGATGCCACCATCGATCTCTTCTTTTTGAGTTAGATATACAGTCTGTGGGATATCGTGAATCTGTTGGATGGGTTCACCGGCTGCTATCCTTTGACATAGGCACAGAATAGACTTCGAACCCATGCCGTACAGAATCATGTCGGCATCCGAATCGCATAGAATACATTTGCGAAGAGCGTCTTGCCAATAGTCATAGTGCGTAAGACGTCTCATGGAAGCCTCAATGCCTCCCAAAACAATGGGTGTGTCAGGGTATAGTTGACGTAGAATCTTTGAATAAACAATGGTTGGATATTCAGGACGGCAATCGTGTCTTCCGTCAGGACTGTAGGCATCTTCCTTGCGCAATCTCTTGTTGGCAGTGTACTTGTTAACCATCGAATCCATGCAACCTGGTGAGATACCGAAGAACAATCTCGGCTTTCCCAGCTTCTTAAAGTCGCGATAGTCGCCATGCCAATCAGGCTGAGGAACGATGGCAACCTTGTATCCCGCAGCTTCAAGCGAACGTCCTATGACGGCAACCCCAAAGGACGGATGGTCTACATAGGCATCTCCTGAAAACAAGATGACATCCAGTTCTTCCCAACCTCTTAACTTGCATTCCTTCTTAGTGGTTGGAAGAAAATCAGTAAGTTGATAATCTTTCAAATGAGTATTGTCTTTATTTTAGTCCTCACGACTCGTTATACATTCCTTATCTTCGGTCTGTTTCTTTGTCCAGTCTATATACAATTTCACCAATTGGTTGAGGCCAAATGCCTTCATGTTGGCGTGGTAGATAACGTCAAGGCAAAGATCCAGCAGGGCTTTGTCATGATTTGCTTCTGATTCCAGCAAGGATCTGACGTTCAGTTTTAGCTTATTCAGTATATCTTCATCAATGATGCCAGTGCTATCAACAAGATTTTCCAACAAAGCATATTTCTGAATACTGGCCAGATGTTCGTCCGAAACTTCGATACATCTCGTGCCTGATGGGTTGGATTGGATTTTATAGTTCATATCTTCTACTATTATATAAGTGGTTGTTTATGTCAATCAAACTGCAATTTTTAGGCTATTGTAGTGCTTCCATAAGCTGCTGGGCGAGCCAGTCAGTTATTCAAGCAAATAGTTTAATATTCCCCGCATCAACAGTTCCTTATTCTTTTTATCGATGATGCATTCAAAAGGGAAACCCATGGTGAAGCATCTGTAATGGTTGTCCTTGTATGCAACCGCAGCACTGGTACCATTGGCATATTGCATGACATACATAGCACTTGGATTGGGAGATAGAATCTCAGGCGATTGTGCTGCATAATGGTCTTCATTAGGCGTTTGGTAGAACGTTATGTTCATGCCCAAACCTTGTACAGCATTAGAGGAAACAATACTGTCGCTGGGCGTATAGGATAGTTTTAGAACGTTGTTGAGAAACACTTTTTCGGTTTCAAAGGTCATATCCGATCCAATATACGAACCGCTAACCATGATCGCTCCGCCATGGTTGGCATAGGCTGTCAACAATGTTTGCATCCGCGGGGTGAACGATTTATAGTATTTTACAGTGTACGGTTCATATTTTTCCAAACCTAATATCAGGTCAATGCAGGGATATTTGGTCAGTTTTACTTCGCCAGACCATACTGCTTGGCTGGATGAACTCGCTACATTGTACCTTTTAGAACCAGCAATGGCCGCCGTGTGGTCTACGACATAATCGAACGTGTTACCCGCAATGAATTGTCCGGCCAGTTCATTGCCTCCATATCCCAAACCTGTTTCTGTTAAACTTCCCATGCGTGATTTGTCGAAAGCTGCTTGATATCCTGCCCATCCCGCCGTTTTTCCGTACGCAACCCCAATATCCGCATGGAGGTCAAAGCCTTGTTGAAGCTCATCATCGATTACCTTGGGTGCCGAAAGACGATTGAATCCGTTGACAACCAGTACCGTTTGAGTGGCCAATGGTGAATAGTAAGCCGACAAAGTTTCTGTGGGAAAACTCTCTCCACCTTTGTTGCAAGCCGTTATCTTAAAGTTGTATTGCACATCAGGTTCAAGTTCTATGGAATAAGATGTTTTGCTGATATTCTTTCCATTGTCAAATCCACTCGTTCCTGTCGCCATGTATACGTTATATGATGATGGTGTTGCCGTTTCTTCTTTGGGGTCGGTTTGTGGCGACCAAGACAGTTTAACCTTGTTCTTGGACGTAAACTCGATGCGGAAATCTTGTGGTGCCAAAGGTTGAACAACATACGATTTTCCGTGCTGTCGATTGATATATCTTAATATGGTCTTATAGATTGAACGGGCAAAGCTGAACTTAAAGTTGGGATCTTGACCGAGTATCATGTCGGGGAAGTTCTGATGAGACATGGTTTCCAGTATTGCAGAGGGAATTTCCGGCACACGCGTTTCCGAATAGTTTCTGTCCCAAAGGTATCTCTTGGGCCAGGATCTTTGTTCAGTACTCAGGTCTCTGACGGCATTTTGCAGTAAATCATTGGCGAAGTCTTTTGAGGTCATTCTCGAAATCCCCGCATTCAAGCGTCCATCATTGAAGTTCGTCGTGCAAATAGCCAAAGAACCAATGAGCGATTTTCCATCGGCACTATATCCTGCATCACTGTGAACAGCCAATGCTAACTCAAGGGGAACCCTTAGTCCTGGCAGTGATGGCGCGAATACGCTTCCGCCTACGAGCCAATTTGTCATTTTGGATCGGGCGTTGATGTCATCAGAATAGTCGTCTTGACCGCCTTTTCCTCCGTAAACACTGTAGGGTGCACCAGCCCATTGTACATAATATCGCGAACCTTCAAGTGTCCGTGGCAGACCGCTTATGCTTCCTCCACGTTGTATATTACCCATTCCACCACCAAATCTAACAGCATCAGTCGTCACGAAGCGTCTCTTTTTCTTCGAGCGATTTGTCACCACTACTCGGTTAAACTGATTACTTCCAGCGTCAAAATCGAAGGTCCCAAGGTAAACCCAAGTGCCACCTCCCATCTGCTGGTTGACCCTGAAAGTGGTTTCCTGTCCTTTGTGATAGACGATGTATTCGGCATCATCCACACTTTTGTCTACGGTTTGATAACTCACATATACGGCATACCTTCCAGCTTGAGGCAGATTAGGCTGATAAGATACCAAGCTTGGATGCTTGCTTTTGGTTGAGCGAGCCATTCTCGCACTACCTTGCTGAAAGGGATTATCGCCATCATTGTAGATGGTTTTTGTCCTTGCAAAGCCTTTTGTATGAGCTCGTTCCCAATTTCCATGAACGTTTATCTCGAGATAGGATGTACCTTTGTTTGGGTCATCGTTATCAATAATGACCTCGTGTTTTTGCCAATCTCTCTCTCGGGGTGTAAACACACAGGCTCCAGCATGCTCGAGCATGGGAATAAGGTAGGGGATGACAATGGTTTGAGTGAACAAATCTTCGGTGGTTCCAAATAGGTTTGGCCGCTGCCATTTCCACTTAAATTTATTCTGATCGTAATAGTAGCCATGGCTTGCCCATACAGAAATATGCCTATTCTTCAGTCCTTTGCTAATCTTGTTAGTCTTCGATGTGTTCGTCACCCACGGCTTATCCCGATGGTCAATATCGCCCCATGCCTGCGTAAAGGTACTGTTGTACTGAGCTGATAGGTGGAGTGACAGGCACACGCAGTACAGAAATAAAACCGTGCGTAACCTCATTGGGCAATTTCTCCTATCGAAAATTTCTCAGGATGTTTGCCTTGCATGCCTTTAAAATATAGTTTCACCTCTTTCATCTCCTCGTCTACATTTCCTGTGGGAATAATCTTTTTCGTACATTTTATCGTCTTGTTCTGATAGTCAAGACCATACAAGAGGATGGGTATGTTTGCTTTCAGGGCAATATAATAGAATCCCATCTTCCAATCCGGGTTCAGAGATCGTGTTCCCTCGGGTGTGATGCAGAGTTGAAAAGTTTTCTCCTTTTGAGCGAAGGCCGCAAGGTTGTCCGTCATACTCGTATGTTTTGAGCGCCAAACGGGTATTCCCCCTATGGCTTTCAAAAGGGGTTTGAGGGGGCCTACAAACCACTCTTTCTTCATCAGAAAGTTTGATTTCATGCCTTCAGCGTGCATGTATAGCAAGCCGATGATGAAATCCCAGTTGCTGGTGTGTGGGGCAAGACAGATGATGTATTTGTCGGGATGGTCAACAGTTACAACTTTTGTCCATCCCATGCAACTATATAATAGCCATCTACACAAACGATTTAGCATATACGCTTCGGTTTTTTTAATAAATATTCGATATCTGATCTACAATTTCAGACACGTCTGAGTTGAATTTTGCAATCAAATCCTTGTAATAATCCTTTTGCTTCATTCCTGGTTCGGGATGAGATACGCGCTTAATATATTGACTCTGCAACGTCAAGATCGACGTCAGCAGCGCATCAATATTCTCCTTTTCGGGTTTTTCACTATACAGCGAGGCGGCTACGCATTCTGCTAAAAGATCACTACAAACATAATGAATTATTCGTTTTAAATCTCTTTTGTTTGCCATGTGAATTGTCTCTTTATAGTTTGTACGAAATTGAATGATAGTTCAAAGGTAGAAAAAATATCTGTAAATGCAACACATTGTACGGAAAAAACTTGTTTTCTTGATTGTTTGTTTCTCTATCTCAAAGAAAAAGGGTAAATTTGCAAAACCTAAGAGCAATGAAAATTTATCATTTATTATATTAGTAAAATTGCAAAGATGAAAACAAGTGCATTACAAAAAGAAAGAGCTTCTTATCAGCCAAAACTGCCAAAAGCTCTTCAAGGTGCTGTAAAAATTCAGGAAGGAGCACCAACTGAAAGTGTTGATGATCAGGATGAAATCAAAAAATTGTTCCCACATACATACGGAATGCCTCTCGTAGAGTTTGTTCCAGGTGATAAATGTGAAAACAAGCTGATGAATGTAGGCGTTATCCTTAGTGGAGGTCAGGCTCCTGGTGGACATAATGTAATCAGTGGCTTGTTCGATGCTGTGAAGAAATTGAACGAAGAAAACCGCTTGTATGGCTTCTTGATGGGGCCTGGTGGTTTGGTAGATCATAATTATATCGAGATTACTGCCAGTTTCTTGGAGAAATATCGCAACACAGGAGGTTTTGATATGATTGGATCCGGACGTACCAAGCTGGAGAAAGAAGACCAGTTTGAAAAGGGTCTGGAGGTGATTCGCGAGCTGGATATCAAAGCACTTGTCATCATTGGTGGTGACGATTCAAACACCAACGCCTGTGTTTTGGCCGAATATTACGCTGCCAAGCAGTATGGCGTGCAGGTCATCGGTTGTCCAAAGACCATTGACGGCGACTTGAAGAACGAGCAAATTGAAACCTCATTTGGCTTCGATACGGCAACGAAAACTTATTCAGAACTCATTGGAAATATTGAGCGCGACTGCAATTCGGCTCGCAAATACTGGCATTTCATCAAGCTGATGGGCCGTTCGGCCTCTCACATTGCGCTGGAATGTGCATTGCAGACACAGCCAAACATTTGTCTTGTTTCAGAAGAAATACAGGCAAAAGACAAGACGTTGAATGAAATTGTGGAGAACATTGCTTCTGTTGTGGCCTATCGTGCCAAAGAAGGAAACAACTTTGGCGTGGTCCTCATTCCCGAAGGCTTGATAGAATTCATCCCCGCCATCGGCCGCTTGATCGCCGAATTGAACGACCTGCTGGCCGCTCATGGTGCCGATTACAAAGATTTGGACAAGGATGCACAGCGTGAATACATCCTCGCTCACCTCTCTGATGCCAACCGCTCTACCTTCGAAACGTTGCCTGAAGATGTGGCTCGCCAGCTGAGTTTGGATCGCGACCCACACGGAAATGTTCAGGTTTCCTTAATTGAGACCGAGAAGTTGCTGTCTCACATGGTTGCCGCTAAGCTCGAAGAGTGGAAGAAGCAAGGCAAATATCAAGGCAAGTTCTCACCTCTTCACCATTTCTTCGGTTACGAAGGTCGCTGCGCTGCGCCGTCTAATTTTGACGCCGACTATTGCTATGCGCTTGGTACCAGTGCAGCCCAGCTCATCGCAAACGGTAAGACAGGATACATGGCCATTGTCAAGAACACCACCGACTGCACCGACAACTGGAAAGCAGGTGGCGTACCTATCACCATGATGATGAACATGGAGCGTCGTAATGGTGAAATGAAACCGGTAATCCGCAAGGCGTTGGTAGAGTTGGAAGGCAAGCCTTTTAAGACTTTTGCTGCCAACCGTGACGAATGGGCTAACCATACATGCTATGTTTACCCAGGTCCTATCCAGTATTGGGGACCCAGTGAGGTTTGTGACCAGACCACACGAACCTTGGCATTGGAGCAGGAATAATCTTACTGACATTTAAAACTACCATAAAGGCTGGTTCTATAAATTACCACCGCACATTGTCATTAAATGTTTATGAAATACGTTTTGTTATCTTTTGGCTTCTTTTTATATAAAACAGGCTGCGCCTCAACAATTCAAACAAGTTTGATTGTATTCGGCTTGCTCTGTTTTTGGTTCAAAATGTAAGTTCGTTCAGTCGTGTAGCTCGCTACACTCCTTCACTCTCTTGCATTTTGACCTCAAAAATAAGCTCAAAATCTAACAAAGCTAATTTATAGAACCAGCCTAAAGAGAGTCTGCTGATGTAGTTCGGTTACGTATTGCATGGCAGATTCTCTTTTTCAATCTCATCATTCAATGCCTACAAGAAAAAGAAGAAAGCGAGTCAGAAAGAAACGCACACGATTCTTCGGTAGATGTCCCCGACGGGCCGTTTGGGTTGGGGGCATTATCTTTGCGTTACTCTACATGTGGGCATTCTATGAGTTTTTTGTAAGTCCTACCGGGTTCAGGTGGCGCGCACTTTATGGCGATGCCGACTATCCCGCAGGTTATGAGATACATGGCATCGACATCTCTCACTATCAAGGTGACATCAATTGGCAACTGTTGCGCAATGGGATGATAGGAGGGTGCCCGCTGAGGTTTGTCATGATCAAGGCGACAGAGGGCGCCGACAAGCTGGATGACAATTTCAACGACAACTTTTATAATGCACGCGAGCATGGCTTTATCAGGGGGGCTTACCACTTTTGGAGCAACCATTCGTCGGCCAGAGAGCAGGCATACTATTTTTTGAAGCAGGTACATCTGGAAGATGGTGACCTGCCGCCGGTATTGGATGTTGAACACAAACCTAAAGACCAGAGCGTTGAAGACTTTCAACGAGATATCCTCACCTGGTTGCACATCGTCGAAGACAAGTACCATGTAAAGCCCATGATTTATACCTATTATAAATTTAAGGACGAATATCTGGGCGCACCCGTTTTTGATGATTATCCCTATTGGATAGCCCATTACTATGTTGAGAAGGTGACCTATAAAGGCAAGTGGAAATTCTGGCAGCATACTGATGCCGGAAAACTGCCAGGTATCAAAGGGTTCGTTGACTTGAATGTCTACAACGGCTCGTTTTACGATTTGAAGCAGATGACCATTGGTCGCCAAAAGGTAACTTGGTGAACATGGGGATGTGTCAAACAGCTCGATGCAATCGACGCTCTATCATGGCCATCGTTCAATGATTTTTCATACCTTTGAGCCTCGAAAGGGCGATTGACAAGGAAAATAATATCATTGAAAAATATTGACAAGTGATTTAGAATAATCAACTAAAAACCGTACAGCTATTTGAAGTTCTGACAATCTCTATGACTTTAAGCGTTAAAGTCAATGCTTTTGAAGGCCAAACCCATTGACTTTGAGGGGCAAAGTCAATGAGTTTGAATATGTATCTGTATTCCGTTTGTAATCAAGTAGTTGCGAGATGGTTACTGCTTGATAAAAGTCAAGCAGCACCAGTGATTATCACTTTTTTGGCTTGTCTTTACTAATCCTAATGAGTTGGCTTTTTCGTCAAGCAATTTTACATCCTCTTCATAAAAACCACTGATGATTAAGACCGAGCCAGCATTCATTATTTCCAGATAAGCGGGCATGTCGTTCAGAAGAATGTTGCGGTTGATGTTGGCCAGCACCACGTCAAATACCCCCGACACATGCGATAAAACGTGTGCGTCACCATGAAAAACCTCGATGTTGTCAACCTCATTGATGGCTGCATTGTGTTGGGTGTTTTCCACACTCCACTCGTCGATATCGAAGCCTACGACCGCCTCTGCACCCAGTTTAAGGGCGGCGATGCCCAAAATCCCCGTGCCGCATCCACAGTCAAGAACCCGTTTCCCCTTCAGTGATAGTTGTAGCATGGCTCCAATCATCATGCGGGTAGTTTCGTGAGTTCCCGTGCCAAAGGCTTGTTTCGCCTCAATACCGATGTTGATGAGCGAATCACCCGCAGGCTTTTTCCCGGTTCTTGCATCATAAATCATCACCTTGTTGTCAATGTTGATAGGCGCGAACCCCGTGTTTTCCCATGCCTCGTTCCAGTTTTTGTCTTCTGTGTCGGAAAGCGTGTAGGTGATGTTGACACCTTCTAAGGGAAAGGTGTCAAGCACTTGCTTCAAGCTGTTGGTGTCCATTAAATCTGCGGGAATGTATCCTTTGAGTCCATCTGGAGTGTCTTCAAACGACTCAAAACCTATTTCACCCATCAAATCGGGTAACAGGTCTTTGGCAATTTGCGTAAGCTCCGGTGTACAGGCTATTTTAAAGTCTGCTATCTTATATTTCATATTCTTAACGTAAAAGATGCCACAAAGGTATAAAAAATAGGGAAAAACCTATCCATAGTTAGGGAATTTCCTTATATTTGCATAAACATATTTGATATATTTGCATTGTGGAAAAGCATATATTAGAAAGGAGTAACAAAATGAAAAAGCTCATATTATTCACCCTATTGTTGGGAATGATGCCCTATAAGATGTTGGCACAAGACGATATGTACATTCTTCCGTCTAACTTGCCTACCGCTAAAAAGTCAACAGTGCGAACGAATAATCGTGAAGTGACCTATAGTGGCAGCGACCGTGATGTAGACGAATATAATCGTCATGGTAAGTATTGGAGTCATTATCAGAAGATAGGAACAGACAATCGCGGCAACGATGTCATCGAATTTCAGAAGGGTAGAGGGGTTTATCCCGACTCTACCTACATCGACACCACTTTTGTCGGCAAGTATTATGATACGATGCTCGATGGTGATGACTTTGAATATACAAGTCGTATGAGCCGCTGGGACGGCTATTATAATCCGTGGTTCTACAGCAGCTATCGTTGGAGAGCCTATCCTTACTGGCGTGCCGGTTGGGGTTTTTACGATCCGTGGTATGACCCATGGTATTATGGTTATGCTGGGTTCTACGATCCTTGGTACAGTTCTTGGTATGGCGGCTATTATGGTTTCTACGATCCATGGTACAATCCTTGGTATTATGGCTATAACGGATGGTATGGTTCATATTACGGAGGCTGGTATAACTATCCGTATGGCGGGTACGGTAGAGGCTACGCACGTGTATACGGCGGCAACCCCCGTGGCTTGACTGGAGACAGAACTTGGAGATTTGACGGCAGCGGAGATACTTACAGTACAGGGCGATTCGCTCGTGGATCGGCAAATGGCAACAGACGTTCGACAAGTACTTACACAACCCGCAGTAGACGTAACAGGTCGTTCGGTGGCAGAACCGATACGCCTCGTTCCAATTCGATCGGCACTCGCAGTAACAGTAGCTTTGGTAATTCCACCAGGTCTACACCAAGTTATAACAGTGGAAGCTTTGGCGGCTCACGTTCTTCCGGTGGTGGCTTTGGTGGCACACGTTCTTCCGGTGGCGGTTTTGGCGGCGGACACTCTTCCGGTGGTGGCGGTGGCCACTTTGGTGGAGGTAGAAGGTAAAAAATAAAACGAATATAAAAGATGAGACAAATGAAGACAAAATATTGCCTGATGGCGGTCATGATGTTCATGTCGGCATCACTGACAGCACAAGAGACTTATCAAGATACGAAACTGATTGACAACGACCTCAACGGTACGGCTCGTTATGTAGGCATGGGCGGTGCTTTGGAGGCGCTGGGTGCGGATATATCCACGATTAGCACTAACCCTGCGGGGATAGGGTTATTCCGTTCCGGCCAGGTTACTATATCCGGGGGCTTGGTCACTCAACAAGGTGAAACCACAACGCCCACTATCAGCAACATCGAAATAAGTTTCAATGGTAACAAGACCAATGCCAGCTTTGACCAAATAGGGGTCGTTTACTCCATGCGTACAGGCTGGAACGAATATATGAACATTGCGTTTAATTACCACAAGAGTCGTAACTTTGACCAGATTCTGACGGCTGCAAACACGTTATCGCATGCCTCGCAGAATAAACTGTCGGCAATGAAGTATCCGTTTGCTAACGACTATAATTGGAATGGCGTGGATGCCAACTATGCCAGTTTGATGGCTCCTATCAAGGATTTAAATGGCAAACAGACAGGTATGGATTATCTTGATGGTACGGCCTATGTGTTTGGACAGTATCAAAAAGGTTACATTGGTGAGTATAGTTTCAATTTAAGCGGCAACTTTAACAATCGGGTGTTCCTTGGATTGACCTTTGGCTTGCACGACGTGAACTATCGTAGCAACAGCTATTACACGGAAAATTTGGAGCGTAACACAGTAATGGGAATGTGGGAAGACCTGCGTATAGATGGCTGCGGTGTTGACCTCAAGGCTGGAGCTATCTTCCTTCCCATAGAAAACTCTCCATTCCGCATAGGGGCATATATCCATACGCCTACCTTTTACAACTTGCATTTAAAAGGTGCAAATGATATGAGCATGGGTGCTGGGCTGGACAGGGTAGACAAAGGTCAGAGTTCAGATTATCATTTTAAGGTGTACACACCTTGGAAGTTTGGCCTGAGCTTAGGTCATACCATAGGCACTGAGCTGGCCTTGGGTGCAACCTACGAGTATGCTGACTATGGCACAATCGATAATCGTGTGAACAACGGTGGTTATTATGACCCTGTAGATGGTGGTTATTATGATGACTCTTATAGTGATGGCGGCATGAACGACCATACCAAAGCAACCCTGAAAGGAGTGAGCACAGTGAAACTGGGCGTGGAATACAAGCCGTTGCCAAGCTTGGCTGTTCGTCTGGGGTATAACTATTTGAGTCCGATGTTTAGCAAGGATGGCTATCGTGACGGTAGTATTTCTTCGCCAGGAAACGCATACGCTACCTCAACAGACTACACCAACTGGGAAAGTACCAACCGCATTACCTGCGGATTGGGTTACTCTGTCAAGAAATTCTTTGTAGACTTGGCCTATCAGTATTCGCAGACCAATGGTAATTTTTATCCATTCATGAGTTACTATTCTAAAACAAATAAGCAAGAGGACTGTATCGCAGATGCGGTAAGCGTTAGCAACAAGCGCCACCAGCTGTTGCTCACACTGGGCTATCGCTTCTGATACAAGCAACCATTCATATAGCAAGAAGGGCTCAACTTATTACAGTTGAGTCCTTCTTGGTACAGGTGGGTCGAGTTAGGGTGGCCCAATTGATATCAGGCCCATGGGCAAGCGTTTCGTACTTGCCCAGTGATGTCACTCCTATTTTTGGATGTTCGGTTGTTCCAGTCCATAGCCCTTCTTCTTGTCAAGTGCTTTCAACAGGAATCCCAGGATAAGGGCAATCACGCCCAAGGAGGCAAATACCAACATAGGTACGGTGTAGTTGTACTTCAATGGGTCGGTAACACCAGGGTTGGATGAACGCAACACAGAACCAATGATCATGGGGAAAGCGTAAAGACCGATGTTCTGAATCCAGAAAATCAATGCGTATGCCGAACCAATGAGTTTGTCATCAATCAGCTTTGGAACAGAAGGCCATAGCGCAGCCGGAACCAATGAGAACGAAATGCCTAACAAGATGATGGCGGCATAGGTAATGATGACGCTTTGTGTGGCTGGTACGACGAACGCAAACACAAGGTGGCATACCACCATGAGCATGGCGCCTAAGATGAGCATGGACGCTCCTTTACCTTTGCGGTCGAGGAAATTGCCCAGGAAAGGAGTGACGGCAGCGGCACCTAATGGGAATACGAAGAACACCATACCAGCTTGTTCGGCCGTAAAGTTAAGGTTGCATTGCAACATGTTGATGGCGTATTTTTGGAAAGGGAAGATGGCTGAATAGTAAAGTACGCAGAGTAGCGCCACAATCCAGAACATTTTCAGTGATAATATCTTTCCAATGTCCGACACTTTGAATGGATCGTCTTTCTCTTCTTCCACGCCTTGTGCATCCAACTTCTTGTCCATGAAACCATAAACAATAAAGCATATCAAACCAATAATCAACAAAAGAAGTTCGTAAGCGACTGGCCGTGAAACGTCTATTGGGTGGATAGAGGCGATGGCTGGCGAAGCAATGACTACCACGGCGACACCCACACGGGCAATAGCCATTTCGATGCCCATGGCCAATGCCATTTCTTTACCCTTAAACCACTTCACAATACCACGCGAAACCGTGATGCCAGCCATTTCGGCACCACAACCAAAAATCATGAATCCGATGGCTGATAGTTTGGCTGAGGCTGGCATACCATCATAAAATGGTGTGACATTCCAGGCGGCGAGCGGTAGGTTCAAATTGTTATCAAACCATACTTTCAGACTGCTTGCTTCGAACCCTTCTGTCAGCGCGTAATAGTTGATGGAAGCACCAATCACCATGACGGCACCTGAAAGGATGGCTGTGAAGCGCACTCCCATTTTATCCAGGATGATACCTGCGAATATAAGGAAGAATACAAATACGTTCAGAAATGGTTCAGAACCCGCAAAACGGCCGTAGGCTATAGGATCCCAGCCGTGTTGTGTCTGTAAAAATTCTTGTAAAGGCGACAGAATGTCAACGAAGATGTAGGCAAAGAACATTGCCGATGCCAGTAATACCAGAGCTGTCCAGCGCCATGCTGGAGAGTCGCTCAGTTTCTTTTGAAATGTTTCAACCATTATCGTGAGTTTTTAAGTTATTGAGTTTTAAAGTTTTTTTTTAGTTGACGAGTTGGCACAAGGGCATTATTTCTTCAGCCAGCGGTCTAGCCAGTTGAAGAATGTACGCTGCCAAAGAATGCCGTTTTGCGGTTTCAGCACCCAGTGGTTCTCATCGGGGAAGATGAGTAGTTCGGCTGGAATGCCGCGCAAACGGGCAGCATTGAAAGCTCCCATGCCCTGATTGGCGTTGATGCGATAATCCTTTTCACCATGAATGCAGAGGATAGGTGTGTCCCACTTGTCAACAAACTGATGAGGACTGTTTTGGTATGTGCGCTTTGCATTGGCTGTTTGATCTTTGTTCCAATAAGCATCTTCGTATTCCCAGTTGGAGAACCAGGCCTCTTCGGTGTCAGTATACATGCTCTCAAGGTTGAATGCGCCATCGTGAGAGATGAAACATTTGAATCGTTTGTCATGATGACCGGCAAGATAATAAACCGAGAATCCACCAAAAGAGGCACCAACAGCTCCCAATCGGTCTTTGTCAACGTAGGGAAGATTGTTTGCTGCGTCGTCGATGGCCGATAGATAATCGTTCATACATTGTCCTGTCCAATCTCCTGAAATCTCTTCGTTCCATGCCGAACCGAAGCCCGGAAGACCACGACGGTTGGGTGCAACAACGATATATCCGTGTGCTGCCATGATTTGTAAGTTCCATCTATAGCTCCAGAACTGACTGACTGGGCTTTGCGGACCACCTTCACAGAACAGCAGAGTAGGGTATTTCTTGTTGGCATCGAAGTGTGGAGGAAGAACAATCCAGCTGAGCATGTCCTTGCCATCTGTTGTCTTTGTCCAACGCTCTTCAACTTTTCCAATGGCCAATTGATCAAAGATGTGTTTGTTTTCATCGGTTATTTGTGTCACTTGTGAACGCTTCTCCTTCTTTGACGGCGTGAGAACAAACAAATCATCTGGATGTGACAACGAGTGACGCGTAACGAGTAGCTGTCCCTTACGGCCCAACAGCTGCAAGCTACCGTAGTCGTATTGTCCGTCAGTGAGTTGTTTGATTTGGCCTTTCAGGTTGGTTTGGTAGACATGTGTCTTACCATGCCATACACCAATGAAGTAGAACGTGTTGTTGTCATTGCCCCAGCAATATGCGTCAACATTGCTGTCAAACTGTTCGGTGACATAGTTTTTCGTTCCATCCGCCAGGGTATAGACGCACAATCGGTTGCGGTCACTCTCATAACCATTGCGTGGCATGCTCTGCCAAGCAATGTATTTGCCGTTGGAAGAGAACTGAGGATTGGTGTCGTAACCTACATTCATGTCGCCCGGTTGATGATTCACCGATTGATTCTTCATCGATTTTGTGGCATCGATAGCAGGTTCTTTGTAGCCTGATGGCTTGCAAAGGTTTTTGGTTTTGCCTGTTGCAACATCATATAAGTAGATGTCTGTATCGGTGGAAATGGCGTATTGTACGCCTTCTTTCTTACGACAAGTGTAGGCAATTGACTTAGAATCAGGACTCCAAGCAAGCTGTTCGGTCCCTCCGAAGGGTGCGGTTGGGCACTCGAAAGGCTCACCTAGTAAAACGTCTACGCCTTCATTGATGCTTGAACCATCAAAGTCTGCCACGAAAGGGTGTGCGATTGTTTCAACATAGTGGTCCCAATGGCGGTAGTTCATGTCAGTAGCAAGTCGTCCTGTAGCCAATGGTAGGTCAGCAGGATTGGCTTGGATGGTGCCATGATAGGGAAGTGACTTGATGAGGATGACTTTTCTTTCGTCTGGTGAAAACTTGAATCCCTCAATGTCCACGCTGCTGTTTGAGAGCTGTTTTCGGTCACTTCCGTCGGCATTCATTGACCAAAGCTGGCCTCCTGTGAGGAAAGCGATTCGTCGTCCCTGCTCAATCCATGCGCCATCTGTCTCGCTTTGCTGTCCTGTTGTGAGCTGACGTTTATTTTTTCCGTCTGCGTCCATGACGAACAGCATCTGCTGACTTTTGTTTTGTTTTACACTGTAGTAGCCTACTTGGTAGACAACTTGTTTACCGTCTGGTGAAGCTGTGGCACCACCAATGCGTCCCATGGCCCATAAGGCTTCTGGTGTCATGAGGTCACTGCCCACTTTGAATGTTGCGTTTTGATCTTTCACGGTGTTCTGTGCATTTGCAAAACTGCCGCCAAAGATGAGGGCGACAGTTGCTAAAAGGAGTGTTGTTTTTTTCATCCCTATTATAGTTTACGTTTTTTTCTTTCGAGTTCTTCTCTTTTGCGTTGCATGGCTTGCTGTTGTTCCTGCATGGCTTGCAAGCGAGCTGCCATGCCACTTAGCTTCTTCGGGTTTGCTTTATTCTCTTCATATCTTGCTTCGAGAATCTTGAGCAGCTTCTCATCGTTGGTCGTCTTACGCAAAGTCCACATGATGGCTGCACTGAAGAATAGTGAAACAAAGTAATAGAAGTTAAGACCTGATGAGTAGTCGTTGAACATGAAGAAGAACATCACCGGCATGAGATACATCATCCATTGCATCATCTTCATTTGTTCAGCTTGCTGTCCCACCATCTGATCGCGCTGTTGGCGCATGGTCATCCAGCTATAAAGCACGTTGGACACGCAGAACAGAATACAGGTGAGTGACAGGTGATCACCAATGAGCCAAATGTTTCTGTTCCATTCAATCACTGGATCGTATGTACTCAAATCGTTAATCCAAAGGAAACTTTCTCCACGTAGTTGAATAGCGTTTGGCACAAAGTTGAACATAGCAATCCAAATAGGCATCTGAATGAGCATCGGGAGGCAGCCCGAAAGCGGACTCACGCCATATTTAGAATATTCTGCCATCATGGCTTGTTGCTTCTGCATCTGGTCTTCAGGCTTATTGTATTGTGCCGTGGCAGCCTCGAGTTTTGGTTTTAAGACACGCATCTTGGCCGAACTCATGTAGCTCTTCTTAACCATTGGGAAGGTAATAACCTTTAATAATAAGGTGATTAAGATGAGTACTACGCCCATGGGGAACCATTTGGACAGCCAATCGAATACATAGATGGTGAACCAACGGTTGATAATGCGGAACAATGGCCAACCAAGATATACCAATCTTTGCAATTCGAGGTCTTTATTGAAAGTACTCTGTTGCTCAACTCGGTTGAGTAAACGGAAATCGTTTGGGCCGAAATAGAATTCAAATTCAGATGGTGTTTGCCCAGTTGGGTCAAAGAATGTCTTCAATTTGGCTTCGTACTCTTTCAAGAAGCCACTGCCTTTCTGCTGAGGAATGCTGGTTAACAAGGCGCCAGTATTAAAGTCGTGCTTGGCAATCATCACAGCTGAGAAGAACTGGTTCTTGAAAGCAACCCAGTCAATCTTTTTGTCGATTTGCTCATCTACTTTCTCTGAAGTCTCACTTAGCTTGTCTGTGCCACCATCTTCCTCATGATAAGTAAGGGTTGAATAGCGATTTTCAAACGTAAAACCTTTCTCCTGCTGCCTGCATTTGTCTTTCCAGTTCACGTTCATGACTTTCGTATCTGGCGCAAAAAGACCGTTCATGCCTTTCACTTGCATGGACATGTGCAGGAGATAGTTTGGTCCTAATCTATAAGTCAGCACCATAGACTTTCCCTGACCCGCATTGGCTGTGAGCGTAACGGTGGAGTCTGTCTGTGACGAAGGTTGGAAGAAGAGGTCTTGAGTAGCGATGTTGGCGTCTTTGGTTGATAGGGTGAAGTTCAACTGATGAACATTTTCATCCAGCAACGTCACATCCTTATTTCCTTCTCTGTCCTTGAATCCCTTAATCACAGCTTTGGTGACTGTTCCTCCTTTGGTGCTCAAAGTAAGGTTCACTTTCTCGTTTTTCAAAACGATATCTTGTGCTTCACCTTGCAAGGCTTCATGGAAAAGAGCCGTGGTGTCTGCTTCTTGCTTGGCTTTCTGTTCAGCCAAATGTTTGGCTTCCGCATTCTTTTTGCTGGTTTCTGCCTTTTGCTTCATGACCGCTGCAATGGAGTCTTGGCGCATCATTTCTGCCTTTTGTTCGGAAGAGGGTTGCGACCACCAGCTGAATCCAATCAGCAGCAGACCCATCAGCACGAGTCCGGTAATAGTATTTTTATCCATTTCTTGATTATTTCTTCTGTTTTTGAATAGCCGTCTTGATGAAATCGACGAACAATGGGTGTGGTTTGAGTACCGTACTCTGATACTCTGGGTGGAACTGTGTACCGATGTACCACTTTAAACCAGGTATTTCTACCACTTCAACGAGGTTACTTTCGGGGTTCTTTCCTACGCAAATCATGCCAGCCTTCTCGTATTCTTTGATGAAAGCGGTGTTGAACTCGAAACGGTGACGGTGACGTTCTTGTATGAATTCCTGTCGGTAGATGTTGAACACGCGTGAATCTTGTTTTAGTTGACATTCGTAAGCCCCCAGACGCATCGTACCTCCCATGTTGGTTATGTTCTTCTGTTCCTCCATGATGTCAATGACATTATGCTCTGTCTTTTCGTCCATTTCTCTACTGTTGGCATCAGGATAGCCCAGCACATTGCGCGCAAATTCTATCACCATCATCTGCATACCCAGACAAATGCCAAAGGTAGGGATGTCGTGTGTGCGTGTATAATGAGCCGCAACCAGCTTACCTTCTATGCCGCGCTGCCCGAATCCAGGACAGATTACAATGCCATCTTGCCCTTTCAACATTTCTGCAACGTTGTCTTCAGTAATCTTTTCCGAGTTGATGAACGTCAATACAGTCTTGTGGTCGTTATAGGTGCCAGCCTGTGAAAGGCTCTCTCGAATACTCTTATAAGCGTCTTGAAGGTCGTATTTACCAACCAAGCCGATGTGAACCTCTTCCTTCGCTCTGTTTCTTCGCTCCAGAAAACTCTTCCATGGCCCAAGGGTTGGTGTTTCTTTTACTTCCAATCCCATCTTTTTAAGAATGGCTACGTCCAGACCTTGGTTCTGCATGTTCACTGGAACTTCGTAGATACTTGGCAAATCCTCACTCTGAATCACACAATCAAAATCGACATTGCAGAACGAAGCCACCTTATGTAAAACATCATCTTTCAAGTGTTTCTCTGTGCGCAACACCAATACGTCGGGTTGTATACCAATGCTTTGCAGTTCTTTCACGCTGTGCTGTGTCGGTTTGGTCTTCAATTCTCCCGCAGCTTTCAAGAAAGGAACGTATGTGAGATGTACGCTCAAAGCGTTCTTACCCAGTTCCCATTTTAATTGACGGATAGCTTCCAGGAAGGGTGTTGATTCGATATCGCCCACTGTACCTCCAATCTCCGTGATGACAAAGTCATAATGATACTTCTGTCCCAACAACTTCACGTTTCGTTTGATTTCGTCTGTGATGTGCGGAACCACCTGAATGGTTTTGCCTAAGTAGTCTCCTCGGCGTTCTTTGTCAATCACCGCTTTGTAGATACGACCGGTTGTCAGCGAGTTAGCCTTGGTGGTTTGTATGCCAGTAAAGCGCTCGTAGTGGCCTAAATCCAAATCAGTTTCCATTCCATCGGTCGTTACATAGCACTCTCCATGTTCGTAAGGGTTGAGTGTACCGGGGTCGATGTTGATGTAAGGATCAAATTTTTGAATGGTAATGTTGTAACCTCTTGCTTGTAAAAGCTTACCAATAGAAGATGAAATGATACCTTTACCAAGTGATGAAACTACACCACCCGTAACGAATATATACTTTGTTTCAGCCACGATATGATATTTTATTTGTTAAATGTCACAAAAATACAAGTTGCAAAGTTAGCATAAAATTGCGAAACAAACAAGCAACTGTCATTTTTTATTATTACCTTTGCAACCATACAAAACAATTCATAAAATGAAATTTAAAAGCACAGCGTTATTGTTCTTGTCCGCTCTTGCCATGAATGTTTATGGGGAGAGTTTTCGTGGCGTTATACACCATCCTGTGGATACCGTTGCTCCTTTCGTAAAAACGTATACAGATTCTCTGAAAAACTATAAGATGCAGCTTGATTCGCTGCAGAAGGTTAATGCGTCATTGAACAGTTTGCTCAATGACAAGAATGGCAAATACTCGAGATTGTTTTTGCCCATGACGTTTTATCATAACATCAGTCACAATCAGTTCCGGCTGTCAGAAGACCCAGTGACCAATTCTATGTTCAACGAAACGCTGGAGAGAGCTTTGCTCCGCGTTTATCTGAAGCGTCCTGATCTCGTTCGGAATACGCAGACACGGCTCAATGCGCAAGGCCTGGTCTCAACAAGTCAAGATGCAACGATTAAGACGAAGACCGCTATCGTAGAAAAAGTGGCCCCTAAACCCACCGAAGCTTTACCTGTTCCTGTAGACGTAGTCATCAAAAAGCCTAATTTCTGGAAGTTCTCTGGTGATGGCTATCTTCAATTCCTGCAAAACTACGTGTCGGGCAACTGGTACAAGGCCGGCGAGAGCAACTATTCTATGCTGGGAACAGTGACGCTGAATGCCAATTACAACAATAAGCAGAAAGTGAAATGGGACAATAAGCTGGAGATGAAATTAGGTTTCCAAACCTCCAAGAGTGATACTTTGCACGCGCTTAAAACACATACTGACGATATCAGATACACGAGCAACTTTGGCCTGCAAGCTACCAAGAGATGGTACTATTCCTTGCAACTTATTGCCAACACCCAGTTCATGCGTGGCTATCGCAATAACGACGAGCGTGTGTACTCCGATTTTCTCTCTCCGTTGAACGTTGAATTATCCTTGGGTATGCGATACAATGTCGACTGGTTCAAGGGCAAACTCAAGGGAAATGTCAACATAGCTCCGTTTGCCTACCATTATCGTTATGTGGGACGTGAAGATTTGGTAACAAGATTTGGTATCGAAAAAGGTAAACATTATGTAGACGACTATGGTTCGAGTTTGAACATTGATCTTACTTGGAAGTTCTCTGATATGGTTAGATGGAAGACGCGTTTGTACGGTTATACCTCCTACAAACGTACCGAAATGGAGTGGGAGAATACGCTCACGGTACAGTTTACCAAGTATCTCTCTACCAACCTGTACGTATATCCAAGATTTGACGACAGTCGTAAGCGCGACGATCATCATGGCTACTTCATGTACAAGGAATACCTGTCTGTTGGACTTTCTTATTCTTTCTAATTCGAAAGGATTCTCAACCGCACAGGTTAGCGCTTCCCAGTTGATTGCAGAGCTTTCGCAAAAGCGAAGCTGTTCTTGACAAGACATGAGGCGATAACCTAATGTGTTGCTTTCCACCAGCCTGTTTGCTGTAATCCTCGCGATGGTGCAACATGTAGGGTTGGGTCGGAAATGGTGATTCCGCTGAAGTTTTTAATCTTGATAAACTTGGGTTTTTCGTAGGGATAGATATACGAATAGATTGAATCCGTCACGCTCTTGCTGCGTACAACCTTGGCCAATTGGGCTTTGAACGTTGCTTTCATTCTTTCATCTTGGCACAGCCTGTCCACGTAGTCGCCCAAGTCAAAGAAGATGTTTGGTTTGAAACCATCCAATACTTGGATGCTGTCTCGTTGTTTGTCGTCTAAGGTATAGGCGGCATTGATGTCTCGCATGATGTTGGCCAGCCCATCTACTTGACGACAATCAATCACGGCAATGGCTCCAGAGGCCACCTTATAGTTTGAATAAAACTCATGAAACTTGTTTACTGCCGTGGCATAGTTGGGTACTGGTGTGGCCAAACTGGCCCACATGGATGCGTAGGGCATGCCGATAGCAATGACTTCTGAGGTCGATCCAATCAAGAAGTTACATACGTCTTTCAGCATGTAAGCCGTTTCGATGTTGGCCATGTAACAGTCGTCAAACAAGATATACTGCATTTTAGTACCCGTCTGGGCAATACCCTCAGCCAGCACTTCGATGTCTGTCGCATAGTTTTCCAGGTCGTTCACGCTGCCAAAAAAGCGTGTCCGTTCCCATTGGTACACGCGTTGCCGCGTCATGAAGTTGTATTTCTTCGCCTGATATGGATAGTCCTTCCAGTTGGCTTTGTAGGTCCAACCCGTTCCATGACACCCAATAATCATGGCATAGTTCAGGGCTTCAGCAGCCGACTTGGTGTCGTTGATGATTTCTGCGATACCGCTTGCTGTTGTGTATGCATTCCCCGAATAGGTCTTGATGGGTAGGTGTACAAACTTCTGGTTCTCATATTTTACCTCGTACAATTCCGATTCAGTGGCCGATTTGCTGAGGAAAACCACCAGTCGTGAGTCTTTCAACCCTTTCTTGGCTTTTATTCCCGACTCAATGCTGTCTAGGTTTTCCTTGAAAAAGTTATACAGCCCGCTGACTTTCGAATCGCCTGACCAAGGCATGTAAACCAGTATGGTCTGCTTATTAAAGTCGTCAACGTTTACAGGCTCTTCCTCGTTGCACGAAGAGAGTATCATCGTGCAGGCCAGAATCACCCACCAAAACAATCGTTTCCTGCTATTCATCATCATACTTTATTCTTCAACTCTGCTATTGATTGGCGCAACGAGGCTATTTTCTCCTCCGAGTCGCTCTGTTTCTTGCGCTCCAGTGCCACGACAGCTTCCGGTGCATTGGCCACGAACTTCTCGTTAGCGAGCTTTTTCTTGATGCCAGCCAAGAATCCTTCAAGGTGTTTGAGCTGATCTTCCTGCTTCTTCAGTTCGGCCGCTACGTCAATCAAGTTGCCCACCGGCACGGCAAATTCATCGGTACCCACCATGAACAAAGCTGCGTCTGCCGGCTTTTCTTGCGCCACCTCAATGCCTTTCAGGTTGGCCATCTTGGTAATGATGTCGTTATAGGCCGCATGGTTGTTGTTGGATATGGCGATGAGCTGCAGTTCGTCCTTAGGTGAAATGTTCTTTTGGTTGCGTACAGTGCGCACGCCACTCACGATTTGTTTTACCTTTTCGATGTCCTCTACCAGCGTTCTGTCAGCGTCCGTAGGCTCCACGATTTGCAATTTCTCGCGCATAATCGATGCTCCTTCACCGCGTGTGTACAGGTGTTGCCACAGTTCTTCGGTGATGAATGGCATGAAAGGATGCAGCATCTTGAGCAGCACATCAAAGTATTTCAAGGTAGCCTCGTAGGTTGTTCGGTCAATAGGGGTGCCGTAGGCCGGCTTGACCATTTCCAGATACCAACTGGAAAACTCGTCCCAGAACAGGCGATACACCACCATGAGGGCTTCAGAAATACGATATTTAGCAAACAGATCGTTCACTTCTTCGTTCGTGGTGCGCAGTTTTGCCTCGAACCAGGCTGTCGCCAGTTTGCAGGCGTTGGGCTGTTCGCCGTCAACCACTTCCCATCCTTTTACCAATCTAAAGGCATTCCAAATCTTGTTGTTGAAGTTTCGACCTTGCTCGCACAGGCTCTCATCAAAGAGGATGTCGTTGCCCGCCGGCGCACTGAGCATCATACCCATACGCACACCGTCGGCTCCGTATTGGTCTATCAGTGAGATGGGGTCGGGAGAGTTGCCGAGACTCTTGCTCATCTTACGACCCAGTTTGTCACGAACAATGCCCGTGAAGTACACATGCTTGAAAGGCATCTGCCCTTTATACTCGTATCCGGCCATGATCATGCGTGCCACCCAGAAGAAGATGATGTCGGGTCCGGTAATCAGGTCAGCCGTGGGGTAGTAGTAGTTGATTTCCTCGTTGTTGGGATGGTTGATGCCATCAAAGAGCGAGATAGGCCACAGCCATGAGGAGAACCAGGTGTCCAGACAGTCGCTGTCTTGCTCCAGCTGTTCCATGGTCAGCGCATTGTCCTTCTTTCGGGCCAGCTCCAGCGCTTCTTCCGCACTCTTGGCCACCACAACCTCTTGCTTGCCGTTTACCGTGAAGTAATAGGCTGGTATGCGGTGTCCCCACCATAGCTGACGGCTGATGCACCAATCCTTGATGTTCTCCAACCAGTGGCGGTAGGTGTTCTTATATTTTGAGGGATAAAATTGTATGTCATCTTCCATCACTGGCTGCAAGGCCAGGTCGGCAAAGTGTTGCATTTTGAGGAACCACTGTGTGGATAGCTTCGGCTCAATGGGCACATGGGTGCGCTCGGAATAGCCCACCTTGTTGTCATAGTCTTCCACCTTTTCCATCAATCCCGCTTTCTCCAGGTCTTTGGCAATTTGCTTGCGCACCTCCATGCGGTCCATGCCCACATACAGCCCAGCCTCCTCGGAGAGGGTACCGTTGTCGTTGAAGATGTCAATGGTTTGCAGTCCGTGTTTCAAACCCAAGGCGTGGTCGTTGATGTCGTGCGCCGGTGTCACTTTGAGACAGCCCGTTCCGAACTCGATATCCACATAGTCGTCTTCTATCACCGGAATCTCCCTGCCTACGAGTGGCACGATGACGTGCTTACCCCTCAGCCATTGGTTCTTGGGATCCTTGGGGTTGATGCACATGGCCGTGTCACCCATGATGGTTTCTGGACGCGTGGTGGCCACAACGGCATACTTGCCGGGTTCTTCCACAACGTTGTATCGCAGGTAATACAGTTTGGAATGTTCGTCCTTGTAAATCACCTCCTCGTCACTGAGGGCCGTCTGAGCCTGCGGATCCCAGTTCACCATGCGCACGCCGCGGTAGATGAGCCCCTTGTTGTAAAGGTCGCAGAACACCTTGATGACGCTCTCCGAACGCTTTTCGTCCATGGTGAATGCCGTACGATCCCAGTCGCAAGAAGCGCCTAGGCGACGCAGTTGCTTCAGGATGATGCCGCCGTGCTCGTGCGTCCAGTCCCATGCATGTTTCAAAAACTCCTCTCTTGAAAGGTCGGTCTTGTTGATGCCCTGTTCTTTGAGACGTGCCACCACTTTGGCTTCTGTGGCAATCGACGCATGGTCTGTACCTGGTACCCAGCAGGCATTCTTGCCTTCCATGCGGGCTCGGCGCACCAAGATATCTTGAATGGTATTGTTGAGCATGTGCCCCATGTGCAAAACGCCAGTGACGTTGGGTGGAGGTATGACAACCGTATAAGGTTCGCGTCCGTCAGGTTTTGAACTGAAAAGTTTGTGGTTCAGCCAATACTCATACCATTTTGATTCCACTTCTTTGGGATCATACTTACTTGCTAATTCCATTTGATGTATTTCTGCTTAAATAATAAATTCGTATAAATCGTTGCAAAATTACGAAAATTCAATTGAAAATGATTACTTTTGCCGTAATAAAATACACCTATATGCACACGAAAGAAGAAAAGATGGCGGCTTTTAGTCGTTTGCTCGATGTCCAAGAACGATTGCGAAAAGAATGTCCTTGGGACAGAAAGCAGACCAATGAGAGCCTCAGACCCAATACGATAGAAGAGGTTTACGAACTTTGCGACGCGCTTTTGAACGACGATAAGAAAAACATTTGCAAGGAGTTGGGCGATGTCATGGAACATGTGCTGTTCTATTCCATCTTAGGAGAGGAGACACGCGACTTCGATTTGGCAGATGTATGCAACAAACAGGCCGACAAACTGATGTTCCGCCATCCGTTCATCGACTGGACAGGATGGGAGGGTGATCCCAAACAGGGAAGAACGGTCGAAGGTAACGCACCGACCGACAACCCTAAAACGGAGCAACAGGTGGAACAAACCTGGGAACAGATTAAGCAAAAGGAGAAAGATGGAAACAAAACTGTGCTATCGGGTGTGCCTGATTCGCTGCCATCACTTATCAAGGCTTACCGCATTCAGGACAAAGCCCGCAACGTAGGATTCGACTGGAAACAGCGTGAAGACGTATGGGATAAGGTGCGTGAGGAGTTGAACGAGTTGGAGGTGGAATTGAATCAGCATAGTCAAGAGAAGGCAACGAGTGAACTCGGTGATTTTCTCTTCTCCGTCATCAACGCCGCCCGCTTGTATCATCTGAATCCAGAGAACGCTTTGGAGATGACTAACCAGAAGTTTATCCGTCGTTTCAACTATGTAGAACAGCAAACGTTGAAGAAAGGTAAACAGTTGACAGACATGAGCTTGGAAGAAATGGATAAACTATGGGTGGAAGCAAAGGTGATGGAAAGGAAAGCAACCCATGAGGCCAACAATAGCGCATGCGAAACGGCTGCAAATGAAAGTCATTGAGTTTGCACTCCAAAGTCATTGAGTTTGCACTCCAAAGTCATTGAGTTTGGTGCCCAATAGCATAGGAATTGCAATGTCGAAGAAATCACTTCTTTGTTAATTCGTATAACAAGTTGGAAATCAAAGAAATAGAAAATATTAAAATAGATTATCATGAAAAAGAGTATGAAAGGCTTAGTGGTTGTTGTCTTGACCACGTTTTTAGTGATGGGATGTGTTGACCGTAAGCCCAAGCAACTTGCAGAAAAAGACGCTGCCGCTGTGGAAGAAACCAATAACGATTCTACTGTTTATGGCGTATGCGGAGACGGAACGGCGATGCACACGCTGCAAATCATATCAGATGCAGGCGATACGCTGATGTATATGCTGAACTCCGATGGCGGCGTTATCTCTGATGTTCAGGGAGGTTTGATGGTTGGCGACCGACTGGCCATCGTGGGTGTACAGGCCAACGGTGAAAGAGTGGCTCAGAAAGTTATCAATCTCACCACGCTCTTAGGCAAGTGGTCGAGCCTGGACAAGATCTTTGAGATACAAGAAGGTGGAGGTGTGCAGTCGTTCGTCAAGGCAGAAAGCAATCCATGGACAACTTGGAAGATTCTCAACGGTAAGTTGTTGCTGAATAAAGACACCTTCAGCGTGAACACCTTGGGCGCCGACAGCCTCTATCTGGAGAACAACGAGGGCATTTTTGCCTACAGAAGACAACAGTAATCAAAGGCATTGGAACCTTTTAGAATACATATTTTAGGTTGTGGCAGCGCCTTGCCCACGCTCAAACACAACGCCTCTTCGCAAGTGGTCGACATACGTGGGAAGCTTTTCATGGTCGACTGTGGCGAAGGTACGCAAGTGCAGTTGCGCCGTTCCAGAGTGAGTTTCACCCGAGTTCAAGCGGTGTTTATCAGTCACCTGCACGGCGATCATTGTCTGGGACTCATCGGTATGATTTCCACTTTCGGCATGTTGGGGCGTACGGCTACGTTGCATGTCTATGCGCCAGGCGAGTTTGAGCGGATGCTTCAGATGCAAATAGACATGTTTTGCAAGGGTCTTGAGTTTGAAGTGGTCTTCCATGCTGTTGACACAACCAAGCATCAGGTGATTTATGAGGATAAAAGTTTGACGGTAGCATCCATTCCTTTGGAGCATCGAGTGCCCTGTTGCGGGTTCCTGTTTAGGGAAAAACCGCTCTTGCCACACATCCGTCGGGATATGATTGATTGCTATCAAATCCCCATTTCACAAATCAACAACATCAAGAATGGTGCCGATTGGACCACGGAGGAGGGCGAATTGGTGGAAAATAGCCGACTGACCTATCCAGCTGCGGCACCTCGTAGCTATGCCTATTGCAGTGATACGCGGTACATCCCCACGCTCCATCAGCTGGTAAAGGGCGTGGATGTGTTGTACCATGAGTCGACCTACGATGCGGAACATGAAGCCCGCGCCAAACTATATTATCACAGCACGGCCGCACAGGCTGCCCAGGTGGCTCTTGATGCGGGAGTGGGAAAATTGCTGTTGGGGCATTATAGCGCGCGGTATGATGATGAGAGCGTGATTCTGCGAGAAGCGCAGAAAATATTCCCAAACAGCTTTTTGACAGCCGAAGAAATGATATTCGATGTTAAATAGGGTTAAATACACAATAATATTCAATGGTCATTCTTGAATATTACCTATAAATAACTATCTTTGCCTTGAAGTGAACACAAATGGTAGACATAATATGGTTAAAAAGATACTTTCTATAACATTCGCTGCAGCATTGTTCATGGCGCATCCTTTGTCCGTGCAAGCTGGTCAGTCAATGGAAATCATCGAGAATGATATTCAGAGTGTTTCCATTTCTGTCTCAGGCTCTGTTTTGCATGTCAGTGGTGCTAATGGACAAGTATTGCAAGTATATAATGTAACGGGCGTTTGCGTAATGAGTGTCAAGGTTGACAGTCAGGACAAGCGATACGAAATCAATGTACCCAAGGGTTGTTACATTGTCAAGGTAGGTAAAACGGTTAGAAAGATTTCTATCAGATAGTTAGACTTTGAAAGTCTTCTTCAAATTTTCACTTCTCCTTCTTCTTATCTTCCAGTTGTGTTCATGCAAGAAGAAGGAGTTGAATCCGAACCAAGCTCTTCAATTAGAGGCGTTTTCCAATTTGAGGACGTCATCTTATACCATTCATCCTGGTAAAATACGTCAGCATCTTGATCAGTTGATGAAAGCCGATGTCGATTCCATGCAGCCCGACTATCGAACCCGAAGTTATTATGGTCAGCATGGCAGCTTCTTGTGGATAGACAGGCTGGGCGTTGATGCGCGTGCAGACACGTTATTGGCGTATCTGCGTACTGTTGATCAGATTGGGTTCTCACCTAAAAAGTTCTATGTCAAGGATATTGAGAACGATTTGAAACGGTTGCGCACACTCGACTTTGATACAGCCCGCAACACCATTAGCCATGTGATGGCTCGATTGGAATATCATCTCACAAAAGCTTATCTACGCTATGTCAATGGTCAACAGTTTGGTTATACCAAGCCATTCGCACTGTTTAACAAGCTGGATGTCAGAAAGCGCGATTCCATCAATGTGAGCTATCGCGAACTTTTTGATCTTCCCATGCAGCGACCCACCAAGAACTTTTGGACCGAGGCCTTGCAGAAGGTACGGCACGACAGCGTGGGCATCTACCTACAAGCCATCCAACCGCATGGGAAGTTGTACGATGATTTGAAACAACGGTTGCCCAAAGCTGTAGGTACAGTGGCCAGGCGCAAGGTGATTTGCAATTTGGAGCGTGCCAGGTGGCGACTGGATGACGAGCCAGGCAAGCATGAAAAGTACGTCGTCATCAATTTACCTTCCATGCATCTCATGGCAAGAGATCACGACAAGACGCTGAGCATGCGTATTGGCATAGGTGCTTTGAGTACGAAGACACCACTGATTACCAGTAGTATTGTGCGTATGGACATCAATCCACAGTGGGTCATGCCCAGAAGCATCATTGAAAAAAGCGTGGTTCCACAGGCTGGAAATAAGGATTATTTTGATGCTCGGCGATATTTCATTCGCGAACGAAAGACCGGAAAACGAATAGATGTCACGCAGGTGTCTGCTGACATGCTGAAAAGTGGCAAATATTTTGTTATACAAGAAGGTGGAAAGGGCAATGCCATGGGACGCATCGTGTTCCGCTTTAAGAACAAATTCGCTATCTATCTGCATGATACGTCATCGAAAGGCGTCTTCGAAAGAGAATACCGAGGAGTTTCGCATGGCTGTATCAGACTGGAAAAGCCATTCGATTTCGCCGTGTTCCTGTTAGGTGACAAGGACGAAGAGATGATAGAAAGAATAAGATATTCGATGGAAGCAGACATTCATCCCACCTATATGGATGACAATCCATCATCTGACAAGAAACAATTAGTGGAGACCGACAGACTGGACAGGGCTAAGTTAATTAAATCAGTTCAAGTAAAACCGACGGTTCCCCTGTTCATCACCTATTATACTTTATACCCAAACGAGAACCATGTGATGACAGAATATCCCGATGTCTATGGATTTGATTCGGTGATATACCGCCAATTACTCAATTACTTGCCATAAGTGCGAATGGATAGACCATACGATGAACAGAACATAGCCGATCGCTTGGCCAAAAAAGAAACACAACGCCAGGCATTCTCACAGGTTGTTCACCAATATAGTAAACCGCTGTATTGGAAGATTCGTCGTATAGTTCTGACCCATGAAGATGCCAATGACGTGTTGCAGAATGCCTTTCTCAAGGCTTGGAACAATTTGGATGATTTTCGCAATAAATCAAAAATATCAACATGGATTTACCGCATTGCCGTCAATGAGGCGTTGGACTTCTTGAGAAAGAAAAACAACAATAGGGCGGTTAGTGCGGATGACGACCCTTCGGTGGCCAACATGCTGATGGCCGATGACTACTTTGATGGAGATGAGACACAAGCGCAGTTACAAGAAGCGATAGCCCAGCTGCCGGAAGTGCAGCGTGTGGTGTTTAACCTGCGCTACTATGAGGAAATGAAATATGCCGAGATGAGCCAACTTCTCAATACGAGCGAAGGTGCGCTGAAAGCCAGTTATCATTTGGCAGTCAAGAAAATAACAGCCTATTTTCAGAGTCGGGATTAAACCTTTTGGTGAATTTTACGTCATAAAAGTAAAGACAATAATTATGGTAAAAGAAGACAAATACATAGAGAACCGATTTGGAAAGGTACAACCTTTCAAGGCTCCACAGGCTTATTTGGATAACTTTGCCGATCAATTCATGGCTCAGTTGCCTGATCAAGCAGCTAAAACCGTGAAGACACAACACGCTATTAGGTTCAGAATGCGTCCGGCAATGATTGCTGCAGCCGGCGTTTTGGCTGTTGCAATGACGGCTACTGTTTATTTTGCAAAGCCTTTTGCGGGCCAACAGGAACAAGTGTTCACCACAGATCAGCAAACAGAAAGCAGCATGAGTGATGGCTCTATTGAAGAAACAGCTTTTTACTCGATGATTGACAATGGCGACATCTACGCAATATTAGCTGATGAATAAGAAAGGAGCTGAACATGAAACACGTTTTTTCCGTTATTTTTATCACCTTCTGTTTGTTGGTATCTTCCGCGACAGCTCAACCACAACGAGGGCAAAGGAGGTTTAATCCTCAGAAATTTCAAGCCGACCTGGAACAATTTATCACCACAGAAGCCGGCCTGACCCCGCAAGAATCGGCTACGTTTTTCCCCGTATATCGGGACATGAGAAAGAAACAGATGACCTATTTTGCGGAAGGTCGTCGCTTTAGGCACCTGAATGTCACGGATGAAAAGGCCTGTGAAGAAGCCATTCGGAAACATGCAGCCAACGAAGTTAAAATCAAGGAAATACAGCAGCAGTATCATCTTCAGTTTCTGACTATTTTACCTGCTTGCAAAGTGTTTAAGATTATCCGTGCCGAAGAGAAGTTTCATCGTCAAATGATGAGGCGGGTGGCTATGTGTCGACAGCAGCAACAAAATACTAAAAAGTAACCTTTTCATGCATCGGTATTTCATTTGTTTCCGCTATGACGGAACAGCTTATCATGGATGGCAGGTGCAACCCAACGGGCATTCGGTGCAAGCTGAGTTGCAACAGGCCATGTCTGTCATTCTCAGAGAGCCCATCGTGATCGTAGGGGCCGGCCGGACAGATGCTGGTGTGCATGCTCGGAAGATGTTTGCACATTTTGATTTTCATGCTGAGATAGACACCAAACAATTCACCTATAAGCTCAATCGTCTGCTGCCGCGGGACATTTCGGTATTGAACGTTTTTCCTGTCAGTGAGGATATGCATGCGCGTTTCAGTGCTAAGTGGCGCACCTACCATTATTATATACACCTGTCGAAGAATCCATTTCTGCGCCATTATTCGTGTCAGTTGCCTTATCAGCTCGATTTTTCATTGATGAACGAAGCAGCGTCGCATCTGCTGAAGGTCGAAGATTTCGGTGCTTTCTGCAAAAGCAACACGGATGTAAAGACAACGTTGTGTCATGTAGTGCAGGCTGAGTGGGTGAAGGTTGGCGAAGATGCTTGGTACTTTGTCATCAAGGCCAATCGCTTTTTGCGAAATATGGTTCGTGCTGTGGTTGGCACTTTGATAGAAGTGGGCCGACATCGCATGACTCTCGATGAGTTTGATGCCGTTGTACGGAGTGGAAACCGGACCAAAGCTGGCGAGAGTATGCTTGCCAATGCGTTGTTTTTAGAAGACGTTGAGTACTGATGGAGTGGTTGTTGCTTGCCTTCTTGTCGGCGTTACTGCTGGGTTTTTATGATGTTTTCAAGAAAAAAGCCTTGTCAGGCAATTCCGTCATCCCTGTATTATTTCTGAACACACTATTCTGTTCGTGTATTTTTTTGCCATTCATCATCCTGTCTGCAACGACCGGTGTGTTGGACAACACTATCTTCCATGTTTCCTCTGGAGGGTGGGAAGTCCACCGATATATCCTACTGAAGAGTTCTATCGTACTGTCTTCTTGGATATGTGGCTATTTTGCCATGAAGCATCTTCCGCTTACCATTGTTGGTCCCATCAATGCAACACGACCCGTAATGGTACTTTTAGGTGCCATGTTGGTGTTTGGTGAGGAGCTGAACCTATATCAGTGGATTGGCATTTTGCTGGCCGTCACGTCGTTCTACCTGCTGAGTAGGTCGGGCAAGAAAGAGGGAATAGACTTCAAGCACAATCGCTGGTTGTTCCTTTTGGTGCTTGCCGCACTGTTGGGAGCGGTGAGTGGCTTGTACGACAAGTATCTCATGGCTCCAGTAACAGCTGGGGGAGTAGGATTGGACAAGATGATGGTACAGGGTTGGTATAATGTTTACCAGTGTTTCATGATGGGAGTGTTCTTGTTACTGATATGGTATCCCACCCGTCACCGTACCACATCTTTTCATTGGTCGTGGTCGATAGTGGGCATCAGTGTTTTTCTTTGCATGGCCGACTTTGTCTATTTCTATGCCTTGAGTAAGCCTGAGGCCATGATTTCCATCGTTTCCATGGTGCGACGAGGTAGTGTATTGGTGAGTTTCTTGTTTGGAGCCTTTGTCTTTCATGAGAAGAATCTCAAGGGAAAAGCGGTCGACTTGGCTTTGGTGTTGTTGAGCATGGTGTTCTTGTTCCTGGGCAGTAAGTCGTAAATAAAATGTTTTTTTTCTATCGTATGATTAGCTTTATCGGCTAAAAGTACTATATTTGCAATTAAATCGTAAGATTAAAAGGCATTTATGAGATATCACATTTTTCGAGGACTTGGTGTGGCAGTAGTGACCCCTTTTACGTTGGATGGCGCAGTAGATTATCCAGCGTTAAAACGACTGATTCGTTATCAATTGGATAGTGGCGTTGATTTCCTATGCATCTTGGCGACAACCGGTGAAACACCGTGCTTGACGTTGGATGAGAAAAATAAGATCACAGAGTTGGTTAAAGAGGAGAACAAGGGGCTGGTTCCAATCTTAAAGTATTGTGGAGGCAACAATACGGCAGCAGTAATTGAAGAGATGAAAGCCACAGATTGGTCTGGAATCGACGGCATCTTGAGTATCTGTCCTTATTATAACAAACCCTCTCAAGAGGGATTGTATCAACATTTCAAGGCAATAGCTTCAGCCTGTCCGCTTCCTGTCGTTATGTACAATGTGCCGGGGCGCACGGGTGTCAACATGAAAGCCGAAACAACGGTTCGGTTGGCTCACGACTGTGAAAACATCGTAGGTATTAAAGAGGCAGCTGGAAGTCTTGAGCAGGTGGACGAAATCATCAAGGGTAAGCCAGATAGGTTTGACATCATCAGTGGGGACGACGCGCTGACGTTCTCCATGATAGCCAGTGGTGCGGCTGGTGTGATATCAGTCATCGGCAATGCTTTGCCAAGAGAATTTTCCAGAATGATTAGACTTGAGTTCCAGGGCGAATATGAAGCTGCGCGGAGAATACACCACATGTTTACCGAGCTGTACAGTCTTTTGTTCGTTGATGGAAACCCTGCTGGTGTCAAGGCGTTGCTCAACGACATGGGGTACATTGAGAATGTGTTGCGTCTGCCATTGGTACCCACAACGATTAAAACCAAAGAAAAGATGGCAGACATCTTGAAAGAGATAAGAATTTAAGGTACAGTAGGATTGTTGGATGAATGATTTGAATGTCATTAGATAGGCATGGAGGAGGAATCGTCCCTGACTGAAAGCATTCAAGATAAATGACAAGACTTTCGCACGTGCGAGTGAAGAGTAGAGTGGATGGATATCAATAAGATGAAAGGCGATTATGACCGCTATGAGGTGGCGCAAGCTGACACGCTGTTAAACTGGTTGCTGAATCATGTCACCAACCTAAGCAAGAGTAAAATCAAGGCGACGTTGGCTGGAAGAGGCATCATAGTGAATGGTAAATGCGTAACGCAGTTTGATTTTCCGCTTGAGGCGGGAATGAAAATTGCGGTGAGCAAGTCTAAAAAAAACATGAACTTCAAAAACCGCTATTTGAAGATTGTCTACGAAGATCGTTATTTGGTTGTGATTGAAAAGCACGTTGGAATCCTGTCCATGGCTGCGGGTCATTCTTCATTAAACGTGAAAAGCGTTCTCGATGATTATTTTAGAAACAGCAAACAGAAATGCACGGCACACGTTGTGCATCGATTGGATCGTGAAACCAGTGGTCTGATGATTTACGCCAAGAATATGGCGACAGAACAAGAGTTGGAACACAACTGGCACGACATTGTGTACGATCGTCGTTATGTGGCGGTGGTATCCGGTGAAATGGAAGACGACGAAGGGGTTATTACGAGTTGGTTGAAAGATAACAAGGCGTATGTCACTTATTCCAGTCCGGTAGATAATGGCGGAAAGTTTGCCATTACCCATTTTCATACCTTAGACCGTACCACCGAACACTCGCTGGTAGAGTATCGCTTGGAAACGGGACGAAAGAATCAGATACGCGTCCATTCTGCCGATATAGGGCATCCTGTGTGTGGAGATTTCAAGTATGGCAACGGTGACAATCCCCTTGGTCGGTTATGTCTGCATGCCTACATGCTCTGTTTTATTCATCCAGTAACCCGTCGGCCAATGGAATTTGAAACGCAGATTCCTCCAGCTTTCAGGAAGTTATTTAAATAATCGAATGAGTATTTGATGTCTGAAAGTTTTGTAGCAAACACAAGTAGGAACATGTTTTTAGAGTAATTGATTCAATGAGTTCTAACTTTTCTTTGTATATCTTTTGCATAGTCATCATAGCTCTGGCCATCTTTTTTATTAAAAAAGTGACCAGTTGCCTATTCAAAACTATCTTATTCTTGATTTTACTAGCTGTGCTCGTCTATGTTGCGCACGCCCTTGAGGTGCTTTAGATATTCCAGGTGAGCATTTTAATCCGAGGTAGAAATCGTACATGGGCGTGGTGTGATGGGATATCTTAATAAATATTAAAGCTATTGACGTGTATGATAATATTCTATATATTTGCAAGGTGAGTTAGATGCTCATGCAAATTGTTTTCCCGTTAGCCGATAGTTACAATCAAACAACTTTGCAAAACACATCAAACACAATTTCAAGAGATTGGCGAAATCCTAGTAATAACATATCATCTCGTTATGACAAATTGTGAATAGTGGTTTTTAGGAAATTTATTTTTTAATACTCTTTACCAGTTACGAAGAGTATTCTAAAATGTCAAACGAGATACTAGCTGACCTTATTCTTCAATAGGGTTTAACGGAGGTCGGTGGAGTGGAGCTGATATCATATCAAAGCTCCACTTTTTGTGTAAGATAAGAATTGGTAAATCCTTGATGCTTGTTGTAGTTAAGGACTATTTATTTTGCTGGATTATTTTTCAATATTCAGCAAAAAAAATATTTTTATTTGCTTGGATTTTAGAAAAAATAGCTACTTTTGCGGACTATTTGAATAATTATTATCAATTAACAACAACATTTTTTTTATTTATGAACACAAAATTACAATTATTTTGCGCAATCATTTTATGTCTTGTAATCAAATGGAATGCTGTATTTGCAGCTGGTCATGACATCGGCATGCAAAAAACAGCTACCAAGGAGATAAAGTCAGATTCTGCAAATGTCGCTCACGATGCGATGACAACCCGTTCGACAGAAAATGGTAACGTAATACAGTCAAGTGATTTGATATTACCGAATATGTTGCTGAATTATAAGGGTGTAGGATACCCAAAGGCAAAAGCTCAAAGTCGTATCGCCCTTAGAAAAATATGTGATGCACCGACAAACTATACCAAGGAAGAATTGGAAAAAGCAAGACAGGCATATCTTGATGATGATGATGTAGAAATGCCTGAAGATGGTAAGCGCTACACCATTAAGTTTTTTGACTATAACCAAAAAACTTTTTTGCTTGACTATGTGAACGGTAAGTTGTCAACGCATGAGGTGACACCAAATCAGCTTCCTGATGAGTCGGTATGCTTCACAGCTCATGTCTTGAAGAATGGAAAAGTTGCTTTCGAGACTATCGATAACAAGTGGTTAAGTTACCCTGTCAAGACGCCTGCTCCCACTTGGCTTACTGGTTTCTCTGTGAAAGGTGTGACGGACGAATGGGATGAGTATGTCAACGGACTTGAGTTGCAAAGGGCACACACTGGTGCAAATGCCCAAACCAAGTATATTCTTAATTTTTTCGGTAAGTTCTTTATAAAATCCAAAAGAGGAACGCATGCCAACTCTTATGCTGAGGTATTGGGCTATTGGTTGTTGAATACAAAGAACAATACCTTTGATGGGGCCGGTGACCCTTACTATAGCGAGGAATTCTCATCTGTAATGCTTATTGAACCAGTAACAAAAACAACAGGTATACAGCAGATAGAAACCACAGCGAAACGTACAAGCGAGAATAAAATCTATACGCTGTCAGGACAACGTGTATTTGTAGAGAAACTCTCCAACCTGCCACGAGGCATTTACATTGTAAACGGTAAAAAGCTATTGGTGCAATAGTATTTTGAAATTCTCCTCAAATAGTGTTATTGGGCATAGCCAAATTTATTTGACACTATTTGAGGCAGGATATGATTGCTCGCAGCCTTCATTTTCTGTCTTCTTCCTTAATTCCTGCGTAGTGATTTTGCTCTGAATTTATTTGTGATAAAATGTGAAGAGGTAAATATTGTAAACTTTCATGCTTGTTTTTTAAGCGTCTTTCTCCTTGTTAAAGCATTGAGATAAATCAGAAAAAATAGTCAGAGTTTTCTTTGTTTTAGCTTTTTTGAAGGTGTCAAAATAGTTAGTTGTCACCTTATCTGTATGCTTTAATCTGCTTATCTGCATGCTTTTGGCATCTTAAAACGTTGCTTTAACACCCTAATTGCATGGTTCTAAGATACCAATTTCGCCCTTTTTGATGCCTAAGTCATGGGGTTTACCTCTGTTCTTTCTACTTTCAGGTTCGTAAGTCTATCTATATCAGCATTTTGTATAATTCTCAAATTTTCCGTCAACCATGAGGTTAGTTGAAAAAATCGCTAGCATTTCGCCATTAAATCCGAGAGTTTTCTAATGTCTTGTGTTAAGATTTTTTCAACTGTTATACGCTTTCAAATACTACCATCATTTTACTTTTATTTGTATAAAAATGGTGGAAGTTGAACAAGTGCATTGTAGCTTTGAAAATAAAATAATTACTCGAGAATCATATTTTGCAATCTGAAGTTAGCAATTTAACCTATTTTTTTTGTGATATCTTGTAAAAAATCTCAAAATAATGATTAACTTTGCATCGCATTTGTAAAAATGTATGTGTTTCGACAGAAAGCGAGAACAATTATAATTATAATAATTTTTATGAATTTTACTTTATTCGTTACCGTTTTGTTGACGGCCGTAACCTTGGTAGTGGCAGCTTATGTCATTGCAAAGTTGATTGGTCCGCGCTCGTATAATGCGGTAAAAGGCGAACCCTATGAGAGTGGTATCCCAACGAGAGGTTCTTCATGGCTTCCCGTACACATTGGTTATTACCTCTTCGCTATCCTTTTCCTCATGTTCGACATCGAGACTGTACTGCTCTATCCATGGGCGGTAGTTGTGCGAGATTTTGGAGCTATGGCTTTGGTTAGCATCGGTTTCTTCCTCATGGTACTTGTCTTAGGCTTGGCTTATGCTTGGCGGAAAGGAGCTTTGGAATGGAAATAAAGAAACCGTATATCAAGAGTATTCCTTACGAGGAGTTTAAGGACAACGAATCGTTAGAACGCATTGTTGACGAACTCCATGAAGGAGGCGTGAACGTTGTCACAGGGTCGCTGGACCAATTGATTAACTGGGGACGTGCCAACTCGCTCTGGAGCTTGACATTCGCTACCAGCTGTTGCGGTATTGAGTTTATGGCAGTGGGATGCGCTCGTTACGATTTTGCTCGTTTCGGATTCGAGGTGACGCGTAACTCTCCACGACAAGCCGATCTGATTATGTGTGCTGGAACCATTACCAACAAAATGGCACCTGCTTTTAGGCGTCTATACGATGAAATGGCAGAACCCAAGTACGTTATTGCCGTGGGTGGATGTGCCATTTCTGGTGGTCCGTTTAAGAGCAGCTATCATGTGGTAAGAGGAATTGATGAGATTGTTCCCGTTGATGTCTTCATACCGGGATGTCCGCCACGCCCAGAGGCTATCATGTATGGCATGATGCAGTTGCAGCGCAAAATCAAAGTAGAAAAATTCTTCGGAGGTGTCAACCATAAGCAAGAGGCTCACCATCACGGATTGAGTAACGCAGAGGTGTACCAACAAAAACTGAAGGAAAACAAGCCTATCGTAGTGACTCACGTTCCCGAAGACTTTAATCCTCAAGAAGAGTTAGAACATCAACATTAAATAAGGTATATCGGATATGAAATTACAAAATATAGAAATTGCATTCAGTAACTTGGCACAAGAGATGTCGAAACTGAAGAACGACAAGCATTTCGATTACCTTGTTACCATTGTTGGCGAAGACTTTGGCGAAGAAGGGTTAGGATGTATTTATATTTTAGAAAACACACAAACCCACGAACGTACATCGGTCAAGGCGATAGCGCAGCAAATAGGGGAGGAGTATGTACTCGATACTGTTTCTAACCTATGGAAGGCTGCCGATATCTTAGAGCGTGAAGTGTACGACTTCTTAGGTATTAAGTTCTTGGGTCATAAGGATATGCGCCGTCTTTATTTGCGCAATGATTTCAAGGGCTATCCACTTCGTAAGAACTTCGATGTCTCGCCCGAGAACAACCAGTACACTTTGGAAGAGGATGTGGAGTTGGATTATACATTCCAATATTCACTCGACAAGAACGGTAACTTGGTAGAGACCCGCGTTCCGTTGTTCACAGACAATGATTTTGTTATCAACATTGGTCCTCAACACCCCAGTACGCATGGTGTACTTCGTTTGCAAAGTGTGTTGGACGGTGAAACCGTGAAGCACATCTATCCACACTTAGGGTATATCCACCGTGGAATGGAGAAGATGTGTGAGGCGTACACCTATCCTCAAACCTTGGCGTTGACCGACCGAATGGACTACCTCAGTGCCATGATGAACCGCCATGCGTTGGTGGGCGTTATCGAAGAGGCGATGGAGATAGAACTGACCGAGCGCATACAGTACATCCGTACCATCATGGACGAGTTGCAGCGTATCGACTCGCACTTGCTATATTTGGGTTGTTGCGCACAGGATTTGGGTGCTTTGACAGCCTTCTTGTACAGCATGCGTGACCGCGAACATGTGCTGAACGTCATGGAGGAGACTACGGGTGGACGACTCATCCAGAACTATTACCGCATTGGCGGTTGCCAAGATGATATCGATCCCAACTTTGTGGAGAACACCAAGAAACTGTGTGCTTATCTCAAACCCATGTTACAAGAGTACATGGATGTGTTTGGAGATAACGTCATCATGCAACAACGCTTCAAGGGAATTGCGCCCATGAATCTCGAAAACATCATTAGTTACGGTGTAACAGGTGCTTCTGGACGTGCTTCTGGCTGGAAAAACGATGTACGCAAGTATCATCCTTATGCCATGTACGACAAGGTGGAGTTTGAGGAAGTTCTCAACGAGCATTGCGATTCCTTTGGTAGATACCTCAATCGTATTGAGGAAATCAAGCAAAGCATTCGCATCATCGAACAACTCATTGATAATATTCCAGCAGGCGACTTCTATGTAAAACAGAAGCCAATCATCAAAGTGCCTGAAGGACAATGGTATTTCTCATGCGAAGGCTCGCGTGGCGAAATAGGAGTTTACTTGGATTCTAAGGGAGACAAGATGCCTTACCGCTTGAAATTCCGCCCAATGGGCTTGAATCATGTTGCTGCGATGGATGAGATGCTACGAGGACAAAAGATAGCTGACCTTGTTACTGCAGGTGCGGCGCTCGACTTTGTCATTCCAGATATTGATAGATAGCAGGTATATATAAGTTGAAAACTTGTAGCAATGCTTTGCTCCATGACAGCAACTTGTTCAATATAAATAACTTAAATAGATCATGTTTGATTTTAGTATAGTAACCACATGGTTCGACACGCTTCTTCGACAAACCTTAGGTTTGAACGATTTTTGGACGATATTCATTGAATGTGTTGTCGTTGGTGTCGCCATTCTCACTGCCTACGCCTTGTTGGCGATAGTGTTGATATTCATGGAACGTAAGGTGTGTGCCTACTTCCAATGCCGTCTCGGGCCTATGCGTGTGGGCTTTTGGGGAACGCTTCAGGTATTTGCCGATGTGTTTAAGATGCTCATTAAGGAAATCTTTGCCGTTGACAAAGCCGACAAATTTTTGTATTATATTGCGCCATTCTTTGTAGTGATTGCCTCGGTGGGTACTTTCTCGTTCCTTCCTTGGAATAAGGGAGCGCACATTCTCGATTTTAACGTGGGCATCTTCTTGGTGTCTGCTATATCGAGCATTGGTGTGTTAGGCGTCTTTTTGGCAGGATGGGGATCAAATAACAAATATTCTGTTCTGTCTGCCATGCGTGGAGCGGTGCAGATGATTTCGTATGAAATGACCTTGGGACTGACCCTCATTGCGGCTGTTGCCTTGACGGGAACGATGCAGATGAGTGGAATTGTGGAAGCACAGACAGGACCATGGAACTGGTTAATTATCAAAGGACACCTTCCTGCTATCATTGCATTCTTGTTGTTCTTGGTAGCTGGCAATGCTGAAGCGAACCGTGGACCGTTCGATTTGGCAGAGGCAGAGAGCGAGTTGACCGCTGGATACCATACAGAGTATTCGGGTATGGGCTTTGGTTTCTACTATTTGGCAGAATACCTCAACCTATTTGTCATTGCAGGATTAGCCACTGCCGTGTTCTTAGGCGGTTGGGCACCTTTCAATATTGGTGTCGAAGGCTTCGATGCGGTGATGAATTATATTCCTGGCATTGTGTGGTTTTTAGGCAAGACCTTTGTTGTAGTTTGGCTTCTGATGTGGATTCGCTGGACGTTCCCACGTTTGAGAATTGACCAAATCTTAACTTTAGAGTGGAAGTATCTCATGCCATTGGCATTGGTAAATCTCATACTGATGACCATTTGTGTGGCTTTTGGTATCCACGGTTAAAACGTTTCATTTCTTGAAGATTCAGTAAGATGGAAAATAAACAATCATATTTTAGCGAAATCTGGTATGCTATCAAGTCGCTTGTAACTGGTTTGAGGGTTACCTTGAAGGAATACTTCACCCCAAAGAGCACCGAACAATATCCAGAGAATCGCAAGACGACACTACATGTGGCTCAACGTCACCGCGGACGCTTAGTGTTTAAGCGTAACGAAGACGGCACTCACAACTGTGTAGCGTGCACTATGTGCGAGAAAGCATGTCCCAATGAGACCATACTCATTAAGAGTGAAATGGTTGTCAATGAAGAAACGGGCAGGAAAAAGAAACAATTGGTGGACTATCAGTACAAATTAGGCGATTGTATGTTCTGCCAACTCTGTGTTAATTCTTGTAACTTCAACGCCATTGAGTTTACCAACGACTTTGAAAACAGTGTGTTTGAGCGAGATTCCTTGACCATGCACCTTGACAAGGAAGTGTATCAAGGCGGAAGTTTGCCAGACTTGATAGACGGTGGGGCATCGCTGACCATTGGACAATTTAATACCAAAACCAAATAAAAGTAGTAACGTATATGGCTAATTTAATCATGTTTTGCATTTTGGCAGTCGTCATTTTGGGCTCTGCCATCATGTGTGTACTAACAAAAAGGATTATGCGGGCGGCTACCTTTCTGATATTTGTTTTATTTGGTGTTGCAGGTATCTATTTCCTTTTAGGATATACATATTTGGGAGCAGCACAGATTGCTATTTATGCAGGGGGCATCACGATACTCTATATCTTTGCAATACAGTTGGTATCCAAGCGTACGCTCCAAGGATTAGTAGAACATCTCAAAGGTTCACGCGTCATTCAGGGGGCTTTGCTCTCATTGATAGGACTGGCTACCGTGATAGGTGTCTTGGTGAAGAACCAGTTTATACATCAAGCAACGCAGATTGCTGATGCAGAAGTCCCGATGAATGTCATCGGCCAAGCATTGGTAGGCTCTGAAAAATATCAGTATGTTTTGCCCTTTGAACTCATTTCCGTGTTCTTGTTGGCATGTATCATTGGCGGTTTGTTGATTGCCAGAAAGGAGGATGATAAATGATACCCGTTGAATGTTTGATAGGTCTGAGTGCGCTGTTGTTTTTTATTGGCGTATTTGGCTTCGTTACCCGTCGTAATTTGTTGGCAATGTTAATCTCCGTAGAGTTGGTTCTTAACTCCGCAGACATCAACTTTGCCGTGTTTAACCGTATCCTGTTCCCCGAACAGTTGGAGGGCTTTTTCTTCACGTTGTTCTCCATTGGCATCAGTGCTGCCGAGACAGCGGTGGCGATTGCCATTATTATAAACGTTTACCGAAACTTTGGTAGTGATCAGGTGAACAGTATTGAAAACATGAAATTATAAGATGATGGATTACAGTTATGTATATTTAATACTTCTTCTACCTGCACTCAGTTTCCTGATCCTTGGACTGTTGGGTATGAAGATGAGTCATAAGGTGGCTGGACTCATTGGCACCGTGGTGCTTGGTACGGTTTTCTGTCTCTCTTGCTACACCGCTTATGAGTATTTTATAGGCGTAGGGCGTGGCGTTGACGGATTATATCCCACCATTACACCTTTTAATATTACGTGGTTGAAGTTTACCGAACTGCTTACCTTTAACATCGGTTTTAGGTTGACACCTATTTCTGTAATGATGTTAGTGGTTATCTCTACGGTCAGTTTCATGGTGCACATCTATTCCTTTGGCTATATGCACGGCGAGAAAGGTTTTCAACGTTATTACGCTTTCCTTTCGCTCTTCACCATGTCAATGTTGGGCTTGGTAGTGGCAACCAATATTTTCCAGATGTATTTGTTTTGGGAGTTGGTGGGCGTTAGCTCTTACCTGCTCATTGGTTTCTATTATCCCATGCACACAGCCGTGGCTGCTTCAAAGAAAGCCTTCATTGTGACACGCTTTGCCGATTTGTTCTTTTTAATCGGTATCTTGTTTTATAGCTTCTATGTAGGTACATTCAATTACGATTTAACCGCTACGCCAGAATTGGCAACTCATGCTGCTCATGCCGCTTGGGTGATGCCGTTAGCTCTGTTCCTGATGTTTATTGGTGGTGCAGGTAAATCAGCCATGTTCCCTTTACACATTTGGTTGCCCGATGCCATGGAGGGTCCGACGCCCGTTTCAGCATTGATTCACGCTGCAACAATGGTGGTGGCAGGTGTTTATTTGGTGGCAAGTATGTTCCCCTTGTTCGTGGAATATGCGCCCGAACAGTTGCACTGGATTGCTTATATTGCAGCCTTTACCGCCTTTTATGCAGCTGCCGTGGCGTGCGCACAGAGTGACATCAAGCGTGTCTTGGCATTCTCAACCATTTCGCAAATTGGTTTCATGCTTGTTGCTTTGGGCGTTTGCTTGCCCGATCCTGCCACAGGAGCAGTAGCAATGACCGAAGAATATGCCGACGTACAAGGATTAGGATATATGGCAAGCATGTTCCATCTGTTTACGCATGCCATGTTCAAGGCTTGTTTGTTCTTGGGTGCAGGATGTGTGATTCATGCCGTACACTCCAACGAGAAATATTATATGGGAGGACTTCGCAAGTACATGCCCATCACCCACATTACGTTCTTGATTTCATGTCTTGCTATTTCGGGTATTCCACCTTTCTCTGGATTCTATTCAAAAGATGAAATATTGGTTGCTTGTTACAACTTTCATCCCGTCATGGGAATGGTGATGAGCGGTATTGCTATGATGACCGCCTTCTATATGTTCCGTTTATATTACGTTATCTTCTGGGGTAAGAGCTATTACGAGTCGCATCAGGGCGAACCTAACGTGCATGCTCCTCACGAAGCTCCTGCAGTGATGACCTTTCCGTTGATATTCTTGTCGCTCATCACTTGTACCGTTTTCCTTTGGGGGACAAGTGCAGGACAGCTGGTGTCTGCCAACGGCATTGGGTTTAATACGCATACCAACTGGTCAGTGGCGATTACCAGTACTGTATTGGCATTGCTTGCCATCGGTCTCGCCACCTTTATGTATAAAGGAGAGAAAACGCCAGTGGCAGACAAGTTGGCAAGTACTTTCCCAACCTTGCACCGCGCTGCTTACAAACGTTTCTATATGGACGAGGTTTGGCAGTTCGTGACACACAAAATTATCTTCCGTTGTGTCAGTCGTCCCATTGCTTGGTTCGACCGTCATGTTATTGATGGCTTCTTTAACTTCTTGGCATGGGGTACTCAAGAGGCAGGCGAAAGCATCCGACCTTGGCAGAGTGGCGATGTAAGACAATACGCCATTTGGTTCCTTACAGGTAGTGTAGCATTGACGTTAGCATTGATTTGCTTGTTGTAATGCTTTAGTTAGAAAGATTTAATGAATAAAATACAAAAATGAGTATATTAACATTATTCGTCGTTATTCCCGTCTTGATGTTGTTCGGGCTTTGGTTGGCTCGCAACATCCGTCAAGTACGTGGCGTCATGGTGGCTGGCTCTACCGCTTTGCTGGCACTCTCTGTTTGGCTTACTATTGCATTTATCCAAATGCGTCAGGCAGGAAATACCGAAGCCATGCTGTTTATGTACAGTGCACCTTGGTTCAAACCGCTTAACATTGCTTACACGGTAGGAGTGGATGGTATCTCGGTTGTCATGTTGCTCTTATCGAGTATCATCGTCTTTACGGGTACCTTTGCCTCTTGGCAGCTCAAACCCATGACTAAAGAATACTTCCTTTGGTTCACCTTGTTGAGCACTGGTGTGTTTGGCTTCTTTATCTCTATCGATTTATTTACCATGTTCATGTTCTACGAGGTGGCACTTATCCCGATGTATCTGCTTATAGGTGTATGGGGTAGTGGTCCTAAAGAATATGCCGCTATGAAGTTGACGTTGATGCTCATGGGCGGAAGTGCCTTGCTGATTATCGGTATCTTGGGCATTTATTTCTATAGTGGAGCCACCACGATGAACGTACTTGAGATTGCTGCCCTGCACAACATCCCTGTTGATGTTCAGAAGATATTTTTCCCATTGATATTCATTGGCTTCGGTGTGTTAGGTGCCTTGTTCCCCTTCCACACATGGTCACCCGATGGACATGCTTCTGCACCCACCGCTGTCTCTATGCTCCATGCTGGCGTGTTGATGAAGTTGGGAGGCTACGGCTGTTTCCGCATCGCCATGTTCTTGTTGCCCGAGGCGGCACAAGAGTTGGCTTGGATCTTCCTTATCCTCACTACCATCTCTGTAGTCTATGGTGCTCTCTCGGCTTGTGTGCAAACCGACTTGAAATATATCAACGCCTATTCTTCGGTAAGTCACTGTGGATTGGTGTTGTTCGCTCTGTTGATGATGACCAAAACCGCTTGTACGGGTGCCATTCTCCAAATGCTCTCGCACGGTTTGATGACCGCTTTGTTCTTTGCGCTCATCGGTATGATTTACGGACGTACGCATACGCGTGATGTCCGTCAGTTGGGTGGATTGATGAAAATCATGCCTTTCTTGGGCGTAGGTTATGTAATAGCAGGTTTGGCGAACTTGGGATTACCCGGTTTCTCGGGCTTCGTAGCTGAGATGACTATCTTTGTAGGCTCATTTGCCAATAACGACACCTTCCACCGCACCGCTACTATTATCGCTTGTACCTCCATTGTTGTCACCGCAGTTTATATCTTGCGTGTTGTTGGAAAGATACTTTATCAGAAGGTAGCCAATCCTCATTTTGAGCAACTCACTGATGCTACATGGGACGAGCGTGTGGCTGTGATGTGTTTGATATTCTGTGTAGCTGGCTTAGGTATCGCACCTCTGTGGGCAAGCAATGTCATCAATGATGCCGTAGGACCTATCCTACTCAATATAATACACTAAAGTTTAGAAGAAGATGAATTACAGTCAATTCCTATATATGATGCCAGAGGTCACCTTAGTGGTGCTTTTCCTGGTTACGTTTGTTGCCGACTTTGCCACATCGCAGAAGATTAGGACGCTTGCGCCCACCGACAAGCGTCGCTCATGGTTCAATCCCATGATTTGTCTGCTTATGTTTGCGCACATCCTCATCAATCTGTTCCCTATAGAGACGCACACAGTTTTTGGGGGAATGTACATCGCTACGCCTGCCATAGGGGTGATCAAGACTATTTTAGCTTTTGGAACGCTCATCGTTCTCATTCAGTCCAAAGAATGGTTGTCACGTCCCGATACCGCTTTTAAGGAGGGAGAGTTTTACTTATTGGTGATAGCAACGCTGTTGGGAATGAACATGATGGTAAGTGCCAACCACTTCTTGCTCTTTTTCTTGGGCTTGGAAATGGCGAGCGTACCTATGGCTTGCTTGGTTGCGTTTGACAAATATCGTCACGACTCAGCCGAAGCAGGAGCCAAGTTCATATTGACAGCCACCTTCTCAAGCGGGGTGATGCTCTACGGTATCAGCTTTATCTATGGTGCGGTAGGCACGCTTTACTTTGAAGACATTGCCACACAGCTCACAGCCACACCGTTTACCATTCTTGGCATGGTGTTCTTTTTCAGCGGATTGGGCTTTAAGATTAGCTTGGTGCCTTTCCATTTCTGGACAGCCGACTCGTACCAAGGTGCGCCAACCACCGTTACGGGCTATCTCTCGGTAGTGAGTAAAGGGGCAGCAGCTTTTGCCCTTTGCACTATCTTGATGAAAGTATTTGCCCCTATGGTCCTCTATTGGCAATATTTGTTGTACATCGTTATTGTGTTGTCAATCACGGTAGCCAACTTGTTTGCCATTCGTCAAACCAACCTGAAACGCTTTATGGCGTTCAGTTCTATCTCTCAGGCAGGTTATATTGTCTTGGCGATTGTTGGTAACTCGGCGTTGAGCGTCACTGCATTGAGCTTCTATGTGCTGATTTACGTGGTAGCTAACATGGCAGTGTTTACCATTATCAGTGCGGTAGAGGAACATAACAACGGTACAGTGATGATGGACAGTTACAATGGTTTTTACCAAACTAACCCCAAGCTGGCGTTCCTCATGACCTTGGCACTGTTCTCGTTGGGTGGTATTCCACCGTTTGCGGGAATGTTCTCTAAGTTCTTTATCTTTATGGCGGCCGTGCAGGATGCCGATTTAAGTACTTCAGTAGGGGCATGGGCGTACATTGTGTTGTTCATTGCGTTAATCAATACGGTCATCTCCTTGTATTACTACCTCTTGATTGTGAAGGCGATGTACATCAAGAAAAGTGAAAATCCGTTGCCCACGTTCAAGAGCCACACCAATACCAAGTTGGCATTGGCTGTATGCACAGCCGGTGTAGTGTTGTTTGGCGTGTGCTACATGGTATTCGACTGGATACATGCGGCTTCGGTAGCCATTTCGTAGTTTTACGATTTTATACATAAATGAAGTCCCTAACCTTTGGTATTTGTAGTACCATAGGATAGGGACTTTTTTCGTTGCGTGAACACCATTAATAACAGGCAGTATTCTACCCCAGGTAAACTCATGCTAATTGGCATCCAAAGTCATATAGATTGGGCGTTAAAGTCATTGAGATTGAAGACCAAACTCATGGCTATTGAAAAGACAACAATATGAAGGTTGTAGATGGTGCTTATGTGGTCTTGATTACGAATAGTACACTATCAGAATTTACATGTATTTACTCCAGCTAATTGAAGTTTTTTTTCTTTAAAAATTTTGTGTTAAAGAGTTGTTATATTGAATATTTATAGCTAACTTTGTCCTAAGAGAATGCGTGTATAGCTATATTGCAAAGCACTTTTAATAAAAGTAAAGTTTTAAACTTCTGTTGTTCTTTAAACATCTTAATAACCAAGGTATAATGAGATTGTACCAATTAAAAAATAAAATTATGGAACAAAATTCTATTCGTGAGGCATCGCCCAAGCTGTCGTTTTCCGATGCCGTTCGTCAAGTTTTTAACAAGTATGCAACCTTTAAGGGGCGTGCGCGCCGGTCAGAGTATTGGTGGTTCGTGCTGTTTTACTGTTTGGTTTTAATTGCAGCAGCTGTATTGGATAACCTTTTTGGCATCACCTTTGAGTACGCCTTTTACGGAGCGATTTATTGTATTGCGGCACTCGTATTGTTCTTACCCAATTTAGCTGTTACAGTTCGTCGCTTGCATGACATTAACAAGAGCGGTTGGAATATTCTTTGGGGAATCATTCCGTTGATTGGAAGTATCTTATTGATTGTTTGGTGCTGCCAAGATTCAGATTTAGAGGCCAATCAATACGGTGAATCTCCTAAATATTTGTGACATTTAAGTGTAAAAAATAAAGAAGCAGGAACGTTCCTGCTTCTACAAAATAAGGCTGGCTCTATCGGAAAGGGAGTTAGCCTTTAAGTTCTTGTTTTAAGAATTTTGGGGTGTATCCCTTACTGCTTTTGGCCACTTCTTCGGGCGTGCCCGTGGTTAAAACCATGCCGCCGCCACGTCCACCCTCTGGTCCCATGTCAATGATGTAATCGGCCAACTTGATGACATCCAGGTTGTGTTCGATGATTATAACTGTGTTACCACGATCAACCAATTGTTGAAGCACGTCCATCAAGATGCGGATGTCCTCGAAGTGCAGTCCCGTTGTTGGCTCGTCAAGGATGTACAGCGTTTTTCCTGTGTCACGTTTGGATAATTCGGTAGCCAATTTTACCCGCTGACTCTCACCACCCGAAAGGGTAGTGGAGGGCTGTCCCAGTTTAATGTAGCCTAAGCCAACATCCTGAATGGTTTTGATTTTGTGCAGAATGTTAGGCACGGCCTCGAAAAATTCAACCGCCTGATTGATGGTCATGTCCAGCACGTCGGCAATACTTTTGCCTTTATATCTCACTTCAAGTGTCTCGCGGTTGTAGCGTTTGCCATGGCAAACCTCGCACGGCACCATCACATCGGGCAGAAAATTCATTTCTATCGTCTTGTAACCATTGCCACCGCAGGCCTCACATCGTCCATCTTTCACGTTAAACGAGAAGCGCCCAGGCTTGTAACCCCGTATTTTAGCTTCGGGTAGGTTGACGAACAGCGACCGAATGTCGCTGAACACGCCCGTATAGGTGGCTGGGTTGCTGCGTGGAGTTCGCCCTAACGGACTTTGATCTACATCCACCACCTTATCTATATGGTCGATGCCTTCTATCGAATCGTACCGCATTGGCTTTTTCAGCGAGCGATAAAAATGCTTCGACAGTATGGGCTGCAGCGTTTCGTTGATGAGGGTAGACTTGCCAGAGCCAGACACGCCCGTCACGACAATGAGTTTTCCAAGCGGAAACTCCACGTCAATATCCTTCAAGTTGTTACCTTTTGCCCCTCTTATCCAAATGCTTTTGCCGTTGCCCTCACGTCGTTTCGCTGGTATCTCAATAGCTCGCTTGCCATTTAGATAATCGGCCGTAATGGTATGTTGCTGGAGCATTTGCTGCGGAGTGCCTTGAAAAACCACCTCACCCCCTTTGCGTCCAGCCTTTGGGCCAATGTCTATAATGTAGTCGGCAGCCAACATCATGTCTTTATCGTGTTCCACGACAATGACAGAGTTGCCCATGTCGCGCAACTCTTTCAGTGAGTGGATGAGCCGTTCGTTATCTCTTTGGTGCAAACCAATGCTGGGTTCGTCGAGAATATACAGCACATTGACCAGTTGTGAGCCAATTTGAGTGGCCAGTCTGATGCGCTGGCTCTCGCCTCCGGACAAAGAGGCAGACGCGCGGTTGAGTGAAAGATAGTCGAGACCAACTTCCAGTAAGAAGCTCACGCGTGCTCTCAATTCCTTCACTATCTCTGTAGCAATAGCTCTTTGCTGTTTGTCCAGATGCTCCTCTACATGGTCGAGCCACTCTTTCAGTTCAGTGATGTCGAGGTTGGCAATCTCTGAAATGTTGTGGTCCCATATCTTGTACGACAACGATTCTCGCTTGAGCCTCATCCCGTTGCATTCGGGGCAAGTGGTCGTGGCAAGAAACTGGTCAGCCCATTTTTGTCCGGCTGTCGAATCATCATTCTCCATGACCGTACGCAGGTATTTGATGATGCCTTCAAAAGTCACAAAATAGTCACTGCTGGTACGAACTAAATCTTTGGAAATCTTGATGTTTTCAAGGCTTCCGTAAAGTATTTCGTCAACTACATCCTGCGGTATGTCTTTGAATGGAGTTTTGAGTGTCAGGTCGTATTTGTGCAAGATGGCATCGATTTGCCAGAATATCATCTGGTTCTTGTATTTACCCAATGGGACGATGGCACCATCATGTATGCTAAGTTTGTCATTCGGAATGACTTTTGAAAGGTCAATCTCGTTGACATAGCCCAAACCTTTGCAACGCTGACAGGCACCCTCTGGCGAGTTGAAAGAGAAGATGTTGGGCGCTGGTTCGCCGTATGAAATACCGCTGACGGGGTCCATCAGGCGTTTGGAGAAGTTGCGTATCTCGCCCGTTTCTTTATCCATAATCATGATGACACCGTCGCCTTGCCTCATGGCTATCTGTACAGTTTTCTTCAGTCGCTCATCATCTTTGCCACGCACCTGCAACTTGTCGATCACCACCTCAATGTTGTGGTTCTTATATCGGTCAACCTTCATGCCGCGAACAATCTCCTTGATTTCTCCATCTACCCGCATGTAGAGATAGCCTTTGCGCCGCATACTCTCGAAAAGTTCGCGATAGTGACCTTTTCTTTGCCTGACCAAGGGAGACAAAATGTAGATGCGCTTGTCGGCATAATCGTTGAGAATCATCTCAATAACCTTCTCTTCGGTGTATTTTATCATTTTTTCCCCCGACAGATAGCTGTATGCCGTACCGGCCCGGGCATAGAGAAGGCGCAGGTAGTCGTATATTTCGGTGGTTGTACCAACGGTAGAGCGGGGATTTTTGTTGGTGGTTTTCTGCTCGATGCTGATAACTGGAGACAGTCCTGTGATTTTATCTACATCGGGTCTTTCCAGGTTACCGAGGAAGTTTCTGGCGTATGCCGAGAACGTTTCGATATACCTTCGTTGGCCTTCGGCAAAAATAGTGTCGAATGCCAAGGATGATTTTCCTGAACCTGATAAGCCTGTAATAACGGTGAGCGCATTACGTGGAATCTCTACATCGATGTTCTTAAGATTGTGTACGCGTGCCCCCCATATATTAATCTTTTCGTCTTCGCGAGTCATTTGTATCCTGTTGCTTCCTAAATTGTTTTATTTACCCATCTTGGTGCCACCATCTTCATTGTATCCTCTCAATAAATTGACATCTGTTTTGATGTTGAAGGTTCTTCCATCGGCACCCTTTGCTTTGACTAAGCAGAAGTAAACGCCTTGCTTCACGTCTTTGCCTTGGAACTTTCCATCCCAACCATCGGCTGGATTTGTCCACTCGAACAACTTTTGTCCCCACCGGTTGAAAATGTATGCCTTGAACTCTGTCAGACTTTGCCAACCGTCTTTGGCTTTATAGATGTCATTGATGCCATCACCATTAGGAGAAAAAGCATTAGGCATTTCCAGCTTACTTTCTGAAATAGCAACAGTTATCGGTGATGCTTCAGCCCAATATTCCTCCGTATACTTCACTGAGTCAGTGCCATGAGTGAAGATGGCGTAGAGCACTACTCGATGCGAACCCGCCTTGGTGAAAGTCACTTCGGTATCTTGTTCGTAGCGTATGAGATATGGTTTCTCTTCACCTTCAAGGGTAAACCGCCATTCGTAATAAGCGTTCCAGTCGCCTTGGTTCGCTACATTTGCAGAAAATTTGGCCTTTAAAGGTGCTGAACCACTAAATTCAGTGACCGCCTCACTCGTTTCGCCATCTACTGTTGTGAAGATGGCAGATGGACTTATCGTGGGTGTCTCTTGTGCCATGATGTGCAAAGAGGTTAGCAGCATGAGAATGAATAAGGCTGTCTTAATTTTCATTTTTGATTCGTTTTGAACAATGAGAATGGTGCAATCCGAAGACAAAGATAGTAAAAGATTCATGACTAATAGTGAGGTGTTGAATATTTTTTTGTATTTTTGCAGTTAAATAAGGATGAAAACGATGAACATGAAATCTATATTTAAAAATATATTACTTGCAGTTTTAATGCTTTTCAGCATTGAATCCATTGCGCAAGTTAACCAATGGCGTGACATATATGAAGCCAAAAAGAAAGATACCGTATTCGGCATTGCTCGAAAATATGGTATTTCCGTTCCTGATTTGATGGATGCCAATCCTGAAATGAAAAAAGAAGGATATGAGTTAAAGAAAGGGGATACCGTTTTCATACCATTTGTTAAGAATCAGACTGCTGCGACAACAAGGTCGGTCAAGACACAAACACCTGCGACAAAAGCATCTGCCAAACCTCAATCGGTTAGCAATATGGACATTACCAAGCGTGCCATTCGCATCGGTGTGATGCTGCCTTTGCACGATGTTGATGGTGATGGCAGGAGAATGGTGGAGTATTATCGTGGTTTGTTGCTGGCATGTGATGATTTAAAGGCAAAGGGCATTTCGACCGATATTCATGCTTGGAATGTTCCGATAGATGTTGACATCCGCCAAACGTTGTTGGATCCGAATGCCAAAAGTTGTGACATCATTTTCGGTCCGTTATACACCAAGCAAGTAAAACATCTGGGAGATTTTTGCAAGAAGTTTGGAATTAAAATGGTGATACCGTTTTCTATTGAAGGTGGTGAGGTGTCCAACAACCCTCAGATATTCCAAATATACCAGTCGGCAGACAGTCAAGCACAAGATGCCATACGTGCTTACCTGGATCGTTTTCCTAACCATCATCCAGTATTCATTGACTGCAATGATGCTACAAGTACAAAAGGCATCTTCACTTTTCCGTTGAGAAAGCAGTTGGAAGACAAAGGCATCAAGTATAACATCACCAACTTGAAGTCCAGCGAGGAAGCTTTTGCAAAGTCGTTCAGCTTATCAAAGCCTAATGTTGTCATTCTGAACACCGGGCGTTCACCAGAATTGAACGTGGCTTTGGCAAAGATTGATGGGCTGAAGGCAGCCAATCCCGCACTGTCTGTGTCGTTGTTTGGTTACACAGAGTGGCTGATGTATACGAAAGTGTACTTCGATTACTTCTGCAAGTACGAAACTTATATACCGACAGTTGCTTATTACAACGCCCTCTCTCCTCAAACCAAGCGGATTGAATATAAGTATCGTCAGTGGTTTAAGGAAGAGATGCAAGGCGCTCTTCCACGATTTGCACTAACTGGTTACGACCAAGCAAGTTATTTTTGTCAAGGACTTCATCGGTATGGCATGAACTTCTCAGGAAGCAAAGCGGAAAATATGCATACGCCATTGCAAACTCCATTACATTTCAGGCAGGTCGCTAACGGTGGCAGACAGAATGCCAATTTCATGTTGATTCATTATAAGAACAACCGAACCATCGAGAGTATCACTTATTAAAGAATCGCTTTTGAAAGATTTTTAAATGAAAAAGTCGGTATTTTCTCTACTGTTCATGTTGTTTCCTTTGTGGCTTTTTGCCCAAGTAGGGAACTATCGTAACGAGTTTGCTGTGGGCGTTAATGGCGGCTATGTCCTCAGTAATGTCGGCTTTGTACCCAAAGTTACGCAAGGCTTGCATGGGGGCATGACAGGAGGACTCACGTTGCGTTATACATCAGAGAAGTACTTCAAGACCATTTGCTCTATTTATGCCGAGGTGAACTATACACAGGGTGGATGGAAAGAAAACATCGTTGACTTGAAAGATCAACCAGTTGTGAACGGTGAAACGGGACTCGAAGAAGAATATAGCAGAACCATCAATTATATACAAGTACCCGTTTTCGCCCATTTGGCATGGGGAAAAGAGGGTAGAGGCTTTCAATTTTTCTTTCAAGCTGGTCCCCAGTTCGGTTATATGCTGAATGAAAATACTAGCGCAAACTTTGACTTTGACCATGCAAACTTGAATGACAGAGCCAATAAAGAGACAACACAATATAGCATGCCTGTGGAACACAAGTTTGATTATGGAATTGTAGCGGGCATCGGAGTGGAGTATTCGTTGCCTAAGCTGGGGCATCTTTTGCTTGATGCACGCTATTATTATGGTTTGGCAAATATCTATGGTGATACCAAGAGAGATTATTTTGCCAAGTCTAACTTGTCTAATATCGTAGTAAAGCTGTCTTATCTTTTTGACATAACTAAAACCAATTAAAAAAAATAAATCTATGTTTGAAAATCAACCTAAAGGCCTTTTTGCTTTGGCACTGGCCAACACCGGCGAACGATTTGGTTATTACACCATGATTGCCGTGTTTGTATTGTTTTTAAGAGCTAACTTTGGATTAGATCCTGGTACGGCTGGTATGATTTACAGTGTGTTCCTTGGACTGGTTTACTTCCTTCCACTGGTGGGTGGTGTGCTTGCCGACAAGTTCGGTTTTGGCAAGATGGTCACCATTGGCATTGTGGTGATGTTCCTGGGTTACCTGTTCTTATCCATACCATTGGGCGGTGAGACGTTTGCGCTCTTAGTAATGTTACTGGCTTTGCTGTTCATCAGCTTTGGTACAGGCTTGTTCAAAGGCAACTTGCAAGTAATGGTAGGTAATCTTTACGATGATCCGAAGTATGCCGACAAGCGCGATTCAGCTTTCTCCATCTTCTATATGGCTATCAATATTGGTGCTTTGTTCGCACCAACGGCAGCCGTACGCATTAAGGAGTGGGCCGAGTCTGTTGGTTATGCCGAGAACGATGCTTATCATTTCTCCTTCGCTGTAGCATGTGTATCCTTAATTATTTCTATGGCTATATATTATGGTTTCCGTTCAACTTTCCGTCATGTGGAAGGAAACGGCACGGCAGCTAAGACAGACGATGGTAAAGCTATCGAGACCGAAGAGTTGAGCAAAAAAGATGTAAGGGATAGGGTAGTGGCACTATTGTTAGTGTTTGCAGTGGTTATTTTCTTCTGGATGTCATTCCACCAGAACGGACTCACGCTGACTTACTTTGCCAATGAGTTTACTCAAAAGACTTCTTCTGGCGTTCAGAGCATGGCTTTCGATGTGGTGAACCTTGTGATGATTGTCTTTATCGTTTATGCAGGATTTTCATTCTTCCAGTCAAAAACACAGAAAGCTAAGGGAATCTCTTTAGCCGTCATCGTGGCAGCAATCGCTGTGTTGATTTATAAGTACACACAAGTAGAGGGAGCTATTGATGTGAGTGCGCCTATTTTCCAACAATTCAATCCATTCTATGTTGTAGCGTTGACACCAGTCAGCATGGCTATCTTTGGTTCGTTGGCAGCCAAGGGTAAAGAACCTTCGGCTCCACGCAAGATAGCCTATGGTATGGTGATTGCGGCATTTGCCTATACCATCATGATTGTTGGCTCACAAGGCTTGCTTACTCCTAATGAACAGGCGTTAGCTGCCGAGGCAGGAACAGCCAGTTACGCATCTGCCAACTGGTTGATTAGTACTTATCTCGTGCTGACGTTTGGTGAATTGCTGTTAAGTCCAATGGGTATCAGCTTTGTAAGCAAGGTTGCACCTCCCAAGCTCAAGGGAGCCATGATGGGTGGATGGTTTGCCGCTACCGCCATTGGTAACTTGCTGGTGAGCGTAGGTGGATACCTTTGGGGTGACTTACCAGTATGGGCTGTTTGGTCTGTATTCATTGGAGTCTGCTTGCTCTCTGCTTTGTTCATGTTCTCTGTAATGAAGCGATTAGAGAAAGTTTGTTAGTCAAATAACACCATTAAATGAAAAGGCGTTTCGAAGTATGATGTTCGAAACGCCTTTTTATCTTGGTGAATAGATTCCTATTCTACATCATTCAATATGATTCGTGTAGCATTATTCAACGGTGTACAACCAAATGACAGCAATTATGATGAGTGCTGCAATGATGGATAAGGAAATGAACAGAACGTTACTAATCATTTTTCTTCGTTTCTTAGAAAAACGATTGTTGTTCTTAAACTTTGATGACTCGTGGGGGCTTCGATGGTGATGGTGTTGAGAATGAGAATAATGTCCATGAGCTCCTTCTCTCGGTGTAGATTCATTAGGGTTGTGTTCTGTCATTATCGTTGTCATTATTTCTATTGCAAAGATAATGAAATATTCTTTGCAAACAAGAATCACCCCAAGAAACTCATCCAATTTTACAACATTGGTTGAGTTTCTTGGGGTGATTTCCAAGCATTGATGTCTTATGTGTTTAGATCAAAGCTGCTGTAAGTCCAGCCATCACGATGCTGACCATAGACATCAACTTAATCAGAATATTTAAGCTCGGCCCGCTGGTATCTTTGAAAGGATCACCTACGGTGTCGCCAACGACAGTAGCCTTGTGACACGCAGAGCCCTTGCCACCGAAGTTACCTTCTTCTACCATCTTCTTGGCATTATCCCATGCGCCACCTGCGTTTGCCATGAATATGGCCAGCGTAAAGCCTGCAGACAATCCGCCTACTAACAAACCTAACACGCCTGCGACACCTAATACGATGCCAACAACGATAGGAATGGCTATAGCCAGAATGGATGGTAACAGCATCTCGCGTTGTGCCGACTTGGTACTAATCTCCACACACCTGCTATAGTCGGGAGTAGCTTTGCCCTCTAAAATACCTTTGATTTCTCGGAACTGTCGACGAACCTCATCCACCATCGCACCTGCCGCTCTACCTACAGCCCCCATGGTGAGTCCGCAGAACAAGTAAGCAGCCATGGCACCTATGAAGGCACCAACCAAAACGCGCGGATTCATCAGGTTCACTTGGAAGAAGCCCATGAAATCTGACATGGTTGCCGTGTTTGGTGTAAATATGGTTCCGGCGGCATTTACAAATTGATGACCTTCGTCTACCATTCTGATCATGGCTATTTTCACCTCTTCTATATAGGATGCCAAAAGCGCCAGCGCGGTTAAAGCGGCTGAGCCAATGGCAAAGCCCTTACCTGTAGCCGCCGTGGTGTTACCCAATGCGTCGAGTGCATCGGTGCGTTCTCTCACCTCTTCGCCCAGTTCACTCATTTCTGCGTTACCCCCCGCATTGTCAGCAATGGGGCCATAGGCATCTGTAGCCAAGGTGATGCCCAAGGTGGAAAGCATGCCTACTGCCGCAATGCCAATACCATACAGTCCATGACTGATGGATTCGGCACTCATACTCATATCAAATCCGTTGGCACAGAGATAACTCATCAGGATGGCTGCGGAGATGGTTACCACCGGAATGCAAGTGCTTATCATTCCTGTTCCAATGCCCTTGATGATCACGGTAGCCGCACCCGTTTGCGAAGCAGCTGCAATCTCTTTGGTGGGCTTGTAGCTGTGTGAGGTGTAATATTCGGTGGCTTGGCCGATGATTACACCTGCAGCAAGACCCGATATAACCGAGAAGCTAATGCCTAACCAATTGTTAATTCCTAAAAGATAGAGGATGACGAACGTTGCGATGGCAATCAGCACGGCCGAAAAGTTGGTACCAAGGCTCAATGATTTCAGCAAATCCTTCATGGTTGCCTCTTCCTTCGTACGCACCATGAAGATACCAGCCAAACTTAAGAATATACCCACGGCAGCAATAATCATGGGTGCTACTACTGCTTTCATTTGCATCTCGCCGCTTGCCGCAAAGGCTGTGGCACCCAGTGCAGCCGTTGAAAGAATGCTTCCGCAGTAGCTTTCATACAAGTCAGCACCCATACCAGCCACATCTCCTACGTTATCGCCCACATTGTCGGCAATGGTTGCGGGGTTGCGGGGGTCGTCTTCAGGAATATCTTGTTCTACCTTGCCCACCAAATCGGCTCCAACGTCGGCTGCCTTGGTATAGATACCTCCACCAACACGTGCAAACAGTGCTTGGGTTGAGGCACCCATACCAAAGGTAAGCATGGTTGTGGTGATGGTGATGAGAGCCATGTGGTCGCCTGTGTAGAACAGAGAAAGTATCATAAACCAGATGGCAATGTCCAATAGTCCAAGGCCTACCACCACAAGTCCCATCACAGCGCCCGAGCGAAACGCAATCTGTAAACCTTGGTTCAAGCTCTTTCGTGCTGCGTTAGCCGTTCTGCCAGAGGCATAAGTGGCGGTTTTCATGCCAAAGAATCCACAGAGTCCGCTAAAGAATCCGCCAGTAAGGAATGCAAAGGGGACCCATGGGTTCTGAACTTTCAGCACGTACGCCATGAATGCAAATAACAGCGCTAATGCGATAAAGACATAACCAACAACTTTGTATTGTTGTTTAAGATAGGCCATGGCTCCTTTACGAACGTGTAGAGCAATTTCACGCATGCGTGGGGTACCTTCATCGGCCTTCATCATGTTACTAAAAAAATACCAGGCCATAGCCAGTGCAATAATTGATGCAACTGGTACAAGCCAGAAAACAATTGGAATGTTCATGGTTTTAATGTGTTTTAAGTTAGTAGATTTGTCGCAAATGTAGTGAATAATTTTAAGTTTGCAAATATTTCTTACATATTTTCCCACTTTGAAAACCAGAAAGTTTAGAATGGCGAAATATGGGTTGTTCATTTATCGGGATGTGATGTACTGAACCAGCGCAAAAGAACAGAGTGAGCATTTGTTGATTTTTTTGCTCATATTTAGCCCTCGAAATGGCCCTTCAGAATGTGCAATCTAGAAGAAAATACTAGGCATGGAGGATGCACACAGGACGTCAACGACGCTTTAGAATTGTGTTTTTGCTGCAATGTCAATGTGTTTTTCGCTGAATATGCATCATTTCGGTGGGCAAGTTGTAGCTTATTGCTCGCCAAAAGCATGTTAATTCCATGCTTAACTCAATGCTTTTGCCAGCAAAAGAGATATTGATAGGTAGATAAAACATAAGAAAGACTCGCAAACTGTTGTGTATGAAGTATATACAAAGAATGCTCATGCTTGCCGTATTAGCTACACGCGGTATGTTTGTTTGCAAATATGCGAAATATGAACGCATACGTTGTCAAGAAAATTCAGTAACGTTGGCAGTCATGATTTGGGTAGGACCAACGAGCATATCTTTTGATAGAAAGGTGGCATTTAGATGGGGTTCTCAATGGATTAGTCCATCCAGTTGTACCAAGAATCGCTCATAGCGTTTTGATTGCTATTGCATGACAGGGGAGCGATTCATCATGTTCGGCCGACTGGTGGCTGATTTAAAAATTAAATGCCATACCGAATGAAAAACTGGGTTGGTGCATGGGAGTCCGACGTTTAAAGGTGTCAGTAAGATAAGTCCGTGTGCCATCCTGTGATTCTTGAACACGGTTCCTCAGTTCATACGTGTATTCAGGTTCAGCGTAGTCATAATTAAGATTTGTCTTGAACGACATGCCATGCTTGTAGGCCCACGTCAAGGAGAGCCCCGTGCTGTATAGGGGCGTTTTGTTCGACTTAATCGTTAAAAAGTTACCATCATGGATGCCTCGTCCATCGCCCAGGTCATCCAACCATCTTGTCAGCTCTCCCTTTTCATCTAGGCTCTTAAAATATTGTTTGTCATTTGCGGAAATTGGAGTAAGGGCATTGCGCAGACCCTCAACATCCACATCGGCGATGGCATCGATGTCATAGTCGGTCGTGTGTCTTCTACCAATCAGCACCTTGCTGCCTAAGCGCAATCGGCTGGTAAGGGGATAAGAGAAATAGGCACCCGCACTGAAATCGAACATGCCCACATGATTGGATTCCAGTCCTACGAAGTTCACGAATCTCTCTTTTAAATCATTTTGCAGGCCATGTGCGTACATATTATATTTGAACCCATGCGACAAATCAATGGTAGCAGTAACAGGCATGGTCGTTACGCGAAGTCTTCCGCCTATTCCGATGTAATCATTCAAGAAATAAGCACTCTCAACCGCTACGCCTATGCTGGCACCCAAGTTCAGTTTCAAGCCTAAAGGATGGCTCGAGCCTTGCGTGCTGCCAGGAGCATAAGGTTGCATGTTCTCATCATAGTTGTCGTATACTTCTGGTGCTTTGAAGCGTTGCATCCTGGCTGCCATGTCTATGTTGATGGCAAAAAATGAGGGTCGGTTTGAGATGTTGGGCGTAATATCTTCCAGATTGCTTCTCCTCAGGCCTTTATCCTTGAATATCAGGTCACCCAGGGCATAGCCAATGTCTGTGGCTAAAATGCCTATTCCCGCTCCAACCAACACGTCGTTTACCCAATGCCTGTTGTTCAAAATGCGGCAAATGCCCGTTGCTGTAGCAACTGAATACCCAGCTATGCTGTACCATGGGCTACGCGTAAGTCCATACTCTTTGTGCAAGATGGTTGCAGCAACAAACGCTGTAGCCGTGTGCCCCGAAGGGAAAGAGTTGCGTTTAGTGCCATCTGGACGAAGCTCTTTTGTGGTGTGTTTCATGGTGTTGACTATTCCTGCCATCATGACAAACGACATGGCGTTGCTTACCGCAAGACGTTGAAGTGAACTTCGTCCTTGAACGCCAGCCGTGTTCAGAACCCACGTTGTTAGCAGAGGGCTGTATTGTGCGTAGTTATCCCAAGTGGTCTTGAACGTTGGTTGAAAATAATGTCGGAGAGACCGAAAGTCTTCTTTGCGAGATTTCACGACAAATCCCGAGGCGATGAATCCCAATCCCATGTAAGTAAAATCCTGTTTCAATGCCTTCTTCGCATTGAAATTAGTAACAGGTGTGAGGATGGGGGATGGTGTTAACGCCGTAGTGTCAGTCACAGCTGAAAAAACAGCTTTCGATAGCAGCAAGAACAGCGTCACGCATACAATGAATTGACGTGAAACAGGATGATGAATGTTCATTTACGATGATATAATAGTTGCTCACAGACCATTGTAGAATAATGGAATCTGTTTGAGTGTGCAAAGTTACATCATATTTTTGTAGTACGCAACCAGATGTAAAATGAAGAATATAAATTTGACACATTTCATGATATTACCAATTTATTTTTCTACCTTTGTAAAACATAAATTACTCAACAATACGAAAATGCCCTTGCTTCAACATGTAGCTTTTAGCGTTTTCAGTATCGTAACACGCACAAGACAGACATGCGATCATACCTATTTATCCTCAGTTGCATCATTGCATTTTGCTCCTGTTCGCACAAAAAAACAGAAGAGGGAATCGCTCCTATGGACACGATTCCAACCATGGTGATGCAGATACAAAAGTGTTCTAAACTGTATACCACTGAAGTACATGTTCACAAGATTGTTACACATGACGACCAGCTGAAGCTCAACGGTTCTTTCATGAAGAAAGATTTTAGTGTCAACCTTCCGTTGGGCAGGCGGAAGATTGCCATTCCGATGGATGCCACACTGAAAGCTTATGTTGATTTTAGTAATTTCAGCGAAGAGAACGTGCAAAAGAAGGGGCAAAAGATTGAGATTATCTTACCAGATCCTCGGGTGACACTCACGTCAACTCGCATCAATCATGAAGAAATCAAACAGTATGTAGCGCTCACTCGCAGCAACTTCTCTGACGAAGAACTCGCCAGTTACGGTCAACAAGGGCGTAATGCCATCATCAATGACATCAATTCACTGGGCATTATCGACCTGGCTCGTGAAAGTGCTGCCCGCACGTTGATACCGATGATAGAGCAAATGGGGTATCGTGAGGAAGACATCACCATCTCTTTCCGAAAGCAATTCACATTGGAAGACATCAAGACACTTCTCGACAAAACAATGATTGAACATGGAAACAAATAACAATAAAACGCACAACTTGCTCAACCGTCTGTCCAAGACATCAGGGAAGGTTGTTTTTTCCATCATCATCATCTTGCTATTGGTGGGCATCATATTGGTGTATCTCAATAAAGACAATAGGCTTGCTCTGTCAAAGGATGATAAAATCAAGATTACCCCCACACAGATACAAAGCATTCGTGACATTGGACAATGGGAGTTTTTGACCATCAACAACGAAGAAATCATCGATACCGTTAGGCATGGCTTCTTCGGTGACGCCGAATTGGTTCGTATTTATTATGGTACTTTGCGACTGGGGATTGATTTACAAGATGCAGGTGAAGATTTTATAGAGCCTAAGGGAGATTCTATCGTCGTTATGTTACCACCCGTCAAGCTGTTGGATCACAACTTTATTGATGAGGCTCGCACCAAGTCTTTCTTTGAAAAAGGCGAGTGGAAGGCTAAAGATCGTGATGATCTTTACCGGAGAGCCTACCAAGCCATGATAGACCGGTGCTTGACAACACCAAACATCAAGAGTGCAGAACGCAACGCCTCACGCCAGTTCTACCAGTTGATGAAATCCATGGGATTTGAGAATGTCATCATTCGCAATAAGCCATATACAAAAGAAAAGCGCAATCAATAAGCCATACTCGATAGTTGAATATACACAGTAGGGCAACTGATTCTTTTCAGAAAAGTAAAGTTTCTTGCGTATATTTTGGTTATTTAATTTGGTGGAATCATTAAATTCGTTTAACTTTGTGCACATCTTGAAACGTTTAATAACAAATAAATATCATTGCCTATAGATATACATTTACTTAGAATCAAATTTTTAAGAAAATGAGGAAGCTGAATGAGCTGTCAGATGAGGAATTGGCAGTGGCGTATATCAATGGTAATAACCACGCTTTTGATTTATTATTGTCGCGCAATCAGTCAAAGATATTTTCCTATATTCTGTTTGTTGTAAGGGATAGGGATGTGGCTGACGATGTCTTTCAAGAAACCTTTGTGAAGGTCATCACCAAGTTACAGCAGGGGAAGTATACCGTTACGGGTAAGTTCTGCGCATGGGTCATGCGCATTGCCCATAATATCATCATGGACATGTATCGCGAACAGAAGTCTGAAAAGATTGTTGAGGCTACAGAAGACAATGACCTGTCAAACTTTGGCAGTAAGGAATTGTTGGACGAGAACATTGAGAGCAAGTTCGTTAACGAACAGATTCTCTGCGACGTCAAGAAGATGATGAACCTTTTACCCACCGCTCAGCGTGAAGTAGTGTACATGCGATTCTATCAGCAGCTGTCGTTTAAAGAGATTGCTGACACCACAAATGTAAGTATCAATACGGCTTTGGGGCGCATGCGATATGCCATCATCAATCTGAGGAAGATGGCTCAAGAGCATCAGATGGAATTACGAATGATGTAATTAGGCCGCTCATGCACTCCAATTGAGCAAGAAGAATGCGAATTTGTCTTCTTCTTGCTCCATGATTATGTTAAGTTCTCGAGGGTCTTTCTTCACTTTCTTGGCTTGTAGAAAGTGACTTCAACAGTTTAATGGTATTCTCTGGATCCTCTGATTTAAATACATAGCTGCCACTCACCAGCACTTCTGCTCCCGCTTGAACAAGTTGCGGAGCGGTTTCACCCTGTACACCTCCATCAACCTCAATAAGTGCTTCAGATCCGCATTCATCCATGAGCTTGCGGAGACGTTTCACCTTATTGATGGTGTTCTCGATGAATGTTTGTCCACCAAAGCCAGGATTGACGCTCATAAGCAATACCAAGTCAACGTCACAGATGATGTCTTCCAGCAGATGAACGGGCGTGGAAGGGTTTAGTACCACGCCGGCTTTCATGCCAGCCGCATGGATTTGCTGAATGGTACGGTGCAGATGGGTGCACGCTTCGTATTGAACGGACATGATATAGGCACCAGCCTTGGCCGTTTGTTCGATGTATCGCTCGGGTTGTACAATCATCAAATGAACGTCGAGCGGCTTCTTACAGATTTTCGAGACGGCACTGATGACGGGGAAACCAAATGAAATATTCGGCACAAACACGCCATCCATGACATCCATATGAAGCCAGTCGGCCTCACTGCGATTAATCATTTCGACGTCTGACTTGAGATTTGTAAAGTCAGCCGATAGGAGGGAGGGAGAAATAAGAATGTTCTTCATTTGCGTTTTTGGGCATTAATTCAGACAATAGGATGTCTTCTTGTTATCAATGTCAACTACCCTGTATGTACGAGCCAACTGTCTGAGTAAGTTCAGCGTCACCTCCGAGGGTTTCAGTTCTTCTGGTGTAAAGTATTTCATAGGCTATATCTTTGATAATGTCTTTGTTAATATCATAACGTTCCAGCAATATCTTTATTACATTATAGTGTCAATATTTTCGTGCGGCGTTTAATCATGAGCCTCTTATATAATAAGGTGAAGTTGTTTTTGCGGCTCAAATTAGATTCATTTCACTCTTGTTCCGGCCTATTATCGTCTTCTGTAGGCCTTGAGGACGCGGGATAATAACGTCCAAATCCAATATATATGAGCTACTTCAAGATGTTTGTCGAAATAAATTCGTACATTTGTCGTGTTCAACATCATTTTAACATTGAATGAACAAAATGAAAATAAAAGTGTGCGGTATGCGTGATACCGACAACATTCGCGCCGTATCAGCCTTGGACATCAACATGATGGGCTTCAACTTCATTCCCCATTCTCCTCGTTATGTGGAGATGATTAGCAGCATGGCAGGCATCATACCCGATTATAGTGAAGAACGATTGGCCAAAGGAATGCAAAAGCAGGAGCCACAGTCTGTTGCTGATCGCATTGAGCGGGTAGGCGTGTTCGCTGACGACATGCCGCAGACCATCGTGACGCGCGTCTACAATTACAGTCTTGATTACGTTCAATTGAACGGAAACGAAAGCAGGGTGATGATAGAGAACCTGCTTCGTACACTCAAACCTGATATCCAACCGAATATCAAGATTATCAAGACCTTGTCCATATCATCCCAACAAGATTTGGAACAGTGTAAAGAGTTTGAGGGAGTGGTCGACCAGTTTCTTTTCGTTCCGTCTGCCGACGAAGAGAAATGCCAAGGTAAGAAACCCGACTGGTCAGTCTTGGAGAAGTACGAGGGGCATACGCCATTCTTGTTAGGAGGCGGCATTGGTCCTGAAGATGCGCAATGCATCAAGCAGTTCAATCATCCTTTGTTCGCCGGGGTTAACTTGAATCGTTGTTTCGAGACAGCGCCTGGTGTGAAAGATGTGGAGATACTACGTACATTTATCCAAGAAATACGGTCGTAGTTATGAATAGCAAGTCAGATAGTCAACCAGCAGAAAATGCGTCATCAGCTTCCATCTTGCCTCAGCAGCATGAAGAAGATACGTTGCCATGGTTTGCCGTGAGGCTGTTCATGGCAAAGCCTCAGTTGGTGATGGATTATCTGACTGAGCAGCAGTTGCAGTATTTCATACCGATGGAATATGTGGACGTTGAGGACAAAGACCATCACATCCGTCAACAACTGCGGCCTGTCGTTCGAAATTTGGTATTCATCAAGAAAAGCAAACCCGAAAAGACCATACGGCAATTGCTGACGGAGGCACCCTTCAAATCATCTGTCATCCGCAAAAGCAAGGATGACAGTAAGTATTATGAGATTCCGGCCAAGCAGATGTTTGAGTTCCAAGCCATGTGCAATCCCGAGATTGCCATGCGTAAATTCTTAAGCGAGGAGCAAGCAAAATTAAAGCCCGGCACTCCCGTTTATGTTAAGTATGGCCCACTGAAAGGCTTGAGCGGCAGGTTGGTCCGCAGCAACAAAAAGTATTTTCTCTTGAAAGAGATACCCTGTATGGGCGTGATGTTGAAGGTGGCCCGCTGGTGTTGCAAGCCTTTGCAGCCTTGATGAAACCACAAATTAATCCAGCATTAACCGAGTATCTGCTGGGCGTGTTCCTTTACCTTGATTTCTTTCGGCGTGATGATGCGCTCTATCTTTCCTTCCTCATCAATAATGAAGGTGGTGCGGAAGGTTCCCATGTACTTTCTTCCACACATGCTTTTTTCGCCCCAAACACCAAAAGCATTGTTGAGTGTCTTTTCCGTGTCAGCAATCAGCGGGAAGGGTAGCTGGTGCTTCTCAATGAACTTCTTGTGCGATTTCTCGTCTTGCACGCTAACACCCACTACGGCATAGCCTTGGGCTAAAAAGCGTTCGTAGTTGTCGCGCAGGTTACAAGCTTCGGTGGTACATCCTGGCGTGTTGTCCTTTGGGTAGAAATACAACACCAATTTCTTGCCTTTGAAATCATCCAACTTCAGTTCATTACCGTCTTGGTCGCGTCCCAATATCTCGGGCGCCTTGTCTCCTATCTTCATATTTGTACTATTTTAAACATTCGGGTCTATGCCCGAACCTGTGATGAATATTGATGTTACGAAGATAAGCAAAATATATGATATATTGTTTGTACGCTGCTCTTTTCTTTGATTTTTCTGTATTTGTCCAATAAAATAACCAAAAAACTGCTTTTGAAAAATCTCCTTATAGAAAAAATCAATAGGCCAACAGGGAGTAAGAATGCTCGTTTTTTGGGAAAAAAAGACCGAACGGTGGTGCTAAAGCATGGAGTTTATGCTGATAGATGTAGCTTTTTAAGTGCTAAGTGTCATGCCATTGAAGGACAATAGCTATGACTTTAGGCTCTTAAAGCAATGCTTTTGTTCCGTAAAAGCGTAGTGAACGGTCTGGAAATTAGGTAATGGCTCCGCAATGAATTGTGCTTCAATGAGATAGTAAAGTTCGCCATATTTCGCTTATTTGCGCCGTGCGGACCGTTTGTTTGTTTACAAGCGAAATATGAGCGGGGTTTTGTCAAGAAAATTCAGCATTGAAGAAAGTTGCAAACATCATTCAACATCCATGGTGAAATTTGCAAAGGGCCGCCATAACCTTCCTTGCCATGTGTTCCTTTCAATCATTCTTTGGGTCAACAAATTCATCCATTCATACGGCTTCAGTCCCCATTTGGGTGCAACAACCCTGTCGGCTGGTGATGTGCTGACAAAGCGTTCGAGTACCAAATCATTTCGAAGACGCTCTATGTAGCGGATGATGACGTCAAGATATTGATCAACCGTGTAGGTGTGGAATGGGGCTTCGGCGTATTGTTTTGCCAGTTGCGTATGCCGAATCACCTGCATTTGGTGAATTTTCAGCACGTCGATAGGCAGCGACGAGATGATGGGAGCTTGCCCAATGCTGTCTTCGGCCGACTCGCCCGGCAGTCCGATGATGACGTGTGCGCCAGTCAGAATACCCCTATTGTGCGTCTTTTCGATTGCCGCTTTGCTGCATTCAAAGGTGTGTCCTCGGTGAATGCGCTGCAGCGTGTCGTTGTTGGTCGTCTCTACACCATATTCTATTAAGAGAAAAGTCTGCTTGTTCAGTTGTTCCAAATAGTCCATCAGCTGGTCGCTCATGCAGTCGGGACGGGTTCCTATGACGATGCCCACGACGTCTTCCACCAGCAACGCCTCCTCATACATGCGCTTGAGCGATTCGACAGAGGCGTAAGTATTGGTGTAGGCTTGGAAGTAAGCGAGGTATTTCATGCCGTGATACTTGCGTGAAAAGAATGCCTTCCCATCTTCCAACTGTTCTTGTATGGTCTTCCTGGGGTCGCAATAGGAGGGATTGAACGCTCGGTTGTCACAGTAAGTGCAGCCACCTGTTGACAGTTTGCCGTCCCGATTAGGACAGGTAAAGCCTGCGTCAACGGAAATCTTCTGCACTGGACCATCAAAATACGTGCGTATCCACGAGCCAAAGTCACGATATAATTGTTTCATTCACTTGCAAAAATACGCAAAATTGCCTATCTTTGCAATCATTAGGATTAAGAAATCAAGCAGAATGAAAAAGATCATTTTAGGGATTATAACACTGTTCATGGCAACCTCAAACATCCATTCAACAGAACGAATCACCTTGAAGGCCATCCAAGATGGTGCTTTTGCGGCAGAGCGTTTGAGCGGAATTAAACCCATAGCGGGTACCGACCAGTATGCAAGAATCAGCAAAGACGGCAAACGTGTTGTCAGGTATTCGTTCAAGACGGGGAAGCAAACGGCCGTACTGTTTGACGTGAACCATACGATGGGTTCGAAAATCGATTCGTTCGACGGGTACATCCTGTCGCCGGACGGTGCGAAAATGCTCATCCAGACTAAGACCGAACGGATTTATCGCCGTTCGTTCAAGGCACAATATTATTTATACACCATTGCCAGTACGAAGTTGGAACCCCTTTCAGAGGGAGGACCGCAGCAGGTTCCGGTGTGGTCGGCAGACAGTAGGCAAATCGCTTTCGTGCGCGACAATAACATCCACCTGATTAAACTCTTGTACGACAATGCAGAAAGTCAGGTCACCAAAGACGGTAAGTTCAATGAAATCATCAACGGAGTGCCTGATTGGGTGAATGAAGAAGAGTTTGGGCATAATCTTTCATTCTGCTTCAACGCCGACGGAACTATGATTTGTTGGATTAAATACGACGAGTCTAACGTGAAGAGTTATGCCTTACAACTTTTCAAGGGCATGCACCCCGAGCAGCATCAATATGCCGATTACCCGGGACTATACACTTATAAATATCCAAAGGCTGGTCAGGACAACTCCAAGGTGACGGTGTGGAGCTATGATGTAAAGAGCCATCAAACCCGCCAGTTGCAGGTTCCGTTGGATGCCGATGGCTATGTTCCCCGCATCAAGCCAACGACTGATCCCAACAAGATTATCGTTTACACCTTGAATCGCCATCAGGACGAAATGCATTTGTATGCCGTTAACCCATCGAGTACCGTGGCTACGCTGTTGATTAAGGAGCGTGTTCCGAAGTATGTCAAGGAAGAAGCCATGAAAGGTGTCATCATTAGCGAGAACAGCATTTTGCTGCCTAGCGATCGGGACGGGTACATGAAAGGGTATTTGTATAACATGAACGGTCAGATGGTTAGAACCATCGGAGATGGTTCCTACGACATTACAGCTTGGTATGGCTACGACGAAAAGACCGGTGATGTTTACTATCAAGCTGCCGCACTGAATGCACACGACCGTCAGATTTATGTTTCGCACAAGAATGGTAAGACCGATCGACTGACGGAGCAACAAGGTTGGAACGTTGCGCAGTTCTCTGGCGATTATCAATACTTCATCAATACATGGAGCGATTACGATCATCCGTATGTATATACCGTTCGGGACAAAAAAGGAAAGGTGATGTCCACGCTGATTGACAATGCGTCATTGCGGAAAAAAATAACGAACTACGGTTGGACACCCAAGGAAACTTTTTCTTTCACCACATCTGAAGGCGTAAAGTTGGACGGATGGATGGTGAAACCCGCTCAATTCAATGCTTCTAAACAATATCCGGTTATCCTCTTTCAGTATAGTGGTCCGGGCAACCAACAAGTGATTAACTCATGGAATGCGGGTTCCTTGGGGCAGGGAGGTGCTTTTGATTATTATCTGGCACAACAGGGTTTTATTGTCGTTTGTGTTGATGGCAGAGGCACTGGCGGTAGAGGTTCTGAGTTCGAGAAAGTGGTTTATCAGCGGTTAGGAGAATTAGAATCCAAAGATCAGGTGGAAACAGCTCTGTGGCTTGGCAAGCAGTCGTATGTGGACAAGAACCGCATTGGCATCTGGGGATGGAGCTATGGCGGCTTCAACACCTTGATGAGCATGAGCGAGGGGCGTGGCGTGTTCAAGGCTGGTGTAGCCGTAGCGCCTCCTACCAATTGGAAGTTTTATGACACGGTTTATACAGAGCGATACATGCGAACACCCAAAGAAAATCCCGATGGATATGCCGTTAACCCGATAGAGCGGGCGACGAAGCTGCATGGCGCCTTATTGATTTGTCATGGTTTGGCCGATGATAATGTGCATCCGCAAAACACTTTTGAGTATGCAGAGGCGTTGGTTCAGGCTGACAAAGACTTTAAAGAGATTTATTATACCAACCGCAATCATAGTATTTATGGTGGTAACACTCGCAATCACTTGATGCGGCAGATAGCAAACTTCTTTATTGACGAACTGAAATAATCCTATCTGATAGTCGGTTTATTGAACGTTTGTAATCAGTAACGCCATGACGTAGACATTTGTCTTACCGCCATGGCGTTGTTGGTTAATGGATGAGAGGGAATGAACTATTCGCAAATTCCAGCTTCGAGCCATTGGTTGGCTAACGCTTGTGCGTCTTTGCGAGCCGTCTGTTCGTCTACATCATACTCTTGCGTAAGCAATTCTACCAAGTCGTCAACGGTAAAATCCTTTCCCTGAATGGCATTCCACAAGTAAGCTGAGGTTTCATTCATGGATATGATGTTACTGAAGTCGATGTTTTCTCTACCTTCAGCAACGATAACTTGCTCACCACACACGTTGCGTAGATTAAATCCTGTTTTTGCTTTCATATTATTTTATTATTGTTTCTGATTAAATAGGGCCAAACAGCGGAATCCATATTCTTCTGTATGCAGCCAACAGGTAGCGTCTGATGGGATAAAGAGCCATCCAAATGTGCGAATAGGTGCGCCATTTGAAGCCGTTGGTCTTATCGAGTTTGGTGCGGCCTTTGCGGTAAAAGCCAATCGCATACCCATGTACGTCATTGACATGACACACCTCTATGCCTAAGTTTCCGTCTCCTCTTAGTGTGACCGTTTCTCCTTGAATCTTGATAATTCGGTGTAAAACATAATGCTTCGGGGCTGTTTCTGCTAAAACCGCATCACCCACTTGTATGTCTTTGGCCTTGGCCAGGAGTGCTTTGTCACGATTGTCCTCAAGAAAAGGGCGCATGCTGAAGCCTCTCAATTGCAAAGTTACCGTATGTCCTTCGTTCAAAAGTTTGATAACTTCAGGGAGAAACTTACGGTTTTCAATCTGCAACTCTTTAGCAGCAGGTTGATGACTATGCGTGTTTTTGGGATTTGAAGACATGGCCACTCTCTTTTGTTATCCTCCTTTTTATTGTTTTGCAATAGCCTTATGGCAAACTTCGGCAGCCTCTTTGTTAGGCAGGCAGTGCAGAATGTAGATGCCAGTTGTTTCGATAATGTGGGTGACGGTGTCACAGATGCGGTTGAATATGTCTTTGTCCCATTTCATCATGGAGCATGAAACGAGCATGGAGGCAAAGGCTTCGACGGGTTTAAGTGGCTCAATGCTGTTTGCACTGGCACGGTCTATTTGTGTAATGGCGCCCAATTTGGCTTTCACATTTCTATAACAAGGCGTCTTCCCGCTCCACGGACTGCCATAAATATAGGGCTTGCCATCGATTATTCTGATGACGGGGTTGTCGTCGTTCATCAAGTCGCAGCCTTCGAGGTATCGCAGCCACATGCTCACTTGTGTACTTTTTCCGGTTCCACTCTTGGCGATAAAGGCATATCCATAGCCTGCCTGTCGAACCAGTGAAGCGTGAATGAGGAGGGTTTCTTTGCGGCTTCCTGCAAAAGCAAAGATCAACATAAGTGCGTTACTCAGTCCAAAACAGCGCATGTTGTAGTTGCCATTGAGTGCGCACTTGCAGTGTTTGAAGTCTTTGTCGGTTTGTAGCATGCAGCAATCTGCACCCTTTACATTCTTAATAATATACTGATAGCCGCCGTTGTCGAGTAAATCCACGGTGGTATCGCCATTCCCTGTTTCGAACTTCCTAATGAGTTCGCGCTTGTCTTTGGCGATGGGTTTTAGGTTGTCATCTACTGTCAGCTCAAAAAAAAGCTCATCATCTTCTCCGAATTTTTCACTTCTGAATGGTTCAAAAGAAGGGATGAGATGCATACTGTTCTTCTGTGATGGATGAAAACTGATGCAGAGATGATGGTCAGCTATGGTGAAATAATTTGTTTGCAAGTCCATGAAAGCCGGTATTCTTCAGGTAAAAATCTATTGTTTTGTATCTTTAGCTGCCGCAGGATGGTTCGTTTCAATGATTCCTTTCTCTGCCAATTTTTGTTTTCTTTTGGCTTGTTTCTTAGCTATCTTTGCCGCTTTTTTAGCCTCTTTGGCTTTTCTTTTAGCCGCTTTTTCTTGTTCCAAGTCACTAGCCTGAGGCATTATGCCCTGATACCTGAAGTTTGTTGCTGTAATATATTTGATGGTATACTTTCCACTCTTCTCATATTTCTTTCGCATGGAAAGATATTTTTTTTCAATTTTCTTCTGATTTTTGGCAAAAGCTGTGATGCAAGTGGGGTTTACAGCACCGATGGAACGTAGGTAATTTTGTAATTGATAGGAATAATTCTCTCTGCTGAACAAGAAGTTTGATTTGCCGATATAGGCGGAATCAACATATTGTATCTCCGTGATGTAGATGGTAGAATCGTTAAACGATGCTGCAAAACCAAACATGTGCGTGCCTGTTACTTCTTTTGCGGCATTGACATGCATTGAAATCACAATGGTGAAAATAATCAATAAGAGTTTTCTAACTTTCATTTTTTTAACTGTAAAGATGCTTTTCCATAGGTGAAATAGCATCTAAAAAAATAATCTTTTTACCTGTTTACACTCATCTGCCTAAGTAGGCTTTGAGCTGTTTGCTCTTCGTATTTTGTCTGAGCCGGCGCAAAGCCTTCTCTTTGATTTGTCTGACGCGTTCGCGTGTGAGCCCAAATTTATCCCCAATTTCTTCCAATGTCATCTCTCTTTGGTTGATGCCATAGAAGCATTCGATGATGTTCCGTTCACGTTCATTCAGGACATTCAATGCACTGGCTACCTCTTCTCGCAAAGATTCCATCACCAACTCGTTGTCAGCCATGGGTGATTCCGTGTTAGGGAGCACGTCTAAGAGACTGCTATCCGCTCCTTCCATGATGGGTGCGTCAACGGAGATGTGCTTGCCATTGACTTTCATAGCCTCTACAATCTTGTCTTCTGGCAGGTCTATCTGGTCAGCTATCTCATCAACATTTGGTCTTCTTTCGTGTTCTTGCTCGAATTTATTCAGAATCCGATTGATTTTGTTGACAGAACCTACTTGATTCAAAGGAAGCCTTACGATTCTACTTTGTTCGGCTATGGCTTGCAAGATGCTTTGTCTAATCCACCAAACGGCATACGAAATAAATTTGAACCCACGTGTTTCGTCAAATTTTTCCGCGGCCTTAATCAGCCCCAAGTTACCTTCATTGATCAAGTCAGGCAGACTTAAACCTTGATTCTGGTACTGCTTTGCCACTGAAACCACGAATCTCAAATTGGCTTTGGTCAACTTCTCTAATGCTTTTCGGTCACCTTTTTTGATGCGTTGAGCCAATTCAATTTCTTCTTCTATGGAGATTAGGTCTTCATGTCCAATCTCTTGAAGATACTTATCGAGAGCAGCACTTTCCCGATTCGTAATTGATTTTGTGATTTTCAGTTGTCTCATTGTTGGTTTGCCCAATTTGATGGATAGTTGCAAATGTAGTTGTTTTCAATGGAATGAACAAATTTTGTCTTATAAAAATTCTTCTTAGCTATTCAGTGGAGTGAATCAAACTCCACTTGAGGTCTTTTTATTTAATTAGCATACGTAGTTGCATTTTGAGGTTGAATCTATTATCAGCCATTTTCTTTGTATTCTTTTTGGCATCCATCAGAAAAAGTTTACCTTTGTATTGATAAATATTGACTTGTATGACTTATAGTATCGAAAAGGTTACCACACTGATAGGTGCGCGGCGTTATGGGACGAAAAATGCACAGATAGGCTTCATCTTGACAGACAGTCGATCGCTCTGTTTTCCCGAAGAAACTTTATTTTTTGCTTTGGTGACCGATCGTAACAATGGTCATCATTATATTCCGGAACTCTATCAGCGTGGTGTTCGTAACTTTGTGGTTTCGGCTGTGCCAGTTGGTTACGACAAACTTTATCCTGAAGCCAACTTTCTCAAGGTGGTTGACACGCGCAAAGCCCTGCAAAGACTTGCAGAACGGCGTCGTGATGAGTTTGACATTCCCATCGTAGGCATCACAGGTTCCAATGGAAAAACAATGGTGAAAGAGTGGTTGTATCAGCTGCTTTCACCGCAATTTTATGTCACTCGTTCGCCTCGTAGCTACAATTCACAGATTGGTGTGCCACTATCGGTTTGGTTGATGAACGAACAAACGCAGATTGGCGTGTTCGAAGCGGGAATTAGTAAGCCAGGGGAGATGAATGCTTTGCGTGACATCATACAACCCACCATTGCCGTGTTGACCAACCTTGGCGACGCGCATCAGGAGAATTTCGGACTCATCGAGGATAAATGTCGTGAAAAACTTATCCTCTTCCACGATGCTGAAACCCTAATTTATCCTGCTGACGATGAAATTATCAGCAAGGTCATCACTGAATACGACTATCCTGGTGAACGACTTTATTGGTCGATGAAGGACAAAGAGGCACCGTTCTTCGTGAAATTTGTAGAGAAGAAAGAAACCATGACGACCGTCACCTATATATATAAAGGTAAGGAAGATTGGTATTCGCTGCCTTTCATCGATGAGGCTTCTGTGATCAATTCTATTGTCTGTGCCATCGTGTCATTACACTTGGGGGTAACACCAGACGTGCTGGATCAACGCATGCAGCAACTGGAACCTGTAGCCATGCGCCTTGAGGTGAAAGAGGGACAGCATGGGTGTACGCTCATTAACGACTCATACAACTCGGACATCAATTCTCTGGACATTGCACTCGACTTCATGAACCGTCGTCCTGACCATCAAGGGCGTAGCCGAACGTTGGTCTTGAGCGACATTGATCAGAGTGGACGAGAGGCTTCTGAACTATACAGAGAGGTTTCCAACTTAGCCGTAAAGCGTGGTGTGACTAAGCTGATTGGTATCGGTCCGCAGCTTACCGAGCAGCAAGATGCCATCAACGTGACGCAGAAGTATTTCTTTCCAACGGTAGAAGCCTTTATTAAGAGTGGTGTGTTCCAGACGTTGCGCGATGAGGTAATCCTGCTGAAGGGTGCCCGCAGGTTTGGATTTGACAGGCTTAGCGAGTTGCTTGAGCAGAAAGTGCATGAGACAATCCTTGAGGTGAACCTCAATGCGGTGGTCGACAACCTGAATCATTTTCGCTCGTTCTTGAAGCAGTCCACGAAGTTGGTCTGCATGATCAAGGCAGATGCTTACGGCGCGGGTGCGGTAGAGATTGCCAAGACGCTGCAAGACCATCGTGTGGATTATTTGGCTGTGGCGGTTGCCGATGAGGGTGTGACACTCAGAAAGAATGGCATCACGGCCAATATCATGGTGATGAACCCCGAAATGAGCTCGTTTAAAACGCTTTTCGACTACGACTTGGAACCCGAAGTGTACTCTTTCCGTTTACTGGAAGCACTCATCAAGGCTGCCGAGAAAGAGGGTATCACCGACTATCCTGTACATATCAAGCTTGATACGGGCATGCATCGGCTTGGATTTGATCCCAATAATGACATGGAGCGGTTGATAGAACGGTTGAAACATCAGGATGCCATCATTCCTCGTTCGGTATTTTCGCATTTCGTAGGGTCGGATAGCGATGACTTTGACGACTTCTCCGCACAACAGTTCGCTTTGTTTGATAAGGCAAGTAAACAGTTGCAAGCCGCTTTTCAACACAAGATTTTGCGCCATATAGACAACTCTGCGGGTATTGAACATTTCCCCGAGCGGCAGTTGGACATGTGCAGGTTGGGCTTAGGACTGTATGGCATCGACCCTCGAAACAACCAAGGAATCAATCACGTCAGTACCCTAAAAACCACAATCCTGCAAATGCGCATGGTCAAAGCTGGCGATACGGTAGGTTATAGCCGAAAGGGAAAGATTGAACACGATAGCATGATTGCTGCCATTCCCATCGGTTATGCCGATGGATTGAATCGGCGTTTGGGCAATCGGCATGGCTATTGTTTGGTTAATGGGCAACGTGCCTACTATGTGGGTAACATTTGTATGGACGTGGCCATGATTGACGTGACGGGAATTGATTGCAAGGAAGGCGACCAAGTGGAGATTTTTGGCGACCATCTGCCTGTGACCGTACTCTCAGACACGCTCGAAACCATCCCTTATGAGGTGCTTACGGGAGTGAGCAACAGGGTAAAGCGGGTGTATTATCAAGATTGATGAATAAGTTATGAATAAGTTGAAGTCAAGGATGGCTTCAGCTTTTTTGCTATACGATAAGAGAAATGAAGCCATGAACACGCTGTGTTTAAAGTTCTTCGTTTCTCTTGTCCTGTTTATTAAGCCGATTGTCGCGGCTTTGTCAATGGCCACAGTCATGTACGGATGGCCGCTCAATCTCAATTGTTCGTCGATGGCTTCTCCGTAGCCGAATAGTTGATGCGCAGGGCGTTAGCCTTTCTTAGTGCCAGCTTCACCTCGTTTAATGTGCTCATTCGCACATGTCTGTCGGCTTTAATAGATACCGTCATCTGCTGTAAGTCTTCGGGTGACATGCGATGACGCTCCTCGGTGATGTAGTCCACAAGGTCATCAGCTGTGACAAACTTGTCATTCAATTGGATGCGGACATTTCTTTCATTGGCTGTTCCGCCAGTAGAGAGGGGAACGCCAATGTAGACATACGACACGGCCGACTTCTTGGTTAGTCGCGTCAATTCTGTTCCTTGCGGCACACGATACTTCACTTTGAGCGTCACCTCACGCATGTGAGTTACGATCATGAAGAAAAACAGCACCGTGAAAATCAAGTCGGGTAGGGATGCCGTGTTCAGGTTCGGCACAAAACGTTGTCGCTTTCTGAAGCTGATCATGGCTTGGTTCCTTCCTCGCTTGTTTGATATGTCTCTGCAATCCGTTGCGGACACAGTTCCAAGATGACATTCCGTTGAGCCTCGTTGCATGCTTCGAATGCTTGCCCATATTGTTGGCGGGCCAGGCGGTTGCGCACGTTTTTATACGCAGTCATCAGCTCGTTTTGCAGGTTGAAGTAGGTTTCGTATGCCGCCTCGGGTGATGCGCTTACCGATATGAGATGCTCTTTGCCTACTCTTGTGATGAATTCCTCCGTCTTGATGCGCAACTCGTCCCTGTTGATAGGCTGCCCATTGAGCAGTAACACATTGTCTGCCGTTATTTTCAGCTCCATCAGTTTGCCCTTATCTACCAAGCTCTCTTGTTCAATCTTTTCCTGTTGTGCCGGTGGCAACTGCCTGCGCAGTCCTTTATCCACGTCCATAGAGGTGGTTACCAAGAAGAATATCAGCAGCATAAACGAGATGTCGGCCGTTGAAGTGGTGTTCAGTCCAGGGATGTCATGTCTTCTTTTCCTAATCAGCATGTTCTCTTTTTTGCTTACGATAATATCTTGTCATACCGAAGACTACGGCCAAGGCAGCCGCTACCATTAGGAGGATGGAGGTGTTGATGAATTGGTCGGCCATGCGAAGGAGCATGCCGTCCGTAAAACTCTTTCCGTTAGTCATCAGCGGTTGTGTTGAACCCAATGCGAACGTCAGGGCGAAGACCATCAGCGTTCCGCCCGCCACGCAGCGACTAATTAATGACGTGGGTATGCCATTGCTTACCTTTGACTCGCTGCGCCGACGTTTTGTTTCACGCAGGATAGACCAAACACCGATGCCAACGGTAGTGACCAACAGCGCATACATGAAGAAGAGTAGGGCGGTAGTGAGTAAAGGCTCGTTAAAGTCGGGGTTCTCAACGTACGGCTGGTCATAGCCCACCAGATAGTAGAGGGCGAACAAGCAGGCTGTCAGAGCTGACAAAGCGTAAAGCACCCACCTGGAGAGCTGTTCCGTTGAACGATGCTGTATGTCTAAGTGCTTCATTTCGATAGTTTGTGTTTCATCAGCGCATCAAGCAATGTGATGGCCGACTCTTCCATTTGCGCCGTGATATGGTCTATCTTTGACAAGATGTAATTGTAAAACACCTGTAGAATGAGGGCTACGATGATACCAAAAATCGTGGTAATCAGTGCCACCTTCATACCCGCGGCCACGATAGTAGGACTGATGTCGCCGGCCACCTGTATCTGGTCGAACGTCATAATCATGCCAATGACCGTACCCAGGAAGCCCAACGAGGGAGCCATGGCGATGAATAGCGTAATCCACGAACAGCCTTTCTCCAAGTTGCTGGCCTGACCAGATCCATAAGATGCCACCGAACGTTCAATGTTCTCAATCGGATCGTCCACACGCCTTAACCCCTCGTAGCACAGCGAGGCCACGGGGCCGCGTGTCGTCTGGCACTGTTGCTTGGCCCCTTCCAAATCCTTGCTCTCAATCTTTGTGGTCACATCGGCCATGAATCGCTTGGCATCTATCTCTGACAAGCTGAGGTAAATGATACGCTCGATGCAGAACGCCAATCCCAAGATGAGCACTAAGGCCACCAACGACATGAAGCCGGCGTTGCCTTCTATAAACTTTGTTTTCAAAAACTGATGCACGCCATTGCTTTCTGTGGCCATGCCCATACTGTCGGTTGTGGCCGCAAGGTCTTCGTTCATCGCAGCCTGTATGGCACTGTCGTTTTGCGCAACCGATATAGAATCTGCATGGCTGGGCTGTTGGGCTGACAAAGCCATGGTATGAGCAAAGATGAAAAATGAGGCTATAAAGAGCTTGGTAAACAATATTTTCATTTTCAAGTTATTGTTTCTTGGTGCAGACGGTAAGGTCTGTTTACCTTATTTTATAATGAGGTCAAAGGTACGTATTTTGACGAATATCGCCAAGTGATGCATGCATAAATATCTTTAAACGCCTTCAATTCGTACGAAAGCGACAGGACGGTATAATGCGATTTAAGTAGAATCTAATAAAAAGACAGTCTGAAGGGGTGCGTGTATTCCCGCATTCAAAAGTAATAATGTTTTATTTTGTGGGTGAAGAGTTGTCAGTACGGGATAAATTAGATTTTTCAAATCTGTTGATTAGAGGTTGATATTTGTAAGCGTCTTATTATTAGTCTCTTACAAAGAAGTTTAATCTGATGGTTGATGAACGCTTGCTTTAGCCTTCAATGTCAATGACTTTGGCTTTTAAACTCAATGACTTTGGCTTTTAAACCCAATGACTTTGGTCTTCAAACTCAATGATGTTGTCTTTTTTCTAAAATCGGTTTAAATTCCAAGCACTTAAACTAAAAGTAGGAAAAATGAAAAAAGGATGGCTTTCAAGACCATCCTTCTGTGTGACTCCCGCGGGATTCAAACCCACAACCTTCTGATCCGTAGTCAGATGCTCTATTCAGTTGAGCTAGGGAGCCGTTAGGCAATTCTCTTTTTGTGATTGCGAGTGCAAAGGTAAAAGGTTTTTATGTAACCGCCAAATCTTTTTCTGTTTTTTTTAGAACTTTCGTGAAAATAGGTGCAAAATGTCAGCTGGTGAGATGGATGCTGTCTGGCCTCACTTTTCATCGACTTGATGATACAAATAAAAACGCCACCCATAGTGGATGGCGTCTTATTTGACTTGAGCTTAAAAAATCTTGCTTCTTCTGTATTGATGACCGTCTATTTGATCAAATCAACACTGCGTTTGAGGAAGGCATCGAGTGATGCTCCCTTGAGCATGCCATTCTGTAGAAGGGCAAGGTCGATGAGCTGATGCACCACTTGGTTGTCCTTGGCAGCCTTGGCGATGACGGCCGTCTTCTTCTCTTTCTGCTCCTTGAGGGCTTTTTCTGTGTTCTGCAAGTCGTCTTTCTCTTCTTGCGTCACCTCTTCCGGCTTCTTCTTGTCTTGACTCTGGTGCAGTGCAGCCAAGCGAGCTTCCTGACCTTTTATCTCACTGATAATCGGTTTCAGCTCTGCTTCGGTCGCCTTGTTGCTCTTGGCAAGAACGTCCTGAATGAGTCGGTGGTCGCTGTTCAGCACCAAGGTGTACATGTCGGGCATGCTACCATAGAAAGCCATGCCAGCCTGGAACTTGCTCATGTCCTTCATACGGCGCATGTACTCGCTCTGTGTGATAACCAAAGGAGTTGCTGTTTCACCCAAAGGCTGCACTTCTACGTTGAACTCAACCTGGGCCATCTTTGGCATTTGCGACTTGAATACTTGTGACAGATTGTCGCTTTCCTCGCTCGACAGTTTGTTTTGTTTGGCATCCTCCTTCACAATCAGACGGTCGATGATGTCGCCATCCACACGTGTGAATCGGCATTTCTCAAACTTTTGTTCGAACATAGATACGGTAGCCACATCCAGTTGTCCGTCGAACAGCAATACATTATACCCCTTAGCCTTGGCAGACTCGATGAATGAGTACTGTTCATCCTTGTCGGTGGCGTAAAGATAGATCAGTTGTCCGTCCTTATCTGTTTGCTCATCCTTAATCAAGGTCTTGTACTCATCGTATGTGAAGAACTTCCCATCAACATCCTTGAACAATGCGAAGTCTTTCGCACGCTCATAGAAATCTTCCTGTGTGAGCATTCCGTAGTTGATGAAGATTTTGAGGTCATTCCATTTTTCCTCATAGTCTTTGCGATTTTCCTTGAAGATAGCCTGCAAGCGGTCGGCCACTTTCTTAGTGATGTAGGTGGATATCTTTTTCACGTTCGCATCACTTTGCAGATAACTTCGGCTCACGTTCAACGGGATGTCCGGTGAGTCGATGACGCCATGGAGCAGCGTGAGGAATTGCGGAACGATGCCTTCTACCTGATCGGTGACATATACCTGATTGCTGTAGAGTTGTATTTTGTTTGGCTGCAATTCGATGTTCGACTTTACTCGTGGGAAGTAGAGGATGCCGGTGAGGTTGAACGGGTAGTCTACGTTGAGGTGTATCCAGAACAATGGCTCGTCCTGCATGGGGTAGAGGTTCTGGTAAAATTTCTTATAATCATCATCTTTCAGCGTAGACGGTGTCTTTGTCCAAAGCGGTTCGGTGTCGTTGATGAGATTGTCTTCCTCAGTTTCCACCTGTTTTCCATCTTCCCACTTGGTCTTTTTGCCAAAGGCGATGGGTACGGGAAGGAACTTACAGTACTTGTTCAGCAAGCTTTCGATGCGTGATTTCTCAAGAAATTCCTTGCAATCGTCATCTATGTAGAGCACGATATCGCTGCCTCGGTCGGCCTTCTCTACGTTCTCAATGGTAAATTCCGGGCTTCCGTCGCAGCTCCATTTGACGGCTTGCTCGCCATCGCGATAGCTTTTCGTGATGATTTCTACTTTCTTGCTGACCATGAACGCCGAGTAGAAGCCCAGTCCGAAGTGTCCAATGATGGCATTGGCGTTGTCTTTGTACTTCTCCATGAAGTCGTTCACGCCAGAAAAGGCTATCTGGTTGATGTATTTGTCAATCTCCTCAGCGTTCATACCAATGCCTCGGTCGCTGATAGTCAGCGTTCCTTGCTCTTTATCGAGCTTGATACGAATGGTCAAGTCGCCCTCTTCGCCCTTAAAGTCGCCTTGTTTGGCCAGCGTCTTGAGCTTTTGTGTGGCGTCTACAGCATTGCTGACGAGTTCGCGTAAGAATATTTCGTGATCTGAATACAGAAATTTTTTAATGACGGGGAATATGTTTTCTGTAGTAACCCCGATGTTACCTTTTTGCATATAATGATATGTTAATAATTTTTCCATTAACATTAATGCAAATAATGTGCCAAAGTATAGTTAAAAATAAAGGAGTAAGACAAATTGAAGTATTTGGACCTTGCGCTTTGGTTGAATATCAACCCTGAGTCAAGCTCCATGATGCACGGAATGCACCCGATAACTCCAATCTTGTCTTGCTCCTCCTATTTGTTGGATTGATGAGCTCTTTAAGGCTGCCGCATCCTTCCTAACCGATGGCCATGTCCTGTAAAATCTCACCCAAAGTGGGGTGGGTGTGGATGATGTCCTTCAGTCGGTCGAGCGTGATGTCCATGTTCATCAGTGCCGAAATCTCTTGCACCAATTCAGCGGCATGGGCACCGTAGATGTGACAACCAATGATTTTGTTTTGTTCATCAACAATCAGTTTCGCCATACCTTCAGGCTCTTCCATCGACAGGGCGCGGCCATTGGCGCGGTAGTAGCCTTTTCGAACCGTATAATTTAGTTCTTCGGCCTTGCAAGCATCTTCGGTCTTGCCCACAGAGGCAGCCTCCGGATGGGTGAACACGGCAGCAGGCATGATGTCGAAACGAATGTTGTCGCTCTTGCCAAGGATGTGGTTCACGGCCCTGAAACCTTGGAAAGTTGCAGCATGGGCAAGCATCTGACGGGCGTTTGTGTCGCCGATAGCATAAATACCGTTGATGGAAGTTTCCATGTTATCATCGACCAAAATGCCCTTTTTGTCGTAGGCAATGCCCATGGCGTCCAGATTTAGTGAATCCATGTTGGCCGCACGACCTGTTGCAATGAGGATGGTATCGGCCTCTACGGTCTGTTCTTTACCTTTCCTTTCAAAGGTCACTTTACCTTGATGAATGCACTTCACGCCAGCTTGCAGGTAGAATTCAATGCCTTTCTTCTCCATGCACTTGCGCAAACGCTTGGCAATGTCGCTGTCAAGGGTTTGCAAACATTCTTTCATGAACTCCACGACGGTCACCTTACTGCCGAAACTGGCGAATGCAGAAGCAAATTCCATCCCGATAACCCCGGCACCAACGATGCATAGGTTTTCGGGAACGTGGTCGATGTTCAACAGTTCTGTCGATGTTACAACGTTCGATTCTCCTCCCTGTTGATACACCAATCCCTCAATAGGTGGCATCTTCGCGTGTGATCCAGTGGCGATGATGATGTGCTTTGCCTGGTATTCTTCCCCGTTGGCAACCACCGTATGGCTGTCCTTGAAAACGGCTTTTCCCCGCACCAAAGTGATATTGGGCTGTGATAGTAGGGTCTGCACGCCCTCTCTCAGCTGCTGAATGGTCTGTTGCTTGCGTTCCATCACCAACTCAAACGCTGGTATAGACTCTTTCGAGGCATCGTGCGCCAAACATTTTGTCGGTATGCAACCACTGTTGAGACATGTGCCACCGACCTCCAGTTCTTCAAAAATCAGAACTTGGAGGCCGTTTTTGGCGGCATAATCGGCAGCCCGGTAACCTCCGGGGCCACTGCCGATGATGATGAGATCAGTTGTTGTCATGGATGAGCTGTTGATAGGTGAGTATCGGATGTTTAGCCGCTTCCACATCATTCACACGCTTGACAGGCGTTTCGTGTGGTGCGCCTTTAACGATATCAGGGTTGGTCTTCGCTTCCTCTGCTATCTTGCGCATCACATCAATGAAACCATCAATGGTGTCTTTGCTTTCGCTTTCGGTTGGCTCTATCATCATTGCTTCGTGGAAAAGCAGTGGGAAATAGATGGTGGGAGCGTGGAAACCGTAATCTAACAGGCGTTTGGCAACGTCCATCGTGGTGACTCCCGTGCTCTTATCTTTCAATCCATCGAAAACAAACTCGTGCTTGCAGACCTTGTCAATAGGCAGTTCGTACACATCTTTCAAGCTATTCATGATGTAGTTGGCATTCAGCGTCGCGTATGGACCTACCTTCTTCACGTTTTCCCTGCCCAGAGAGAGAATGTAAGTATAGGCTCTCAGGTAGGTTGCAAAATGTCCATGATAAGGATGTATGGTGATGGCTGTGTCTGTATGGCCTTTCGCCTTGCAGTTGTTGGTGGGTAAAAATTCAACCAATTTCTCGCAAACACCTACCGGACCCGACCCTGGTCCACCTCCTCCATGGGGCGTAGAGAAGGTTTTGTGCAGGTTGATGTGCATCACATCGAAGCCCATGTCGCCTGGTCTACATTCGCCCAAGAGCGGATTGAGGTTGGCTCCGTCGTAATACATCAAACCACCACAGTCGTGGATGAGTTTGGTAATCTCGGGGATATGAACCTCGAATAATCCGAGTGTGTTGGGGTTTGTCATCATCATGCCGGCGATGTCGTCACCCAAAAGCGTCTTGAGGTGCTCAACATCTACCAGTCCATCGGGTGTACTCTTCACCTCTACCACATTCAATCCGCATACGGCAGCCGAAGCAGGGTTGGTGCCATGAGCAGAGTCGGGTACGATGACCTTGGTTCTCTGATGGTCGTTACGACTCTCATGATAGGCCTTGATGATCATCAATCCGGTCAACTCACCATGTGCACCAGCACAGGGATTCAGGGTGAAGCGTGACAGACCCGTCAGCTCAGATAATGACTGTTGCAGGTTCTCATATACTTCCTCGGCACCTTTCACCGTCTCAGCCGGTTGAAGGGGATGCAGATTAGCGAAGGCAGGGTGTGCGGCAATCTCCTCGTTGATGGGCGGATTGTATTTCATCGTACACGATCCCAAAGGATAAAAACCATTGTCAACGCCGAAATTGTTCCCACTATGATTAGTGTAATGGCGCACCACGGTCATTTCATCACACTCCGGAAGCTCGGCATCGGCTGTCCTTTTCAGTTCGGCGGGTATTTCATGGTGGCCAAATTGATTCTTGGGCAGACTGTACCCACGTCGTCCCGGATGCGACAACTCAAATATCAGATTGCTATATAGTTTATGATTCATGACACAAGTTCTATTAGTTTGTCTATTTCATCCTTGGTTCTCTTCTCGGTAACAGCCAGCATGAGCAGGTCGTCGCCAACCTGTACGCCTCCGAAGATGCCGTTGTCTATCAGTCGTTGTTGCAGTTGTTTGATGTCACCATCATACCGTACGCAAAATTCATTGAAGAAAGGCTGGTCGAAAGCCAATGAGAATTTGCCTGTCTTCACCAGTTGTTCGCACAGATAGTGTGCGCCATCGTAGGATAGTTGGGCTACTTCTTTCAGACCTTCCTTGCCCATCAGTGACAGGTAAATGGTCACCCAAAGCGCCATGAGCGACTGATTGGAACAAATGTTCGATGTGGCTTTCTCTCTTCTGATGTGTTGTTCGCGGGCCTGAAGGGTCAAAACAAACACGCGTTGGCCATCCTCATCGACGGTCTTGCCGACGATTCGTCCTGGCATCTTACGCATCATTTTCGTGGTACAGCACATGTAACCTACATAGGGACCGCCCCAATTCATCGGGATGCCCAATGATTGACCTTCGCCAACAGCGATGTCTGCTCCCAATTCAGCTGGTGTCTTCAGCAAAGCGAGGTCTGCCGGATTGCTGTTCATGATGAACAATGCTTTCTGCTCATGACACAGGTCGGCCACCCCAGTGTAATCTTCTACAATGCCATAGTAGTTGGGATACTGAACCACCACGCCTGCCACGCCGCCTTCTGACAGCTTCTGTTGTAGTTGTTGTTGGTCGGTGACACCCTCTTTCTGCGGAATCAGGTCAATTTCTATGTTCTGATAGTGAGCATAAGTCTTGACAACGGCCAGGATTTTAGGATCCACCGTCTCAGAAATCAACACTCTGTTGGCTTTCTTGTTGTTGGCCTTTGCCATCAAGACAGCCTCGGCTGTGGCTGTAGCACCATCGTACATGGAAGCATTAGACACTTCCATACCGGTGAGTTCGGCCATCATACTTTGAAACTCGAAGATGTAATGCAGGGTGCCTTGTGAAATCTCGGCTTGATAAGGTGTGTAACTGGTCAGAAATTCAGAACGTTCTACCAGATAAGGCACTGCCGAAGGGAAGTACTTATCGTAAACGCCGGCGCCGGCAAAGCAGGTCAGTTGCTTGTTTTTGGCGCCCAGCTCATTGAAGAACTGACGAATCTCAAGTTCGCTCTTTGCTTCCGGTAGCTTGTATTCCCCCTGGAAACGCACTTCTGCCGGAATCTCTTGATAAAGATCATCGAGCGACTTAACGCCAATCTTCTCCAACATCTGAGCTACATCCTCTTCCGTATGTGGAAAAAACTTGTAAGTCATTGTATTTATTTGTTACAGAATTCTTCGTATTTCTTGGCATCCATCAGGTTGTCCAGCTCACTGGAATCCGACAGTTCTACCTTGATAATCCATGCACCGAAAGCATCTTTGTTAATCAACTCTGGTGTGTCTTCCAAAGCCTCATTCACCTCTACGACCGTTCCACTCACGGGAGTGCTGAGGTCGCTGGCAGCCTTGACGCTCTCAACGGCACCAAAATCGTCGCCTGCTTCTATCTCATCGTCAACGTCTGGTAAATCCACATAAACGATGTTGCCCAATGCCTGTTGTGCATAATCGGTAATACCGATGCTGGCGATGTTGCCTTCTACTTTTACAAACTCATGTGACTCACTGTAATAGAGTCCTTCAATCACTTTTGCCATAATATGTTATATTAATTAATGTTATACTTGATAATTGCTTAACTGTGTTCTCCGTTCATTCCCTCATCGTTGAAAAAAGCTATTTGGGAAACGGTGACAGGCTTCCATACTCTTCGGACTTGTCCTGTTGATGGAAAACACCGTTGGGAGAAATCCACAGCCATGTTAGTCTTTCTTATAATGTTTGTCGTAGAATCTCTTCTTCACGACTACACACTTAAATGTCTTTTTGCGAATCTGTATTTCCAGTTCAGTACCTAATTTTGCATCAGGCTTGTTCACCAGAGCGAAGGCCACACTCTTATCCACGCTGATGGCATGGTAGCCAGTGGTTATCACTCCAACTTGCTGTCCATCCCTCAGAACGGCATAGCCATGACGAGGAATGGCCTTGTCTTGCAGCTCCAGACCGATTACTCTTTGTTTGACGCCTTCTTCTTTCTGCTTCACAATGGCCTCTTTGCCGATGAATTCTTCCTTATCCAGTTTGCAGAACATGCTCAATCCAGCCATAACTGGCGAAATCTCTGATGACAGTTCGTTGCCGTAAAGCGGCAATCCCACTTCGAAACGCAGGGTGTCGCGACAGCCAAGGCCACAGGGTACGCACCGCTTGCTCGCCATCAAGGCATCCCATGTATTAATAATGTACGCGTGAGAGCCGTAGATTTCAAATCCGTCCTCGCCCGTGTAGCCCGTGCGACTGATGATAACATTCTCACCATCAACATCTACTGTTTTCGCTGTATAGAACTGTAGGTCTTTGCAATCCAGGTGCAACACCTCTTTCATCACGGCTTCAGCCTCGGGTCCTTGCACGGCCAGCTGTCCATAATAGTCAGAGCAGTGGTCAATGGTTACATCAAAACCCTCGGCGTTTTCGCGCATCCAGGCCACATCCTTATCAATGTTGGCAGCGTTGAAGACGAGGAAAAACTCGTTTTCACCCATCTTGTAAACCAACAGGTCGTCCACCGTTCCACCGTCGGGGTAGAGCATCATGCCATAAAATACCTGATTGATGGGCGCACCTGCCACATCGTTGGTGAAGATGTGGTTGACATATCGTTCGGCATCTGCGCCTGTTATGTAAGCCTCGCCCATGTGTGATACGTCAAAAACGCCACAATGTTGGCGTACTGCCTGATGTTCTTCAATGATGGACGAGTACAGAATGGGCATCTCAAATCCTGCAAAGGGTTGCATCTGCGCACCCAATGCCACGTGTTTGTCGTACAAACAAGTTTTTTTATTTTCCATGTTTTTGATGTTTAAGTGTAGATTTTTCGTATTTTGTTTTCATTTTTAAGCAGCTTGTTATTGGTGTCAAGTCAGGATGGTTGCAAGGCGGTTTTCATTCAGCCAATATCAAATCAAACAACTGTTGCTTCTTCAGATTTCTGATGATGTCGTCCAAACGGTCGGGCAGGGCGTTCGCAATAGCCTGGGCATTGTATGGAACATGGCGCAGCTTCTTAAGAATGCCGTTGTCCAGGTCGCCCGTCAGGAAGTAATCGCCCATGATGTTGGCCTCTTTGATGACATCGTTTTTCAGTTCAAGTCGCACCTCCAATTCGCCAACACCTTCGATTCGTTTTTTGTGAACGATGGAGTAACGGGGATTGTTGCCGTATGTAAAATCGTCCGACAGATAGTCTTGTTCAATCTCTTCGATACCCTTCACGTCATCGGCTGTCAGGGTGATTGCCGACGAACACAGATGTTGGCGTGCAAAACGTTTAACCTCTTCAAGAGTAAGCGTGGTGTGATCTTTGAGCAGAGCGATGTGCTGGCGAATGCTCTGCACCCCTTTGCTGATGAGTTTTTCTTGACTGGGCGTAATGCTGGCCACCATGTTTTGTATATTGGTGTCGTATAGCATGGTGCCATGAACAATGCTTCGTCCCGGAACATGGTAGAATGCGTTGCCAGACACCTTTTTATCGCCAATGAGAATGTCGTTGCGTCCACCCGAGTGCGCATCTACCCCCATGGCCTGAAGCATGTCTACCACGCGCTTGATGTATTGGCAGAATACCATGTTCACCTGGTCGTCGTGTGTGATGCAGGAGAACAGAATGCAGCCCTCGTCAACATAGATGCAGCCACCTCCGCTTTTTCGTCTGATGAGGTGGATGCCTTTTTCCTGACAATACTCAGTGTTTACTTCATTGTTGATGAGCTGGTTACGTCCGAACATCACCGTTGGCGGAACCTGCCACATGAAGAAACAATCCTCCGTACTGTCAATATGTCGTGCGATATATTCTTCCATCGCCAGGTAGAAGCTGGTGAGTCTGTTAGGTTCTGATACTTCGACGTAGACCATTTGATTGTTTAGGTTTAAAGTTATCTGCATGCAAATATAATGAATTCTTGCAGATTAATTCAAGAAAATTGGATAAAAGTTTTTTCTATATATCCAATTAGCAAGTGTAAAAATAATCATTAACCTAAAAGATTGCATTTTTTTGTGAGGAAAAGTATGAATGCTCCATTGATATTATGTGTACTATATTCTTAATCTGATAACTACATTTGCTGGTGTTGCGCATGAATTTCCGATTGCAGTACACTGTGCTTTTATAAACTTACCTTCATAATAAAGTGAAAAAAGGATGATGAATTTTCTTGACAAAGGTCGCTTCAATGCTTGGCGTATTTACAAACGACCTTGCCCTTGCTTTCAAATACGACGAGTATGAACAATATTTACAAGTAAAAGATAATCAATATATTGTGGTTTTCTGTAAAAGTTTTGCTCTATCTTTCAATGTTCTTTGAAGCCAAAAGCTATGCTATAAGCGTGTAATATGTATGCCTTTGGCGGGGTATTGCATGGTAATTGTTGGGTAAAAGTATGGTTCTTGTAGAAAAAATCAAGCGTTTTTGCCTACAAAATTGTTTTTTCATCAAAAATCATTGCTTGTTTGCTCCTTCCTTGCCTATTAATTTTTTCTAGAATTGAAGTTATGAAGGGCCATTTTAGAGGCCTTTTTTGATGAAAATAACAGACAAACGTAGCGGAAACATTTCAGCGCAATCGTGTGGACACAGGGTTTGTGCGTTCCTACGATTGCGCTGGTATGAAAAAGGCGTAAGCTGGTCATTCACAATTTGTCATTCACCTCTCAGCATAAGCGTGCGATGATGACCGTGGCTCTCGCGATAGCTTGCGCAAGATGGCCGTCATGGTTTAGCCTAAATGTTGGCTATGGACATGATGTTGGCGAATACGCCTGCGGCTGTCACGTCGGCTCCGGCTCCATAGCCTTGTATCTGCATGGGGTAGTCTTTGTAACGCTCGGTGGTGAGCAGTACGATGTTGTTACTGCCCTCGAGGTTGTAGAAAGGATGCTGCCGGTCAACGGCTTGCAGGGCCACTTGCATGTGTCCATGCTCCATGGAGGCCACGAACCGCCATCTTTGGCCTTGTTCTTCCAGCCGCTTTCGGCGGGCATCGAAGTCGGCATCCAAGAGAGGTAAGCGTTTCCAGAAGTCGTCCAGACTGCCTTCAAAATAGTCGGCTGGCACAAACAGATGCTTCTCCACGTCTTTTTGTTCCGCCTTGTAGCCAGCCTCTCGCGTCAGGATTACCAACTTTCGGATGACATCCTTGCCGCTCAAGTCGATGCGTGGGTCGGGTTCGCTGTAGCCTTCAGCCTGTGCGCGGCGTACGGTTTCTGAGAACGGAACGTCGGCGGAGAGTTCGTTGAAGATAAAATTGAGCGTGCCACTCAGCACAGCTTCAATCTTCAAGATTTTGTCTCCCGAGTTGCGCAGGTCGTTGATGGTGCCGATAATGGGCAATCCGGCACCGACGTTGGTTTCGTATCTGAACTTTACACCCCGCATTACGGCCGTTTGTTTCAGTGTCAAGTATTCGTTGTAAGGTGAGGATGCGGCTATCTTGTTGGCTGCCACCACGCTGATGTTATGCTCGAGAAAGGTTTGATAGAGTGCGGCAATCTCTTCACTGGCGGTGCAATCGACGAACACGGAGTTGAAAATGTTCATGTTGAGGATATGGTCGCGCAGGGCAGAGGGTGAGCTGAGGTCAGATTCTTTCAACGCTTCCCTATAATTGTTCAGGTCAATGCCGTCACGACTGTAAATGGCACGTTTTGACGAAGCGATGCCTACGACGTTGAGTTTGAGCTGCGAATGGCGTTTCAATTCTTCATATTGAGTCCGAATCTGTTCGATGAGCTTGCCGCCCACGGTACCTATTCCGCAGATAAACAGGTTCAGTACCTTGTATTCTGACAGGAAAAACGAGTCGTGCAGCACGTTCAGCGCCTTGCGAAGGTACACTGCTTCGATGACCACCGATATGTTGGTTTCGCTGGAACCCTGTGCGAAGGCAATCACGCTGATGCCCGATCGGCCGAGCGTTTCAAAGAGTTTGGCGGCTATTCCCGGCAGGTGTCTCATGTTTTCTCCTACGATGGCGATGGTAGCCAAGCCTTTCTGTGCTTTCATGGAGAACATGGCACCTGTCTGAATTTCTTTGGCAAACTCTTCGTTGAGCACCTTAACAGCTTCTTCGGCATCCTTTTCCTGTACGCCAATGCTGGTAGAATTCTCGGAAGAAGCCTGACTGACCAGGAACACGGAGATGCCCTTGTCGGCCAGAGCTGTGAAGATGCGTCGGTTTACACCAATCACGCCCACCATGGAGAGGCCGCTCACATTGATGAGTGCCGTGCCTTTGATGCTGGATATGCCCTTGATGGGCTTGCCGTCGTTGGCTATTTGGGCTTTGATAATGGTGCCTTCGCCATCTGGGTCGAACGTGTTTTTCACCTTGATGGGGATGTTCTTGACGCACACGGGGTAGATGGTTGGTGGATAAACCACTTTGGCGCCGAAGTTACATAGCTCCATAGCCTCGATGTAGCTCAACTCGTTGATGGTGTAAGCGGCCTTGATGACCTTCGGATCGGCCGTCATGAATCCGTTGACATCGGTCCATATCTCCAATATCTCCGCGTTCAATGCCGCTGCGATGATGGATGCTGTGTAGTCTGACCCTCCTCGTCCGAGGTTGGTGATCTCGTTGGTATTCTTGTCTTGACTGATGAAACCCGGCACGAGGGAGATGCGGGGGAGGGTGGCAAATGTGTGTTTAACCAGTTTGTAGGTGAGTTGACTGTCCAGTGTGTGCTTGTCATGCTTGCGCTCGGTCTTGATAAATTCGCGAGCATCGTACCATTTAGCGCCTTTGATGAACGTGGCGACGACTTTCGAACTCAACCGTTCGCCATAGCTCACGATGGCGTCTTGCGTCTTCCGACTTAAATCATGAATGAGATAAACACCGAAGTAAATGGATCTTAGTTGTTCAAACAGCGCATCTACGGTATTGAACAACTCTTCTCGCCGCGCAGTGTCGGTGATGATGGTGTCAATGAGTTTGTGGTGCCTGTCTACCATCTCGCTGAACTGTTGTTTCCATTCGTCATCACCTTGCAAGGCCTGTTGGGCGGTTGCAAGCAATTGGTCGGTGATGCCTCCCAAGGCACTAACCACCACAACCACCGGTTGCTGCTTGGCAGTTTGTTCTACGATTCTTTTCAAGGAGCGGATGCTCTTGACGGAACCCACGGATGTTCCGCCGAATTTCAATACTTTCATTTTACTGTTTTTTAATGTTTTATGCCACCCGACAAAAGTGGTTTTGATGATTTGTTGATTTCGCTTCTCAGCATTACGAACAGAAACGTGGGCGTTATCCAGCCTACAACGATGGTAAACACCTTGGGTTTCATGCCTCATCATGCTGCGAAGTCGATATTTGGTTGCAAAAGTACGAAAAAACTTTGAATGGCTTGTCATGCAACATTGATTTCCCTTCGATGGGCATGAACTTTGAAAAGAGCTGGTTTTTAATCTGAAAAATGCTTGGGTAGCTGAAAAAAAAGTACTTATTTTGCAAATAAATAAGGTGTTTTGTGACATCCTTTTTTGTCGAAAATCTACAAAATTTCTTCATTCATGATCAAAGAATTTCAAATCAGACTGCTTCCTCAGCATGCTCATTCCGAGCAATCCATCATTGAATATCTGGCCAAAGAAAAGGGAATGGATGCCCGAACGGTGAAGCATGTGCGGGTGTTGAAACGGTCTGTTGACGCGCGGCAGCGAACGGTGTATGTGAATCTTTGTTTGAGAGTGTACATCAATGAGTTGCCGCAGGATGAGGAATTCGTTAGGACTGTCTATCCGGATGTGTCCCAAAAGCCGCGCGTCATCGTGGTGGGAGCTGGTCCGGCGGGACTTTTTGCCGCACTTCGTTTGATTGAAGAGGGCTTCAAACCCGTGGTCATCGAGCGGGGTAAGAATGTCAGGGAGCGCAAGAAAGACCTCGCCCTGATTACCAAGACGCAGAAGGTTGATGCTGAAAGCAACTATTGTTTTGGTGAAGGTGGCGCCGGTGCGTATTCGGATGGCAAACTGTATACACGCTCGAAGAAGCGTGGTTCGGTTGAGAAAATTCTCAATGTGTTTTGCCAACACGGTGCTTCAACCTCGATCTTGGCCGATGCGCATCCGCATATCGGTACGGACAAGTTGCCGAAGGTCATTGAAAACATGCGCAATACCATCATCAACAGTGGGGGAGAGGTGCATTTTGAAACTAAGATGACGGCTTTCTTGCTGTCTGCCGATGGGAATGAGGTGCTGGGCGTTGAAGCCGTTCGGTTGTCTTCGGGTCAGGAAGTTACGTTCAAAGGACCGGTCATCCTGGCCACCGGACACAGTGCGCGTGACGTATATCGATATTTGAGTGGTGCTAAAATAGAAATCGAACCGAAAGGATTGGCGGTAGGAGTACGCTTGGAACATCCTTCAATGTTGATCGATCAGATACAATATCATGACAAGCGCGGACGAGGAAAGTATCTTCCTGCGGCCGAATATTCATTTGTCAGTCAGGTGGAGGGACGTGGCGTTTACTCGTTCTGCATGTGTCCGGGTGGCTTTGTCATCCCTTCAGCCACGGGTCCGAAGCAGATAGTAGTGAACGGAATGAGCCCCAGTAACCGCGGTACGAAGTGGTCGAATGCGGGCATGGTGGTGGAATTGCATCCTGAAGATGTTCGCCAGGCAGGCATGTTGATGCCCAATGACAGTGAAATACTGAATGATGATTTGGTGATGATGCAGTTGCAGGAACAATTGGAATATACTTGTTGGTTGCAGGGAAATAGGCAACAAACTGCTCCGGCGCAGCGAATGGCTGACTTTGTGAACGGCAAATTGTCATACGACTTGCCGGCATCCAGTTATGCTCCCGGCTTAATGAGCAGTCCACTTCACTTTTGGATGCCACCATTTATCGCCCATCGTTTGCAAGAAGGCTTCAAGAAGTTTGGGCAGATGAGCCGTGGTTTCCTGACCAATGAAGCCGTCGTGATAGCCGTTGAGACGCGAACATCGTCGCCCGTGCGTATTCTCCGCGACCGCGAAACGCTGCAACATGTTCGCATTCGTGGCCTCTTTCCTTGTGGAGAAGGCGCTGGCTATGCAGGTGGAATCGTCTCTGCCGGCATCGATGGTGAGCGATGTGCTGAGAGCTGCGCTGGGTATCTGTCTAAGTGACAAACGTGTTGATATTTTTTGTGGGAATAAAATAAGAAACGGACGTGCCGCCAGATGGACACGTCCGTTTGATGTATTTGCTAATCAAATAATTGATTTCTAGTTTCAGCGCATGGTTTATCTGTTGATAAACTTCTTACCGTTTTGTATGACAACACCCTTATATGTCTTGTCAACACGCTGGCCAGCGAGGTTATACATCGGCGCATTGTCGTTAAGAGTCTTGTTCTCTGCATTTAAGTTGTCAATACCAGTCGTTGTATCGATGCTAATAATCGTAATCTGATAATTGCCTCTAAACATGCTGACAATACCTTTGACGGTTTTGTTATTAGTTCCTACCAACGAAGCAAGATCATTATAAGCGTCTAAATGGAAGCCGTTAAACAGTTGAATCTTTTGATCTCCGACGTGGGCATAGTAGTTGGTGTACTGTCCGGACTGTTCGCTTTTAATTTCAGCACCTTCAATTTGAACCAAATCAGACATGTTATCTTTAGCTTGGTCTATGGTGATTGATTTTGGTGTGGCAGCTTGTCCTTTCGTAATTGTTAATTTGTCAGCATTAGTACCATCGGCTTTCTTACCTTCAGGAGTATTGTTATATATGTCATATAATAGTACAACCTCACCGTTTAGTATGTCATTTGTTTCCAAATCAAGGCCTGCGTTGAAGAGCATCAGTGCACCACTATGGTCACGAATGAAAATTTGCGTATTGCCTTTGTTAGAGGTCCATTTGTACAACACTTGCGCATCTTTCAAGGTTAGTTTGGCAACTGTTTTTGCAGGTAGTGCCTTAAATGCAGCTATGTCTGCAGCTGTTTTGATTTCTGGATCTGGATTAGGATCTGGAGTTGGTGTTACCTCACCACTTTCGGTAGAGATAACCATGGCGTCAAAGTCAAATTGACCTGCCTTGCCTGGATCAGTACCTAAAGTAACATCATCACCAACAGTGAATGTAACTTCTTTCACCGCAGTAGAGTTTGTCCACGTAAGAGTTTTGGCAGCCACATCGGCAGTCATTTCTCCAACGCTTGGTGTGACGTTACTCCAACGTCTCAAACCCTGCTTTGAGATGTTAAATACTATTTGTTTGAAATCATTCCCTGCAATTGTTAATTTGTTTTTGGCATACAATCGCACATCTTTTAATTTAGCGTTTTGTGTGGGTTGAGTTGTCCCATCTTCTTTCGTGGCAGTAAGGGTATAGCCTTGTGCAGTAAGGGTGAAGCCTGCATCAGTTTTTGTGATTGAAAGATCTTTGAAGTTAAGCGTTACATCAGCCGCAGAAATAAAGGTGTTGCAGCATAACATGAGGAAACTCATTACTGAAATGCGTAAAATTTTGTTCATACTCAATAATTTTTAAAGTTAGTTTATAAGTTATTTAGTTGGAGCAAAGTTACAAAATATACTCGATATTGATGTTTTTCTATATATTAATTTTTTGTGACAACACGTCTTTTTAATAGTTTAAATGATTGCTGCTTTCAGTTTATTGTTGACTGATTGTTAAATATTGAACTTTTTAGGGGTAAAATTTGTTATTGTCAATCTTAAACGTTATATTTGTCACAGTTTTTTGATTTCATGATTTATGAAATCGTCCCTCGAGGTTGGTAGCATCCTGCACCAACCTCTTTTTTGCTTCTATGTCGCATCAATGTGTCAAATAGGCTGGTTCCAAATGTAGACTACTCGTGGGAACATGGAATTGGTTTGTTATATAGAGCAATCATTGTGGTACAAAAAAAGAGGGGGTATCATTGTTTTGATACTCCCTCCTCTATGTGTATGTATACTATAAAAGTAATCTTTGCTTATTTCTTAGCCTCTTCCATGACGCCCTCAATGTACAGACGGGTCATCTCTGGCTCCCCATTGGTGCGTACCGTGATGGTCTTTTTGAAGTGTCCAGGAAATCTGCCTTTGCCGTTGTACGTTACTTTTATCTCACCTTTCTTTCCTGGTTGAACAGGAGTCTTGGTGTAAGCTGGCACAGTGCAACCACAGCTTGCCACAGCTTGATTGACGATAAGCGGAGCGTTACCCACGTTAGTGAAGGTAAAAACGCACTTCTGCTCAGGCGTGCTTTCATTGAATTTGCCAAAGTCGTGAGTGATTTTGTCAAACTTGATTTGTGCTTTTTGTTGTGCGTTTACTATGGTAAAACAAGCAAACAGCATCATGGATAACATGATCAGTTTTTTCATTTTTCTAGTCCTTTCTTTTTAATTCAGTTGTGGCAAAGGTATAAATAAATTAATGAGATTCCAATGAATATTAAGAAATATTATACTATCATTGCTCTTCGGGTGTTATTTTACAATATAATGTGGAATGAAATATGTTTCGTAAATAATTTTAACTTATGCGAATACAGATACATGGTCACCGGTGAAACGAGAAGAACTTCCACGGCCAAAAATCAAAAATGAACTGGTTGAAGTGGTAATGTGTGTGCAAACAGTTCAAAAATAGTTAATAATGTGAAGATAATCAAGACGAATTGCATATCTTTGCAGTGTATGATTGAAATAAAACTTGAAGAAAACGTTCTGCAAAAAGCAGCTGAAGAAGGGATGGATGTATTTCTTCAGGCGATTGTGGATACGATTTATGATGCGATTGGCGGAGAACTGACGGCCGATTCGATGCAACAACTAAACTCGGATCAAATTACGCTGTTGGCTTATCACATCCTTCATCAGGAAGTGATGGACGGCGGATTCGTACAGCTCATTCATAACGGCTATGGTCCCTTTATCTTCAGAAATCCTTTTGACAAGGCACTGAAAAGCTGGGGCATCCACGATTTGTCTAAGATGATAGGGAAATGTCATAAACTCTACCGTAAATATGCTGCCGAATTGGAGCAAGATTGTTCTGACGATGAGTTTATGGCGTTGTTTGAGAAATATCCAGCCTTTGACGATTTTGACGATGAATTCGTTGAAAATGAAGAGCGTTGGACGGAAAATATTGCACGTTATGTGGATGAACATATCGGGCAATTTGTAAAGATTGTGTAAGAATGAATAAAGAAGAACTCGCACTAAGAAAAAAGAGTCCCATACAGATTAGAAACAAAAAAGCGTCGTTTGAGTATTTTTTCATTGATACTTATACCGCCGGCATCGTGCTGACGGGAACGGAAATCAAGTCCATTCGCCTGGGTAAGGCATCTTTGGTTGATGCCTTCTGCTACATTTATCATGGCGAAATTTGGATTAAAGGGATGAACATCAGTCCGTATTTCTATGGCTCTTACTCGAACCCAGAAGCCAAGCGTGACCGCAAGCTGTTGCTGACGAAACGTGAAATCAGAAAGTTGGAAGCCGACATCAAGGTAGCTGGTCATACCATCGTTCCCACCTTGGTATTCATCGATGCGCATGGAAGAGCCAAGGTGGACATCGCTTTGGCTAAGGGAAAGAAGGAATACGACAAACGACAAACGCTGAAGGAAAAAGAAGACAGGCGAGAAATGGATAGGGCCGTCAAAAACTTTTAGATGTAGCGTCGAAAGATGCAATGTGGTGTTATTGTTGTTTACGTTGCAGATGACCTGTCGAGGTGGTGGCTGACTTTCATGATGAAAAGTACTCACGAGTAATCTTTAGGATAAGATAGGTGGAGTATCGGTTGGCTGAGTATGGCTATCATCAACCTTTCTGTGCAGATTCAATAACGAAGTGCAAAACTTGTAGGCTGACTATACTGGAAACTATTGTTGTTTTTATTCCAAACTATTTGTAAAATCAAAAAATAGTGTTTATATTTGCGATACTATACAAGAATATATAGCGATATATTCAGATGATACTCAACACTTTTCTCTAATGACTAAAACCTTAAGATGTATGAAGCACTTGATTCTAACCGTGATATTGGTATGCATAATCGCATGCAAGTGGTGGCGTATATCAATTTAACTTATGGAATTTTAAATAAAAGATAATATGAAACGCAAATTGTCCCTCCTTTTTTTTCTCTTTATTTTTTTATTTTCTTCTTTTACATGTAAGAGTGAATGTGAAATGCAAAAAAATAGAGAATTGTTAAAAGATTATTTCTTGTGTTGTTGTATGAATTATGGTTTTAAAACTACTGACTTAGTCCGCATTGACCGTTCTAAAACAGTTTATTTTGATGTGTTAAATTATTCTTTGCCAGCATTACAAAAAGTTGATAGTTTAGCAAAAAGCTTCATTTCAACTATAGAGATTTCTTCATATGAAAATAAAGATTTTAAAAATATTATAATGCTTAGTATAGAAGAGTATAGAAGTAAGAACGTAGACCAATTTATAAAATCTATGGATGTTTATATGATTAAAGAGTAGCAAATCCGCTGTGAGAAATAAGAACGTAGACATTTCAAATGGTAATTCTATTTTCGAAAAAATTCGTACCTTTACATACGATAACGGTGCAAACGTATGACAACCTGGTAACATCCGGCAGATACCTGATCGGACAACCTGTGACAAAAACCGTTACGAATGTACGCGGTGGCAGATCGTGGGTCAATGAGGAGACGATTGCCTACAATGCCAATCGTTTGCCCGAATCTCGAATCTCATATATTCAAGACAACAAGATAAATGAGACGCGCTGGACCTACGACGCTTATGGCAACATGACGAGCGAGCTATCGGCACCGTATGACGTGGCTACATTCTTAGGTACGACGTTTACCTATGATGCTGCGGGACGGTTTATATCTAATCCTGTAAGAGCCAATCACAATTACGGATATGTAAATTATAATAATGGAGGAATAAAATTATGGGTAAGAAGAAGATAAATTTTTTTTTGTTATTGTTTATGTTACTGTCCAACACTCAAATTTTTTCACAAGAATTATTTACAAAGAAAATGCAATGGACAAGTCAAGATACAATTGAAATCCTTACATTTCAAAGTATAGACAAAGTAAAAGAATGGGGCAAAAGTTTTGGAACTTTTGCTTGTGTTCAGTCAGCAGAATTTTGCATAAAAGACAACAATATCTTTATCTTAATGGTCGATATGTGTTCTGGGATTTCTTGTATATCTTTCTATGTTTTCAAAGAGAAAGGCGATATATGGGAGTTACAAACAACCTCACAAGCAAGATTAAAGGAACAAATAAAAATCAGAGTTGATAATGACCAAGAAAAAATGATATTTGAAATACCCTCTGGTCTGATAAGCGAATTGCCTTTTAAGACATTTCTACAATAAAATTCGTTCATTAAACTTATTTCCTGGATATTCAAACCGTCCGACGGCAAATCCCATTATTAAATTTGGAGAATTAAAATGGTAGAAAATAAATCAATAATTATAAATGATGACAATTATTTAAAATATCAAAAAAATAATATAATCATAATAGAAGGTATTAGCAATGTGAATATTGACTTCAATTATTCTGAAATAAAAACACCTGTTTATATAAAAGAATGTGTAATAAAGAATATGTATTTGAATTCAACGTGGTTTCGCAAAGGATTTGTATTAGAGAATTGCATAGTTCTTAATGATATAAATCATGAGATGGGCGGACATAATTATTCGGAAATACATATACATAATAATATCTTCCTTGGTTTTTTTGATTTTTTTGATTGTCATTTTTTTGAAAGAATGACTGTTAATAATAATATTTTTATAAAAGGTACTAATTTGATAGGTAATACATGTAAAGGATATAAAAACATATTTGATAAAGGATTGGAATTATATGAAAATATAGGACGATTGAATGAGGAAAATTAACGTTGCTTATCCAAGTTATAATAACGTAAAAGATCAACCGATAGGTTTAAGCAATGCCCGAAATGCAAAATTAGCAGATGTTGTGATAAAGGAGAACCCCAAAATATTGTTTTCGCTATCTCAAAACGATAAAATCAGGCTAAATGGGACAAAGAAGTTAAGCACATTTTTGTCACATTAGCCAAAAGATTATTTTTTGTGTTGTTGTATGAATTATGGTTTTAAAACAACTGACTTAGTCCGCATAGACCGTTCTACAACGGTTTATTTTGATGTGTTAAATTATACTTTGCCAGCATTACAAAAAGTTGATAGTTTAGCAAAAAGCTTCATTTCAACTATAGAAATTTTTATTAAAACAACAATTTAAGATGGACACCCTGGTAGCACATTTTTTAATAGGAGGCGATGAACATGGTTTTATGTACGATTCCACAGATGATCGCCCTGACATTTGTTCTATTTGTAAAAATAGGATAAAAGATATTCCTAATCCTAATTACAAATTAAAAAGTCGTCGTAATATGGTGACTACGTATGACCATTATACGATTGTTTCTGAGCAGTTTCGTGAGTTTTGTCTCAGTAACGGATATGCCAATATTCATTTTACTGAACTGATTAAGTGTAAAGGATATTATATACTTGATGTGGGAAATGTTTGTTATTTAGATGAAGAGAGAGGTCATACACAATTTATTCGCCACCGCAATTGTTGTGGTAGTTATGACGAAGTAATAGGTCCTTCTATGTATCTCTCAAAAGAAAACAACTTTCTATCAAACGATTTTATTTGTAGAAGTTACTATAGTTACGGCTCATTCTATTACAAATTATATAAAATAATCATAGGGCTTGAAACCAAACAAAAGATGATAAAAGCTAACTTAAAAGGAATATATTATGGGAATATTTTTCAATAGGAAGAAAAAGTTTGAACTACAATACGGGTCTTCTAAACCAATAGAAGATACAAGCCTTGAAGATTTTTTGCGATATCCAATTTGGTTATGGGACTATGCAAATGAAGGTGTGGGTGAACAGGACGAGACATGGATTCATCCTGTTGTTAACAGTTATGATGTGACCGATGATATGTGGGATGCTCATATCTTGTTGAGGGATACAAAAAACCGAGAATGGTACGTGGCATTATTAGATGTAAAAAAGAACCAAATAACAGATTTATTCTTAATGAAAAAGAATGTCGAAATTTACATTAATGAGACAATGATGAAAGGTTTGCCTAAGAAAAAGATTACCCTGAAGGCTATCCCTACTATAAATGGCGAAAGTGGTGTCATATTTGAAGTCCAGGTTCCTGCCAATATCTATGAGTCTACTAACCTGTGTTCGGTATAAGAAAGATGCTTTAATTGGTGGTAATCTAGCTAATTTATAGTACCTTTAATACTGTAAATCAATTGCAGATTCAAAACCGAAGTGCAAAACTTGCTGGCTGACTCTACGTTAGGCTCTACCGTGTTGTTTGCAAACTTAAAAAGGTTGAATAAATTTTGTGGTGTCTGTAATTTGGTGTACTTTTGTACACTTGGTAAATTTAAGTATGCAGATGAATTTTAAGAAGAAGAAAAGATGGCATGCCTTGTCAGGGCAGCCCTTAACTGATCTTGACAAACAGGTGATGTATTGGGAAAACAAGGGTAAACTGGTTCCCACCCGCGAATTAATCAAAACTCCGGAACAAATAGAAGGTATCAGAAAGTCAGGCGTGGTGAACACGGGTGTGTTGGACGAAGTGGCCAAACAGATTCATGAGGGGATGAATACGCAGGAAATTGATGATATCTGCATGAAATATTGCGAAGAACACCATGCCATTCCGGCTTGCCTCAATTATGAAGGCTTCCCTAAAAGTGTTTGCACCAGTATCAATGAAGTGGTGTGTCATGGCATCCCTAAGAAAGAAGATGTACTGAAAAACGGTGATATTATCAATGTGGACATGACGACCATCGTGGACGGCTATTACGCAGATGCCTCGCGCATGTTCATCATCGGAAAGACAACTCCTGAGAAAGAGCAGCTGGTACGCGTTGCGAAAGAATGCCTGGAGATTGGTGCGGAAGCAGCCAAACCCTATAGCTTTGTGGGCGATATAGGCCACGCTATTCAGAAACATGCCGAAAAATACCATTATGGAGTTGTAAGAGACTTATGCGGACACGGCGTTGGAATTAAATTTCACGAAGAACCTGATGTCATGCACTTCGGACACAAAGGCACCGGCATGTTGCTGGTACCGGGTATGGTGTTCACCATAGAACCGATGATTAACATGGGTACCTGGAAAGTTTTCATCGATGCAGAAGATCCATACGGCTGGGAAATCGTTACTGGCGACGAGCTGCCCAGTGCTCAGTGGGAGCATACTTTTGTGATGACCGAACACGGCGTTGAGATTTTGACACATTAAATAGCTTTGATGGTGCAGTTAAATAGCTTTGATGGTGCAGTAATGACGAGAAGAAGTCGCTGACTGCGCCCCGCTGAAGGAAAGAAAGAAATCATGAAGGAAGACATATATATATTAGGTATAGAGAGCAGTTGCGATGACACGTCAGCAGCTGTTCTGCGCAATGATGTGTTGTTGAGCAATGTAACGGCTTCGCAAGCCGTGCATGAAGCCTATGGTGGAGTGGTGCCGGAACTGGCATCACGCGCTCATCAACAAAATGTAGTGCCCGTTGTGGATCAGGCGTTGAAGCGCGCGGGCATCACCAAAGAGCAATTAAGTGCGGTAGCCTTTACGCGTGGGCCAGGCCTGATGGGGTCTCTGCTCGTAGGGGTGAGCTTTGCCAAAGGCTTCGCTCGATCGCTGGGAATCCCATTGATAGATGTCAATCATCTGCAAGGTCATGTCATGGCACACTTCATCAAAGAGGACGATGACGACCATCAATTGCCTCCGTTGCCATTTCTTTGCTTGTTGGTGTCGGGTGGTAACTCGCAAATCGTGAAGGTTAACGCTTATAACGACATGCAGGTGCTGGGACAGACCATTGACGATGCCGCCGGTGAGGCGATAGACAAATGCTCGAAGGTGATGGGACTTGGATATCCCGGGGGACCCATCATCGATAAATTGGCACGGCAGGGAAATCCGCATGCTTACAAATTTGCAGAGCCACACGTCGCTGGTATGGATTATAGTTTTTCGGGATTGAAGACCTCATTCTTGTATAACTTATGCAAATGGGTAGCCGAAGAACCTGATTTCATAGAGAATAATAAGAATGACATTGCAGCAAGTCTTGAGTTTACCATCGTGGATATCCTCATGAACAAACTGAGAATGGCCGTGAAAGAAACAGGCATCAACCATGTTGCCGTTGCTGGTGGAGTGTCGGCCAACAACGGTTTGCGTAACGCTTTCCGTGAACATGCTGATAAATATGGATGGACCATCTACATTCCTAAATTCAGTTATTCAACAGACAATGCAGCCATGATTGGCATCACAGGCTATTATAAATATCTAGACAAAGATTTTTGTAGCATTGATAAACCGGCATTCAGTAAAGTAACGTTTAAATAAGTAGGCTGACACATCGTGCTTAGGTGTGACTAATAGGATAAAACAGAAGGCAACAGTTATAGAAATGGAATTTGAAAGTAAAGTTATCAGTCGTGAGATACAACAGATGTTGTACGATACAAAGAAAACGATTGGGACGGCAGAAAGCTGTACGGGCGGTCGCATTGCGGAAGTCATCATCGCCGTTCCGGGTGCTTCCAATTACTTTAAAGGCGGTATCATCGCCTATAGCAATGATGTGAAAGAGAAGTTGCTGGGTGTTGATCATGCGGTGATTGAAGCGCAAACGGCCGTCTGTGAAGAGGTGGCAAGGCAAATGGCAGTAGGTCTTTGTGAAACATTGGATTGTGATTATGTGATTTCCATCACTGGTGTCGCCGGTCCAAGCGGAGGAACACCAGAGGTTCCCGTAGGAACCATTTGGATAGGATATGGAGCGAAAGGCGACATCAGGACCTTTCAACTGACGGAAGACCATGGTAGAGATCTTAATCTGAACTTCGCAACTAACAAAGCACTGCGTCTTTTCTTAGAATATCTTCAGGCAGACGCACCCGACCGGCAACCTGCCAGTCAAGTGGAAAAGTAATGCAAAATAGTATTGTTACACGGTAAAACATCAAAAAAAACTTAATAAAAGGGATTCTTTCAAGATTTCTTTTGGGTTTTCGATAAATATTTGTAATTTTGCACCCTGTTTGGAATAAGTATCAAAACGAAAACAATAATTTAAGATAGCAATGTCTAAGATTTGTCAAATCACAGGAAAGAAGGCACAGATTGGTAATAATGTGTCTCACTCAAAGCATCGTACAAAGCGCAGCTTTGACGTAAACCTATTCAGCAAGAAGTTCTATTATGTAGAAGAAGGTTGCTGGATTAGCCTTAAGATCAGTGCGGCTGGTCTTCGTCTCATTAATAAAGTCGGTCTTGACGCAGCGTTGAAGAAAGCCGTTTCTAATGGCTATTGCGATTGGAAAGACATTAAAGTAGTAGGAGAATAGTCATTATGCCAAAGAAAGCAAAAGGTAATAGAGTACAGGTAATCTTGGAATGCACCGAGATGAAGGATAGTGGACAGCCAGGAACAAGTCGTTATATAACGACGAAGAATCGTAAGAATTCTCCTGAGCGTCTTGAGTTAAAGAAGTACAATCCTATTTTGAAGAAGATGACTCTTCATAAGGAAATTAAGTAATAAGGAGATTTAATAATGGCAAAGAAAGCGGTAGCTACCCTCCATGAAGGTAAGATGGATGGTCGAGCATATACAAAGGTAATCAAAATGGTAAAGAGTCCTAAGACGGGTGCTTACGTTTTTGATGAGCAAATGGTTCCAAACGAAGCAGTGAAAGACTTCTTTAAGAACTAATATTTTGATATTTGGAAAAGGTGAATGCAGGTCATTTGTCTTTTCACTTGATAAAAGCCACAGGCTCTATGGATAGATTTCCATAAGGCTTGTGGTTTCTTGTTTGAGTGGTTATTCGATAAAGATGTTCCATAGTGAAGAAAACAGAAACAGGAGGAAGCGTATAGGCTTCCTCCTGTATAGGTGTTATCATTGCAATATATCGAGTGCTTAATCCAGCTTATCTGCAATAAATTGGCGCAGATCATCACCTCTGAGTCCCTGAGCGAGAATGGTGCCTTGCTCGTCCACCACAACTGTATGTGGTATGGAGTTGACGTTAAATAGTTGGGCGGCAGCGTTATCCCATCCCTGGAGGTCTGAAACGTGTGTCCACTTCATGTTCAGTTTGTCTACAGCTTGTTTCCAAGAAGCCTCGTCCTTATCGAGAGAAATGCCAATGATGTCCAATCCTTTAGCATGATAGTCGTTGTAGAGTGCCACCACACTTGGTGCTTCCTGGACGCAGGGACCACACCAACTGGCCCAAAAGTCAAGAATGGTAATCTTGTTTTTGGCCACTTCGGCTTTAATCGAAGTTTGGCTTCCATCGATGTCGTTCATCTTGATGTCCGGAATCGTATTGTCTTGCACGGTTTCTTGCTGGGCTTCCGACTGTTTGTCCTTCCTTTTTGATTGGCATCCTGTGAGCACTAAGGTACTCATCAGGGCGATTGCAATAAGTGTGGTTGGCTTCATCATAGTTGCTGGGGGTTAAATTAAATATTGTGATGAGATACTCTCATTGTTGATTACACGGCGGATGGTTTCTGCAAACATGTCTGCAACAGAAATTTGTTTAATCTTGGAACATCTTTGAGTGTATGGAATGGAGTCTGTAAAGACAATCTCTTCAATAGATGAAGCTTGCACTCTTTCTGTAGCCGGACCACTCATAACAGCATGTGATGCCATTGCTCTCACGCTGATGGCACCGGCATTCTTCATGACATCGGCTGCCACGGTGATGGTGCCTGCCGTGTCTATCATATCATCAATCAAGACAACATTCTTACCTTTCACATCGCCAATGATCTGCATGCTTTCCACTTCATTGGCGCGAGCGCGGGTCTTATTGCACAAAACGAGCGGGCATCCCAAATATTTTGCATAAGTATTGGCACGTTTGGAGCCACCAACGTCTGGAGAGGCAATAACCAGTTGATCTAACTTTAGGCTTTGCAGATATGGGAGCATTACGCCAGATGCATACAGATGATCCACGGGAACGTTGAAAAATCCTTGAATTTGATCGGCATGGAGATCCATTGTAATGAGGCGGTCAATGCCTGCGCAACTCAACAAGTCGGCAACAAGTTTGGCACCAATGCTCACTCTTGGCTTGTCTTTGCGATCTTGTCTTGCCCATCCGAAATAAGGAATCACCGCAATGATGTGCCTTGCCGACGCACGTTTTGCAGCATCAATCATCAGCAACAGCTCCATCAGGTTATCAGAGTTGGGGAATGTACTTTGAACGAGGAACACATTTTGACCACGAATAGATTGTTCGTAGGAAACAGCAAATTCACCATCAGAGAATTTAGTCATGACCAACTTTCCCAATGGGCAATTCAAACTTGCGCAGATCTTCTCTGCAAGGTAACGCGATTTTGTACCTGAGAAGATTAAAAAAGAGTCTTTGTCACTCATTACTAATTAGCATTTATGATTTATAGTGTTATAGAATATTCTTCAGTTGTAAGCATTCTTATTCCTATCCGACAACCTTTCGTAGTTTTTCAAAGTGTGCCATCAAATCTTTGAAGTCCGTTTCGTTGTGGATGTCAAACCTGCTCCACAAGTCACCTCTTATTACCACTCCGCCAAAGCCATAATCTTTGGCAAGCTTTACATTATCAATATTCATGCCTCCCGCGGCAAATACGTGTCGGTCTATGAGACCCTTTTTGGCAGCCTCTTCAATTTGCTGCATGTTGAAGTTGGCTTTATGATTTTCTTCCTCAATGCTGTCGAAGATGTATGTCAAAAAGGTATCATCGGCTTTTTTCTTCGTTTCCTTCAGCAAACTCAAATCTGAGCAATTGCGAGTAATCCGTCCCCGATAGCCTGCGGGTGGCTGATCGGTTAATTGGTCCAGATGAATTCCTGATAAGTTGTATTCGTTTTTCAGATAATAGTGCTCGTGAACCGTAATTCTCTTGTGGTACTTTTCGGGTAGCAGTGACAGTAAACGCTCTGAATAAAGGGGTGACGAACCAGGCTTGTGTAAATGCAAGTTGTCCATTCCTTCATCAAAAAGGGCAGTAAGTATTTTGTCTTCTTCCACAAAAAATGTGGATTTAGTCATGATTACGAGCTTCATCACTATTTTGATTTGATGTTGCAAATGTATGAAAATAATATCAAATTAGCAATTTTATAAGAAATAAAAAGTTACCTTTGCCCAGAAATACGTATCTAGGAGACATGAAAGTTGACGCAAAAACATTTGAGAACATAAGCAAACCTATTTATATTCTTGAAGAAACAAAACTGAGACGAAATCTTCAATTGATTAGCAGCGTAGCCGATAGAGCCGGGGTGGAGATTATATTGGCGTTTAAGGCCTATGCCTTGTGGAAAACTTTTCCGGTCTTTCGCGAGTATATTCACAGTACAACAGCCAGCTCACTGAATGAAGCCTTGTTGGGTTTTCATAAATTTGGCGCTTCTACTCATACTTATTCTCCTGCCTATGTGGAAGACGAGATTGAAGAGATAGCCCGTATGTCAAGCCATCTCACGTTTAATTCCCTATCACAATTGGAACGTTTCGGGCAAACTGTCAAAAGCGTGAATCCATCCATTAACGTGGGCCTGCGTATCAATCCAGAATATTCTGAGGTGGGTACAGACTTGTATAATCCATGTGCGCCGGGAACAAGATTTGGCGTAACGGCTAATAAACTACCTTGCGAGTTGCCTTCAGTAGTCACTGGATTTCATTGTCATTGTCATTGTGAAAGCGGTGCTGATGTGTTTAAGCGAACGCTTGCTCATATTGAAGAGAGGTTTTCTCCATGGTTTTCGCAAATTAAGTGGATTAATTTCGGCGGTGGACACTTGATGACGCGCAAGGATTATGATATCGATTTGTTGGTACAAACCCTTCTTGATTTTAAGAAAAAATACCCACATCTGAAAGTAATTCTAGAACCAGGCAGCGCCTTTGCGTGGCAAACGGGACCGCTGGTGTCGCAGGTTGTCGATGTAGTAGAAGATCACGGCATCCGAACTGCTATCCTCAACGTGAGTTTTACGTGTCACATGCCCGACTGTTTGGAAATGCCATACATGCCGACGGTGCGGTTTGCCGATATCGTTGAGGAGGAAAAACATCTGCCAACCAAAGAACATATATATAGATTAGGTGGAAATTCGTGCCTCAGTGGCGACTACATGGGGTCTTGGCGCTATGACCATGAACTGCAGGTTGGCGAAAACATCATTTTTGAAGATATGATGCATTACACCACGGTCAAGACCAACATGTTCAATGGGGTGGGGCATCCAGCAATTGGATTCTTGCGTAAGAATGGCGAATTGGAAGTGCTACGCAAATATACTTTTGACGACTATGCAGCTAGGATGGATTGAAGAAATAGCAATCTGTTCAGAAAAAAATGATGATTTTATTTGTACAGTCAGAAAAAAGCATTACCTTTGCACAGCATTTGGAGAAATGTCCCTTGCAAAAGGGTGATGCGGCAATAGCTCAGTTGGTAGAGCACAACCTTGCCAAGGTTGGGGTCGCGAGTTCAAGTCTCGTTTGCCGCTCTCGTTCTGAATAAAACCAAAAGGGTAACTTTACCCAACTTGCCCAGGTGGCGGAATTGGTAGACGCGCACGTTTCAGGTGCGTGTGTTTAACAACGTGCAGGTTCGATCCCTGTTCTGGGCACTTTTATTCAGGATGGTAACAAATGTTGGAGAGGTGGCGGAATTGGTAGACGCGCTACTTTGAGGGGGTAGTGAAAATTGTTTCGTGGGAGTTCGAGTCTCCTCCTCTTCACGTTTTGTTGTTATTATATTGATGCGGCAATAGCTCAGTTGGTAGAGCACAACCTTGCCAAGGTTGGGGTCGCGAGTTCAAGTCTCGTTTGCCGCTCTTTTTTTTAGAGAAACATGCTCATTCATGAATTTATATTTAAGATACTTTGATCGTGAGACATTAGTTTATAATGTTGAAGAAGCTTTAGAGTTTTTGCGTTCTATACCCGAGATAGTGGTAGACATGGATTTGGAATCAGACATCCGCGATTATGTTGCAAGCGACGTCTTCTATCCAAAACGTTATAAGGTACGCCCCCGAGTATATTTCATCATTATCAAGACCACGGCAGAAACGATGCTCGATTTCAAGCAAAAAAAAGCGTTACACCCATCCAATCATTCAGCAGGCCCCATTGACAAGCGGGATATTGCTGCCACAGCTATGACGCGTTTGACCGAAGTTCATGAAGGTTGGTATGAGGGCTCGCTTGATTTCAAGAGGGTAATTTTGATTCCATCTACCGGCAAACATGAATATAGAGATACACAGTTCGTAGCGCGATGCAAGGCCAATTCCGGACAAGATTGTTACGACCGTATCGTTGATTATCTTAAAGATCGTGTTGATAGTCGTTCACAGTTTCCTTCAGCGAAAGGCAAAAACTTCCGTTTCAAGTATTTAGGTATGTGGAAATAGCTTATTTTTCATCAAATAGTACATTGTCATGAATAAAGTAATGCTCATCGGTAATGTTGGTAAAGACCCAGAAGTAAGATATTTTGAGGCCGATCAAGCGGTTGCCCAGTTAACGCTGGCAACAACTGAGCGCGGCTATACGTTACAAAATGGCACTCGTGTTCCCGACCACACTGATTGGCATAACATCGTTTTCTATCGAGGTTTGGCCAAGGTTGTCGAGAAATATGTCCATAAGGGTGACAAACTGTATGTTGAAGGGCGTCTTAGATATAGGACATACGATGACCAACGTGGTATCAAACGATATGTCACAGAGGTGCTAGCAGATAGCATGGAACTCCTTTCCCCTAAGCGTGGTGTCTCGCCAGATGCGGACGATAAAATAGAGAAGAGTGGTTCCTCAGAGACGACCACCCCGACCAATGACACAACTAAACTACCTTTTTAAAATTGGATATTTCCATCATAACCTCCTCTTTATCAGATGTCACCTTTCAGACCCCAACAATAGGCGCCATCTTTGCAGCCATTCTGGCAGGGCTGTTGTTGCTGGTTTCTGGCTTCTCAAGTGGCTCTGAAATAGCTTATTTTAGTCTTTCTCCCACCGATCTCGCTGCCTTGGACGGTGAACGGAATGTCCGCGACCGCAAGATTCAAATGCTGCGTGAAGATAGCCAACGTACATTGGCTACCATATTGATTACTAATAACTTTGTAAATGTCACCATTATTATGTTGTGCAACTATGTGTTTGGTTCGGTTGTTCATTTCGGACCAAAGGCATATTGGTTAGAATTTCTGACTATCACGGTATTGTTAACCTTCTTATTATTGTTGTTTGGTGAGATTATGCCGAAGGTTTATAGCCGTCAAAATCCCTTGAAGTTTTGCCGTAATAGTGTAGATGGTATCGTTATTTTCCGAAAATTGTTTTGGCCTATCGAGAACATCTTGTTACGAAGTGGCGTCATAGCCGAGCGGGTTATTCAGAGGAAAAACCATGTCCTTAGTGTGGATGATTTGGAACAGGCTTTGGAATTAACTGACAAAGAAGATATTAAGGACGAACAGAGCATGCTTCAGGGGATTATCCGTTTTGGGGATGAGACGGCAAAAGAAGTGATGACGCCGCGAAAAGACATAGTTGACATAGACATTCATTCTAATTTTAATGAAGTCATGCAGTGCATCATCGAAAACAACTATAGTCGTATTCCCGTGTATCAGGACAATGATGACAATATCCGTGGCGTTTTGTACATCAAAGATTTGCTCCCTCATCTCAACAAGCCTGCCGCTTTTCGTTGGCAGAGCCTCATCAGACCTGCCTACTTTGTACCTGGCACGAAGAAGATTGATGACTTGATGACTGAGTTTCAGGAGAATAAAGTGCACATTGCCATCGTTGTTGACGAGTTTGGAGGAACATGTGGATTGATTACCTTGGAAGACATTCTGGAAGAAATTGTCGGAGAAATCAATGATGAATATGATGAGGAAGAACGCACATTTTCTAAATTAAACGAAAATACGTACCTGTTTGAAGGTAAGACCCCATTGTCCGATTTCTTCAAAATCTTAGACATCCATGATGATGAGTTCAGTGATGTTCAGGGTGATGCCGACTCTTTAGCCGGATTGCTGTTAGAGATGAAGGGCGATTTTCTCCATCTTCACGAGAAAATCAGCTATAAGAATTATACTTTTGAGATTGTGGGAATCGAGGAGAGGCGTATCAGTCAGGTGAAATTGGTAGTCCATCCCATTGCTACGGATGAGAACGAAGTAAACGAATAACAATGCCCGTCCTCAGAATTAGCCAGTTGACAAAGGATGTGAAACTTGGTCTGTGGAAGATTGATGAGTCCATAGATGAGTTTCAGTCTGCCTATCCACACCTTGAACAAGTTGTTTCCAGTTATCGTCATTTAGAACTCAAGCGCCAAAAAATGGCGGTCTACGCTTTGTTGTATGCTATGAATGGCAACCATCAAGTCATCATCAATCATGATTCTCATGGCAAACCTTTACTGCAAGATTATCATATTAGTATCAGTGATACAGCGGGTTATGTATCCATCATTTTGAGTAGTACAAAAGAAGTGGCCGTCGATATCGAGTATTACAGCAACCGGGTGGAGCGCATTGCCAAGCGGTTTCTTCGTGAAGACGAAGTGGCTGGCACCACAGAGAGCCGGCTCATCCATTGGAGCGCCAAGGAAACGGTGTTCAAATACTTCTCCGCTCATCGGTTGCAATATGCGGATATGCGTCTGCATCCATTCCAAGTGGCCAGCGAAGGGTGTGTCAACGTCGACAATTTGAAGGCCAACCAAACGGTTCCCGTTTATTATCATCTCAACGACAGGTATGTTTTAACCTACACCTACGAATGAAGAGAGCGCCTATCTCAAACAAGATAAGCGCTCTCTTCGCTATATTTATGCTTGCAAGGACATGTCCCTTGCATGCTGTTTTCAGCCTTTAATGGCAGCTACACCGGGAAGAGTTTTTCCCTCAATGGCTTCAAGCATCGCGCCACCACCAGTAGACACGTAAGAAACCTTGTCGGCCAAGCCAAACTTGTTGACAGCTGCCACTGAGTCGCCACCGCCAACCAAAGAGAATGCACCGTTCTCTTGTGTGGCTTGTGCTACATACTTGGCAATCTCACCAGTACCGTGTGCGAAGTTCTCCAACTCGAACACGCCAACAGGACCGTTCCACAGTATGGTCTTAGAATCGAGAATAATCTTCTTCCAGTTCTCCAAACTCTCTTCCGATGCGTCCATGCCTTCCCATTCGTCTGGAATTTCATTGATGGGGAACACCTTGCGTTCGGTGTCGTTTGAGAATTCCTTTCCGCAAACGGTTGCTACTGACAATGACAGATTGACACCCTTTTCTTTGGCGGCTTTCATCACATTGAGAGCTTCTGGCATCAAATCATCTTCGTGCAATGACTTACCGATTTTACCGCCTTGTGCTTTGACAAAGGTATAACCCATGCCACCGCCGATAATCAAGTTGTCTACCTTGTCAAGCAAGTTCTTAATAACACCCAGCTTAGAGCTTACCTTGCTGCCGCCGATGATGGCAGTGAAAGGATGCTGTGCGTTCTTCAACACGTTGTCAATGGCAGTCACCTCTTTCTCCATCAGGTAGCCCAGCATCTTGCTGTCGGCGTCAAAGTAATCGGCGATCACAGCTGTAGAAGCGTGCTTGCGGTGAGCGGTACCAAAGGCATCGTTTACATATACGTCTGCGTACGAAGCCAGTTTCTTGGCAAAGTTAGCCTGGCTGGTCTTCATGGCTTTCTTTGCCTCGTCGTATTCAGGTGTGCCTTTTTCAACACCTACGGGCTTGCCTTCTTCTTCGGCATAGAATCGAAGATTTTCTAACAACAAGGCTTCACCCATCTTCAAGTCAGCTGCTTCTTTCTCGGCATGGCCACAGTCTTTCGCAAATTTCACGTCAACGCCCAAAGCGTCTGAAACGTTTTTAACGATTTGATTGAGTGACAATTCAGCCTTCACTTTGCCTTTGGGCTTGCCCATGTGACTCATCATGATGACAGCACCGCCGTCTGCAAGAATTTTCTTCAGCGTAGGCAGAGCACCACGAATGCGAGTGTCGTCGGTTACCTTTCCATTTTCATCCAATGGAACATTGAAGTCTACGCGTACAATTGCTTTCTTTCCAGCAAAATTGAATTGATCAATTTTCATTTTCGAATCTTTTATTTGTTAATGATAATTTATTCTCGTTGTGTTGACAAAGTTACGAAAAATAGCTGTGAATACACTCTATTTTATGGGTTCTTTTTATTGGCAGGTTCTATAAATTACCACCGCATATAGTCATTAAATATTTATGAAATACGTTTTGTTATCTTTTGGTTTCTTTTTGGTTCAAAATGTAAGTTCGTTCAGTCGTGTAGCTCGCTACACTCCTTCACTCTCTTGCATTTTGACCTCAAAAAAAAGCTCAAAATCTAACAAAGCTAATTTATAGAACCAGCCTATTTTGTCATCACTCTGTAGCTTGATTGATTCCATTGTTTTTCTTTCAAAAACCAATCTCCATGACTTTGACTGCCAATGTCATTGACCTTGACTGCCAAACTCTATGACTTTGACTGCCAAACTCAATGAGATTGCACGGCAATGGTAAAAACCTGTAAATAACAGCGTTTTGAGGTTGAATAAAAGAGCTGTTCAATTGGCCGGCAACCCTTGTGCTTACAGCCCGGCACACCTGACCGCCCTGATGCCAATTTGTGAACGTTGCCTACTCATGTACTTGTTGAGCGTCATCGGTTCTTCCACCACTTTCCCGTGAATGGAGGAGGCATTGAGCAGATGCAGGCCATCGTCATGCCAGATGGCTATGCCGACGTGACTGGTATCTAGCCCTTTTCGGCTGGTGAGCATGGCCAGGATGTCACCGTCTTTGATGCATTGCCTGAGGAGGGGCGTATTGCGAATGCTGTCCTTGGGAATGTACAGATATTCGTTGCCACTTAGCTCAATCTCCATCTCTCGAATGGCTGCGATGACCTCCGGCTTGCCCTTCATCATCGGATAATACTGCGGATTGGTTGTCATGTAGTGCAGGTCGAGTACCTGTGTGGCTGAGAAAGGAGGGTCAAGCTCTTCAACATGTTGGATGTAGCCCATGCGCACGTTGTCTTCTATCCATGATGAGAAGTAGTGAAGACGGTTGGGATAAGCTACTTTTCCATTGTGATATCTGATGAGTCGCAGAAATTGACAAAAGTCTTGAAAACGCTTTTGATGGTTCTTGTGGCATAAGAAAAGCGCCAAAACATTTTCCACATACGTTGTACAGTCAAGTTCGCGCAAGTTGATGACCAAGTTCTCTCGGTCGTTGCTTTCCAAGGTCTTGGCAATATAGGGCGTTCCAATCAACTGACGAGCAAAAAATATCACCATGTTTGTGCCTTTGTCTTGCTGGCGGGCAGAGGCGAGAAGTTGCTCAACCTTTACACTGTCAGCTTTTTCATATTGCAGGGTTTGCCCGAAGACCTGTAGGCAGAAGGTGGATAATAGTAAAAATAGCAGTCGCATATATCAAATTATTTTTGTTTTATTTTGCCAAAATTAAATCCTACATAGATGTTGAAGTTACCGAAAATGGTACTTGTAGAAAACTGACCTTTCTGATAGTTGTATGCGTGGAATATGGTACTTGTGCCTACATAATAGCGCGTATTGTTCCACACAACGCCAAGCCGGCCTACTGCATCGACGTTGAAATTCTTCAGATTGTAATCATGGGTGGTCGTTTGTTCTTTCAAAACGTCACCCACGCTGTGCTTGTACGCCAGTCCCAGGCATAGGGAAGAGGCAAACAGCCAGTTGTGAGCAAACACCCAGTTATAAGCATATCCGCCAGAAATTGAAATGTCGGAGTAGTGATAATTACCAAATGTCAGACGTGTGTCTTCTTTCGTTTTTCCCTCTTCCCCTGGTTTTAGCACCGATGTGACCAGATGATTGAGTTCAGACAGGTCGATGCTCATCTTGTGCTTGGTATAGCCAATGCCCACCATAGGCGACCCATAACTTCTTCGTTGCACCGTAGATTGGCTGAAAGCGGCTGGGTAAGAGAACTTTCGGTGATTGAAAATGTAATAGAGATTGAAACCCTTGATGCTCGACTTGAACCCATTAAACGGTTGTTTCTCAAGAGGTTTGGTGTCGATTTTATCATCAATATACAGGCTTCTGATACTATATAAGTTGCCCGTTTTACGATAAAACAAATCTATGGTGAGGCGTGAAGAATAGAGACTTAGGTCTAATTCTTGGCGATCCTTATTCTTGTCGTAGTGTTTGAGGTCGAAGGTATAGCCCAGAAAAAACCACCTATAGCCAACGAAAGGGCCTATCTTGATGCTCGGTTGAGGTGCCAAAGTGACGGATTGGCCTTCGTGGTTGCGCAGGCGATAGCCCTCATAGGTGTTCGTGTTTTGCAGCATCACGGTGTAGTAGTAATGCTGTGGCTCGACATAATTGGTGTCTACTTCCGAGAAACTCTCTACGAACCTGACCGCCCCCTGGGTTAGTTTCTTGAAGAAACCTTTTCTCTCAGGTATGGTATCAGCCAGCATGTGGGTCGAAAATACGACCAACAACAGTAGTGTGTATCGTTTGTAGTGTAGCATCAAAATAGGTATGCAGTTAAAATTTACCCAATATTCTGTCCATCACCCAATTTACTGGCGTGGCACTGACGCTCGTGCAGGTGCAGACACCAATACCTTGCAGGTCTTCGGTAACCGCTTTGATGATGGGTAACTGAACGTACGACGGGTTAGGAACCGTGATGTTTCGGATGCCGTCAGAGGTGATTAACTGAATGGGATGATAGTTGTAAACCGAGAACGACAGTGAGCCTTGCTCGCCAACCACGTCAATGCTGTCTTCCTTCGCACTCTGATGACCTACGAAGCACCATGACCCGCTTCCCGGAAGTCCATTCTCAAACAGAAAACAGGCACTGATGGTGTCCTCGGCAGAGTATAGGTGTGCGCGGTTGGCACAATAGCCATGCGCCTGGGTAATCACACCAAAGAATTCTTGCAGCAAGTCGAGTTGATGGGGTGCCAAGTCATAAAAGTAGCCACCGCCAGCGATGTCAGGTTGCAGTCGCCACGGAAGATGGCGGCTGCCGCTGTAATCCAGATCCCGAGGAGGAACAGAAAAACGCACCTGCACGTTGGTCACCGTGCCGATGGTTCCGCTATCCAGGATGCTTTTCACCTTCTGAAAATAGGGTAGGTATCTTCTGTAATAGGCTACAAAGCAGGGAACTCCCGTTTGCTGGCTTACTCTGTTGATGCGCGCGCAATCTTCATAACTGGCCGCAAGAGGCTTCTCTATGTACACCGGCTTGCCAGCCTTCATGGCCATGATGGCGTAGGTGGCATGGCTGGAGGGTGGGGTAGCGATGTAAATGGCGTTCACCTCGGGGTCATCGATGAGCTGCTGCGCATCGGTATACCATTTCTTGATGTGGTGACGCTCGGCGTACGATAGCACTTTCTCCTTGCTCCTACTGTACACAGCTTCTACATGCGATCCTTCAACCTCATTGAAGGCGGGCCCCGATTTCAATTCGGTGACCTCGCCACATCCTATGAATCCCCAACTGATATGTTTCATATTAATTGAAAACGAAGTTAATGATGAACAGAATGGCCAACGTTACGAGTGTGATGTTGAGTTGTTTCCAACGGCCAACACACAACTTCAAAATCACATAGCTCAAGATGCCAAGACAGATGCCGTCGGCAATGGAATAGCAAAGTACCATGGTAATCATGGTAATGAAGGCAGGGAAAGACTCGCTGACATCACTCAAGTCGAGCTTTTTCACCGAGTCGAGCATCAGCACACCTACCAACACCAATGCGCCACTAGTTGCAGCACCGGGGATGAGGAGAAAGATGGGGGATACAAAGAGGGAGAAAAGAAACAGAATGCCCACAAATGCTGATGTCACACCGCTTCTACCACCTTCAGCAATACCCGATGCACTTTCAATATAGGTGGTGATGGTGGAGGAGCCGAGCATGGCACCACAGGTGGTACCAATGGCATCGCTCATCATCGCTTCTTTCACTCTTGGAATGGAACCGTCGGGTTGTACAATGCCCGTTTTCTCTGCCAGACCAACCAAGGTACCGATGGTGTCGAAGATGTTGACGATGAGCAGCGAGAAAACCACCAATAGGGTCTTGATGTTGAGGAACCCGTTGAAGTCGAAATGACAGAAGATGGGGGAGATGTCTTGGGGTGTGGAAACCGGCAGCCAGCCATCAGGTATCATGGTGACACCCATGGGAATGCCTATAATCGTGGCGGCAATGATGCCATAGAACAGCGACCCTTTGACATTGCGGGCCATCAGGATGCCACTCAGCAGAATGGCGATGATGCCCAATGTCGACTCGGGGGTGAAGGCACCCAAGCCCACAAACGTGCCTTCTTTGGCCACAATGATGCCCGCATTCTTGAGGCCGATAAACGCGATGAACATGCCAATGCCCGCAGAGATGGCGTATCGCAGGTTCTTGGGTATGCTGTCGAGAATCAATTCGCGCACATTGAAAAATGTGATGAGAAGAAACACGAGACCCTCAATGAGCATGATGGCCAGAGCTTGTTCCCATGAATAGCCCATAGCCTGACAGAGCGTGTAGGCAAAAAAGGCGTTCAGTCCCATGCTGGGAGCCTGTGCAAAGGGCAGTTTGGCCATGAAGGCCAGCAGCAAGGTGGCTATAGCAGCTGACAAAGCCGTAGCCGTGAAGAGCGCGCCCTTATCCATTCCCGTGCTCGAGAGAATGGCTGGATTGACGGCGAGGATATAACTCATTGTTAAGAATGTGGTTGCTCCGGCAATCAATTCTGTTTTCATTTTCATGTTCTTGGTATCGAAGCCAAGAAGTTTTGTGAATGGTTTCATGAGATATAATTTGAAGATTCTTACAATATTGTTATTCTTTGTCTTTCTCCAGCCAGGCATCTATGAGCATTCTGGCAATAGAAAGCTTCTCTGGAATGGTGGGGAGATTATTCTTAGAGAACCAGCCACCCTTGCTTAATTCTGATCGCTGCAACCGTACCTCACCGCTCACATAGTCGGCATTGAAGCCCACCATCAAGCCAGAGGGGTAGGGCCATGGTTGCGAACTGAAGTAGGTTACATTCTTGATCTTGATGCCCGTTTCCTCCATGACCTCGCGATGAACGGCTTCCTCCAGCGTTTCGCCAGTTTCAACGAATCCCGCCACCAGTCCATAGAAGTCGGTTTTGAAGTTTTTTGCATGAACCAAAAGCACTTCATCTCCGCGGTGTATCAGCACGATGACGGCTGTGGCTAACTGTGGCCACACTTCTTTTCCGCATTGGGTGCAGCGTTTTGAAATGGCGGTGTGCATCTGCATCGGGCCACCACATACGCCGCAAAACTTGGTGTTGAAGTCCCAATAAAGTAGTTCGTGGCACTTTCCCGCCATTAAATATAAGTCGTGGGGCAGCTTGTAGAATGAAGCGCGCAGTCCACACATCTCATATTGTGGGTTGTTGGTGATGGGTTCATCTATTCGAAATGCCCGAACAGGAGTGCCGTCTGCCAGGTTTTCCATATCCATGATGTGTGTCCAAGGCTTAGTGGGTATGGGAGGTTCATCGGCAAGCGGTATGGTATATAGTCCATTTGCTTGTTTTTCTAGTACGATGTCTGTTTTACAAAATATAAAAAACAGGGTTTTCATTTCTCATCTTCCTCTCTTTGTGGTTGTCCAAAGATAAGCATTTTATCTCGTTTCAATGCAGGAATGGCCCACGCTGCGGGTACAAACTTCCAATTGTTATTGGGTTTGGGATTTATTTCCCCACATTTTTCAATCCATTGCATGAGGTAATAACGCTGATCGTGCTTACTCTCGAACACAATACGCTGTTTCAATTCGGTCATGGAGATGCCCGCGCCACGTGTCAAGAGTTCACCACCGCCATTGCCTCTATAACTGTTCATAGCAACCTTATACGTCTTCTTGAGGCTGAATGGCGTACCATCACTCATTTTCAAGATGTTAACTTTGTTTCCTTTTGGCTTGGTGACATCAACTTCATAATCGATGCCGGCAGCACTATCGAAATTGAATGTGAAGTATTTAAAGCCATAACGTTGTTGGTCATCCTTGGTCTTGTTGTCGATGAGGAGAATGTGGTCGTCAGGAGAGGTCATGGTGTTGACCCACAAATCGTAGCTCATTTCTAAGTAATTGCGAATTTCTTCGCCTGTCATCTTGAGCACATAGATATTGTTTTCGTATTTGTAGAGGTTGAATAGGTCACTTACAAACACGTCGCCTGCCTTGATTTGGGCATCAAAAGCAAGGGGAGCGTTGAACGAGATGTCGGCCCCGGTAACCGTCAGTTGTAGATTGTGAATCAAATCCGTAAAGGCTGAACTGCCAAAGTAGCAATCACGACTGTAAATAGTGTGTTGAAGTGAGCCAATCTTCCTATTGACAAAGGCGTTGACGGCATTGATGTCGTTTTGAAAATGCGCCATGAATTTTTGGTCAATCTGCTCATTTCTAATGTCTACCACGCGTCCGTTGACCTGCTTGCGCAATACGACATGGGTTTTCTTTCCTTTTCGTATCTGCTCATTCAGCGTAATCCTAATTTCACTGTCGGTTACGTTGATAGCATTACAACCAGGATTGAGACAAACAACAGGTTGGCCTTTGCTGTTGAGAATGGTGCTGCTGTGAGGGGTGTGGTCGTGTCCAAAGAGTATCAAATCGAAGCCCGGAACCTCTTTTGCCACGCGCAAGGAGGCATCTTCTTCGTAGGTTGGGGTGGTAATGCCACCCTGTTTGCCCGAATGAAACAAACCAATGACGATGTCGGGGTGTTCGGTTGTTTGCAATACATTCATCCAGTGGCGTGCCGATTGCACCATGTTTTCAAACCGAAGTCCACTCCATAACTTTTCTTGAAGCCAGTTGGGAATGGCCGGCGTGAGCATGCCAAGGACGGCAATCTTGACACCATCCCGCTCAAGAATGGTGTATGGATGAACGTATGGATGTTGAGTTTGGGTATTGACAATGTTGGCTCCGAGGGTAGGACACGACACTTCACGAATCCATTTGTCGTATACGGCATGCCCAGTTTCGATGTCATGGTTACCTATGGTCTGTGCGTCATACCGCATGTAGTTGACGACAGATGCTGCGATGTTAGGACTTTGCTGGTTGACATAGTTGCTATAATAGCAGATAGGCTGACCTTGTAATATGTCGCCGTTGTCCAGTAGGATGAGATTCTTCCCATATTCTTCCCGCAGAGAGTCAACATAGGTCATCACTCGGGCAAGACTACCTGCCTTTGGTCTGCGATTGATGAAGTCGTAAGGGAAGAAACTACCGTGGACATCACTGGTTTGGATGATGCGAAAATCAATCGTTTTGCTCTTGGCCATGATGCTTGTACTGCAACAAAGTGCAATGAGGCACCCCGTAATATATCTTTTCATGTTTATCACTCATTTGTGCAAAGTTAGCAGAAAAAAATGATTAACCGAAGCGAATGATAAGGTTATTTGGTCAATTCGTAGACAGGTTGTTTGGCAGCACAGCTCACCATTTCCACCAACGCTTTTTGGGTTTTGGTTCTTCAGCGGTTTGTCCTCGTAAGTATGCTTCACGAATCAAGTCTTTAGTTGTTTTATGGTCGTGTATCATGTGATATATTTGTCCCCAGTCGGGCAACCCGCCAATGTTGCGATCGTCGATGAAGATATCGGCCTTAATCTTTCTAGAGAAATGGTTGTTGTTGGAGGTTCCTTCCTCTTCTGGATAGTCCTTGTTGACCGTCCAAAACTCTACCCCGCGTTCTTTGCACCAATCCACAGCTTCTTGCAGGAGTGTTCCCTCTCGTACGCTCCATAAGATGAGTCGATGATGCTCTTTGATGAGCATTTTGAGTGTTTCGGTAGCGAAAGGTATCTCTTGTCCTATCGCGGGGTATTTATGTTCTACTATGGTTCCGTCAAAATCAACTGCTATTGTCATCTATTTGAAATCAGTTTAAATGGTGGCAAATATAAAAATGAGGTTGGCACGCCATCAAGCGCATTAACGCTTGATGGACGTGTCGTTCTTGTCTCCATAGTGGCTGTTTGCATAGTTGCCGTAAGTACCGTAATTGCCATAGTGACCGTACGATCCGTATTTTCCATATTTTCCACCGTATCGTCCATACCTTCCATACTTTCCGTATCTGCCATATCCATAATAATATCCATACTTCTTCTTGGACATGTCGATACCATTGATGACGATGGATATGTTAGGAAGTTTCTTCTCTTTTGCCAAGCTGTTGATGAGTCCGAAGCTTTCTTTGGGCGTGTAATCGGCACGGCACATGTATACCGTTGCGTCTGCTACACGTCCTATTTGCAACGTGTCGGTGACGAGACCAACCGGAGCAGTGTCGATGAGAATGTAATCGTACTTTTCCTTTAAGTGGTTGATGATTATGTCGAGCGATGGGCGAGCTATTAATTCGGCAGGGTTGGGAGGAATGGGTCCTGACATGAGAAGATCCAGGTTGTTGTTCACGCCCGATGGCAAAATTTGGCTTTGAATTTCTTCCCAGTTAGGCTGCTCCTTGGTCAACAACATGGTAATGCCATGATGATGGTCGTTTATTTCAAAGAGTTCCGCCAAACGTGGCTTGCGAATATCCAGTCCTACGATAATCACTTTTTTGCCAAGTAGTGCGAAGCTGACAGCCAGGTTGGAAGTATTGAATGTTTTGCCTTCGCCAGAGGTACTCGACGTGAAGAGGATGACCTTCTGGTTTTCTTTCAACATGAACTGGAGATTGGTTCGCATGCTTCGGAAGATTTCTTCCATCTGGTTGTTCTGGTTTTCATGAACGACGATGTCAGCTTTTGTCTTAGCCGTATCACTGGCAACGGCGACGTCGCCCAAGATGGGCAGTTTGGTGAGTCTGGCAACATCGTCGTGTCCTTCTATCCTGTAGCGGAAGAAGTTTATCAAGAACAAGATAAGTGCAGGTATACCCAGTCCCAAGAGCAAGGCGATGAGGAAGATGAGTTGTCTTTTGGGACTTACTTGTCCACCGTTGGCGGGTTCATCTATCAATATGCCTTTGTCGGCAGTTGCAGCGAGCGAGATAGAGTTTTCTTCTCGCTTCTGTAATAACATCAAATAGAGTCCTGATTTAACATCTTGCTGTCGTCCAATCTGTGTAAGCATTCTTTCTTGCTCCGGACTGGCAGTGAGTTGTCCTTGGTACTTGCCGTATTGCGAAGCAACATTGTTGCGCTGAATTTGAAGTCCTTTCTTTGCTTGGGTCATCGCACGATGGATGCTGTTGTTCAAATCATCCAATTGAGAGGTGAGGGGGGTTACCGTTGGTGAGGTTTCGGAAGCACTGCGAAGAAGTCTCTTTCTTTCCAATGCAATTTCATTGTACTTACTGATCAAGCCATTCACCGTAGGGTCAGAGATGCCCACGTTGGCTGGTAGAGTCTGATATTGGTTGCTGGGTTGCGACATGCTTTCTTGTACGCTGTTGAGCAGGGCTACCTGTGTATTGGCTTCTGCCAGCTTCTGGTCGTACTCGTTTGCATTTTGCATGGCTTGACCAGCATTCATCGCTTGATCTACCATTCTGTTGCGTTTCTTGTAGCTTTCCAGCTGTCCTTCAGTAGCTCCCAATTCTTCACTGATCTTTTCCAGACGACTGTTGATGAAGGCTTCTGTATTGCGTGCTACCTCATTCTTGTCCATGTTGGCCTGTCGGTTATAACAGATGACCAATTGCTTTAAGTAATCGCTGGCGCGAGTTGGCACTTCGTCCTTGACTCCCAGAAGAGCAATGGATGTTGTTTTATTGTTCTGTGCTACAGAGAAAGCGCCTCTGTATCCTGCTGCTACGCTTTTGGGTGGAAGAATGGAAACCTTAAACGATTGTCCGTCTTTCATGGATCCTGCATTTTCGTTCATGAACGATAGAATACCAACTTTGGTAACTATTGTGGATGGCAGTTGACTAATCTTCTTGTCAATGTTTGTGGTTTGCCATCCTCTGCCTTCGACGGGGCTATTGTAACTTCCTGTCACATGATATGTGTTGCCTACTCTCTGGATAACCATAGAGATGGGTGAGCGCAGCTTATCGAGATGGGCAGGATCGAGGTCCACGCTGATGGGCTGACTCTTATAGATAACCATGTCTCTCACTCTTCCTTCAGAGGTATATTTAACGTAGAGCTTCAAGTCTTTCACCGTCTGTTCTGCCAGGTTCAGGGAAGATAAGATCTCCATTTCATTATCTATACCCGTTGAGTTTGACATCATGCCAAGGTTTGATGAATAGAGCAATGAGCTTCTTCCTCTTCTAGTTTCTTCCTCTTTAATTAGCAGCTTGGCGAACGACTGATAGATGCGTGGCGTGTATCGCAGATAGATGGCAGCCGCTCCCAGACAAATAATTACAGACAGTACAAACCATTTCCAGTTGAGGATGAGTGTTTGTATAATCGTTTGTAAATTGAAGAATGAATTCTCCTCTTGTCCTTCGACGTTCTCCAATTCATGATTCTTTATCTCTTCTTCCATTTTTTTAGCTAAAATATAAATTCGTATTTCCTGTTCATTCCTTCCCAGCGATCCCGTTAAATAGTCCTGCTGGCGATGTCTAAAAGGTATTTTCCATAATTGTTTTTCAACATTGGCTCTGCTAATTTCTTGAGTTGTTTGGCATCAATCCATCCTTGCTTGAAAGCAATTTCTTCCAAGCAGGCCACTTTCAATCCCTGTCTTTTTTCAAGCACCTCGATAAAGGTGCTTGCTTCAGACAGACTGTCGTGAGTTCCTGTGTCTAACCATGCGAATCCGCGTTGCAGGGTCTTTACCTGTAGTTGCTGTCGTTCAAGAAATGTTTGGTTGACAGTTGTGATTTCCAGTTCTCCTCGTTCACTTGGCTTGATTTTCTTGGCAATGTCAATCACGGAGTTTGGATAGAAGTACAGTCCCACTACAGCATAATTGCTTTTTGGATGTGCTGGTTTTTCTTCTATGCTCAGGCATTTACCTTGATCGTCAAATTCCACCACACCATAACGCTCAGGGTCGTTAACATAGTAGCCGAAAACGGTTGCCTTATCTTTTTGTTCGGCGTCTTTTAAGCTTTGTTTCAGCAGAGCGGTGAATCCCGAACCATAAAAGATATTATCACCCAGCACCAGGCATGCGGAGTCGTCACCAATAAAGTCTTCCCCCAGGATAAACGCTTGTGCCAAACCATCAGGGCTTGGCTGCTCTACGTATGAAAACTTCACGCCGAGGTCATGCCCATCACCAAGAAGCCTCTTGAACCCTGGTAGGTCATAAGGAGTCGAAATGATGAGAATTTCTTTAATTCCAGCCAGCATCAAGACTGATACTGGATAATAAATCATGGGTTTGTCAAAAATGGGAATGAGCTGTTTGCTTATTCCTTTGGTGATGGGATAAAGGCGTGTTCCGGAGCCACCGGCTAAAACGATTCCTTTCATTCTTCGAATCTAATTGGTTATTAATCTGATAATCGCAACAGAATTAAACTTACTATGGCTATCACTTGAATAATCAACTTGCATGATTAGATTGTTCCTTTTGTTACCAACAGGAATCAAGCGTCATGCTTGTTGTACTTTTTTCTAAAGTTGTGTACAAAGGTATAAATAATTATTGAAAGCGGAAAGTGCTACAGCTAAAATTGTTTCTTTTGTTTTGTATATTTATGGTTTTATCATACCTTTGTAGAGATTTAGGAAAAAACTCTTAGTTACGAAATGAATTTAATTTTACAATATAATGGCAAATTTATTATCAAAACTGTTTGGAAAGAAAGATCGAAATGACACTACTGGCGGGATGGAAGACTACATGACACTCATCAGGGTTTACTTTCAATCGGCTATAGCAGCCCAGTTGGGTATCAATAACTTAAAGATGCTGCCCGACCTCAGGACATTCAAGATTACTTTGCATGTTCCCACTGTCAACAATAAGCTGGGAGTGGGCGAGAAAGCACGGTGCAAAAACATGTTGAAAGAAATGTATCATACAGATGATCTTTTTTTCAAAGAAATCGATCAGAGTATACGAAAGAATTGTCGAAGGTTGGAAGATGTGCAACCTTACTTGCTACAGTTTCAGGGTTTCACCCAAGAGCTGATGATGCTTGTCGGAAACTTGATGAAGTTTAAATTGCGTATGCCGTCCATTTTCAAAAGTGCGTTGTACACCATGACAGAAAAGACCGTGAACGACATCTTTACTAAAAATGACTATAAGGATGCAGGCGTCATCAAAGCTGTGGTCGCTGTTCGGCAGTACAACAAACGACTTGGATTCTCACAAAAGTGGACTACCGATTTCATTCATCAGGTAGTAATGCTGGCTAAAAAAGAACCGAAGCCAGGAAATGAGAACCAAAAATAACCATCAATCACACAAAACATTACGACAACTTGGCGTTGCTCGCGCAACCGGCTAAGATTAAAGTGATGGACAAAAAAAACAACCGATAATTTGTGATTGTCAATTTATTACGCTAAATTTGTGACCAAATTGTATGTTGATGGATGCTAATGAGAAAACTCTAACGCTCTTTACCACTCGCATGAGACAGATGATTCTCCAGTACAAGGAAACAAAACAGGAGAACAACAGTTTGTATGCCATGGTTGATGAGCGTGATGCCAAGATTAAACAGCTCGAGGCGAAGTTGAATCAAGCACAAAATGACTACAACAGTCTCAAACTAGCCAAGATGATAGAAATTTCCACCACTGACATCGAAGTGGCCAAGAAACGATTGTCAAAGCTGGTAAGAGACGTCAACAAATGTATCACGCTACTGAATGAAAAGTAATCGGAGCGATGGCAGGAGACAATAGAGATAAACTACAGATAAGATTGCATGTTTACGATACCGACATGAGCGTCACGGTCATGCGGGAGGATGAGGAGTATTATCGTAAGGCAGCCAAACTTATTACTGATACTGTAAACACTTACGCTTCTGTTTTCAAGGCAAAGAGAAGCGAGAAGGATATACTCTATATGGCATTGATAGACATAGCATTGCGTTACGAGAAAGAGTTTGCATGCAATGACGTCACCCCGTATAGTAAAATCATATCTCAATTAACTTCTGAAATTGAAGAGACACTGAAGGATTAAACCAATCTTACATAACGTGCATTCTTGTACCTGGAAGTTATTTATCTTTCTAAGCCGTTCTGATTTTAAGCGGAAATGTATGGTGCAACGTGCGGATTGCCGCGCTTACGCATGATTCTTCCAACCTCTTTCATTTATGTAGTTATTATAAATGAAATTTAAATTTAAAAATAATGAGTATTATAATTGTTGCCATCGTAGCGCTGATTCTTGGCGGACTGGGTGGCTATGCGATTTTCCGTTACATTGTTAAAGGAAAATATAATGAAATGGTAGCAGCCGCTAATAAAGAGGCTGATGTGATTAAGGAAAAGAAATTGTTGGAGGTCAAGGAGAAATTCCTGAACAAGAAATCTGAGTTGGAGAAGGAAGTTCAACTGCGCAACCAGAAAATCCAACAAACCGAGAACAAGCTCAAGCAAAGAGAAATTGGATTGAGTCAGCGTCAGGAAGAACTCGGACGCAGAAAACAGGAGGTAGACCATCAGCAACAGCGCATCGACAATGAAAAGAAATTGTTGCAAATTAAGCAGGCCGAACTCGAAAAAATGCAACTGCAAGAGCGCGAAATGCTGGAAGAACTCTCCGGACTGAGCGCCGAAGAGGCTAAAAACCGATTGGTAGAAAGCCTGAAAGACGAGGCTCGTACGGATGCAGCCGGCTACATCAATGAAATCATAGACGAGGCCAAGCTCAATGCCAACCAAGAGGCCAAGAAAATTGTCATCCAGACTATCCAGCGCGTAGCCACCGAGACGGCTATTGAAAATTCTGTCAGCGTATTCCACATTGATAACGATGAGGTGAAAGGCCGCATTATTGGACGCGAAGGACGCAACATCCGTGCCTTGGAAGCTGCAACGGGAGTAGAAATCGTTGTCGACGACACACCCGAAGCCATCGTCATTTCTGCGTTCGATCCGGTGCGTCGAGAGGTTTGCCGTTTGGCTCTTCACCAGCTTGTTGCCGATGGACGTATCCACCCCGCACGTATAGAAGAGGTGGTGGCAAAGGTGAAGAAGCAACTTGATAACGAAATCATTGAAACGGGAAAACGTACCGTGATCGACCTAGGCATTCATGGCCTGCACCCCGAACTGGTACGCATCGTAGGCAAAATGAAATATCGCTCAAGCTATGGACAGAACCTCCTTCAGCATGCACGCGAAACCGCTAATCTCTGTGCGGTGATGGCGTCAGAGCTGGGACTCAATCCCAAAAAGGCAAAGCGTGCAGGACTTTTGCACGACATCGGTAAGGTACCTGATGAGGAGAGTGAACTGCCTCACGCACTATATGGTGGCAAATTGGCCGAAAAATACAAGGAGAAACCGGATATCTGCAACGCTATCGCAGCCCACCATGATGAGGTAGAGATGCAAACCTTGCTAGCACCCATCGTCCAGGTTTGTGATGCCATCTCAGGTGCGCGCCCTGGTGCACGTCGCGAAATTGTGGAAGCTTACATCAAACGACTGAATGACCTCGAGGCCATTGCCATGAGTTATCCTGGTGTCACCAAGACCTATGCCATACAGGCTGGCCGCGAACTTCGCGTTATCGTAGGTGCCGACCAGATGGATGACGCCGAATCACTGAAGTTGTCAGATGATATTGCCACCAAGATACAAAATGAGATGACTTATCCTGGACAGGTAAAAATCACCGTCATTCGCGAAACACGCAGTGTGGCCTACGCTAAATAAGAAGCGTTAGAATTATAATTATATCCACTAAGATAAAAAGTAAAGGGTGTGTCAAGCTGTTGATGCACCTTTTTTTTGCTTCGTCACTCCAAAAAATATACTGCTATATGTGTTCCTCCTATGTATGGCAGAGCACAAAATACGAAATAAAGTACAGGCTGCGATAGCGTGCTGGACGCTGGCAGCCATACAGATGAGTTTTAAATGGTGGCGTTCCGACAAGCACGTCTTTTGGTCAGCCACTGACTGCTTGACGTGCCGTGGATTCAATCTCATTGAGTTTAGCATCCAATCTCTATGACATTGCTAATCAAAAGCATTGACTTTGGATGTCAAACTCATTGACTTTGAAAATGGATTGATAGTTTGTTGCCGAACAAAGCAAAAGCTTTACTCAATACTTTTTACCGTAACTCCCTCAAAATGAGAAATTAAAGACAAAATGTGGTTATTGGCTTTGGCTCGCTTAATGGTTATTTCCATTTCGACGTTGTAGCCAGTTCCTGCGCCAGATTTTTCAGGGTGAATCTCGTATGAGTTGATGGTTATCTTTTCTTGGTCAAGATGATTCAGGATGTCTTGAATGCGTTTCTTGTCAGAAGCGGTAAATATGAGATTAATGTTTCGGTTGCCAAAACGCTTCATCGTATAATTCAACGTTTCCAAGCAGGCAAGCACCATGACCGTAGAAGCCACTGCAATGACGTACATGCTAGCCCCGCATGCCAGACCGATGGCGGCCGTTGCCCATAAACCGGCGGCCGTTGTAAGTCCGCGAATAACCTGTTTTTGGAAAATAATGGTGCCGGCACCGATGAAACCAATGCCCGACACAACTTGTGACGCAATGCGCGAAGGGTCTAACGACACATTTGGCTGTGTGGCAAGTATGTGCTCAAAACCATACTGAGATACCACCATGAAGAGCGCACTGCCCAGGCCTACGAGGAAGTGCGTACGAAACCCTGCTTCTTTGGCTCTGTATTCGCGTTCTAAACCGATGATGCCGCCTAAAAGGGCAGCTATCATTATGCGAAGAATCAAATTGATGTCCATATTATACCTTTATTCGTGCGAAGATAAATAAAAATTCATGGAATAGCAAACTAGCATTAGAAAAAATAGCTACCTTTGTACCAGATTCTATTTCGAAGCTATCAAGACATCGTTTTGAGTCGATCAATAAACAAACGTGAAGTTATGAAATCGTTGAAAGAACTGTATAAAATAGGTAGGGGACCCTCCAGCAGTCATACCATGGGGCCTCAATTGGCTTCAAAGATATTCTTGGAGAAGTATCCTTTTGCCCATAGTTACGAAGTGACGCTCTATGGCAGTTTGGCCGCAACGGGCAAAGGGCACATGACCGACGTGGCTATCATTGACGTACTGGGAGTGAACCATAAGTTGGAAATAGTGTGGAAGCCCAAGATATTTCTCCCATTTCATCCCAACGGAATGGAGTTCAAAGCTTTTGGTAAACATCAAGAGCTGTTAGGCAGCTGGGTGGTATATAGTGTCGGTGGCGGTGCCTTGTCGGAAGGAAAAGTCGGTGACGATTTGTTCGATACCCCTGATGTGTACGATTTAAACACCATGAAGGAGATAATGAAATGGTGTGAAACCAATGGTCGAAGCTATTGGGAATATGTAGACATGTGTGAAGATGAGGACATCTGGGACTATCTTATGGAGTGTTGGAACGTAATGAAAGCGGCTGTGGAGCGCGGCATCAATAGTGAAGGCGTGTTGCCTGGTGTACTGAATCTTCGCCGAAAAGCACCCAGCTACTATGTGAAGGCGACGGGCTACAAGAGATCTTTGCAAACACGTGGACTTGTATATGCATACGCACTGGCGGTGAGTGAAGAGAATGCCTCTGGCGGTACCATTGTCACAGCCCCCACATGTGGTGCTTGTGGTGTGATGCCCGCGGTGTTGTATCATTTGGCCAAGGGACACGAATTCAGTGATACACGCATCCTGCATGCCATGGCTACGGCCGGACTGTTTGGCAACACTGTCAAGCACAATGCATCAATCTCTGGTGCTGACGTAGGATGTCAAGGCGAGGTGGGAGTGGCTTGTGCCATGGTTTCCGCAGCAGCGTGCCAATTGTTTGGTGGCAGTAACATGCAAATAGAGTATGCGGCCGAGATGGGGCTTGAACACCATTTGGGCATGACTTGCGATCCGGTATGTGGTTTGGTTCAGATTCCGTGTATCGAGCGCAACGCTTTTGCCGCAACCCGAGCATTGGATGCTAACTTATACTCCTCGTTTTCCGACGGCAAACATCGTGTGTCGTTTGATAAGGTGGTGAGAGTGATGAAGAGAACAGGACACGACTTACCTTCGCTTTATAAAGAAACCAGCGAAGGAGGATTGGCCGCAGAGAAGTTTTAGACTAGTTCTTCAATTTGCGTGTCAGCGTTATCGTGAACTTTGAAAGCCTTCCAGCAGTTGGTATTTCTTGCGCATCATCCTGTTGTAAATGTTGCGTAGCCAAAACTTACTGGTGGCGATGAAAGCTACGCCTACGACCAACATGAAGGCATAGACCTGTTGTTCGCTCATGAAACCGCTCAACGTAGTAATGAGGATGCTGGGTACGAAGAGGCATCCCATGGTGACAACCAGTTGCCTGTAGTTGTTTTCCATTCCGGCTTTACTTATGTATTTGGTGTTCAGCGGTAAGGTTTGCTTGTTGTAGACGGCCATTTGAAAGAGAATGAAATATTGCAAACCTGCCGTAAACACAGCATAAGCCAGGAGCATGAGCAAAGACCATTTGCCAACAACGACTGTTGGAATCATCAACAGGAAGGGTACTAACAACATTGTGCAGTAGAATATATATTTCGCTTTGAGTAGTGATAGAATGTTTTCCTGGTGCACCATGAGGCAATCTATGTAGTTGCCTTCATTGCACATGATGCGTGTCAGCATCACCGCACCAAAGACAACAAAGTTGTAGCAACCCAAGAATGAGACCATGGCGCCACTGTCGTAGATGTCTGTAAAGGAGAGTAATGCAGAGAACACCAACACCACACTGACGGATGTAATGAAACTTTTTCGGGGATTTTTGTTGCGTAATAGGGTCTTTACTTCAAGTTGTAGGTAAAGACCTGTTTGTCCAAACCGTTCAAAAAACGAAAGCTTATTGACATGGTGCAGGTTCGTTTTTTCCAGATGCATCAATTCTGACTGGATGTGTGAATACTGAATGCGCCGGTTGATGGAGATAAGAAGAGTCAATAAGACTATAGGGACGAGGTAGGGGAGAAGGCTCCCATCTGTGATGAAATGTCCTATGTCAGTATAAAAGTCAAAAAGGTGTTCTAGTCCGGCATGCTGACCTAGGTACCAGGGCATGGCCATAATGGCATAAACCACGCCCACCAGTATCCACCAAAGTGCACTGTCATTGATTAAGGTTCGTGCAATATGATACCATTGTGTATTGACCAGTATGAGTAGCCAAAAGAAAAACAATATGCCGAGTGATGCCCAAATGCCAGAACTGAAGACGACCGACATCAATATATACGGAACCAGAAAGGCGAAGCAGGAGAAATTGTATCCGGAAAGAAGTGTTGTTCCGATGAAATTGTTAATGCAAGCATACTTCGAAATGGGCAACAGAACGTAGGGCTTGATGAGCTGTGCGGGAATTTCTTGGAAGGCAAATCTAAATAAAAAATCAAGCACAAGGATGAAAGGAACTGTTCCGCAGACGAATTCAACTGGGGTGTAGGAGCGGCTGGCATTGGCAGCCAAAGACATAAGAATGGCGATGAAGCAAAGATAAACGAACCCAAAAATGGTCATTCCCCACATGACATACTTGGCAGCCTTGTTTTGTTGGAAACTTAAATTGCGTTTTTCGGCTAGTTTTCGATGACGCCAAATCATCTTGAACAAGTCAAATCGTTGTTTGAAATCTGCTAGCAGCTGTGATCGTTCCATTGAGTTCATGTGGTTAAATATTGATAGGTGATTTCTTGTTCGCTAGCTTAATGCAGGCTATCTCAAGTCAATGACCTCCGCAGACGGTAAGTCTTTCGATTGGAATACGAAAGTGCTGTTGGAAAGGTTCTTGGCTTTAAAGTTGCTGATGTTGATGACGGTCCAGCTACCCCCTTGTTTTATCTTCACTTGTGACGGACTGTAGGTTCGCTTGTTGATGTAGATGTACATTTCTGGAATGCCATTGTTCTTGTTTTGGGCAACCATGTGTACTTCGTAATTGTTTCCCCTTACTCGGTGACTCAGTCGATATCCCGCCTTGTACATATTGATGAAGGTATAAGGGTTCATGGAGATTTGCTGTGAACGCGAAGGGTTAGAGATGTTCACCTCGTTGGTGCTCTTCATGTAGCTCCACTGCGTTTTGCCGTCAAACCACACCATGGCTTGGGGCGTTCGTGCATTAAACTTGTTGCCCTTGATGGCAATAGTACCGGAAGTCTTTCCCATCTTCGCACTTGAAATCGTGAAGTTGGCACTCGCACCACCTGCTCTTCCAACCACTTGGGCTGTCCTATCTAGTATTTTTCGGGTCTGCGAACTACTTTGACTATTTGCATTTGTATATAAGGTGACTGCCAATAGGAATACAATTACTCTCTGTACGTTAAAAAATAGATATCTTTTCATTTTATATTTTCTTTTATGTTGAATGGATGGCAGCAATGATTGAGTTGAGTGAAGCTTCGTCTTGCACCAGCACATCCCTTGGTTTGCTGCCTTGAGCGGGACCTACAATACCTGCCGCTTCGAGCTGATCCATCAGCCTTCCCGCACGGTTGTACCCGATAGAGAACCGCCTTTGAATCATACTGGTTGAACCTATCTGACTCGTGACAATGGCGTGAGCTGCTTCTTCGAAGAAGGGATCGAGACTTTGTATGTCACCACCTCCCGCACCCGCAGTACCAGTTTTCCCGTCAACAGCAGGTTCGGGCAACTCCAAAGGTGACACCGGACCGGGCTGACTGGCTATGAATTGATTGATTCTCTCAATCTCTGGCGTGTCAACAAATGCACACTGAACGCGAACAGGCTCGTTTCCATTGAGGAAAAGCAGGTCACCTCGTCCCACCAATTGGTTGGCACCAGGACGGTCAAGGATGGTTCTCGAGTCAATCATGGCACTTACTTTGAAGGCCATTCTGCCGGGGAAGTTGGCCTTGATGTTACCAGTAATGATGTTAGCGGTGGGTCGTTGAGTGGCGATAACCATGTGTATGCCCACGGCACGGGCCAACTGTGCGATACGAGTGATGGGGGCTTCAACCTCTCTTCCAGCAGTCATAATCAGATCGCCATACTCATCAATTACGACAACGATGTAAGGCATGTATTCATGTCCTTTGGTTAAGTTTAGCTGGTGATTGATGAATTTCTTGTTATACTCTTTGATGTTTCGTGCTCCGGCTATCTTCAGCATGTCGTAGCGATGATCCATCAATGTGCAAAGTGAATTAAGCGTCCTAACTACTTTCGTAACATCGGTGATGATAGGCTCATCATCATTGTCTGGAGCTGATGCCATGAAGTGGTCTGTAATAGGTGAGTAAACGCTGAATTCCACCTTTTTGGGGTCGATTAAGACAATCTTCAATTCATTGGGATGCTTCTTGTAGAGTAGTGAAGTGATGATAGTATTCAGTCCAACAGACTTTCCTTGTCCCGTTGCACCAGCGACTAAAAGATGGGGAATCTTTGCCAAATCCACCATAAATACCTCGTTGGTGATGGTTTTTCCAATGGCTAAAGGCAACTCCATGGTTGACTCTTGAAACTTTTTAGAGTTCAAGATGCTTTCCATGGATACAATGGTCGGCTTCTTGTTGGGCACCTCAATACCAATGGTACCCTTTCCTGGGATGGGAGCGATGATGCGTATTCCCAATGCGGCGAGGCTTAAAGCGATGTCATCCTCCAGGTTTCTGATTTTAGAGATGCGCACTCCTTCGGCTGGCGTAATCTCATAGAGGGTGATAGTTGGGCCTACCGTGGCCTTAATTTCACGGATTGAAACACCAAAACTGTTAAGTACTTCTACGATACGAGCATTGTTAGCCTTGATTTCGTCCATGTCTACCAATGGCTTGTTGTCGCTCTCGTATTTCTTTAACAAGTCAAGTCCGGGATATTTATACTTCAAGAAAGGCTCTTTAGGGTTGATAGGCGTCTTCAAGACCTCTTCAGCTGTCAATGTCTTGCCAGACGCTTTCTCATCGTCAGCAGCCACTTCGACCGTCAGATGTGATGCCCCGTCTTCACTTGAAGGCTGTGTGGAAGCAGTCTTTCCGTTGGATTTTTTCGTAGAGGTGTTTGTAAATTTAGATACATCTGTTAAATCTACCACTGTTGGCTTTGAGTCTTCTTCACCATCAGATGGCGTGTTGTCAATGGTCTGAACTTCATCTTCCTCCTCTGACTTAACCGCAGAAGCAGTGTTATCATGACGGGTGAGATTCGTTACCGTGAAAGGAATCTTACGAGTTAAGTACTTCACGGGGTTCAATGCCTTTCGAATCACCTCTATTGTTTCGGCACTTAAATAAGTTAAAAACGCCAGTGCCACCAACAACAGAATGGCTGTTAAACCGGGAGGACCTACTAAATTCTCTAATTGTTGTACGCAGAACATGCCATGTCGGCCACCAGGATTGAACACAAGTTCACCCATCAGCGGTGTTGCAAACTTGGCAAGCGTGACAGAACTCCATATCATGACGAGAGCCATGCCAAGAAACCATTTCCATAGGTTAATCTTGTAGACTTTCATCAAGCTAAGTCCCAGCAAAATAATGAACAGAGGTATCAGAAATGCGGGAATACCAAAGTTGACTGTAATCAGCGTATAAGCGATGATAGCACCGATACTTCCGCAATAATTTGAGAAGGTACGATCAGCATTCATCCATTCTCTTGGCCGCAAATCCTCAAGTATACTTTGGTCTGCCTGTCCCGTATAAAAATAATTAACCATTGCAACGATGACGTACAGTGCAATGACCGATAGGATAGCACCTAAGAGAAAATCTGTTTTTTCGTTGCTGAAGATATTTTGAAAGCCTACAGCTTCACCCACATTCTTAGGTTTTCGCTCAGGCTTTTTCCTTTTTATTCCCATATCAAGTCTATGTGATTTGAATGCAAAAATAGCGTAAATATGTCAGAATCCTTCACGTTTTGATAACTTTTTTCTATTTTTGCAATTCATAAGAATATGGGTTATGAAGAGAATTATCTATAGCAAATTCAACAAGGAAGCCATCCACACACTCCCACAAGTTTTATTTCCAGGTCGAATCATTGTCGTTACCACTGAAAAAATGGCAGAAAAAGCGGTGAAATTCTTGTTGACTCAAGACATTTTAGGCGTAGATACCGAAACGCGTCCCGTATTCAGAAAAGGACAATCTTACCAAGTTTCATTGTTTCAGGTTGCTACCAAGGAGGTTTGTTTCTTGTTCCGTCTTAATATGTTAGGCAACACTCCAGCCATCAAACTCTTGCTGGAGAACACGAAAACCAAGATGATCGGATTGTCGTGGCATGACGACTTGTTGATGTTGCATAGAAGATCTGAATTTAAGAAAGGATATTTCATTGATTTACAAGATATTGTCGGTGAACTCGGAATCAAAGATTTAAGTCTTCAGAAGTTGTATGCAAACATCTTTCATCAAAAGATTAGCAAGCGTCAACGCCTCACCAATTGGGACCAGGAGAACCTTACAGATAAACAAAAGCTATACGCAGCCACTGACGCATGGGCCTGTATCATGTTGTATGAAGAAATACTTAGGCTGAAAGAGACAGGCGATTATACGCTCATACCTGACGAAGAAGAAAATAACGCTAAACAAGTAAAAGATGACAACCAAAACCATACAGCTTAAAAAGGGTAAGGAAGAGTCGCTCAAGCGCTTCCATCCCTGGATATTTTCTGGTGCAATCCTTCGGATGGACGATGGAATTGAAGAAGGCGAACTTGTCAAAGTAGTGACCTTTCACCGAGAGTTCATTGCGATAGGGCATTACCAAATCGGCTCCATTGCTGTGCGAGTATTGTCGTTTAGGGATATCACTATTGACCAAGAGTTTTGGGAATCAAGACTAAAAGCTGCCTTGAACATGCGCATTGCCATTGGCATTGCTGACAATCCAACAAACAACACCTACCGATTGGTGCACGGTGAAGGCGACTTATTGCCTGGCTTAATCATTGATTGTTATGGAAAAACGGCCGTCATGCAAGCGCATAGTGTTGGCATGCATGTTGAACGACTGCCTATATGTGAGGCTCTCAGGAGCGTGATGGGCAGTCGTATCGAGCATGTTTTCTATAAAAGCGAGACCACTTTGCCGTTCAAGGCCGAATTGGGACAACAAGATGGGTTCCTCTATGGTGGCAGTGATGACAACGTGGCCATTGAGAATGGATTGAAATTCCATGTGGATTGGTTGAAAGGACAAAAGACCGGCTTTTTCGTAGACCAGCGTGAAAACCGCACTTTGCTGGAAAAATATTCTAAAAACCGTTCGGTACTCAACATGTTTTGCTACACTGGAGGGTTCTCCGTGTATGCCATGCGCGGTGGGGCCAAACTTGTTCATTCGGTTGACAGCAGTGCCAAAGCCGTAGAGTTGACCAATGCGAACATCGAGTTGAACTTCCCGTCGGATGCCAGACATGCGGCTTTCTGTGACGATGCGTTCAAGTATCTCGACGCGCACGATGCACAATACGACTTGGTTGTGTTGGATCCTCCCGCTTTTGCCAAGCATCGGGCGGCGCTACGCAATGCTTTGAAAGGCTATACCCGACTGAACGTTAAGGGGTTCGAGCGCATTAAGCCCGGTGGAATACTGTTTACCTTCAGTTGTTCACAGGTGGTAACGAAAGAAAACTTCAGGAATGCCGTGTTTACGGCGGCCGCCCAGGCCAAGCGCAAGGTTCGCATTCTGCACCAATTGCACCAGCCTGCCGACCATCCCATCAACATTTACCATCCCGAAGGAGAATATCTGAAGGGTCTCGTCTTATACGTTGAATAAGTTTGAGCATCATATTCAGCACTATATATCATCTTTGTCGTTGCTTCGCAAAGATGAGTTGTATCTGGTAGCCCTTTCAGGCGGAGCCGACAGCGTGTGCCTGCTTCGCTGCCTCAAAGCACTGGGTTACCGCCTAGAAGCCATCCATTGCAATTTTCGTTTACGCGGTGAAGAGTCGGATAGGGATGAGCTTTTTTGCCAAGAGTTGTGCCGAAAACTTGACATCCCCCTGCATTTGGTGCATTTTGACACGCGCTCTTATGCCCAGTTGTACCATGTGAGCATTGAAATGGCGGCGCGCGAGCTGAGATACGCCCATTTCAAAAATCTTTGTAAGGACATGGGTGCTGGTGGCGTGTGTGTGGGTCATCATCAAGACGACAGCGTAGAAACCATTTTAATCAACCTGGTTCGCTCAACCGGCATTCATGGACTGACGGGCATTGCGCCTAAAAACGATTACATATACAGACCACTACTTTGTGTAAGTCGCAAAGAGATAACGGATTACCTGCAAAGCATTCAACAGAATTATATTACCGACAGCACCAATTTAGTACCCGATGTTCAGCGTAATAAAATGCGGTTGGAAGTGATTCCGATTTTGGAAAGCATCAATCCAGCGGCACAGCAAAACATCATACAAACAGCCCTGCGCCTGGCTGATGTTGTGAGTATCCTTGACGGGTGGATGGAACGAGTGGCCCAATGGAAGCCCAGCGGGCCTTATCGGTATTTCCCTCTGAAGGAGGTTACGCACGAATACATATTGTGGTATTTGCTAAAAAACTATCAATTCACCTCCAAGCAGGTTGACAACATTTATGAAAATAGAAACAATGGCAGCGGAAGAGTGTGGACATCCAAGACTCACGAGTTGCTGATTGACCGCGACCAACTGGTGTTGGCGCTGCGCAACGATGAACAACTAAAGCCACTCACCATTCCCGAACCAGGTGTTTTCCACTACGATGCTAAGTTGAAAATACGGCTTTCCGTCACTGCAGCCCCCATATCGGCTCAAACCGTCAAGGATAAACGCTGTGCCTACATGGATTTTAACCAAGTAAGTTTTCCATTAGTACTCAGACCTGTCCAGCCGGCCGACCGCTTCCAGCCTTTCGGTATGAAAGGAACCAAATTGTTGAGCGACTACATGACCGACCGTAAGATGTCGCTGTTTGATAAACGGCAGCAACTGGTTTTGACCGACCATCAATGTCATATACTTTGGGTAGTGGAGGAGAGGCTGGCCGATCCCTATAAGATGACAGAAGCTACGCAAACGGTTTTAAAAGTTGAAATGCTTCGCGAATGAACATCATCTTATCATTTACCAACTGCGCTCCCAACCAATTGAAAACCATGATGATACATAGATGCCTTTAAAAGCATTGAGTTTGGCGTTCAAACTCAATGCAATTGAACCCCAAACTCAATGACTTTGGCGGCCAAAGTCTATGCTATTGAAAATCCATCATTAGGACATTAGTTACTCCGCCTGCTGCAAATGTCCTAAAAAGCGTTCGGCTCGATCCAAATCTTCGGGTGTATCTATTCCTACAGTCTCAATGTCAGTGAGACCAACCTTGATACGATAACCATTCTGCAACCACCTTAATTGTTCCAAACTTTCAGCCAATTCCAACGAAGATTGTGGCAACTGGGTGATTTCCTTGAGAACCTCTCTGCGGTAAGCGTAAATGCCCAGATGCTTTAAAAAGGGATATTGGCTCATCCACTCGTCACCTTTTTTGTTTCTGATGAATGGGATGACCGACCTTGAAAAATACAGCGCATACCCATCTTTATCCACCACAATCTTCGGCGAGTTGGGGTTTTCCAGCGCCTCCTGGCTTTCAAACCGTTTTCCCAGCGTTGCTATTTGCGTCTTGGAGTCGTCGAAGCAATGGCACAACGTTTCTATTTGCTGTCGCTGAATGAACGGCTCGTCGCCCTGAATGTTGAGCACAACGTCGCACGTCAGCCCCAATTGCTCTACTGCTTCCTCGATTCTGTCTGTTCCACTTTGATGGTTAGGGCTGGTCATCACCACTTTTCCGCCAAATGCTGTGACGGCATCAAAGATGCGCTGGTCGTCCGTTGCGACGAAAGCATCTTTCAAAACCTGTGAAACTTGCTCGTACACCCGTTGGATAACGGTCTTGCCACCCAGCATGGCCAACGGCTTTCCGGGGAAACGGGACGACCCATAGCGGGCTGGTATGATACCTGTAAACTTCATAAAAAATCTAATTTAAGACGTACAAAGATACTAAATAATACTAATAGTCTTTGCTGTCTCAGTAAAAATAAGTACTTTTGGACGGTACAACAAAACCCATTATCACGTGAAGAAAGAACTGTTATCAATCATATTGTTACTATTTCCATTCTATGTTTTTGCCCAAAAACTCACCTTGGGCTCTTGTACAATATCCGAAGGCGAGGGCAAAGCTCGCGTCACTGGACAATACAAAGGCGAAATGTCTGGCGGTAAGCCTCAGGGGAAGGGCAACGTGCTATACAGCAATGGCAATACTTACGAGGGCGAGTTTGTAAAAGGCAGACGACAGGGGTATGGCATCTATACGTTTGCCGATGGAGAAAAATATGAAGGTCAGTGGTTTCAAAACCAGCAGCACGGACGGGGCACCTATTATTTCGCAAACAACAACAAGTATGTGGGATTGTGGTTTCGCGACTATCAGCAAGGTCACGGTGTGATGTATTATTACAATGGCGACCGCTATGAGGGTAACTGGTATCAAGACAAACGCCAAGGCAAGGGAACTTACACCTTTTCTACGGGCGCCTATTACAAAGGGCAGTGGAAAGATGATGAGAAAAGTGGCAAGGGATACTTTGATTGGGGCGATGGTTCCAGCTATGACGGTCAGTGGCAGAATAATGTGCGTGAAGGAAAAGGACTTTACAAATATGCCGACGGCGACGTCTATTCAGGCGACTGGCGGGGCGACATCCAGAACGGAAAAGGTATCTATAAATTTCAAAACGGCGACGTGTACGAAGGTGAATACGTTGAGGGCGAACGAACAGGAGAAGGCATCTTCCGTTTGGCCAACGGTGATAAATATACTGGAACGTTCAAAGATGGACAGAAAAACGGTGTGGGAACAATGACATGGGCCAATGGCGACCGATACACCGGGTTGTGGAAAAATGACTTGCAAAACGGCAAGGGGAAGCTGGTGAAGAAGAACGGCGATGTTTTTGAAGGTGACTTTAAGGCTGGGAAGGTGCATGGTGAAGTGATTATTCACTATGCCGACGGCAGCAAATACAAGGGTACGTTCAAGAATGGTAAGCGCAACGGCCCCGCCATAGAAGAAACTAAAGACGGCAAGCGATTTGAAGGGTCGTATGTAGACGATGCCAGAGATGGCAAGTTTGTAGAGAAAGATCGCAATGGAAAGATTCTTCAGCGCGGTCACTACGAGCGAGGTCGCCGTTATGTGGATTAGACATTTCATATATATCAACATCCTATATTAAGTCAGATCTATCATGAAAAATAAAACGTCACACCTCCCAAAAGGTGCAGAAAAAAAACATAAGGAAGAGGTAGCGAGTGAGTTGGGTATCATCAAGAATGATCCCTATCTGGAACCTTACGCCAACGCCATCTGCGGCAGGCATGAGCATGCGATGGCAACCCAAAGACGTTTAACGAAAAACGGAAAGTTAACCTTAAGCGAATTTGCATCGGGACACCATTATTTCGGGTTGCATCCAACTGCAGAGGGGTGGGTGTTCAGGGAGTGGGCACCCCATGCGACGGCCATTTATCTGGTTGGTGACTTCAACAATTGGGAAGAACGTCCAGAATATGCCGCCAAGCGTGTTGAGGGAACGGGCAACTGGGAACTGATGATGGACAAAACTTCCATCCACCATGGTGATCTTTACAAGATGCATGTATATTGGGAAGGTGGTCAGGGCGAGCGCATCCCGGCTTGGGTAAACCGCGTGGTTCAAGACAATCAGACCAAGATTTTCTCAGCTCAAGTATGGTGTCCGGAGGAGCCTTATGCCTGGAAGACAACCAACTTTAAAGCCTCCAGAGATCCGTTGTTCATCTACGAATGTCACATAGGCATGGCGCAGGATGCCGAGAAGGTTGGTACATACACAGAATTCAAGGATTATGTACTGCCGCGCATCGTGAAAGCTGGTTATAACTGCATACAGATTATGGCCATACAGGAGCATCCTTATTATGGCTCTTTTGGCTATCATGTCAGCTCATTCTTTGCAGCATCCTCGAGATTTGGTACACCAGAAGAACTGAAAGAGTTGATAGATGCAGCCCATCAGCAGGGCGTGGCCGTCATCATGGATATCGTTCACAGTCATGCAGTCAAGAACGTGGTTGAGGGACTGGGTAATCTTGCGGGCGATCCTAATCAGTATTTCTGTCCTGGTGACAGACGCGAACATCCTGCATGGGATAGTTTGTGCTTTGATTATGGCAAGGATGAGGTGATGCACTTTTTGCTGTCCAACTGTAAATATTGGTTGGAAGAATTCCATTTCGATGGGTTTCGTTTCGATGGTGTCACCTCGATGCTTTATTATAGCCATGGATTGGGGGAGGCGTTTACCAACTATTCCGATTATTATAATGGTCATCAGGACGACGCTGCCATTTGTTATCTTACGCTGGCAAATCAGGTTATTCATGAAGTGAACCCAGATGCGATAACTATTGCAGAAGAGGTTAGCGGCATGCCGGGCTTGGCTGCCACGGTGAAGGATGGCGGCTTGGGCTTTGATTACCGCATGTCCATGAACATACCCGATTTCTGGATCAAGACCATCAAAGAGCTGAAGGATGAAGATTGGAAACCCAGCTCCATCTTTTGGGAAATCAAGAACCGGCGTTCTGACGAGCAAACTATCTCGTATTGCGAAAGTCATGATCAGGCACTGGTGGGTGACAAAACCATCATCTTTAGGCTGATTGACGCTGACATGTATTGGCATTTCAAGAAAGGTGATGAAAATGCCCTGGTTCATCGTGGTATAGCACTTCACAAGATGATTAGATTGATTACTGCATCCACGATAAATGGAGGTTATCTCAACTTCATGGGTAACGAGTTCGGGCATCCTGAATGGATTGATTTTCCAAGAGAAGGAAATGGATGGAGCCATAAATATGCTCGAAGACAGTGGAACTTGGTGGACAATCAAGAGCTTGATTATCATTATTTGGGCGACTTCGACCGCGCGATGGTCAACCTGTTGAAATCACAGAAGGGATTCAACAAAACTGCTGTTCAGGAGATTTGGCATCATGATGGCGATCAAATATTGTGCTACATGCGGGGAGATTTGGTGTTTGTATTTAACTTCTCACCCTCCCAATCGTTTGTTGATTACGGCTTTCTCGCTCAGGCAGGAAGCTATCAGGTGGTGTTGAATACGGATGATCCTAAGTTCGGAGGGCATGGTTTGACAGACGACAGCGTGGAGCATTTGACCAATTTTGACCCCCTGTACAAAGAAGCAAACAAGGGGTGGCTTAAATTATACATCCCGGCACGCAGTGCCATGGTCTTGAAAAAAAAGTAAACATCTCCTCTTGATCACACAGTCTATAACTCGTTTGAATGATACGTTGTTGATACGTATGGTGTGCAGCATTTTGTTTTGTTGCTTTATTTTCGTGTATCTATATGTGTACCAGGCTGATGTTTTGGCTGTGGCACAACATATACTGTCAGAGGGAAAAACCTCTTACCATGCAGGTGTCGGAGCAATATTGATTACCTTGACGATCTATCTGGTGCATCTTGGCGTTTCTTATGTCTGTCGTCCTTCAGGAATAGGTCACTCGCTTTCCTTTTTTCCCTCATTACTACTGCTGACGATTCTGACTGATGTCAGTAATGATATTGACCGTCACTTCTCATTGGGATGGTGGTGGATAGTGGCACCCCTGCTTTTGTTGGCTTATGGAGGTTTGATGTGGGCTATGCAGAGGAATGCCCATGAAGCGGTAAAAGAAAAAACGGATGTAAACCTTACACAGGCATTGTGGCAAAATATCATGGCGCTGGGCGTGATGTTTGTGCTGGTAGGTTTGTTCAGCAATCATGATGTGGTTTTTCATGAGCGAGCCAAAATAGAACAAGCAATCGTCAACCAACAGTACAAAGATGCGCTGGAGGTGGGGAAAAACAATTTAAAAACCGATTCAAACCTGGTGATGTTGCGTGCTTATTGCTTATCAAAGACGCATAAAATGGGGGAGAGCCTGTTTGAATATCCTTTGATAGGAGAGTCTCAATCGCTGCTGCCTAATGGTAGTTCGGTAAGAATGCTGATGACACCGGATAATGATGTATACCGTTACATCGGTGTCGTACCCAGACAACAGATGCCAGTTATGCGCTATTTGGAACTCATCTCGGCGAATAAAAGAGCGAAGAGCCCAGCCAAAGATTATTTATTATGTGGCTATTTGTTGGATAAAAATTTGGACAAGTTTGTGGTTCATCTTCCTCGTTACTATCATGTTGACAGCTTGTTGCCTAAACATTATCGTGAGGCATTAGTGCTTTATACCCATTCGCGTTCAAATCCAAAGCTGGTATATCATGATGCGGTGACAGATGCGGATTACAGAGATTATCAGGATTTGGAAAAAAAATATCCCGAAAAGATGGTCAGACAAACCAAAATTCGGGATATCTATGGGAAAACATATTGGTATTACTTTCATTATCACCAAAAGAAGTGAGTGCCAATGTGCCTGATGGGTTGGAAATACCTCTTAGGTGCAACCTCTTGTTATTTCACTGCATTTAATGCTTTTACCCAATCGGTGTCAATGGAAAACTGCGTGATGAATTTTTCATTGTCGATGTATGCGTAGGTGATTTCTTTCTCCGGATCGTTGAATAGTGGATTTTGAACGGTGGCATTCTTGAATCGTGCCATCAAGATTTCTTTGTCCTGCTTATTGGATGATCGAGCCAACCGCTTGACATAGCTGTTGACAAAGTCAATCATGGCATTGGTCTGTTTCCCCAATTCCAACTCGGTGAAATGGTCGTTTTGCGCCGCTTTCGTGATAAGGTAGAAGATAGCATCGGCCTTGAAAGTGGCTATTTTCCGCTCTTCCAAGTTTCTTTTTGTGTCGTTCTTGATGGCTTCAGCCTGGTGCATGATGCGATTTACTTCATTGTAAATTTCTTGTGACATGGCATTCACTGCAAATGTGCAGGTGAAAGCGAGTAGCATAATGATTTTTTTCATAATTCTCTTATGTTTTTTGTTCTTGTTCTTAATTTGATATAATTGGGTGGTAATAAATCTGTTGAATGTTCTTTTGCTATTCTGTTACTCGGTAGACGATTGTGAAAGTCTGTTTTTATTCTTATTGATAAAGTCTTTCCAGCCGTGGTACTTGTTGTCTACGCTTGGTCTTCCCATCTGAAGAAAATGGCAGTAGGCTGCCCCGAGGGCGTCTGTGGCATCCATAAAATGTGGCATTTCGCTTTGATTTATTTTCAAAAGTCTTTGAAGCATCCCTGCCACTTGTTCTTTACTGGCCTGCCCTTGACCGGTGATAGCCATCTTGATCTTGAGCGGAGCATATTCATGAATGGGTACATCGTGGTGAATGGCCGCAGCGATGGCCACCCCTTGGGCACGTCCTAACTTTAACATGGACTGCACGTTTTTTCCGAAGAAAGGTGCTTCAATGGCCATTTCATCGGGTAGATACTCTTCAATAATGCCAGTGACGCGATCAAAAATGTGTCCCAATCGAAGGTAAGGGTCATCAGTCTTTCGCATGTCAATCACCCCCATGGCCACCATAGACGGCGTTCTTTCAAGAATCTTAATGACGCCATAACCCATTACATTGGTACCGGGATCGATTCCCAGTATCACTTTTTCTTTGATTTGCTGTTGTTGGAGGGTTGTCATTGCGTATTCGTTTTAGCGATCCATGTAGGGATTTCCTGCGAGTTCAGTGCCGATTGTTGTTGGTTCGCCATGTCCAGGGTATATCTTAGTGTCGTCAGGAAGCTGTGAAAGCATCCTTAAACTCTGAATCATCTGGAACATAGAGCCACCCTGAAGATCAGTTCTTCCGATGGATAAGTGAAACAACGTGTCACCTGAAAATGCAACATCCTCTTCTTGACAATAAAAGAACACGCTTCCAGGTGTGTGTCCTGGAGTTTCTATCAGTGTGAATTGGTGTAATCCGAAGGATATGGTGTCATCTGAGTTGAGATACTGATCCACACTTGGGAAATCGTCAGATAGCTTGACACCCACAAATGCTTCAGCTTGTTCTTGCAGTAGTTCCATCAGAAAAGCGTCAGCCCGATGAACTTTCACCTTTAATCCGTATGTTGTGTAGACAAACTGATCGCCGAAATGGTGGTCGACATGTCCGTGCGTAGCGATGAAATCGACGGGTTTTAAACCTTGAGCTTCGATGTATTGTGCTATGGTTTTCTGCTCTTTTTCATAAAAGGCTCCACAATCAATGATGACACATTCCTTGGTTTCATCACTGACTACATAGCAGTTTTCTTGCAGCATATTGCACTCGAAGCATTTGATATTGAGCATAACTTATCGTCTTTTAGTGTTGTTGTTTTATAAAATTAAAGTGGCAGATAGACAATGTTCTTTTCTTTGAACCATTCTTCGTCAAACCAATTTGATATCGAACAGGTCTCAACGATGCGTTTAAACGGTTTAATTTCAGCGTCAAGATCCCCTCCTTTCAAGCAGATGATTCCGTTGGGCAGAGCGTTTCGTTGCTCCTTGGAAATGTTCTTCTTGGCGATTTTGACCAAGTCGGGGAGAGACATGGCGGCTCTACTCACCACAAAATCATAGATACCTTTTTCTTCTTCACCTCTGATATGTTTGGTTGTGACATTCTTTAGACCGATGGAATGGGCGATTTCTTCGGCCACTCGAACCTTTTTCCCCGTTCCATCGATGAGTGTGAAATTGCATTTTGGGAACATAATTGCCAAGGGAATGCCTGGAAATCCACCTCCTGTCCCTAGGTCTAAAACCTTTGTTTCATCGATGAAACCGATCAATTTGGCAATAGACAGCGAATGCAAAACATGATGTTCATACAGATGGTCAATGTCTTTGCGTGAAATAACATTGATTTTTGCGTTCCAATCGCTATACAGTTCTTGAAGCATGCCATATTGTTTTTTCTGCTCTTCGGTTAACGAAGGGAAATATTTCAGTATCGCTTCTATGTTCATTTTAAGTATTTCTTTAATTCTGATTGGCTCAAATCTATCCTCATCTCGCCATAGTCATGGGGCGCAATCTCATCTTCACAATAGATGAAAGTTATTTTATTCTTGCCAATGACATAATTATCAGTGATGTAAATATCGCCATCTGTCAAACTTCCTTCGTGTTTTTGGAATCCAGTTCGATGATTTTTCAAACGTTTTTGAAGCTTTTCAAGAATGATGTCTTTTACAGATTCTTCATAACCCTCAATGAACAGGTCTGACAAAGTGATTAACTCTCCAGTCTTCAAGTTGAAGTTTTTTACTATCGTTTGATTTGATGTTTGTGACGATCCCGCAGCTGTTGACAAGTAAATGATGTATGTGAGGATGTCTTTTTGGTTATTTTGGAGTTCTGATTTCAATTGATAATGTCTGTTATAAGTGGTTGGATTGACAGAATTTGCACGGTAAAGCGGACCATAAGTATTGAAGTATTCATCCATATATTGGCTTACAATGGTACGCAGGGCCTTCTCCATGTCGGTTGACTCGTTCGTTTGAGATAAGCTATTTGTCATCAGAAAGCCAGATTGAATCAATGCTTGATTGATTTTCGGAGCGTTTTTTCCTCGCATACATGGCATTTGGATGGATACTTCACACATGGGGGAGTGGACATTGTTTGCCAGATGCGTGGTAGAATCTATCGCAAAGGATATGGCTTGTAAACCGTATTTCTTTAACACATTGTTGTGATTGTCATCACATCCTAATGCAAAAAGGGTGAGGACAAAGACCAACAACAGATTCCTCATCTTCTCTTTTTTGTGCAAAAATACGAATATTTTTTGTACCTTTGACATGTCATTCTATAAAATAAGGTAAATAATGTTTAACACAGCACTTTTTGATTTAGACGGAGTCGTACTGGATACCGAGTCTCAGTATACCGTTTGTTGGAATCGGATAGGTAAGGTATACAAACCAGACATACCGCAGTTTGCCCATCTTATCAAGGGACAGACACTGACTCAGATATTCGATCGGTATTTTAAAGATGAAGAGAAGGCGCAACATGAAATAGAGAATCAGCTCATTGAGTTTGAAAAAAATATGGATTACGCCTACATCCCAGGCGTTGTTGCCTTTATCAAAGACCTGAAACGGCATCAAGTTAATACGGCTATCGTAACAAGTAGCAACCAACAAAAAATGGCAAATGTATATCAATGTCATCCAGAATTTGAAACGTTGTTTGACGTAATCCTCACCAGTGAGGACTTTAAACGAAGTAAACCTGAACCAGATTGTTATCTTACGGCTGCTGCTCATTTCTCTGTTTCGCACAACCAATGTGTTGTATTTGAAGATAGTATCAACGGATTGAAGGCGGGAAAGGCAGCTCAAATGAAGGTTTGTGGACTGGCAACAACAAACTCTGTTGAGGTTATCGAGCCTTTGTCAGATATGGTTATGAAAGACTTTGTTGGGATGAGCTACGAAAAGTTGTGTGAGATAATTTAAACATTTCCATACTGCATCACTTGCATTCATCATTGCTTGTTTTACATTTCTTGTCAATACTTTATTAGGTCTTTCAAAAATAAATAATCACTTTTAGCGTTTATTCATTAATGAATATTCGATTGTCTATTATAGTTTGCTTGTTGGCACTGATTGGTTTCACCGCATGTCATGATGAAGATACCTTTTCTTCATCACCTAATCATTTGCTGACATTCTCTTCTGACAGTATCAAACTTGATACCGTCTTTTCCAATATTCCCTCGGCAGCCAAATCATTTTGGGTTTATAACCATTCAGGAGAAGGCATTAGATGTTCTAAGGTTAGGTTAGAACGGGGCAATCAGACAGGTTTTAGAGTCAATGTAGACGGTATTTACCTAGGTAAAGATGTGGGATATGCAACGTCAGAGATTGAGATTAGGAAGAATGATAGCATTCGCGTGTATGTAGAGCTAACCGCTCCGGCTAAACATGCCGATGTGGCGCAACGCATTGAAGACAATATTGTGTTTGCATTGGAGAATGGAAAGGAACAAAAAGTTAATCTGAATGCTTATGCTTGGGATGCCGTTTTCTTGCGCAACCATCATGTTATGAACGATACAGTACTGACAGGAACCAAGCCCATTGTGGTGTTTGGAAAGCTGACTGTTGAAGAAAACAAGACTTTGCGCATAGCTGCTGGCACAACGCTGTATTTCGATCAGTATGCTGGCATTGATGTCTATGGCCAGCTGTCCATCGAGGGAGAACCGCAAAAAGAAGTTGTTTTGCGAGGCAACCGGCTGGATCGTATGTTCGATTACCTGCCTTATGATGGGCTGAGTGGTCAGTGGCAGGGAATACAAATTTATCCTTCGTCCAACGAGAATAAAGTTATGTACACCGATATCCATGGCGCATACAATGGTTTGGTTATTGATTCTGCCGACATAGCCAAGCAAAAACTGCTCATGGCCAATTCTACCATCCACAATTGTCAAGGATATGGATTGCTGACTCGTCATTCGAAAGTTTACATCAACAATTCCGTTTTCAGCAATACTCTCAACGATTGCGTTTCAATTGATGGCGGCGATGTGGTGATGAACGGCTGTACCTTGGCGCAATTTTATCCATTTGACTCTAACAGAGGTGTGGCTCTAAGACTGAGTTCGACGTCTTCACCCTTAAAACAATTCGTTTGTAACAACTCACTTATTACGGGTTACTCCGCCCATGAGGTGATGAGAAACCCTGGAAAAGATGCCTCTCAGTTGCATTTCGCCTTTGAAAGCTGTTTGCTACGCATGCCTCGCGAAGCGTCTGAGGATGGTGTTTGTTTTAAAAACGTGCTATACGAAGATGTGAAAGACACGATTCAGGCTGGTCACAAGAACTTCCTTTTGATTGACACAGATAGCCTAAGGTATGATTTTAGATTGCGAGAAAAATCTTTGGCCATAGGAAAGGCCAATCAATCAACATCCTTACCCTTGGACAGGGATGGCAGAAAGAGAGATGAACTGCCGGATATCGGCGCCTATGAATACTTTAAACCCTAACATGCATGGAACAGATTGACATTAATATCTCGATTGAGAGTTATCAGCTTGATGAACTTTCACCACAAGACCAAGAGTTGGTTCAGGCCGCCATCAAGGCCACTCACAATGCCTACGCGAATTACAGTCGCTTCTATGTGGGTGCTGCTTTAAGACTCGAAAATGGAAAAATGGTGATAGGAGCCAACCAGGAAAATGCTGCATTCCCATCAGGTTTATGCGCAGAGCGTACTGCTGTCTTTGCGGCTCAAGCCAACTATCCCGACAGTCCCATTGAAACTTTGGCCATTGCAGGCCGGAACGAGAAAGGTGTTTTGCCTAATCCCATCACACCTTGTGGAGCTTGTCGACAGGTTATACTGGAGATAGAAGACCGATACAAAAAGCCTATCAAAATTCTTTTATACGGTACTCAGAAAATCTATTGTGTCAGAAGCGTGAAAGATCTGCTTCCGTTGTCGTTTGTAGACGATAATATGCGCTGAAAACTACTTGTTAATAAACTTTAAAAACAATCTTTTTTCATTACATTGGTTGCGGTATTCAGAAATAAACCATTACCTTTGCAACCGCATTTGAGACACAGTGCATTCTCCTTTACGATGAAAAGGAAGGGAAGTGTGGGTGAGTGGCTGAAACCACCAGTTTGCTAAACTGACGTGCGGGTTACCGTACCGGGGGTTCGAATCCCCCCGCTTCCGCCAAAAATGCATTTGCAAAACGGTCGGTTCATCTAACGGTTAGGATACAAGATTCTCAATCTTGGCATACGAGTTCGATTCTCGTACCGACTACAAAGTAACAAAACGCTTGTAAACTATTTATGGTTTGCAGGCGTTTTTCTTTCCCCTTCACCGCTTGTTTTCAAAAGTTGCTGGTACTTCAGCATAAGGCTGCTAACTTACATTCCTTATCATTTTGTCATCATGTCGTTGAAAATTGAACTTCAGCTGACGGTGCGAAGTTAAGAAAAAAGTAAAAGGTAAATCAAAATGTCCTCATACGAACCTATTGATTTACCTTTGTAGTGATTGTACACCCTTAGGGATTCGAACCCTAGACCCACTGATTAAGAGTCAGTTGCTCTACCAACTGAGCTAAGGGTGCAAGCGAGAAAGAAGTACACCCTTAGGGATTCGAACCCTAGACCCACTGATTAAGAGTCAGTTGCTCTACCAACTGAGCTAAGGGTGCAAGCGAGAAAGAAGTACACCCTTAGGGATTCGAACCCTAGACCCACTGATTAAGAGTCAGTTGCTCTACCAACTGAGCTAAGGGTGCAAGTTTCTTTTTTGCGTGTGCAAAGGTACATTGATTTTCTTAAAATGCCAAACATTTCGTTTATTTTTTTGAAATTAATGTTGGACAGTCCAAGAATATGCAACTATGAGATAAACAGACTTCCTATTTGATAGAAGGCTGCAGATACAATCCATGCCAGAAGAGTGGTGTATCCGGCCGAAAACAATGCCCATTTCCAACTGCCTGTTTCGCCTTTGATGGCAGCAATCACGGCCACGCAGGGGAAGTATAACAGGATGAATAGCAAGAAGGCATAGGCGGTTAGGGGCGTAATACCATCGGCTGTCATCTGTTTTCTCAGTCGTGAATACTTCTCGGGTTCATCTGATGTTGCGTCATCTTCATCAACACTCCCTTCTGACGAATAGAGCACACCTATCGTTGAAGCTACGATTTCCTTAGCTCCAACACCTGCCACGATGCCCACATCCAGTTTCCAACTAAAACCTTGCACCCTGAATACTGGTTCTATAGCCTTGCCAATGCGCCCTATGTAGCTCTGTTCTTGCTGTTCTGCCCTGGATAGATGCTCGTCATGAGGAAAATAGCCCAATGCCCAGACAATGATACTGGCCACCAAGATGATGCCACCCATCTTCTTGAGATACAATTTCCCCTTCTCCCAAGTATGTCTGGTGATAGCCTTCCAGGTCGGTAAACGGTAGGGTGGAAGTTCCATCACAAAAGGGGTATCTTCACCCTTGATGACGAATTTGCTGAACAACCAGCCCAGAAAGACGGCCATGAGGATGCCGATGAGATACAGCGACATCATCATTGTTGACCGATACTGAGCCGAGAAGAACGTGCCAATGATCATGATATAAACGGGAAGTCGGGCAGAACAGCTCATCATAGGTAAGATAAGCATGGTGATGAGCCTTGACTTACGGCTTTCAATGGTTCGTGTTGCCATCACGGCGGGCACATTACAGCCGAATCCCACGATGAGAGGAATGAACGATTTGCCGTGCAATCCCATCTTGTGCATCAGCTTGTCCATGATGAAAGCCGCACGAGACATGTATCCGCTGTCCTCCATATAAGAGATGAAGAAGTACAGAATTAATATTTGTGGCAAGAAGACTATGACAGCACCTACGCCCCCTATGACACCGTCGACAAGCATGTCTTTGATGGGGCCGTCAGGAAAATAGGTTGAAATGGTCTGTCCCAGCCAGGCAACGCCAGATTCTATCCAGTCCATGGGATATTGACCGAGTGAGAAGGTTACTTCGAACATCAGCCACATCAAGGCTATGAAGATAGGGAAACCCAAAACTTTATTCGTGATAAAGCTGTCCAGCCAGTGCGTAAGCTGGTAGGTATCTTTCTTGTTTCCTGTTTTGTAGGCAGCCTCTTTCAGTGCTCCATGAATGAAACCGTATTTCGCATCCATTACCGCTGTCTCGCTGTCGGTATTTGTTTCCTCCCTTACACGTCTGTCAGCTTTATCCCTGGCAGCAAATATCTTGTCTGCCTGGGGTAGGGAGCCAATCATTTTTTCCACATCATGGTCGTGTTCCATCAGCTTGATGCCCAGATATCGAGTAGAGTAGCGCTGCCGAATGTTTTCGTCTTGCTTCAAGAAAGCCTGGATGTCAGCAATGCCTTGCTCTATTTCATGCCCATGATTGATATGTACATGGCGGAATTGTGGTTGGGCATCTTCCATGCCTTCGTATGTCTCGATGACCTGATGAAACAGCTCTTTGACACCTCTTCCATTTTTAAATACGGTAGGAACCATCGGGATACCGAAAAGCTCGGACAACTTGTCGATATGAATCCGGTCTCCTCGATCTTCCGACTCATCGTACATGTTTAATGCGCAGACGATACGAAGGTGCATGTCAATGAGTTGTGTTGTTAGATAAAAGTTTCGCTCCAAGTTTGAAGTATCAATGACATTGATGACGACATCTGGGGTTTTCTCTATGATTTGTTTTCTCACATAGAGTTCTTCTGGCGAATAAGCCGAAAGTGAATAAGTGCCGGGAAGGTCAACTATGTTGAACTCATAGCCTTCAAAACTGGCATGGCCTTCCTTGGCATCGACAGTAACACCCGAATAATTGCCCACTCTTTCGTGTGCACCGGATGCAAAATTGAACAGCGATGTCTTCCCGCAGTTTGGGTTTCCCACCAAGGCTACATTGATGGTTCGGCTCTTCTGCATGGCAACAGCACGGATTTGTCGTTCTGTTTCACGCTGGATGTCGTCGCAATCGTCATCAGAAATGGCTCCTTGGTAATTGTTTTCAGTTGGTTTATGCGTCCTGGCCTCTTCAAGTGATACTACCTCAATCATATCGGCTTCGGAGTGTCTGAGTGACACTTCGTAACCCATCACTTTATATTTCACGGGGTCTTTCAAGGGCGCATTTAATAGCACTTCAACCTTTTTCCCGCTGATAAAGCCCATTTCAACGATGCGTTTGCGAAAGCCACCGTGACCGGTAACTTTAACAATTACCCCTGTTTCGCCTGTTTTTAAGTCTGATAACTTCATCTTTGTCTCTCTATCTCAAGTACAAAAATACAAAATTTAATGCGCAACAGAGTTGCAAATGAAGATGCATTGTATAAAATACCTAAAAATAATGATACAACTCCCGATGAAATGGGCTTTTATTGGATATCAGTCCTCATAAATTAGTATGCGCGAAAAGTCTTAGGCCATCTTCTGAAGCTACAGTTTGATGGCTTTCCCTGTCCTGTTGCTTTCGATGGCTGCTTCAAGAATTTGAACAACCGTCAGGTTGTTTCATTGTACCATTGCCTACAGGCCGGTTGTTTTTGTCCTTTCATTAGTGCTTGTCATCAAATGCAGCAGTGTGAATAATACCTTTTTCATTGTGCAAAGTTTTTAGTTTGGTTGTGCCTATAAAAATATAAAAAAATACTCGTATCGGGTGTAGAGATAACTGTGTTTGTTTACAACTGATATCAATGCAAAATCAAAAGCATTGAGTTTGACGTCCAAAGTGCATGACATTGGTGGGTAAAGTCATTGACTTTGGAGGCCAAACTCAATGAGTTTGCTCCGTCTGTTTTCATGTGTTCATAATTGATTGATTATTATTATGTTATCTTTTTATGCTTTCTGCTATCTCAATAGAAAGCAATCAATAAAACCAAGAGCCGTCACAGCCTTTCGTTTAAGCGTAATGTTGATGAACAACAAATGCAAAAGAGGTTAATCTAGGAAATGAGGTGACAGAATAATAACGATCATCACTCCATATGTAGGATGAACCGTAATTATTTCACATTATCACGTCTTTTTTACCATGTGTTTTCACATAATCATACTATAAAAAGACGATCATTTCACATTTTCCGAATTCTCGTTCTACGAACTGAATGGCTAAAATGCCAAAAATTGAAAAATAAAATGCTATTTAATTGGCATATACGCTTGGTTCGGTGTTGAAACAAAAGTTCAACATCGGAAACGTAATAAAATTTACTTTAATTCGTTCATACTAAGATGAAATACATGAATCGCAACAAAACACATACTCATAGCTTAAAATACACTGATGTTGGACAAGATCATGGTATCTTGGTAAGTATTGTTCATAACAAGTTGGTGGTTCTCCCCCTTGGTGTCGTAGGTATGGCACAGCGGTTGTGCTGCTCTGGGTATGTGGTTGTCAGTGCGTAGATGGAGAAAAAATAACGATTTGTGGACACGTCTAAAAACACGAGTGTGGAAAAAACAGCATCATTTGCCATATTGGTGGCGGTTTATAATGGTAGCAAGTATCTGAAAAGATGCTTGGATTCGTTGCGGAAACAAACCCTCAAAGACATTCAAGTGATTTGTGTGGACGACGGTTCTACGGATAATTCTTGGGAAATATTGCAGTCGTATGCAGCTGTAGACCAACGGATTGAGATTCATCATCTAGACCAAAACTATGGAGCAGCACATGCACGCAATGAAGGAATTCGGCATATCAACGCTCGTTACACCACTTTTTTAGATTGCGATGATAATTTTGCGCCAGATGCTTTAGAACAGGCTTTACAGGTCTTTGACAAGCGACCACAAGTAGACTGTGTGCTTTTCAAGCTCATCACTATTGGAGGTGACAATTCAACCGCACAGGAGTATGCCATGGATTTTTTTGAAGAAAGGTCTGGATATGAAGCTTTCAAAGACAGTTTAACCTGGAAAATACATGGTGTTTATGCAGCGAAAACCTTCCTTTTCAAACAATTCCCGTACGATGACACATGTAAAACCTACAGTGATGACAACAGCACACGACTGCATTATCTGTTTTCTAAGCAAGTGGGTTGCTGTCATGGAGAGTATTACTACCACTACAATCCCCACTCGGTAACACACATTATTAGTAGGAGTCGGTTTGACTATCTTCGCGCTAACGAAAGTATGAAGAAGCAGTTGATAAAATTCAACGTAAGCGATGAAGTGTTAAATATTTACGAGAATGAGCGTTGGCTGGTATTGATAGATTTATACTATTTTCATTATTCCTACAGACAACAGCTTTCTGCTGAGGATTTAGCGATGGGCATGCATGAGCTTCATCGAATATGGAAAAGCATTGAGGTAAATAGACTGTACAAACGATTAAAATATAAATTCGGGTACATGCCACTAAGATTTTCATGGAGGATGTTCAGAATACAAGAAGAACTCTATTTTACCCTAAGGTCTATTTTTCGAAAGGGCAGGCAACAAACTAAGAATTAGTGCACTTCGTATGGCATTGACATATATAGAGTATGCAAAAGATTTGTGAATCTTCGCAGAAAAGCTGTAGTTTGTTGCTGGGAATATATTACCTTTGCATAAGATGGGCTGCGCCTCACCAAAGTAAACAAGTTTTTCTATGGCTTCGGTTTGCGCCATCTTTGCATAAGATGGGCTGCGCCTTATCAAGGTAAACAAGTTTGCCTCTGGCTCTGCCTACATCCTATTCGTAAAAGATGAGAAAGTTTTATTTAATAGCAGTCGCCTTGTTGGCGGTATATTCGGCAAAAGCTCAAGACTCGCTAACAGTAGTGCGAGTGAACAAGCAGCGTAGTTTCCCGCAGGAAATTCCGGCAGGGAATTACAGTGGCATCACCTATATTGGTGACAGTGTGTATGCAGTGGTTAGTGACAAGTCGCCACAGGATGGCTTCTTCCTTTTTAAAATAGCGCTCGACTCCATTACCGGTGACGTTCTACATGTGGAGAATCTTGGCTTTAGGGGTGACACAGACAAAAACGGGGATATGGAGGCCATTACTTATGTGCCGTCATCTAAAACTTTGTACATCACCCGTGAGACCGACAACACCATCAAAGAATATGCCCTGGATGGGCATCTGACGATCAGACAGCTGTCCGTTCCTGCCATTTACCAGCGGGATAGGGGCAATTACGGGCTGGAATCTTTGAGCTTTAACGAGCGAACCCAGACTTTTTGGACGTGTAATGAAGGGACTCTTCTGGGCGATGGCGAACAGGCCACTGCGACAAATGGAGTTCGTAACAGGTTACGCTTGCAATCGTTCAGTGCTGATTTTCAGCCTTTGCACCAGTATGCCTATCTAATGGATGCACCGGAAGCAAACAAGAAAGCTTATCTCTATGGTATGGGAGTTGCGGAGGTCACGGCACTCGATGACGGCAGCGTGCTGGTTTTGGAGCGCGAATTTTATACGCCACCTTCTAAACTGGGTGCTTTTGTCAACAACAAATTGTTTTTGGTACACCCTCAAAAAGGCGTTCACATCGATGGGGAAGATGCGCTGAACGAAGCAATGCCTTATCTGAAAAAACGACTGGTGACGAAGTGGACCACCCGACTTTCTTTGTTTCGTCATGAGATAGCCAACTTCGAGGGTATGTGCCTTGGTCCGAAACTGGCTGACGGTTCCCAAGTGTTGGTCTTGGTATCTGACTCGCAGAACCAGGCGGGTGGGGTGATGAAAGATTGGTTTAAAACCATCGTCCTGTCACTGCCCAAGCCATGACATGGGCCATTTGCACACTGAAAGTTGGGTGCATGTATGGGCATAAACGAAAAAATCACAATCTCTTCGAGCGTGAAAAGACTGTGATTCGTTGATTTTTGAGGTACCTGGCAGAGTCGAACTGCCCTACACGGTTTTGCAGACCGTTACCTAACCGATCGGCCAAGGTACCCTGATTGATTTTTGCGAGTGCAAAGATAAGGTAAATAATTTGTTCTTCCAAACATTTGTCTCACTTTTTCTCATAACACGCGGGCTTTCGATGGGCTGACGCTTGTTTTTTCAGTATCTGGTCATGCAATGCACATCCTTTGCATCCGTAGCATTTGTCGTTGCTGTGTCGCCATGTCAGGTATATTCTTCGTCCTGCATAAGCTACAGCCGCGATGAGGATGACAATGAGAATAGTGTATTGAACAACGTATGTCATATTGAGTTTTTATGATTTCATTGATGAACCAGCTATCAACATTCTATGCTGATTGGATGAGCAAGATACTGAATCACCCCGAACCCTTTCCATGCTTCGGAAGCTTTCTTCTTTCAGACATGGAAAGGATTCGGTGGCTGTTAATAGTCTGGTGACGCCTCTTAATAAGCAAAGAGGGGATAGTTCTTCATCGTTTCGTTGACTTTCTGTCTCACGTTTGCTATGACCTTTTCATCATCAGGTGTGTTCAATACCTCTTCGATGAGTCCGGCAACGAGAAGCATGACATCTTCTTTCGCACCTCGCGTCGTCATAGCTGCTGTGCCAAGGCGAATACCACTAGTTTGGAATGCCGAACGTGTGTCGTAAGGTACCATGTTCTTGTTGACGGTAATGTCGGCAGCAACGAGTGCGTTCTCTGCCACTTTACCTGTCAGTTCGGGATATTTTGAGCGAAGGTCAACCAACATTGAGTGGTTGTCTGTTCCGCCGCTTACAATGCTGAAGCCGCGTTGTGTGAGTGCATCAGCCAGCACAGCCGCATTCTTTTTAACCTGCTGTGCATACTCTTTCCATGACGGTTTCAGGTTTTCGCCGAAGCCAACAGCCTTGGCTGCAATGACATGTTCAAGAGGACCGCCCTGAGTTCCAGGGAATACAGCACTGTTGAGCAGCTGCGACATCATCTTGACATCACCTTTCTTAGTGGTCAGTCCCCATGGATTTTCAAAGTCTTTACCCATCAAAATGATGCCACCGCGTGGTCCACGGAGCGTTTTGTGCGTGGTACTGGTGACGATGTGTGCATATTTGACAGGATTGTTCAGCAATCCGGCAGCAATCAGTCCTGCAGGGTGGGCCATGTCAACCATGAGTAAGGCTCCTACTTCGTCAGCAATCTTGCGCATACGCTGATAGTTCCACTCGCGGCTGTATGCAGAGCCACCTCCAATAATCAGTTTCGGATGGTGTTGGTGAGCCAGCTGTTCCATCTCATCATAGTCTATGCGGCCCGTTTCCTTATTCAGGTTATAGCCAATGGGATGATAGAGGATGCCGGATGTGTTAACGCTGCTTCCGTGTGACAAATGGCCGCCATGATCGAGGTTGAGTCCCATGAATGTATCGCCAGGCTTCAATACGGCTAGCAAAACGGCGGCATTTGCTTGTGCGCCGGAGTGTGGTTGTACGTTAGCAAACTCGGCTCCGAAGAGTTTTTTGACACGTGCCATCGCCAGATTCTCTACCTGGTCAACAATTTGGCAACCGCCATAATAACGCTTTCCGGGAAGACCTTCGGCGTATTTGTTTGTTAGATACGATCCCATGGCCTGCATTACTTCGTCGCTGACAAAGTTCTCTGAGGCGATAAGTTCCATTCCTTTGAGCTGGCGTTGATGCTCTTGCTCAATGAGATTAAAAAGTTCTTGATCTTTTTCCATGATTTTTTAATTTGGTTTAAGTAAAGATGTTTCATTTAGAATAATCTGCAATTCACAGCATTCTGTTTGTTTTTTGGGGTCTATTATTGATTGTTTTAGTGAGTTTGACAGGACAGAATTTAGCAGAGTTCTACTTTATTAATGTCTTGTTCTTTATCACAATAGTGACATTTCAGTAGACCATGTGTCTTGTCTACCACATGGAATACGGTTTGCATGGGCTCGTTGTTGGTGATGCACATGGGGTTGTTGCATTTCACGATACCGCGCAATTCGTTCGGTGTCTCAACGGTTTTTTTCTCCACTACTTCATAATCTTTAATGATGTTGAGAACTATTTTCGGTGCTACCACGGAGAGTCGGCTGATCTCTTCGTCAGAGAAGAACTTGTCGGAGACCTTGATGATTCCTTTCTTTCCAATCTTTTTGGAAACAAAATTGTTGCCAATGGTAACTGGTGTGTCTAATGATTGGAGTTCCAGCAGATTGACAACTTGGTATGTTTTGCCTGCCGGAATATGATCAATAACAGTACCGTTCTCTATTGCTGCAACTAAACGCTCTTTCTTGTTCATAATCAGAATATTATTGTTGTATTACAACTTATTTGATAATTGTTTTATCTTGCTTGATGTCTTCAAGTGTGATGCCTAGACAATGACTGAATATGGCTTGTCTGGCATAGAGTCCGTTCTGTGCTTGTTGAATATAATAGGCATGTGGATTGTCATCCACGTCGTAAGCAATTTCGTTGACACGTGGTAGTGGATGCAGTATCTTGAGGTTGTCCTTGACATTTTTGAGCATGTCGTTGCGTAGAATGTAAACGTTTTTCACATGTTCGTATTCCATCAAGTCAGAGAAACGTTCTTTCTGTACACGTGTCATATATAGTATGTCGGCGTCTGCCAGCACCCTGCTGTTAAAGGCAGTGTGCTCTTGGAACTTGATGCCATGCTCTTGACAATAGAGTTTGTATTCCATGGGCATGGCCAGTTCGTTAGGAGCAATGAAATGAAAAGTGGGGTTGAAGTGTCGCATTGCCGTAATGAGTGAATGCACCGTGCGGCCATACTTCAGATCACCCACTAGGTAAATGTTTAAATTCTCAAGCGTTCCTTGCGTCTTGTAGATAGAGTAGAGATCCAACAAACATTGTGAAGGGTGCATGTGAGCGCCGTCACCGGCATTGATGATGGGAACGGGAGCCACTTCACTGGCATATTGAGACGCTCCTTCGATGTAATGGCGCATCACGATGAGGTCTGCATAGTTGGAAACCATGAGTATGGTATCCTTGAGGGTTTCACCTTTGGATACGCTGGAAGCTTTCGCATCAGAAAAGCCTATGACACGTGCCCCCAGTCTGTTGGCAGCCGTTTCAAAGCTAAGGCGGGTCCTGGTTGATGGCTCATAGAAAAGTGTGGCTACGACTTTACCCTTTAATAGTTCGCGGTTGGGATGCATTTCAAATTGCTCGGCCATGGCTAACAGATACATCAGCTCATCTTTAGCGAGGTCGGCAATGGTGATAAAATGACGTTTTTCCATTTTGTATACTTGATATGTTTTGGAATTGACGGCTAAGTTAGCTATTAATTTTTATTTACGAGAGATAATTAAAAGAAAAGTTGTATTTTTGCATCAATAATATATATATGTATTGCGGAGAATGAGAAAGGCATTTGTTCATTTCCTTTGGAAAACTTTGATCGCAGTATTTTGCGTCATTCTGATTGCGTTTATCGCGATATGGAATGGGTGGATTGGCTATATGCCTGAAGTAGAAGACCTTCAGAACCCCATCAGTCGTTTTGCAACCCAGGTTTATTCGGCAGATGGGAAAGTACTGGGCACCTGGAACTTTAACAAGGAAAACCGCATTGTCATACCTTATTCTAAGATTTCTCCACATCTGGTCCATGCTTTGGTTGCAACAGAGGATGAACGGTTCTACGAACATTCAGGAATTGACTTTTTCGCATTGGGACGCGCCATCATCAAACGGGGGATATTAGGACAAGAGAATGCTGGAGGCGGCTCAACTATAACCCAACAATTGGCTAAACAGCTTTATTCGGAAACTGCACGAAGTACATTGGAACGAATGTTGCAAAAGCCCATTGAATGGGTCATCGCGGTGAAGTTGGAGCGAAATTACACCAAGGAAGAAATCATCGCTTTATACCTTAATTATTTTGATTTTCTTCACAATGCGGTTGGAATTAAAACGGCTGCAAATACATATTTCAACAAAGAACCCAAGGACTTGACAGTCACAGAGTCGGCCATGCTCATCGGTCTTTGTAAGAATCCGTCTCTTTATAATCCCGTTCGTTATCCTGAACGTTGTACCGAACGACGTAATGTCGTGCTAGGGCAAATGCAAAAGGCCGGCTATCTTTCGAAAGCAGAATATCACCAGTACGCAGATGAAAAGCTGAAGTTGAACTTTCACCGTACAGATCACAAGAATGGATTGGCTACCTACTTCCGTGAATTTCTGCGCCAATATATGATGGCCACACGTCCAGATCGTTCTGATTATCCTTCCTGGAACCAGAATCAATTTGTCTTTGATTCTATCGCATGGGATACAGATCCCCTCTATGGATGGTGCAATAAGAATTTTAAGAGAAATGGCAAGCCGTATAATGTCTACACGGATGGCCTGAAAGTGTTTACCACAATCGACTCGCGTATGCAGCTTTATGCTGAACAGGCTGTTTATAACCATGTGGCTAAGTTCTTGCAACCGGCTTTTGACAAAGAGAAAGCCAAACGCCCCAACGCTCCCTTCACCAAAGCACTGACACCGAAAGAAATCAGATCTATTTTGAACAGGTCTATGATAGGAAGTGAACGCTATAGGGTATTGAAAGCCTCGGGTGCCACTGAAGCAGAAATCAAGAAGTCGTTCAATACGCCTGTCGACATGGCGGTGTTTACCTATCATGGCGATGTGGATACGACAATGACGCCTATGGATTCCATCCGTTATTACAAATCGTTCCTTCGGGCGGGCTTCATGAGTATGGATCCGCAGACGGGTCATGTGAAGGCATACGTGGGTGGACTTGACTACAATCACTTCATGTATGACATGGTGATGAACGGACGCCGACAGGTAGGGTCGACCATCAAACCTTTTCTGTATTCCTTGGCCATGGAGAACGGTTTTTCTCCTTGCGACCAAGCTCCCAACGTGCAGAGAACCTACATGGTGGCGGGCAAGCCTTGGACGCCAAGAAACACCAGTAGAAGACGATATGGCTCGATGGTGACCCTGAAATGGGGCTTGGCAAACTCAAACAACTGGATATCGGCATATTTGATGAGCCGTTTGAACCCACAGCTGTTTGTGAGTATGCTCCACGACTTTGGCATTCAGAACCCAGACATTCATCCGTCCATGGCACTTTGTTTGGGACCTTGCGAGGTTTCCGTTGGAGAAATGGTCAGCGCATATACCACCTTTGCCAACCACGGCATCCGTACTGCTCCGATGTTCGTTTCTAAAATAGAAGATAATGAAGGGAATGTGCTGGCAACCTTCCAGCCTCGTATGAGCGAAGTGATTAGTGCGGAGAGTGCCAACAAAATGCTAGTTCTCTTGCAAGAAGTTGTTGACAGAGGTACAGCAGGTCGATTGCGTTTCAAGTACAACATCGATGGAGAGATAGGAGCGAAAACGGGTACTACAAACCGTAATTCTGATGCCTGGTTCATGGGCTTCACGCCACAATTAGTGAGTGGATGTTGGGTAGGCGGTGAAGATCGCGACATTCATTTTGACTCCATGAGGATGGGGCAGGGGGCAACCATGGCTTTGCCAATATGGGCTAACTTCATGAAAAGAGTTTATAAAGATGCTTCGTTAGGATATAAACCAGATGCTTCTTTTGGACTACCTGAAGGCTATAACCCGTGCGCCAGAGATGATAGGGACATAGATGAGTTTGGTATTGACGAGGTTTACGAATAAGAGACGAATTGAAGTCATAGATGTTGCCGTAAACATGCTTTCGATTCTCAAATTCAATAATGCGCGAATAAAGTTGCAAAATTACGATAATCTAGTAAAGATAATAATCTTTTGGCTCAGTAGAAATTTACAGGGGATAGGAGAGGGTGCATTATAGAATCGAATTAAGATGCACCCTTCTGATTTTTTCATACCCAAACAAAGTTTTTGCAGACAGCAATGGAAAACTTGTTAAGGCGCTGTTACTACCTCCTTGCGCACCGTTCCATCGTCCATCACGATGATGTTGACGCCCCGCTGCGGCCTGCTGATTCTGGTTCCGCCTAGTCGGTAGCGTGCCTTCTCCATGGGCTTGTGGCTGTCTGCGAGGTGTTTGTCCACCGCGTTGGACACCTTTCGTGGTTTGATGTTGAATGTCATCGACTGATTCTGGTAAGTTATCTTTTTGAGATCCACAAATCCGTCGCCGCCTCCCAGTCCGTATACAACATGAAAATTGCCTTTGTCGTCGTAGCCGTCGATGACGAAGCAATGTGGCGCATAGGGCGAACTTCCTCCGTAGATGACTGGCATGCCGTTTGAAAGTTGCTGGTACAGCGTTGCGTACCATGTGCTGTCATTTATATCTTCGTAGAAGGTTGACAGGTAGGTCACAGCATCGTCGTACGCAAAATGGTCTTTCAGGGCCTGTGCCACATCCATGTCAAATGCGCCACTGTAGTGTAGTCGTCCCTTGAAAAGTAAATAACCTATTGATTATCAATAAAATAACCTTTCT
>CABQNT010000006.1:0-146419 GCA_902465605.1 uncultured Prevotella sp.
TTCAGTAATGAGAGGACGTGTAAACGCAATAAGGACGTTCAAGGGCTTAGTTGCGGATTTGAGGTAAACTACAAGAAGAATGTTTTTGTTATTATCCCATGATATCGTTTACAATTAGAATCATAGCAGAGCATTACCGGATATTTTCATCTCCTGTAGTTAAACTACGTTAAAGAAAAAGGATTGCAACCTATAATCCATATTCCCAATAAGTTGTGCGTACTATCACTACCTTACTATAAATATTATTATGGCTTGAAACCATCACCAGAATATCGGCATTATCGTGCTTGCTGACGAGTTAATAGCCTCTTGCAAATTTCATTTCCATTTTTTATCTTTGCCAATGATTTCACGATTTAGCATCTTCCTCATTTACCTAATTCGCAAGATACTTATTTCTCGAAATAATGCTACTGGGGCCCAACTCCATTTGATAACCGGCCTTCCAAAAAGGAGTTTGTTATTATCACACAACTAATAACAACTTCGACAATGAGAGACAACATCATGATCACCTTTGCCAATCAGAAGGGCGGTGTCGGTAAGACTACGCTCTGCACTATGTTTGCCGATTACCTGGCGGCAAAGGGAGAAAGCTTACTTGTTGTGGATTTTGACCGACAGCAGACCATTTACTCCAAACGAAAGGAGGATGTAGAGAAATATAGAGGGGTACGTTTGCCTTATACCGTACAGCCTTTCGACATCAAAGACACCAATAGCGTCAGGGAGTTTCTTACCAGTCTGCGCGAGGGTTACAAAGGCATCGTGCTGATGGACACACCCGGCAACCTGTCGCAACAGGGACTGGTGCCTATCTTTGCCCTCAGTCATTACATCGTATGCCCCTATCAGTTCGAGGCAACTTCCATCAATTCCACCGCTACTTTCATCGGCTTCATCGCCAAGCTCCAACGTATGCTGCCCATCATGAAGTGCCAGTTCGTCTTCGTGGTTAATAAATGGGACAAACGGTATGGCAAGAAAGCGGAACTGGAGTTGTGGGATAAAACAGAGGAAAAGCTACGCCACTTCGGACTGGTTACGCCACGCATAGAAGTCAAGGCGGACATGCAACGATACAACACTATCGAACTGATGGGACCACAAAAGGACATCGTATCACCTACCTTCGACTTTATGTATCAACAGATATTCAAACCTAAAGAGCAGACAAAATGAAAGTAGACATTCCCCATTCGCAGACGCCGCCTACCAACGACCTGCTCAACCTGCCCGATATAGACGGGGTGATTAATGAGGTGAAAGGACCATCTGTTCCACAACCCTCGCAAACTGCACCCAAAACAGTGCAGCCCAACATCCACCAGTATGATGACAGTTGGCAGCTCTTCCATCAGTATGCACAACAATACGGCTACCGTGTCAAGAAGTACGACCGCAAGAACTACGAGATAGACAACGAGGTGGTGGAGCTGCTGAAGCTCTGCAATATCAACAATATGTCGGTTACCGACATCATCAATGCCGCCCTCCGTGCCTTTATCGGCACCAACAGTGGCTACCTCAAAGAGTTTCTACGCCGTAACGATTATATTGTCAATAACCTTCAAAATCATGTATAGGCAAAATATTATCTGGACCGTATCAATGGTGGATTTCCTTATCGACCACCACAAGGAGATGAACAATACCGCTTTAGCTGGACATTTGGGTATTTCTCTGAGCTGCCTACGGCGGAAGTTGCATGAGTTGGGCTTGCGTAAACGTCCTGTCACCAAGGCGATGGCGGAGGCAAATACGGTCATGAAGTTATATTACAATCACTCTTATAGTGAGATAGCCAAGCTTACAGGTATATCTACTAGGTCAGTTTCACGAATCGTTAAAAAGTACCACCTTGAAAGAACGGCAGACGAAACCCGACAGATACGGTCGCGCAGCAGGAAGAGCATCATCAAACGGGAGAAGGCCCGCGTGTTGTTCGGACTACCACAAAAAACAAACATCAAGGTGGTAGGCAACAAGAAACGTGTAGTCTTGAAAAGTATCCTGAAATCGTATGGCTATTTAGTCATTCCTGGCCATAACACCTTATATTATAATGAACAGCTGAAGCGCAGACCGATCCGTGAGAGCAATGGGCAGAAGTTGGGATTGCAGTTTAAGCCAATGAGTGTCTATCTTGCCATGCCGGTTCAATGCCCATCGTTCACATAATGCCTATTGCGTATGAGTTTTCAAATATTCCTCGGTTTTATTGTGACTTGCTACCTCTGCTATTACTTGGGTACGGTGGCCTACGACCTGCTGGCAGGCAGAAAGCGTGCTGCCAGCGAAGACGATAAGGTACAGGAGGAAACCATTGACATCTCCGATGAAGTAAGGGAATTTACGCCTATCCTTATCACTCGCCCCATCATCAATAAACAGAAGACTGCTGCCCTGAAACGAAAGCAGACAGCAGAACTCTTGATGACCGGTGGTATTGAAGTAAACAACCTGCTGGTCAAGGTGGAAGACCTGTCGAAAGACGGTGAGAACAGCGAACTGGGCAGCTTGCTTGCCAAATGGAAGGAGTTTGATCCCGAAAGAGGGGACATTTCTCCATAAAACATACCAACCTACTATCTTTAATATTTCAGACCTAGCACTTTAACTTGTTTGACTTTCGGCTTTAACATGGAATTGAATTTCAAATTTAATCCAATCGATTATGTCGCAATTGAGAAAACAAGCAGTAAAATGCGTGGGACGTGCTTGGAGTTTTGCGAAGTGTCAGTCTTTGAAATTAGCAGTAAGCGTGGGAATGTTCGCCATGAGTACTGGAACAATGCTGGCCAACAGCAAGGGTGCTGGCGGATTTTCCAAAGCTACCACGGAGATCTCTTCGTACCAAACCCCTGTTTCCAACCTGATGAAGGCCATCGCAGCCGTCATCGTGTTAGTAGGAGCGTTCAATGTGTATTTCAAGATGCAGAACGGCGACCAGGACGTGAAAAAGACTATCATGCTCACCATCGGTGGCTGTGTGGCTTTCATCGCCATGTCGGAAGCTCTTCCGCTCTTCTTCAAGTAATCAATCGGTGGGAGCCGGACCTGCAACCATGCGTCTGGCTCCTACCAAATTTCAAAGTTTTATGGAAGATTTCTTTCCTATATACAAAGGCATACAGAAACCGTTGGAGTTCATGGGCATCAGAGGGCGTTTCCTAACCTTTGCCGCCATTGCCATCGGTGTATCCTTTCTCGGTTTCATCCTTTTTTCCATCATCCTGGGCAAGCTGGCTGGCTTTATTGCCATGATTGTTCTTGCCCTTGTCGGACTGGCCACCATCTACATACGGCAGCGAAATGGGCTTCACGCCAAGCATCGGAATAAGGGTATTTACATCTATCATGGGATTTTCAAACACTAACGGTTATGGCACAGCAAAGAAAACCTTTCGATAAACTTTTCTCCCAGCTGCAGGACATCAGGGATAAGGACGGGAAACTGCTCAATACGGTGCTCTGGTCCCAGAAGGGAAATCCGTCCGTACTCTTCGAGATTGAGAATCCCGTGCAGCAATATTGTACCGATGCTGACCTATATTGCCTCTTCCAGGACGTACTGGCCAACATTATAAAGACACTCGGTGAGGGGTATGCCCTACAAAAACAAGACATCTTCTGCAAGCAGGAGTATCACCATGAGCTGGAGGGAGAACAGGAGTTCCTGACCGAAAGCTACTTTAACTACTTCGAGGGACGGGAATATACCGACATACGCACCTTCCTCATCGTTACGCAGGAGTGTGCGCACAATGCTTTCGTGAAATACGACGCCAAACGATGGGAGGACTTCCATGTCAAAGTAGCCAAGGTAGCTGACATTCTGCAAGAGAAAGGTATCGCTCACCGCAAGCTGAGCAAGTCGGAGATAGACGAGTATCTTCACCGCTTTATGGCATTCCAGTTCAAGCAGGGTCCATTCTCCATGACCAACTTCAAATGTTCTGACGAGAACCTGAAGATAGGCGACCGGACGGTAAAGTCTTTTCCCTTGGTGGATATAGATGAAATCAATATGCCCAACTTCGTGAGGCCGTTCCTTTCGGTCAACATCAACGGCACCTACATTGCCACCGACCTCTTCTCTTTCTTAACGGAGATACCTTATACTGACTGCGTCATCTACAATCAGGTCATACAAATACCTGCCCAGCGCAGGCTTATGCGCAAGCTGCAAAGCAAGGCGAAGCGCCACGGATCCATGCCCGATCCGTCGAACCGCATCGCCAAAGAAGATATAGAACGGCTGTTGGACACACTGGCTGTGGATAGCAAGCTGATGGTTTATACCAATTTCAATATCCTCGTCAGTTGTCCGCATGACAAGATAACGCCGGTTACATCGTACATCGAGACAAAGCTCTACGACTGTGCCATCATGCCCTCTCGCTCGGCTTATAACCAGCTGGAGCTCTTCACGTGCAGCTTTCCTGGCAATGTTTATGCCTTCAATCCTGATTACGACCTTTTTCTTACGCTGTCGGACGCAGCGCTCTGCCTATGCTTTAAGGAGCATCTGAAACATTCTGAGGAAACGCCGCTCAAAACCTACTATACTGACAGGCAGGGACTTCCTGTGGCGATAGACATTACCGGCAAGGAAGGAGTACACAAGTACACTGACAATGCTAATTTCTTCTGTATCGGACCCAGTGGCAGCGGCAAGAGCTTCCACATGAATAGTGTGGTGCGCCAGCTTCTGGAGCAGAATACGGATGTGGTGATGGTAGATACTGGAGATAGCTACGAGGGTATATGCAGCTACTTCGGTGGCACCTATATCACCTACTCCAAAGAGCATCCCATCTCCATGAATCCGTTTAAGATTACCAAGACGGAATACCGACAGAACTTTGGGGAGAAGAAGAACTTTCTCAAATCGCTTATTTTCCTCATCTACAAGGGAAGCGAGATGCCTTCAAAGATTGAAGATGCCATCATCAATCAGGTCATCGTGGAGTATTATGACGCTTTCTTCCACCCCTTCCGTGGTTTTTCCGCAGAAGAAAAAGATAGGTTGCGCCACCGGCTCTTGCTGGAGGATAAAAAGAACGGTGAGTATGAGAAGTATGGTGAGAAGGTGGAGCATAGCTACTATCATGATTTTGAGGGATATCAGGGAAACACTTCTGCAAGTGTAAATTCAGAAAGCAGAGATACCATCTTTTCTGAAGCCGAGGTTGCGCATCACATCAAGGCAAAACGCCAGGTGGAAAAGCTGCATGCCCTGGTCAATGACCAAGCTGCGACGGAGGGTGAGAAGGTGGCTGCCAACCGTCAACTCATGCGCCTCATGGCTGAGGTAATCGAAGGCAGCTACCTCATGCGCATCGAACAGAAAATCGAGAAGATGGAGCAGCGTAGACGTAAGATGACGGTTAGGAAGCTGTCCTTCAACACTTTCTATGAATATGCGCTGGAACGTATTCCACAGCTGATGACCGAAAAGAAGATAGCCTTCGACATTGACAACTTTGCTGCTATTCTCGAACAGTTCTACCGTGGTGGCGAGCTGGAGTGCACGCTGAACAATGATCTGGAACAGTCACTCTTCGATGAACGGTTTATTGTCTTCGAGATTGACAAAATCAAAGATGACCCTGTGCTGTTCCCTATCGTGGTGCTCATCATCATGGATGTGTTTCTCCAGAAGATGCGTATCAAGAAAGGTCGAAAGGCTCTCATCATCGAAGAGGCATGGAAAGCTATCGCCTCGCCTACGATGGCAGAATACATCAAGTATCTCTACAAGACGGTGCGTAAGTTCCACGGCATCGCTGGAGTTGTGACACAGGAACTGAACGACGTGATTGATTCTCCCATTGTCAAGGAGGCTATCATCAACAACAGCGACGTGAAAATTCTGCTTGACCAGGCCAAATTCAAGGATCGGTACGATGACATTGCGGCTATCCTCGGACTGACAGCGGTTCAACGACAGCAGATCTTCACCATCAACAGTCTTAACAACCACGAGGGCCGGAATTACTTCAAGGAGGTATGGATTTGCCGTGGACAGATATCGGATGTGTATGGTGTGGAAGAACCGCCTGAATGTTACTGGGCCTACACCACGGAACGGGCGGAAAAGGAAGCCCTCAAGATTTACACGAAGCATTATGGTGGTAACATCCAACGTGCCATCACAGAGATAGAGAAAGACCGCAGAAAGGCAGGGATAAGCAAATATCTCGATTTTGCGCGGCATGTCAACGAACATCAAAACCTTATGAGCTTATGGAAAAGTTAAGGTTAATTTTCGTTCTGGCGATGCTCCTTGCCTCGCTGAACATTCGGGCTGGATGGCGAGTGGTAATAGACAAGAAAACCACGGCCGCCGTTATGTCCAATGCTGCGTCGCAGAAACTCATAGAGGACAGGCACAACGGGCGTCTGGATTCCATCAATACCAAGCAAGAGAAGCTGATGAAATATACCGCTACGATGGCAAGCATCAAAGAACTTTACCAACTCTCCATGCAGAACATCACTGGTTTTGGGGAAGAAAGTAGATACTACGGTGAAATCGTCTCGCTCACAGCCAGCATCTTCAAGGATGTGCCCATCGTGCTGAAACAGCTCGGCAAGTCACCGGGCAAGAACTATGTGGTATGCCTCAATGAGATGACCAATCTCGTGTCCGAGACACAAGGACTGGTACACGACTTTGTGGATATTGTAAACAACGGCAAGGTACGCAATCCTTTGGACACGGCCAAAGATGACGGCAAGGACGACGGATATAACCTGCTCAACCGCTATGAGCGGCTGACGATGGCCAACAAGATCTACAATCGTCTGCTTGAAATCCACTATAAGCTGGAGGTTATGGTGATGATGTGCCAGTTCGGTAACAACTGGGGGGATGTACTCATGGCCATTGACGTGGAGTCGTGGGCTGCCTATATCACGGCTCAAAACTCCGTTGACGGGTTGATTGATAATTGGAACGGCTTGGATGTCTAAAGAAGTTTGGCTTATGAAAAAGGCATGGAATATAAAAAGATATGGGCTGTTGTTATGGTGCTTCATGGTAGCAGTTCCCATTTTTGCCGATGTTATACCGACGCCGAGGGATCCATTAACTATTGAAGCCCTTATTAGTCTGCATAAACTCATAAAGGGTGAAGAGGACAAGGCCTTGGCAAAGGTGGCAACGAGTTTTGGTGAACAGAGCATCATCACAAAGGGTGCTACCAAGTTCAATGATGTCAGAACGACCTTGGACAGTAAATTGAATAATGGCTATTCCTACGTCATCTTAGCCAGCGCATTGGGTTCGACAGTCAACAGCATGTATCGCTTGATACAGGAGTACTCCCAGTTTACACGCTCCACTTTTCAATATACCTCCAAGAAGCCGATGGTGGCATGGTACTATACAGAAGCGAATATGGCTTGTGCAAGAGAAATCAAAAACATCAAAGCCCTTTATGCATCGCTTGCCGCCAGCGGTGTCAACGTAATGAAGGCCTCGATGGACGAGAAGCTTCACCTTATCATGGAGTTGAAGACTTCCATAGAAAACATGAGAGGTATCATCGACGGTGCCAACGTCTGGTGTAGCATCATTACCGTCGGCGGGGTCAGATACGATTATATTTGGGACATCCTCAACAGTGAGGTGACAGACAAAATAGCAGAAGGAGTAATTAACAAATGGAACAGTATTTGAGAAAATTTCTATTCATCATGACAGGGTTACTTTATCTTTCCCTGTCCACATTTGCACAGCATCCGACCTACGATGACCAGAAGGAAAAGCAGTGGAAGTCAATGGAGAACGGACCATGGGACTTTGCTCCTGCATGGTATTATTACTTATTACACAAGAAATATAGCGGCGGTGAGGCTTACTGGCAATGGAGATTTCTCAAATCTGGCTGGAGAGTTAGGTTTAAGGAAAGTAAGTCCAGCGTGAAACGCATCATGCCCACTCGTATCACCGCCGAAGAGACACAACGACAGAAGATGAAGGAAACCGAGCAGGAACGTGCGAAGATAGAAGAACTCTACAAAGAGGAAGTGGCGCGTGCCGCTGACAGGAATGTCGATTTGGTTTATTCCTCCTTCAGAAGCGACTTCGACCGTATGCAGAAATCTATTTCCGAAGGACTGCTCTTCTGTATGCAGCGAAGCAAGGGCAAACTGAAATTTCAGGTCGATGAGCTGACCAGGCAGAACGAGATGATCTGTCAGGACATAGCCTATATCCACCGGACGGGTGTGGGAAATGAACTTGAAAACGCCAAACGACAGGAAGCCTACCAACAATATAAGAAACAGATGGAGGAAATTGTCAGCCGCGTGGCGCATCTTGTAGGCGTGGCGCAAAACTATTACAAACGATAAAATTATGGTTACAGATATTTTGATGAATATTGCAAGTCAGCTACTCACCATGGGACTGCCCTCTATCGACCAAAGCCTTGAGAAGCTGCTGGTGGCGATGGAGACTTTTCCGAAGTCGGCGGTGCTGGGCAACACCGTGGGCTACGCCCGTGTCATAGGCTTGTGCCTCGCCCTTTGTGTGGGTTCCTACGAGTGCTGGATGATGATGCTTGGGCGTAGGGCGATGGACGTAATGAAACTTCTCCGCATCGTGGGACTGTCCATCTGCATCACTTACAGTTCTTGGATCTGTCAGGAACTGGCCCGACCGGGCAAAGCGTTGGAGGCGACCACCAAACAGATGGCGAGCAGCAAGAACAAGGAAGTGGCTGCGCTGGAACTCAAAGTAGCACAGAAGCAGTCGGACTATCTCAAGCGACTCCGCCAGGTGCAGGACAGTATTGAGACAGCGAAGCAGGTACAGACCATCGGGGAGGATGCCCATTGGTGGGATAAGCTCATCTACAACATGGAAAATCTGGGCACGACCATCAACAATTATGCGCAGCGAGCCACCGTAGCTGCTGAGACAAAGGTGTCGGAATGGATAAACGACGTGATACGCTTCATCGGTGAACTGATATTCCAGATGTCGTATTATGGCATCTTGGTAGCCCAGCGTATTTTCATGGCTATACTGGCCACATTTGCCCCCATCATGTTCGCCCTCTCGATAGTACCGCCATGGAGCAGTGCATGGTCGCAATGGATCAGCAAATATCTGTCCTTGTCGCTATGGGGATTTGTCACCTATATGTGCCTGTACTATATCGACTTCATCCTGATGTATAACCTCGGAGAGGACCTCAATGCCTATGGCAGGCTTCTGCAGGGGCAGGTGAACTCTTGGGGACAGATAGGCGCTTTGGGCATTCAGGGCATCGGCTCCAACTGCATGTATGCTATGGGTATGCTGGTGGGTGCCTATATCATCCGTTTCGTCCCTGAAGTGGCATCATGGCTAATTCCAGGGGGTGTGAGTTCAAGTGCTGGCAGTGCAGCTGGAGGTGTCGTGGCAGGAGCCGTGGGCGGAGCTGTGGGCAGTGCCGCTTCTACTGGAGTGGGTATCGCTTCAGTGGCTACACCAATGGCGGGCGCGGCAGTCTCTGGTGCGGCGCATCTTGGCGCGGCTGGTATGGCAGGAGCTGTGAGCGGTGCAAGTGGCTATTCCGATGGCGGAGTGGCTACTATGGCTGGAGTCATGGGAGGCGCTGCCTCAGGTGTGGCGAAAGAGGCCAAACACATGTTCAAAGAAAGCTCTGCTGGCAAGGCGGCATCGAAGATGGGCAACTCCATGAGAGATTCTTACAACAGAGGAAAATAAACTAAAAACGACAGGATATGTTAATACAAAGTTTGGAACAGAAAACAAGGCTCGCACTGACAACTGTACTGCTGACCATCATCGGCAGTGCGGTGGTCTGTGCCTGCTGCATCTTCTACTGTGCCAAGTTGGTAACGGAAGAGCGTAATCAGATTTATGTCCTCGATGGCGACATTCCTTTCCTCGCTGAAAGGAGTAAGCAAGAGGCGAATTTTGTCATGGAGGCAAAAGCACACATCCAGCTCTTCCATCAGTATTTCTTCAACCTGCCGCCCGACGACGACTATATCAAATGGACGTTGTCCAAAGCCATTTATATGGCGGACGGTACGGCTCTCAAACAGAAACAGGCGATGGAGGAAAACGGTTTTTACTCGGACATTGTCTCTTCTTCGGCCGTGTGCACGATCATCTGCGACTCCATCAAGCTGGACGAACACACTCGGAAGTTCAAATACTACGGTACGCAGATTATTAAACGCCGTTCACGGGATATGAAACGTTCCCTCGTCACGGTGGGCAGCATTGAGAATGTGCCCCGTACAAGGAACAATCCGCACGGCTTGCTGATTACCAACTGGCGGACACTGGAGAATAAGGATTTAGACTACTAAAGGTATGAAGAAGAAAATAAAACGTGCGAAAGCAGCGAAAGCAAGATGGGAACAGGAGGCTAAGGGCAAGGTGGAATCCTTCGTGAGGAAGCTCTCCCGTCAGTGGAAGATACGGGAGCGGATAGATGCTGCCAACGCATGGGCAGTGAAACACCCGAAGCGCACGGTGGGCATGACCATCGGTGCGCTGGTCTGTTCGCTCTGCTTGGGGATAGTAGTGTCCCTCTATACTCCGCAACCCAGCAAGGATATTGTGGAGGAGATAGAGAATGTGCAGCCTATGTTCGCTGGACTGCAGAGCATACAGAATGGCAAGAATGTACAGGTTCGGGAGGTCGGACAGCTGGCCCTCCGTGGACAACAGCTCAAATGGGAGTTGGATTCCTTGGTGCATATCCCTGTCAAGACGCATCAGGATTCGGCACTGATCATCTATAAATACAAGCAACTCGAAATGATAGTGGCTAACTTAAAATATCAATGATATGAAAGAACTGATAAAGAAATTCTTGCTTAAAGCTGGACTGAGAAAGGAGGATAATCCGTCGAGCGCTGTACGGACGGAGGCTTATGCAGAAGCGCAGGGCGAAAATAAGGAAGAGTCCGACGAAAGGGAAAAGACAAGTCCGAAAGAACCTCCAGTGGTGAAGCCCTTATCACAGGGCAAAAGCTGGTGGCGCATCGACTTCAAGCAGCCCAAGTATATCTTTCCCTTGGCTATCCTCCTGCCTATCTTGTTCCTAGGCTATGAGCTGATGGGTGTGTTCGGCGGTACGGACAACACAAAGAAGGGTGTCGCCACGGACAGCATCAACGCCTCCCTGCCCACGGCGGTCAATGATGAAATGGGGGACAAGATGGCGGAGATGAACAAACGCTATAACGAGGAAGATGCGGCATCGGCAGTGAACGGCATCGGTGAGGACCAGCCACAACAGGACTCGCTCAGCAACAGCTATCAGGAACATGAACTGGATGAGATAGACCGGCAGAACGCTATCAATGCCCAGCGGCAGAAGGATATGGAAACCTTGCAGCAGCGACTGGCACAGTCACGGAAGCATATAAACGCCTATGAGGGTGGCAGCTACGGGGGCGCATCCGGATATGGTTCGGCCAGCAGCTATGGGCGTAGTTCCCGACAGGCTGAAATGGATGACTATGCAAAGGAGGTGGATGCGATTCAGAAGAGGAGTCTTACAAGACAGAAGGCATTGGAGAAGAGCATGGGTATTGGTGACGAGGATGAAAGTGCCAAAGTGTCAAAAGTGCCACAGTATTTTGGTGCTCCCAACCGTAAACATGAAGAGAAACCGGCCATCGTCAAGAAAGTGATGGAGGGCAATGCAGATAAGTTCAATACCGTCAGTGCCGAACCTACAGCGGACGTGCCGTTGATCCGTGCCATGATAGACAAGACGACCAAGGCACATGAGGGTACGCGACTCCGCTTCAAGCTCCTCGATGATGTGACGCTCAAAGGTACAAGACTGAAGAAGGGCACCTACCTCTATGGTACAGTGACGGGATTCGGTCAGCAGCGTGTGATGGCTTCCATCACCAGCATCTTGGTTAAGGATAAGTTCATCAAGGTGGGACTATCCGTCTATGACAATGACGGCATGGAGGGCTTTTATGTGCCGGAATCGGCATTCCGTGACTTGATGAAGGATGCCAAGGCGAACGCCTTGCAGAGCAATATAAACTTCGACGGTGGGTATGGCGGGGGACTGAGTTCTGAGGCAGTGGCTCTGCAGGCCCTACAGAACATGTACCAGTCAGCAACCTCTGCCGTATCTGCCAATATCAGAAAGAACAAGGCACGGATCAAGTACAACACCATCGTCTATCTGGTCAATACCAATGCTGAGTAGCATTCAACAATTCATCAAACATTAGAAAATATGAAGCAGTTTTTAGTTATCATGGTTGCCCTCATGGGATTGTGTGGCAGCCTTCAGGCACAGAAAATGTATAAGAACAGTGAGGCAGACTCGGTTTCGGTGAGATATATCCGCAACGCAAGGCCCACGGACAGCTACATCTTTGACGAGAACAGACGCAAGGATGTGGTGTTTGTCAACGAAGAGGTGACAACGCATCTGCTGATGCCAGAGAATATCAAGCTCGTGGACATTTCGACGAACAAGATTGTAGGTAACCAGTGTACGGACAATATCGTGCGTATTAAACCCTCCAGGAGAATGTACGACAATGAGTTGGTAGGTACAGTTACCGTTATCGGTGAGCGGCATATCGTACAACTCAACGTGGTTTATACTGCCGGACCAGCGAAAGCCAACTCCATCTACCGCATCAAGAACGGGGATATGGGCAGATATGAGAATCCCGACGTGACGATGCCACGTAAAGAAATGGCAGCCTACGCCTGGGCTATCTTTGCCAGTAAACCGCAAAAGCATATCCGTTCCCATGAGTATGGCATCAGGGCAAGAGTGAACAATATCTTCAGCATCGGTGATTATTTCTTCATCGATTATTCACTCTACAATGCCACCAAAATCAAGTATGACATCAGTGAGGTACGCATCAAACTCACGGACAAGAAGGAACTGAAGGCCACCAATTCGCAGACAATTGAGCTGACTCCGGTCTTTTCCCTAAACAGTGCCAAGAGCTTCAAGAAGGCATATCGTAACGTGCTGGTACTCGACAAGCTGACCTTTCCTGAAGAGAAGGTGCTGAAACTGGAGATTTCGGAGGAACAGATTTCTGGTCGTGTCGTCACACTCAACATCGACTATAAGGATATTCTTCATGCCGATGGCATTGGTGAACAGATAATGGCGTTCCTCCCGGTTCTTAATTCTCAAAAGTAGCATCATGGCAGTAGAAGAGACAAGGGAACAGCAACAGATGTACAACACGTTCAGGAGTTGCATCTACCTTTTCTTGATTGTAGAGCTGATCATGAATCTCCCCATCACGGCGGACAACCGTGTGACGGGATTTATCCTGGAACTCATCACACGCTTCAAGGTTTTCAACAATGTGGCATCGTGTAAGCTCATCGAACTGATATGTATTGGTGTGACATGCATCGGTACACGTCCACAGAAGGCGTTGAAGTTCAATGTCAAAACGATGGTGCTTTACCCTATCGGCATCGGCATTACGTTTATCGCACTCTGCATGATGCTTCATAAGGGCATCTGGGGTGGAGTTTCATTTGGCTTCCCTACCAATCGCGTGCTCTACGCCATGACTTCCATCATCGGAACGATGCTTCTGCATCAGGGGTTAGATGGTATCTCTCGCTACTACAATTACAAATTGGGTGAAGACCGTTTCAACTTTGAGAACGAGTCGTTCCAGCAGTCGGAGGAACTGAATGAGAATCCTTACTCGGTGAATATCCCGATGATTTACTATTTCAAGAGACGGATGCACAAGGGGTGGATCAATATTGTCAATCCCTTCCGGGGTACCATCGTGCTGGGTACGCCCGGCTCTGGTAAGTCCTTCGGCATCATCGACCCGTTTATCCGTCAGCATGCGGCCAAGGGGTTTGCCATGATGGTGTACGACTATAAGTTTCCGACATTGGGAAAGACGCTGTTCTATCAGTACTGCAAGAACAAGAAACTCGGTAGGTTACCAGAGAACTGTGGTTTCCATATCGTGAACTTTACCGATGTAGAGTATTCTAACCGCATCAATCCTATTCAACGGAAGTATATCCCTGACTTGGCAGCAGCGGCAGAGACAGCTGCAACGTTGCTTGAATCGCTTAACAAGGGGGGCGACAAGAAAGGCGGCTCGGAGGCGTTTTTTCAGAACTCGGCCATCAACTTCCTCTCAGCCATCATCTACTTCTTCGTGAACTTTCACCCGACAGGATTCAAGGACGGCAAAAAACTTACAAGGTACATCAAGTACAGGGGCAAGAAACTGAAATTGATTACAAAGAACTGGCATGACTACCGGGCTGTCGATAAGGACGGTAACATGATTCTCGACTTTGTGGATGAGCTGAGCCACGATGTGTCAGTGGATGAGGATGGCATGTTCGTGGATCTGAATGACTTCACGTATATCAGCCGTAACGGGCAGAGAGTGCATATCACTTCGTCCTGGTATGAGGACGAGCAAGGGCAGGTGGTGGAGCCTGACACCATCACCGGCGAATATTCCGATATGCCGCATGTTCTATCCTTCTTAGGCAAGCAGTACAGTGACGTGTTCGACATCCTGATGCAGGACCAGAAGATACTCTCGCTCATGGCTCCGTTCCAGTCGGCTTATACCAACAAGGCGATGGACCAGCTCGAAGGTATGGTGGGTACACTCCGTGTCAATGCAGCTCGCTTGGTTTCTCCGGAAGCCTACTGGATTTTTACAGGGGATGACTTCGACCTGAAGATTTCGGACCCTGCCAGCCCCTCGTATCTTGTGATTGCCAACGACCCGGAAAAGGAACAGATAGTGGGTGCGCTTAATGCACTGGTGTTGAACCGTCTCGTTACCCGTGTGAACAGCAGAGGGAATATCCCTGTTTCCATCATCGTGGATGAGTTGCCAACCTTGTACTTTCATAAAATTGACCGACTTATAGGTACGGCGCGTAGCAATAAGGTGGCGGTGACACTGGGCTTTCAGGAACTGCCACAGCTGGAGGCGGACTATGGCAAGAACGGTATGCAGAAGATTATCACCACTTGCGGTAACATCTTCATGGGTGCCGCCCGTAACAAGGAGACACTGGAATGGGCACAGAACGACGTGTTCGGCAAGGCGAAGCAGACTTCCAAATCCATCACCATCAATGACCAAAAGGTTTCCACGTCTATATCGGAACGGCTGGACTATCTGGTGCCAGCTGCCAAGATAGCGGACATGGCAACGGGTTGGCTGGCAGGTCAGTCGGCTCGTGACTTCACGCCTACCGAGGGTAGTATGATGCAGGGCTTTGACATCGAGAAGTCGGAGGAGTTCAAGACCTCGAAGTATTTTTGTAAGACGCACTTCGACATGGCGCAGATTAAACAGGAAGAAAGTCTGTATGCAGACCTGCCGAAAATCTATCAGTTTGCCTCTAACCGTGAGAAGGAAATCATGCTCGGTCGTAACTTCAAGCGGGTCAATGACGAGGTGGACGCGATGATTGCAGAGTTATTGGGCAAAGAAAAGAAAACAAAGTGACATGATCCTCGTTCAAGCTAAAGGGTTGTCAGGTAGCGCATTGAAGGTAATTGCATTGGTGTCCATGACATTAGACCACATAGCCTATTATCTGATGGACAAAAACATTGCCTACGATGCCATGCGAACGGTGGGTAGGATGGCTTTTCCCATCTTCGCATTTCTGCTGGTGGAGGGGTATGTGCATACCAGTTCTGTGAGGAAGTATGCGCTGAGTCTGTTCAGTTTTGCTCTTGTGTCGGATATTCCGTGGTGGCTACTGAATCATGATAATACACATAATGTGTTCTTCACCCTGCTGTTGGGATTGATTGCAATAGAAGGTATGAGTAAGATTGACAATAAACCTTTGTTATGGTGTGTTTTGATGATTACCATTTGCGCCATAGCTACATTTCTACACGTCGATTATGAGTATTCCGGCATCCTGCTGATATGTGCATTCCATATCTTTAAGCCAGATAAGGTAACAAAATGCCTTTTAGCCACACTGTTCATGTATCAACACGGTGTAATCGGACTTTGGCTGGGCTTGGCAGTTATACTGTGTTACAATGGGCAGAGGGGATTTATCAAGGGACAGTATGCGAAGTATTTGTGCTACGCATACTATCCATTGCACTTGGTTTTATTGTGTATTGTAAGGTAAAATTGGGGAAGCTCCCCCCCTCTTGCATATAGCATTATAACTATATGGCATATTTTTCAATATGATATTTATATAATATTAGGTTCAATTTTATATAAACTATAACCATTATGAAATCCCCAATAAATGCACTTTCGTCCAACAATAGCTAGAATTAAACCTGTTACAGAATCATCTACCTCTGCTGTTGACAAGATTATTTCCTTAATTGATGCTTCGTCTCTGCCTGATGGCCGTGGATTATCCTCTGGATGTGTATGCCATTCACCAAAATAAATACGCGTGTGTGCTGATGTCTCAAACTCATGCTCTATAACCATATTGGCTTTTTGAAAATCACGAATACAACCACAAGTTGAAGCCTTACCTTCAATACAACAAGAATCAGACACTCCATTTATTCTGTAATGCAGACTTCCTACAACAGAACCCAAGAGTATACCACAATCCTCATTTCCAGTCACCTGTCTTAATGACATTAATTTATCAACAACTTCGGCAGTTACTTCAAATACGATTTCATTTATTTTTATAGATTCCACTCGCTTACATGGCCTGTTTTCAGCTCTTCCAAAGGAGCGTTTAAAGAGATTCCCTTTGTTTTTGCGTATTGTATATTTCCTTCCCATCTGAAACAAGTTGATTTGTCTGGATTAGTAACCAGCTGGTTAATAATAGGGTAAAATGCTGACAGCATTAATGTAATATCATTACCAGAATAATTAGTATATTCACCATTGCAACCAGCCTCTTTCTTAACAAATTTATCAGGATGCTGCTTGTATTCGTCGCCTGCTATAAGATTATACTTATAAAGCAGATATTCATCCTTACTGTAAAGTGTTAGCTCACTTTGCATTTGTGAAGGATTGATATAAACCATATGCGCAGCAATGGCGTATGGTTCCAACCATAGAATAAAGACAGGAATACTTATCTCACCTTCCCTAACTCTATCAATAACAAAGATGTTTGTCATCACATCTCCTGTACAGAGGAACATAACAGTACTCTTATTGATATTAATTAAAGAATTGGAAACAAGTTCCTGTAAAGAGGAGCAAATATGTGTCACATTCCTTTCGGGTCTAACAGCATGAAGATAATCTTCCATTGCAACTGCTTTGAGCTTATACAAGGAATCGAAACCGAGAAAGTGGCGACCTATATTTTCGGGCCGGAGTGTATCGTAATCAATTAATGTAAAAGTAGCACTGTTCCAACCACTGAGATAGAAAACGAGATTTGATCCCACACTCCCTAAGCCCGCTATAATAAATTTTTTTTCTTTCATCATAAATCCTGCAGTCCTGCTAGCTATACGTTTTGAGGAATACACGTACCCTAATATCCGTTGTTGCCTCTGGTGCTTTCCTTCAAAATGTAATAAGACATCGCTTGGATTCAACTTTCTGGAGAATCCATTTCTATGTTTCAGCCGACATTGTTTGTTGATACGAAATCCCCCAATGCAAAAATCAGATAATTTAAAAAGGATCTGGCCACCATTCTCATGATTGACATACTTGATAATTTCTTTCCGTTCCTCATTAGAAACCCTTTGAAGTATATCTTGAAAGGTAAAATCATAGGGTGGAGTTTCTGGAACAGAGAACGATGTAATGAAAAGAGAGTCTTGTTTTATTACTCCTTCTATATGTTCTATCCATTCTTTAAAACTTGTGTCCACTCCTTCTTTTGGGACTACCATCACACGTGATTGACGTATTGATTTTTCATCCCTAAGTGTAAAATTCCAAAAGTAAGTATCCATTAGGCACGTTGCGTTTGGAAAAGATTTGTAGATAAGATAGTAACTTATTGGTCCTTCCTCATTATTGTAACATTCAATCCAATAGCTGTTAATTTCTTCCGTAAAATCACCGACATTGGACTTCGATATTCCAGTCTCCAGTAATTTTACTGCTTTGTCTAAACAGCATTGAACAAGAGCCAAAGGATTGTCTGTTCTAAAGCTCGCACTTTCAGGCATCAAGCACAATTTACCGTTTGTCTCTACATGAGGCATATAACCAAATTGTTCATCAATAAAATATACTGCCGGGAGAGTATATGGAAATGATGATAAAAAGCCAAAGTAGAGGTTAACGGATTTACACAATCCGTTAACTTCTATATATGGTTGGATATGCCAGCATTCGAAGAATTTCTCAGAAGTAATCCCTGGAATTTTGTCTACTATCGAAACTTTCTCCGTTTTTGCTAGTCCAGAGAGACATGTAGATAATATATCTTTTGTATTAAGCAAAACTACTATTATTTTTAATTATACCAGATCTTGACATGTTCTGTGCATCTTCATCTTTGTCAGGTGCATTACTACAACAAAACCGAGAACCAAAATGTGCTTGCCACTTCAAACATGATTTATGTGGATTCTTACTTTCGATAGCACGCTTTGCATCTTCCATGAAAGCTTTTAGATCGTCCTGGAAATCTTGCTTTCGCTTTTCATCGTAATTCGCAAAAAGATCCTCACCGACAGGGGCAGATGGGCGATAACAGTGGAAGCCATCGGGTTGAGACAGCTCTTCTTGCATGGCAGTGAGAATATCACGCATAGCTATATCAAAACGACCGTCGTCATTCCAAGCGTAATGTTTAGCTGTTAGTATGGTCATGATGCATCCACTAGGCATTCTGGCACCTTCGCTCCTTTTGTATTCGCACCAAGCTTTCATCAGGCGGACGAGCTCTCTCAAATGTGTCTTGTCTTGACATTCACCAGCAAACCAGCTAATCATCTCTTTGGGATCAGATTCTACCCAGTTGTCTTTACGATGAGCTAATTGAGGATGCTCATCATCATCAGTCTTAAAATATATTGCCAGATCTACATGATGCCCATCTGCATATTGGACTCTGACGCAAGGATCAATGTCATCTGCACCTAAGTCTGTATGATCTTTCACAGCTTCACGAACTTCCTTGTGATACCAATCAATAGATTGACGGTCATCCTCTGTATCGCCAATGAAATACACTCCATCATCAAGGTCATAGACTCCCAAACCATCTTCATCCTTAATTGGATTAAGAATGGTTCTCATAGCATAAGACCCCTGCCACCTAAATTTTGGCTGAATCTCATCTTCATGATTCTCGCGGAAATACTTCCTTATTTTGTCTCGAATAGCTTCTCGATTGGTTCGTAATTTTGTACGTTTAGCATCTGCTGCCTTAATGGTTTCATGAAAAGCCTTAAATTGTTCATTGTTATTTGCCATATTCTGAAGGATTTAAAGATTTTACTGTAGAAAAATAATATCTAATTTGGGGCTTCATCTTCTCGTTTATAGCCGTATTAACAGCCAAACTTTGCAACAACTCCATAGATCTTGGACTAGCATCATCCATTGTAATACATTTTTCTTGTTCACCTGTAATTGCACTACTTTTCGACAAACGATAAAAGTCCATATCAAAGTTTAAATGTCCCATAAGTTTCTCTAGTAGAAATAAAGCTGATGCAGATTGTCCATGTGAATAAGCATCAAACAAAGAATCTTTCCAATTCCAGAAAGATCGTTTTAATTTTCTAGGTGCTTCATTTTTCAAGATTTCACAGCTTTCAATGGATAATATGTCTACACCTTTAAATTGTTTTAATGTTGAAAAGTTATACAAATATTCTGTAAGTCCAACCATAATTGGATTATTTGCCCAGACACCTCCATCGATAAAATAGTCATGTCCAAGGTGTTTGACAGGAAAGTATGTAGGAGCAGCGGATGTTGCTAATGCGACATCAACATAACTTAATTTGTCGTCTTCGTTTAAATCGCCATAATCTTTCTTGAAAACTCTAAGAGAGCCAGTTATTACGCTATATGATGGGATACATAGGAAATTTTTACTCTCACCAATTTTTTTTGTGCCAAATACCTCTGTGAGAGCGTTCTCCAAGGCATTACCATTATATTTTCCTTTAAACACCGCTTGCTTTATGCTAAGTTTCTTCTTCCCCCATAATTGTTTTTTTGTCTTCTGATCAAAGATTTCTGCTCCATATTTCTTGTAGAATTCAACAACTTCACTCATTGGCTTACCCAGTGATGCTGCCAAGGCAATCAACCCGCCAGTGGAGGTACCGCAAATCAAATCAAAACAATCTGTTATTTTAACAGAGAATGTTTCTTCTAACTTTGCAAGTAGAGTTGCTGTATATAGACCTTTAATGCCCCCTCCATCTATACACAAGATTTTAAATTTATCTGTTTTTTCCATCTAATTTTATTATTTATAAAGAAACAATCAGTCTGTGAGAATATTCTCCGTTCTTCTAAATATTTATTAGTCAGCGTACATTTTACTTAGCGCATCAGCCTCTTCTTTCATCTTTTCACGTAAAGAGGCAGGCTTTATCACCTCTATCTGGCTACCGAAAGAGCGGAGCAGCGCCCTAAGTTCATAATTATCTTTTACCTGAAGAGTTATGATACGCCTCCCATCTTCAGATCGTTCGTTTCTTGCCACCTGCGATTCATGGAGAGGCTTGGTATAGATATAGTTGAAAGCCTTTTCGTTGGCATAGATCACGACATCCTCAACTGGCACATCTTCAACTGACACACCAATGACATCCTCGAACAACTCATCGAAGTTGAATTTTTCATCCAGTGGTTCAAATTTCTTTCGTCCAAGTTCCTTGACTCCGTCTATCCTGTCAATGGCATAGTTGGTCAGCCCATCATAGTCTCTCTGTTTCCCTATAAGGAACCACCTGCTATTATATTGCTTCAGATGATACGGACTCACCACCAAATCCTTGGCATCCTTACTGAAAGGGTGGTAACAAATCTCTAGTGCCTGCCTGTTGACAATGGCATCGAAAATCTGCTTATAATAGTCCTTGTCCATTCCTTTTAGGTAGGGGTTGTGCTGAAAGCTGACCACCGAATGCACATCTTTTCCCAGTTGGCTGGTGGAATAGAGCTTCTTGTCAATATCCATCAGCCAATCGAATTGAGGCACTCCCTCAAAACGTTTGAGCAACATCAGGGCATCCGAAACAATGTTCTGTTCCTCCTGATTGAACGGACGTTCACTGATAGAGTCATTGCGATGATGGTAACGATAATACATCTTATGACCATCGCGTATAGCGTCAATCATCATTCTGTAGCCTTCCTCACTCTGCATAAACTTCAAGTCTTCCTGCACCTGGCGTTTTCTTACGCCATCACCTTTCTTCCCTTCGCCGTTATACGTATAAAGAGCATCATTGCAGGCATTCACCAAGTCGTCAATATAATAGCGACGGCTCCAGTTACTAAGGCATCTGTCCAATGCCTGATATCTTATCTGTGCATTCTTGTTAGTTGCCATATTCTCGTTAATTTCTACAGTTGATACAAAGGTAATACAGAACTATGCAGTCTTTATGCATAGTAGGAAAATTCCTTATTTCCTCTTTACCTCAACTATCTTGCCAAGATGAAACACTGCCTCCCAGAAGCAAAGCTCTCCATTGGGATCAATAGCTACATTTTCGCCATCATCGTGAAAGCGTGCAAGCTTGCCATCCTTACCCGTAAGTGGACGAAAGGTAATGTCGGTTACTTCTACCAAAGCGGTATCGCGTTCCTTGGCGTAGCCCACGGCAAGGTTCAGATATTTCAGACCATCTTTCGGATAAAAAGGATAGACTCCATCGTTCCATACACAAATGTCACCTGCCAATGGGTTGTCAGGACTAATCTTCTCATCATCGAAATAAGGAAAACCATCTTCGTCGCATAAAAGGTACTTCTTATACGTTGTGTCCTTTATCTCACGATACTCTTCCTTCTTCGTACCAGCTATTATCTGGTCGAAGAAAACCTGCTTGATGGTCAAGTACAGGGTATTCTCTTTTGTAGGTTCCATTGTTTTTGTTATTTATTTCAATTATTCTTCGTCTGGCCCGGGCTCGGCTGCCATACAGTATCCATGATGACCTTCGTCATGCGCTACAATATCTTTATAGGAAGTAGGATGTAGTTCATCAACAGAAGTTTCTACACCCTCTTGCATTTCCAAATCTGTAATGGAACTTCCTGTGACGAACAGATACATAGCAACCAGAATCTTAATAGCAGCATTCACCTCTTCGTCTGTCGTGATTGGAGCTCGATGGGCTTCATCGTTGCGCCACTGACGAACCATATCCAGATACTCGCTGAAACGCTTGCCCTCTTCGGTGGTGGCATACTTCAGATTCCATAGACATTTGAAACTATGGATGGCATTGGCCAACGTCGAATTGTCGGTAGAGCCGGTTGATGAAGCCACCTCTTCACCATGGCAGAGATAATAGAGCTTCTTCAGATAGCTCTCGTATTTTGAAAGCAAACTATTGAAATAGGTTCGCTTGTCAAAACTCTGCAAGTGGTCATTGCAATAGATATTGTTTAAAGCATTCTTGATGATACCGTCAGCTCCATCGAGTGAAGGTATGCTGCTACGGTTTAGCACCTCAAAGAAAACATCTACAAACTCCTCGAATGAGCGCATGTGACTGCACACTACTACAAACTCTTGTCCCAAGCTAGCAATAATAGCTTCCTTCAATTCACTTTCCACATAAGGCAGAGTGCTTGCCTTCTGGCTTCTTGCTGCTAATGCTTCAACAAATTTACGAATGAGCATCATAGAAAATGAATGATTCTTCTCCAGCTCTTCCTGGAAATTATAGTATTTCTCAATCTGGTCTGCGACCTTCTCATCGAATTTTTCTTTGACAAGTGCTATCAATGCATCGTATGAATTTCCTGCAGAGAACGCATCGGTGACGTCCGGATCCTGTAGAATGTCAATCCAGATCTGTTTTAAGATTCTATCATTCTCGTTCAACAAGTCTTGGAATGGACTATTGGCAATGTCAAGAATCTCAGCAATCGTCTTCTTCTCATCCTGTGGCTTTTGTCCTACCTCACCAATACGACTTGACTTCATCTGCTGCTCTTCGTCTTCGAGCTCCAGCTGTCCGTCGAAGTTTAACTGGATACGCAGTTTGTCAAGGTCGATCTTATCGAGAATCTCCATAGGGAGAGTTTCCTTGGTGTACGGCAAATACTTGTAGAACACCTTGCAGAACACATAGAACTTTTCTAGCTCTGGATCGACGAAATCCATCAACTGTGCCATAAAACCATACTGACGCACATAGCAGTTCACATATTTACGATAGAGATCCTTGTCGTCATCCGTCATTGGAGTGACTCGATCATTCACAATGGTCTTCAACAATGAGGGTACTCCTACGGCCGTCTCCTTTTTCTGGAGCATCTTAGCTACTCGGTTGACATCATCATCGCTGAACACGCGCCAACGGTTCACGTCATCCATCATGGTGTACATACGCTGTGTATCCACATCTCCGATAAGGTCTATATCGGTGTAGTAACGTTGGAAGGCTTTCTTCACATCGTCAGGTTTATTACGGAAGTCTATTACCATGGTATCTTCCTTTCCCTGGTGACAACGGTTCAAACGACTCAATGTCTGAATACATTGGATGCCTCCAAGAGTGCGGTCAATAAACATGGTGTGAAGTAATGGCTGATCAAAACCTGTCTGGAACTTATTGGCTACAATCAGAATCTTATAGTCGCTCTCACGGAACTTGATGCGGATGCCATCATCATGTACATTGTTATCATTCATGTTAGCTTCGGTGCATTTGCGACCATGGCTGTCTTCCACTTCTCCAGAGAAAGCTACCAAAGTCTTGATTACTCCGTTATAGTTCTGCTGAATCACCTTATCGATGATACGTTTGAAGTCAGCTGCAGCACGACGAGAGTCACAAACGACCATTGCCTTGGCTTCGCCGCCAATCTTGCCGATGGTATGCTTCATGAAGTGGTCAACAATCATTGTTGCCTTGCGCAACATGATATATGAGTTCTTGTTAAGTTCGCCATAGATAAGAGCCAGTGATTTCTTTTCCTCAAAGAGTTTTTTCTTCTCTTCAGGATCAGTGGTAGTCTCTATGAGTTCAAACATGGTCTGATATGACACATAGTTCTGAAGCACATCAAGAATAAACTTCTCGTCGATGGCCTGCTTCATCGAGTACAGGTCATGCTCCTTATGGTTCTTGTCACCATAAAGTACAAAAGTCTTGTCCTTTGGCGTAGCTGTGAAAGCAAAATAGCTCATGTGGTGCATAGAGCGACGCATAATCTGCTGATAAGCCATAAGAGCATCCATCTCATCGTCAAACTCGTCTGGGTTGAAGTCAGGAATGTTCTTCAGATCTTCATCTGTACTTAAGGCATTGACCAAATCCTTGGCACTCTCATTACCGATGGCGGTGTGTGCTTCATCCACGATGATGGCATATTTACGATGCTTCTCACGCTTCAATGTCTTTAGGGCATAGGCGAACTTCTGCACGGTACTTATAATGATACGATGACCTTCATCGATGGCTGTTGCAAGGTTCTTACTACCACGGCGCACATCCTTAACGGTTCCCACCACATCTTCAAAGTTCACCACATCGTCTGCCATGTTGCGGTTGAGTACAATACGGTCGGTCACCATGATAATACTGTCGAAAATAGGAGTATGATCTGGATTGGTCATATTGGCCAGCTGGTGGGCCAACCATGCCATGGTCTTGGTTTTACCAGAACCCGCCGAGTGCCATACCAGATAGTTATGGCCAGCACCTTCATCACGTACCTTCCTGCGTAGCTTTCTTACCGCACGAAGCTGATGGAAACGAGGGAAGATAACCACTGGCTTTCCGTCTTCGTCGTTATATCGTTTGATGAAATTCTCCAGTAAATCCAGTATGCTGTCTGCCTGAAGGATATTCTGCCACATATAGGCCACAGGGTATTCACCCTCTATAGGTGGATTGACGCTATCCTGGTTGAAAGGCAAGAACTTTGTTTCCGCTCCCTTCAGCTTTGTGGTCATGAATACATAGTTGTTGTCCATTACAAAATGTACCAGGCAATGCTTCAGCATTCGGTTCTCTGGGTTGCGGTCGTACTGATACTGATAAATGCCGTTGGCATAGCTTTGACCAGTGCCCTCGTTTTTTAGTTCGAAGGTAAACAGAGGCAGTCCATTGAGCAGAATACACATATCCAGCTCGTTGCCCTTGTCGCTGCTGGCTGTGCTATAGCGCATCTGACGAACAATGCTTAATGTATTAGCACGATAAAGCTTGTAGGCATCGCTGTCAGGGCCAGCAAGTACTGGCTTGAACTGAGCAAACTTAATGGCTTTCCCTCTTATCTTAAATCCCTTGCGAAAGATTTTAAGCATACTCTCGCCGCGGTCCAGCTGATGGTTCAGCTCGTTGACCACAGTGTTGGTTTCTTCTCCCGGGAAAGTATGCTCCAGCATCTTCCATACAGCGGGTTGCTGGCGAAGGAACCGGGTCAGCATCTCACGGTCGCAAAGGCTTTCGATGTCGAAGTCTTTGCTGGTGCGCTCATTGTATAGATCACTGCCAGCCAGCTGCTTGGCAATATGCTCCTCAAAGGTTGTTTCGTTAAGATTGTTTGTTGCCATATCTTGTTTCTTTTTCTGTTTATTGTTTATAGGTTTTCGATAGCTATTTTCGCAATGAATTATCTTTACTGTTTTTAGATGCCATCATTTGGATCATAAAAGCATAACTTTTGCCCGCCAAAAGAGGCTCTTTTGCTCTCCAAAAGCATAGGTTTTGCTTTGCAAAAGATGTCCTTTTGTTTTTGCTTTCCTATTGCTCTTGTTTCCAGCGAGTTACAGATTGAGGTTTTGGCGATTCTCATTCGTTTGGCAAAAAAATATCTTTACAATTCTTGATATTCTTCATTGTTGGTGCAAATGTACGACACAACAGCGCAGCTATTCTGCATTGTTACGCATTAAATCCCCTCACATCTATCTTTCCCGTTACTGCATCGGTAATAAGGGCTTGCTTATACTCCTGCAGGAGTTCTATTTGTCGTCGGCGTTTAGCTATGCGGGCATCAATCTTGGAAGTTTCCGCATCGAGATAAGATACGATTTGAAGTTGTTCTTTCTTTGGTGGTAGAAGCAATCTAAGATTTTTTACATCATCCTTATAGATAGCTCCAATTGTAGTTGATTTGTTATTTATAGTCAGTTGCTTCTTACCATAATCGGACATAAAGAAATAGTGAAAGAACATATTATCTATCATCTTCTTATCTGTCTTCAAAAGATATGTGTTAGGAGCCAATGTCATAGGGCAATCACAATTGGGCACAATATAAGACTTACCTATGTCTCCACGTTTTGCTATCAGTACATCGCCAGGACAGAGACTTGATTTACTAAGATAATTATATGTATCTTCATCGCAATAGTTATTGCCATCTACAAGCCCACATCTATCATTTGCAAGGTCTGTTGCTCTAACCATCCACGCATAAGGATTACCAATATTTACATGAACGTTAGCGGCAATATCTGCAAAAGAACCATTCGCATCGTAATCCGTAAGTAATGTGATTACATCTTTTACGCGTAAAGATTCCCAATTAGTTGGTATTTCTCTTATCCACTCAATCCCCGAATCCTTCATCTTTGCGTTGGGGTTAAGCCCTTTGGTGACAGCACGGCTGATGATGGCAGACTTCATTTCTTCGAGCAGTTCTATCTGCTTCTCGCGCTTGGAGATGATAGCATCTATCGGCTTCGTCTTGCCATCAAGGAAAGACGCAATAGATTGCTGCTCGGATAAAGGGGGCAGGAATATAATCTGACCAAGATAATCAGGTATTTTTAGATTCTGAATACCTGTTGTTTGATTGAAGAACAAAAGATTCACCTTCTGTGCATAAATCGAATAGAAGAAATAATAAAGCAATCTGGTGTTCAGAGCGTTTTCATTGCAACGTACACAATGTATGAAGTTTGAACATGTGGCTCTATGAGCAAGATTAGCTATTACAGCTCTGCCAACAGGATTGACGTCTCCGCCGCCTGATTTTTCAATAAGGATATCATTTGGTAGAATTTCTCTTTCTTTGAAAGTCTTTTCGTCGATATTACGAATAGTTATCTTTTCCTCGGAAAGTCCACCATTTTTATAATCGAAATCCGCTACACGATAGCACACGATATCATTATCATCTCCTTTTTCGTCGTCTCCCCATACACCAGAGAAACTTGACTTGAGGCCAAATTTTATACGTGAATAGTTCCAATGGCTCGGCACTTTCCCTATCCACTTTACTCCGCTCTCTTTATATTCCTCGTATCTTTTCATACCTATACGTTCTTTTTGTTGATCAGGTTCACCACCACCTTTACCATGGTATCCTTTTCTTCCGTCCGGCTCTCTGCAATCATCAGCGTGAGTGCCACGAGGGTGTTGTCGCCGATACGCTTGGAGCCGTCGGGGTTGTAGAACATCACGTCATGCTCTTGTGTCTTTCCTGTCATTGCACCGTGTTGAGTGGTTATTCGGAATTTCCGAACTACCTCTTCTTTCTCCAATTCACCCTCTTTGAACACATTGTTGATATGCTCATTGATGGTTGACTTTGACTTGTCAAACAATAGGGCAATCTGGTCTTGGTTGAGCCACACCGTCTCGTTCTCCAGTCGCACGTCGATGGCGGTCTGCCCGTCCTGCGTCTGATATATCTTTATCTCGCCTTTACTATCCATCACTTAATACTTAACACTTACAACTTAACATTTTCCAACTCCTCATCGGCCTCTTCATCAAGTCGTTTGATGTCGGCAAGGATGGCATCGAGGTCGCGCATGGGGCGATAAACATAGAAAAGCTTGGAGAAGGGAAACTCACAACCCACCTTGTCTTTCGTCCTGTCCATCCATGCATCGGGAGTGAAGGGCAGCACCTCACGTTCAAAGTACTGGTTGATGTCCTGTTTAAAGGGAATGTTCTCGGTGTCGTTGAGATTGCCATCCTCCAAGAAACCGCTATCAGCCTTGTATGGATTGTTGAGCACTTCGGGAGCATTTTCACTTACGATGCCCCAAGCCTTGCGCAGGGCTTTTATCTCGGCAGTCGAAGGCTTGCATTTCTTGCTTTTCAGAAAGGCGAAGAACTCGGTGTCGCTACGTTTCTCGTCAATGCCTTCGAGGGCTGCCACGTTTTTATAGATAAGATTTTTCTTATCGTCTGGCTTAAAGCCTTCAACGGCTTTCATCTGCTGGTATTGAGCAGTGATGTTCTCAAACCAATAGCGCATAGGGCGACGCACGGCAACCTTGGTATAAAGGAAGTCGTCATAATCCATCTTCTTGGCTATTTCCAGATGTTCCACTTTATTTGTATCCTCATTGAGAATATCACGAGTCACGCTCTTATACTCCTTGTAGATTTCAAGAATGTCTTTTGCACCCTCGTCACTGATGTCGTAACGCTTCTTACCAAGGTTGGTCTGAAGCAACTTGGCGTACTCATTTTTATGGGATGCATCGATGAAGAGCACCTGTCCACGTTTTGCTTCGGGACGTTTGTTGTCCAGAATCCATAGATAGGTACTGATACCTGTGCCATAGAACAAATCGCCCGGAAGCGATACAATACAGTCGAGCAGATTTTTATCAAGTAGCATCTTTCGGATATTACTCCAACCACTACCAGCATCACCATTGAAGAGCGGCGAACCGTTGAGCACGATGCCAATGCGAGAGCCATTCTCCTGATCCATCTTCGCCACCATGTGCATCAAGAATAGCAGTGAGCCGTCGCTTGTGGTTGGCAGCCCTGCCTCGAAGCGTCGACTTGGGGCATTGTCCTTTTGCACGCACGCCTTCACGTACTCGTCCTTCCCCCAGTCTACGCCGAAAGGTGGATTGGCAAGCATAAAGTTGAACGTGCGGCCATAGAGATGGTCGTCGCTGAAAGTGTTGCCCCTGAAGAGCTGCTGCCCAATGTTGTGGTCATCGCCCTTCATCAGCAGGTCGGCCTTGCAGATGGCGTAGGTCTTGTCGTTGAGTTCCTGTCCGAAGAGCTGCACTTTCAGGTCCGGGTTGCGCGCCAGCGTCTGGAGGTATTTCTTGCCCACGGTGAGCATGCCGCCCGTGCCGCAGCAGGGATCGTAGATAGAGAAGATGCGTCCGGGAATGTAGAGTTCGTCCTCGTGCCCGCTGATGGTGAGGGCCACAAGCAGCTGCACAATGTCGCGGGGCGTGTAGAACTGTCCGGCCTTGGTGTTGCTCGACTCCTTTGAACGGCGTATCACATTCTCGAACACCGTACCCATCATGGCATTGCTCACCTTGTCGGGGTGTAGGTCGGCACGCTGCACAAACATCTGACACACCGAAAACAGTTTGTTGTTCTCAGCCAGCCGGCGATAGATGTCGCTCAAGTCCAGGTGTTCGCCTGCATCCTGCTTATGCACGAAGTTGGCAAGAATATCGCGCACGTTGTCGGTAAAAGAATTAAGGTAGTAATCAAACGAGGTGGCAATCTGCGCCGGGGCTGCCAGCATTTTCTCCATGGAGAGGCCGGAGGTGTTGAAGAAGGTCAGGTTGTTCTTGCGGAGAATACTCTCCAGCTTGATTTTCTTCATTTTCTCAGGTGCATCATCAGGAATCTTTTTCAATTCCTCCATGATGGCATCACGCTTTTCGTCGAGCACACAGTCCAGTCGGCGCAGCAGGGTGAAGGGCAAAATCACGTCCTCCACCTCGGCATCATCGTACAGTCCTCTTATTATTTCTTTAATGTCCCATATCACGGACGCTAATTCTTGTTCGGTCATATCGTATCTTTTCTATTGGCAAGGCAAAAATGCTTCAATGTAGTCTTTCAGCTTTGCTTGATATTTTTTATGAGAAGCCTTTTGAGGCTATTTTATCAATAGTTCCTGCACCTCTACATCCAGTGCTTTAGCTATCAGGAGCAAGGTTTCGATGTTGGGCTGGGTAGTGTTGGTACACCACTTGGAAACGGTGGTCGGATTGATACCCAACAGTTCGGCAAGCCACTTGTTAGTACGCTTGTGCTCAACAAGTACGACCTTGATTCGGTTGATGTCTTTTTCCATATTGCTTAGGAATTAAAATGCTTACGGCACAAATATAATGAAATTTTTCCGAGAGTAACCCCTGCTTATTACAAATAATGTAGGGAACCCCAGTCTTTTTATTGTTATGGCAGCTAAACTTCCTCTTTTCTCCCAATGTAAGACTGTTTTTTTGTGGAATTATGCAGAATAGTTGCGCTGTTGTATATTTCCTTTGCATCCAGAAACAAATACGAAGTTCTAATTTTAATACTAATCGGTTATGAAGAAATTATTATTGGTTATTGTCACCCTGCTGGCAACTGTATGTGCAAATGCGCAGATTATGCGTGTAGATGAGTTGGAGAAGTACGCAAAGGAGAAGTATGGCGACAAGTGGACGGAGGCAGCTGCCAACATCGCGAAGAGTGTGCTACTCGACAAGAACAATGCGATGACCTTTGTGCAGGTGATCCCCTGTGATGGGCAGACCGCAGAGCAGCTGTATGTGAATCTCAACTATTGGTTTACTGCTACCTTCAACGATGCCAACTCTGTAATCAAGCTGAATGACAAAGAGAGTGGTGTTATCATTGCTTCGGGCTACATGGCAGACATTGCAGGTCATGCAGGCGGAACAAACTCGTACAACGTAAGCATCAAGCCTGTTATCAGGGTAGATATCAAGGAGGGCAAGATAAGAGTGACTTACTCTATCGACCATTATGATGTGGTCGTGCTTGCCGGAGGTGGTATCATTGGGGCCCTCTCAGGATCTATACCCATAAAGGTAGAAGAGAAATGGCTGCTTGACCAGTGCTATCCCTTTGCTGAGAAGGATGGACATCATGCTAAGAAAACTTCAAGCAAGGCGCTTGTGATGTCTTACGCTTATTCGAATGTATTGCTCGACAAGATTGAAGAAGCAGCCAAGCACGGCTTGGTTGGAAACGAAAATGACAACTGGTAATAACCATTACTAATATTGAGGTCCTGTAGTTCCCATACTGCAGGACTTTTTATGCGCTAAGAGAAAAGACTTCTTTCAAGGCTCATCACTTTGGAGATATAGCTGCCATCTTCCGCATACCCAATCCTGTTCAGGAACTCGTAATAGTTTCCACCTTTGTACTTGTACTGCACATAGTCTTTGTATGCCTTAACGCTTTCTTCCCATGAGTTGAAGGTGTAGTAGCTTCCGTTGCTGGGGCGGCGAAGACCGAAGAGGTTGTTGTTTTCTAAGCATACCCGGGAGGTAAAGTAGCCTGTTTCAAGCAGAGCCTGTGCCGCTACTATCTGTGGGAACTTTACATCAAATTGCCTTAATGTGGCCATCAGATTTTCGATGTTCAGCTCTCTGTTGGGTTTCGTGCCAAATCTAATATACGACATCTTATCCTGTAGCTGCGTGATGTAACCGTTAAGATAGTCCACAAAGACATTAGGATCGACACTCTTCCCACCTTTCCTGATTCGGATATGAAGGTGCGGACCAGTGCTTTTGCCTGTGTTCCCTGATATTCCCACGATGGTTCCTGCCGAAACGGCATCGCCAGCTCTTACGGTTATCCGGTCAAGATGGCCATAAAGACATTCAAAGATGCCATGTTCCAAAACAACATAGTTGCCATAGCCTCTATTCCCAAAATGTACCTCCTTGATGATACCGGGGAGCATCGCATAGACTCGTGCATGGTTGCATTCGAGGTCGATGCCGTCGTGGAAAGCCGCACATCTACTTACAGGGTCTTTGCGATAGCCGAAAGCTGAGTTGAGCTTCAGGAAGTCGAGCGGAAGGCAAACATTCATGCGCTGGCTGATCAGATTGAAAAGCAAGGAGTCCTTCACATTGACAAACAGTGGTACGTCCTTCTCAATGGTGATTTTCAAGCCACGACCTGTTTGAAAGGTCACATCAGGTTGTTTTGCGCCTACGCTGTCTTTCTTTTGCTTTGTAACTATGTGTTTTACAGGCCTTACCTGTACGTGAGCTACCTCCGGGCGGAGGGTATAAAACTGTGCTACCATCTTCATGCTGATAATCATGGAGGCAAAAACTAATAGAAATAATCTGTATCGTCTCATCTTATCGTCTTGCTTTTTTGATAATTTTGTTCGGTGAGAAGCGCAAGACTTCTCTAAGCAAATTTACCGATAAACATTCAACGTATGGAAAATGTGATGACTTTTCAAGCTCAGGGAGCTGTCTTGGAGAAACTGATGCAGTTGGGTATCGACAGGGAAAAACTGGAGTTGATGCCTGATGGTCTGAAAGTTCCACTGCTTCGTGGAGAGATAACGCCTGTTTTCGTGGCCAACATGGAAACATCAAATGGCAAGGTGATACAGTTACCGCTCAAAACCCAACTCGTGCTGGATGAAAACAACCAAGTGATGCTGATTACCTATCCGCTCCGCAAGAAAATTGCCAACGAGTTAGGACTAAGCCCAAGTGAACTCCAGCGTGTGCAGTCGAATGATGTTATCCGCAAGGAAGTGGACGTGGAGGGAGAAAGGAAAGTAAGATTTATCCAGTTGGATAAGGAAACCAACTCGCTCATGCACCGTGACGTGGCCAGTGTGCCTATCGAAGCGGAACTGCAAACACGGGATAAGGTGAAAGACATTGACTTGGGAGCCAACCAGAAGGAGGCGCTTCAGGAAGGGAAGCCCATAGAGCTTTCCATTGGCGACACCAAGGTAACGGTGGGCGTTGACCTGCGCGAGCCACAGGGCTTTAAGGTTGTCGATGGCGACATGAAAGAGTGGGAACGATTGCAACAGATGCGCTACGATGATGTTCACGAGGATTTTATGGGTTATGTGATGACCGACGAAAACCGCTGGGAATACCAGAAAGTGGTGGAACGTCAAGCCATGACCAACAACACCTCGGAGTCTATCGAAAAGAAACAGCATACTGGCTTGATTCGATAGCACAAGACTAATAACCATCCTCCCAAACAAGGGATTCTTTAATATTCTGCTCCCGGCTTGTCACTTTCATAAGAGCCAGTGAGTGCTTTAACATTCCTCTCTATTGGCGAGTTCTTCTGTTGTAGAACCGTAGCGTTAAAGCATATCACGACAAGCAAGGTGGGTAGAAAGAAATACAAAAATCTTGATTTCGACTACATCGTCAGCTCCGTGGCTGGCTATGCCAAAGTTGCTCCGATTGCCCGAAAGGTGAAAGCTGGGGACGACATGGCCATTGCCAAGGCTGCGGCGATGATGACTGCGGCAGTCAGGAATGTCATGCCTAAAGACAAGCAGGTGGTACTGGTACCTATCCCAAACCGCACCGGCAGGGCCGGTTACACCAAGACGCTGGCCGAGAAAATAAGCGAAGCACTGCATCTGCCTGTCATCGACGCGCTGGCAAGCAATACTCACGATCCGCTTTATCTGGTGAAGAAGGCCAATGGCTCGCTCGATGAGGTGCCGCTCTATTTTTATCGCATCCGAAGGGTGCCCAGGGACAAGATACCCATTCTCATTGATAATGTACTCGACACCGGGCACACGGCAATGGCTGCTTATGAAGCGATGGGCAGACAGGACACGCTGATGGCGGTGCTCGGCGATACGCATAAGTTCACGCCCAACAAATGGAAAACGGATATTTACCCTTTAATTGACAACAATATGGCAAGCAAGAAAAAAGAAGAGGTGCAACAGCAAACTACCCCGAAGGAAGAGCCGAAGGCTCAGACTGAGAAAAAAGCTGCAAAGAAAACGACAAAGCTCCCGAAGTCAAAGACGCTGGCAGAGCTGTACGAGAACATGAAGGAGAAGCATCCTGATGCCGTCCTGCTCTTCAGAACGGGAGACTTCTACACAACCTTGAACGCTGATGCCTCCAAGGTGGCTGACACATTGGGTGTCAAGGCTACCAAGCCAGCCAAGGCTGGAGACGGCTCACTGCAAGTTACATTTCCCCATCATGCACTGGATACAAATCTGCCCAAACTCATCCGGGCTGGTCTTCGTGTGGCTATCGTGGACAGTCTGGAGAAGAAACAAAGTGTAGAGAAATCAGTGTCGGAGAAAGCGGAAACGAAAGCACAGGAAAAGAAAGAGGAAGGAAAGACCGTGGAGAAATCGGCTACCACCAAACAGGATCATCAGCCGCGTGAGCCGCAGATGGTAACGGTCAATGGCGACAAAGTTTCCCATGCCCATGCCTTCCAGTCCAAGGTGAATCCTGCCGACTGGTTCTATGTGGCACAGCTCAATGGCAAGCAGCTCAACCCTATGAAGATGGACGCTGCCGACATCGCAGCCTATCAGAAACGGGAGGCGAAAGTGGAGGACATGATGCAAAAGTATTATCCGACAAAGCTGGCTTCCAAGGTGTCTGCCGAGGAATACAAGGCTGCCAACATTCTATCCGACGGCAGGGTAATCGACAAGATGACGGTGTATAAGGAGAAAGATGAACAGCGTGCCGACTATGGCAAGTACAAGCTCTACGCACAGGTGGGCGACCAGCGCATGTCCGTACCCATGACCAAAGCGGACCAGAGTGCTTTCTTCGACCGCGTGACGACACCGGCGGCATTGGTAGAAAAGAACTTTGGTGAACGGCTGCACCTGGCATCGGCCTATGCCGTCTATCAGCTCCCTGCCAACATCAAAGTGGAGGATATTCGGGTGGCAAAGGACAACATGGACGGCAAGTGGAAGATTTCAGCAGCCGTGGGCGAGAACGGACGCACGGACAAGAAGGCGATTTCCTTTGACGACGGCTTTTCTCTCTTCCAAGCCAAGACCGTCACTCGTGAACAGCTGGCAGCCAAGTATCTCTCAGAGGACATCAAGATGCTGTCGGGTCAGAAGCAGGCTATCAGCAATGGACTGAAAATGTAGCCTTGGGGAATTTCTATAATGAACACAGATAACATAAATTCAAAGAAAATGGCATATAGTTTTGAAGAGCTGGTCCAGCTCAAACAGGACAGACGGATAGGATGGCTGCAGTTCACGCTTGAAGGTGAACATGCGGACGACTTCATGCAGTGGTGCAAGGAACACAACACCCATCCCAGCGAAGATACCGCGGAGTTCTATATGGAGTCGGTGGAACTGAGTATGCAGGATAAGCAAATCTTGGCGGAGGACGACTATGACTACAGCTGGAACTGAAACAAAGACGCTCGGTCAGAAAGCCGTGGACAGGTTCACGGAGATGATGATTGAGCGCATGGAACAGATGAAGTCCGTTGGCTGGCATAAGGGGTGGATTGGCAGTGCTACTGCTCCTGGTGCCATGCCGCAGAATGTATCTGGGCGTGGATATTCGGGAAGTAACTCTTTCTTCCTCCAACTGGACACGGCTCTTCGTGGCTACTCCATGCCCGTGTATCTCACCTTCAAGCAGGCCAACGACATGGGAGCACATGTCAAGAAGGGCGAGTCGGCTATGCCAGTGCTCTACTGGGATATCATGGCAAGGGACAAGGATGGTAAGAAAGTTTCAAATGAGGCCTACCGCAAGATGAGCCTTGCAGAGCGGATGCAGGTACAGACCATTCCTTTCCTGAAGGCCTACAATGTGTTCAATGTTGATCAGACCAATCTGGCTGAAGTGAAGCCTGATAAGGTGGAAGCCCTCAAAAAGCTGTATGCACCGCCGGAGCTGCGTGATACAGAGGGGATGTTTACAAGCAAGGCACTCGACCGTATGTTTGAGAAACAGGAATGGATTTGTCCTATCCAATATGACAAGCAGGTAACCGGTGCATACTTCTCTCCCTCCAAGGATATCATCGTCATTCCAAAGAAAGAGCAGTTCAACATCGGCAAGACACTGGAAGAGGTCTATAAGGACGGTATGGAATACTACTCCACGGCCCTGCACGAGATGGCTCACTCCACCGGTACGGAACCTCGGCTGAACAGGGGCAGCCATGAGAAGTTCGGCGATGCGAAATATGCCAAGGAGGAACTGGTGGCTGAGCTGACGGCAGCGATGGTAGGCAACTCGATGGGCTTTGACAAGCGTATTCTGGACAACAATGCGGCTTACCTCGATAGTTGGATCTCCACTCTCAAGGAAAATCCTAAGTTCATCGTGTCGGTGATGGCCGACGTGAACAAGGCTGCTAACATGGTACTGGAAGAGGTGGACAAGCAGAAAATGGCGTTGGGGGAAGAGCCCTTGCTCGATAAAAACAGAAACCTTTCTACCGACATTCCCAAGGACAAGGTCGTCTTTGAGAACGCCTCCATCATCAAGCAAAACGACGGCAACTATGCGGTGCGAGCCTCATTCCAAGGTCAAGATTTGGGACTCAAACCGATTGACCGAAATGTGGGCATCCTCTATTTCTCTCTCTCGGAAGAAACGGAGAAGGTGCGTCTGCTCTCCCATACGCTGGAAAAAAGTTTTGGCGATGTGGTCATGGCACAGACGCAGCAGCATGCTCATCGTATGAAAATATAACCCTTTATACTTGTAGGCAGTTATGAAACAGAGTGTAAACTACAAAAGCCTGAAAACAAAGGTAGGCGTAGATGATATTGCCTATTATCTGGGCTATCGTCTCGACCGTTCGGCTGGTGTGGGAAAATACATTGAAATGGTCTTGGCTGACTCCACGGGTCATCAGGACAAGCTCATCATCAAGAACCCGAAGGAGAAGGCGGCGCAAACTTATTTCCGGCGTAACGGGGCAAGAGGCGGTGATGTGGTTTCTTTGATACGTGAGAACCTTAGCAGCTTCCACGAGTCTGGAAGAAACGAGTGGGAAATCATCGGCAAGGTGATGGCCCACTTCGCCAATGAGCCGATTCCTGACTATGGAGATAGCCAGTATCTTGCGAAAGCTGGGTACACGGGTAATACCGTGTTTGATCCGAAACGCTATGAAACGAAGGATGTTAATGGTGCGCCTTCTGAAGTGATGGCGTTCTTTGCCCAGCGTGGCATCAACGAGGAGACGGTGAGTGCCTTCGCACCATTTATCAAGCAAATAAGGGACAACAGCCATACCACCTACAAGCAGTTCAACATCGGCTTCCCTTATACGGAGGCTGGCAAGGACAAGGTGGTGGGCTATGAAATCCGTGGCTTTGGCTCATTCAAGAGTAAGGCAGCTGGTACTAACTCGACGACGGGGGCATGGATTGCTGATCTCTCACAAGGTGGAGAGCCTACAGACATCAGAAATATCTATTTCGCTGAAAGTGCCTACGACATCATGGCGTTCTATCAGCTGAATCACCTTCGCTTAGATGGTACTCATTCGGTATTCGTATCGTTGGGTGGCACGTTCTCCGACAGTCAGATCAAGGGTATCATGGCGCATTACCCGGAAGCCAAGGCGATGGACTGTTTTGATAATGACCTTGCCGGGCGTATCTATGGAATCCGCATGGCTGCCTTGCTGGAGGGCATCCGCTTGAATGTGCATAAGGAAGAGGACAAGGTGAAGATTACTGTTGGCGATAAGAACTTTGCCATTCCTAATGAACAGCTGTCCATCCGTGAGCTTCGCAAGCATATCCACATCCGCTATAATGTAGGTGAATGGAAGGCTGCTGCGAACTACAAGGACTGGAACGACCAGCTGATGGGTAAACAGATGGAAGTTGTGGCGGTAGAAAACAAGTTTGCAAGAGATCGGAATCTGGCTGACCGCCGAGAGAAAGGGGTGGGCTTATGAAACGAATCTTCATCATATCATTGTTGGGTAGTTTAACTTTCTGCCCTATGATGGCACAACAGACGGACCCGACGCTGACGGGTGCAGTGATAGCGCAGAGCGGAATGCTGAAAAAGATTTTCAAGGACCGCGAGAAGACACAGAAGAAAATCATTGCTGCGGAAACGGCAGTCACTGTGGCGATGGACAGAATGCACAAGGTGGAAGACAAGATGCTGACGTATCTCTCCAATGCACAAGGAGCCATGCAGAACCTTTATCAGATCAAGCGAGCGGCAGAACTGACAACAGTAGAGATTCCACGAAACATGAGCCTGTTGCGCCAGTCGCTGCCCGGTCATCTGAAAGGAACGGCCATTGCTCTCTTGGTGTCTGATGAACTGACGGATGCTGCCACGCAAATGGCTTCGCTCTATCCGTTCATGAAACAACTGGTAACGAGCGGCACATACAACGTGAGTGGCTATGATGTCACCGGCAAGTCTGTGAATGAGAAGCATAAGGTAAACCTACTGTCATCGGCGGAACGGTATTACATTGCCAATGAGGTGGTGACGAAACTGGAGACGATCAACACCGATCTGTGGCTGCTGGCATGGCAGATAAGGACGTACTCGTGGAATGACCTGTGGTTTGGACTTGACCCTGAAGGTTGGGCCACGGTGATGTCAGGAAAGGCGATTGTGGATGGACTAATCTATGAGTGGAAATATATTTGAGAGGTCTGAATATGGGCATTTTTCTGTACTTTTGCATGGCGACACTTTGTTATTTCGAGGAAGAGCAGTGCAAACAACGGATTTGTCTGGTAATCATTAAACTTTAAGAAATAGCAAAGATATGAGTGATACAAATAACTTAATGATTTGCCCCGTTTGTGGCAGAGGTACAATGGTGCACGACGAGCAGGACTGGAAGTGCAGTGAACAGTCCTGTGGATTCGTTATCCCTAATCGTTTGTTTAATTTGGAGGTAACGGAGGAACTGGTGGCGCAACTTGTCAAGCATGGTCATACGGGGGTGCTCTCTCTGCAAAACAAGGACAGACAGTATTTTAAGGCGGCTCTCGTCATCCGTAATGGAAAAGTGATGGTATCATCAGGTGTACATTATATCGACGGAGTATGTCCTATCTGTGGAGGTAAGATGCGCAAGACCTCGAAGGGCTACCGATGTGAAAATTCCATCGGTGAGCATCCATCGTGTGACTTTATGATTCCGGGTATTATCTGCAACCGTAGGATTACGGAGCAGGATGCCGTGGCGTTCTTGAATGGCAAGCATATTGCCCTGGAGGGCTTTGCCTCGAATGAGTGGAAGATGTTTGCCTCGTCGTTGTCGATAGCTGAAGGCAAGGTGAAGCTGGAATCGCGCATCGCAAAGTGTCCGCATTGCGGCGGCGACCTGCATGTTGGACTGAAGGCCTACAACTGTGCTAACTATCGCAATGCCGAATATCCATGCAAGTTCTCTATCTGGCGTAACATCAGCGGTCATGCCGTATCGGTGGAGGAGGTGAAGCAAATTTGCGAACAGGGCGTAACCAGGGACTGCATCGAATTTTACAAGGAAGACGGTACGGTGTACTACAAGCGGCTGCAACTGACACCTGAAAAAGACAGAATAATCATGATTTAAGCAGTTATTAGTGATGAAAAGAAAAAGTATTATATATGTAGTGGTGGCATTGTTATGCCTCACTGGTTGTACGAATAAGCGTCATGCGTTGAAGCAGTTGGCTGTGGAGAATCTGAAACAGTCGGTGGAATATCCTAAGCAATTGCAGGTGTTGGCTATATCAGAGCCTGATTCGGCTTTTGGTTTCTGCTACTTCTCGCAACAAGAGAAGGCGGGCATCATCCGTATCATGAAGTCGGTCACGGACAGTATTATGAAACGTACCAACAATATGCAGTCGCTGGACATCAATGACTTCTACGTGATGGATCTCGCTGAAAGGCAGATGCGTGCCAACTCGGACATTCGACAGATGCTCAGTCAGGCTACTGGCAAAAAGGAATGGACGGGATGGAAAGTGAAGATCGACTATCAGGCGGTAACGCATCATGGCATGAAATACAATGCTGAACGGTGGTTCTTCATCAGTAAGGACGGCAAGGCGGTGGTGAGGACGTTTGAGCTACCGCTGCCATAAAAGTTCTTTCATGAAGATACATAGTAAAAAAGTAGCAAGGGAAGTTATCTGTAGCTTCCCCTGTTTCTTCCTTTAGTATTATAGACTTGCTGTTTATACTATTTCCAGATATTCGCTTTCTCCAACAGAAAATCGTAAAGTCCAATTACCAAGATGCCATTCTCATTATAACCAGTACTGTAATGATCACCGGCAATGATAATCTTGCGGAAGCCGTCTGACACTTGCAAGAGTGAGGCTTGTTCCTGATCAACTTTCTCCTTTGAAGGTAAAGCATAGGCAGACTGAATGTATAATCGTTCATCATGTCGATTGACGACAAAATCTATTTCGAGGTTTCGTCTTGTGAGTTTGCCATTATTATCGCGTTTGAAACTTTCAACTAATCCGACATCAACCGAGAAACCAATGCGGCATAAGTCGTTATATACAACATTCTCCATAATATGGGTTGGCTCAAATTGGCGGAATTCAACAACGGCATTCCTTATCCCTACATCCTCGAAATAATACTTGGTTTCTGTGCCGATATATTTCCTACCCTTGACATCATAGCGTAATGCTTCGCTGATGATGAATGCATCTTGCAGACACGCGATGTATTTGGCTATCGTTGCAGGGGCAACATCTATGCCTGCGGCAGTCTTGAAAGTGTTTGAAATTCGTCGCACGTTGGTACTCGCCCCCATAGTAGAGGCAAGAATACGAACCAGCTCCCGTAAGCCGTCTGCATTCTTTAGATGGTTGCGGTCAATAACGTCTCTTAGATACACCGTCTCAAAAATCTCGCGGAGGTAATTCTGCTTGTCTTTAGCTCGTTTCATTCCTGCCACAGCTGGCAGGCCACCATATTTATAGTATTGATCCAGGGCTTCCGCCTTTTCACCACCTATCACCTCATAATATTCTGCAAAACTAAGTGGGTGGATGCGTACTTCCCATCCTCGTCCACGAAATTCCGTTATAATGTCTCTTGAAAGGAATTTTGCATTTGAGCCAGTAACATACACTTCTGCATTGGGTACGCCAAGGTAAGAGTTAAGAACATCCTCAAACTCACTGACCAACTGCACCTCATCCAACAGAATGTAATACTTCTCTGTATCTGTCATCAATTTATCGATATGTTCAAGAAGTGCATCTGGATTACGTAGCTTCTTATTTCGGCGATCCTCCAAATTGACTTTAATAATGTGATCTTCGTGAATGCCCCTTTCAAGAAGACTCTTTCGGAAGATATTGAAAAGGAGGAATGACTTGCCACAGCGTCGCATCCCGGTGATGATTTTGATCATACCGTTTCCATCAGCATTCTGTAGCTGGCTTAGGTAATACTTCCGTTCAAATAGCATTTTAGAATATATTTTTGTGTCACGACACAGATTTATGCAGCAAATATAACTATTTCATGTCATTTAAGCAAAAAAACAGTAATTATTTTCTTGTTTTCCTTATTATCAGAGAAAGGTACGTCATGATGTGCGGTATTTACTGTCTATCATTTCCATGTTTGCGGTTGCCTCCTTGCTGCAAGTACTCATTTTCTTTGCAAAGTTACGGCATAGGAAAGAGCGGCAAGCACCGCTGGGGGCTATGCGCAGAAAAATAGACGGCAGCCTTCCTCAAATCAAGATTTGGGTATCCCGTCAATTTTTCCGTGTATTGCTTGCCTTATTTTTCCCTCTTATGCCGTCCTGTTTTGCTCGAAAATTAAGTACCAGCAAGAAGTCTGAAGACTTCACAAAAGGGAAAAGATTAAGATTGATAACCTCTTAAAATGATAAGTTATGCACGCATGGATTTTTCAATTATCGGAAAAACGCATCGAGGGCTATCTTTGTGAAGATACCTTGTTGCAGGGTGATGGCAGCGATTATGACTATTGTGCCGCCATATCAGAAGAAGAACGGAAGAGAGCCGTTTACTCGCTCATGGCTCATATTCTGCCATTGGGCATGTTTCGCCTGAAAGATGAAACGACCTTGGTGTATCAAGGCGGGTTTGGACAGTGGAAACGTGAGTGGGTTGAGCGTATTCAGACGAAAGCGGCAAAGGTAAACACGGAAAACGTGATGAACTTTTGCGGTGAGGTATACCTGTTGGAGACCGAACTGCAAAATCCGCTGGACACTGATGCCCAATTCTACCTTTGTAATGACGACTATCAGACTTTTGCGGAAAAGTCGGCGGAGTTGATGCGCATGGTGGAGCATCTGACGGAGGGTGACGAACTTTATATCGGTGGTATCATTGATTTTCATTTCTAAAAGCATGGAGAATATCAGTATTTTTTCGATAGAGGGCGTTGATGCAAGAGAGATTTGCAATGCGCAGTTGGGCGATGCCCTATTTGCACCCTGTAGTGTGTGCGATAAGTGGAAAGAAGATTTTCCATCAGTGGACAATCTATTTTACGGATATGTGGAAGATGACATCTTCTACAGCTATTCAGACGACGAGTTTGAAACCCACGTCAATGCGATGTTTGACTAAGTAGAACAAGGAGTGTGCCGAGTTTCAGGCATACTCCATCAAAAGGAAATACAATGAAGAAAATTTATAGCGTACCGGCTCGATACATCTTTGAGGGTACTTTCAAGGTAGAAGCAGAGTGTAGCGAGGAAGCTAAGTGTTATGCAAAATCCTAAAACACTATGGAATGGTCATGGGCAGTGACATTCAGTCCACTTTGTCGTACCGTGAGATTGATTGGGTGTTCTAAAACCATCCTTGTAAGCAGGGAGGAGTGAGCATGGCTGGGGTATATCTGACAAGGTATACCCAGCTTTCAAAATCGGGCAGCGGTCACAGTCCGCTGCCTGTTTGGGAGAAAGATGCTTAGCTGAATAATGCTTGGTTAAAATAAAAGTCTTGTTTTTAACGCAAAAAACAAGACTTTTATTTGGGAGTACTTAATTACCCTGAAAGCCGTGTCTCGCTATCACGTCATAAATGCGTATGATGACTCCACACCGCTTTCATCGCTCCGTTGGGACACAGAGCAACAAGGGAGAGCGGTTATCCACTATGTGCTGGATGGAGTGCATAGCATGGTACAGGAGGGATAGGCTGCCGCTGTTACGCTGGTGATGGACTGCCGCCCATGACCGCTCCACGGCTCCGCCCATCTTACTTCCTGCTCCGTGCCTATGCACACCATATCGCACATTTTTCCAGTGTAACGTCAGTGCATCTCCAGTGTAACCCAATTCTTGTGTTGCAGTGGGGTTACACAGACTACCTATATGGTTTTAACTATATTTCAGAAGGCTTTTTCCCTGAAAGCCGTATCTCCATTCATTGCGCATAGAGCAGCAACCATTACAATACCGCTTTCATCATTCTTCAGGGACGTAGAATGACAAGGGAGAGAGGTTAGGTCATTTCGTGCGCAACAAGGCCAGTGATGAGTTGAAGATGCCACATTGCATTTCAAACTTGCAGCAAGATGCCCAAGCATCCTTGCATGCAGTTCTTCCATTTCATTTCCGGCTCTCTTCAACTCATTACCTGCCATGGCGCTCTCTTTTTGCTGCGAGAAACTATACTTCTTCGGTGTTCATCCATTTTCTTCGCGAAGTTCGCTATTGGCACATTCCGGTCAAGTACCAGTGCCTTATTTTTCAGGTTTTTATTAGCCGTTTCTTAGTTTTGTCATGGTATGTGAATAAAAACTTGAAAAATTCCTTGCCCTTGAATGTGTTGCCCAATAGCAACTGATTTGCTCGAAAATAGTTTTCCCCGAAGAAGTTATTAGACTTCACAAAAGGGAAATGAATCGAAATGCTTTGCAAACGAGCGCAATAAAAGTTCACTTTTTAATTGCCGAGTGCAGCTAAGTATTATACAATAGGTAACGGGGTGGCTCACCACTGCTCCACAATAGCATTTTATATGGCAAATCGTTTGATGACGGCAGAACTCGCCGAACAGCTGAAGGACTTCCCACTTTATTCTCAGGATGGGAAGCAGAAGGACGCAACTTGCGTTTGTGTATTCGAGATTGGACTCATCCGCTGGTATGTACTGGAGGGGCAGCCAGAAGGCGACGACTTTACCTTGTTCAGTATCGTCGTGGGAATGGCTGAAACGGAGTATGGCTACGCCTCTGTTAAAGAGATGGAAGGTATCACGGTGGATGGTTCACGGTATGGACTGGGCATGTTGAGCATTGAGCAAGTACCAGGCTTTAAGCCCTGCCCACTTGTCGAGATACAGGATAAACGGCTACAGGACTTCTTGTCAAGGCTGTATGATGAGCAGTAACGAAAGGCTTTGCAAGCGAGAGCAAAGGGAGCTTGCTCCAATTTTGCCAAGTGCAGCTAAGTGTTATGCAAAAGGCGGAGCTTCCGCCTTTTTATTTTTTTGTAGGACACACCTATTTTGGCTGTCTTGCTTGTCTGGTTTGTCTTATTGGTATAAGTCGTTGAAAATCAATGGATATTCCATTATATAGAATAAGACAAGACTCTAAGAATCATGACTCTTGAGGACAAAAACTGCGAAAATGATAAAAATTAGACAAGGAAAGACAAAGCAAGACAAACAAAGACGCTTGAAATTCACGCTTAACTTATTGAATATCAGCAACAAGACAAAGAAAGACAAGCAAGACAGGCATTTTCGGGGTTTACTGAGTTTTTTTTGAGAGCAAAAAAGAGCCGCCATTATTGGGGAATGCACCCAGATAATGGCGGCCTTTGTTTGTAAAATGCTTATATTTTTGTCTTTATTTTCTAACAGTCCTTGTCAGAAAACATTTTATTTTTTGCTCATAATCATTACGGGCAGGCGTGCCTTTGCTGCCCAGCACCCTGTCGAGCATGGCTTCATGCGTGTATAACTTCATACGGCTTCTACCTCGCTGGGGAGTAAATGGAGTGAGAGGGCATCCTCTATCTTACAGAGCGTCTCGATAGAAAGATTCTCCTTGCCACGAAGTATTTTCGACACGTATTGCTGTGAGCAGCCCATACGCTGGGCAAGTTCTGTCTGGGTAAGATGGAGTTCGTCCATCTTGTCGAGCATAAGCATCGCAATACGCTGCGAGCGGCGAAGCCACGATTTGTTGGCCTGTCGGTATTCGGCAGCCTCACGCCAGCGAGAAGGTGTCTTGCTCTCGTGCGCTTCCAGTTTTTTGATCATCTCGTTCATATTTGCCTCCTTCTTTATATTGTGTTTACATAATCTATAAAAGAGTTATCGTCGATAATATCCTCATTCAGAAGAAATCGGCGGACTTTTTCCAATTTTGTCAATTCGGCCTTTGTATGGTCTCGTTCTTCCATTGCGAGCGTCAGTTTTATAGCTCCACCTGTAATAACATACACACCTTGTGATAACTTTATAGCATAGATGCGAAGCCATGAAGAGTAACGAACCGTGCGTTTAAGCCTGGCCTTCTCCTTGCCGAGCACCATCTCCGAGGTACGGAAGTTCTCTAATGGGTGAAATAGCGACTCTAAATCAGAATCAGGCTGCAAGTCCAGCATCAAGCATTGCAGTTGATTGCTGTCTTCAATTGTATCTTAAATGGCATGGTTGATGTCTGTCACCTTGAAATAGGCTGTCAGATCATCCCAATTATCACGGAAGAACTGTCGAAGCCAAACGACATCGTCCCACTTGTCAAACAGCGTATAGAGTGCATTGTCACTCTCTCCATCGTATCGCACCGCCCATAGACGGCCGTCGTCTGTAATTTTATCGAACGTCATGTTCTTTCTATTATGTTGCAAAGATAAGTTATATATTTGAATCATACAACCCACAGGTTGTATTTAACAGTTATTTTCTTCCCTCGTCATCTCCAGATTGATATCAAACGCCTCGACAAGCTTTTCATAGTCGAAGCAATAAGAACGCTGCTGTACGGACATCTTGGTGGGCATCCCTTTTGCGTCTTTATGCTCGAAGTCGAGCACCTGGTTGCCTTTCTTGACAACGTGATAGGTCATGCGCTGTTCGCCCAGGTACTCCTTGCTGTTTTCCAGATAATAGCGCAGCGACTCTTCGGGCAGCGAGGTCTCTCCGTTGCGGTGGGCATTGAGCTTGTAAAGCATGAAGATGCGGGTCTTCTGCAGATAGAGTATCTTGCGAGGCTCGGCCCAGACGGTCTCGCTGACGAGGGTGGAACGGAAGCGGCTGACAGCCTTGATCTTGAAGTCGGCATCCTCGTTGATTTCGCCCTCGCTGTTGAGAAACTGCACCATGCGCCAGAAGCTGCCCAACTCGTCGTTGGTCTTGCACTCCATATTCTGATGGACGATGCCCTCGACGGTGATGCCCAACAGCTCCTTGTAGGACAGATCGACGGTAAGCCTGCCCTCCAGACAGCGGTAGGCCGTGAGGGGAATCACCCAGTTCTGAATGATTCGGTCGATGATGGTGTGGCTCGTGAGGAGGGCGTTCACATCGTCGAGCGTCTGACGGTACTGGTCGTAGAAGCACTGACCGAACTTGTCGCGGTGGGCAAGCAGCTGGAGGGTAAGATGGCTCAGCCCCTTGGAGCGGATTTGCAGCAGCTGCTGATAGTTCGCCTTTTCGCTGGCCGTGAACTCAGACTTGGGAAACGAGAGGAAGATGAGTCTGCTGAAGAGGGCGATGTCGGCCGTGGGCATTTCCTGCCCGGAGATAATCACCCCTGCATCGACGGCGGTTGTTTCCTTCTTCTTGTCGGTGCCCATATTCATACGGGTTCGTCCGGTGCCGTCCCATAGACCCTTGATAAACTCTATCTTGGCAGTGTCGATACCATTTTTATACTCGTCGATATGAACGAGAGCGTTAGCGGCAGCAGCCACGGTGTCGTTGAGGGCGGGAATGGTGGAGTTCTGGATGTTGGGCGGTATGTTGTCAATCACGAAGAATGACATGAGCGTATGGCCCATTTCACTCTTACCGGAACCTTTCGGACCGAACAGGTCGAGGATGGGGAATGAGCGGGTGGTGAGTGTGATGATGTCGCGGAAAAGGGTGGCGAGATAGAAGCAAAAACCTATCTTGCCATTGTCGCCAAAGACGAGGAAGAGCTGACGGGTGAAGTCCTGGAGGCTGACCATAGAGAAATTGAAATGCACAAACTGACGCTCGAAGCGAAAATAGTCGGTGTTCTCCTTGTAAATCTGGGAGAAGGCGGGCAGGTAGTAGTTGCCCTTTTCGCCCTGATGGACGATGCCGTACTCATTGACCTCGCTGAAATGTCCGTCGCAGTAGATGCCGTTGCCGAAGGCATAGAAGCCTTTCTTATTCCAACCGAGCTGCTTAATCTGGGCTGCCGTCTCGGTCTTCTCGTAGAGGAAACTCTTCAGTTTGATGAGTTCCTTCTCGCCAGCCTTCCAGATGAAGTTGCCGAGCGATTCAAGTTTCTGCCTGAACTTCTGGAGTGAGATAAGGTCTTCCTGCTCCATCTCCACAATCTCCTTCGTGCCCAACTCGTTAGTAAGCAGGTAGAGTCGCTTGGCCATGAGTGGGTCCTTGATGTGGAAGAGGGGGGTCAACGTAAAATTGCTCCATTCCAGCACGCCGCCCTTCTCGGTGGTGGAGAAGTATTTGCAGTGGTCTATCCAAAAACCATAACGACGATTGAGGTCGATGTCGTCATCTTTAGGAGTGTCCTTCCTCACGGTTTCATTCTCGATGGCCTTCTGCCAGAACAGCTTGCCACGATGATACTTCGTAAGGGCATCAATGTACATCGTGAGTTTGGTGTCATCGTCGATAAACGACAGCAGATAAGCCACCTGCTTCACGGCATCACTCTTCTCCTCTGTGTTGCCGCTGGTTTCAAACAGCTTGGCAGCCAGCCACAATACGAAGTCCACTTCCTGTACGTCCCTGAAGATGCTGATATGAGTGAAATAGGTGTCGGGATCTTCTTTCCTGCCTTCCTCGGTAATGGGTATCTCCTTGACCGAAACGATAAGGTGTTGCTCGGTGGCCAGCTTACCGGCTTTCATCACGGCTTCAACGCCCGTTCCGAACGCGGCTCCGTCCTTGGGTGGGTCGTTGTCGGGAATGAAGCATACTCTCTGGGCAGCTCTTTTTATCAACTGGAACTGCTCTGCAGTCCATGCCGAGCCAAGATCGGCCACGGCGTTCTGCACACCGATGGAGTGCAGACGCATACAGTCGGGGGCTCCTTCCACGAGGTACATCTGTTTATGCTTACTGGCTGCCCGCCACGCAACGTCCAAACCGAAGACCGTGTTGCGCTTGCTGTAGATGAGGGATTCCTTGCTGTTGAGGTATTTGGGCTGACTGTTATCCATCACCCTTGCCGTGAAGCCGATGATGTGCTGATAACGGTCCTTGATGGGGATGACGATACGGTTCTGAAAGGAGTCGTAGCCTTGTGGGTTGATAAGCCCTAGCTCCTGAAGAAACTCCTTTTGCAGGGGCAGGTGAGCGAGGGCTTTGCCGTCGATGGGTGCAAAGCCCATCTCTATCTCATCACAGTATTTCTTCCCCCAGCGGTGGTAGGCATAGTCCTGGGCTGGCTTGTAGCGCAGGAACACCTCGCGGTAATGCTTGTGTACGGCAGTATTGACAATCAGCAGCGACTCGCGTTTCAGTCGTTTCTGCTTCTCGTCGATGGTTTCCTCTCGTTCCTCCACCTCTATGCCGTACTTCCTGCCTAGCCACTTCACGGCCTCTGGGTAGGTCATGTTCTCATGCTCCATCAGGAAGGTAATCACGTCACCTCCCTTATGGCAGCCGAAACAATAGAACATGTTCCGATTGGGTGTAACCGTGAAGGACGGTGTCTTCTCCTGATGAAAAGGGCACAACGCACGGTAGATGGTGCCACGCTTCTGGAGCGACAGGAACTCGCCCACCACATCTTCTATATGTGACGCATCGAGTATCTTTTCTATAATGGTCTTGGGAATCATCTCATCCTCTCATAAAGTTGGGGTTCATAAAAATGCCTTGACCGACAGGCTTCTCAGCTGGTCGGCCAAGGTCTTCTACTTAGTCACTTGTTATTTAGAGGATTCTGCTAAGTATCTCTCAATTCCGCCACCAGTTCCGACTTCAGGATGTACCAGCAGCGTCCCATCTTGTGGGCAGGGATCTGTCCATTCTCTATACGGCGGCGTATGGTACATTCCTTGCGTCCGAACATTCGGGCAACGTCAGGTACCGTATAAACGGTGTCCGAAGTATCCACTATGCCGTGGCTGATGGCCGTAGCATTACTCATACTCTTTTCCTTCCTCCCAAGGTTCGTCGCTGAAGAAGCCTTTGGGCAGTTTTTCTTTCCATTCATGTTCATCTGCTGATGTGTTAAGTTCTTGATTTCGCTGTTCTGTAGTGATGGCATAGATAGCCATACGGTGAGCAATGCTGTTGTAGGAAACATGGAGGAATCGGCCTCTGTCTTCGCCACAGAAACGGTTGAACCTGCTTACCAAGTTACGCACTGAGTGCGCACGTTTGAGGGGAATGTTGGCAACTCTCAACTCTCCGATACCGATACCACTGATCCATACTGAGGGATGGATAACCTTTTCTACCTTTACTTTCATAATTTAAAAGTTTTATCCCGAAGCAACATTGCTCCGGTATTCAAAAGTAGAATGATTTCCAGCCCTATTTGGAGGGCAATTAGAATAGCATTAAATCTGTTTCCTACCATTTTGTACTTGTTCCTTCTGATTTAATGCTGCAAAAATATAATCAAAAAATCTGGAAAAAGAAAGAAAAGGTTTCAAAACTTGCCAACCAACCAACAATTTAACACTACATGGCAGGTTCTAATGGGATTTTTGAAGATTAAGAGTGTTCCGGTTGTGTAAAACTGCATAAAAAAAGGTATAACCGTCATTGGTCATACCTTCATAGATTTTGAAGTTGTGTCATCTTTGTTTGATGAACAAAGACACAAAAATAAACTTAAGGTTACAGCATTGTTAATCTCTCATACATCCTAATGGGATAACTTTTACTCCGTCTGGCCTTGAATAAGCCATTGCACCACCGGTTATCACCATAAGTAGGTCTGGTTCACGAAGCCGGATCTGCTTCTCTTTTTCATTATATTGCTTGACGAGACGCTTAATCTCTAAAAGATGTTCGGCTCCTTCCTCGATTTCCCTGCTTCCAAGTTTGAACTCTATGAGCGCATACCTTCCATCTTCCAGGTGAAGGACTGCATCTGCCTCCAAATCGTATCTGTCATGATAATAAGAGATAAAGCCCCCTAAGGCCTGAGAATATGCTTTCAAGTCACGAATGCACATACATTCAAAAATAAAGCCAAAAGTATTCAAATCCATAAGCAATGTTTCTGGCGACATGGATAAGGCTGCTACTGCGATAGAAGGATCAACAAAATCTCTTTTAACACCGCGTCGTATGGCTGATGCCGATCTGACTGCCGGACTCCAAGCCTCTATATCTTGTATAACAAAGAGTTTGGTCAATGCGTTTAGATAATCATTCAAAGTATTTTCTGAACAGGTTTCTACATTTGCCCTAATATCCTTCAGCATATTGCTCTTCTTTGCCAGAGTCGAAACATTGCGGGCGTAAGTACGAAGAATAAGCTGAGTAAGCTTTTCGTTGCGTGCGACGCCGTCTATGGTTGAAATATCAATTCGGCAAAGGCTATTGATATAGTCTTTTGCTACTTGAAGACGTGCTTTGTTTGTCTTGCGACTTAGAGATGCAGGCCATCCGCCTCTGCAAGCTGCAAAGATTAAATCCTCTAACTGCATAGGAGACATTATACCATCAATATCCAGAAGAGGGTTATCAAATAAACTCTTCAGAGAAACTTTGCCGGACGATTCTTTCGATTCGAAGAGACTCATAGGCAACATTTCCATTGTTGCAATGCGCCCCGTTCCCGAATGTCGGATGGTACTTTTGTCTATGGAATTAGAACCTGTTAAAATAAACTGACCTACTTCATTTCTTTCATCTACCATTGTTCGCACAGAATCCCATAAGACGGGTAATTCTTGCCATTCGTCTATCAAACGAGGAGTTTCGCCCACCAGTAATAAAGACGGTCTTATAGATGCAGCTGAGAAATAGCGTTCTCGCATATCCGGATCTTGTAATTTAATAACGCTTGCTGCTTGTTGTGTAGCAGTAGTTGTCTTTCCACACCACTTCGGCCCTTCTATCAATACAGCTCCTGCTGAGTCAAGACGATCGGCAAGTAAACCATCTGCCATTCTACTAAAATACTCCATATCAGTCTATCTTTTTTGCAAAGATAATAATTTTATTCGTCTCGACAACATTTTTGATGTTTTTTGTGGCAATCTATTGATGTTTTTTGTGGCAATCTATTGATGTTTTTTGTGATTAGGTAATGATTATCTTTGTGTATTTTATTGATAATTTTTGCGATTTTAGTTGTTGGATTCAAGAAAAACTACTATCTTTGTTTCGTTATTTAGATGGAGTAGGTGTTATGCTAAGTTTTTTAATTTTTGATGCACCTTGTCCCTCAAACACTTCGATATAAAATATGGTTGTGTAGCTCTTTGACCAAGTTAAAAACATCCTCAATAGAACATGTGCTAATGATTCTTGTTGGGTCATATACACAATGTGTTACTGGTGTGTTACCACCACAAAAACAACTGCAAAGTGAAAGTTTAGCAAAACAGTTTAACACATTGTCATATATCCAATTATATCAAAATGCAAGAATATTGGAAATGATTCCAGCCGAATCACAAAAGATTCCAACGGAATCACCCGAGGAGAGGAAGATATAGCGAAAAATAAAGATATAACTAATTGATATTCAATATTTTAGCTGTCATTCCGACATTATAATATCACTTTACAAAAAGGAGCAAAAAGGCACATTTTGGTACACAATCCGTACCAAATTCGTACCATTGCTCGTACCATTTTGCTGTTTTTAGGTTGTAAAAAATAATGATAAAGTGATATGAAAACAATACCTTTCAATTATCTTTAGAATTTAGAACCTAAATTAGCCTTCCAGCAAATATTATTCTTTTATTTCTTATCAACGGATGCGACTGACCCGATCTTCTCCGCCATCGAGGCTACAAGGCAAACAAAAACGCCTGTGGACGACCGCAGGGGTAAGTTGCGGTGCGCCACAAGCGTTCAAGTTATGAAGAATAAAAAAGTTTTCATGAGGAGTCCTCATGAGGGGATGTTTCTTTTGAGGATGTCAAAGAGGCAGGGGGGAGCTATTTCATCTTCTTGCCCTCATACGTCATGCTGTCCAGCAGGCGTGCGGCGGTAGCAGCGGTGCGGGTGGGCAGTGGCGAGTAGAGCAGACGGGTGGTCAGCTCTTGTGCCTCTGGACTGAGCAGCCAGCGCAGCACGCTCACCGTCTCTTGTGCCTCATGATATGATCGCAAGGCGTAGCTCTGCTCCTGATACACCAACACCCAGGTGTAGCAGCTGATGGGGTATGCCCCGGCATCGGTGGCGTTGGTGATGTCGGTGGCATTGCCCTCCTGTTCGGCAGCGGCCATGATGCTCACCTGCGTGGGCAGCACAAACGTGCCGGCGGCATTGCGCAGCCATGCCCGTTGCGTGTCGAAGGCGGTGGTGTATTCCGTCGCCACATAGCCGATGCTTCCTGGTATGCGTTCCACCAGGCCTGCCACGCCAGTATTGCCATTGGCAGCCACGCCCACCTTGCAGCCTATCTTCTTGCCCACGCCCATAGCGTTTTTCCATGCGTCGCTCACCTTTGAGAGATACTGGGAGAACACGTAGGTGGTGCCGCTGCCGTCGAGACGGAACACGGGGGTAATCTCTCGGTCGGGCAGTGATAGCTTGGGGTTCACCGCTGCAATGCGGGCATCGTTCCACTTCACGATTTTACCCATGAAGATGTCGGCCAGCAGTTCGCCCGTCAGCCGCAGGTTGTCCGTACCCTTCAGGTTGTAGGCCACGGTCACCGCCCCCATACAGGTGGGCAGTGCCAGCACCTTTCCCGGCAGGCTGTCGCGCTCTGCTTTGGTGGGCAGCACGTCCACGCCCGCAAAGTCGATCTGTCGGCGTTGCAGAGCTTTCAGACCCCGCTCCGAGCCGATACCGGCATAGGTCACGGGTACGTCGTTTTTCTCCCAGTACAACTCGAACGCTTTGTTGTAGAAAGGCAGGGGCAGCGTTGCTCCGGCTGCCGTCACCACCGTCTTGTGCGAGGCAGCCGATGGAGCCTTCACCACGCTCCCGTTCTCCGCGTGAGTGGTGATGGAGAACATACAGAGCATCAATAAGATATTTTTTACTTTGAACATTGAACTTTGAACTTTGAACTTTGAGGTTTGAACTTTGAACTTTGAACTTTGAGGTTTGAACTTTGAACTTTGAGGTTTGATCTTTAAACTTTGAACCGAAGGTCACCGACCAACGGAAAGTAATGAGCATGATGAATTATGAATTGTGCATTGTTCATTAAAACGCATATTCAATATTTCCCGAATGTCCATTCACCTGCAGGGTCTGACGGGCATCGCTGTCAAACTTCATCAGCGTGGGCATAAAGCCGATACGCTTCTCGGGTGTCACGTCGGCATTGTACAGGCGAAAATAAAAATTTCCCTGCACTGCCGTGGTGTCTATCTCCACGAACTGCCCCGGCACGTTCTGTTCCAACGACACGGATAAGAGCTTCTTGCTGGAAAACGGATTTTTACCACTGAGTATTTGCACACGCATGTGGTGAATGTCGGGATAGGTCTTGTCTGTGTAGAAGAAGCGGGCTTTAACGTGTCCCGGCTCTGTAGGCATCGGCTCGCCACCTTCCGACTCGTCGGGTGTCATGAGTTTCTGCCCCGGCAATTGCACGAAGGTGAAGTCACGCTGCTGGCTCAGGTCCACGTTCATAGAGAAATCGGGCTGGTCGGCTCCTTTGCGGAAGCCCTGCAACACACCCTTCGCTTCTGCGCGGACGCGGTAGGTGCTGTTCGTCAAACCCCTATCCTTAAATAGACTTGCTGTCTTACTAGAAAAACTCTGACCATCCAGCATGAAATAGCAAGAGTCATACGAATAGGGCTCTGCCACCGTCAGATGATAGTAGCCGCCGTCCAAGGGCTCGTCGTTATAGCTGCAACCCGCAAGCAGCACCACGGCCGTTGCCGTGAGAAAGATTTGATTGAGTATTTTCATTCCTTACGATATTTTGGTAGAAACAAGGCGGAGTTACCAGCAGAGTGTGCGGTACACCACCTTGTTGTTATGATTCCTCCGACCGATAGCATTTTTGTCCAAGTGCAAGATAACAGTCCGGATGGAAATAATGATGCATTATGCATTATGAACCGCAGGTCACTGACCAACGGAAAGTAATTATGCATTATGCATTATGAATTATCTCATCATTACCTTTGCCGTTTTGCTTCCGGCTTTCACCACCAACAATTGGTTCTTGGGCAGATTGCCGATGTGGGTGGTCTCGCTGGTTGCCACGGTATTGGCCACCGTCCTGCCAATGGTGTCGTACACAGTGATGCGGCTACCTTTCACGCCGCCCACATACAGCTCGCCACCATCTACCTTCACGGGCAAAGGCTGATTGGCGGTTGTGGTCTCGATACCGCTCGTGCCGCCTTTCACCGTCAGGGAAAAGTCATCGAGCAAGAGGTCGCCAGAACTAACTTTCACTCCAATTAATAAATATTTCATCTTGCTCTTGTCGTAGGTATAAAATTTGCTTGGAGCATATCTTGCCAAACGGTCTCCAAAATCATAATCGACAGTAGCGAACTTCCAGTCTCCCTCTATAGCCTCTCCATTTGTGACTATGCCTTGTGAATCTATGCCTTGGTCTGCCACAGCATCTACATTACCTATTTCATCGCTGTCGGAGGTGTGCCACATTCCAATGCAATATTTCCATTCTATAGGCCTCCCTTTATAGTTTTTCGCCTTGATTACTTTGTACCAGAAAGAAAACGTATATACCTTATCTAACCCTGTAACAGAGGCATCTATACACTGTATCTCATTACCTCCACTTGGATAACCGTCGGAAGCATACATCATATACAGCGCTGCGTTGCCGGAATGAGCTTCGGAGACAATTGTGCTGAAATGAGCATCCCCTTCTTCATAATCAAATGGATTATACCAGCCTGTCGGACGAATGATACCGTTTACCTCATCAATGACGATTGTCTCACCTTCAAACCCTGGATTACTAAGTAGATTCTCCTGCGCATTAACAACAGTTGCGCTGCCAAGTAGCAGCATGGCAAAAAGTAAATTTTTGGTTTTCATTTGTTTTTCTTTTTAATTAAACGTATCAAAGGATGGTAAGCCAACCTTGGCTGGCCTACTATCCTGAGAATATTTTATATTTATCTTACCCAAGCCTGAGCCGTCCAGACTGTTTTTAATCTGGGGTTGAACGCACCTTTATAATTGACAGCCTCTATGCCGGTAAGAGAATAGGCCCCCGTCTTGGCAGGATTGTCAAGCGGTATCAAAGCCTTAGTCTTGTAATTGCCCCATGGATTGTTAAGTTTGATGAGGCTATAATCCGTCAGTCCCACATTGGAAGCCGATGGCGTAAAGGTATCATTCGTAGCATTGTCAGCACTGAAGTTAATACCAGCTACCTGTCCATTTGAAGCAGCACAAATAACATTGTTTTCTAAAACATAGTTAGAGTTCTTGGTTTCTCTCAGAATGCCTCTCGGAAAACCATAGACCACACTGTTGATCAATGTGAATTCACAGTTGCGACGGAAATCAGCGCAAGACTTCAGGGCTGTTCCGCTTTTACCAACCTGCGCTACCTGTCCGTCTGTAGTTCCTTTTATCGTCAAATTGCTCAATACGGGATGAGTGAAAGGAGTCTTTGTAGAACCAAGTTTGTCATTGTCACATTCGATACCATTCGGGTCTTTCGAATAGGTCATGGTAGGCTCGATGGTGACTAGCGCATACTGGATAGTTCCTGTGTACCCCCAGTCGAAGTCGAGACCATCGTCGTCGGTGGCAGTGGAAACAAGGTACTTGCCGTTGACGCATCCGCCGAAGAACTCGAAGGCATCGTCGGCACCATGAAATGCCTGGCAGTGGTCGAGCCGCGTACCACGACCCACGCCACCGAAGGTGAAGGCGTTCAGCTCATTGTCAGCAGCAATGCTGGCACCGGCATATTCCACGCGTACATAGCTCAACACGCCAGAATTGTCGTTGTCGTTCGTACCGCCGAAATGGATGTCCACGCCTGCGGGTGCTGTGGATGCGTCGATGCCCTCAATGGCACACTCCGTGCCCTGATTGACAACAGCCTTGCCAAGAATGACGAGACCGCCCCATCCGCCTTTCTGTCCATTTTGGGCTGTGAACACGATAGGCTTATCGGCTGTACCCTGAGCCATGATTTTGCACCCACGGGTGATGATTAGAGCAGAAGCCATGGTGTTTTCACTGTTGTAAAGACCCTCAATGCGTGTACCCGGCTGAATGGTGAGCGTGGCACCGTTGGTGACGTAGGTTTTTCCACTGAGCTGATAGGTGACATTGCTGTACAACGTCTTGTCAGCACTGATGATACTCGACAGCGTTTCCGTTGCACGTACATTGTTCACTACAGGGATTGTTTCGTCCTCATTTGAACACGAAGTCATTGTGACTCCCACTGCCATGACTGCTACGAGGAGCATGGCGAACTTTTTAAAATTCTTCATAATAGAATGAATTTAGTTAATAAATGATTATTAATAGATGCCTCGGGACCGTCAAGGATGAAAAGTTCCACTGTTGTTATCTTACTTGGCTGGACTTTCTCGTATCTGGTCCTTTTGCATACTATCTCGAATTGATGTAGTACCCTTACGGGTGAATTAAAGTTGATAACTTACCGTCAGGGACAGATTTATCCCCTTGTTGATGCGGCTGATGACCCAGTCGCCGGGATTGTAGTCCATGCCCAAATCGGTAGTGGGTTGCGGATTTTCATAATTTCCGTTAACGTATGTTCCTTTACAGTTTCTGTAAATGATGTAGTCCTCATGGAGCAGATCGCTCGCATTGAACTTTACTTCAAGCCGCTCTTTCAGGAACTTGGCGGCGAGCTGTAGGTCGAGTACGTTACGGGGATTCTCATAAAGGTCAAATCCTGCATTTTCTGCGGAGAGAACCAGTTTGCGCCCCGTGCGCCCATAGTTGACTGTAGCGCTAAACTTCTTACCGAAGTAGCCCAACCCCGCGTTCACGGTGTAGGGCGACATTCCCATTAATGGGCGTCTGCGATTCTTATAACTGTTCTGTATGCTCTCATCGTAGTTGAGTTTCACTGTACCATCGATAATCGAGAAGTTGCCCGTGAACCAAAGGTCACGGAGGAAGGAGCCAGGCAGCAGGAATCCTAACGACTTGCGCACGTTCAGCTCGATGCCCTTGGCGGTGGCTTCGGGCAGATTGGCATGAATCTCGTCGTAGTTGTGACCGTCCTGTCTTAGCCAGGTATAGACCTCTGCCGGATCCTTGAACTTCTTGTGGAATAGGCTCAATGAGACCACCTCGCCCAGGGATGGGTACCACTCGAAGCGCAGGTCCCAGTTGGTGATTTTGGACTGCTTGACGTAATCTCCAAATTTTGTATAGGTAATCATGCGGTCTTCCACTCTATAGTATGGGGTGAACGTGAGTTCACGGAACTCAGGGCGGGCAAGGGTCTTGCTGAAGGCCAGGCGGGCGTTGAGCGTGGGCGTGATGTTATAGACCAAGGTGGCAGCGGGCAGCCAGTCGGTGTTTTTAATGGAAATAGTAGTGTCGTTCCAGTTAACACTCGTAGAAGTCAGGATGGCTGTTCTCGTGGTGGTGCTTGTTTGGGCATCCTCCATACGCACGCCAGCGGTGAGGTGGAGACGGTTGAAGAAAGTGAAATCGCCCATCAGGTAGGCGGCATGCACGTCCTGGCTGCCCTCGTAATAGTCAGCGTATGAACCATTGATGCCGGCCGGCGAATATACCGCAAAGCCCTGTTCGAACCATTTGGGATTGAAGGCATCGTTGAGGGGTAAGCCATTATCCGGTAATTGGCCGGTAGGGCTTGTCATGTGGGGCTTGATGTACTGCTGGAAAAAGTCGGACCGGCGAAAGGTACCCATGTAGCCAGCCTTGACACGCTGCTTGTTGCCTGCCACCTCGAAAGGATGCTCCACGTTGCCACCTACGGTCTTCTTACTTTCGTTCAGGTCGGAATACATCAGATGCCCCCCTCCAATATCAGATGCCATAAAGCTACCACTTTCGGGTCCCCAGCCAAAGATATTCGTCGTATAGCGGTCACCTACCATATTCGCTTCGACCAATGCAGTGTTGGGGTTGGTGCGGTTCACCTTGTTGTAGGAGGCATTCCAGGTGAGGATGAGCTGATCCTCCCAGAACTTGTGCTCGCCGTCCATCTGTGTCTGGAACATCCACGTGCGCAGCGGGTTGCTGTAGAGCTCTCTGGTCCACCATGCGGTGTAATCGGTGACGATAAAGCGGTCGGTGGTGGTGTGGGTGAAGCGGTTGTTGAAGAGATTGCGCCACGTAATTTTGTGGTTGCGCGCCTGCCAGCCCATGTTGAGTACGGCACCAGTGGCAGTGACGAAGTTATAGGCTCGGTTGGTGCGAAAGAGAGAGTCGGCACTGATCATACGTGCCTCCTTGATGTTGTGGATGGTCTGTTCGTTGCGGTAGGTCAGGGCGAGCACAGCGCCGAGCTTGTGGCCGTTGTGCAGGGTGATGGGAATGCCTGCCGTGAGCGAGTAGGTCTGCAGCGGCAAGGCCTTGTACTTGAAAAACTGGATGGGGTTGCGCTGTGCGGCGTTCTTGCAGTACACGTCAGCTGCCTCGGCGGAATGGTCCTCGGTGGCCCACTTGCGATCCTTGATATTGCCGAAGAGATAGTCGGAGGCGTAGTTGATGCCCGTCTCCATGGTTTTGCCGGTGGAAATGGTATTGATACCCGTGCCGATGCTCACGTTGAGAAACTTCTTGGTGGGCACGGACAGCGTGTTGACCTCCACCAATCCGCCCGTGAACTCGGCGGGCAAGTCGGGGGTGAAGGTTTTTGCGATGGTCACCTTGTCCACCAGTCCGGCGGGGATGACATCGAAAGAGAAGTTGCGCTTGTTGGGCTCAGTGCTGGGCAGGGCGGCCCCGTTGAGCTGCACGTTGTTGTAACGTTCGCTCATGCCGCGCACCACCACATATTTACCCTTGTCGATGGTGACACCCGAGACGCGGCCCAAGACCTGCGCCACGTTGTTGTCGGGGGTCTTGCGAATAAGGTCGGCACTGATGCCGTCGCTCATGGCCATGCGGTTCTTCTGCTGGGCGAGCAAGGCATTGGTAGTGGCATTGCCGTAGGACGCCGTGACGGTGACGCCCTGCAGCTCATTGGTGGCCTCCTGCAGGATGAAGTCGAGCGGCGTGGACTTGCCGCCGCGCACCTTGACATCGGAGATGCGCATCTTTTGAAAGGAGATGCACGAGGCCTCGACGGTGAACGAGCGGCTGGGCAGACCGGTGATGGCGTAGTGCCCTTTGATATCGGTGACGCCTCCCTTGCCGCTCATGCCCACCACCATGACGGTGGCGCCGATGACGGGGAATCCCTCCTTGTCGAGCACCGTTCCCGCAATGGTGCCACGCCCTGTAGTAGCAGAAGCCTGTCTCTGAGCGGTTGGTGTGAGCTGTGGCTTGTTGGCATCTTTATAGACTACGTACGACTTGGCTCCTGCACCTTTCCTGTAGCTGTAAGGTGTGGCGGCGAGTGCATTGGCGAGATCGTTCTCTACACTAACTTTTTGCGAGGCCTTCACGGTGATGGTAGCCATGTTGGACGAGTCGTAGTTGATGTCTACACCGTATTGCTGGTGTATTCTCTTGAGTCGGCTGCTGAGTTTTTCCTTCGGATAGTCGGCTGTCGCCACTGAGCTTTTGACTGTTGCTGTGGGGGTGTTTGCTGTTGTGCCCATACTACTGGCAGATGTCGCATTGGCGCGTAATGACGGCCATACGACCAGACCTCCTACCAGCAGCAGAAACCCTGCGATAAAGGATTGGGGAAAGGTGTAATTCCTTTTTTTCATTGTTTTGTTTTTGTTTATTGATATTCTTGTTTTGTCGTAGGGGCGTGATTCATCACGCTCCGCTTTTAATATCGTCTGCATGCCCTTACCGAGTTGAGATGATGATGGCATTGCCCAGGTCGGCATACTGCACATTAAAGATGACGCAGATATCATTCATCACGTTGGTCACGGTGGGACGCGCTGCGGTGGCCGAATAGTTGATGCGGGCGGAGGCATCGATGGCATTGTCGCGAATGACGATCTCCTTGCCGAAGTGGCGACGTATCTTGTCGCAGAACTGCTGTCGCGTGGCATCGGTCAGGCGAAACTCATGACGTTGCCATTCAGTCATGTCGTCCACGTCTACCTGATGTACCGTTGCCCGTGCTGTCCTGGCATCGTAGGCGATTTGGTCGCCGTGACGATAACGGCCGAAGGAGTGTCCACCGTGGGCTTTCTTCACCTCGACGCATCCGCTGCTCACGGTAATCTCGCTGATAGCCTGCCCAGGATGGGCGAGCACATTAAAAGATGTGCCGTGAACTACGGCGTGGAGCTGTCCGGCTTCGACAGTGAACAGGCGGGCAGAATCGGTGGCGACATCGAAGAATGCTTGCCCACTTAGGGCGACCACACGGGAAGAACGTCCAAAATCGTCGGCGATGGAGAGGGAACTACCAGCCTGGAGATCCACCCGCGTGCCGTCGGGCAGGGTGATTGTGGTGTCGGTGACACAGTGAGCCAACTGCTGTAGGCGATGCTGCGGAACAGGCTGCAGGTCAAGCCAGGTGAGCATGATGCCTACACCGAAGAGGATTAGCACCGCTGCTGCAATGCCAAAGAACCTGGGCCTTGCCGTCCGTGGTGAACCCACGATGTTGAAGCCCAGTCGAGCAGACAGTGCCTTTCGGGTCATGTGCTTGCATTGCTCAATTTGCCAGGCTTTCAGTGGAGAGACCCTTGTCGGGGAATCTTCCGGCATGTCGTCTTCAAGGTCATCTGCCTGGAGAGGGGTGTCAGAAGACGATGCCATGTACTTATTGTAGAAGTCACAGGCTTCCTTGCCGTACTTCCTCTTTTCCTCGTTCATATACTCATTCATAATCAATCCATAATTAGTTTACATCGATCGGAAATCATGATGTTGAGTTCTTAACCGAACTCTGGTTTCATTTTCCATGAAGGGCATTAATGCTCCCGGTGCGCAGGCATGACGTCCGAATGGTACTCAAAAATGAGATGCCCCTCTATATATAATACCGAAGAAAAGGGGTGACCTTTACCGCAAATCACGTTACAATCATGTTAAGTTTTCTCTTATCCTTATTTTAATGGCTTTCCAGAAGAAAGGGCCGCATGAACGCTTCTATTTTTCATAACAGATTATTCATAAAATTGTATTGATATTTTAATAATCCCAAACTACCTTTGCCGCATGTTAATCTATGAACAGCGATCGATCGTAGGTGAGACAACGGAAATGGATGATCTTGAAGCGCTCCGGATGATTGCATCAAGATGTGAAGGGTGGCAGAAGGCTTTTTCCACTCTTTACACACGGTATGAGGATACTCTAATTACCTATTATTGCAGGACGCACGGCAAGGAGGCTGCCAGCGACATGGCGCAGTCTCTGTGGCTTACCCTCCTGGAAAGAGCAGAAGAATTGACGCACCTCGAATCGTCGGACGGGATTAAGGGTTTCCTGATGAACTTAGCCCGCTGTCAGGTCATCGACCTATACCGAAAAGAAGCACTGCAAAAAAAGTACGGTCTGGCATCCTTGGATGATAAAGAGCAACTTAAGGTCGCCGTGAACAGCATGGAGGATGAGTCGGCGGATGCCTCAGGTGGCATAGCCAGTCGGGAGATTGAATCCATCGTCTCGAAAGTATTGAATAGATACAGGAAAAGGGAACAAATCGTGTTCCGCAAAATGGCGGAGGGCTGCCCTGCCCGTGAAGTGGGCAGGATGGTAGGCTATACGGAAGCCACTGTCTATAAGAAATATAGCCTCATGCGCAGGAATATCCGCCTTGCTCTGATTCAAGGTGGCTACATGCTCTTAGCCCTGCTGATGTTTACGGAGTGACACGACCGTAAACTTCGCTCCACTCCATTTCCTTGAAATAATACTTGTATTCTTTGGTAGCGTTCCATTGTTTCAAAGGGACATAAACACTCAGCCCACAGCAGTGGCTGGGGACGAGCGTAAGTTGATCAAGGAACTTGTTGGTGGCGGCCTTGTAGAGCACCGCATCGGACAGAGCTTTGTCGAATGCCGAAGTGGCTTGGTCCGCTGACTGACGAACCATGTCAGCCAGGTCGAAAAAGACGTGTGGATCATTGTCGCGGTGGTAGGCTTGCAGGGTGCGGGTGTCCATCGTCTCCACGCCGGACAGTCTGTTTCTTAACAGGACGTTCACATTCTGGTGGAGGGCATCCATCTTGGACGCATCAACCAAGGTAATCGTGGCAGAGCGCATATTGCTGTATTTCTTTCCCTCATAGTGGCGATAATAGGTCTTGCAGGCCTGCACCAAAGCATCCTTTCCACCGAACAGAAAAGGCAGCACCTTGGCATAGGGAATGCCCGAAACGTCGTACTGGGCTTCGGCAAGTACTACCGTGGGCGATCCGATGAGGTACTGACACTTGTGGCGTAGCTGGTAGAATGTCTCGACATTCGCCATTAGACAGGCATCGAACCAAATGTAGTCGGCCACGTGGTCGGGCAGCGACTTGGCGAGGGCATCAATCTCCATCAATGGAGAGGTGGTTGCCTCGTTGGGCGTGCCGTCAAGGCCCATATATCGGGTGTTGAGATTTTGACGTGAAGGGACGCTGACCTGCATGATATCGTGCGAATAGCCTCCCGGCAGCCAGCCCGTGGCATGTCCCCACAGCACAAGCCCGAAATGGTCGGCAGGAACAAGCTGCTTAGTCTCACCAATGACACGCACCAGCGTTTCCGCCTTGGCCGAGTTCTCCTCTGGATAGTCTTTAAGGGGTATTTCTTCTCCCTGCCTTGAAATGCGGAACAGCCGTGGTGAAGCATCCTGCCGGTCGAGATAGATCACCGTGTTGCCCACGTCCTTGCTTTTCATTCCCTGCTTGAGCTGACCGACCGCATAATCCACCTGTGAATCCATGGAATTGTCGGCCATCATATAGACCAGTGTCGTGAAAGAAAGGGGGGTGCCGGGCATTGTACCGTTCTCCTCAGACGAACAGGCGAGGAGGCATGCGGACAAGAGGAGGAGGTAGGCCAGCCGCCGTACCCCATGGACAAGGGAAAGTTTCTTTGAGCTCTTCATGCTTGGATGGTTAATAAATGGCACAAAGATAGTCAGTAGAAGTTACAAAGACTTTAAAAATAGAATAAAATACAAAAACACTTCTGGAAAAATTCAGGACGAGCCCTATGGGAGAGTGAAAGCCTCATGGGAAATGTGGCGGTTGACAGTGGATATTGCCGCCGGCGGTGAGGGAACAAGTATGATTCATGAAAATGTATTAGAGGGTCACAAAAAGGTAAAAAAGTGACTTCTTTCAATTTTCTTTAGAGTTCAGCACCTGAATGAACATCCAGCAAGATTTAATCTTTTATTTCTTTCTTGTCACGATGCATACCGTGTGCAATGGTTGCGTAAAACCCTAATTTGTAACATTTGTAGATGAAGAGAGAAGGATGGGTACCAAGCAGGTTGGTTTTCATCTTTGTTTGTGCGGCATGAAAGAGCCACCGAAGGAGTGGGGCCAGTCCCAAAAGACGAAGTTTGTGATAAGCATTCAAAACTTTCGAATAGCCTTTCAGTTCTTCGTGGTATAAGTTGAGCGTGTACATGGCTTCCTCTGTTTTTGCCAGGAAGCTGATGTTTGATTCAAACTGTTGAAAACCAACAGGATTGTCAATGTGGTAAATGTTGATGCCGGCTGCCTCCAAAGACCTGCCAAACAGCACGTCTTCATAGCCATAGGTTTGTATTCGGTCATCAAAAGGAAGAGCCTCCATCACCGACTTGGCCACCATGAAGTTGGACGTGTTAAACTGTTGATAGGGTGACTTGTTGCGCTCTGCTGCCGAATGTGAATCCTCAGCCGCAGCTTCATAACGATATTTCAACGTTCCATCGGCAGGTTTCATCGGGCGTTGCACGCAGTTGCCGCCATAGATGACCATTGCATGTCGATCTGCTTGCAGATATTGCAGAATGAAATCGTCTCTCGTGATTTTCATGTCACTGTCCAAGAAAAGCAGCCAGTGATGGCGCGCCATGACAGTAAGTATGTTTCGAATTTTAGCACGTCCTACATTGATGTTCCTACTGATGAACCGACAGTTGTCCAACGCATTGATTTCAGTGGCTTGCAGTTTGGTTTCAGGGCGTGTGGAACCATCATCTACCACGATGATTTCATAGTGTAGTTTGGGTATGTTCGCTGCTTGACAAGCCAGTGATTTGACCAAATCTACGCAACAATCGTTGTAGGTAGGGATTAGGATGGATAGCTCGCTGCGATTCATGGTTGACAGAAAAATTTAGAATGATATCGTTTGAGATGAGTTTAGTTGGTTGTTACGATTGATCAGCTTTAAGGTATTGTCCCGTAAGACTTGCCTTACAGTTGACTACCTCTTCAGGTGTGCCTGCGACAACCAATGAGCCGCCCTTGTCACCCCCGTCCGGACCAAGGTCGATGACGTAATCGGCATAGTTGATGACATCCAGATTGTGTTCGATGACGATGATGGAGTGTCCTCGTTCTATCAATGCGTCGAATGCCGACAGCAGACGTTTGATGTCCAGATAATGTAGTCCGGTGGTTGGCTCGTCAAAGATAAATAAGGTAGGTTCTTGCTTCTCGCGTCCAATGAAGTAAGCCAGTTTTACGCGTTGGTTTTCACCACCCGAAAGCGTAGACGAGCTTTGTCCCAATTTGATGTATCCCAACCCTACGTCATCCAGCGGTTGCAGTCGGCTGACCACCGTTTTCTCATTCAAGTGATTGAAAAACTCAAGGGCCTCTGCGACCGTCATGTTCAGCACGTCATTGATGTTTTTGCCATCTACCCGTACATCCAGTATGTCCTTCTTGAATCGTTGGCCATGGCACGCTTCGCATTCCAATTCGAGGTCGGCCATAAACTGCATCTCAACGGTAATGGTTCCTGCGCCCTTACATTCTTCGCACCTACCTCCTTCGGTGTTGAAGGAGAAGTATTGTGGTGAGAAGCCCATTTGCTTGGCAAGCGGTTGTTCGGCAAACAATTGTCTGATGGCATCGTAGGCCTTGACGTAGGTTGCCGCATTGCTGCGCGTGCTCTTGCCTATGGGATTTTGGTCAACAAACTCTACATGCTCGATGCGTTTCCAATCGCCTTCCAGCGAAATATATTCGCCAGGCTGATCGGCTACCTCATTCAAATGTCGTTTTAAGGCGGGGTAGAGAATACCTTTTACCAAGGTTGACTTACCCGATCCGCTAACGCCAGTCACCACATCCAGCACGTTCAGCGGGAACTTTACATCAATTCCCTTCAAGTTGTTTTGTCTGGCACCTTTCAGCTCGATGGCCATGTTCCATGACCTTCGAGAACTGGGTTTATCGATTGTTTCTTTTCCTGTGAGGTATTGGATGGTGTGAGAGCGAGAGAACTGCTTGGCATATTGCTCCTTGTTGCGGTCTATATCTTTGATGGATCCATTGAAAACAATCTCTCCACCCAGTCTACCCGCATTGGGACCTACATCTATCAAGGTGTCTGCGGCTTGCATGATTTCCTTGTCATGCTCCACAACAATGACGGTATTGCCCAGTGCTTGTAGTCTTTTTAGCACACTGATCAATCGTTTGGTATCGCGACTATGCAAGCCAATGCTGGGTTCGTCCAGGATATAAAGCGAGCCCACCAAGGAACTTCCCAGTGAGGTGGTGAGGTTGATGCGCTGACTCTCACCGCCACTCAACGTGTTGGATTGGCGGTTGAGGGTGAGATAGCCCAGTCCCACGTCAATGAGAAACTGCAATCGGTTGTTGATTTCGGTGAGCAGTCGTTTGCCAATCTCTGCGTCATGGTCGTCTAAGGCAAGTTGTTTGAACCACGCATGGAGGTTGGTGATGGACATTTCTACCAGGTCAGTGATGCTCATACCATTGATTTTCACCCAACTGGCCTCTCTTTTCAGGCGTGTACCATGACAGGTTGGACAAGTGGTTCTGCCGCGATAGCGACTCATCATGACACGGTATTGAATCTTGTATTGATTCTCTTTCACCATTTGGAAAAAGGCATCAATGCTCACTCGGTCACGCTCGTCTTTGTGCATGTCGGATGGTAAGCCATGCCACAGCATGTCTTTTTCCTTTCTCGTCAATTCCAAGTAGGGTTTGAATATCGGGAAGTCATCTCGTTTTGCGCGTCGACAAAACTCATCTTTCCACTGGCCCATCTTTTCACCGTGCCAACATTGTACACAACCATCGTAGACGCTGAGGGTAGAGTTGGGAATAACCAGTTTCTCATCAATGCCAATGATGCTGCCAAATCCTTCACAAGTGGGGCATGCTCCCAAAGGAGAATTGAATGAAAACATGTTGTCATTGGGTTCCTCGAAGGTCATTCCGTCAGCTTCATAACGCATGGAAAACTCATAAGTTATGTTGGAAGGGAAGAACACCAATTGGCATTCGCCACGTCCTTCGTAGAAGGCAGTCTCTGCAGAGTCTATCAATCGGGAGATAACATCCTTGGCGTCGTCAACAGACAGGCGGTCAATCAACAGGAAAATCTCATCAACCTTTGCTTTTTTCAACGCTTCTTTGTCCGCCAGAAAGTCGTCTATCCGCACGAAATCATTCTTGAACCAAAGACGAGTGTAGCCCTCTTGAATTTCCATTTCAAGCTGTTTTTCCAGCGTTCTGCCTTCAATCAGGTGCAATGGAGCCAGGATGGCAAACTTGGTTCCCTTAGAGTATTGTTGCGTACAGTTGACGATGTCGTCCGTTGAATGCTTCTTTACCTCTTCGCCACTGGTGGGAGAGAATGTCTTACCAATGCGGGCATAAAGCAAACGTAGATATTCGTATATTTCGGTTGACGTGCCAACTGTGCTTCGAGGATTGCGAGAAATCACTTTCTGTTCAATGGCTATGGCTGGTGGCAGTCCCTTGATGAAGTCACATTCGGGTTTGCTCATGCGCCCCAAGAACTGTCTTGCATAGGAGGAAAGTGATTCTACATAGCGACGTTGGCCTTCGGCATATAATGTGTCGAAGGCCAAGGATGATTTGCCGGAACCCGATAGTCCGGCTATAACAATAAATTGATTTCGGGGAATATTGATGCTAATGTTCTTCAGATTGTTGACACGGGCACCTTTTATTTCAATATATTCATTCATTATCATGAGTTCATTGACATCAAGAACTCGTCATTGCTGTGGGTTCTTATCATTCTGTCATGAATTGAGTTCATTGCTTCAATTGGGTTCATGTCGGCAATATACTTGCGCAGAATCCACATTCTATCCAGTGTGGTCTTGTCTTGCAACAAGTCGTCACGACGGGTGCTCGATGCAACCAGGTTGACAGCTGGGAAGATGCGCTTGTTAGAAAGTGATCGGTCTAATTGAAGTTCCATGTTGCCGGTACCCTTGAACTCTTCGAAGATTACCTCATCCATCTTACTACCCGTGTCAATCAGCGCTGTAGCGATGATGGTTAGTGATCCACCACCTTCGATGTTGCGGGCTGCACCAAAGAATCGTTTCGGCTTTTGTAATGCGTTGGCATCCACACCACCCGTCAACACTTTGCCTGAAGCAGGGCTTACTGTATTATAGGCACGGGCCAAACGGGTAATAGAGTCGAGGAATATCACCACATCATGCCCACATTCAACCATCCGTTTGGCTTTCTCAAGCACGATTCCGGCAATCTTAACATGTCGTTCTGCAGGTTCATCGAACGTGGATGCGATGACCTCTGCATTCACGGTTCGCGCCATGTCGGTCACTTCCTCTGGACGTTCGTCGATTAAAAGCATCATCAAATAAGCTTCGGGGTGGTTGGCAGCGATGGCATTGGCAATATCTTTCATCAAGATGGTCTTACCGGTTTTGGGTTGTGCCACAATGAGTGCGCGCTGTCCTTTGCCGATAGGAGAGAAGAGGTCGACCACTCTTGTAGACAGATTGGTCGTTGCTTTGTCGCCACAGAGCGTGAATTTCTCTTCTGGGAAGAGCGGTGTAAGATGTTCAAATTGTATTCTGTCACGAATCTCATTTGGGTTTCTTCCGTTGATCTTGTCGATGTTGGTCAGTGGGAAGTACTTCTCTCCGTCATGTGGAGGGCGAACATGACACTGTACTACATCACCCGTCTTCAAGCCATACTTCTTGATTTGTGAGCTAGCTACATACACATCATCAGGCGAAGACAGATAATTGTAGTCGCTTGAACGTAGGAATCCATAGCCATCTGGCATGATTTCCAGGACACCATTTGCTTCAATAATGTCAGAAAAGTCGTATGCAGGCTGGTTGGAAGCGTTCGTGTTTACAGGCGTTTGATATGAAGCCGATGGCATGACGGGCGTGGTTGGATTGTCAAACATGTCGTAACTGGGCACGGCTCCTTGATCCAAAATTGGCAAGTCTTGCACAACAATAAAGTCTGTACCATCGGCAGGATCTCCTTCCCAAATGCCTTCTGCGATAGCCTCGCGACGTTCCTGTTCGTTTTCGTTGTGCGCATTCACTTTCGCTTGTAAGCGTTCCAGTAAGTTACTCATACCAGAGTCTTTATGAGATGTGCCTTCTGCGTCTGCCTCTGAAGTCTCTTCTTCCGCGTTCTCAGAATCTTTTTCATTCACCTCATCATGTGCTTCATTTGAGCGTGATGCTTCGGTATCGTCATTATCTTCTGCCTCTTTTTCTTGTTTTTCTGTATCTTCTTGGTTCTCTTCATTCTTGGCATCAATCATTGCAAGAAGTTCAAGTTCGCGTTTTGTCTTTCTCCCTCTATGCTTAGGAATGGCTGCAAGTTCTTCTTCAGGTGTTAGTTCCTGCTCTTCTTTAGACGAAGTATCTTCTTTGGTCATGTCGTCCTCTTTGAATAAAGAAGTAGGCTCGCTTGCTGGTTTTTTCTTTTTCAGGTCGAAGTTCTCACCTTCTTTCCCATTCACCGAGTACACTCTGTCAGTTTCACGTACCGGTATGCGAATACGACGCCGCTTGGTACCTGTGGCGTTTTCATCTGTTTCTGATATTGCTTGTTTATCGAGTATTGAATATATGATTTCTTCTGGCGTATTGTTTTCGTCAATTTCGGCACCCAGTTTTTGAGCGATATCCGACAATTCCTGGATATCTTTAGATGATAATTCGTCTTTGCTATACATTGTAGTATAATAAGTGTTGATAGAAATTTCTGCGTTTCAGAAGAGAAACGACTTTGTATGTTTTTATTTGCTTGCAAAGATACAAAAAAAGAATGCAGCATACGGTCACCCAACAATACTTTTTACCGCCTTTAAATTTTGTTAACAGATAATGTGGGCATTAGACTTCTATTGAGTGGTTCACATGCAGAATGGACTTTAAAAATAGAGAGAAGTCTTGTTCGTTAGATATGTTTAAGTGCTGTATGCGATGAATTACGCCCCAAATTTTGCTGCACAAGATAGAATACACTCCTATATTCATATCCTTAGAAAGCCAGGAAATAATTCACTCACCCTCACTCCATCGTAAAATAAGAAAAAAAGAGGGGTATCATGTTGCTGATACTCCCTCTTTTCTAAATATGATGAGCTATGTTTCTTGCTTAAGATTTTGCATCAACATGCTCGGCCTTTGAATCCTCCTTCGGCTCACTTGCTACCACTTTTTCTGTAGCTTCGGCTGTATTAGGATCCTCATTGGCGGTTTCGTCTACTTCTCCATTTGACATACTCCAATCCTCTTGCGATTTGCGAACATAGCTGTTATAGCGCAGTTTCGCCATATCCTCTGCAGCTTGGAATAGTTCATCGGCTTCGTTAGGATATGCTTTCTTCACAGACAGGTAGCGAACTTCACCCAATAAGAAATCGCGGAACTTGCTCCAGTCTGGTTCTTTAGAGTCGAGTACGAATGGATTCTTGCCTTCATCGGCCAGCTGAGGATTGTATCTCCACAAGTGCCAGTAACCGCAAGCAACGGCACGAGCTTCCTCTGCCTGGCTCTTACCCATGCCACCCTTGGCTTTCAAGCCGTGGTTGATACAGGGTGAATAGGCGATGATGAGCGATGGTCCGGGATAAGCCTCTGCTTCACGAATGGCTTTCAGCGTTTGAGCCTGGTCGGCACCCATTGCTATTTGTGCAACATACACATAACCATAGGTTGTAGCCATCAAGCCTAAGTCCTTTTTGCGGATGCGTTTTCCTTGGGCTGCGAATTGAGCAATGGCTCCAAGTGGTGTCGCCTTTGAGCTCTGTCCACCTGTGTTCGAGTAAACTTCTGTATCGAGAACTAAGATGTTAACATCTTCACCCGATGCGATAACATGGTCGAGTCCACCGAAACCGATGTCATACGATGCACCGTCACCACCGATAATCCACTGTGAACGTTTGATGAGGTAGTGCTCCAGCGTCATCAGTTCTTTGCAAGTGTCACAACCTTTCTCTGCACCTGCTTTGATAAGAGGCTTGAGTTGTTCTGTGGCTTCCTTAGAGCCTTGAGCGTCTTCTTTCGCTTCCATCCACTTCTGAACGGCTTCTTTCAACTCGTTAGACGAATCTTCTTTTTCTACCAATTGGTTGAGAAGGACAGCAAGACGGTCACGCATCTTCTTGTTGCCCATTACCATACCCATACCAAATTCGCAGAAGTCTTCAAACAATGAGTTGGCAAAGGCCGGACCCTTACCGTCTGCATTGGTCGTGTACGGTGTTGAAGGCAGTGATGCAGAGTAAATGGATGAACAACCTGTTGCGTTGGCAAGCATTTCACGATCGCCAAACAATTGTGAAACCAATTTTACATAAGGTGTTTCACCACATCCGGCACATGCACCCGAGAACTCAAACAGAGGTTGTGCAAATTGAGAATTCTTCACATTGCTCTGGATATCAACAAGATGTTGTTTGCTCTTCACATTCTTGGTGAGGTAGTTCCAGTTCTCAATCATCTTCTCATCGCGTGTAAATGGAACCATCTTCAATGCCTTACCTTGTTTGTTACCAGGGCAGACATCGGCACAGTTACCACAACCTACACAGTCGAGTACACTTACCTGAATGCGGAAGTTCATGCCAGCCATCGGTCTTGGAACCTTCATAGCCAGGGTCTTGTCATTGAAACCTTTCACCTCTTCCTCATCCAATACGAATGGACGAATGGCTGCGTGAGGACAAACGTAAGCACATTTGTTACACTGGATACAGTTTTCGGGTGTCCACTCGGGGTTGAATGCTTCAACGCCTCGCTTCTCGTAGGCAGACGAACCATTCAGCATGGTACCGTCAATCATATCGTATTTCACGAAATCGGATACTTTCAGCAAGTCGCCATTCTGTGCATTGATAGGACGTACGATTTCCTTGATGTATGCCGGAACATCCTCTTCTGTTGCTTCTTCTTCATCTGCAAGGTCTGCCCATGCTGGGTCAACCGTCAATTGCTGATACTCCACACCGCGTTCTACAGCTGCGTAGTTCTTGTCAACAATGTCCTGTCCCTTGTTACCATAAGACTTCACGATGAACTTCTTCATCTGTTCAACGGCAAGATCAACAGGAATAACCTCGGTGATACGGAAGAAGGCACTCTGTAGAATGGTGTTGGTGCGGTTGCCCAAACCAATTTCTTGCGCAATCTTCGTCGCATTGATGTAATATACAGTAATGTTGTTTTGAGCAAAGTAGCGCTTCAGTCTGTTTGGAATGAAGTTGGCCAACTCTTCTCCCTCAAATACGGTGTTCAAAAGGAAGGTGCCATTCTTGCGCAGACCGCGAATCACGTCATACATTCTCAAGTATGCCTGAACGTGGCAAGCCACAAAGTTAGGTGTGATTACTTTGTAGGTAGAGTGAATGGGCTGATCGCCAAAGCGAAGATGTGAGCAGGTGAAACCTCCTGACTTCTTCGAGTCGTACGAGAAGTAGGCCTGACAATATTTATTGGTATTATCACCGATAATCTTCACAGAGTTCTTGTTGGCACCTACAGTACCGTCGGCACCCAGTCCAAAGAACTTAGCTTCGAACGTTCCTTCGGCTCCCAGAGGAATGTCTTCGAGCAAAGGAAGTGAAGTAAAGGTCACGTCATCAACGATACCAACCGTAAAGTGGTTCTTCGGCTCGTTCATCTCCAGGTTGTCAAACACAGAGATGATGTGGCTTGGCGTGATGTCTGCTGAACCCAGTCCATAGCGTCCACCCACAATCAGTGGCTTGTTTTCTACGTCATAGAAAGCACTCTTCACGTCAAGGTACAGCGGTTCGCCTTCGGCACCTGGCTCTTTCGTGCGATCCAACACTGCAATACGCTTAACAGTCTTTGGCACTGCGGCCAACAGGTGTTTAACAGAGAATGGACGATAGAGGTGTACCGAAATCATTCCGACCTTCTTACCTTCCTTCAACTGGTGGTCAATCACCTCGCGAGCGGCTTCGGTAGCCGAACCCATCAAGATGATGATGTTCTCTGCATCCTCTGCTCCATAATAAGAGAAGATGTGGTATTCGCGACCTGTAAGCTCAGAGATCTGTTTCAGATAGCCTTCCACAACATCTGGCACATCCTCATAATGCTTGTTGCATGCTTCGCGATGCGTGAAGAATGTTTCTGGGTTTTCAGCCGTACCACGAGTTACTGGGCGCTCTGGTGTCAGTGCGCGGTCGCGGAAACGTTTGATGTCGTCATAGTCAATCAATTTCTTGATTTCCTCTTCGTCAATCATTTCAATTTTTTGATACTCATGCGAAGTACGGAAACCATCGAAGAAATTGATGAAAGGAATGCTTGTCTTTAAGGTAGCCAAATAAGGTACTGTCGACAAGTCCATCACCTCTTGAACGGATCCAGCGCAGAACATGGCGAAACCGGTTTGACGGCAAGCCATTACGTCAGAGTGGTCACCAAAGATACACAATGCGTGCGTGGCAACGGTGCGCGCCGAAACGTTGATAACGCAAGGCAGCTGTTCGCCAGCTATCTTGTACATGTTTGGTATCATGAGTAGCAAACCCTGCGATGCTGTATAGGTTGTGGTCAATGCGCCTGATTGAAGAGAGCCATGCACGGCACCGGCTGCGCCTCCTTCCGACTGCATTTCTTGTACCGTAACCGTTTGTCCAAATAGGTTCTTTCGTCCCTTGGCAGCCCATGTGTCAACATGTTCGGCCATAGGAGAAGACGGTGTGATGGGGTAGATGGCAGCTACCTCAGAAAACATGTAACTGATATGAGCTGCGGCTTCGTTACCATCACAAGTGATAAACTTTTTTTCTTTTGCCATTTTGTTATAAATAAAATATGAATAAATGTTTCGTATGAATCTTTTAATTCTTTACTATTACTCTTGTTCTTTTGTTGCTGTATTTATTTGTTCGCTTGTCTTGATTCGCCCCTCTGTCGCCTGTCAATATAGAAAACCAAACAGCCATAGGGGGATGCGGTTGTCTTGCCCCACCTCAGTGTTGTATCGGGCATAGACGGTATCACTGCTGTAATGTATCTTATGTTCGCTCTTTGCATCGCAAATTCTGAACTTCTGTTTGCCGTCAACCAGGTAGAAACGGTCTTTGCCAGCTTGGTTCACTGCGTGGTCTTTCCACATGCAGTTCACGAAGAAAGTCTCCATCAAGTCTTGTGTATCTGCCTTGTTCGGATAAATGACATATTGCAGATTGGTGTTGTGCATCATCACTTTGCTGGGCTTCTTCGGGAAATCTTGGCCCATGGGATAGATGATGTTAATCAATCGGGCATCGGCCAGGTATTTGATGTAATTCATCACCGTAGCGCGACTGGTATGTATCTCGTGCGCCAGATTGCTGATGTTGGGCGCACACTGCCCTTCAGTGGCCAACAGGTAGAACAGCTTCTTGATTTTTGTGAGGTATTTCAGTTCGATTTGCTTGATGAGCAGAATGTCTACCTCCGTCATCATGTTCATGGTCTTCAGCAGATTCTCCGAGAAATTGCGATTCTCCAGAAAGAACGGATAGAAGCCATGGTGGATGTAGTCCATGAAGTATTTCGCCGGACTGGCCTTTGGCAGAATTTGTTTGATGATGTGTTCGTGATTCGTTAGTATCTCGTCAAGCGTGTAAGGCGTAAACTGGTTGTTGGTTTTGAGGTTGAGAAACTCGCGAAACGAGAACCCGCGTAAGTTGTAACTCTTCACGATGCTGTTCAGTTCGGGATTCTCTTCCTTGAGCCTCATCACGCTCGAGCCGGTGAAAATCACCTTCAATTCCGGAAAACGGTCGTGGCATCGCCTTAGCTCCTCACTCCAGTTGGGCTGCTTGAACACCTGGTCAATGAGCAGCACCTTACCGCCCTGCTCAACAAATTGCTTCGCAAAATCATCTATTCCGCAGCCTTGGAAGTAGAAGTTGTTCATGTTGATGTACAGGCAGCGGCGATCAGTACTCTCAAAATTTTCTTGTGCGTATTGCAACAAGAAAGTGGTCTTTCCCACACCTCTTGTCCCCTTGATGCCAATCAAGCGGTCGTTCCAGTCAATCTCATCCATGAGGGTGCGACGAACTGGCGCTTTGGTGTGCTCTACAAGGCTCTTATGAGTGCGGAAGAAAGATTCCATTTCTAAATCCTTTTAAATTGCATAATCGTCACTGCAAAGATACTATTTATTTCTATAATTGCAAACTCTATATTGCAAAATATCATCTTTTTTTATTATTTTTGTACCCAGTTAAAAGAATGAGGCTTTCCGACGATGAAATTACATATCTTCAATCCAGATCACGATGTAGCATTGGCGTCCAACATGGATGCTTTCACAGCTCCGCATGCCGCACGCGAATTGCGTGCCGACTTAGGCTATCTGCCGGCTCTGTGGGCTGACGATGGTGACATGGTGCTGGTAGATGACGTGTCGGCTGCACTCGAATCGGCACGCCGTCTTGGCGGTTTGGTGCATGATGTGTTGTTTGTTTCGCATGCCGATTTGTGTCGTGTTCCCATCGATTTCTCCACGGTGAAGGTCGAACCTTGGGGGTGGAACAGGGCTTTATGTCACTATTTAGTGTCGTCCAACGCGACGTTCAGGCAAACAGTGCCCACGGCCAAGCAATTGGATGTTATGCGCAAGCTGAGCAGTCGCACGTTCGCTGCAACCCATTTACTGCCTATTCTTGCAGCATCACACGAGCGTTTTGTAGGAACCAGCACTTTTTTCTCGGGCGATGCTGCCCAGTTGGCCGACCTGCTCATGGCCGATGGCGAGCGATTTGTATTGAAAGCACCCTGGAGCAGTAGCGGTAGGGGGTTGAGATATGTAGACCATGATTTCAGTGACCATGTTGAAGGGTGGTGCCGAAACCTCATCAAAAAGCAGGGTGGCATCATGATAGAACCGCAATATAATAAGGTCTGTGATTTTGGAATGGAATTCATGGCTATGGACAACGGTCGTGTGGCATATCTTGGTCTGTCACTGTTCTCAACAGTTCATGGCGCTTATACGGGTAACGTCATCGCTTCGGAGCCGGTGAAGCGCGACATGATGGCGCGGTATGTACCCCTCGAATTGCTCGATTTCATCCAGGCGCATGTTATCTCGCTGGTTGGTTCGCTCTTCAAAGGCAAATATGTGGGGCCGTTTGGCATCGACATGATGGTGGTGAGGATGGAGAATCGCGAGGAGTTGTGCATCCATCCTTGTGTCGAACTCAATCTCCGCCGTACCATGGGGCATGTGGCCTTGACGTTGACGGAGCCGCAGTCTACCGACCCCAAACAACTCATGCATGTGGAGTATACCGATAAGTATCGCTTGAAGGTGTCGTTGGCTGGTGATGATTTGCTGATACCGTATGTCTTATAAATGGTTTGATACACAGCTTATTATTTACTTCTTTTGAAGTAAAGCATGTCCTCGTTTCTCTTCTTTTTTCCCTTGTGAAACTAAAAGCATTGACTTTGAAGGTTAATATCCATGACTTTGGGGTCCAAACTCATAGACATTGATGCCCAAAGTCAACGCCTTTGGTTGGCGGCCTTTGTGGGGTGCCAACCATGGAGGCCAGGGGCTGCGTTTTCAATTCGATTTTCTGGTGGGTTTCGTGCGAGGTTTACTCGACTTTTTCAGATAGCGCGTCCACGCGTATGGCCGTCGGTTGAGCAAATAGTTGGGGTCGTCCATGTGTCTGTATGCCTCGCGCTCGAATGAAATGTTGAGGTATGCTCGCCCCCTCATCGGCAGGCGAACGAGCCACTCGATGACGTAGAAAAGATAGAAGAATACAAATCCCAGTTCAATCATCTGCCGAGTATGGATGCGCTCATGCTGGATAAGGTCGGCCGTGATGGTCGTTCCTTTGCGGCAAAACAGCATTCCCAGAATGTTGATGGCGTCATAATTTTTGAAGGGTATCAGTCGGTTGTGAACGATGAGCATGGGAGTGATGTGAACAAATTTTGTGTGTTTCCGTGTTTTATTATTCCACGTTTTTTCTGGTGATGATATAGGCGCTCAGCAAAACGAGAATGCCGGCTACCGGTTTGTCCCAGGTCAGCACGTCCTGTCCGATGTAGATGGCTACCAACGAAGCAACCACGGGTTGCAGATTGGTGTAAATGCTCACGGTGGTAGCGGGCAGGTAACGCATGGCGAACGGTATGGCGAAGTAGCCCATCACGGTGGCAAACAGCACGATGAAGGCCATTTCGGCTACGCCTGTCCAAGCCCATGCGGCAGAGAAAAGTTTCTGCTGACCCCATTCGGGGGCGGCGAAAGGCAGCACGGCGAGAGTAGAAATGAGGAAAATCCACTTCATCTGGGTCACGGCCGAGTACTTCTGAGAAACGTTTCGGGTAATCAACAGATAGATGACCCAGGTGAGCAGACTCAGAATGGTGAGGAAGATGCCCAACACGTCGTTGGTTCCCGAGCCGCTCTGCCAGCCCATGAAAACCATCAAGAGCGCGCCGGCAATACCGATGAGTACGCCTATCGTCTTCTTTCCATTGAGCGTCTCTTTCAAAAAAGCAGCCGCCATCAGCATGGTGGCAACGGGTGTCAGCGTGGCAATCAGTGAGAAGTAAACCGGTGTGGTGTATACCAAAGCCCAGGCGGTGAGCGTTTGTGAAACCACAAATCCAAGTAAACCACCCAGCATAATGATTAGTAAGTCTTTGCGTTCAACAGGCTCTTTGGGCATGAACAGGCTAATCAACCAGAAAATCACCGCAGCACCCAGGCATCGGGTGAACATGTATCCCATGGGTGACACCCATTCGTCGAGCAAGAGTTTGGTAACGGGTACACCTAAGCCAAAGATTACGTTGGCCAGTATCACGGCACTGTGTGCCTGTATTTTGTTTTTATTTTTAATCATGCTTAATTGGGTTTGCGTTGCGAGTAGATGGTCGTTCATCGTCTACAAATCAAATGCAAATATAGTATTTTTTTGGAGAATGCCGGGTAGCTCAAATAAAAATGATATATTTGTATGGTCAAACGATTAGCATGCAGACCATGAACACGAATAAGATTCAGACAACTTTTACGCCCGACAAGTTTCAACAAAAGGTGATACAGGCCGAGGGTGGGTACCACTTGGTGCTGGCTCCGCCGGGATGTGGCAAGACGCAAATTCTCACCGAGCGCATTCGTAGGGCGTACGAACAAGGAATGCCGTTTGGTAAGATGCTGTGTCTGACGTTTACCAACCGCGCTGCCCGTGGCATGAAAGAACGTATTGAGGCTCATATCACAGACGAGGGCGTTAACGAGGTGTATGTGGGAAACGTTCATCGGTTTTGTTCCAAATTCTTGTTCGACAACAGTTTGGTGCCTGCCGAGAGTTCGGTCATTGACGATGAAGATGCCTTCAGCATCCTGGCACGCTATCGGGATGAGGACGAATATGCGGTGCAGGCGAACTATCGAGCGAAAAGTGAATATATAGAGGTGTTTCATTTTGCGGGATTCATCCATCAACTGGTGCATGAACATCCCAAAAAACTGCGTCTACACCCTGAATGTGTGACGACAAGGGACGTGACGGCGTTGCGCACGTTGTGCCAAGTGCAGCGAATGGAGATGACACCTGCCACGATGCTGGATGTGTTCACGCATTCGGATGTGTATGAGGATCTCATCCAAACCGAGGCATACGACTTGGGAAGTCAGCGTGACATTGGCGCCTTACTGAAAAAAATGGAGCAGGCGCGGCATTACATGGCATACAAAAAAGAGAACAAGTTGCTGGATTTTGAGGACTTGTTGATGCTTACCTACGATGCGTTGCGGGCTGACGACAAGCATGAGCTGAGGCGGTATGACTGGATACAGGTTGATGAGGTGCAAGACCTCAATCCGTTACAGCTGGCACTTGTCGACGGTTTTACAAGTAGCGACTTCCACACCGTGATGTATTTGGGTGACGAGCAGCAGGCCATCTTTTCGTTCATGGGTGCGAAGATGAGCACGCTGGACGCTTTGAGGGAGCGTTGTGAGGGACATGTTCACCGGCTGTTTGTCAACCATCGCTCCCCTCAATATCTGCTTGACGTGTTCAATGTGTATGCCGAACAGCAGCTGGGAATAGACAAAAACGTGCTGCCAACGACCAATTATCTTCCCCAACGTAAGGGAGATGAGTTGCAAGTGATGGATAGCGTGACCATTGACTCGGAATATCGTGACGTCGCCGATGTGGTATTTCGGTTGCAAGCTGCGGATGAGAAGGAAACAACGGCGGTCATCGTGAGCGCCAATGCCGATGCAGAAATGATGAGTAGGGCGTTGAACGATTTGTCATTATCGCATTTTAAGGTGTCGGGAGATGATTTGTTCGCCTCGCAGGGCGTGAAGTTGCTGCTGGCACATCTGAATGTTTTGGCCAACGAGCACAACTTCATCGGTTGGTCACGATTGTTCATGGGGCTGCATGTCTTTGAGAGCAATGCAGCGGCGCGTGGCTTTGTGCGGGGATTGTTGGACAGGGCGATGCTGCCAACCGACCTTCTGACGTATCAAGAGAGCAGTTATGTGCAAGAATTTGTAAAGTGTTATGAGCAGCAGGATATTGTGGTGTTCGACACAGAAACCACCGGACTGAACGTTTTTGAGGACGACATCGTGCAGATTGCAGCTGTCAGGATGCGGCAAGGGAAAGTGGTTCCCGGCTCGTCGTTTGTCGTTTTTATGGAAACCGACCGTGATATCCCGCAACAACTGGGAGAGATTGAAAATCCATTGATTGCTGAAATGCAGCGACATGTGCTGCTTAGTCACACAGAAGGGTTACAGATGTTCATGAAATACGTGGGCGACAGCATGCTTTTGGGACACAATGCCGACTACGATTATCATATTCTGGATTTCAATCTGCAACGCTATTTGCCCGCCATATCGTTGAAAGAGCAGTGTCCGCGCTATCTGGATTCGCTCAAACTCGTTCGGTTGTTGGAACCAAACCTGCGTGAGTACAAACTCAAGCACTTGCTCTCAGTGTTGCATTTGGAAGGAGAAAATGCCCATTTGGCCGATGCCGATGTTGACGCAACGTGCAATGTGGTGCGCCATTGCTATGGAAAAGCCAAGCTCATGGTGCCTTCTCAGTTGGAATGGATACGCCATCCGCGGTTCAAGAAGCGGGCAGAGGTGTTGCGAAAAAACTATTTAGACATATACAATGCGGCCAAACAGCGGCTGTATCAGCGAGAAAAACCTGGCGATGAGCCTGTATTGGTGCAGGAAATGCAACGCTTCTATGCGTTTCTTTGTAGTGAAAAACTGTTGGAACCGCAAGATAAGTTGCATTATGTCACGCAGTTTCTCACGGATGATATCATTGACCAAGCAGCGGCACCATCATTGGTGGAGCAGCTGTGGGCCTACGTCACGGAAATAAACACGCTGAAAGAGGCCGACTTGTGCAACAGTCAAACGCTGCAAGAGCGTATCTTTGTGACAACCGTTCACAAGGCAAAAGGACTGGAATTTGACAATGTCATCATCTTTGATGCCGTTGACGGGCGCTATCCCAACTTCTACAATCAAAACAACGAACGGCTGTTGGCCGAAGACAAGCGTAAATTTTATGTAGCCATGACGCGGGCCAAGAAACGTCTTTATGTGGCTTGGTCGACCACAAGGATAGACTATTACAATCGTTCTCACCCGCGCGACATCACCCCCTTCATGACGCCAATACTGCAATTCTTCGAAGAATGAGGGTAGAGAGGGTTGCAAACATTGTTTAATGTCTTTTACTTTTTGGTAAAGACGAATGTAAAGAGCATGAAAAATGGATTCACGGTATCGGTTGAAACCATGAATCCATTTTCGCTATTTGCGTGCACTATTTGCGCACAGGGATGTTCTTCAATATCTCGAGAAGGTGATCCCAAACCATTTGTACGGTAGGGATGTGCAAACGTTCATCGGGTGTATGAACGAAACGGAGTGTGGGTCCGAAGCTAACCATGTCGATATGAGGATAACGTTCCGAGAACAATCCGCACTCAAGTCCTGCATGAATGCCCAATACTTCTGGCTCTTTGTTGAACAATTTCTTGTAAGTCTCGACCGTCAGTTTGACTAATTTGCTGTCTGGATTCATGTTCCAAGCTGGATAGCCATCGGTTTGTTCAACCTTTGCGCCTGCCAATTGGTAAGCAGCCTTCACGGTGTTACACATATTGTCCAAATTGCTCATCACGTTGCTGCGTTGAGACGACAAGATTTCAACCTTGCCATCCATGGTCTTCACCGCTGCCACGTTGCTTGATGTTTCAACCATATTGGCCAACAACTCATCTTGGCACATGGCAAAGATGCCATTGTCAACGGCTTGCAGAGCCAGTATCAGTTTGCTGCTTACATCCTTTGGCAGCACCTGTTGAGGCTCGGTACTTTCCATGTTGAACACCATGTCGGTATCTGTAACATGAAACTCTTGCATCACGTCATGATGGAAAACATTCCAATCGGCACGCACTTGCTCTTTCGCATCATTGGGAATGGCAAACACAACCTTTCCATCACGCGGGATGGCGTTGTGCAATTTGCCACTATTAAAACTTGCTAAGCGCAAATCAAACTTCTCTTGTTCGTTGAAAAGAAATCTCGTTAAAACCTTGATGGCATTGGCACGTTTCTTATTGATGTCGTCACCAGAGTGGCCTCCCACCAAACCTTTCAGCGAGATTTGCATGAAGAAGTGGCTTTTTGGTGCCTCTTCTGCCTTGTAATCGAAGGTGGCGATGGTGCTACGGCCACCCGCACAGCTTACATATATTTTGCCTTCGTCTTCAGAATCTAAGTTGATGAGATAATCACCCGTCATGAATCCGGCTTTCATCCCCAACGCTCCCGTTAGTTGTGTCTCTTCATCAACGGTGAAAACACATTCTATCGGGCCGTGTTCGATGTCATTACTTTCGAGCACAGCCAACTCCATAGCCACGCCGATGCCATCGTCTGCTCCGAGCGTTGTACCCTTTGCGGTAAGCCATTCGCCATCAATGTAGGTCTGAATGGCATCCTTATCGAAATCGAACTCAACGTCCACAAGCTTGTCACACACCATGTCCATGTGGCTCTGAAGTATCACCGTAGCACGATCCTCGTAGCCTTTGGTGGCTGGTTTGCGGATAATCACGTTGCCAGTTTCATCTACTGACGTTTCCAGTTGATGGCTCTTGCCAAACTCTTTGAGGTATTCTATCATCTTTTCCTCACGCTTGGAAGGGCGTGGTATCTCGTTGATTTTGGCGAACTGCTTGAAGACGCTAGCTGGTTGTAAGTCTTTCTTTTCCATACTATTTTTTCTTATTTTATTTTGTATATTGCTCTATTTGCACTACCTTTGCCAAATTGAAATGACAAAGTGACACTGCAAATATAATAAGAAATGTTGAAAACATTACTTCTTAGCATGTTAATAATTGCAATATGTATTGCATTGATGGCTGTGAAATTGATTTTTCAGAAGAATGGAAAGTTCGATTCCATGCACATACATGACAGTGACGCTATGAAAGAGCGTGGCATTCATTGTGTGGTAGATCAAGACAAAGAGGCAAGAAAGCAGAACAAAGCGTTTTGAAATGGATGTCATGGGCAGCATGCTGTCATGGTCATGAAACAAAATAATATGTAAACAATTAAATATCAGTATACAAAATGAAGAAAAAGATTATCCGTTCGGTAGCTGTTGCAGCACTTGCAACACTGGCTTTCACGGCATGTGACAATTCAAAACCTCAGGTTGATAAGAAGTCAGAAGGTACAACAGCTGCTGTTCCAACAGACATGAAAATTGCCTATGTTGAGGTAGACAGCATCATGACCCAGTATAAGTTTTGCAAAGACTATAGTTTGATTTTGCAGAAGAAGGGTCAAAACATTCAGAACACGCTGGCTGGAAAGCAGAAACAATTGGAGCAAGCAGCTGCAAACTTCCAGCAGAAGCTTCAACAAAACGCATATACTCGTGACCAGGCAGAATCCATTCAAGCTGGATTGCAGAAGCAGAGCGCCGATCTTCAGGCGCTCAATCAGCGTCTGAGCAATGAGTTCCAAACAGAGACCGATAAGTATAACAAGGCTCTCCGCGACTCCATTCAGCACTTCTTGGCAAGCTATAACAAGGATAAGAAGTATAGCCTCATCCTTTCCAAGGCAGGAGATAATCTGCTGTATGCCGACAAGAGCTATGACATCACCAAGGATGTGGTTGCTGGTTTGAACAAGGCTTATAAGCCAATCGACACAAAGAAAAAGGCTGAAGCAAAGAAATAAGAACGTTTCTTTTGCACAGTTTCCTTCATGGTCATTGTACATGATAAAATCGCGAGCACCTTGTTCGCGATTTTTTTATTGCTTAATTCAGCAAAATTTCAATGAGAAAGTATTGAGCATTCATGATTAATTGATGGGATTTTAACAGGTTTGTAATATGATATAATTATTTTTGCGCGAACAAATCTTATAACTATCGTATGATGAAAAGGTGGATTGGCACTGGTATACTGTTGTTAGTTGTTTCCATGGTCATCATGGCACAAGGAAACAGAACGCAAAAGGTATTGGGTAGGGTGACGGACGTTCATGGAAATCCGTTGGTTGATGTTAGTTTGAGCATTGTAAACGCGGAGCCTTCAATCACCCAAACCACAGATAAAGCGGGTCGTTTTGAACTACAAGTTCCGTTGGGCAGGCAAGTTTTGCGGGCCAGTTCAGTGGGCTACCAGGACAAGGAGATCAGCTTGTTGTTGGTTATGGGTGAAGAAGTGTCACTTGATGTCAAACTGGAGTCTGCCACTTATAATCTCAAGGGCGTAGAGGTGAAGCGATATTACAATAAAGCTCGTCCCATCCAGCCGCTTGCCTATGCGGGCGCTCGAAGCTTTAGTGTGGAAGAAACAGAGCGTTATGCGGGTTCGTTAGGCGATCCAAGCAGGATGGTGAGGAGCTTTGCAGGCGTGATGCCCATCAATGATTCGCGTAATGAGATTGTGGTGAGAGGCAACTCATCATTAGGCGTGCAATATCGATTGGATGGGATTGAAATTCCAAATCCTAACCATTTCAATGCCGGACTGGGAATGACGGCTGGACAGGTAACTGCCCTTAATATGAATGTTGTTACCAACTCTGATTTTTTGTTGGGCGGTTGGCAGGCAACAAAAGGCAATGCACTTGCGGCAATCTTTGATTTGAATCTGAGAAAAGGCAATCCCAACAATCACCAAATGCGCCTCCAGATGGGCTATAATGGGGCCGAACTCATGACAGAGGGGCCGATGATCAAGGACGGTTCGATGACCTATCTTGCCTCCTATCGTTATTCCATCCCAGAGTTGGCAAGCTATGCCATGAAGATTTTCGGCAAATCCATGGCCGTTGTGCCAAGATATCAAGACCTAACAACCAAGATAGATTGGCGCATCCACGAGGGTCACACGCTTTCATTGATTGGCATTGTAGGTACTAGTAGCATTCATCTCAAGACATCAGAACTCTCCGGGGCGGGTACGACCGTGCAAGTTGACAATCTATCGTTTGACCAAAAGGTTAACTTACGCAGTGGCTTGGCATTGTTAGGTATGGTCTATCATGGCCAACTGGCTGCTCGGACCGATCTTCATGCCACACTTTCTTGGAACTATAATGATATAAAGATGAGAGTGTACAATAAGGAATTGGCCAATCAAGAAGACTTTAAAATGATTTTTACGGATTTAACCAAGGAACACAAACTCTCGTTTTCGGCCGACATCCGTCATCGATTATCCACGCATCACGACAATCTTTATGTGGGTACGGTTGTCGATCAATATTTTCTCAATATGTTCAATGAGGTGGAAGATATACCCTATCCCCTCAATGACGATACAAGCACATTATCCCTTTATCGCGCTTACGCGCAGTATCAGCATTTGTTCAGCGATGCTTTTACTGTCACTGCAGGCGTACATGGTAGTTATTTGCCCCTGAATGGTAACTATGCTTTGGAACCACGCGCTGCTGCTGAGTTGAAACTTGGTACCCATCACACCATTGGCCTCGCAGGAGGCCTTTACAGTCAGTTGCCTCCGCACACTTTTTTCTTTGTCAAAGAGGCCGATGGTCATTATTCGGACAGCAATCATCACTTGGGTTTTTCCAAGAGTTGGCATGCAAACCTCTCGCACAACTACCAAATTAACAAGGATTGGCGTGTGCATACAGAACTATATTATCAATGGCTTTTTGATATTGCGGCTGAGAACAAAGCCTATGGAGTGTCGCTACTCAATTATGGAGCAGGCGAAAACTCCATGGAACGCATCGCCGGACTTCGCAATATTGGCAGGGGGCGAAACTATGGACTTGAACTGACGGTGGAAAAATTCTTCAGCAAAAATTATTTCTTCTTGATGTCCGGCACCCTCTATCGCTCACGCTATACCGACCCAGTACTTAACCACGAATTCAGCACAGTGTTCGATGGTGGTTACATCCTCAATGTCACTGGAGGGTTTGAATGACCTGTAAGCAGCAAGTGGACCCTCTTTGTCTCACCTCAGTTGGCGCTCTCGGGTGGCTTGAGATACACGCCTGTGGATGAGGAGGCATCTCAAGCGGCTCACGACCAGGTGTACCAATACGAAAAGTGGTATCAAGAACAAATGCCTGCTTACTTCAGATTGGACACTCGTTTGGGCGGCAGACTGAATGGTAAGAAGGTCTCACAGGAGTGGGGAATTGACTTAATTAACCTCACCAATCGAAAAAATATCGCGTACATGTTTTATGATATTGACAAAGGTGCGTATGTGTCACAATATCATTTCTCCTTTTTTCCCATGGTAGTCTACCGCCTACATTTTGGTCTGTAAGCTCAAAAGATGTCCATTGGTGAGTGTGCATGATGCTCTTGTCACGGTTTTGAAGGCACAAAGCATGAGAACGTACGTGCTTGATGATTATGTACTTCTTATTTGAATCTTCGCAATGATTTTAAAAATCTTTTCATTATTTTTGTCATCAAATAGAAAATATGGCATGAAAAGATCATTCTCCGTTTTATTATTAATATTCATTACGCAGTGGGTTGTTGCGATACCAGTCAAAAAGAGCGGGTGGAAAGTCATTCGTCTTGCGAGTGGAGTAGAGGTAAGAGCGATGTTCAAAGGCGATGAACACTTGCATTACATGGAGGCAGAAGATGGTCAGAAATACGTTTTTGACGAACAACTTCAAGCTTATCGACCTGCCGATTTCACGACCTTAGCAAGAAAAGCTGCTGCAAAAAGACGCAGATTAGCAGCTCGTAGACAGGCAAAGACGCGTGTTTCCTTGGACGAAAAGCACGCTGGCTACGAAGGAAAGAAAAAAGGTTTGATGATTTTGGTCGATTTTGAGGATGCTAAATTCAGCGAAACGCATACAAAAGAGCTTTATCAACAGATAACCAATAAGCTGGGCTTTGTACACGAGTTGGGATTTAAAGGAAGTGTAAGAGATTATTTCCTCGACCAGAGTAGAGGGAAATTTGACTTAACTTTTGATGTTGTAGGCCCCATACGCATGAAGAGAAGCTATGCTTACTATGGCGTCAACGATCGTGAAGGTTACGATATCCGACCGCACGAAATGATACGAGAGGCTTGCATGAGTGCAGATGCGGAGGTGGATTTCCGAGATTACGATTGGGACCATGATGGGAAAGTGGATGCGCTGTACGTGTTGTATGCCGGTCAAGGGGAAAATTCAACAGAAGGTGAAGATTCCAAACGCATGTGGCCACACCAGGCGGAGCTTTCTGAATCCCACTTTGAATTTAACTTGGATCAGGTAACCATCGATTCTTATGCCTGTGGTCCTGAATTGTCTTCACGAACACAAATCGAAGGTATCGGAACCATCTGTCATGAGTTTTCGCATGTATTGGGGCTGCCTGACATGTACGACACGCTTAATGGCGAGGCTTATGGTATGTTTTCATGGGATGTGATGGATCAAGGAAGTTACAACGGTGATGGCTTTGTTCCAGCTGGTTATACCAGTTTTGAGCGTACTTATTTAGGTTGGTTAAATCCGATAGAACTAACCAGCGACCTCTCGGTTACGAACATGAAGCCGCTCAGTGAACAGGGTGAGGCGTATGTCATTTACAACGAAAATAATAGAAGCGAATATTATCTGTTGGAAAACAGGCGCAAAACAGGTTGGGATGCAGGGCTTGGCGGAGAAGGATTGCTGATTCTTCATGTTGATTTTGATGCCAAGACATGGGCAGGTAATACAGTTAACAGCCAGAAAAATCATCAGAGATGTACCATCTTTCATGCCGACAATTCTGATGCTTACCTCGATAAATTGGGAATTTATAGTGCCTCGGAGATTGTAGGCGATGCCTATCCATATCAGGCTAACGACAGTTTGACAGCCAATTCTAAGCCTGCGGCCCGTTTGTTCAATGCGAATAGGTGGGGAACCTATTTCATGAATAAGGACGTGAATGAGATTACAAGAAATGAGGACGGAACCATTTCTTTTCGTTTCAAGGTGGTTGCTGCCTCAACAAAGCCGAATCAGACTCCCTCTGACGGCATTTTATTCCATGAAACATTTGACCAGTGTAAGGGAACGGGTGGAAATGACGGTAAGTTTAGCGGGCAAGTGGCCCGAAGCATGAATAATTTCATGACGGATGTCAAAGGCTGGAACGTGCCATCTGGTGCCGCATACGGTGGCGACCGATGTGCGAAGTTTGGCACATTGTCAAAAAATGGCACCGTGTTGTCACCCGAATTTGAGGCGCACGGTAATGATACACTCATCTTCGTAGCTGCACCTTTTGGAAAAGATGATAACACGTTGGATGTGCGCATCAACGATTCGCTGTTAGGCGTCTTTACATTAGACAGAGGGAAGTGGACTACCATCAAGGTTCCTTTCACGGGAACCGGAGCGACGACCATCCAATTTATACCTTATAACCGCTTTTTCTTGGATGACGTAAAGGTGATAGGACCTACGAGCAAGCAGGAAACTGGTATCAAACAGCTTGAGGCCAAACCCAATACTCGCCAGCCTTCCAAAATTTATAATCTCAATGGGCAGTTCGTGGGAACCAAACTCGATGCCCTGCCCAAGGGGATATACATATCGAATGGAAAGAAAATTCTGAAATGTTGAGCTAACAGACAATAGGTCATCTGAAAGGATTTTGAGCCGCAGGGGCGTGATTTATCACGTTCCGAATAGTAGGGATGTGACGAATTACGTCATGTTTTTAATCCATATGTCTTTTTCATGAAATATCTTTACTTGCGGCTTCAAAACTCGCGTATTTGCAACCAACAGGAAGGGTGTGGGCAAATACGCAAATTATAGGCTGTTTACATATTCTCTTATGGTACAATGAGTTACTGTGATGAAGTGCTTTTTCGTTTCAAAGGTGAATTTTTTTTGTGCCAAAAGCCTGCTTATTGACGGCCAATATGCATGCTATTATGCAACAATATCATACTAATTGCGAGTCAATATGCTACTTCTAACACGGCAAGATGATGATAATAGGGACATAAACCGTGTGCCGTTGCTGTGAAAAACGGTTTTTCAACGTTTTGAGGTGCATAAAAACACCCTCTCAACCCTCGCATTTTTTCTATTTTGAAACTTGATAATTTTGAAATAAACGGACAAGTGATGATTGTCTTTCCTCTCTAAAAAAGCGTTTTGTAACTACCGAATGGGCTTCCGAATGCGTGCTGTTGTCCGTGTAGCCTGACAACGTGACCTATCAAAAAAAAATTGATTGTCTCACGACAACCAATCTTCATTAACCTTAATAATCTAATACCATGAAAAACACAATGCAAAGGTAGTAAAATATTCCATCCGTGCAAGTTTTCTGGTCTATACAGGGTGTTTTTATAACATAAATTATATTTTTAATCTGCCATTTAAACTTCCTTTGCATCCTTCTCGGCTGTTCTTACATATATTTATCCCTTCTGTATTTCCTTGAATATTGCTTGCAGATTTCAAGTATCATTTGATTTTTTAAAGAAGTTGCATAAAGCGATGTTTTTGTATCCCATTAGATTCAATATTACAAAGTAGCTACATTTTCAATAAGATGTGTAACCTTTTATGTTAATATCTTGTTGGATTAATAGTGTTAAGCAACATTTATATATAATTAACGATTCGGGGGGGGGTGGTTTTAACAAAACTTCATAAATTTGCACCGATTAATAGAACGACTTACCCACATTATTAAGTCGTACTTAATTTTAAAATGTTAAACTAAATATAGATTTTATGAGGAAAAGTTATGTAACGCCAAGCATCTTATTGCTACCCCTGCAAATCGTTGGTCCGAATATTGGATCGGGGAAGGGTGACGCAGAAATTCAGCCAGACCTGACACCAGAGGAACTGGAGGACCTCGAAAATGGTGGTGGCTGGTAACTCACATGTAACTTGAACAATTTTAAAAACAAGAAAAGAATGGAAAAACTATTACAACGCTTTTTGTTGCTGTTGCTGCTGTTACCATTGTCTGTGCTGTCTTTTGCACAAAATTACGCAGAGGTATTGCCTGGTAACAGCAAAGTCTTGAAATCCGACAAGGTAAGCGGAAGCGAGACTTTGAGCTCTATTACGCTGGAGGTGACTTTAGCTGCGGGTACACAGCCCAATGGCCAGGCACAATTGCGTACGTCGACGGACGACAATAAACTGGTGAACACTGGGACAAATGAACTGAAGGATGACGTGCTCGTACAGAAAAGCACAAATCCAAATGTTTGGGAGATAACTTGGCTTAACGTTCCTGTGGGGGATTACAAGATATACTTCCAGCAGGAGGGTGGCACAGGTCATACCTTTTTACACGACGTTACCATAAAGGAGATACCTGCCAATTTAGTTCCTAAATTAACTGTGAAGACCACTCCCAGTTATTGTGATGCCAAAGCGGGTACGGCCATGCTTCAGGTTAAAGACGGTACGGCTCCTTATTCCTGCACGGCTGTCATAACCCGTGCAGATGGAAAGACAGAAACACTTACAAAAACCATCACAGATGATTCATGGACAATCGAAGGTTTGGCTGCAACCGAATATGTGACCTTTAGGGTGACAGACGGAGGTGGGCAAACCGTTACAACTAAATCGGATGTGATAGCCAATACTTCTGTCGAAGTAAAAAATAATGGCTATCTCTATGTGTTTCAAAATGGTCAAAATGGATTGTGTTCATTCGATTATTATGTGTATGTAGTCATCGAGACATCCAGTGCGAAAGCTGCCCAGAAGCAGACTGAAATGCTTGCTCAAAGCATGAGGTTGAAAAAATATGAAATCCATGGAGAAGGAGCTATCTATAAACTTGAATATGATCCCAGTTTGGATAAGAATTACTCAAGTTCTTACTACCGATACTTCAAGATACCCAGCTCGGCCAACTTGGCTGTCGGCGAGCAGTTCGGCCTCTCATACGATAAGTTGTGTGGTGGAACGGAGAATACATCTACATGGCTATATGAGCTACGCAAACTGGCTGACATGACAAACATCTATCCGTCGGCCGACGGCTCTCTGTGTGATGCTGAGGATGGCACATACAAGCTGACCTACAATTTCTTAGGTAAAAACAACGATTGGACTAATACCTATTATGTATTTTTAGATGCTAACAAATATGGCCGGCTGCTCAAAGAATCTAATGGCAGTTATGAGGTTGTGAACGACAAGGTGTTGATGCCTACCGAGAAGTTTCCATTTAGGCCTTTCTTCAATTCCATCTCCTTGCCTGGCCCTGGAAAATACAAGTTTGAGTATGGGTCAGAGACTGATTGTCCACAAACCTACTTCTCAAAGGAGTTCGAGGTGAAGTTGCCATCTCTGAGCATCAACGGTGGAAAGGCACCTACTGCAGTACAATGCTATACGGTGTATGGCAACACGGCTGGCATCCAATTCCAAGTAAAAAACACAGGATTCCCATTTACCGTTGAGGTGAGCCGACCCGACAACAAGTCGTCGTTTGAGGTTGCTGATTTCTTGACCAAGAACACATACACCAAACAAATACAGTTTCCTGTGAAGGTGACCTATCAGAAAGAACAGTATTTGTATGTGATAGGTGACCTGCCCGAAGGCGAGTATGTCATGAAGGTAAAAGACGCCTGTGGACAGGAGGCTGAGCAGGCTTTCAGCATCAAGGACACCGACCTACAACACTATAATCCGAAGAACGACGAAGGCTATAAAGATGGTGTGTATGTTGGTATCGACTGCAATGGTAACAACATTGTCAAACTGAACTATGGCCCCTCTTGCAACAATTTGGGAGTGGCATATAATCTCTACAACAAAAATACAGGCTCGTATACCTCTGGGGCTGATTTTTATAAGGATGATTATAAGGTAGACAACTTGGTAAAGGACAATGCTTTCTCTGTTAGTTTCAATAAGTGGATCCAAAAGTTGGATGGATACCGTTCGTCTGACTTCCCATACTACTCAGCGATTGAAAAGGTGGATACTGTGTTTAATTACGCAAACCAAAAAGCAGATCGTGCAGGAAATTGGGCTACCAAAGCATATAAGTTCAATTTTGAGAATATCACAGGCGCAGACGCTACGGCATTTGAAGTGTTTGGGGCCATGTGCAAGAAAAACGACCCATCATCAGGCATGATTGCCGTTGGTGTAAAGAAAGGGGTAAACTATACCGGAACGCTCAGTTACGAATTGTTTACCACAGCCGATGGAACGACGCCTGGCACGAAAGTGAAGGATAATTCGGATTTGGTGAACAATGTTTGGACAAATGTGAAAGAAGGTAAATATCTTGTAAAGATATTCTATGGTGACGGCTGTGATACCAAGAAATTCGTGGAGGTGAAAGCTGCGGATATTCCACAGCCAGGGGTGGAAACTGACATCGTTGACAAATATGAGTATAATGATCCTATTTATGTTGACATAACGAAGAATGACAAGCCCTTACATCTCATCTTGCCTGTTTCACCTTATATATATCATGTAGAATGGGTGGATATTACAGACCCTGCTCACGAGGTAAGTAAAGGTACTGGCAATGAAATTTATGCAACGTTTACGAAGCCGGGTACTTATACATACGAAATAAGGACAACGTTTACTGAAAACACTTCATGTAAAGATAGTTCTGGTGGTACGCGAAAGGTGACGTTCATTGTCAAAGGACCAAACTACTGGTTGGGCAAGACAGATGAGAATTTCAGTGACAAGACCAACTGGACTGAAAACAGAGTACCTGAAGAAAATGAAGACATCATTTTTGCCACGGTAGAGAATTATGGTACCGCAGCAATCAATGACTGCCGTTTGGTTAATGGTGCCGAAAATCTTCACTTTGAGGCCGGCAAACTCGAAAATCAATCAGCTGTGGCCATGGTGATTCCGGCAGGCAGCGGATTGAAAGTAACCAATATGGTTGGCTTTGAGCACGAAGCAGGTGAGCCTGTTCGCTTGAAGATTGAAGCTGAGGCAGGCAAGGCTAATGGCGCATTCGTATATGCTGGTGCTCCAGCAGAAGCTAAAGTATTTGCCGAGGTGCAGATGAATGTAAAATCAACTAAACTTCCGACACCTACCACATGGAAGGATAACGTTCAAGGGTCTCCTACTTTTGGGGAAAATTTACCCGTGGCGTTTACCGACCAGTTCTTTGGTATCCCATTCAAGCAGACCTCTTCTGCATGGCTCGGTGGTTCATACATCTATAAGTATGATGAGGCAACCAACGCAAGCAACAAGTTCTACCAGAAGTTTACGGGCTTGAAAGCTAAGGAAATGATGACCGCTTTTGCTGGTTACTCTATCCGCAGCACGGCCGCAGAAGCCAAGGTGAAATCTATGAAAGGTTACCTCAACTTGGGCGATGCTACCTTGACGCTGACCCGTAAGGCTTCCTTGGTTACCGGTGCAACAGCTGCAAGCGATGCCATTAACCACTGGGGCTTGGGCCAAAACCTCTTTGGTAACTCTTACACCGCACCTATGAAGATAAGTGGGCTGACGTTGCCAGACGCTTTGGATAAAACTATTTATATGTATAATACTGGTAGTGGAAAAGATTGGGGCGACGCAACAAGTCAATCGGGTACATCGGCTGGAACCTACTTGGCTGTTCCTGTCAACACGGCTTCACAACAGGGCGTGGACGAAATTCCATCCATGCAGGGCTTCTTGCTGAAGTTTATTGATACTGAAACAACGGTTGGCGGAACCGACGTAACGGTAGACCTGAAGTACGACAATCTCAAGTCAGTAGCTACCCAGCAACAAATGGCCAAGGGATATACATTTGGTACAAACACTAAACCAGGAGTTGTAAGGTTTATCCTGAACGGTGAGGATGTGAGCGATGTGATGTGGTTGTTTGAGCAGCCAGGCACATCCGACAACTTCGACAATGGATGGGATGGCCAGAAACTGGGTGCTGAGATGATGAGTAGTATGATTTACTCGGATTCAAAGGCTGGCAAGTTGCAGGTTAACACCACCGATGATCTGACAAAGGCTAACATTACCATCGTGACAGCTAAGCCTGGACGTTATGTATTAAATCTCTTGCAAAATGATTTACCACAGTATTCTGACTTAAAGCTCATTGATTCAAAGGCAAAGATGATTGTACCATTTGAGGGTGACGCTTTGGAATATGAATTCGATGTAACAGGGAATGGTGTCTTAGGCGATAGATTTAAGCTGATGAACACCACGGCAACCTCATTCGGCAATTTGCCTACCGAGATTCAAGGGGTAACGACGGCAACCTGGAATGGGCCGGCTGTTGTGTACACCGTATCGGGTGAACGCGTGGCCAATGTGAACCAACCTGAAGACCTGAATCGCCTCAAGGCTCAACTGCCAAACGGTGTGTACATCGTTTCGATGCAGGTGGATGGTAAGACGGTGAGCCAGAAGATGGTGATCACGAAGTAAGCAGTAAGCTTCATAAAATGCTACAATATATGGGCAGCGGCGCAAGGTTCGTTGCCCATATTTTTATGTCTTCGTCGTAGCGTCACCCATGTTTACTTCAAACATGCAGGGTAGCAGCAAACCTATGAGTTCATGATGGTAAAGCGACGAAGTTAGAGTCGTTGTAGCCCCCATTGTTTTATGAGGATATTATCTCTTCTTTGTAAGGAGAGATTCTTTGGTTTAGGAAGATTCAAGGTAAGCATCCGATATTTATAGCGTAACCCAGATATGCAGCACAAACATAAGAGGTTATTATTCAATGGGGCGTAGGGTAAATATGAGATGCTTGGTAGTATTAGATGCTACCGTTACATTGCTAATACGGAACCATGGATTGTAGTAAAGACAAAAGTAGGAGACAAACCTCCATGATGGGCGTTTATCTCCTACTTGATAGCGTTGATGCGGAACATTGTTACCGCAGCGAAGTTTATCTTACACTAAACTTATAGGCAACATGACTGAAATATTTCTCACCTGGCTTGAGGTAAGGTGAAGGCCAGTCTTTCTTGTTTGGAGAATCAGGGAATTTCTGGGTCTCCAAACAAACCGAGGCACGCTGTGGATAGGCAATGCCCTTTTTGCCGATGACACTGCCAGAAAGGAAGTTGCCAGAATAAACCTGTATACCTAGTTCGTTGGTGTACACTTCCATATAGATGCCCGACTCGGGAGAGTACAGGCTGGCAGCCACCTTGGTGTCGTCACCCTTACCGTCCTTGTAGGTGTTCAGCACATAGTTATGATCATACCCTCTACCATATTTGAGTTGTGTGAAGGTAGTGTCCCCGATGGTTTCATACAGTGCGTGACGCTTGGTGAAGTCCATGGGTGTACCGTAAACAGGTTTGATTTCTCCTGTTGTCATAAAGGTACTGTCGCAGGGTGTATAGTTGTCGGCATTGACATAAAGAACCATGTTGGTGCCGGCCTTTGAGGGATCGCCCGAGAGGTTGAAGTACGAGTGATTCGTCATGTTGATGACGGTTTCTGCGTCGGTGGTGGCCTCAAACTTCATGTCCAGGGTGTTGTCGCTGGTTACCGTGTAGGTAACTGTTGCCGTTACATTGCCAGGGAAGTTGTTGTCACCGTCAGGAGAATGCAAGACGAGCTGAAGCGTTGAGTCGTTCAACTGCTTACCTTCGTATACAGAATATTGCCAACCTGAGGGACCACCATGCAGACAGTGTCCGAAGTTGTTGCGTGGCAATTGAATCTTCTTTCCTGCAACCGTGATTTGACCCTGATTGATGCGATTGGCATAACGACCAATGGCTGCGCCGAAATCGCTGGCGTTATTGACAGAATCGGCATACTGCGCAATGTTGTCATAACCCAACACTACATCGGTAGCAACACCGGCTTTGTTGGGTACGCAGATTGACACAACGCGTGCACCAAAGTTTGTGACGCAAACTTCCATGTCATTGTTGTTCTTCAAAACGAACAGCTTAACTGGCTTTTCGTTGAGTGTTGTGTCGAACTTGGCGGGGTCTAGACCGGAAACGGTTAATTTACTGTTGTCACTGGACGAGCAAGCCGTAAACAGTGCCATGGCAAATGCTGCGCCCATGAATAATCCTTTAGTTAGTTTCATCTTGAATGTTTTGGTAATATTTGTTATGAGTGAATAAAAAACAAAAAAGATATCTGTTATCACAATGTTGATAACAGATATCTTTATTTGCTATCAATTAGCATACTTTGTGAGAGCCCTGGCTGATGACAACGTCATAGATTTCTGGTTTCTTGCCGAATTTAGCAAGATACTTTTCTGTGACATCGGCCACGAACTTGTCATGAATTTCATCCTTAACCAGGTTGATGGTGCAGCCACCGAAGCCGCCGCCCATGATACGACTGCCTGTAACACCATTCTCTTTGGCAACATCATTGAGGAAATCCAGCTCTTCGCAAGATACCTCATAGTCCTTGCTCAGACCTTCATGTGTCTCGTACATCTTCTTGCCCACCGTCTCATAGTCGCCAGCTTCCAATGCGTCGCAAACGGCCAGCACACGGTCTTTCTCACCCAGTACGAAGTGGGCGCGGTTGTAATCTTCCTCACCAACTTCGGCTTTCACGGCTTCTAATTGCTCCCATGTGCAGTCGCGCAGGGTTTCAAATTTCTCATTGGGGTACTTGGCTGCAATGTGTTTTACGACATTCTCACAGGATTTGCGACGGTCGTTGTACGGCGAACCAACCAATTCGTGTTTCACGCATGAGTTGACGAGCATGAGTCTGTAGCCCTCTGGGTTGAATGGGAAGTATTCGAACTCACGACTACGGCAGTCGAGGCGCATGAGCTTACCCTCCTGTCCGAAGACACTGGCAAACTGGTCCATGATACCGCAGTTAACGCCTACATACTTGTGTTCTGTAGCTTGTCCTGCCAAAGCCATGTCCCATTTGGACACTTTGTTATCACCGAACAAGTCATTCAAGGCAAAGGCGAAACAGCTTTCCAACGCTGCCGATGAAGACATTCCAGCACCAAGTGGCACATCGCCAGCGAAAGCGGTGTTGAAGCCTTTTACGTCGACGCCAAGTTTCTTCATTTCTTGCACCATGCCGTAGATATAGCGCGCCCAACTGGTGCGGGGACCTTGGGGATCGTCTACCTTAAACTCTACACGGTCTTTCATATCTATAGAGTAACACATGACCGTATTGGTGCCATTAGGGCGAACTTCGGCCATGATACCCTTGTCTACAGCGCCTGGAAATACGAATCCACCGTTATAATCTGTATGTTCGCCAATTAAATTAATACGACCTGGTGAGAAATAAATATTTCCTGTTTTGCCATCAAAATGCTTGATGAAACGACTTCTTACATGATCTATGTCCATCATAATTAATAGGGTTTAGGGGTTTATAATCTAAAAATTGTTTTATCATAAAAAATGCTGAATGTACTTATCAGGGATAAGCATTCAGCATTCTTTGTTGCTTATTATTCTACAGGAATGTCTTTGTTCACATTCTTGCAGCCTACCAAAGCGTAGTAGAGTAGGTATGCGAGCATGGCGATAACAAGCCAGTAGCTGGCAATGTAATCGTTGAGGCTGGTTGCAATTTGGTCTTGGATGAATGGCATCACACCCCCACCAACAACCATCATCATAAAGATACCTGACGCTGCGGCCGTGTATTTACCCAGACCTTCTGTTGCCAGGTTGAAGATACAGCCCCACATGATTGAGGTACAGATACCACATGAAATGATGAAGAAGCACTTGATGGGTACTTCAGATCCACGGAATGACACGGCAGAACTCTCGGGGAGCACAATGGCAATCAATAAAAGGATGATGGCCAATGATGAGGTGAAGATCATCTGTGTGCGTGAAGATACTTTACCACTGATGAAACTGCTGACGAAACGGCCAACGAGCATCAACAACCAATAGATGGCTACGATGCCACCCGCTACGGCTGCCGCACCGGGGAAGTCAAGTTTGGTGATGTAGAAATTCAATTCAGCAGGAATACCAACTTCAATTCCCACATAGAAGAAAATGGCAATCACGCCGAGGATAAAGTGGCGGAAGTTCCATGGACTGTATTCAGACTTAACGCCTGGGGCGGTTGACTGTGGTTCTGGAATGGCTACGAATGAGATGATGAGGAAGGTAACGGCAAACACGCCCATAGCTACCCAAAGCAAGGGAGTGACGTCAGACATACTGGTTTTGTCGGTAACTTGACCAATGAGCACACCAACAAAGAACGGGGTGAGTGTTGCTGCGAGTGAGTTTAATGTTCCTCCGGTTTGGATGAGTTGGTTTCCACGGTTACCGCCTCCGCCAAGAAGGTTCAACATGGGGTTCACCACCGTGTTTAACATACATACACAGAATCCGCAAATGAACGCACCTAACAAGTAGACAATGAAATTGAGCATGACAGGCTGTCCCTGAACGCTGAACATCTCACTGCTACCGCCAAACATACTAGATAAATATTGTACAAACAAGCCGACGAAACCTACTGCGATAGCAATCAGAGCGGTTTTCTTGTAACCGTATTTCACGAGCATCTTGCCTGCTGGTATCCCCATGAAAAGATAAGCCAAGAAGTTCATTAAGTTACCAACCATACCAGCCCAAGAGTAGGTTTTACCCCAAATGTTTCCGAATGGTGCTGCAAGATTGGTTACGAATGAAATCATAGCAAAGAGGAACATCATTGAGATAATCGCAACAATGACGCCATTTTTGTTTGTCTGTTGTTCCATTTTTTGTTGAAAGATTTTTTTATTAGTTATTTTAGATATTTCTTCCTGGTTTATTTTTGCGTATAAAACTTATAAACAGTCTTTTGCTTATATTCTTGGTTAGGTTTCAATACCACTGATGGAAAATAAGGATGGTTGGGAGAATCGGGGAAATGTTGTGCCTCGAAACAAACGGCACTGCGGCGTGGGAAAGTGGCACCATGTTGCCCTTTATAGCCGTCTGCCCAGTTGTCAGTGTACAATTGTACGCCTGGTTCGGTGGTATACACTTCCATGATGCGGCCACTCGTTGGATCTGTCAATCTGGCTGCAAAGCTTAGTTCACCTTCTTCTTTCTTATTCAACACGAAGCAATGGTCATATCCGGTACCATTTTTGATTTGAACGTCGTCTGCTTCTATGTCTTGACCGATGGGCTTTGGCTGACGGAAGTCAAATGGTGTTCCTTCTACAAATCGAATTTCACCCGTGGGAATGGAGGTATCATCGATTGGAATATAATAATCTGCATTGATTTCGCAAATCTGGTTTTCTATTGTAGGAGTAGGATTTGCGATGCCAGGCAGTGAGAAAAAGCCATGGCTGGTGAGGTTGATAATTGTCTTTTTATTGGTGGTCGACATGTATTCTATCGACAGTTCATTGTCATCATTGAACGAATACACAACCGTTGTCCTTAATTCTCCTGAAAAGCCTTCTTCGCCATAAGGGCTTACATATTTAAGAACCAGGGTTTGATCATCCATCTGAAGGGCATCCCAAACTCGGGCATTGAACCCTTTGTTGCCACCATGAAGGCAATTTGGACCATTGTTAATGGGCAAGTGATATTCCTTGCCATGCAAATGAAATTTACCTTTTGCGATGCGATTACCATATCGCCCAATCAAAGTAGACAGGTAAGGTTCAGGTGAATCAATGACATCCTGGATGTTGTCGTGTCCTTGAATGACGTTGGCGAGTTTGCCTTCTTTGTCAGGAACCATGATGGCAACGATGGCACCCCCGTAGTTGGTGATGGCTATTTCGTTGCCAACATTATTTTTGAGAATATAAAGATCTGTATTTTTTCCGTCTATGGTGGTTTGAAAATCCTTGGACTTCAATCCACAGAGGTTTTCTGTTTCTGTTGTGTTCGTCATAAAAATAAGTTTTTAGTTACTTGATGCTTTTGCAAAGTAACTGAAAAAAAATGAATATGACAAACTTAAGTCATAAAAAAACATTGACTTTTGGTGTTAAAATCTATTAAAGTATCATTGTTTGAGAAAGGTTAATAAATCGGCTACCACATAACTACTTCCACCGATGAAAATGAAATCCTGCGCATCTGCGTCATGCATGGCTGCTTGGTATGCATCCTTCACGGTTGGGAACGCTTTTCCATGGAGATGGTTCTCACGACCTAATTGTGCAACTTTTTCAACAGGAAAAGCGCGTTGGCATGAAGGTTGTGTCCAATAGTAGTGTGCATGCTGGGGCAACATTTTCATGATTGTCGACAGGTCTTTATCGTCCACCATGCCGAATACAATTCTCATTTGCGCACAATCTTGTTGCGCCAATTGTTGGCTCAGATAGGTCCATCCGCCTACATTGTGTCCCGTGTCACAATATGTTGCCGGCGACTTTTGAATGCATTGCCATCTTCCCAGCAGTCCAGTGGTGGTCGAAACCTGTTTGAAGCCTTGGCGTATACTGTTGTCTGACAATTTGATGAGGTCGTAGTTCTTCAGCACTTTCACTGCATTCAAGACGGTGTTGACGTTTTTGTCTTGATAATTTCCCATCAAGTCACCATGAATTTCTCCGAACGACTGTGTTTTATAGACTCTTTCTTGCAACGCATTATCATACCTAGAGGCGATGATTTCATTGTTATCTTCAGCGAAAATAAGGGGAGCTTCATGTTGTTTTGCAACTTCTTCAAACACGTTTTTCGTTTCTGCCGTTGTCTCACCCACCACCACAGGAATGTGGTTTTTGATGATACCGGCTTTTTCTTTGGCGATTAATGGCAGTGTGTTACCCAGAAATTGCGTGTGATCCAGGCTGATGTTGGTAATGATGGATAGGATAGGGGTAATGATATTGGTACAATCGAGCCTACCTCCCAGTCCCACTTCTATAACCGCAACATCAACTTTTTGTTCTGCAAAATATGTAAATGCCAGTGCAGTTGTCAGTTCAAAGAACGAGGGATGAAGGGGTTCAAAGAAACTTCTTTCTTCTTCTACAAATCTGATGACGCGTTCTTGATCGATACATTGGCCGTTGACGCGTATGCGTTCCCTGAAATCAATGAGGTGAGGAGAGGTGTAAAGTCCTACTTTATACCCTTCTGCTTGCAGAATCGAGGCTAATGTATGCGAGCATGATCCCTTGCCATTGGTGCCTGCTACATGAATGGTCTTATATTGTTTATGTGGGTGGTTAAAGTGATTATCCAGTGCCAGGGTGTTTGTTAGGCCTTCTTTGTAGGCCGATGCGCCCACATTTTCAAACACAGGGGTAGCGTGAAAAAGGTAATCAATTGTTTCTTCGTATGTCATCTTAAACCAAAAAAAATGCAGTTGATGCTAGCCATCAACTGCGAGTTTAACTTAATCAAAATAATTTCTGAACTTCTTGAAGATAGACCGCTTGGTCACGTTGTCGCCTTTGAAATTATCATTATTGCGCAAATTCTCCAGCAAGTTCTTCTCCTCACGACTCAAAGTCTTTGGTACGAAGACGCTGATGTGGACAACCAAGTCACCTTTCCCGCTACCATATCCTTGCACAGCGGGCAGTCCTTTGCCTCTCAGGCGCAATGTCTTCCCAGGTTGTGTACCGGCATCAATCTTGATTCTAACGCGCGTTCCTTCCAGTGTGGGTATCTCCACCTCACCACCAAGGGCCGCAGTTGGGAAGTCGAGCAGCAGATTGTAAACGATGTCCTGACCATCACGAATGAAGGTGTCGTTTTCCTCTTCTTCGATGTACACCTGGATATTCCCGCTGATACCGTTTCGCTGGCCTGCGTTACCCTTGCCCGGAACGTTCACAACCATACCTTCTGCCACGCCTGCCGGTATTTTAATCTCAACGATTTCCTCGCCTTTAACCACTCCGGTACCATGACACTGATGGCATTTGTCTTTGATGACGGTGCCTTCGCCATGACAGGTTGGACATTCCGTTTGTGTTTGCATCATGCCCAGCATGGTTCTTACCGTCTTGACAACAACACCACTTCCGTGACAGGTTGGGCAGGTCTCTGACTTACTTCCGTTTTCTGCACCGCTACCATGACAGTGTGTACAGGTAACATCCTTTTTTACTTTGAACTTTTTGGTAACTCCGGTTGCGATTTCTTGCAGCGAGAGTTTCACTTTCAACCGCAGGTCTGAACCTCTGTATTGAGGTCGTTGTCTACTGCCTTCGCCACCGAATCCACTGAATCCACCAAAACCTCCATGTCCGCCAAATACATCACCGAACATAGAGAATATGTCGTCCATGGAGAATCCGCCAGTTTCTCCGAATCCTCCAAATCCCCCTGCACCGGGAGCGTTAAAGCCAAACTGATCGTACTGTTGTCTCTTTTGCGGATCGTGCAATACGTCATAGGCCTCGGCTGCTTCCTTAAATTTCTCTTCAGCTTCCTTGCTGTCGGGGTTGCGGTCGGGGTGATATTTGATAGCTAGTTTGCGGTAAGCTTTCTTTATTTCGTCTTCTGAAGCGTTCTTGTCAATGCCAAGCACTTCATAGTAATCACGTTTTGCCATTTATTTAATCCTATATATACTCTCTTATATATACTGTTCCTCGTTTACTGGCCTACAGCCACTTTGGCATGTCTGATGACCTTTTCGTTTAGGGTGTATCCTGTTTGTACGCAGTCAACTACTTTTCCTTTTTTGTCTTCTTCTACACCAGGAACCATGGCAACGGCCTCATGAAAATCCACATCAAAATCTTTGTCCTTGGTCTCGATTTTCTTGACGCCTAAGCCCTCTAATGTGGTTTGAAGTTTCTTGAAAATCAACTCCCAACCCTCTTCCAATGCCTGGATATCCTCTGTGTTTGCTGAATTTGCTGCTGCTCTTTCCATGTCATCAAGGATGGGCAGAATGGCCGAAACCGTTTTTTCGCTACCATTGAAAATCAATTCAGCTTTCTCTTTTTGCGTGCGCTTTTTGTAATTTTCGAACTCAGCGACGGTGCGTAGATATTTGTCTTTCACTTCATCAAGCTCGGCTTGTGCCTTCTGAAGCGGATTTTCTTTAGTTTCTGAAGTATCTTCTACTTCTTCTGTTTCTTTCTGCTCCTCCGAAACTTCGGTGTTCGCCTCATTGTCTACTGTAGCTTGTGTGTCCACATCACCTTCTTGATTTTTGAGAATGTCCTCTTTCGCTTGGTGCTTCAATTTATTTTTATTGCTCATTTTCCTAATAATTGATAATTCTTCTGTTATATCATAGCAAAAAGCTTGCCAAGTTTTAATCACTTGTCAAGCTGTTTTGTCTTTGTGAGATACTGCTATAGAATGCACACCGTTCTTTCTCAAGCATTATACATCTTTTCTTTCAGTTCTTTGATTTGCTCATCGTAGATATACTCGTCGTATTCCATTAGTTTGTCTATAGTGCCACTCGGTGTCAATTCGATGATGCGATTGGCTACCGTCTGAATGAATTCATGGTCATGACTGGAGAACAGAATGTTACCCTTAAACGACACGAGGTTGTTGTTAAATGCTTGGATGCTCTCCAAATCCAGGTGGTTGGTTGGTGTGTCTAATATCAGGCAGTTGGCATTTTTCAGTTGCATGCGAGCAATCATGCAGCGCATTTTTTCACCGCCCGACAGCACGTTGACCTCTTTCAATACTTCCTCGCCAGAGAACAGCATGCGGCCCAGATAGCCTTTCATAACCACCTCGTTGCCCGTCCCAAACTGGCTGAGCCAGTCCACAAGATTCAGCTTTGAGTTGAAATATTCGGCGTTGTCGAGTGGGAGATAGGCGGTGGTGATGGTCACACCCCATTTGTAGGTACCCGCATCAGCCTGTCGATTGCCGTTGATGATTTCGAAGAGCGCTGTCATGGCCTTGGGATTATGGCTCAAGAAAACAATCTTCTCATCTTTCTCAACATTAAAACTAACGTTGTCAAAAAGTACCGTTCCATCGGTGTCGACCGCCTTCAGTCCTTCAACTTCCAAGATCTGATTGCCTGGTTCTCGATCCATTTGGAAGATAATTCCAGGATATTTTCTACTCGATGGACGAATTTCCTCTACATTCAGTCGCTCCAACATCTTCTTGCGAGAGGTGGTTTGCTTGCTTTTTGCCACATTGGCAGAGAACCGTCTGATAAACTCTTCCAGCTGCTTGCGCTTCTCTTCAGCTTTCATCTTTTGGTTCTGAGCCTGACGTAATGCCAGCTGAGAACTCTCATACCAGAACGAATAGTTGCCAGAGAATACCGTTACTTTACCAAAATCGATGTCAACAGTCTGTGTGCTGACGGCATCCAGGAAGTGACGGTCGTGGCTAACCACCAACACCGTTTGCTCTACATTGCTCAAATACTCTTCCAACCACTGCACCGAGTCAAGGTCCAAGTCGTTGGTAGGCTCGTCAAGCAATAAGTTTTCCGGATTGCCAAACAAGGCTCTTGCCAGCATGACACGCACTTTCTCGTTGTTTGACAGCTCTGCCATCTGCTTGTTGTGCAAGTCTTCTTTGATGCCAAGATTCTGCAAGAGCTGGGCTGCATTGCTCTCAGCTTCCCATCCGTTCATTTCTGCGAACTTCAGTTCCAAATCTGCTGCGCGATTCCCATCTTCTTCCGTCATCTCGGCTTTGCCGTAAAGGGCTTCGCGCTCTTTCATGTTGTTCCACAAAGGCTCGTGCCCCATCAGCACGGTGTCCATCACCTTGAATTCATCATATTTAAAGTGATCTTGTTCGAGTACCGACAAACGCTCACCTGGTCCCAGCTCAATGGTCCCTTTGTTTGGCTCTAATTCGCCGCTGATGGCTTTCAATAATGTTGATTTCCCTGCACCGTTGGCACCTATAATCCCATAGATGTTTCCGCGCGTGAATTTGATGTTGACGTCCTTGTAGAGCACTCTCTTGCCGAATTGGATGGCAAGATTTGAAACTGTTATCATGTTCTTTACCTTAACTATTTATTATTTGGATGCAAAGGTAATCATTTTTATCTACAATTTTGGTGCAACTGGCTGATAAATTACACCAGCCAGTCGTTGCTATTCTGCCAACTTGTATGGGGTCTTAACAGCGGCATGTGCGGCTTTTTGTGCCGTCAAAGCATCTTTGACCGTTACTTTTGCGGGGCGGAACTTCTTGCCTACACAGCTTTTACCCGTCAGTGCTTCTGCCCATGTACATGCGGCGATGTAGCGACCTATGCCCAAATCCAAGTGAAAGCCGTCGCGGTTGAGGTGATCGCCAAGGTAGGTGGCGCGAGCGTTTTGCACAGCCGTACCAGAAGGAATGACGAAATGGATGTCAGGATGATGCTCCAAGTTTTGACGAACGGCATCGCAAATGGCGTTGTACATGGTCATTTGGTCATTGTTGTAACTCTTGAATCCTCCATGTTTTGAATATTGAGGATAGGCCCACGTCATGTGAAAACCTATGCGCGGATTCTTGTTCGTTGCAATCGCCTTGACGTATCGGATGAGGTTTGTTTGAAAAGGTTCGTAGGTGCGATACAAACCAGCGTCGTGACTTACTTGCTGAAAGGTGATGATATCCCACTCTTCATCAATGACGATGGAGGTAAGCGTGCGCTTCTCAGATGTTGTCTTTTTGCCTTTTACAATCTTCCTGTAGCTGAAAGCCGGCTCTTGTTTCACCACTACTTTCCAGTGCGATTCAAGTCCTTGTCCGCCTCGGTAGGCATTTCCGATAATCAGTTGGTCGCCGTTCTCAGCGCAAAGTTCGTAAAGATACTGTTCAACGGCGTCTTCGGAAAAACTGTTTCCTATGGCCAACACTCTAATGGTTTTTGCTGACAAGCTTACCGAAATCAGCAAAAGTAATGTTAACAATGCATGTTTCATGTTTGTAATTTGATAGATAATTGATATTTAACTTTTATTTTTGACAATCTCCGGGTGCAGTCATTATCGTCAGTTCACGACCTTGTTGATTCCGTGGGCCAAGCGTGATACGTGAAAAAACTAAGCAACACGGGAAGCATTGCAGATCTTTTCATGAGCATATCGTTAAGTTAAAGTTTAGTTAGGGCAGGGCAGGCCGCATTACCAGAAAAGATAGCGACCTATCCATTAGCAGAAGCAAAGGTACAATTTTATTTTTTGAAAAAAGAACCGGACAGCTTGAAAAAACGCAAATGATTCATCTGCATCATGAGCCAGTGCTGAAAACGGTCTGGTTTTGCTACGAAAAATACAGCTGCTGATGATTGATGGGTATTACTTCATTTTAGAGTAAATGTTCCCTGAAATAAGGTATTGATATTCACTGCGTTGTGCTGTCTTTTCAAACTCATGGAGTTTACGCGCCAAAGTCATGAAGTTTAGACGTTAAAGTTGTTGACTATGAGGCGTAAAGTCAATGACTTTAAACCGGCACTTTAATACCATGGAGATTCCTCTCTGGGAAGATGCCGTAATCGTGCCGCTTTCGCCAGATGAGGAAGGTTTGAAGTCGTTCTTGCATTTTAAGAAAAATTGCTGCGGCGGTCGATAATTTTTATTATCTTTGCCTGAAAATTCAACGAGTTGAACTAAACGATGATACGAGCTATTTTCCAGATACTTTTCGCTTTTTTCTTGGTTGTTTTTCCCCTCCAAGGATATTCCCAAGAGGGGCCAAGTGAGGGACAGCTGACGATAGACCAATCGCTACAGCACCTGGCGAAACGCCTGTTGCAAAACAAGCAGGGCAGTATTGTGGCCATCGAGCCAACTACAGGGCGAGTGCTTGTCCTGGTTAGTAATGACAAATTGGACGATGGCGTCAATCGTGCCATATCCACATCTTATTCGCCCGGATCCACTTTCAAGGTGGCTCAAGCCTTGTTCATGCTGTCAGAAGGAGCCATAGACACGAAGAAGACGTATGCTTGTCACCATGGCTTCTCGTTCAATGGTATTCGTATTGGCTGTCATCCCCATCGCACACCGCTGGCAATGATTCAAGCCATTGGACAATCGTGTAACGCATTTTTTTGCAAATCGTTCCAAGAAATAATCGACAATCGCCAGCTGTATCCATCACCCTCCGCCGCCATCAATCGGTGGGCCGACTACATGCACAGCATGGGTCTGGGCGTATCGCTTGGCATTGATTTGGAAAATGAAGACCGCGGATTGATTCCTGATTCGGCTTATCTGCAAAACCTGCACAGGAAATGGAACGGAACCACCATTATGTGGGTAGGAATGGGGCAGGGGGAAGTAAAAACCACGCCCTTACAACTTTGCAATTTGGCTGCACTGGTTGGTAATCGCGGTTATTACATCACTCCTTATATTCACGAAAATGCTACTGGGAACGCCGTTGATACCACCCGACACCACTGCATGGCCACGCCCGAAGCTATTGACGTTGTCATCAAAGGCATGCGAGCAGCCGTCAAAGGAGGCACGGCACACGCCATCAACGCTCATCAATATGAAATATGTGGCAAGACTGGAACCGCTGAAAACGAGGGGGATGACCATTCTACCTTTATGGGTTTTGCGCCAAAAGATTTGCCTCGCATCGCTGTGAGCGTATATGTTGAGAATGGTGGTTTCGGTGCTGATTTGGCTGCACCAATGGCCTCTCTCATCATCGAGCAATACCTCAATGGGCGACTATCGGAGAAGTCGGCCCAAAAGGCTGAGAGGTGGGCGAAAAAGAAAGTGAAAATCACCCCGATAGAAATTCCCATTACGCTTGATGATATGTGATAAGGGACGCTACTTATGAGTCCGTAGAACTGCTGTTTGTTGCTCTCATCAGTTTTGACTGTCACGTGCATTATATGATTTGTTTTTAACGAATGATGAAATTCAAGGCTTGAACGCATTACTATTAAAAGGAAACTTTGTCGATGAAAGGAATTATTATGAAGATTTTGTCAATCATTACAGTTGGTGGCCGACACATTAAATGGCTTGGGCTTTACATGATTTTTATGTTATCTGTCCTATCTTGCGATACGGGATTCATACTTCCGTTAGATAACAACAAATTTAGCTATAACATTTCTCTATCGGAGGACAGTAGGGTTAAGGTCAGCGGTATGTACTTCGGTGGCTGGCATTACCTTCTCTTTGATTTAAAAGGAGAATATGTAATGAATCCCGATTCCTTAAAATTAGAATTTTGCGATAAGAATATAAAGATAGGGAAATCATTACCCTTTTCTGCAACAAATACATATAAAAAAAATAATACACACGTAAAGAATCGTTTAATTTCAGTACAATTACGCTATGAACGTAAAGATAAAGTTCAAGCACCCTATGAGCCTTTAGTCTTATTTGTTTTACCATCAAATTTCATAATGAGTAATGATAAAAGAGTACTCACTGATTCTTTGAGAATAGTATTGAGGAGACCAAAGAAAAAATAACTGTAGAAATTAACTGTTTTAACACCGTTTCAATATCGGTACCGTCAAGAAAACAGTATTACGAAGAAAAATAATATATGGTAAATACATTTATAATATAGGAAGAATTCATGGAGAATAGCAGAAAAGTAACTTCTGAAGAAATGGCTCTCATTGCATTCTTGGTCAATAAAGCTAATTATCACTTGGAAAGTGATTGGAAAAATCATATTGCAGCCTATCCTCTCACAAAGGAGATAATAGGTAGTATCGGACTTTTAAGAGACTATATGCAAGAATATACTCGAAAACGAAGTCGTGTAATCTCTTGTTGTAAATTTTATGACACAGATAATATTGAAGTCGCAGCATATCTTTTAGTAGATTTGAAGGGTATGCTTTATGAGTTGGATTTGTGGAAGGTTGATAATTCCAAAATTCATCATATCCCTTCTGTTGATTGTATGGAAGACATTCAGCAGATATAAAATCTGTAGTGAAAATTGATTTGTTTTTAGCGAATGATGAATATTGGACTGAAACATGGGCAAACTATCTTTCAAAGCAATACTTCGGAGAAAGATGGTTTGGAATGGAAATAAAGATTAAAGGTCATTTGGATTTTTATTATCCATCAAAAAATGTTAGTAGATCGTTCTTATTCAAGAAATCTTTATTACCTTTCTGACAGATAACTTTTTTAATATATTGCACATGAAAAAAATATCGATAGTGGTAAAAATAGTTTTGATGTTATTGATTTTAGATATATTTAGTTCTTGTATTATGGACAGAAAAACCACCCTCTATATAAAGAACTGTACAAAAGACACCTTATTAATAGAATTATCGGAGGCAGACACTCTTGTTAACTGGCAATTTTGGGGTAAGCAAGCTGCGGATGTCGTTTCGCCGAATGATACAGACGAGGTAGATATTGCATTTTATAAAGCTATCATCGGCAGTTTTGCGTTACCAGATTCAACTATCTATATTGACCCATATATATATAGTCACTATGACACTTGTTACCTTTATACCATTAAGTGGAATATAGCAAAAAAATATTCAATGGATGAAATCCGTGCAAAAAAGCTCTATGACAGACGGACTGTAACCAAGAAGAACTTCCATAACCGTTTATTCGAATACAAAAAATGAATACTTTAAAGTTATCTATAATTACTTGTTTTTCAATACTATATTCTCTCACATCTTTTGCAGAGATAAAATTGGGTGTCAGCATTGAAATAGGAAGCTTCGACTCTATACTATCAGAGATAGATGGTGGTTGTTGTGTTTTTTATAAGTATCCAGGCAAAGTGCGAAATAAAGGCTACATTATGGTGAACGATCTTACGACCACAGCTTACATGATGGTTAATCGTCATCTTGAAGAGTTTACTCTTGTGGCCAATAAGAAAGATGTTTTTTGGTATAAGAATAAAAAATTCACTTTAAAAGTGACGATTAACAGTACAACAAGTAAAGTCCATGGTGAGTCTTTCAATGTGAAGGGCATCCTTATCGTGGAAGATCACAACAAGAATAGACGAAAACTTGCTTTCTGTGGGAATTGTGACTGGTAGTTTATGCTTTAGTATTAGGTGTAATTGAGGGTATCGCTCACATGTTAGTATATGAATGATGATGTGTAGAAACTAGCACTTTCAAGTCACTACACATGCTAATCACATTAGGGTGTACCTACTGAATCCCATGTCCGATTTCGGCGGCAATTATATAGGAAATTTTAGTGTAGATACAAATTATGGACGATTAGACAGCATCCTCTGCGTTATGGATGAGAATGGCACGAAGGTTTTCGATTCCTCCTACGATGCGTGGGGCAGTCAGACGGTGACGATCAGCACAATAGGCCTTCACCGTGGCTACACGGGACATCGTCGCTAAATTATTACGTTTAAATTTTATGTAATTATGTTGTATTTTAAGTTTCAATATCGGCACCGTAAAAAAGAAATCCCAGTGCAAACGATGAAAGAGAAAAACTTATGTAGTAGAATATGTTTTATTTTAAACAAATATTTTAATGCCGATCCAGACTTTTTTGATAAGTTAGGCTATGTAGCAATTTGGTATTTAGAATATGATAAAAAATGCGATGAACCTTTTCGAGAAATAGGAATTGATAGCAGTGGAAAAATAATAGTAAAAATGCCCGATGAAAGGAATTACGGTTATTGGGTGGATTCAAACTGTGATTTGCAATTCTTCAAAAAATTCAATATTCAAATGATAACAGAACAAGAGTTTAACAATTTATGGAACTCTGTCGATTATGATAGAAAAAAAGGTGAATTTAAACCTGTTCATAGCTTATGACAGGGTGTTCAAACAAAACATTCATCCTTGTTTGAAGAGTCGCAAAACATTATTCATGGGATGAAATTCGGATTAAGAAGTTATACCATCGAAGAATAGTTGCTAGAGATTGTAACGGTAAGTTTGATAAGACAATTCAATAGAAAATTATGAATAAGAACATAAAGATGATTCTCCTGTTAATATTGCTATTTGTAATTTATAGTTGTACTACAAATACGGTTAAAAAAGAAAGTCTTTCGGGAAATTCTCAAAAGGATAGTATTTCCACAAAGTATGATGACTCTATTGTAGTGAGGAGCCATGTAGACAAAATAATAGGAAAGGAATTATCATTATGGATGCATAATAAATCAAATAAACCTATTAGACTGAAAAAAGAATACCAGATACAGGTTCTTGAGGACAGTTCTTGGCTTACACTTGTAAAAGCACACTTGGATGCAGAGCCATTGATACATCCTAAAGATACTTTAACCGTCAAATTTGATTTAAAGATTCCTGAAGTTAGTAGAAATCTTTTAAAAGAAAAAATAGGAAGGTGGACATATTCTCACAAAGAGACGTATAGAATTATCAATATCATATATGTTGATAATCCAAAAGACACGTTACCCATTAAAACGTTATTTAATACTGGTAATCTTAACTTTGTATATGGAGGGAAAAAGCATGGAGTGATAATTACCGAACTCCATTAAACAATCATAGTCGAATGTATTTGCTCCTTTCATTTATTTCTTATCTGAATTTTCAAGAAGAAGCTAATCATTCTTCGATTTCGGACAAACTTCGAACTAAGTTTGCGATGAAGTGACTGGAGGTTTCGATAGGGGAGTAGTTAATGTATCTCATACTGCGCCTAAGATTACGCCGGAGCACTTTGTTGTTGTTTTGCACAAATCCTGCTTTGCCTTCTCTGAAATGCCATTCCTTTGTCGTATCGATTTCTGTATGGGTCAGGGTTCTTAAAATCAGAGGATAGGCGTCGCGTTCTACATCCTCTACAAATGGAATTTCGTCTTGCTCAAAATTGAAGACCACAATCAGGATGCTTCCCTGCAGTTGTGCCATGCGCTGTAGGTGAAGTTTGGAGAGCCAGGTTTCAAGTTTGACAAAATCAACCTTGTCACCTCTGGTTCTTAAGTAGCTACCCAGTTCGATGATGCCTCTGACGGAGATGCCTTTGGCTAATATGTGGTTGACGTTAAAGATAATGATGTCAAGCAGTTGAAGCGTTTCCATGGAAGTATCAATTGCATGTCGCTCGTCGTGCTTGATTTTTTTTAAACGCTTGTTTAACGTGGGATTGCTGAGATGTGGGTTGGTAAACCATTCCTGTTCATCCTTGTCAGTCATTTCCTGCAAACCAAGTATCAGCTTTTGCGGAATGTGGATGTTGGTGTCATACTGATGGTTCTTGATGCCTTTCAATGCGATGGACACCACGTTTTGAGATGCTGCCATCTGAAACAGTCGGTTCCATTTGAAGGTCGTCATGGGCTCTAACGTAACATACTCGTTGAGTGCTCCAGAGCGCAGCAACCGAAAGAAATTACGTTTGATGATATCCATATTTGATGACGTGTGAATGAAACCTGATTGATGTCGCCCCAAGGCGCGTCCACAGTAGCTGTTGGTCAACGCGGCCGTTGCTGATGGGCAAGGGCTGATTTCTTTTTTTTACAATTGCGTGCGACGATAAAAGTCCATGTTTTCTTTCGTCAACAACTCTATCGGCATGTAGTTTACGGGTTCAACCTTCTTTTTCAGTACGATGGCTTTGAACAGCGTGTCAATGCAGCAGTAGCCTTGCTGGTAGGCATGCTGAGCGACCAGGAACGACACGCTGCCCTGTCTGAGGCATTCGGCGTTTTTACCCACCATGTCATATCCCATAATTTGGGTGTTTCTTCTGTTGGTTCTTAACAGAAAGTCGCCCACGATGTGTGCTTTGGAGCCAAAGGTGATGCAATGATGTATTTGAGGGTGCTCATTGAAGAACTTTTCTAACCTCAAGTCATAATCTTTTTTGGTGGCCTTCATGGGCAAGCCCAACTCGATGATTTCAATCTCGGGAAAGTGTTCTGACATGTAATGTCTGAATCCCACCTCACGATTTTCCTGCTGTTTGCTGGTCACCTTTCCGTCCTTGATGCGCTTCATCAGCACGATTTTTTTCTCTTGGTGGGCTACCATCATCAGAATCCTTGCCGAGAAATAGCCGCTTTTGAATGAGTCTTGTCCGAAGAAGGAGAGTGGATTCAGTTCGGGCATGTACGAGTCGAGCAGGACGAAGGGGATGTTCAATTCGTGCAATTGGTCTGTGAACGCTCTGGTCAAGTTGAGTGTTGCCGGAACGATGACCACTCCGTCGGGCTTCTCTTGCAAACAGGTGGCTGCCATCTTTTTGAACGACTCTTCTTTAAGTCGCTCGTAATAGAGCGTTTTCGTCTCGAGATTGAAGTCGCGTCTGGTTTCTACGGCTTTCTTTGCACCTTCTTCAATTTCCTCCCAGTAAGTTTCAGATTCATGTTGTGGGATGACGAGATAGAAGGTGTATGACTTGTTGTACGCCAAGGCACTGGCATACACGTTGGGTTGATAATTCATCTCCGAGAGTGCTTTCTCCACCTTCTCACGCGCTGTTGGCGAAACGTTGGGGCGTCCATGCAAAACCCTGTCAACCGTTCCAACCGAAACGCCCGCCCGCTGGGCGATGTCCTTGATTCTGATTTTTTCTGTCATATCACATTTAAAATATGTGCAATCATCGTGTAAGCCGAACACAACGTAAGTTTACTTACTTTGTTGAGGCGCAGTCTATGTGATGCAAAATTACAAAGAATAGTTGTATTGTGCGAAAGCACAGTTGCATATTTTAAGCATAATCAATATTTTCCTTCGTTTTTCTTCATTTTCAAACAGCAAATGGTTATCTTTGTGTGACAGATTATTTGCCAGCCTAAGCATGTGTCATCAAGAAACAACCAAACGCATCTATTCGGTATTGCTCACACTTGTCGTTCTCTTGTGTGCGATAGCTTGCTCAGACCCTCACGGTGAAGACGTGGTGGCACTGAACGAAAGAGCGTACCAGTATCGCTATCGCAATTTGGATAGTACGTCGCTGTATGCAAACCGGGCTATGCAACTGGCTGGCAAACATGGTGATGGCTATGCCGAAGCGCTCAACCATCTGGCGTTTGTCCACATGGCAAGAATGGAATATGCCAAGGCAGATTCGCTGCTGTCTGAAGTACGCAAATCGACCAACAATCAAATTGAATTGTTAGTAGCTGACGTTCAGTTGATGCGGCTTTGCCAACGTTGCTCCAAAAACAAGGACTTTTATGTCTATCGAGAGAGTGCCATGAGGCGTCTGCATCGAATAGAGGAGGAGTACAACAGCCTGGATGATCACCAAAAACGCCGAATGATTTATGCTGTAAGCGAATTTTATCTCACCACCTCCACCTATTTTTATTATGTGGGTTTGGAAGATTTGTCAATCGATGCCATCAACCAAATTAATGTCAACGGCGAGATAGCTCGAGACACCTCCCAACTGTTGAATTACCTGTATAACGTTGGTGCGGGCGGCATCATCCTCGGTGGCACGCGTGAGGAAATCAACCAAGCCGAGTTTGAGTATCTTACACGATGCTATGTGCTGGCCAAGCAGCATCATTATCCCTATTGGGAGGCCAACTCGATGCAGGCCATGAGCGAGCATTTGCAGAGAAAAAAGTACCGAGACAAGTTGATACACGACAATTTGCCATCCATGCAATTCATCAATCCGTACGACATGCCCGATTCGTTGTTGGCTGGAAATTTGGCGCAACGTTCGTTGAAAACATTCATTCAATATGGCGACGTTTATCAAATTGCCGGATCGTATCGAACGCTTGCCGAGTGTTATTGGGAGTTGAAAGATTACAAGTCGGCCTTGATTTGTCTACACAACGCATTGGAAACAAACCATGCCATCAACCAAGCCCCCGACCTGGTGGCATCTATCCGGGAGCAATTGTCACTGGCTTACTCGGCCATAGATGACAAGCCAAACAGCGATTACAACCGAAATTTATACCTCGACATACAGGAAGGAACCAGGCAGGACCGGCAGTTGGAGGCCCGCGCTGAACAATTGGATGTGTCATCCAAGCAGTTGAATCGGATGATTCTGGCCATCATCATCACCATCGTTGTCGTATGCTTGTTGTTGTTTATCTTCTACTACATGAGAAAGAGGAACGACCGACAGGCTTCTACACTGACAAAACTCATGGAACCCCTTGAAAAATGGAAACATGACAATGAAGAGGCACTTGAGGAAAACCAAGAGAAATTTGAAGAGATTGAGGAAGAAAAGCATGTGCAGCAACTGCACGTTTCCAAGAATAAGAAGCGTAACCTCGAACAACGAACCAAAGTGTCGCTTGTCAACAGCATCATTCCTTTGATTGATCGGATGTTGCACGAAATACATCAACTCACCAAAAAGACCGAGGCGAAGTCCATCAGGGACGATCGGTATACCTATATCGCGGAGTTAGCCGAGCAGATTAATGATTATAACAGCATTTTGACCCATTGGATACAGTTGCGGCAAGGTGTGTTGAGTTTGAAGATTGAAAGTTTTCCGTTGCAAGATGTCTTTGACCTCTTGTCGCGCAGTCGGATGAGTTTCTCCATCAAAGGCATCGATTTGCAGGTAATGCCCACCCAAGCTGTGGTCAAGGCCGACAAGACGCTCACCGTGTTCATGCTAAATACCTTGGCTGACAATGCAAAGAAGTTCACGCCCTCTGGCGGACAGGTTCGGATAGACAGTAAGGAGGGTGACGACTATGTGGAGATTAGGGTTGAAGATACGGGCATTGGCATGTCTGAACAACAAATTGAACACCTGTTCGTAAACAAGCCCATTGTAGACCACACGCTCGAAAGTGTTGACGGCAACCCTCCGCAGCATCGCATCAGCAACGGATTCGGGTTGATGAATTGCAAAGGAATCATCGACAGATATCGTAAAACCAGTAAGATATTCAACGTCTGCACTATTCGTGCCGAGAGCGTAGAAGGCAAGGGCAGCACGTTCTCCTTTAGGCTGCCGAAGGGAGTGGCACGTACCATTGCGGTGCTTTGCATGGTGGGTTCGTGTTTCATGAACGTAAACGCAGGTGAGTCGGGAAGTGTGCCGCACACGCCTCATCCGATTGGTCAAGCGGAGGTGGTGCAGGGTGAGTTCATCCCGCAAGCCACTGCTTTTGCCGATAGTGCTTACTTCAGCAACATCCAAGGAACTTATCAGAAAGCCCTGTTGTTTGCTGACAGTTGCCTGTATTATCTCAATCGCCATTACCGAACATGCAGACCGCATGGCGTAGATACGATGATCATCATGTCAAACAGTACCGCATTGCCAGCAGAAATTAAATGGTTATACGATAGCATTCCAACCAATTACAATGTCATCCTTGGCATCCGAAACGAAAGTGCCGTGGCCGCATTGGCCCTGCACAAATGGGCCTTGTACGCTTATAACAACAAGGCTTATACGCAGTTGTTCCGCGAACGCAGTGCAGACAGTACGTTAGGCACGTACGTTCAAATGATGCAACGTTCAGAAGTCAATAAGAATGTGGCCCTCGTCATCCTTTCATTGATATTCATGCTGATATTCCCCGCCTATTATTTTTTGTATGATCGACATCGGGTGTATTATCGGTTCAGCGTTGATCGAATCCAGGAAATCAATCAAACCTTGTTGAGTGAGGCAACCGCCCAGGAGAAATTACAGAAGATACAGACGCTTTGGACGTTCAACCGCAGAATGTTGAATACCCGATTTACCAAGCTTAATGCCATCGTCGAGCAAATCATGGATGCGTTACGAGATCGCATTCATGTGGAGGAAGTGCAGACAACCAGTATGGAACTGGCTCAAGACGAATTGCGAAGAACGAGTTACGAAAACGACCAGTTGCACATCAGCAACAGCGTGTTGGACAATTGCCTTTCAACCTTAAAGCACGAGACGATGTATTATCCTGCTAAAATAGGTGTTTTGGCAGATGGAAAAGACGAAAACCTTCCGGTGTTGAGCGAGCTTTCTTCTTATTACAAAGACCTGTACATGCTGCTGAGTGCGCAGGCCATGCGGCAGATAGACAATCATGTCAAGGTGGATGACGACATGTTGCGCTATCTGTTTGACATTTTGAAAGAGCAAAATGGCGGTGAGCTGGTGCTGACTGCTGAAGACAAAGACCCTGTATATTGCCTTATTCATGTGAAGATGAACAATCTTCATCTCTCCGATGAACAAGTAGCCGCTCTGTTTACGCCTAATACCGTTGACATGCAGTTCATGCTATGCAGGCAGATTGTTCGTGAGGTAGGAGAGGCCACCAACGCGCGTGGCTGCGGCATCCAGGCTGTGAAAGATGAGACAGGACGAATAAACATTAATATCACCTTAACGAAAACGATATGGAAGAATTTAAAATTATCATAGTAGAGGATGTTCCTTTGGAACTGAAGGGTACCGAGGGCATCTTTAAAAACGAGATTCCTGAAGCCGAAATCATTGGCACGGCCGAAAACGAACAAGAGTATTGGCGCTTGATCAAGCAGCAAGTACCTGATTTGGTTTTGTTAGACTTGGGACTTGGTGGCTCCACGACCGTTGGCGTTGAGATATGCAGGCAAACGAAACAAAGCTATCCGCAGGTGAAGGTTTTGATTTTTACAGGCGAGATACTGAACGAAAAATTATGGGTCGACGTGCTGGACGCGGGTTGCGATGGCATCATCTTGAAGAGTGGTGAACTGCTTACGCGTGGCGATGTTGGCAGTGTGATGGCCGGCAAACGCATGGTGTTCAATCAGCCGATATTGAAAAAAATAGTGGATCGCTTCAAGTTAAGCATCCATAACCAACTGATGCGGCAAGAGGCGCTTGTGAATTATGAGATTGACGAATACGATGAGCGTTTCCTCCGTCATCTGGCCTTGGGCTATACCAAGGAGCAGATTACGAACTTGCGAGGGATGCCCTTTGGCGTAAAAAGTTTGGAAAAACGACAGAACGAGTTGATACAAAAGTTCTTTCCCAATGGAAACAGCGGAATTGGAATCAATGCCACCCGACTGGTAGTCAGAGCCATTGAATTGAGAGTGCTTGACATTGATAATTTGCAAGCCGATGAAGAGTAAGGCCTTCGCCATCGTTACGTTCAGCTTAGGAATTGTACAAATTCTGCTCATACTGGTGTCGTGGTTCATCACAGCCACGATGCCCATGTCGCCTGTGCGTTCGTTGTTGAGCAGCGAGGGAATCAGATGGTTTTTCGGTCAGTTCACTTACAACCTCGCCTCTCCCTTGCTCGTCTGGCTCATTCTTGCGGGAATGACGCTGGGCGCATTGAAACAAAGCGGGCTGTCTAAGGCTTTTACACATTCTGCCAGGAAGGAATATCGACAACGTTTCGCACTAAAGTTGGTCTTGCTCGAACTGGTGATCTTCGCAGGGATTATTGGTTTGTTGACACTCATGCCCCAAGCCATCCTGCTGAGCGTGACCGGTCATTTGTTTCCAAGTAGTTTTTCTCAAAGTGTCTTTCCGATAGTATGTTTCATGGGTTGTGTGGCATCCGTCACCTTTGGACTGTTAAGCGGTACTTTTCGTTCGCTTACTGATATTTTTAATGCTTTGTCAGCCGGGATAAGCTGGCTCTCTCCCTGGCTGGTGGTCTATGTGATGGCTGCCCAACTATACCATTCTTTCTTGTTCGTCTTCTGATCTATCTCATACCACATTTTGTGGAAAAGATAGGGGAACGATACGGGCTGCAAGCCCAAAAACTTTTAGCCCAAGGCAACGCCCTAAGTAAACGTGTGATAATATGTATGCTCTAAAGGGGCAAAAGCAATCGGTTATCATTGTATTTCGATTGCTTTTGCCCCCGTAGGTCATAGCTTTTTCAACGCATTCAATCCCAGGGTGTTACCCTAGGCCGAAAAGTTTTTAGGACTTGCAGCCCGTAGGGTGTCGCGTTAACCAACCAGAAAAAGACATGGTTGGTTATCGATGTTTTACATCCTTTTCGTGAAAAAGTGACAAAAGTAAGTAGAGTGGGGCGGGAGTGTCGAGCCATACTCTTAGGACAGTTCGGATAATTCGAGCCATCTCATGCTTTTTTCATCCAGCTCTTCTTTTAAGGTGGGCAGCAGCATGCTCTTGGCCGTGAGGTCTTCAACGGTCAAATTTCCGCTGCATATCTCTTCTTCCAAGTCCTTAATCTGTTGCTCCAGCTTTGTAATGTCCTCATCCAAAGCTTCAAACTCACGTTTTTCTTTATAAGAGAGCTTTTTCTTTTCGTTGTTTCTGTAATCCTTTGCGGCAGGTTTCTCCTTCTTTTCTTCTGGTTTCTGCTCAACGGATTTCAGGCTGTTCCACTCTCTGAATTGCGTGTAATTGCCGGGGAAGTCTTGAATTTCGCCCTCACCCTTGAACACTAAGATGTGGTCAACTACCTTGTCCATGAAATACCTGTCGTGACTGATGACGATTACGCACCCGGGAAAGTCTTGCAAATAGTCTTCCAGCACCTGCAATGTTTGAATGTCTAAATCGTTCGTAGGCTCATCAAGCACCAGGAAATTGGGGTTTTTCATCAACACAGTGCAAAGGTATAACTTGCGCAATTCGCCACCACTGAGTTTGTAAACAAAGTTGTGTTGCTGCTCGGGCGTGAACAAGAAGTGTTGCAGCAGCTGCGATGCCGTCATGCTTTTGCCGCCACCCAGATTGATGTTCTCGGCAACGTCACTGACCACATCAATCACTTTTTGCTGTTCGTCAAACTGTAATCCTTCTTGCGAGAAGTAGCCAAAGCGAACGGTTTCACCGATGTCGAACTTCCCGCTGTCGGTTTCAACGAGCCCCATTAACAGCTTGATGAACGTTGACTTCCCAGTTCCGTTGTTGCCGATGATGCCTAATTTCTCAAATCTGGCAAAGTTGTAATAAAAGTCTTTCAGTATCACTTTGTCGCCCCAAGCCTTCGATACATATTGACACTCGAAAATCTTGGAACCGATATACACGTTGCTCGATTTCAGTCTGATTTGTCTTTCCTCAACCTTTTGTTTGGCTACCTGTTGCAGTTCGTAGAAGGCCTCTTCACGATAGCGCGCCTTGTGTCCGCGAGCCTGTGGCATGCGCCGCATCCATTCCAGTTCGGTGCGATACAAGTTGTTGGCCCGCGCCACCTCCGCCCGCTTGTTTTCGATGCGTTCTTGGCGCTTTTCCAGATAATAACTGTAATTACCGCGGTATGCGTAGATGCTTCGGTCGTCTAATTCAAGAATCGAATTGCACACGCGGTCCAAGAAAAAGCGGTCGTGCGTCACCATCAGCAGCGTCTTGTTGCCCCGCGACAGGTAGCTTTCGAGCCACTCTACCATTTCCAAATCCAAGTGGTTGGTTGGCTCATCGAGGATGAACAGTTCGGGTTCTGTAATCAGGACGTTCGCCAAAGCCACCCGCTTTTGCTGTCCACCACTCAGTTGTCCTATGGGTTGGTCAAGATCATCAATGTGCAACATCGTTAGTATTTGCTTGGCCTTTAACACTTTCTGCGGATCGCCTTGATGATTAAAGCAAGCGTCTAACACCGATTCGTTTTCATCAAACTGGGTCTTCTGTTCAAGATAGCCAATCTTGAGATCTTTCTTCATGATAATCTCGCCACCGTCCTTGCCTTCCTTACCGGTAAGAACCGACAGCAGGGTAGACTTGCCGGTGCCATTCTGGGCGATGAGACCGATGCGCTGACCTTCGGCAACGGAGAAGGAGATGTTGTTGAATAAAACAAGGTCGCCGAAAGATTTCGTTAGATTCTGAACGTCTAAATAAGGTATTGGTCCAGCCATGTTTACAGAAGTGATTGGTTTATTTCATCGATATAAGCCAACAACTCTTCGCGGCCTGTTCGTTTTTCCGAACTCGTAATAAAGTAAGGTGGCAGTTCTTCCCATGCATCTTTTAATTGTTCCATCCACTGGGCTGCATTGGCTTTCGCCTTCAGCGTGCCCAGTTTGTCAGCTTTGGTGAACACAATGGTGAAGGGAATCTCGTTTTCTCCTAACCAATCGATGAACGCACGGTCTATCTTTTGTTGCTCGTGACGCACGTCAATCAGCACGAACAGGTTGACCAACTGCTCTCGTTGCAGAATGTAGGTGTTAATCATTTTCTCAATATCCGCCTGCACCTTCTTGGATCTCTTGGCAAATCCGTAGCCTGGTAGGTCAACCAAGTACCACTCATCGTTGATCAAGAAGTGATTGATGAGAAGGGTCTTGCCCGGTGTGGATGATGTTTTGGACAGTCCTTTGTGGTTGCAAAGCATGTTGATAAGACTGGATTTCCCTACATTCGAGCGTCCGATGAATGCATATTCTATCCGATTGTCTTTGGGACATTTGTCTAAGGTTGGCGATGATATGAGGAATTCGGCCTTCTTAATTTCCATATTCTTACGTTCTTTCTGCAAAGATAATCATTATTAGGCAAATATGCGGCGACCATCAGATAATTCTTCGGGGAGGCTCGTTCTGTCAAATATATTTGGCAGTTCAGCCAACAACCACTATCTTTGCAAAAGATAGGCTTCGCCTCAACAAAGAAAACAAGCTTTCTTTGTCTTCGGCTTGCACTATCTTTGCAAAAAAAAAGTAGATATGAATAAATTTTTAACCAAGATAAGAGTGTTGCTCTTATTCGTGGTATGTAGTAACTTGTTGGCAAGTAAGGCCGATAATCTGAAAAAACGTGAGTTTCGAGGGGCTTGGATACAGTGTGTAAATGGCCAGTTCGAAGGAATGGGAACGGCCAACATGCAACGTACGTTGAGTTATCAATTAGATGAATTGCAGAAGGATGGTGTCAATGCCATCATCTTCCAAGTCAGGGCCGAGTGCGATGCGCTCTATCAAAGTAGTTATGAACCATGGAGTCGTTTCTTGACAGGCGTGCAAGGACAAGCGCCATACCCTTTTTGGGATCCTCTGCAATGGATGATAGAGCAGTGTCATCAGCGCGGGATGGAATTGCACGCATGGATTAATCCTTATCGTGCCAAAACCAAGAGTACTTCCGCTCTGGCCGGCAATCATATTGCCATCAAGCAACCTGGCAAGGTATTTTCGTATGCCGGACAGTTTATTCTCAACCCGGGCGACCCAGCCAACAGGGAATATATTTATAAGGTGGTAGACGACATTGTGCGCCGCTATGATGTAGATGGTTTGCATATCGACGATTATTTCTATCCTTATCCAGCTCCTGGTGAAGTCATTCCCGACGGTCGCGAATTCCAACTCTATAATAATGGATTGAAGAACGTCAATGACTGGCGTCGCTATAACGTCAACTTGTTCATCAAAGAGTTGGGAGAAAAGATACACCAGCGTAAGCCTTGGGTGAAATTTGGCGTTTCGCCCTTTGGTATTTACCGCAACAAGAAGAATGATCCAACACTTGGCAGCAACACCCGAGGGCTACAGAATTATGATGATCTTTATGCCGATGTCTTGTTGTGGGTGAACAAGGGTTGGGTAGATTATTGCGTTCCGCAGTTATATTGGCAAATCGGTCACCCAACGGCCGATTATGACACGCTCATCAGGTGGTGGAACCGTTATGCCGGTAACCGACCTTTATATATTGGCGAGAGTGTGGATCGTACAGCGAAGTATGCCGACCTACAAAACCCCAACAGCAATCAACTACCGGCAAAATTCCGCCTGCACGATCAGATGTCGAATGTGAAGGGAACTGTTTTGTGGTATGCCAAGGCTGTGGTGGATAATGTAGGTAACTACGGAACGGCTCTTCGCAACTATTATTGGAAGTACCCAGCCTTGCAACCCGAGATGCCGTTTATTGATGGCAAGCGCCCAAAGAAACCTCGAAAGGTAAAGCCCGTATGGACAAGCGACGGCTATATCCTGTTTTGGACACAACCTCGTGGTAAAGATTGGGATGACGTAGCAACAAAGTATGTGGTTTACCGTTTCAACAAGGGAGAGCGTGTCAACTTGGACAATCCTTCCAAGATTGTCGCCATCACTTCGGAAACGATGTATAAACTGCCTTATGTCGATGGCAAAACCAAATATCGATACGTGGTTACTGCGCTTGACAGAATGAATAACGAGAGCAAAGCTAAGAAAAAGAGCATTAAGCTGTAATGCACTTTCCGCATTAGAGCTTCTAAAAAAGAATGGTGAAATGAAAATGGAAGGGGCGTGATTCATCATGCTCCGCCTGAAAGGCATTCGTCAAAGGGTGTCGAAAGAAAGTGGCAGCCAGGCAACTGGAAAAAATAAAAAAGGTTCAAGAAAAACAGAAATTTGTTTTCTTGAACCTTTTTTGAGAGGGTAGGGATAATCGGGCTCGAACCGATGACCTCTGCAATGTGACTGCAGCGCTCTAAACCATCTGGGCTATACCCCTGTTTGCCGCCTCGTTGATAACGACGACACTGCAAAAGTATACTTTTTTTGTATACTAACAAAAGGTTATTCGCTTTTTTTATAAAAATCTGTTTCTGTCATGATATTTCCCTTTAGTTTTTGACAGATTCATAGGATATTTTTACCTTTGCAGCCGTTAGTTTTTAATGTAAAAGATTTTACACATAATGATTCATTTAAAAAGAGAAGCCAATTTGTTGACGATAACATCATTGGTTGCTTTTCAATCATTGGCCCACATGCCCGCATTTGCAAATCCTGGCACAAGGGCGATGATGGTGACGGATGACGATCATGCCAATGTGCATGTAGAGATGGTAGACACGATGAGGTTCAATTCGCCCATCAGTCTTGACGAAGTAGTGGTGACGGGGCAGGGCGGAGCGATTGAACGTCGAAGATTATCTTCGAACGTCACCAAGATTTCAGGTAAAGACTTGCAGAAGTTGACCGTGGGGCGCATGGACGAAATGCTGCGCAACGCCATCCCCGGGGTTCAGTTTTCACTCTCAGGTGCACAACCCGGCAGCACCTCTGTCATCAAAGCCCGAGGATTGTCCTCGGCGTTTTCTAATTCTACCCCCATCATCTACATCGATGGCGTTCGCACCGACAACCTCAACACCGGTGCCATTCTCAATTATTCCAAGAAAGGTTATGGCGCCCAGCCTTACACCATTGGCGACATGCCCATGGGTGAGATGGCGGCATCGAGCGCGCTGAGCGATATTTCCATGGAGAACATCGACCATATAGAATATGTGAGCGGTGGTGCGGCCACCACGCTCTATGGTTCTGATGCGGCCAATGGGGTGATACAAATCTTCACGAAGAAGGGAAGCTCGGATGGTTTTCACGCTTCCGCGTCCGTAGACATGGGATGGGACAGGGCCACCACGCAGTTTTATCACTTCCGTCGCACGGCCGATTTGCTCAACCAGACGGGTTTCGAACAGCGTTACCGGCTGTCGCTTGCCGGCGGAAACTGCAAGTATGGGTATAGCCTGGGTGCCAACATGATGGAAAACACGGGTGTGGTGATACATAACAACAATGCCCACAAACGTTATGACCTGCGTTTTGGTTCGCGCGCTCAGCTCACCACCCAACTGGAGTATCAGAACTCATTTGGCTTTGTGGCCGATGATTATAACCGCAGCCGCAATGGCAATCAGGGTTTCTATACGGGACTATGGTTCACGGAGGGCAGTGCTTCCAGCCGCTTCAAGTTTACCGATGCCAATGGCCATGAACAGAGATATCCGGCCGACATCGATGCTGCCGATGGTGAAACGTTTGAGAAGATGCGTGCCTTTGTGGACAAAGCCGAGGCTTTGCAGCACTATCGCGAGTCGACCAAACATTTCCAAACATCGCACACCTTGCTTTACAAGCCATTGCCCCAACTCACCGTTAAAGGCGTTTTTGGAATTGACTATCGAGCTAACAACAACAAGGAAATCGTGACCAACGAGTATCTCATTCATATTGGTGAGAAGCATGTGGGTACGACGGATGCCGGGCGCGTCAACAATTTCGACCGCAATTACTTCGGACTCACCGCCGACATCAACGCACAGTACAAGTTTTACCATGCCAACCGGTTGAGCAACGTGCTTACAGCCGGTTTCCAATATTTCAACACGCATGACCGTCAGGCCATCTATCGCGGTACCAACGTGCGCGATGGGGCCAAGGTGATGAGCGGTGCCGGTTCCGTTCAGGCCGACGAGTGGCTCAACTTCCTGCACAGCTACGGCTTTTACGCGCAGGACAACATTGGGCTGTTCAATAAATATTACGTTGATTTAGGTGCGCGTATTGACTACAACACCGCATTTGGTGACAATGTGAAGTGGCAGTTTTATCCCAAGCTCGGCCTGTCTTACGTGATGAGTGACGAGCCTTTCCTCGCCTCATTGGTCAGCAGTGGCATGCTGTCCATGCTGCGCGTGTTCTGCAACTACGGTGTCGCGGGCAGCTATCCGCCACCATTCGCCTATCAGCGCACCATCTCCGTGACGGGCTATCAAGGCAAGCAGGCTGGCACGTTCGGGCAGTTTGGCAATCCCGACTTGGGACCCGAGAAGAAACATTCGTTCGAGGTGGGTTTCGAATCATCTTTCCTCCATGATGTCGCCACGCTCTCATTCACCTACTATCACTCCGTTACCAAGGGTGCGTTGTTCACGGTTCCCACCTTACCATCAGCCGGACGCGCGGCCAGTTACTTGGCCAACATTGGCGAAATCAGTAACCTGGGCGTTGAGATGGCGCTTGCTCTCAACATCGTGCGTACCAAAGATTGGCAGGCCACCCTGCGCACGGCAGTCAATACCAACCGCAACCGCGTATTAAGCGCAGGTGGAACGGTGCCGTTCAGCATTGGCGGGTTCGGTCCCGAAACCATTCAGACGGCAGTGGAGGAGGGTAAGCCCGTGGGCTTCTTGCGTGGCAACAAGGCCGTTCTCAATGCCGATGGCACCCTCAAGGAGGTGCTGCGCATGCAAGATTTGGGTTCTACTATCCCAACATGCTATGGCAACGTGTCGTTGGATGTTCACTATAAAAACTGTAGTCTGTGGATGAGCGGTGACTATCAGACAGGTAGTTATGTTCACTCGTTCGATCGTCAGTTCCGTTTTCAAAAGGGATTGAAAGAAGATGTGGTGCCCCAGTCGGCACTCATGGGCAGGAAGCAGAAGGACGCATGGCTCGACTTTACCAACTATTTCGTGGAGAAGGCCGACTTCTTCAAGGTGCGAAACGTTGGCTTGAGCTATCTTTATCACCTCAAAGGATCAAAGCCAGTGGTCAAGAGCGTGCTGTTCAGCATGAGCGTCAACAATCCGTTGAACTTCACTGCGGCATCCGTAGACCCCGAAGCGGTCATCTCGGGTGCGCACTCGCAAGGGGCCGTGGCATCGGGAGGACTGAATTATGCCACCTATTCGTTACCCAGACAATATGTTTTTTCACTGAAATTCAATTTGTAAAATCATGCAATCAAACTTATCATATACCCTCATCATCGGGGGAACGTTGCTGTTGGCCTCGTGTAACTTGGTGGCTCCTGGCGACATCGAGAATCCTAACGTCACAGAAGATGGTTATCTCCAGGGCGGCAACGCCATGGACACCTGGGTGAACGGAGCCGAGAAGACATTGGCCCTCACGGTTGGTGACTTCTGCTTGCAGACCGAAATCATCTCTGACAACTATTTCAATAACTACACGCGCGAGAGCAAACTCTTTGACGAGCCGAGAATATTGTACAACGATCCTGATGTGAATGGCTTGGAGCGAGCCGTGCAGCAGTTGCGCGCCACGGCCGATTTCGCCTTTGACAAGGTGAGCAAGTATGACAAGAACGTCACGAAGGCGCAGCTGTTCAAACTTCATACCATCAAGGCTTATGGCTTTTTGCTCGGCGGCGAGAACTTCATGGCCCTGCCGGTGAGCGAGCGAGGTGCGGTGAAAACCTGGCAAGAGCTGTTGCAACTGGCGCTGCAATCGCTGGGAGAAAGTGAGAAATATGCTGAAAACGACACGCTTCGGTCGTTAGTTCATACGCTCAAAGCGCGCGCCTATTACCGCCTGGGCAAGGTAGACGAGGCGTTGGAGGAGAGCGGCAAGGCGTTGAAGCTGTGCGACAATCTGCTGTGGCAGGTGCAGTTTGATGGCTCAAACAGTGTGTTTAATGCGATGCAGGATGACATCTGGAAAGCCCTGTATCAGCCATTGCCGCGTCTTAACTTTCTCAATCCCAAATATGTGCAGCTCACGTCCACCTATGAGAGTCCCATCAGCATTGCCAAGGCAGAGGAGAACTACCTCATCATGGCCGAAGCCTTGCTGGCCAAAAAGGAGACGGACAAGTGCAAGGCGCAACTCAAGCAACTGCTTGGTTTGGTCAAGTCGCGTCCCGTGCGGCACGATGTGAAAGATTGGGCCAAGACACGAGCCGTGGGAGGCATCAAGGAATATCCTGATGGAGCCGCCTACACTGTAGCCGCATCGCCGGGTGAACCTTATCGCGAGGGGTTGGTGTTGAGCCGGAAGAAGCCGCAAGTGGTGAGCGTGCCCACGGTTTCAGGTACGTCGGTGACGGCAGAGATAATCGACCAGTGTCAAAGTCACGACGCGCTGCTCGAGCTGATTTACCTGATGCGCCAAGAGATTTTCATTGCAGAGGGACGGCGCATGAACGATTTGGGCATCCGCTTACCCATCAGCGAAGTGGAGGCCAAAGCCAATCCCGCGGCCGCTCCTTACATCAAAGCACATGTCCCAGCCTTCATACCGCTTGGACAGGGCATGGATGCTTTTGAGCTTGATAAGAAAAACTTGCGGGTTACCATCCAATATAACATGAATCATCTCATCGTCGGTAACAAGACCACAGCTGATGTCGTGCCATTCGAATAGCGGCGTTTATGCGTAAGGGGCGTGATTCATCACGTCCTGCACACACGTTTAATATTTTTCATTCACAGCGGAACGTGATAAATCACGCCCCTACTTTTTCACATAGTTAACGAAGGCGTAGCGATGGGCGTGGCGCTCGTCGGTGTCATGTTCCTCGCGTGATATCTCGTGCCAGTCGTCATAAGGAGGAAAGAACACGTCTGCCTGTTCAGGCACGTCGTCAACCTCGGTGAGGCACAGACGGTCAGCCCGCTCGATGGCTTGTTGGTAGACATGGGCACCTCCGATGATGTAGATGTCCTCGTCGGCAGCGCAGTGAGCCAGTGCTTCATCGAGCGATGCGAAGCTATCGCAACCCTCAAAATGGGTTTGCGTGCGACTCAGTACGATGTTGCGCCGGTTGGGCAATGCGCCTTTGGGCAGCGACTCGAAGGTGCGCCGCCCCATGATGACGGTGTGTCCGGTGGTGAGTGCCTTGAACCGTTTCAGATCGTTGGGCAACCAATATAACAATTTGTTCTGATAGCCGATGGCACGGTTGCGTGCCACGGCAGCGATGATGGTAATGGTCATGATATTTACTTTAAAAATAGGGCCTCTCCCCCTTGCCCCTCCCCAAAAGGAGGGGAGTGGTTAGCCAGTTACTTTGAACTTTGAACTTTGAACATTGAACTATATGATTAGACAAGCTGTCAACTCGTGAACTCAAAAACTTAGAAACTTAAAAACTCACAAACTTAAAAGCCATCAACTCGTCAACTCGTAAACTTGTCAACTATATAAACTATCAACTAGTCAACTCGTGAACTTGTGAACTTGTCAACTATATAAACTATCTCACACCGCCACCTCTGCCTTGATGTGGGGCCAGGGGTTGTAATTGAGGAGTTCAAAGTCTTCGTAACGGAAGTCGAAAAGACTCTTCACGTCTGGATTCAACTTCATCTGCGGCAGGTCACGGGGCGTGCGGGTGAGTTGCAACTTAGCCTGTTCGATGTGGTTCAGGTACAGGTGCGTGTCGCCCGTGGTGTGGATAAAATCACCCGCTTTCAGTCCTGTGACCTGCGCCATCATTTGTAGCAGTAGGGCATACGAGGCGATGTTGAAAGGCACACCCAAGAAGGTGTCGGCACTGCGTTGATACAGTTGCAGCGACAAACGCCCGTCGGCCACATAAAACTGAAACAGGCAGTGGCAGGGCGGTAGTGCCATTTCACTGATGTCGGCAGGGTTCCAAGCGGTGACCAGCATTCTGCGACTGTCGGGATGATGCTTAATCAGGTCGACGACGTTTTGTATCTGGTCGATGGTGCCGCCGCGATGGTCGGGCCACGAACGCCACTGATGCCCGTACACGGGACCCAAATCTCCGTTTTCGTCCGCCCACTCGTTCCAAATGCTCACGCCATGTTCTTGCAGATATTTCACGTTGGTGTCTCCTTTGAGAAACCACAGCAGTTCGTAGATGATGGATTTCAGGTGCAGTTTTTTCGTGGTCAGCACGGGGAATCCATCCTCTAAGTTGAACCTCATCTGGTGGCCAAATATACTCTTCGTGCCAGTTCCGGTGCGGTCTGTCTTCACCTTTCCTTCTTCGAGGATGCGATGTAGCAGGTCTAAATATTGTTGCATAGTTCGTTTATTTTATTCAGTGTCAATGATGTGTGGCTCTTCCTCGGGGTTGTACTGGCTCTTGATGCGCCATTCGTTGGGGTAGAGGTTGTTGGCACGGTTGCCGATGTTCTTCATGAAGCCCAGCGGTAGACCCCGGTACGTCACGAGAACGAAACCCCGCGACGTATCTGCCGGCAGGGTGATGGCCTGACTGCGCAGATAGTTCAAAGCATCAGCATAACTTAGTTCCACCCTTGGAAAGGCCGCCGCATTGAGACTGGTTGACAAGGCGAGCGACTCATTAGGTATCCAGTTCTTGCCTTTCTGTTGTCCCAGACAGATGCCGGCAGACAACACGCGCAGTTCACTGGCAGCCTTTTTATATAGTCCAACCAGCGGGGGTCGCATGGCCAGCAGCTCGTCACCTTTATATATATAGCAGAAAGAGTCGGGTTGCAGCAGCCATTCAAGAACCATATTATTGTCCTTGCCGCTGCCGATTTTCGCCTCTCTGCCCTTTGCCCCTCTCAAATTCGGTTGCTGCTTCAAAGGCTTCTCTGGCTTTCTCTCCCCATCTTTGCGCAGCACCGCCATGAACAGGCCTTCGCCCATTTGCTTTCCTTGGGCATTGTGATAACCGGGAATGAAGCGGTAAACGTGCAGAGGTTCAGCGAGATAAGTCGAATCGCCGATGGGGCTGCTGCCCTGGGTTTCTAAAAGCAATGGAGATGGAGCAATAACCCAATGAGTTTCCGTGTCAATAGATAAGGTTTTAGCCCCCAATTCACTACATATCCAAGCCACGTTTTCCTCATTCTCTTTGGCGTTGAAGGTGCAGGTAGAATAAATCATCAGTCCGCCCGCCTCGAGGCATTCCCAAGCATCAGCCACGATTTCGCGTTGCAGGCGAGCGCAGTTCTCCACATTTTGTTCGCTCCATTCGTCGATGGCGTTGCTGTTTTTGCGAAACATGCCCTCGCCCGAGCATGGTGCGTCGCAAAGAATCACGTCAAACCGTAGCCCAGCCTTGCGGTAATCTGCCGGATAATTGTTGGTGACGATCACGTCCGGATGTCCCCATTTCTGCACGTTTTCCGCCAGCACTTGCGCTCGGTTTCTCACTGGTTCGTTGCACATCAACACGCTTCCCTCGGGCAGTTCCGCACGAGCCAGTGTTGACTTTCCACCGGGGGCGGCACACAGATCCAGCATCTTGACCGGCTCTCGAACATATTGTCTGAGCACGGCCGACAAGAACATCGATGACGGTTCCTGCACATAGTAGGCACCAGCGTGCAGCAGTGGGTCGAAGGTGAACGCGGGCCGGCATGCCAAGCGATAGCCCTGGTCGCACCAAGGCACCCGAACATGGGGCACGGCAACCCGTGCCGATGGGCATTTCTGGCGGTTCAGTCGGATGCAAGCAGCGGGTTCGTCTTGCAAGGCTTGCACGAGGTCATCGTACAAGTGGTTGCCCATTAGGGCGCGGGTGTAGGTTTCAAATGCTTCGGGAAGATGCATTGGCTTGTTTGTTTCGTGCAAATGTAGAAAAAATTTTGTTTCTTTGCAACTAAAAGCATGGCTGTTGCGTCCAACAAACAGAAAATTAAAAAATAAGAATTGAAAATATGAAACAGTATCTTTTAGCATGTTTGATGTTGCTGGCCATAGGCATCAACGGTGCCACGGCTCAAGGTCATCACCGTCACCATCAGCCCGTAACGGGTGTAACAACGTCGGTCGACTCGCTCAACCAGGGTGTTGAGGCCTATTCGGACACCACCTCCGTGGCATCCGCTCCCGCTGACTCGATGGCGGAAGATTCGGGATACAATGCCGCTGTGGATGACGACGCTTACTGGGATGACGCAGACTCCGACTTTGTAGTTGAAGGATTTCTCTCTAGGTTGAGGGACTTTGGCGGCTCTGTCGGGGCTACGGCCATCGTCATCGTGGTGATATTCAGCGTGTTGTTCTTCATTTTGTTGCCAGTCATCATCGTGATTATGGTGCTGCGCCATATCATCAAACGACACAACGACAAGGTGGCGCTGGCCGAAAAGGCCGTGGAGAACGGTCAGCCCATTCCCGAAGAGTTGCTGCGGGTTGACAAACAGAGTTCTGAATATCTGTGGAAGACGGGCATCCGCCATGTCGCCATCGGCGTGGGACTCATGGTGATGTTCGGCATCTGGGGATCAGAAACGCTCATCGGCATTGGTGGACTGATAGTATGTCTGGGCATCGGACAGCTCGTCATGGCGAAAACCTCTGTTAAAAATCACGATGAACTGAAATAGCGTGAACCCCCTCGACGATTTAACCCTTGTGCGACAGGTGACTGTTTCTCACGACAAGCGGGCCTTCGACCAGCTGGTGGTGAGGTATCAGTCGCCCATTCGGCGTTTCTTCTTGAGCCAGACCTTAGGCGATGAACCGCTGAGTGACGATTTGGCGCAAGACACTTTTGTCAAGGCTTACACCAAGTTGGCGCAGTACAGGGGACAGTCGAAATTCTCTACCTGGCTCTACCGCATCGCTTACAACGTGTTCTACGACTATACGCGACAGCACAAGATGACCGAAGGACTGGATTCGCCAGCCGTTGCCGCACGCCACGCTACGGTGAGTGACAGTCAGCTGAAGATGGATCTGTACGATGCCTTGGACATCCTCACGCCCACCGAACGGCTCTGCGTGACCCTACAGCTCATGGAGGGACAGCCTATCGACAAGATTGCCGACATCACGGGGTTGGCGGAAGGAACGGTGAAATCGCACTTGTTCAGGGGCAAGGGTAAACTAACAACTTATTTAAAACAAAATGGTTATGATGGAAAATAAGGACGACGAACTGCTCAGACAGTTCTTTGCACAACATACTTTCGAGCTCGCCGACAATGGTTTTACCCAGCAGGTGATGCGGAAGCTGCCACGGCAGTTGGTCAACCTCAATCGCATTTGGGTGTTTTTCTGTTGCCTCTTGGGCGTGGTCTTCCTGCTGATGAGCAACGCGCTGAACCAGCTGCGCACGGTGTTCAGCAATTTCGTGGGCGACATCAATGGCTGGATAGCTTCCATAGAACTGGGGATACAAACGCCCATCATGATTTATCTCACCATCCTCACCTTTGTCTTCCTCGGTGCTTATCAGGCGGTGGAATCCAACCGCTGATGTGACCACGAATCGTGTTGTTAACTACAAATTACACGAATTACACGAAAGAAGTTGACGCGACCACGAATCGTGTTGTTAACTACAAATTACACAAATTACACGAAAGACACGAAAGAAGCATGCAAGACCACAGATTTGTGTTGTTAACTACGAATTACACGAATTCCACGAATGAAATTACTGTACAGGAACGCAAACCATCAAATTCGTGTTATTCGTGTAATTCGTAGTTAAATCTACTCAATCTCAATAAATATCCCTCCGTCATCCCCCTTGTTGTTGTCGTGGTTCTGGGGTTTGGGCTTCACTTTCAGGTTGCCCTTTTCGTCAAACAAACCGTAGGTGGTGCGCAGCACCTTAAACTCTGTGCGGCGGTTCAGCTGGTTGCATATCTCTTGTTTTTCGGGGTCCAACTTCTTGATGAACGCTTCTGTCAGCACGTCGTCTTCTTTCAGCCAAGGGTAACGCTCAGCCAGCTTCTTGCGAACCACCTTTGGCTTCTCCTTCCCATAGCCCACGGGCGACAGGCGGTCTTTGGCAATGCCACCTGCAATGAGGTATTGCACCACCGACTCGGCGCGCCGCTGCGCCAACTGCTTGTTGTATTCCTTTGAACCTTTATAGTCGCAGTGTGCGCTCAGCTCGATGGTTACGTTGCCATTTTCGTTGAGCAGCTTTACCAGCTCATCGAGCGCCTGTTTGGATTCGGGACGCAGGGTGGCCTTGTCAAAATCGTAGAAGATGTTGTCTATCAGCACCGGAACGGTGATGGAGGCCAGCGGGAATTGCAGGGTGTATTCTTTCGATTCGTCCACCTTGCCCACGCGCAACTCTTCGGTGTGGTTCAAAAATCCCTTGCATGTGGCCAACAGCAGATAGTCGACATCCGGCTTGATGACGTAGGTAAACGACCCCTCGCTGGTCACACTCAATGTCTTGTTGGTGCCGTCGCTGCCCACGATGCGCACCTGTGCGGCCGGCAGTTCGTAGCCATCCATCTCGTACACCCATCCCTTGATGGTCTGTACAATCTCCGGATTCTCAAACCAGTAGATGTGATCCCAGCCCCGTGCGTCGCCTCGGTTGGATGAGAAGAATCCTCGGTTGTACGCCCCCTCGAACGTCATGCCGAAGTCGTCGCCCTGCGAGTTAAGGGGATAGCCAGGATGGAATAGGCGATAGGCCGATGCCTCTCCCTGCTTCGTTGAATCTTGCCGGCCCACTTGTTCGGCGGAGGCGTTGGGCAGGGCGATGTAAATGTCCAATCCGCCCAGTCCTGGATGGCCATCGCTCGAGAAATACAGGTCGCCGTTGGGGCGGAAGGTGGGGAACATCTCGTTGCCTGGCGTATTGATGGGTGCCCCTAGGTTCTCCACACCACCCAGTCCGGCCGCTGTGATGCGCACGCGCCAGATGTCCATTCCGCCCATTCCCCCCGGCATGTCCGAGACGAAGTAGAGCCATTGTCCGTCGGGCGAGATAGCTGGATGGGCGTAGCTCGACAGCGTGTCGCGGGTGATTTCCAAATTGTTGGCTTTGCCCCAAGCCGCATCCGCCCTACTGGATTTTACGATCTTGGCATAGCGGGGGTTGGTGGCGTCGGTCACACATTGGGTGAGGTACATCTCGCGCCCATCGGGACTAAAGGCGCATGCACCCTCCTCGGCATCGGTGTTCAGTCCGCCCTGCACGGGTTCGGGCTTGCCCCAGTTGCCTTTGTCATCCTTGACAGATACAAAAATATCGGCGGGCTTACACCCCGTGATACCGCTCAACTCGTTGCCCGTGGCCTCGTTGCGGGTCGAGGTGAAGTACAGTTGGTCGTGGTCGTCGCCCAGGAGCACGGGCGAATAGTCGGCGCGTCGCGAGTTCAGCACGTTCATCTTCTTCACCGTGTACCGGCTGCCCGCCTCCTTCCATCCACTGGCACGCTGTGCCGAGAGCAGTCCTGTGCGGGCCAGCTCATGGTCGGGCATCGAGTCGAGTACCAACTGATATTCGTCAACCGCCTGTTTGTAGTCGCCGTGCCGGAGCAGTTGGCGAGCCAAGCCCAGGTGCGTCATGATGTCGTCTTGCCGGTATCTGATGACGTTGCGGTAGGCGGCGATGGCCTGTGGCGTAGCGTTCAGTCGGTCATAGCACAGAGCCATTCTCCTGGCACGCTGGCCGCGGGTGTCCCTTTCCTTGGGCGGTGTCTTGCGATAGGCCTGCTTAAACTGGCTGGCCGCGTCGTGATACTCGCCAATGACTAAAAACTGTTCGCCCTTCTTCATGTTCCGTTCCGCACCACAGCCGGCCAGCAGTAGGGTGATGAGGATGAGCAACGTGAGATTGTATTGATTGTGCATGCGTGATGTCTACATTTATATATATGATATGACAACGCTGGTATAATTGTTTTTATTGCCTCGCTGCCCTGTTTGCTGTCAGTTTTTCTCTCTCAGATTTCGTAAAAACACCCATGCAAATGATGTGTTATTTTATTCGTATTTGTATAAATTACATTTAATTAACTTTTCGGGGGGGGTAATTTTAACAAAACTTCATAACTTTGCCACCGTAATATGCACGACTCTTCCAATTTCTTGAGTCGTATTTTTGAAATAAGTTAAACTAAATATAGATTTTATGAGAAAAAGTTATGTAACGCCAAGCATCTTATTGCTACCCCTGCAAATCGGTCCCAATGCAGGAGTGAGTGGCGAAGACAGTGGGGGTATGAAACCGATTGGAGCAAAGAAAGGCGACTTCGACGAAGACGACTTCGACATGTATGGTGGCTGGGGCGACTGATGCCCTATGTTGCATGTACGCTTTGAAAAACAATGAAAGTTCAGAGAATTAAAAAAAAAGAAATGAAAAATTTTACTTCTTCGAGGTCGTATAGACCTCAAGTGTGGCAACGCTGCCTGCTCATGCTCGTCATGATGCTCACCTGTGGCGTGGCGGCTTTTGCACAAAGCTACACCTACGAAATTAGCCATGTAGATGTCATTTGTGGCAACGATGCAGGTTCTGTGACGCTGACTATTAAAAACACAGCAGGAAACACCATTAATGGTTCTGCAGAAATCCGTAAGACGGGCGACCCTGACCATATTGTTAATACAGGGACTGGAACACTTGATGATGACGGCAACTTTGTTGCTGGTGAGGGAAACACATGGAGCAAGACATGGGCAGGTGTTCCCGCAGGCTCGTATGATGTGTATTTCCGTCATGATGGAACGAGGGATAAGGCTGGCACGGTGACCGTTGTCAATGTTACGGAAAATTATACGAGTCCAACCCTGACCTCAAAGATTCAGGCTCCATACTGCTCTCCTGGTGGAGCTGCCAATGGTAAGGTAACGGTAACGGTAAAAGATGGTGTTGGCCCCTTTTATTACACAGCAGAAATCAAGCGTGCAGCAGGTGGAAATCCCGAAACGCTGACTTCTGGCGGAAGTATCTCTGAACGTACTTGGACTGTCGAAGGACTTGCCCAAGGCGATGTAGTTAAGATATCTGTGGCCGACACACAAAATGGTGTTTGCCCCGAAACGTCGTCGGCAGCACAGGTGGAAGTAACCATGACCAAGGAGAACAATCCGAGAGTGGGATATAATGGTGTTGGTCTTTACCGCGAAGTCTTGGATGGAACAGGGTGTAACATCAATGACTATGTCAGATTGTTTATAGACCGAGGTACCGAGGAGGCTCGGAAAGCCCAAAAGGATCTTTTGATTACCTCTTTGCAAATGTATCGTTGGAGTAGTTCTAAAATTTCAGATATGGAATATGTGAAAGACAAGAGTTACACGGATTCGGACGGTACCGAATATCTTGTCTTTAAGTTGCCTAAGGGTGTCAATGCAAGTTCGAATACTTATCTCCAATTAAAATATAAGGACTTATGTTCTGGAGAAGAGATTTTTATTAATAACTCAAATAATCCTTTTACATTTGTATCAAAGTTTGGAGAAAAGAGCAATTCTCTGTGGGGTGGTGAAACCATGAAGTTAAATCCTGTTGCTGAGCAAACTTTTGATGCAGAATGTAACCAGCTGACCAAAAATTATCGTATTGATTATTGGGTAACCATGAACGATAGCAAGTGGGGGCAAGGTTTTACCCAATATTATTTCCCTAAAGGTACGAAGGCTACCGTTGAGCAGAAACAACCTGATGGCACTTGGAAGGATTTGAATATTGACGTGCCTTTGGATGGAATATCTTTGTTTGGCAGGCAGAGAACAGTACGCACCATCGACTTGAACAAATATGGTGATGGAACCTACCGTGTTGTATATAAGTCAGGATGTATCTTTACCAACCTCTCAAAAGAGGTGACACTCAAGGCTACAGGGTCACCGCAACTTAAGAGTAACACCCTTGATGCGCTTTGCTTCTATGGCATCCATGGCAATACGGCAGGTACAGTGATTGACCTGCTGAACAGTCCTGAAAAGGTGAATGTAACTATCGAAAAGGCTGATGGTAGCAAGTCTACCACCTTCATGGCCACCGACTTCCTCAGTGACAAGGAGTATCAGTACACCATGAATTTCCCTATCCGCATAGAGGGGTACCAGCCAGTGATAAATGCAAATAGTAAGGAAGGACGCATCACCATTGGCGACCTGCCCGTAGGGAAATACAAAATTTATGTGGATAAATGTGGACAAATGTCAGAGCCTGCCACATTGGAGATTAAAGATACTGATTTGCGACGCTATAAGCCAAGTAACGAGAATGGATACAAGGATGGTATCCGTGTAGACATGGGTTGTAACAATGATCATCAGGTTAGTTTTGATTTTGGAATCTCAGCATGCACACCAACGAAATGGTACGATGCAACTAATTTAATTTCTTGGCAATATTGGGAAAAATCTCCAGATAACTCATCCAGCAATGTTCATGGACCCTATGAAGAAAAGACACCTATTACGGGCATACGGTCACAGGAGGGTTGGCAAATCTCTATAGGTTTTTGGAAGCGTGCCAATGTGCTGTACTCGGCCATGGCCAATGCCTATGTGCCTGGCTCTGGTCCAAGTTTGTCAGAAGAGTCGTTCTCTAATAAAATCTTCACGATAGACTTCGCACCAACTGAGGGTAAGGGAGCATTTGAGTTCCAGGCAGCCATGTGTGATGATAAAAACTCTACTTCGGGTATGATCAGTGTGGGTATCAAGGAGGGCTTCAATGCTACTTATCCACTGCACTACGAAATTAGGAAGGCCACCTGGAACAACGGTATCGTAACGCCGGATGCTACGGTTTTGGCTTCAAAAGACATCACAGGGTCGACTTCTTCCAAACATATTTTCACTGGACTGGAAGCTGGCTGGTACCAGGTTACGGCAGCTTACAATTATGGCACTGTATCTGGCTGTCCTGTTCAGAAGAAGAATGTTTATGTGGGGAGTGTAGGTATTCCTGATGTAAAAGCAGAGTGGATAGAGAAATGCTATGGTCAGGGACTGGCTCCCAACCATTTGGAGTTGCCAGTATCTACTTATATGTATGATGTGAAGTGGTATCTGGATGACCAGGAAGTAGGTGTCGGTAATACTTATGACGCTGTATTCACACAACCTGGAACTTATACTTATAAGGTGAAGACATGGTTTGCAGAGGGTACGTCTTGTAAGGGAAATCCAGGTGGTGAGCGTACCGTAATCATCACTGTTGGCGACTGCACGGGACCGATGGAGAAAAACCTATGGGTAGGTAATGAGGACACCAAGTTTGAGAATCAAAACAACTGGACGGTCAAAGTACCAGGAGAAGGTGAGGACGTGGTATTTGCCACTGAATCGAACAATGCCAGTCCCAAGAACCCTGCACAGAAAGGCGCAGCCAAGAACGATTGCGTATTGCCAGAGGGCAAGGTGCTGACCATCGGAACACTGGAGAACCAGTCGGACAAGGCTCTTGTGGTATCGAAGAAGAGTAGTGTGGTGGTTTCTACTGCGTTAGTAGGTTACAACCAGCCAGGCGATGCCAAGAAGTTGGTGATCAAGACCGACGAGAATGGAAAAGATGCCAGCGGTTCGTTTGCCGTATCGTATGCCGACCCATGCAAGTCTGATGTATATGCAACGGTAGAACTCTATGGACGTGGCCAGAAGGTAGGCAAGGAGATGTTGAAGATTGAGGACAAACTTGATGGTTCGCCTACAAAGGGCCGCACGTTAATAGCAGAGCCTTACACATGGCAACAGATTGGTATTCCTGTGACGGAAATGGTACCAAGCCCTGTATTCAAAGGTTCTTACCTGCAATACTATTCCGAGGCCAAGAACAGTACTAAGCAGTATTATCAAAAGTGGAGCTGGATGGCTAAGGACAATACGATGTCGCCATTTGTGGGCTATCAGCTGACACAAGATGCACCGAAGGTATATGCCCTGACAGGTAAGTTGAACTTGTGCGACCATAACTTGACGCTGACACGCCAGGCTGCGGAGGTGGCAAAATCTACCTCAACCAACGTGGGTGAGAAGCACTGGGGATTGGGACAAAATATCTTTGCCAACTCTTACACAGCTGCCATCGATATTGCCCAACTTACCTTCCCTGCAGAGGTTGATCCTACGGTGTATGTGTACCATACGGGTAGTTTCAACAACTGGTATGAAAACAAGTCGACGAATGGAACGCAAGATTTGCATGTGGCAGCAGGTGGCTACCTGGCTGTTCCAAAGAACTCGGCAGCAACCATTGGTTACAAGTCGATACCTTCCATGCAGGGCTTCTTGCTGAAGTTTACCGACGCAGAGACCAAGGTGAGTGATGTTCCTGCAACAGTTACTATTCCTTACCAAAGTGTGGTGAAGAACGAACGGGCAGCCATGGCGAAACCTTTTGAGGTCACAACGAAAGAGCCTGGCGCCGTACAGATGATTTTGGAGAGCAGCAAGAGCAGCGATGTGCTTTGGCTCATCGAGGCAGAAGGCACCACCGACCGCTACGACCGAGGTTGGGATGGTCGCAAACTGTTGACCAGTGCACCTGCCAGTCTGTATGTACAAACCATTGATGGACAGATGCAGGTGAACGCAACTGCCGACCTCACACAGCAGCAAATAACTGTAGAGGGTAGCGACAACGAGTTGTACACGTTGACCATCCGCAAGAAGAACCTGCCACAGTACGAGCATCTGAAGTTGGTAGACTACACTACTCGTCAGTTGGTTGACTTGCGTGAGGATGTTACCTCATACACCTACGCCATGCGTCATACAGGTGTGGATAGCAACCGCTTTAAGTTGGTGAACACCACGGCAACCTCATTCGGCAATTTGCCTACCGAGATTCAAGGGGTAACGACGGCAACCTGGAATGGGCCGGCTGTTGTGTACACCGTATCGGGTGAACGCGTGGCCAATGTGAACCAACCTGAAGACCTGAATCGCCTCAAGGCTCAACTGCCAAACGGTGTGTACATCGTTTCGATGCAGGTGGATGGTAAGACGGTGAGCCAGAAGATGGTTATCACGAAGTAAGCAGTAGGCTTCATTCAATGCTACAAAATATGGGCAGCGAGCGCAAGGCTCGTTGCCCATATATTTTTATGTCTTCGTCGTAGCGTCACCCATGTTCAATTCACACGAATTTGATGGCTGTGTGACAATGAACGCAGGCGTCCACCGATTAAACTACGAATTGAGTTGAGAAGATTCCACTGCGAATGACACGAATAACACGAATTTGATGGTTGAGATATAACCTTTAAACTTCAAATAGCAAATAACCCTTATATGCTGCCAGACATATAAGGGTTATTTGTTAGTGTGAAAGTCGGCTAATATTGGATGCTTACGATATAACGAACGCAAGCGTTCAACGAATGGCTTGCTTTTGCCCTTACAGGGCGTACGCATACTCACCTGCTTACCCAAGGCGATGCCTTGGGCTATATGCTTTTGGGCTTACAGCCCGTGTCATTCCGTGTGGATCCGTTGCAACCACAAATTACCACACTTCTCGTTTCATCAAAACTGAGTAAAAGCTGACCTGGTGTACACCCAGCTTGGTAGCGTTGGATAGCGATATGAGGTAGGCACGGGCTGTATGCTTAAGGGCTTACAGCCCGTGTCATTCCGTGTGAATCCGTTGCAACCACATTTACCACACTTCTCGTTTCATCAAAACTGAGTAAATAGCTGACCAGGTGTACACCCTGCTTGGTAGCGTTGGATAGCGATATGAGGTAGGCACGGGCTGTAAGCCCAAAAGCTTATAGCCCAGGGCAACGCCCTGAGGGTTGGATGCATAGGGATAACTGCGCCCTGTAAGGGCAAAAGCGTCTGTTTATCATTTTGTTACACTTGCTTTCCCCCATGCTTTTGCCCCTGTAGGGCGTATACCTACTCACATACTTACCCAAGGCGATGCCTTGGGCTATATGCTGTTGGGCTTACAGCCCGTTTTTAAATAATCACGCTGATAGCGCAGGGTTATATTGGTGCAGGATTATATTGGCGCATGGTTATATTAGCGCAGGGTTATATTGGTGAAGGGTTGTATTGGTGAAAAGTGGTGCGGTGCCTTTACTTAGTCGGCGCGTCTGATGCACCTAATTGTGGGTGACTGTTGTCGCGCAACACGTCGTTCACGATGGTGGTGATTTGCGTTTTCAGTTCGTTGACAAACTGGGCGGCATCGTATTTTTGGTGTTCGATGTCGCGCAGCTTCTTCTCCCAGATGCCCGTCAGCTCGCAGCTCGTCAGTAGTTTCTCCTTGATGATGTCAATAAGTTGTATTCCCAAGGGCGTCGCTACGATGCGTTTGCGTTCGCGCTGGATGTAATGGCGCTTGAACAACGTTTCGATGATGCTAGCGCGTGACGAGGGTCGACCGATGCCGTTTTCCTTCAAGGCGGCGCGCAGCTCCTCATCGTCAACAAACTTTCCCGCCGTCTCCATGGCGCGCAGCAGGGTGGCCTCGGTGTAGTATTTCGGTGGGGTGGTTTGCTTCTCGGTCAGGGTGGGGATGTGTGTTCCGCTCTCGCCCTTGGTGAAGGTGGGCAGGGTGCGTTCCTCATCGACAGCCTTCTCGTCAGCGTCGTCGTCCTCTTGCTGGTTTTTGGCGTACACGTTCCTCCATCCCGGGGCCAATATCTCTTTGCCGCTCGCCTTGAACTCGATGTCTTTCACCTTTCCCATGACGGTGGTGGTGGCGAACTTGCAATCGTCATAGAACACGGCGATGAAGCGTCGGGCGATGAGGTCGAACACGTTTTCTTCCATGTTCGACAGTCCCGTGGGCGGCACGCCGGTGGGGATGATGGCGTGGTGGTCGGTTACTTTTGAGGAGTCGAACACCTTTTTCGACTTCTTCAGCGGCTTTCCGCCCAACGGCTTGATGAGTTCGGCATACACCGTCTTGCTTTGTATCTTGGTCTGATAAAGTCCGTTCATGGTTTGCGGACATTTGGGATAGATGTCGTCCGACAGATATTGGGTGTCCACACGCGGATAAGTGGTGTATTTCTTCTCGTATAAACTTTGAATCAGGTTGAGTGTCATCTCAGCCGAATAGCCGAACTTCTTGTTACAGTCTACCTGCAGCGAGGTGAGGTCGTAGAGCTTCGGCGGTGCTTCCGTGCCCTTTTTCTTTTGCACGTCGGTCACGGTAAACGGTTCACCCTCAATGGTCTTAAAGGCGGCCTCGCCATCCTCTTTCTTGTCAAAGCGGCCTTTGGTGGCGGTAAACGTGGTGTCGCGATAGATGGTGGCCAGCACCCAATACGTCTCGGGCTTGAAGTTGTCTATTTCTTTCTGCCTGCTCACAATCAGCGCCAAGGTGGGTGTCTGCACCCGCCCGATGCTCAGCACCTGTCGGTTGCGTCCGTATTTCAGGGTGTACAGGCGCGTGGCGTTCATGCCCAATATCCAGTCGCCGATGGCACGTGACAACCCAGCCAGATACAGCGGTTCGTATACCGATTGTTCTTTCAGCTTGTTGAACCCCTCGCGTATGGCCTCGTCGGTCATCGAGCTTATCCATAACCGCTTCACGGGGCATTTGGCTTGCGCCTTCTGCATCACCCACCGCTGAATCAGCTCACCCTCTTGCCCTGCGTCACCACAGTTGATGATGCTGTCGGCGTGCTGCATCAGTTGTTCGATGACGGCAAACTGTCGTTTGATGCCCTCGTCGTCGATGAGCTTGATGCCGAATCTTGGCGGCAACATGGGCAGAGCGGCCAAACTCCAGTGTTTCCAGTTGTCGTAGTAGTCGTTGGGTTCTTTCAGACAACACAGGTGTCCGAAGGTCCACGTCACTTGGTAGCCATTGCCCTCCATATAACCGTTTTTCGAGCTATGGGCGCCTATGATGCGTGCGATGTCTTTGGCCACGCTGGGTTTCTCTGCTATGCAAACAATCATTGTCAGTATCAGTCTTTCGTTTTCTACAATTCCACCACAGTGATGCCCGCGCCGCCAAACTGCACATGCTCGTCACGGTAACCGGTTACGTTGGGTATGCCCGAGAGGTAGTCGCGGATGAGTTGGCGCAGGATGCCGTTGCCCTTGCCGTGCAGGATGCGCACCCGATCCATACCCATGAGTATGGCATCGTCGATGAAATACTGCACAGCGTTCAGGGCCTCGTCGCCCCGCATGCCGCGCACGTCCAGGTCTTGGTGAAAGTTCTTGCGGTGCTCGTCGATGGTGTCGCGTGTTTTTTTACTTATCTTCACGGCACCCAACCGTTCTTCCAACGTAGGTTGAGCTTTTTGCTCGATGGCATGTTCCAACCTACTGGCGCGCATCTTGGTGCGCATGTCGCCGAAGATCACGGTGGCATTGTCGCCCTCCACCTGCTCAACGGTGCCGATAGTGGTGAGCCCGATGATGCGTACCCGGTCGCCCGGTGCGATGGCTTTTCGCTGTTGCTGGCGGTCGGCAGCCTGTCGCACCTCTTCTTGTCGCTTCTGTTGCTGTTTGGCTTTCTCGGCCTTTCGCTTCTCCTTGCGTTCTTTGCGAAGCCGCATCTGCTCCACCTTCTTGGCAAACTGCTCATCGCTCATGGTGCCGTTGGGCGCTTGGGAATCGTCGGCCTTGATGCCCTGCTCAAACACCTTCAAATCTTCTCGTATGCGCCGCGTGGCCTCTTTCTCAGCCTGTTGCTCGCGTATCTCGCGTATGGCGTTCTCAATGCGCTTGTTGCTCTGCCTGAACAGTTCGTCGGCCTGCTCTTTGGCGCGCTTAATGATCAGCTTGCGTTCTTGCTCCACCTCACGAATGTCGTTCTCGTAGCGTGCGATGGTCTTCTCCATGTCCTTCTCGCGCTGGTGGATGGTCTGCCGCTTGTTCTCCCAGTAGCGCTTGTCGCGCACGATGTCCTGAAGGTATTTGTCGCTTTGTATGTAGTCGGTTCCCACGATGTCGCTGGCCTTGCTGATCACCGTTTCGGGGATGCCCGTCTTGCGGGCTATCTCGATGGCGAAGCTGCTGCCCGGCTGTCCGATGGCCAACTTGAACAAGGCTTGCATCTCGTGGCGGTCGTAGAGCATGGCTCCGTTAACCACACCGGGGTGAGCGTCGGCGTAATGTTTCAGGTTCTGGTAGTGGGTGGTGATGACGCCCCATGCCTGTTTGTCGCAAAACTGCTCCAGCACCGCCTCGGCAATGGCGCCACCTATCTGTGGCTCGGTGCCGGTGCCGAACTCGTCGATGAGCAACAGGGTGCCGGGATTGGCCGTCTTCATCATGTTCTTCATGTTGAGCAGGTGGCTCGAGTAGGTACTCAGGTCGTTCTCTATGCTTTGTTCGTCACCGATGTCGATCATCAGATGTTCGAAGATGCCCGCCTTGGAGCGTTCGCCAACGGGGATGCTCAGTCCGCATTGCAGCATGTATTGCAGCAGTCCCACGGTCTTGAGGCACACCGACTTGCCGCCGGCATTGGGTCCCGAGATGATGAGCATGCGCTTCTGGGGCGTGAGGATGATGTCGAGCGGCACCACCTGTTTGCCCTGTTTTTCCAGCGACAGGCGCAGCAGGGGGTGCGTGGCGCCAATCCAGTCGATGTACGGCTGTGACTGTAGTTGCGGTTCGATGGCCTTGATGAGTTTGGCCAACTCGGCCTTGGCGCGCACCAAGTCGATCTTGGCCAGCATGCCGTAGGCCGCCAACAACTCTTTGACGTGCGGCCGCACCTCGCGCGTCACCTCGGAGAGAATGCGAATCACCTCTTTGCGCTCCTCGCTCTCCAGCTCCCTGATGCGGTTGTTGGCCTCTACCACCTCGGTGGGCTCGATGAACACGGTGCGTCCCGTGGCCGACTCGTCGTGCACGATGCCCTTGATTTTTCGTTTCAGTCCTGGTGCCACGGGAATGACCAAACGACCGTCGCGCAGGGTGGGGGCCACGTCTTTGTCGACCACGCCCTCGCTTTGGGCGGCGCGCAGAATGCTGGCCAGCGTGTGCGAGATGCTGCCCTCGGTGCGTTTCAGTTCGCTGCGTATCTGTGCCAGAGCCGGTGAGGCGTTGTCGCGGATGTGTCCCAACTTGTCAAGAATCTGGTCGATGCGCCGCAACAGTTGCGGAAACACCACCACGCCGCGCGTCAGTTGTTGCAGGGCGGGGTAGCGGTAGCGGGTGGGATGGCTGTCATCGTCCTCCCCCTCGTCTTGTTTTTCGCCTTGTGCGTCATCGGCATCATCGCCTTCGGTCTGGGCCAGAAAGCGCACGATGGCGATGATAGTTTCCAGCGAGCGGCGCAAATCAAACAGCTCGTCTTCCTCCAAGTGCGTGTTCTCCAGTCGAATGCGGGCGATGGCCTGTCGCATGTCGAAGAAATAATGCAGTGGAAAGTTTTCGTCCTCCTGCTGTATGCGCCTCATCTCCCGCGTCTGCTCGAGCCACGTGCCGATGGTGGCGGGGGCGGTGCAGAAGGCCAGAGCGTCCACCTGCTCCTTGCCCAGCGTGGAGAGGCAGCGCGCCTTCAGCAGTTCGCGTATCTTGTCAAAGCCAATCTTGCTTTCAAAGTTCGTTGGGTAAATCATGCTGCAAAGATAAGCATTTACGAACAAATGGCCATCTTACCAAAGCGCAACCTTGCCTATTTTCCCTAAATCAATTGAGGCCGTTGGCACGCCAAGAGCCTTGAACACCCTGCTCATGGTTGGAATGCTGATACTGTAACCTTTTTCCAGCCTTGAAATCTGAGCGCGCTTCACCCCGATGCGCTCACCCAATTCCTCTTGGGTGAGGTTCTGTTCAATCCTGGCTTTCTTAATGGCTTCGCCTAACTTATAGGCATGAATCGACGCTGCCACTCTTTGTTCGAACTCATCACGTCTTGGCGTACCTATTTTTCCGAAGTGCCGATCAAGAACTTCATCAGAAGTGTACGTCTTGAATTTTCCTACTTGTTTCATATCTTTTCTCCTTTATCCTTGAAATACTCCAGCCTAATTCTTTCCGCCTTAACAATTTCTTTTGGTGGCGTCTTCTGTGTTTTTTTGATGATGCCATGCGTTGCTATCACCAACGTTTCTTCTTTCGTGTCCCAAAAGGCAAACAATCGATAAGCAATCTTGTTGTAAAGACTTCTAAACTCCCAAATGTCGCTGTTATCCAGTTTTTTGAACAGCTTGGAATTTTTTTCGCCACCCTCAATACGTTTGACGATTTCGAGTAGTTTGTCTCCTGCCGATGTTGGTAGACTCTCAATAAAATCCAGCGCATCTTCCAGATATATGACTTTTGGTTTGTTCCTCATACGAAGTTTCTTTATTCATGCAAAGATAGAAAAAGTTTCTAATATACGAAACATTTACACCCATTTTATTCTGTATTTCACACGGCTCTTTCATTTAAAAATGATGTATTTTGTTGTTGTAAACAGCGCAGATAAAATCAACAACGAAATAAACGAAAAAAATGAATTTGATGGTTGGCGTTTATTATCTTGTTCAGGTCATCCGCTTCATTCCGTTCAAAATTAAGTTCTAATTTCATTCCAAGAGATTTCATTTCATCCAGCTCCTTTTTTATTTCTCGCTCTTGCTTATTCTGTGGCGTTCGTTCACCACTCCACAGCTTGGCGTATATCAAATCCAAATCAAGATCTGGAGAATTTACATATTCATCGTAACTCTTATATTTGCGGCCTTCTGCATCTATATACATAGAGATTTATAGGATATATAAAGATAGTATTTTTTTTTGGTAAGTAACTAATTATTTACTCATATTTTGCCTTATTCGGAAAAAATGCGAATTAGCCGAACTCCGAAAGGGACGCCACAGATCGTTTCTGTGCAAAGTCGGATTTTGCCAAACGAGAGAATATATGTACCTTTGTATATGAGTTGGCACCTAACCCGTTTTGGGTGTGTACACTCTCAGGTCTTAATCCAATGACCGGTATACAGTCCCAGTAATATTCAATCAACTGTGTACTTTTTTCAGGAATTGCATAGACAATGCAAATGTCATTTACATCATCATTAAGAATAAGGAGGAATTTAAAATGAACAATAACAACAAACATTTATCCCACAGTCACCATAATCATGGCGACATGGATCATTCAAAACATGAGCACATAAGCACGGAAGAACATGGAGACCATAAGAATCAACATCAAGAACATCATGCTGGGCATGACCACAGCGGGCACGGTGGGCATGAGCATCATCATCACGGTAACTTTAAGGAACTTTTCTTAAAGTCATTGCCACTAGGAATCATTATTATGCTCTTATCCCCTATGGCTGGGTTTGAAC